>DOAQ01000041.1 GCA_003506435.1 Prolixibacteraceae bacterium
CAATCGACTTTTGACAACTTCATTTATTAAATTCTATTTTTCCCCAATTAAAATTTAAAACAAAAAATTATGGCATATCACATTACTTCTAATTGCGTAGCATGCGGCGATTGCGTTTATCTGTTCCAGTGCCCTGTCGGAGCAATAATCGAAGACGAGATTTATAGAATCGAAGCTACTTTGTGTACTGATTGTGGCAGTTGTATTGATGTTTGTCTGGTTGATGCAATAAAACCCGGAGATAATTCGCTGATTGCATAAACTTTAGCCCTGATTCCGGAGACAATGCTTTTTATATCCGGTTATTGCAACTATTTGGTATCGTTTTTGTCCATTGGAATGAAATCAAATTGTTGAAGCCATGAAACTCTATTCGATCATACTTATTTCTATTTTTCTCCATATTGTCTCCTCTTCGTTTGGTTTTTCTTTTGAATCTTTTTCGGCACAGAATATACCGGCAAGTAATATTATAGAGGAAGAGAAATCAATTTCTGTAAAAAAGGTATACCCCAACCCGGTAAAAAATAAACTCACTATTGAGATTTCGGTTAAAACAGAAGGAGAACTGGTCATAAAAATATATGATATTCTCGGGAATGAAATTATTAAAAAGAATCTGTTCGTTAATAAATTGGGATTGAATACAATAAATTTCGACTTGTCTTATTTGCGCTCGGGAATTTATATTCTGAAAGCAGTAAAAGAAACAGATGCCGTTTCGGTACGCATTAAAAAACAGTGACTAAAAAATAACATCGGTGATTTTTGGGCTTGCCGCGTCAGGTGAAAAGTAAATTGTGTTATTTTTGCCTTGAAACACATTACTAATTTAAATTCAAAACTTTTTAATCATGTACCTAAAAACTAGATTGAGCAAGATTTCTGCTCTGTTTTTCCTTACTTTCTTTGCATTTGTTTTTTCTGCTGTTTCTTCGGATAAAGCTGCCAAAAAAGAAATTGGCATTCAGTTGTATTCGGTTCGCGAAGCTATGAAAACAGATGTGACCGGCACCATCGAAAAATTAGGAGCCATGGGTTACAAAACCGTTGAAACTGCTGGTTATTCCGATGGAAAACTGTATGGTATGGAACCCATCGCCTTCAAAGCATTGGTTGAAAAAAACGGTATGAAAGTTATTTCCGCACACTGCGGTGGACCAGTTCCTTCGAAAGAAAACTGGAATGAAGCAATGACTTGGTGGGATAAATGTATTGATGCCAATAAAGCTGCCGGCGTTAGTTACATCGTACAACCATCGATGAACAAAATTGCGTATGAAAGTTTGGCCGGATTAAAACTGTATTGCGATTTATTTAATGCAGTTGGTGAAAAATGTGCTGCCAAAGGTATCAAATTCGGATATCACAACCATTCCGGAGAATTTAAAGAACTGGAAGGCCAGGTTATTTACGATTTCATGCTAAAGAATACTAACCCTAAAAAAGTTTTCTTCCAGATTGACCTGTATTGGATTGCCGAAGGCGGAAAAAATGCAGTGGATTATTTCAATACATATCCGGGGCGTTTTACTTTATACCATGTGAAAGATGAAAAAGAACTGGGAGAAAGCGGTAAAATGAATTTCGAACCTGCTTTTAAAATGGCAAAAAAAGCCGGAATGAAACATTATATCGTTGAAGTTGAACGATACAATTTCGATCCGATTGTGAGCGTTCAGAAAAGCTTTGATTACTTGATGAATGCCAAGTATGCAAAATAATTTTTTGATTTTTTGAAAAAGAGGTTGCTTTTGTTGAAAAGAGCAGCCTCTTTTTTTACAGAATATTTGTTTTTTTCTGAAGAAATATCTTTAATTCGCCGGAAACAGAAGAACTTAATTTTTCCCAAACCTGTTGATGGTAGGCATTAATCCATTGAATTTCGTCGACTAACAATAGTTCTATTGCAATCATTCTTGTGTCGATTGGGAAGAGGGTGAGTGTTTCGAATCCCAGAAATTTGCTGTATGCAGTGGTTTGCTTTTCCACGCAAACCATCATGTTTTCGGTACGGATACCGTACTCACCTTCCCTGTACAAACCCGGTTCATTCGACAGTACCATGCCTTCTTTTATCGTCTGATCGTTCAAGTCCGGGCGAATGCTCACCGGCCCTTCATGCACGTTCAGGAAAAAACCAACTCCGTGGCTGGTTCCGTGTCCGTAATTCAAACCATTTTCCCAAAGCGCTTTTCGGGCCAAAATATCAAGGTGGCAACCGCGGGTATGTTCAGGAAAAATTGCTTTCGAAAGGGCGATCACTCCTTTTAGCGTCAGTGTGAAATCACTTTTTTGCTGATCGGTTGGTATTCCCAAAGCAATAGTTCGGGTGATGTCAGTGGTACCGTCCAAATAATGTCCCCCCGAGTCGAAAAGCAGGATGCCGCTTTTCTCAATTTCCAGCGCATTGCCTTCTGCAACATGCAAATGAACCACTGCCCCGTGTTCCCGGTAACCAATAATCGGGTAAAAGCTGTCGCCTTTAAATTTTGGTTGTTTTTGCCTGAACTGATTCAGCTTCAGAACCAAATCGTATTCCGTAATTTTTTCCTTGCCAACTGCATTTTCGAGCCAGTGCCAGAATTCGAGCAGGGCAACGCCGTCTTTTTTCATCGCATGGCGGATATTGGCAATTTCAGTAGTGTTTTTTTGCGCTTTCAGAAGGCAGGGCATGGAAAGCCCTTCGATAATTTTGCAGGATGCCGGAATGGATGTAACAATGGCGCAATTTGTTTTGTCGGGATCGATGTATATTTTTTCTGATATTTTTATTTCTTTCAAAAAACTGAATATTAACGGGTACTCCCGAAGCTGAATGCCTTCGTTCTGAAGTTTGTTTTTTAAGTCGTCGGGAATTTTTTTCAGATCAACGAACAGGATTGCCTGTTGTTTTCCGATCAATGCATAGCTTAAAAATACAGGATTGAATTCGATGTCGTTTTCACGGAGATTGAAAGTCCATGCAATATCATCAAGTGCGGTTAGAATATGCCAATCGGCGCCTTTTTCGGACATTCCGACCCGAATCCGGTTAATTTTTTCCACCCGGCTTTCCCCTGTGTATTTGAGTTCATGTTCAAAAATTGCGGCTTTGGGGGAGGCTGGCCGATTGTCCCATATTTCATTCAACAGATCGCCTGTATCAACCAATTCAGTTCCGGTTTGGGAAAACTGTGTCAACATATTTTGATACAAACTGAAGGGGAAACATTCGGAATTGAACCCTACCTTTGAACCAGCCGGAATCCTTGGAATCAGCCATCCGGGAACGTCGGGTGTTTCAGGCAGACGGGCTTTTAACATTTGGATTCCTGACCCTTTTAGCTCATTTTCAGCCTGAATAAAATATCGGGAATCAGTCCAAAGAACAGCCTCGTTGAGCGTGATTGCCAGCCATCCGTACGAACCGGTAAAACCGCTGATAAATGCACGGGTATGCCACCGCTCGGGCAAATATTCACTTATATGCGGATCGGAGCCATGGATGTAAAAAGCCTGAACTCCTTTTCCAACCATACACTTCCTCAGTCTCTCAAGCCTGCTTTTTATCATTTTTTCTGAATTGAATAACCTCGTGTACAATATTCTTCATCGAAACAGAAGGCAGCTCCTCCATGTTCAATTCTTCCGGATAAATATATTCGATTGCCGAAATATCGTCCATCGGGGTAATCTCAGAAATCTTATCAATTTCGGTTAAAAATGCAAGGTCAGTAGTAAATACGGAAAGCCCGGAATATTTGTATTCGTTGGGAAACGAGCAGAAATATTTCAATGAAATTACCTCTACTCCGAGTTCCTCTTTTAGTTCTCTTTTCACTGCCCGCTCTGCCGATTCCATCGGATCGACAAAACCGCCGGGAAGATCCAGTTTTCCTTTGTCGGGGTCCACCGCACGGCGGGTAAAAAGCATTTTTCCTTCCGCATTAAAAATAAGTGCAGCAACTGCCGCCGCCGAATTTACATAAAACTCGAAGCTGCAATTGCTGCACCGAAACGACCTTGGCCCGGTAATTTTAAATTCAGGAGAACCGCATTTCGGGCAGAATTTAAATACACGGGAAGGATGTGTTTCGGAATACATGACTATTTGTTTGAAATAATTTCCTGTGATTTCAGCCAGTTGATAAACAAACCGGGCCATTCATTTACCGGAAGTCCTGTTTTTTTCATGCCGAACCCGTGGCCCCCTTTGCTGTAAATATGCATTTCGGCCGGAACCCCGTATTTTTTCATTGCCAGGTACATTTCAATTGAATTGCGTGGAGGAACAGCTTTGTCGTCGT
Organism: Prolixibacteraceae bacterium; assembly: GCA_003506435.1. Classification (GTDB taxonomy): domain Bacteria; phylum Bacteroidota; class Bacteroidia; order Bacteroidales; family Prolixibacteraceae; genus GWE2-42-39. The sequence goes on from DOAQ01000041.1 coordinate 4,290, forward strand.
CGGCAAGGATGAAAAAAGTTGGAGGCGTATCCGCAGTAACCTGTCGTTCGTTCGAATATTTTTCCACCAGTTCCCATTTGTTATTTTCTCCGAGAAGATTTTTGCGCGAACCTATGTGTGTCCATTCTTCGTTAAACGTTACCACCGGGTAAAGCAGCAGCATAAAATCGGGGCGGCAACTCAACTTTGCAAGCGGGTCGATGGATTGCGGATTACCTGCATCGAAATGAGTACCGGCAGTGGAAGCAAGATGCCCGCCAGCCGATGATCCGGCGATGCCGATTTTTGCAGGATTGATGTTCCATTCGGCAGCTTTGCTGCGCACCAGGCGGATGGCCTGCTGGGTGTCCATCAACGGAATTTTGTGATTTCCGTAGGGAAGCCTGTATTTCAGCACAATTCCTGCAATCCCGTTTTCTTTCAGAAATTCGGCAATCTGGTAGCCTTCGTGCTCGATGGCTTCAATCCAGTAACCTCCGCCCGGACAAATGACCACGGCAGCGCCTGCATTTTTTTCTTTTTCGGGAAGATAAACGTAAATTTCTGCTTCCGAAATATTCTCAATACGCTGGATACCATCGACCCACGAACGTTCTTTTCCCGGAGGATTGTTTTTTTCGGGCGCCCCGTCGGGCCATACTTTCAGGCTAAAATCCTGTGCTGATAAACTGCTCATGAGGATTAGAAAAAACAGATTAATAAATAACGTTTTCATCATTGGTTGATTTTTGCCTTTCAACAACAATTTGGGAGAAAGGACGGTTTATGTTTTGGTAATCGTTTGTTATTTCGTTTTTTGTCCCACAAAGTAATGTTCTTTTTCGCTGAAAAGAATATTAAACGTAGTAAGTGAACCGTACGCACGGGTAATATATTGCTGAAGATCAACTTTTTCGTCGTCGGTTAGCTTCTCGTTACTGTTGATATTTTGTTCCAAAACGCGAAGCCGGTCGCGTACCATCACGATCTTGTGAAAAAATGTTTCAATCGGGATTTCTTTTGACTGAAGATTGGGGTTAGCCGGTTGCAGAAGCATTGTGCCGCCGTTCCATTTTTCGCCCATTGGCACTACTTCCTGAAGCATGGAATGCTTGTCGAGCACATATTCCAGTACTTTCTCAATTTCTTTCAGGGTCAGTGAATTTTTTGGAGCGCTGGCCGCTTCTTCCAGTACTTCGAGGTCAGGATTGCTCTTTGTCATTTCAATTTTACCGCCCTTTTCAAAGAAAATTTCATAGCTGGTAATTTTGTCTTTGCTGATGATTCCTTCGCCGTAGCGTGGGTGTTCTACACGGGTTCCGATACTTAATTCAGTCATGGTTCATTTATTTTAATCGAAGCATAAAAGTAAAAAATCTGACCAATGTAAAAAATGGATAGTTAACGAATCTTTATTCAGTAAAAAATACTCTTTAAAATAAGAAAAAAACTGATTTGATTGTTTGATGAAGGAGGCAGAAGTGTGTCATTGTATCTTAATTTATCTTATTTTTGAAATTCAGGCATAAAAATTCAAGATGAGGGCTGTTGTTGTTTGGGGAATTATAGGGTTGTTGTGTTTGGGCAAGGAGAGTTTGTTTGCACAAATTTCGCGGGGAGGGCTGCCTGTTGATATCATTTCTCAGAAGAAAGTCGGAAGGGAACACGTGTGGTATAAAACGCCTGTTTCGGCTATTGGCATCCAGCTAAAAAGTGCGGATAAAGATCAGGATAATGAGGTAGCACACAAACCCTTAAAATGTGCATTTCCGTTTTCCATTTCGTTGTCACCATCCAATTCAGGAGAGTGGAAGATTCAGAACAATTATAGAATATGGATGTTGGGAATTGAATCAGAAGGTGCATTATCTATTGGTTTGGGATTCGGAAAATACAAACTTCCCCCGGGAGCAAAATTGTATGTTTTTAATGAAAACAGGACGGATATTATTGGAGCATTCACGGAATTTAATAATAAAGATTTCGGGAAATTCACTACTATGCCGGTACATGGAGATAAAATTTTCGTTCAGTATGAAGAATTGATTGATTCCGAATTTGAAGGAGAATTGGAAATTTCCAGAATATCGCATGTTTATGTGGACCTAAAATCAGTTGATCCCAGAAGGCCGTTAGACCTGTCTGGTTCATGCAATATTAATGTCAATTGTGAAATTGCGGAAGAATATTCCAATGTAAAAAACAGTATATGCCGGATTTATATTCCAAAGCCAAAGGAAGATGAAGTATGTACCGGTATGTTAATTAACAACACTGCCAACAATGGAAAACCGTATGTGATAACGGCTGCTCATTGCATTGAAAACAGTACTCAGGCGCAGGAATCATTATTTCTTTTTAATTACGAGTCGCCTTACTGTGGCTCTGTTGACGGCGATAATACTCATTCGCTGGAAGGAAGTTCTTTGAAGGCAAGGTACGATAGTCTTGATTTTTCGTTGGTTGAATTATCAGTGGCGCCGCCTGATTATTTCCGTCCGTATTATGCAGGATGGGATGTTTCGGGAGATGCGCCTTCCCGTTCTTTTGCCATACATCATCCGCAGGGCGATATAAAAAAGATCGCTGTCGACGAAAATCAACCGACAACTGCTACTTATAACAGGGATTATATCAGTTCTTCATTCTGGAAAATTTCGAGATGGGAATACGGAGTAACAGAAGCTGGTTCTTCAGGAGGACCGCTTTTCGACAATACATTGAGGGTGATTGGTACGCTTACCGGCGGGATTGCTACTTGTAGTAACCCGGTAAGTGATTATTACGAAAAACTAAGCAAATCGTGGAACTTCAAAAGAACATCCGATAAGCAATTGAAATACTGGCTCGACCCGGCCAATACCGACGAGAAAAAAATCAACGGCTACGAACCGTATTCAGGCGAATTAAAATGCGGGGCATTTACCAATTTTACCTTTACGGATACAACACAATTGAAACGAATTACCGAGACTATACCTTCCAATGGGTATTTGACAGGCACCAACAAGTCCGGTTATACTGAATTTGCTGAAAAATTTTCAGGATTGAAAAACGGCAATCTGCATGGTGTTTCGATTGGGATTGCCAAAAAATATATTGCAAATGCAACCCGCGATGTGATTATTGGCATCAAGGTATACGACGGGTACGATCTTCCGCAAAATCTCCTGCATTCACAAAGTTTTGTATTGAACCAACTCGCTGCCGGGGCAATGAATTACCTGGCTTTTAGTCAGCAGGTGAGTACCGTCGGTAATTTTTTTGTTTCCTGCTCCGTCACTCTGTTGAACCCGGGCGACACACTGGCTCTGTATCAGGCAAAACGCACAACTGCCGACAATTCGTTTTTCATGAAAACCACCCAAGGCTGGACGGATTACAAGACCATAACCGGTAGTCTAAGTGGTTCTGCTCTGCTAATGGAGCTTATAGCCTGTAATATCGATAAAAGCTTTTATTCACCAATACTGAAAAGTGGAACAAATGAAATTGTTGTATTTCCGAATCCGTTTTCCAGTGGTGGAAAACTGACGGTACAATTACCCGGAAAAATCAGAAACTCAACAGATATCAATATTTACAATCTTTTGGGACAGGAAATTCCTTTTCAGATTATTTCAGAAAATACAACCAATGTGCAGTTACAACTGAGGGATGCGCGTATGGGAATTTACTTGCTACAAATTGAATCAGACAAGAAAAAATATACTGCAAAAATCTCTGTTGTCCCCTAGGGTGCGGAAGTTTTTAACTTCCGGTTTCGATGCGGGGCTTGGGCTTTCCGTTCCGGGGTTCATCTGTTCTGCTCACGCCATTTAATTGTGGCTAAAAGCCGCAACACCCGAAAATAAGCTGTGAGTAATTTCTTAGATTTATTAGCTTTGTGGCATGAAGCTGAAATACATTTTTATAGCTTTTTTATTCTTTTCCTGCGTGGGCAAAAAGGTTCATGAAAAGCACGTTACATCCAATCAGTTTGCCAAAGGTTTTCATATTGAAAAAAATGGTAAAATCAGCCGTGTCGATGTTTTTAATCCATGGGAAAACGCCAGCGGCTTCCGGTATTCGTATTGGCTGGTGCCCAAAAACATGAATATTCCTGACTCACTGGCAGCAGAACGTATTATCCGCACCCCGGCAGAACGGGTCATCTGCCTTTCGACAACACATATCGGTTTTTTGCAAAAATTAGGACTGGAAGACCGGATTGTAGGCGTATCGGGTAAGCAATATATTTCCAACGAAAAAATACGGGCCAATATCGAAGCGGGGAAAGTTCATGATGTGGGGTACGATCAGAACCTGAACTACGAGCTGATTTTGAATTTGAAACCTGATCTGGTGATGGCTTACGGGGTTGATTCTGAAATTGCTTCGTATCTTTCAAAATTGAAAGACCTCAATATCCCCGTGGTTATCAATGCCGAATATTTGGAGGAAACCCCGCTGGGTCGCGCTGAATGGCTGAACTTTGTGGCCGCATTTTTCAACCGGGAAGAAGACGCTGAACGCATTTTTTCTGAAACGGTTGGAACCTATCAGCAATTGAAGCAGAAAGCTCTGACTGCGACTGAAAGACCGGTTGTGATTACCGGCATACCATACAAGGAAAACTGGTGGGTTCCGGGTGGAAAATCGTACATGGCAAATCTGATTGCCGATGCCGGGGGCCATTATTTGTGGGGAGAAAATGACCAGCGCGAAAGTTATGTCCTTTCGCCCGAAAATGTGATTTCGCAATCGGTGGCTGCCGATATCTGGATCAATTGCGGATACTCGGAAAGCCTGAAAAGCATAACTGATCTTGATGAACGCTTTAAAATAATCAAACCGTTGCGCGAAAAAATGGTTTTCAACGATAACAAACGCCTGCAATCCAACGGTGGAAACGATGTGTGGGAAACCGGCGTTGCCAATCCTGAAGTCATTTTAAAAGATTTAATCCAGGTTTTTCATCCCGGGATTTTGAAAGAAGCATCTTCTCTCTACTATTATCAAAAATTACCCGAATGAACGCTCCCCTGAAACTGAAGAATACAAGTCTCTTCCTGCTCCTTTTTCTGGTTGCGGTAGTCTTTTTTGTACTCGATGTTTTCGTGGGTTCACTGTCCATTCCGTTTAAGCAGGTATTCTCTGTTTTGCTCGGCATTTCCGATGCTTCTGAAGAAATAAAAACTATTGTGCTTGATTTTCGCCTTCCCAAAGCACTGACAGCGGTGACCGCAGGAATTGCCTTGTCGGTAAGTGGGTTGCAGATGCAGACCATTTTCCGGAATCCGCTGGCAGGCCCGGATGTATTGGGGATCAGCGCGGGAGCAAGCCTCGGCGTCGCCATTCTGGTGCTGGGCTTTTCTTCGGTGCTCGGCGTCGATATGTTTTCTGTTGGAGGTTCGTGGGCTTTGGTTATCATGGCCTGGTTGGGTAGCGGAATGGTCATGTTTCTTATTCTGGCGGTTTCCATCCGGATAAAAGATATTCTGACCATACTGATCCTGGGTATTTTATTTGCCAGCGCTGCTTCTGCCATTGTCAGTATTATGCAGTATTTCAGCAACGAATCGATGTTGAAGTCGTTTATTATCTGGACGATGGGGAGTCTGGGTAGTGTCACGCATTCACAATTGAATGTGTTGATCCCCTCGGTGTTGGTGGGACTGGTCATCGCTTTTTTCAGCGCCAAATCGCTGGACGTGATGCTCCTTGGCGAGCAATATGCAAAAAGCATGGGTTTGCAGGTGAAAACAGTCCGTATTATGGTATTTTTTAGCACCAGTATTCTGGCCGGGAGTATCACCGCATTTTGCGGGCCAATTGGCTTTATTGGCATCGCGGTGCCACATATCGCGCGTTTGCTTTTTAAAACAGCGAGCCACCGTGTTCTGGTTCCTGCCAGTGTTTTGCTGGGTGCAATTGTGATGCTGTTCAGCGATATTGTTGCGCAAATGCCAGGGTTTGAAAGTACGCTGCCCATCAATTCGGTAACTGCCCTTGTGGGGATTCCCTTCGTTATCTGGATCATCATGAAAAACCGGAAATTTACTTCTGTATGATTGAAACGGCGGCAATACATATCAAAATAACCGATCTTGCCATTGGGTACAGACAAGGGGAAAAACTGAAAGAGATAAAGAATTCGCTGAATCTTTCGGCAATTCCGGGAGAATTGGTCGCCCTGATCGGTAGCAACGGGATTGGGAAAAGCACCCTGCTTCGTTCGCTTTGTGGTTTTCAGGAAATACTGAAAGGTAAAATATGTTTCAACGATCAACCTTTGAATTATTATAAACACCGCGATCTGGCTAAAATCATGAGTTATGTTTCTACGGAAGTGGTGCGCGTGCAAAACCTGCGTGTACGGGATTTGCTTGCACTGGCTCGTTTTCCGTATACCAATTTCATGGGAACTCTCACGGATGCTGATTTGCTGGCGGTCGACAAAGCGATCGACCTGGTCGGGCTTCGGGGCTATGAAAACCGGGTAATTGACGAATTGAGCGATGGTGAACGCCAGCGGGCGATGATTGCCCGTTCACTGGTGCAGGATACGCCTGTAATCATTCTCGATGAACCCACTGCATTTCTTGATATTCGCAACAAATACGAAATCATTCATCTGCTGCATAATTTTGCCCGGAACGAAAATAAAACCATTGTTTTTTCTACCCATGATCTGAATATTGCGACTTCTGAAGTTGATAAGATATGGCTGATGCTCGAAAACGAAGTGCTGGAAGGAGCTCCTGAGGACCTGATTTTGCAGGGTCATTACAATAAGGTTTTTGCCAGTGAAAACATACTGTTCGATGAATATAGCGGCGATTTCAGGTTGAAAAAAACATTTCAGGGTTCATTTTCTGTAGATGGCCCTGACCTTGCCAAACGATGGACGATCCATGCTTTGGCTCGCGCCGGGTTTATTTATGTGAACGAGGCTGAAAATGCTGAGATACAGGTGTCGGTGAGTGAATTGCAGGAATGGAAACTAAAAAACAGGGGAAGTGACCCTTTGAACTACAAATCGGTTTATGAATTGGTTCGTCACCTGATGAACCGATAAAAATGAAGAAATAATGGAATGGTATATTGTGCTGGCGTTGATCGGAGTTGGGCTTGTTTCCGGGTTTATGAATATAGTTGCAGGCGGAGGTTCCCTTCTGACCCTGCCAATGCTCATGTTTTTGGGCCTGCCGGCCAATGTGGCCAATGGAACCAACCGCATTGCCATATTATTTAATAGTATTGTCGGGGTAAATGTTTTCAGGAGAAATAAAGTTCTGGATATAAAAACCGATTACCGGCTGACTATTCCTGCTATTGTTGGATCTATCCTGGGGGCAGTGTTTGCTGTTGAGATTAATGAAGACATCCTGCAAAAAATAATTGCCGTTCTGATGGTTTTTATGCTTTTGCTGGTTATTCTGAAACCTGAAGCCTGGGTGAAAGGAAAAGTTGGACAGGTGGTTGCCAAACCATCGGTTTTGCAATATTTTATTTTCTTCCTGATTGGTTTCTACGGTGGGTTTATTCAGATAGGAGTTGGTTTTATCCTGATTGTCGGGCTTGTATTCGGTTGCGGTTACGATTTAGTAAAAACCAATGCAGTAAAAGTTTTTATTATCCTGTTTTACACTGCTTTTGCCCTTGTTATATTTATATGGAACAAACAGGTTGATTTTGCCAGCGGGTTGATCCTTGCCTCCGGAAATATGATGGGAGCCTGGCTGGGGGCAAAGTTTACTATAAAAGGTGGTTCCGAATATGTTCGTTATGTATTGATTATTGCCCTGGTTGTGATGACTGCCAAATTGTTTGAACTATTCTGATCAAAAAAAATGGATTGCTTTATCTGAACAGTTTCGTGAATTTACTGATCGAATAACTCAGGAGCATCCGATCAGTAAACTTAAAGATTTATTTTTCAGGTTGTTTAGGCTGTTCTTTTTGGGGCTGTGGTTCCAAAAGCTCAATAAACTTGCTGGCTATTTTAAATACAGGGAGGCCTTCTTCTTCCTGCCCCTGATTACAGGCTGCTGCAACAACCAAATCCAGTTTTGGATAGGCAATAACCGCTGCGCTACCTCCTTTGGTCGATCCGGAAGACATATACAATTCACGTCCCTGGTTGTCTTGTCCAATATATAAGCCGAGCCCCGAATTTAATTGTCCCCCGTTGGTAAGAGTCATTGGACTGATGATATTTTTCACAGTTTCTTCTTTCAAAACAGTCGGGTGAAGGAATTCGTTCATTAATGTGGCGATGTCAACGGCAGATGACAAAAGACCGACAGATGCGGCACGGTGACGGTTATCCTGTGTGGTTGACCTGATGGTCCTTGCGATCAGATTGCGATCGTAGCATTGACTACGGTTTTCAATAACTGCAATCGGATTATCAGCTTCAGTCGTCTCCAGCTTGAGCGTATCGGTGAGTTTTTCCTTGAGTATTTTGTGAAACAGACTTTCTGTTTTCCGTTCGATGGCGGCGCCAATCAGGTCGTAACCATAATCTGTTTCGTAATAAAACTGACCCGGTTGGAACAGAAGAGAGTCTTCAATAAAAACAGAAATACCTTTCCGCATCGTTTGGTACCCTTGATTCGTGGTTTCATTGAACGTAGGTGTGCGGATTCCTGATGAGTGAGAAGCCAGATGGTACAAACTGACAGAGTCTTTATCTTCCGGAAGTTCCGGATAATATTGCCGGAGCGGGGTTTTCAGGTCCAATTCCCCGTTTTCGACCATCCGGGCAAGCAGCACCCCGGTGAAAAGTTTTGAAACTCCTCCGATCCTGAATTTTGTATTGGGCCGAACAGGTACATTCAGTTCTTTACTTGCATATCCCAATCCTTCAGACCAAACTAACTCGTTGTTGAGATAAACCGCAACCGACAGTCCCGGAATGTCACTTGTAAACATTTGAAATCCAATATCCTTCCGGGTCTCCAGTATGATCTTCTTGTATTTTGACGACCGGATAATTTTGTATTTATCAGATGGCTGCTTTTCGCATGAAATACTCATCCATAAAAGGGAGAATGATAAAACTATCAATAAATACTTTTTCATTTTCTTCAAAATTATAAGGTTAAAAATTCAGCCACCGAAAATAATAGATTTTTGATTTTTCAGGAAAAAATTTGCTGAAAAATGTCCCTGGGTCGCTGCAAATCTGTTACTAAATTATTTTGTGAATATTCCTGGCAAAATGTTGGACAATCTTTTTATTTTTTCTTTGGTTCGTACATCATGAGCTCGTCAATCACATCTTCAATCCTCTGGTAAGGATATTTGTGTACCAAAAAATAATGCTGAGCATTTTTATCCGGATCCCATTTGTTACTGCCTTTTTCATGAATAACGATTTTGCCCGGACCTGCTATATAAAAATATTTTTCCGGGTTTCGAACAGCGCAAAGCACTGCCGTTTGATCCCACGATTTTCGTTTTTCCACTTTTTTGTCTTCGTACGTGTCGAGATTGTACTTATACGCCCAACGAACCGGGCTATTGGCTGATCCGTTGTCGGCGACTTTTCGGCCAGTAAGGATCATATTGCCAATTTCGAAACCGCTGAAAAGAATGGTAGTTGGCCAGTTTTCGAGTGTATAAACCGAAGCTTGGGGATCTCGGTCAAGGTTGAATTCGCTTCCCTGAGGAAATTTTCCTGCCATAGCAACCAGATTTTTGACTTTCTTTTTTACCAGTTCCATTCCTGAAAGAGGAGAATACCGGTCGGCTCCCGATTTCAGAAGATCGGCAAGGTTGCTCAGAAACCCGACGGTGACAATAGTTACACTTTGATCGGCCTGTGAATCCAGTACTTTGCGGTAAACATCAACAGCCGACGGGTAATCGTCATTGGTTTTGTGAGCGGGTAGAAATTTTGCAACAATAGAATCGTTCCAATGATTTTTATTCGAAAAATCAGGAGCATTTTCTTTTGCAACTCCAATAGGAATATTCGGTTTCCGAAAATAGCTGTTAAAAGCTTCAATAGTTGGAGCAATAGTCGGGTAGCGGTCGCTTGCACAGGTAGCCAGTATTTCGCATTCATTGTTGGCAGCCAAAGCATGCAATACGGTAATTGCCCCAACATCATCATAATCGGGTCCCATGTCGGTATCGAAAATAATTTTTACAGGTTGGGACGGATATGCCCATTGAGTGAAAAATGTCAAGATGCAGATTATCAGTAGGTTTTTCATTGTGTTATATTTGTCACGATAAGTTGAATTTTTCTGAAACCTTCCAAAAATAAGCAATTATATGCCCTGGACGGAATATGCGGAGAAATATTTATCATCGCATTAGGGTAATATTTGTATGTTGATAATGGACCATGTTGTTTTGTCCGTTTCGATTTTTGTCACATCTTTGCTTGACGATAAATTCGTAAGGGGGGTGAACAAAACTGTAAAAGATCAGATTATTTGGGATAGTTTCAGAAAAGGTAACAAAGATGCGCTTGAAATTATTTATGAGGAAAACTATTCTTCACTCTTTCATTATGGATTAAAGTTTACATCCGATGAAGACATTGTGAAAGATCTTATTCATGAACTTTTTATTGATTTGATTGATTCGGGGGAAAAACTTTCTGCTACCGACAACATCCGGTTTTATCTTCTGAAAGTCATGCGGAATAAATTGTTGAAGCAGCTTGCCGCAAATTTAAAGTTGAAAAAGGAAGGAGTCGAAATGTCCGGGTTTACGCTGGTCGAGTCGATTGAAAATCAGTTGATAAAAAAGGAGATGGAAGAAAATGCCCGGACGCAGATTATCGCTTCGGTTAGTAAACTATCGAAAAAGCAGCAGGAAATAATCTATCTCAGGTTTTACAACGATATGTCGTATCAGAAGATTGCAGAACTGTTCGAGGTGAAAATTCAAACGGTGCGAAACTTGATGAGCCGGGCAATCCAGTCATTGAAGGACGATCTCGAAAAAAATAAGATCGATAAACAAATCATTCTTTTCATATTGAACATGAGGGTTTGAAATCCCAAATTCCATGCTTCGGCAAGCTCAGCAGTCAGAATTATCCAGTATCGGGTTACAGTATCCGGTATCACGAATTACTAAGCCAATGCTTCTTGTTTTTCACCAGTCCGGTTGAGGCTGTCCCAAAAGTAAATATTACGATAACTTTTTTCTGTGAAACTCTGTGGGTGACTCTGAGAAACTCTGTGGTTCAATTGTTTATTTTTTACCACAGAGTTACACGGAGTAAAAACACAGAAACACAGAGTTTTTGGACAGCCTCTAGGGGAGATGCCAGTCTCAGCAAGCAGTAAAAGCTACTTTTTGAATTTCTCCCCTGTTTTAGAGGAGATGTCCGAAGGCCCTATGTTTGCAAAATGAAGCATAAGTCTGGGAATTTATTAAATTTAGACTACCACAGTATAAACAATAAAACTCTGACTTATGCTTACACAAAGTAACAAAATCGATTTTAATGGTCAACACTTTTATGTTGGCTTAGATGTACACCTAAAAAGTTGGAAGGTTTCAATTATG
>DOAQ01000029.1 GCA_003506435.1 Prolixibacteraceae bacterium
AAAACCTTTCCGAAATATGCCATTGAATAAAAATCCCAGTATAATCAAAATCATCATCCGTTTAAAAGCCTTCAGGATCAAATCTTTTTTTGATACATTCAGGATTAATTTCGATTTCACCGACAGAGGAATTGCTATCCCGGCAATGAACATGAACAGGGGAAATATCAGGTCATAAAAACGAAAACCTTCCCATGTTGCGTGTTCCATTTGATTTGCCAGTGTTTCGAGCCAGCCGGTGCCCGACCATTCGGCAAGAACAGCAATCAGAGAGCCTCCGCCTGTGATCCAGAGCATATCGAAGCCCCGAAGGGCATCCAGTGATAACAATCTGTTTTTTTCGGAAGTTGACGACGCTTTTTTTAGGTACTCCATAAATTCGAGCCTTTAATTGTTATTTACTTTGTATTTTTTAGCCTTTTCAATGAAATTCTTACCAAATGATGATTTATTTTAAAATCATTCAATACTGTATTTTTCGATGAAGAATATATTTTTTCCCGGATACTTCGACTTGAATTTCTACCGGGTCTTTTCCGGCGATAAAAGCAGACGGATCAGTCAGCAGGCGGCATTCTGGCGCTATTTTGCCCCGGTATGGAACCAGGACTGATATAAATGTGGTGGGAGCAGCGCCTTCATATACTGCCGTAACGGAGGTCCGTTGTTCGCGTTTGCCATATTCGCTCGCGGTCCATCCTTCTTCCTCATTTAAACTGAAAGGATGTTTCCCTTTGATTTGGATCAGCAGGTTTGCATCTTCAAAACCGGTGGTGATATACTGGGCTTCGTGGTTAATCGTTATAGGTCCCGGCGCTAAAGGAAAATGAAGTTCCAGGTTCCCTTTGGCATCCGTGATTGCCTCGTCAAGAATAACAAAAAAGGGCATTTCGCTGTTTTTTCCTGAAAACCAGATAGTCCGTCGGTGCTGTAATGATTTATAGGATTGGTTTTCGACACAAACAATATCCGCGTTCTCATCGGATTGCCAGAGCAATTGTCGGCCAATAGTGTCTGTATCTTTGCCATTTAATGTAAGCGTGGAATGTACCCTGGTCTGCCTGTGCCAGTCTCTTGCTTTCTGATCGTGACCATACGTATAGAACCCGGAGTCCGGCATAAGCCAGCGCCCATAAGCGTATAGTTCAAAAGTGCCGTTATCGGGCTGATCGTGCCACGGATTAATGGAGGGCGGTGAACAATGAAGGGCCATATAAACATGGTCAGGAGTCCATCCGTTACGCATGGCATAGAAACCTGCTCCGGGGAAGGCAATACTGCCGTTTTTTGGCAAGTTTGGAAGGTCGAGATCGGCCAGAGCATGAAACTTCGAATCGTCAAACCTCCGGCCTGCTTCCTTCAGTATTCCATATAACTGCCATTTTTTTCGATCTTTCGACAGATTTTTTTTGCGGGCTGTATCACCAAACATTGGAAAGCCCAGATCGGGAGTGGATATTCCAAAAATATAGTCCGCCATAGCCTTGACTCGACTGACATAATAGTCCGGCATTTCACGGCCAAGGTCACGCACGCGGCTGTCGATTTCAAGTGCGTCATTGTACACTGACGAATGATATCCTCCGCACCATTCGCGCTGTACACCGTCGGTAGTAGTTTGGGCAAGAAGATTTTTACAGGTGATTTCCATACCAATATCAAGCCACCTTTGTGTGTCCCTGAATTCAGGAAAAGTATGTAGCACATTGAAAAATCCCCGTTGTTCGAAGATCGCCATGTTGTGGATTTTTCCCATGGGCATTTTTTCTGTTTTTGCCTGATGGTCGTAGATGCTGGTTAATAAAAGACCTAAAAACCGGGGAGTAAATGATTCTGCATGAACCAACACGCGAAAACTATTACAAAGATTTGTTGCACGTATTCCCGTTTGTATGCTGAGCCATGGATATCCTTTCCACCATTCATAAACAGGATGAACAACAGTTAAGGTTGTTTCCAGGGGATGCTTTTTAATCCAGTCACTGGTTAATTCTATAAAAGTCCGCACATAGCGCTCGTCTCCTGTTGCCTGGTATGCGTTAGCCAGATCGGATACCCAGTAAAACCGGTAAACGTTTGCCACCCATTCGACATCTCCGGCAGGGTCGGCAAACCAGTTCATGTCTGCTCCATAGGCAGCAGCAGGATAGGGCCCCCATTGAAATATATGTTTTTCCAGATTATCGGCTTTTTGGATAACTTTAGTCTCACCATCAGTACCTAAATGAGTCAATAATCCGGTTGTTTTTGGATAACGGGTTCGGTAATAGCTCAATAATGCGTTGAGCGCGGTGTCATGCCCTTTTCGTTCAAGCGCCTTCCGGACATCGGCCAATTCCGGTTTACTCAAATCCAGTACCGAAAATAAAGCAGACGGAGACAAAGACTTCAATTCGGGCATGTCGGATAAGGTACTCATTGCGTCTGAATGACCCGGGGAATTCATGGGAATCAGAGATGCCGTACTTGTAGCTAAAGAAATTACGCCAAGTTTCTGCAGAAATTCTCTGCGATTTTCATTTTTTTTCACTTGAATATATCCTTTTAATTAATAACGATTCCTCTTTATTGTCAATTCACTAAAATCAACGTCAAGCAAATCTTCCTGTTTAAGGCTAAACCCGGTAATATCCTGTTTGGCATCAAAATTAAATGTCAGAAAGCCGTTGGGAACTCTTGCATCATACCAATCGATAAGAAAAGTATCATAATGCCAATGTTTGAGTTTTCCGCTGAATAAGGGTGTATGGGAGAAAGAAATTTCCAACTGGTTGTCAGGTAGTTCTTTTATTACTATCCCGCCATACATATCATCGGTATAGTTTCCTGCATAGCCCTCCATTTTAAGTGAAGGCTGGGTATTCTTTATTCTCAGGGTTTCAAGGTTTATACTATTATTTTGTTTCTGAACAATTTTATTATCCCTTTCGCTTTTTATTTTTTTGTATATATCATACGATTTGTCATTCAATATCTGTGCAATTATTCCATTTGTAATTACGGTTGGCGATTCATACGTATTTACTAATGCAACAACTCCAATGTTCAGATCTTTAACCATTATCAAATGGGCAGTCATACCATCAATTCCTCCACTATGTTCAATTATTTTATGCCCGTTTTTTGGCGTAAGCCACCAACCTAATCCATAGGATGTAAATTCATTATAACCATGCCTCATTGGGAAATGAATTTGAGGTTTAAGGATTTCCTCCAACTCATGCTTATCAATTATCGTATCACCATTGAATATTCCATTGTTTAATAACAATCTTATATAATTTGACATATCCTGTACTGAAGAGTAAATAAATCCTCCGGCAGCCAAATTGTCGCCATTCTCCTGAATTACAGCTATCTTTTGAAAGCTCTCATTCATAATGTGGGGTTGCGCCAAATTTTTATTTGCTTCCCTGATTTTACAAACTGAAGTGCTGTTTTTCATATTCAGTTTGTCCAGAACTTTTGCCTGAAGGAACTCGTCCCAACTCATGCCGCTAACTTCCTTTACAATTTCTCCGGCAACTAAATACATAACGTTTTGATAGGCCGCTCTATCCCTGAATTCAGAAACTGGTTTTAAATACTTAAGCCGTTTGATGATCTCTGTTCGTGTTAGATCAGAATGATACCAGAGTGTTCCCCCGCTCACTTTTTTAAGACCACTTCTATGTGTGAGCAAGTCCCTGATTGTAAATGTTTCTGTGACGTATGGATTATACAGTTCGAAATACGGCAAATAATCTTTGACCCGGTCATCCCAGTGGATTTTCCCTTCGCTGACCAATATCCCTAATGTCAGAGCTGTAAACGATTTAGAGATGGAGCCAATTCCAAATATTGTATTCTCATTCACCGGCAAATCTTTATGAATTTCTCTTGTTCCATAACCTTTTACAAAGAGAATAGAATCATTGCGAACTATCCCGATTGCAAGTCCCGGAACCTCAAAATCAATCCTGAATTTTTGAATAAACGAATCGATGGAGTCCAACTGCAACTTTTGAGCACTTGAAATTGTGCAGGCAAAAAGGCAACAGAAGATAATCGCTATGATTTTTTTTGGCATTTGTATTATTGTTTTACTAATCATGAACTTCACCTACATTCAGATAATTCTCCCAACCAGAGAATGTCTGACCCGAAGCAACCGCAATAAGGGTTACCTTGGCACGCATCGGAAAGAATTTGGTCGCTTCAGCTTCTGCACCGGCACATGCATTTTTGTTTTTCCAACCTTGGGCCATAGGAATGCAGGTTCCATTGTTCCAAAGTACCATTCCTATCCGATAAAAATCTTCTGGCCGGGTAAAATCAACCCTAACATTTTGTCTTTTTTGCCACCATGTAGCTGGAGACCCAATATTTACTTCACAAAAAGAACCTGCACCCCCCGAAAGGCTTGCCGCTTTAGAAATACATTCAGACCATCCCCCTGCTTTATGTTCGTCCTGCCATATTCCGAATTGGACTGTAAATGCGGAACTTGTGGGTTGTTCCAATACTTCGAAGCGTAAATAATATGTTCCATTTTCGTAATCATAGGGGGACTTCCAGTCATCAGAAGACATATTACCATAATCTATAACTGATACTGAAGGGTTGTGCCACCAGTAAAAACTATTGCCACCGTACCATAAAGGAAAGTTCCAGGCCCAATCAATTGTCTTATCAAAAACAATTTTTTCCTGGGCTTTTGTTCCTTGATTAAATATCAGAAAGATGAACAGGATAAGTAAAGCTGGCTGATGAAAATTTGGAATGTGTTTCATAAATAGTATGTTATTTTTTAAGCTCGTTTCTCCAGTAATCAGCATGGTGAGCTACTCCGTCAGCGCTCCATACCTTCGAAACGATATCGAGATCGCCGTCGCCGTCCACATCGCCCAACTGGGCATCATGCCAGCCGGGATTGTCAACATGGATCACATCTATTTCAAATTCAGGTTCTTTGCCTCCTCTGCTGTACCAAATCACCCCGCGTTCTTTCAGTCCCCGTGGTTTCATTGCCACTTTACCGCTCTTTTCCATCCAGGTTGCCGGGTCTTCCTGTTCACCGGCGAAAATGTCAAGGTTTCCGTCCTGATCAAAATCGGCTACACCCAATGAATGGAACGATCCCGTGCCCGGAACATCTCCAGCTTTAGTCGGCGGATCAGCAAGCCTGTGCGATTCCCAGTTTGACCCGCGACCTTTATTCTCTACCCAATAAACATGGGAACCTCCCGTATCACAGTCACTGTAAACAATATCGTTTTGCCCGTCCTGATTGATATCGGCAACCCACGACTTCATTCCTCTCGGATAGGATGCGTTCAGTACTTCCTGATAAGGCCATTCGTGGCGGTCCCAGTCGCCAACACCGCTTCCCGGATTTGCAAACCAGTAACCGGGAATAACTGCATCCGGATCACCATCTCCATCCAGATCGCCAATTCCTCCGGGCGCTATACCGCCATGGTCGTGGTAACCGTAACCAATAATGTTTTCATTCAAATTTCTATATTTCAAATCTAACGAAACGGCATCGTACCAGGCAAGTTTATTACCGTCGTAAACCACCAGGTCTTTTATCTTGTTCCCGTCCATGTCGGCTATAGTAATATCGTGTCCTCCGCCCTTGTAATCGTTGCCCTTCCAGGGGGTGTCCGGCTGTTTTTCCAGGGTTCCGGGATTACGGAACCAAACACCTTCAAAAACCACGTCCATCCATCCGTCCCTGTCCATATCGATGGACACATTTCCCAGTGTTTTTGCAAGATTTTCAGATCGATCCATAACATGAGGAATCCAGATCGAATCATTGATCCTCTCGTACCAATACGCTTGCTGTGTATTGCGCCTTGAAACCGCTGCGTCCAAGTCGCCATCGTGATCAAAGTCACCCAATGCAGGCCCGCCTGTTCCCCATTCAGAGCCGGGCAATACTTCAGCTATGTAAAAGTGAGTCCATTTCGGTTTTCTGTCTTTTTGGGCATAAGCATACCCCATGGTGGTACCCACCAAAATTAATATCAGGGATATCTTAAGCCTTGCTTGAAGATTTTTTGCACACTCCGTTTCTGTGTGCCATTTTGTCCTTGTTTTCATCTTTACTTTATATGAATTATCGTTTAAACTTTAATAAAAATATCCTTCTTATACATGAAATATAGTAACAACCAGACTGCGGCAAGATAACCAAGAGCCAGAATCAGGCTTCCCCATTCTCCCATCGGGATTGCTATCCAACCAATAAAAGATATAACAATATGTTTTATAGATACAATCTCTTTAAATAGATATATGAAAATTGAGTTAACCCCGATCACCCTGAAAAAAAAGGACCATCTCTGGAAACGCCATACATCTATCACTAAATAGAACAGGGCAATCAATAAAAAACTAATTCCTCCGGCAAGCAAATTATAAGTGGTTGTCCAGCATTTTTTTATGATTGGGTAAAATGGGGAGAGAATAAGAGCAACTAAAATTAACGATACTCCGGTAACAGCAAGTATCCCAACTTTACGATACTCCGTATACGAACCCCGTTGAATGATATTTCCTGCAATAGTTCCCATCAGGGTAATGCCTGTCGCTGAAACTATACACAATAATGCCAACGGGGCAAAGATCCCGTTTCCCCCTCCAGCATTATTCGCAAGCCTTCCAGGCAATAAAAGCCCGTCAATATACCCATTAATACAACCATGAGGTGTCAGTATACCAGCCCCAATTCCAGGGACCGGAACAAAAAGCTGCAAAAATGCAACGCCGCCAAGGATACCAACTAACCAGAACAAGATTGTTTTAAACGATTTCGAAAATATTACTATTAATAAAGCAAAGAAATAAGCAATTCCGATCTGCCCCAGTACACTGGCATACCGCGCATTTTCAAAACCATCCCGGAATAAATCATTGTATAAAAACCCTAACAGAATCAAAATTATCATCCGTTTAAATGCCTTCATAATCAAGTCATTCTTTGATGTATTACCGATTAACTTTGACTTTACAGATAAGGGGATCGCAATTCCGGCAATGAACATGAACAAAGGGAATATCAGATCAAAAGAACGAAACCCCTGCCAATCAACATGTTCCATTTGCCCTGCCAATGCCGCTAACCAGTCGGCACCGGTCAATTCTGCAAGTACAGAAAGCAGTGAACCTCCACCTATGATCCAGAGCATATCGAAACCCCGAAGGGCATCAAGTGATAATAATCTGTCTTTCCCAAATAGTGATGGTATTTTATTCAAATCTTTCATTGGAGTTGTCGTTAAAATCTTTTTCGCCAAGTTTTCCTCAAAACGGTGATGTTGTTCCCGCGAGACGGTGATGTTGTTTCCACGACTCGGTGATGTTGTCAGAACAACTCGGTGATGTTGTGGCGACAACACGGCGGAGCCACCACAACAACACGGTGAAGTGCAACAAAAACACTCCCGGAGCCAAAAAAGAGTCACCGGACAGGCGGTTGTGTCAGGCTTTCAACCGGCTTCAACTGCGCCTTACTGATCGCTTCCGTAAGTTCCCTGCCCGGATTGAACCGGATGTTGATCTTCGTCACGTTGGCGCTTGCCACCTCTTCCTTTGTATCGGAGCCTGTGCCGCTCAGGGTCAGATGAAATGAACCCCAATCCCCCAGTTGGACCGTACGGCCTTCGAGCAGGTTGCGGATCATTACTTTTTGAAATTGCGCCAGGGCAATTTCTGCTTCTTTCGGGTTGAGCGTAGTTTCATCTGAAATCTGCTTAGCCACTTCTTTTTCCGGTACCATACCCAGACTTTTCAAAACCGGGTACCATTTTTTCGGGGCTTCCGGGTTGGCCGGGTTGCCTCGTTCCACTTTGTTATAAAATATTGCCATAATGAAAAAAAATTAAATGAAACAACTATGTGAAAAATTTAGAAATTCTTTATCCGAGGCTATCCAAAGGTGTAACACACCCTCAAACAGGACTACTTCACTACTTTATGTACCGAAACCGCCTCGGTATCGTCAAAAAACCTTAAAATATATACCCCATTTTTCAGGTTTTTTGTATCAATCTTCATTTCAACGGCTTTCTTGTTTTGCTTCACCAATAGTGTTTTCCCACATATATTGGACAGTTCGGCACGGGTTACATTTTCCGTATTTCTCGCCCGGAGAATATCATTGAAAGGGTTTGGATAAACAACCGGGATTGTACCCGATTTTCCCAAAGATGTAATTGCAGTAGGACTTGTTTTGATAAATTGTATCCAGTTAAAATCAAAATCGTTGTTTACATTTTCCAGTTTTAATATTTTCCCATTCCCTCCGCTTATTTCGATGTTATTTACCGTAGCCGTTTGATAGATACTGGAACCTCCCGTATTGGGTACATTGATCGTGGTAAGCAGCGAATTGTCCAGATACACTTTTAGTTGCCTGTTGTTGTTGGGGTTACCTACCCTGATGCTGATATCATAAGTCCCTGCTTCAACGTTTACCGTATATTCCATCCATTCCCCGTTTTTAAACCAGCCTATCTTATAGCTTTCCTCAGCCAGGGCCAAATGGATATCGACTCCCTCTGTTGTGCGGTACCCCCCACCGTTGTTGGCAGCATCAATGTCATGGTAAGCAACCCCTTCTCCTCCTGTATCAAAATCTTCAATCTGGATGGTCCCCGGGATACTCTTGGCCGTGCCCCCATAAGGAAGTTGGCCTGGCTCATTATCAGCTATCGTGACCGTAGAAAAAGAGGGCGAACCTATGGTATATGCTGCATTATCACTGATTGTCAGAATCAGTGTTTCACTATTTTCCGGGTTGGCATCATCAACAGGGGTAATGGTTATCGTGGCTGTCGAACTGCCGCTGGGGATAACAACACTGCCACTCAGCGCAGGGGTGTAATCATTTGGCGAAGCGCTCCCGCTAACAGTATAGTTTACAGTCAGGTCTGCGGAAGTGTTGCTACGGGTAACCGTGAAAATACCCTGATCTGTCCCCTGCTCTGAGGCGCTGGCATCCGTGGATGAAACAGATACAGAAGGAATTTCAATATCTGTAATTGTAACTGTTGCATTTGACAGTAAACCAACGGTATATGCCGCATTATTGCTGATTGTCAGAATCAGCGCCTCACTACTTTCCGGGTTGGCATCACCAACAGGGACAATGGTTATAGTGGCTGTCGAACTGCCGCCGGGGATGACAAAACTACCACTTAACGCAGGTGTGTAATCGTTTGCCGAAGCTGTTCCGCTAATGGTATAATACACCGTAATGTCCCCTGATGTGTTGTTGCGGGTAATGGTAAAAGTACCCGGGTTCTGGTTTTGCTCTGCTGCATTGGCATCCGTAGCTGAAATGTTCACTGTAGGGGTACCACCTCCGGGAACATATTCATACGCGCCAATATCAGGGGAATCCCCCACCGCTGTTCCCTGTATATCCGGTGTTAAGTTTAAATCAATCCCCCCATCAATAGCTGAAGTAGCTGTACTTCTTAAGCTGTAGTCATGCCCGGCATAATCGGTAAAGTAATTCCCGGTAACGATGTCATCGATGTCAATATTTTTGCTTGTATTGGCCGTAGATAATTTGTAGAAATTGTTACTGACAACCGGCGACGTTACGCCCGTAAGGGATATTTCCCCGTCAACTGTGTTGTTATAGAATGTGTGGCCTGATCCTGTTGTATATTCAATGGCATTACTTGACTGCCCATAGAACACGTTATAATAAACAGAAACGTTTTTTGACGCTTCACTTGTTGAACTATACAATCCATCAATACCGCCAACAAACTTATTTCTCCGGATAATACCGCCGTTGAAATCTCTTATCGTGATACTCACTATTGCCGTAGATGTTGGCGTGAATAAATTATCTTCTATTACAACGCCAAGATATGGATTAAAAGAAGCTGCTCCCTGATGAAAGATCATACCCCTGTAAGTATTGTTTTTAAACCAGTTATTCTGAGCATGTAACCGATGCGGCGTTGAGTCGAGACCCGGCATTGTGCTCTGCACAACGGTATATACACCATTTGAGCTCCCTTCCATGACATTGTCGAGTAAATAAACGTTTTTCTGTCGTACCTGAATGCTCCCTGCCTCGCTGCCATGATCTGGTGATTCCGGTTTAAAATAACAATGTTTAATTGTGCTTACTGTTGGCCCTGTCCCGTTCGTGAGCCGCAAAGCCCAACAAGGGGCGTTCTGGTCAATGCAGGGGCCAAACCAACAATTTGTCATATTTAGTGGTCCTGCGCCCCATTTAATGTATGCTTTGTTTGCACCCGTACCGAGACCTGTACTATTTGTAGTATCAAATCGCATAGAGATCATTTCGCTGGGCATGTACCACGTGCTATCATCATATGCCCTGTCATAAAATTTAAAAGCATCATCGGTACCCCTCCTGTTGCAATTCGTAATGTCCATGTTGTAAAAGCCAAAATGACTGCTCGGCATATTGCCCCTGATGGTACTTGCATAATAATACTGCATGTGCAGGTCATAAAATCTGATATTTTCGGCTCTAAGGCTGGAATCGGTATCGTACGGAAATGTTATATAAGTGCCTAAAGTAAAACCAATTGATGATTCACTATCATCTGTTGACCTCATCATTGGCTTGGTTCCGGCACCGTAAGCTGCGACAATAGTTGGGTGTGTTTCACTGGCAATATGTGAACTAAAGGTAACCGTACCACCGTTAAGAAAAGTAACGCCGCGTTTCATGAAATAGCCATGACCGAGTTGTTTTGCTCCGGTAGGCAAATAATTGTCGGGGTCAGCCCTTGTTCCAGCCCCTGATCCAGCAAAGTCATAAAAATGACAATACGCATTTTCTTTGACCCATATTTTGGCCGTATCCAACTCATATCCTTCACCCGAATCTGTTGTCCGGATGACCAGATTGATCAGGGTGTCCTGCTGAACTACTTTGCCGTTGATTTTCGTGGCATCCGAGATAGTTATTAATCCTGAGGAAGAATTAACAGAAAAAGCGCCGTTGTAGTTCTGCTCGATCTCAAAACTGATCGTTCCAACAGATTTCCAGGTCAGGGTTTTCATCCACGTTCCTGCATAATCGCCATTGGAAACATTCTCCGGAATAGCATACTTCTGAGTAACAGACAGTACGTACGTGCTGTCGTATTCAGCATGGCATATAAAATGGATGAATATGAATAATATTAAGATGAGTTTTTTCATATCGGTTATGAATTCATTTTCAGGTACTAAATAATTTAATATGAAATGAGGCTGTCCAAAAACTCTGGGATTGAGTCATCCCGTCCCGAGTGCTCGGGATCGGGATCTCATCGTTCTGATCATCAGACCCTGAAATAAATTCAGGGTGACGCGAGTTGCGGATTTAGGACTTTTTGGACAGCCTCATTACTTGTTGATATTAACCTTCCATTGTTATTTCTTAACGATACTTTTGGAAGTAATTTTGCCGGAATGGTCAATGAGTTTTAAAACATAGTAACCACTCTTCAATGTGCTGGTATTTACCTTTATATTGGAAGTGCCTGCTGTATTGTTCTGTTCCAAAACAGGTTGACCAAGCAGGTTGACCAAAACGATTTGCCGGATTCCCTTACTTCCGTTTATTGTAAGAAAATCGGTGCAGGGAACCGGGAATACCGTTATGTCCAAATCAATCTGATCAAACGCACCCGTCGTAACTTTTGCACTTTTCAATAGATTGTAGATATCCGAAATATCCGATTCGGTCAACTGGTAATCATAAAGCCTGACATCATCCAGGTAGCCCCATATTTTATATGCCGTATTGGTCGTCTTTCCCAGTAATATGGTGGAATTTGTCGCAAAATCGGTACGGATGGAACTACTGTTGGTTACCTCCGTGCCATTAACATAGAAGGTACAGGTACCGGCAGTTTTGTTAACCACCACTGCATAATGTATCCATGTTGATGGAACATGATGGCCGGTAGTTGAACTGGCGGTCAAATAGGAACTGCCGTTCCCTGTCTGTAAGGTAAACTGTCCTGTTGGCGCGTCAATGTAAAAACAAAAGCCATTGGGTGAATCCGTGCTATTGGCAACCAAAGTCCGTTTACTGGATGTGCCCGAACATTTGTACCAGCCGGTAATGGTGAATTCACTGCCCAAATTGATGGTGCCGGCATTGGCATAACGGTCCGTTGTGTTCAGGTTGATCCCGTACCCATCGGCGCCGGTTGCATAAACCGGGCTGCCATACAGGGTCAACGTGTGACCGTTCCCTGACGCATCGTTCCCGTTCTGTTCGAACATCCAATGTGCAATAGGATTTTGATAGCTATCATTATCGGCAATAGTTATCGTTGCGGCAGAAGGTGAACCCACTGTATAACCGGTACCTGATGTCAGGGTCAATGCCACCGTTTCATCGCCTTCATCCGTAGCATCGTCAACCGGGGTGATGGTGACTGTTGCCGTTGAGTTTCCATCGGAGATGGTCACGCTGCCCGTTAGCGTTTGCGTGTAGTCTCCGGAGGAAGTTGTTCCGGTTTTCGTATAATTCACGGTAAGGTTACCTGAAGTTGACCCGGTACGGCTTACCGTAAAGGTTCCCGTATCCTGATTTTGTTCTGCTGCGCTGGCATCGGTTGCCGAAATAGATACCGTTGGGGTTACTTTGGTAAATTGTATCCAGTTAAAATCAAAATCATTATTTACATTTTCCAGTTTTAAAACTTTACCGTTTCCTCCGCTTATTTCTATATTATTTATTGTAGCCGTTTGCCAGGTGTTGTAGCTTCCTGTATTAGGGACATTGATCGTAGTGAGCAACGAACCGTCCATGTAAACCTTCAGTTGCCTGCTGTCGTTGGGATTAGCCACCCTGATACTGATATTATATGTGCCTGCATCAACATTTACCGTGTATTCCATCCATTCGGCATTTTTAAACCAACCGATGATATAACTTCCATCTTCGACGGCAGAAGCGATATCCACTCCCTCTGATGTCCGGTACCCGCCACCGTTGTTGGCAGCTTCATTGTCATGGTAGGCAATTCCTTCTCCCCCGGTATCGTAATCTTCAATCTGAATGGTTCCCGGGATACTTCTGGCAGTGCCCCCGTAAGGCCCCTGTTCATCGTTATCAGCAATTGTAACGGTAGCTGCAGAAGGGCTCCCAACAGTATAACCAGCGCCTGTGGCCAGTGTCAGTATAACTGTTTCATTGCCTTCTGCCGCAGCGTCGTCATCAGGAGTAACGGTGACCGTTGCCGTTAAGCTCCCAATGGGAATGGTCACACTACCCGATGGAGATAAAGTATAATCGGTGTTCAGGGTTGCCGTCCCGGTTGGTGTCGAAAAGTTGATAGTTAGGGCGGCTGTAGTTGCCCCTGTTCGGCTTACTGTAAATGTCCCCGTTGTCTCCCCTTGCTCCGTAGCACTGGCATCGGTGGCCGATATGGTAACAGTAGGGTTACCACCTCCGGAAACATATTCATAAGCGCCAATATCAGGGGAATCACCTACCGCTGTTCCCTGTATATCCGGTGTTAAGTTTAAATCAAGCCCATCATCAATAGCTGAAGTAGCTGTACTTTTTAAACTGTAATTGTGCCCGGCATAATCGGTAAAGTAATCTCCGGTAACGATCGCGTCAATATCCAGATTATTGCTTGTATTGGTTGTCGATGATTTATAGAAATTGTTGCGGACTAAAGGAGATGTTGCCCCGGTTAAGTAGATACTTCCGTCAACTGTATTATTATAAACCGTTATATTGGTTCCGCTTGTAAACTCAATGGCATTACTTGACTGTCCGTGAAAAACATTATAATACATGGATACATCATTGCTTGCTTCCGACGTTGAACTTAAAATCCCGTCTATACCACCGATAAACTTATTTCTCCGGATGATACCATCGTCAAAATCTCTTATCATTATATTTGCTATTGCAGAAGATGTTGGCGTGTATAAATTGTCTTCTATTAAAATGTCAAGAAATGGATTAAAAGAAACTGCTGCCTGATGAAACATCATACCCCTGTACGTGTTATTTTTAAACCAGTTGTTCTCCGCATGTAGTCGATGTGGCGTCGCATAATCCGGCATCCCGGTCTGCACAACGGCATAAATGCCATTTGAACTCCCTTCCATAATGTTGTCGAGTAAATAGACGTTTTTCTGTCGTATCTGAATACACCCGGCATCGCTGTTATCGGATGGCGATTCCGGTTTAAAATGGCAATGTTTAACAGTGCTTCCTATTATTCCGTTTGTGAGCCGTAAAGCCCAATAAGGCACAACCTGATCAACACAAGGGCCAAACCAGCAATTTGTTACGGACAAAGGCCCTGCTCCCCATTTAATGTATGCTTTGTTTGCGTCCACATTGGAGTGTGATATATTTGTGGTATCAAATCGCAAAGAAATCATTTCGCTGGGCATGTACCACGTGCTATCATCATACGCCCTGTCATAGAATTTAAAAGCGTCAGAATTACCACCTCTGTTACAATTCATAATGTCCAGATTGTAAAAACCAAAATGACTGCTTGGCATATTGCCTCTAAAAGCACTTGCATAATAGTTTTGCATGTGTATGTCATAAAATCTGATATTTTCAGCCCTGAGGCTGGAATCCGTATCATACGGGAATGTTATATAAGTACCTAGAGTGAACCCAATTGATGTTGAACTGGCATCTGTTGATCTGAACCGGGGCTTTGTCCCTGTGCCATAAGCCGCGACAATAGTTGGGTGCGCTTCACTGGCGATATGAGAGCTGAAAGTAACCGTACCACCGTTAAGAAATGTAACTCCGCGTTTCATGAAATATCCATAGCCTAATCTTTTCGCCCCGGTTGGCATAAAATTAGCTGGATTCGCGCGCGTTGAATCTCCTGCACCTCCGAAGTCAAAGAAGCGGCAGTACGCATTCTCCTTGATCCAAACCTGGGCCGTATCGTCTTCATATTCATTCGGCAAGCCCGAATCGGTAGTACGGATGATCAGGTTGATCCCCATGTCCTGCTGACTGACCTGCCCGTTTATTTGGGTTGAATCTGCAATGGTAATCAGTCCTGTCGAAGAATTAATGGCAAAAGCGTCGTTGTAGTTCTGCTGGATAGCGTAACTGATCGTTCCAACAGATTTCCAGGTCAGGTTCTTCTGCCATATTCCCACGTAATCGTTTTGATAGACATTTTCGGGAATGGCATACTTTTGAGTGACTGAAAGTACGTAAGTACTGTCGTATTCAGCATGAGATATCAACTGAATCAGTACAAAAACAACAAATAGCAATTTTTTCATAAGTCATTTAATTTAAATTAATGAGAATTACCGCAAGATGAATTAATCATTGGCGGTACAGCGAGTTATAAGAAACCTTTCATATTCCGGAAATAGGGACGCTTAAAAAAAATTCAATGCTTCTTTATCCCGGTCATGACATTTCCGCATCCTGCTTTATACAGAAATGCCAGAGAATTCCGAATCGCAGTATTCTTCCTTAATTCAACCTGTGCACGGATTTATTTACCTTCCTTTGCGGGTCGTGACCCATTTGACGGGGTAAATAATCTCCATCCACATCCCTTTTTGTGTAGCTTATCGTATCAGGGAACTTTATTAGTTCCTTTTTGTAGTCATATAGTATAGCCCTCTGTTATCTAAGAAGTAAGAATGGGACCCATCGCACCGACAACAGGCCGGCACAATGGGTTTTTTTATCTCTGGAGATTACTTCATAGTGTAGCGTTTGATACTGATGGTCATTTCTTTTTTTGTATTGTCCACCTTGTTGACAAAAATATACGCACGGTATTTGCCATCGGCAGTTTCAATCCATGCCCCCGAATCAAGTTTCATATTGATGCCGTAATTTGGAACATTTGTAAAATCAATCTTTTCAAAATCAACATCATCAATAAATATTCCATATTGCAGACGCGCCAGTTGCTGGTCGCGTAATCCATATACCTTTACAAATCTGGTATTATTTGTTACGCCTGAAGGAAGAGTAACCCCGGGAAGGTATTCCGGATCAGTGGCAGGAGATGCCAGAGCATGGGCGAAAGTAATTCCAGTGATGGCCCGGTAAAGATAAACCAAATCGATCTTTGCGGCATTGGAAGCTGCTTCGGCAGCATTGTAAACGGCCATATCTGCAACCGACAAATACAATTTGTTGTTATCGCTCAGTACCAGATCGAGTTTCATGTCCATTTTTGCAATGGTGTACGGCCCCATTTCATACGATACGGATTCCCCGGTACTCGCCTTGGCTGAGAATTTGAACGATACGGTTTTTCCACGTGCTTCTTCCGGAATCATATAGTAATAACGCAGAGCAGCGGCACAGGTGTCTTTGGTAAAAACGACCTCTGTTTTTGTACCGGTTGTTGCTGACGGGTTCCCGATAAGTACCGGAATATCCACCCCGCTATTATTGGTGTAATAGGAATTATTTTCCAGATAGGTCCCAGTTGCTCCCGCAATAGACGCTTCAACCTGGGCAGAAGTGATTTTCCCGGCTTGTTCACCAAGAGCCATGGCATACACAAATTCAATATTCAACCCTACAATGTTGGGGCCCAGTGAACGTTTGATGCAGTCATTCTGAAACTCCGTTTTGGCTTCAGGTACAGTATATTCTTCCTCTGTACAGGCGCTAAAGACAATTGCAAACAGCAGGGGAAGCGTAAAAATAAAATATATCCGTTTCATAATTCATCAATTTTAAGGTTTAGCCTGAACTGTAACATTCACTGTGTAGGTTTTTTTTATTTTCCGGTTACCTGCAACAACAGTCCATTGTTTTGGAGTTGTCAAATTTGAAAAATCGACAAACCCGGTAATCTTAGGATCTAATTTGGCATCGGTTACCAGGGTAAATTGAGGCCACAGGTTCTTGAGGTCAGTTCCGTAAAACACCTCCACGTCAATTGTCTGGGCAGTGGTATCGATCACGGCAGCTTTCGTTCGTACCGTTTGGTAATCTGTACCCAACAATTCAAAGTTACTTACATAGCATTGCGCCCTTGTGGTGATCAGCAAGCCGTCTTCGTCAATTGGATAGTCGGTACACCTGACCCATGCAAAAGCAGCTATGATAAGCGCAAATATTGATATAATATATTTTTTCATGTGTTTATTGAATTTACGTTTTATAATTCGTTTCCGGTTCATTATAACCATGGTGTATTCTGGGTCAGGTTCGGATTGCGGTCGCGTTCTCCCGATGGTATTGCGAAAATATAACACCTTTGGTATGATAATTCCGATAAATTCTGGAAGTACCGGGTCACATTTGCCCCATGGGTATCTATTCTCCACACACCTTCCCCATAGGGAGGACACCATACTCTTTCGATAGCCCTCCAGCGGCGAAGGTCGAATGCACGCTGGCCTTCACCTAAAAGTTCAACGATCCGTTCCTGCTCAATAGCTGCAAAGAATGCCTCTTTACTGGCAGTCATGTGCGGTAACAGCGGAGGAAGGTTTCCCCGGTGCCTGACCCTGTTGACCAGCGCTATTGCATCGGCCTGTGGGCCATTCACTTCATTGGTGGCTTCGGCATACATCAGGAATACATCGGCCAAACGCATCACCGGGAAATTATAATCTCCACTGCTTCTGTCCTGTCCCTCATAATTGCGCAGAAACTTGCGGAATGTATAACCATGTGTAGCACGGTCAGTATTATAAGAAATATATTTCACCCCATTGATGGTAACAGAAACACCCCATGTTTTGTAAATAAACGGCACCCAATCTGTTTTTTGCAGGTTTAATATTCCCTGTATCATCTCGTAGTCCCACAAAATGGATGACTTCATCCGGTAGTCGCGATTGGCATAACTGGCCGGGTTAACAGCCGAATTGAGTTTTGTGCGCGCTCCTGCAGTTGAAGGGTTTGTAGGGATCAGCTTTGGGGCAAAGTCACCGGTGGTGGTCAACTGGTACCTGTCGGCTATTTCATAACGGGGATTCATAAAACATTGTGAATTTTCGACCGAACGTCCTCCAAAATCGCGCACTAACTCTTCACTCTGGCCGGTACCGGTACCTCCATGGGTAAATACCATGATCATTTCACCGTCAGCATTTGGATTTCCGGTAGATGGTATAAACATGTAAAAATAATTCGGAAGTATCTCTGCATTTCCCATGGTTCCCCAATCTCCGGGTTCTCCGCTCCGGAACAGGTTGAGGCCGTAATTTTCAATAACGGCTTTAAAGTCGGCTGCAGCGGCAGTGTATGCAGCCGTTGCTGCTGCCTGATCCGGGACAAAGCCATCCAGTTCGGGCCATCCAAATTTATTCCAGCAGGCCCAGAAGAGCTGCAATTTTCCCCTGAAAGCCAAAGCAGCCGGTTTTCCTGCACGGCCAATGGCTGACCCTTTTACCGGAAGCTTCTCGAAGGCATAGGTAAAGTCGGCCATAATGGAATCTTTTACCTGTCCGATAGGCATCCTGGCAAGTGACGCTACCTCTGAATTAGCATAAATTATTTTACTGATGTACGGTACATCTCCCCACATGGAAATCAGGCGGAAGTAGATCATACCGCGAAGTAAACAAGCTTCACCAATCACTGCTTCAAGGGCGGGTTTCGATGAGGCGCTTGCATCCGGTAACATCTTTCTTACGTTTTCAATCACATAGTTGGTCCGGTGGACGCCTCCGTATAGCTGGGTGAACATTTTATCAGCAGTATTGCCATAATTAACCGGGACATAGCTACTTGTATTGTGAACGACTGCCCCGGTTGCTCCGGAACACCTGACATATTCGCCCTGACCATCGAAATAATAATCACGGTCAAAGAGTGGACGTACGGAAGAATATGCCCCAAGAAGAGCAGTAGTTGCATCAGCTTCGGTTTTCCAGAATGCATCTGCAAACACCTCGGTTGTTGGCGGCCGGTCAAGCAGATCCTCGGTACACGATCCAACGAAAAAAATAATTCCTGTTACAACAGAGATTATTGACAACTTAATATTAATCTTTTTCATATCAATATTTTATTTAAAAACCAACGATAATTCCAAATGTGAACGATTTAACCAATGGATAAGCATCGCTCACGTGTGCAACCTTTTCAGGATCAAGCCCGCGAAATTTGGTAAACGTTACAAGGTTTTCAGCAGACCCGTATATCCGGACATTATTCAGTCCCAGTTTCATCAGGCTTTTCGGCACTGTATAGCCTAACTGAACATTCTTCAGGCGGAGATAGCTAAGGTCATCAAGCCAGAAAGTTGTCTCTGTGCGGTTGTTGTTACCCCTCAGACGTGGCCAGATGCCATCCCGGTTTTCAACCGACCAGGGATTATCCCAATGTGCCCAATCAGGAGCAAATCCATTTAATCCGAAATCAACGTTGTTAAAACCAGTTAACCAGAACTCTTTACGGCCTGCTGCACCCTGAAAAAGGACAGCCAGATCAAGTCCCTTCCAGGACATATTGACATTCAATCCATAGTTGGTTGTAGGTAATTTTCGTTGATGATTCGGATCGGCTTTCCTGTCTTCATCACTAATCCGGCCATCGCCGTTGAGGTCTAAACGGATGATATCACCGGGCTGTGCATTCTGAGGTGTCGCATCGTAAACATCCTGCCATGTCTGTGCAATGCCCTTATCTACATAAGTATAGACATAATTGTATGGCATATCAATAAATACATAGTTACTACTTGATGTAGCTCCCCTGCCTAAATATTCATTCCATTTTTCAAGAACAGTCCGGTTATAAGAAACATTAAGGTTAACCGAGTAATTAAAACTGCCTACCTTGTTCCTCCATGTAAAGTTGCCTTCAATACCGCGGTTACGAAGATCGCCGATATTCCTGCGGGGCGCATCATAACCCCCGGAAAGGAGCATAGACAAATCAGAAGGACGATTCATCCCGGTGGTTAAGCGGTCGTAGTAGTCAACTTCTGCCGTAAGTCGTGATTCCAAAAAGGCCAGGTCCAACCCAATATTCATCACATTGGTTGTTTCCCATGAAAGGTCCTTGTTTACCATTTTTTTGTTCACAAATCCTTTTGTAATGCCCCCACCTATCATGTAATTACTTGTTCCAAGGGTCTCCTGCTGCTCGTAACGGCCTACCCCGCTATTGTTTCCTAAGCCTCCATAAGAAATACGCAGTTTCCCGCTGTTAAGCCAGCCTTGTGTCAACGGTTTGATAAAGTTCTCTTCAGTGAATTTCCACCCCAGGGATGCCGATGGGAAAAACCCAAACTGGCTGCCGGGAAGGAATTTGGAAGAGCCGTCATAACGGAAACTGGCTTCAAACAAATACTTATCATAGGCGGTATAATTAATACGGCTAATGTAGGAACGAAGCCCCTCTGTGTTTGACGAACCGCCATTTGAAATAACATCGGTCAGAGCCGCATTAATTTCATGAAGCGACGGATGAAGGCGGTCGTTTCGTGAAGCTGATTGTGATCTGTTATACCAGTATTCTTCATTGTAAACAAACAGCGCCTTTAACTCGTGGTTGCGGGCAATTACTTTCTCATAATTAAGCTGCCCTCCTAACATGGTCTTGTAACCTGTGTATGTGTAATTACTAATGCCTGCATTATCGCCAAAATAGACTCTTGACCCGTACGAATTGGTCTGAAAGTTATAGGCTCGGGTTGGTGTTGGGGCATTATACGAGAACTCATTGTAATAATTGAGCGTGTAGTCAATCCGGGCAGTCAGTCCTTTAATTGGCGACCAGTCCAGGTAAAAGCTCGGATTAACCTCTTGCCGACTTTCGTGAGTCAGGTTTTGGTGAAAATACACCAAAGGGTTAAAAAGCTGGGGATTTTCATTATACGCCATTATCCCTCCGTAATAACCCGTAACCGGATCGTATGGAGTTATCCCCGCGACGGCAGTATATATGTCGAAGCCTCCCGTATTTTCGGTATCATCAGTAAAACCGTCTTCCATTCCCCAGATAAATTTCGACCAGTTACCGCTAAACCGGACTCCTACATTCATATTGTCACGAATCTTGTAATCGTAATTGAAACGTGCATTGTACCGTGAATAGTCGTTGTCTATCTGAAGTCCTTTTTCATCCATCGAACCGATAGAAATGAAAAAATTGGATCTTTCAGTGCCGCCTGTTAGCGATAAGTTATTGTTCTGAACATTACTATTCCTCATTGTGATGTCCCACCAGTCGGTATTCGGATAACGTAATGGATCGATCATTCCCAATGCCATCCACTGGTCAATGGTTCCATCTTTATACACCCAGTTTGACCTTAAAGTACCTACGGCAGCGGCACGCTGTTCAAGTGTGAGGGCACGCGGATAATCAGTCATAAAACTTAAGGTACTTGTTGGAACCCCGGTTGTAAAAGAGCTTGAAAAGGTGACGGTCGTTTTTTTCATGCCTTTCCCGGTTTTGGTGGTGATCAGGATTACCCCGTTGGCAGCGCGTGATCCATAGATTGCTGAAGACGCAGCATCTTTTAGGACAGAGACGCTTTCCACATCATTCATATTGATTCTGTTAATATCCACATCAGGCATACCGTCCACTACGATAAGCGGATTTGCATTATTAACAGTACCAAGACCCCTGATCAATAAGGACACATCATTTTTTCCTGCCATCCCTGAGTTCTGGCTCACGGTAAGGCCGGGAATAAGACCCGACAAACCGGACGAAACATTGGGCAGGGACCGGCTTGTAATTTTGTCGTCAATTTTAATGGCAGAAACAGCGCCGGTAAGGTTTACCTTTTTAATGGTTCCATATCCAACAGCAACCACTTCCTCAATACCAATGGATTCTTCCTGCATTTTTACATCGATCACAAATTTTCCTTCAACTTTTATTTCCTGGGTTCTCATTCCCACGAACGAAAATTGAAGGATCACATTGTCCGGAATATTTGGAAGTGTATATTTCCCATTGTTGTCTGTAATGGTGCCAATCGTCGTGTTTTTTACCACTACTGAAACGCCGGGGATCGGAGATTCTGACGAGTCTGTGACTTTTCCGGATATCGTCTTGTTCTGCTGTACACTCTTCCCGGGAACCATTGAAGATGGTTGAATGATGATTTGCCGGTCCATGATGGTGTACCCAACGTCTTGTCCCTCGAATAACCGGTCCAAAACCTGTTCGATCTTTTCATTCGATGCCTCAATATCAACTCTTCTGTCAACATTCACCAATTGGCTGTTAAACAGAAAATAATATTCACTTTTCGATTCAATGTCGTACAGTACGTCTTTAATCGTTGAGTTCTTCAGGTTTAAACTGATGCGCGTAGCCTGCGAATAAGCGCTTCCCGCAAAAACCTGAATAAAAGAGATAAAAAATAAAAATAGTGTAAGTCGCATAACCCTTAAAATTTTAATGTACAAGGGCAAATACACTTGTACTGGTTTCAACAACAATTTTTTTTTCATACTTTTGATTCAATTAGTGTTAATAAATACTGGTTATTTATTTTCAGTTCAGAAAAAGGGATGGCGCAAACATTCCTTTTTCCTTTTTATAGAGATTCTCCTTTCCTCTATTTTTTAGTAAGTTTTATAATCTGAACTCCATATTCTTTGTCATCCAGGCGTTCCCTTGGTAAAAACTGAAAACTGATAGGAGCGGAGAGGGATAACATCTTGAGTACCTGATCGAGGCTTTCGCCTGAAAAAGTTGCCGAATAAGTATAATTTAATATTTCCGGATCATCTACCTGAAATTCCACATTATACCACCGGTCCAGCTTCTCAATTACCTTGTCCATTGGATCGTCGCGGAACATTAATTTTCCTGATTTCCAAGCAATATATTTATCGAGATTAGTTCGTGTTTTTTCTATGGTTTTTACCTGCTTTGAGAAAACAGCCAGTTCGCCGGGTTCCATCAGAAAACTGTTTTTCCCGTTTTTTCCCGAGATTTCCACTTTTCCCTCTACCAATGCAGTTTCAATTTTTGTATCATAGGCATAGGCGCTGCAATTAAACGATGTGCCTAATACTTTGATATTGATATCTGAAGTAGAAACAATAAAAGGATGGAGGTTGTCCTTTTTAACTTCAAACCAAGCTTCCCCGTTTAGTTCAACGTGCCGGTCGTCCTCACCAAAAACAACCGGATATTTCAGGGTGCTGCCCGCATTTAAATAAACGAAAGTACCATCGGGCAGGGTGAACGAAGACCTTGTTCCCGAAGGAATTTCAATTGTATTGTATACCGTTTCGTTTTTGATCGTTCCGGATGGATATGAATTATAAAACATCCAGAGGGTAGACAATAACAGAGGAATGAAAAGAATGGCAGCAGCTCGTTCCATTCTTTTAATAGGATGAATTGAGAATCTGCCAAAAAGCCGGGCTTCAACTTTTTTCAAAGCCTTTTTTTTGTCAATTGTTTTCATTTTCCGCAGATCATCGACCGATGTCCACAATTTTTTTTGTTCTTCATAAACGATCCGGTTCTGAGGTTCCCGGAGCCATTCCTCTAATTCTGCCTTTTCAGAAACGGATAAATTCCCCTCAATTTCTTTTACAAAAAGTAGTTCGTAATTTGAAATATTCTCTCCCATCTTTTCCTGTTTTTATGGATAAGACGGGGAGACTTTATTTTACACACATTACAGAAATTAAAAAGTAAGAAAAAAATTGAAAAGGTAATCTTTCAATTCTTTACGAAGGATTTTTAAAGCTTTTGTAATCTGGTTTTCAACGGTTCGTTGCGATAGTTGAAGTTTTTCGGCAATTTCATGTGATTTTAAACCTTCGTACCGGCTTAGGATAAATATTTCGCGGCAGCGTGGCGGTAAATCACTGATTGCGGTTTCTATCATGTGTTTTAGTTCGCTCTCGGCCCAAAAGTCTTCTCCGTGATCGGTTGTCTGGTTCATCTGGCGCTGAACATATTTTCCCTGGGTTTCTTTTTTCCGGACTACATCAATACAATTATTTTTTACAGAATTTGCCAGGTAGTATCTGATAGATGAAGATTTTATTGCGTGCCTGTTTTCCCACAACCGTACGAATACCGACTGTACAATATCTTCGGCCAGTTCCGTGTCGTGCATATACCGGTCGGCGAAAATGACGAGCCCTGTATAATAGTATTCAAAAAGCATGGTGAATACTTTTCGGTCGTCGGCTTTCAGTCTTTCAAGAAGAAGATTGTCTCCGAGGTTGAAATCAGTATGTATTGTCTTGGTCAAGGCAATGTGCAATTGATTTATCTGCTTGTAAAATTATAGTATTAATTTTAATAACAATACGCATATTGGATTTAAGACTAAAACATCCGCTAAACAGCAGGTATGTAATTGATGATTTATAACTGATTATTGATTATTGTGTTTTGCGTTGAGCAACAGTATCTTATATGGATTCTATATAGCATAGAATCATTCGTGGAACTTATGTAAAAAGAAATTTTATTATTCTATCGTGTGTTGGATGTGAAAACAATCAATAGTCGGCTATTTGAAGCAACTGGACGGTGAAATTTTTGAATCATTGGTATATTTGCAGCATGATTTCCCTGCCACAAAGACACCAATTCTCAAAGAATCACAAAGAAAATACAAAAATCAGTATCCCATTGTTTTCCGTATATGTTCCCGGCTCATTTTCAGGCTTTCCCTGATCGGGCGTGTCGGCTGGAAGCCGTTCTCATGAGCCAGTTCAATAATCAGGTCGCCATGGAATTTTATCTCATCCAGTGTATCCCCGATCTTTTCAAAGTCAGTGTTGCCTTCGCCCAGCGATTCGGGCCATTTCCCATTGCTCAACTGGTCGCGCAGGTGCATGAAAACAATGTTGTCGCTGTATTTTTTCAGAAACTCAACCGGGTCAACATTGGCCCGGAGCAACCAGTTCAGGTCGGGGCCAAGTTTTACATCCGGAATCCGTTTCAGTGTTCCGCTTAAATCAAACAGGTTATTTTCAACTTCGTAGGTGTGGTTGTGGAGGTTCAGAACAATCCCGTTCTTTTTCCCGATAGCGATCATTTTTGTGAGGAGTTCGGCCTGTGCATCCAGTTCATCTTCTGTTTTCATCCTTCCCGAAGGCCGTCCGACAGATGTTCCGAATGTGCGGGCGTTCAGTTTTTTCATGTTTTCCATGATATTCTCCACATCTTCGAGTATCTCGCTGTGTTTTGCGCGGTTCCATATATCGGCGCCATACGAGGTGCCAATCAATGGCAACTGGTGCTGTTCGATCAGTTCGGCAATTATTTTTGTGGTTTCATTTTTTCGCAGCGGATGTTCCATTGTTTCGACGCTATCGAGCCCCGCATATTTCATGTCTGAAAAAATCTGCGGAAGGATGGGCGACACATCGAAGCCCGGCTGATGCTTTGCATACACCCACACATGCGCCCCCACCGGAAGTTTTTTCTTCCCAGAAGAAGATGAGGCTATTGAAGGGAGTCCAAAGGCGGTAACCCCTGCGACTCCCAATAGTGTTTTTAGAAATTCGTTTCGTTGCATCCTGTATCTGTAAAGAAGATTATAATTCCTTGATTTTTATATTACGGAACCACACGCCGCCGCCATGATCCTGAAGCCCGATATATCCTTCTTTTGCCATGTTCAGAAATTCAGGATAATCTTTGAACTTGCTGTTCATGACCATCTTTTCCCATTCAGGCGTCCATAAATTATATTCGGCAACTTTTTTACCGTTTTGCCAATGCTCAACATGCCCCTTATTGACAATAATGCGAATCTGATTCCACTCACCGAATGGTTTCACTGTTTTCGGATTGGCGGCAACCAGGTCATAAGCAGACCCTGCCAGTTGTGCCGGTTTTAGTTCCATCGGGAAATTCTCATCATCCAAAATTTGCATTTCGGGAGCGCCGTGCCATGCCGGTTCGTCAGGAATTTCGGTTACAAGGTAGAGAATTCCACTGTTGGCCGCTTTGTCAATTTTCCATTCAAGGGACAGCTCAAAATTGGAATACTTTTTACGGGTAATGAGATCGCCTCCCGATCCCGCTTCGCCTCTGTCTGATTCCTGACAGGCCAGTGCATCGCCTTCGATACCCCACCCGGAATTGGGAAAACCGGGCTGGTTATAGCCTTTCCAATGTTCGGTCGATTTTCCGTCAAAAAGAAGTTGCCAGCCTTCTTTAATTTCTTTTTTTGAAAGCGTGTTTACAGGGGTTTCTTTTTCGGTACAGGCAAACAGGCCAAATGTAATGGCCAATAAAAATACTATGGAATAATTCTGTTTCATTGTAAATTAGTTTATTCGTTTATAAAACCCAACCTTCGCGGTAGGTATGTTTAATCCATTCTTCGGAAGATGCTTTAGCCTGAATTTCGATTTTTTTTGTATCGAATTTAGGATCGCCGTTTATTACCGTGAACTTATCAGAAGTCACTACACTTATTTTTTCTGAGTCTGAAATATTGGTGATGCGCATGTTTTCACCATCCCAGAGAAGCTTTTTGTCGAGTTCCTGTAACCGGATTGCAAGGTTGCCCATCACAACGCTTTCGGTCAACGGGCCCGAATAATCGAAATTTGAACTTGGATTCACCCTGCTTTCCGGACTTTCTTTACAAGCGCGAATCCAGTCGTTCCAATGGCCCATTGTCCCGCCTTCAACCCGCCGGAGTGTTTTTTTCGGTGCGGTGTAACTTTCCCTGAGTTGTTTCGGAAACAGCACATAGTTATCGCCAAACAAGCCACACGAAAGTTTTCCCTTCGCCCCGACAAATAAAACTCCGCCATTTTGATCGCCGAAAGGAACTCCTTCATCCAGATCATCCGGACGGTCCGGTTTCAGACCTCCGTCGTACCAGTAAAGATCGAGCGGGGGCATGGCCAGTTTTGGCATATTTTCGCGTGCCGGAAATTCGTATTTAATGCGCGATGCAACCGGGGCACTCTCGGTATTTACCTGCGAAGAACTTCCCTGTACACTTATTGGATATTTCAGTTTTAATGTCTGAAAAACCGGGTCGAGGATGTGGCACCCCATGTCGCCTAATGCGCCTGTTCCGAAATCCCACCATGCACGCCAGTTCCAGGGTGTATAAGCCGAATGGTAAGGTCTCATTGCCGCCGGTCCTATCCAAAGGTTCCAGTCCAATGTTTTGGGTATCTTCATTGTTTCCGCCGGACGCTCAAGTCCCTGTGGCCAGATCGGGCGGTTGGTCCAGGCATGAACTTCTTTAATTTCGCCAATTGCACCATCCCAGATCATCTCGCAAATCTCACGGACGGAATTCCCTGAATTCCCTTGATTTCCCATTTGCGAAACGACGCCATATTTTCGGGCAGTTTCGGTTAATATACGCGTTTCATAAACCGAATGTGCCAATGGTTTCTGAATTAAAACATGCTTGCCTGCACGCATTGATGCTGTTCCGATAACTGCGTGGGTGTGGTCGGGTGTTGCTATCAAAACGGCATCAATATCTTTTTGTTCCAACATTTTGCGATAATCCTTGTACTGTCTGGCATTCGGATAATCTTTAAACGTTTTCGCCGCATAATCCCAGTCGACATCGCAAAGGGCAACAATATTCTGCCCGGTAATTTTGCTGAGATCGCGACGTCCGATGCCGCCAACGCCAACCCCTGCAACGTTTAGTTTATCGCTGGGAGCAACGTGGCCAAGACCGCTAACCGCATAGCCTGGTACAATTGTTAATGCCATTCCTGCGGTAGTTAAACCGAAAAATTTTCGGCGCGAGATTGAATTTTGATTGTTTTTTTCTTCCATTTGGTTTGATTTAAAGTATGGTTAAAACGATCTGTTACCAGCTTCTTTTGCATAACATGCTACTCCCACTGCCCCCGACAGTTCTCCGTACCGGGCCTTTACAATTTCTACCCGGTTCCCTCCTGTTCTCCACTCGTAATCAGCTATGTATTTTTCGAGGGGGTCAAATAAATCGTTTCCGGCTTCTGTAATGCCCCCGCCCAGAATGATCATTTCAGGAGAAAGGATATTGGTTAAAGAGGCCAGGCTAATAGCCAGTTTTTTTACTGATGTAAACCATACTTCAGCAGCAAAACTGTCCCCATTCCTGAAGGCTTCCAGCAGTTGGTGCGTTGAACTGAATTTTCCGGAAGTTCTTTTTGCAATGCTGCAATTTCCGATGGCATCTTCCAAACTACCGGGCATTCCGGTTATATCAATGTCCCCATCGCTGTCAACGACCATGTGCCCGATATGTCCGGCTTTATTGAATGCCCCCTGATAAGGTTTGCCGTCAATCAGTATGGCGCCGCCAACGCCGGTTCCCAGGGTAAGCATGACCACGTTTTTTTTATTTTTGGCGGCTCCGGCTCTTGCTTCGCCCATCATAGCTGCTATGGCATCGTTTAAAACAAAGGTTTTTGCCTCCAGAAAATCAGTCCATATAAAATTCTCTAAACCTTTCATCCGACCAGGCATATAAGCGATTGCCGAATTGCTGTCGTTGGGTAATCCCGGTGCTGAAATGCCAATTACAGAACCCGCATTTTCTATTTTATCTTTTATTTCCAGAACAACAGAAGAAACGGCTTGCTTCCAAATCATATCGTCCCCGTCATTCGTATCCAGAAATTTTTGGTACAAGATGTTGCCGCATTCGTTTATAGCCACAGCTTTTATTCGTGTACCTCCCAGGTCGACTCCTATTGTAATATCTGACATCTCAGTTTGATTATTTTTTAACTATTAATTACAAGGTTACGGTTAACGCACTCCATTGAATTCCTTGATTGCATTGACCATTGCCACAATATTTTTAACCGGCACATTGGCCTGAATGTTGTGAACCGTATTGAATACGAACCCGCCATCTTTGGCAAAAATTTTGCACAAGCGCAGTACTTCTTCACGTACTTTTTCGGGAGTTGAATAAGGCAATGTTTTTTGTGTATCAATGCCGCCGCCCCAGAAAACCAAATCCTTTCCGTAGGTTTTTTTCAGATG
The DNA here is from genome assembly GCA_003506435.1 of Prolixibacteraceae bacterium. GTDB lineage: Bacteria > Bacteroidota > Bacteroidia > Bacteroidales > Prolixibacteraceae > GWE2-42-39. The sequence continues at coordinate 28,898 of DOAQ01000029.1, forward strand.
TGCCGGGTCCATTCCTTTGGCATTCACCTGTACCGGGTTGATGATATCGAAGCCAGCGGCGATGAAACGTGACAGAAATGGTTCAACTGCACCGCATGAGTGTTTAAAGGTTTTCCAGTTGGTATTGGAATGTACCCAATCATTGATTCTTCGATAATATGGCAACCACAAATCGTCGAACTGTTCGGGGGAACAGAAAGTCGAGTCCTGCGTCCCGAAATCGGTTCCGCAGATATAAACGGCATCTACATTATCGCCGACCACTTTGTGTATACGGCTAAAGTTTTCCAACGCTATTTCCGACTGGCGTTCAAAAATTGCCCGGATGTAATCGGGGCGCATGAGGATGCTCATGTACCATTCGGTAATGTCGCGGATGCCTTTCGGATTTTTTAGTTTTATTCCCGGAATATGGGCAATGTCGCCCAAAGCTGTTCCTCCAAAACCGGCAATTACGGCTTTGCCTGTGGCGCGTGCTTTTTGTGTGGTTACTTTCCAGTATTCCAGATCGCTGTCCGAAATCAGCCCATATTCTTCGAGATTATCGCGGTAGTCCAGTTTCTCCTCATCAATGGGCTGCTGGCGGATGATGGCATCAAAAAAATAGCCCGTCCGGGGCATCCGGCCCGATGGTTGAGCAGAAATATCGCCTTCGGGATACATCAGTATATCGCCGTTTTTATCGGTGGTTGTCCGAAATCCTTCCGGAACCAGTACTATTTGTCCCCAGGGAGTTTCATATTCCATAAACGGTTCGTGATTGTAAAAACCAAACGAATTTTTTCGTCCTTTTGCCCCTGTCACGTCAACCCCCATAATGTCAGCCAGTTCTTCATCTATTTCGCCCAGCATCTGGTAAGGGTCGGTGACACGAACCGGTTTTTTCTCCAACCCGTAGCATGCGCGAAGATTCTCCACCGCAAGGGCATGGACACCGGTTACCGAGGTAGAGCCGAAATCAACCGGAATTCTGTCGGGGGTTTCATGATTGAGCGATTTTATTACTCTTTCTTTTGAGGTCATTGGTTTTTTATTGGTTTGTTTATGAAGCTATAAATCTCTGCTATCAAGTAAATAATTGATAATTAAAAAATCACAGCTTCAGGCTAAACAAAAAAAAGAGGATTTTTTCATTATTTATGATACTATATTACTTTATTTTTTCATTTTTTTATTCAAATTAGCAGCAAGAAAGTATTATCATGAAGCCCATAATTGAACGCTTGAAAAAAGAAGCTGAAGTATCGTTTGTACTTCAGAAGGATATTTATCCGTATTATCCTACTCCCTGGCACTATCATCCTGAATACGAGCTTGTACTGGTGCTGAAAAGTACGGGTAAAAAGATCATTGGCGACCACATGAGCAATTTTTTCGATGGTGACCTCACATTCATGGGGCCGTACCTTCCTCACGCATATCAGAATGACCGGGTTTATTACGAAGGAAATTCAAAACTGACGGCCGAAGCCATAGTTATTCATTTCACAGAAGATTTTCTGGGAAAGAATTTTTTTCAGATGCCGGAGATGGAATCAATACAAAAACTGTTGGAAAATTCGGTTATGGGGTTTGCAATTAAGGGACAAACGAGAAAACTGGTCTCGAAGAAAATGAACAGTATGTTTCAAATGGAAGGTCCTTCGAGAGTCATTGAGTTACTGACTATTCTCAATATCCTTGCAGAAACAAAGGAAAAAGAAAAGCTGGCAAGCCCGGGATTTATTGAAAATTTCAAAACGTCAGGGTCCGAAAAGATAACACAGGTGTGTGATTATATTATGAAGAATTTTACGATGAATTTGAGCCTCAATGACGTTGCGGAAATTGCCAATATGTCGCCCAATGCGTTTTGCCACTTTTTTAAACACCGCACCCGAAAAACCTTTGTCAACTTTCTGAATGAAGTGCGGATAGGGTATGCCTGCAAACTGTTGTCGGGCGATCAGTATAATATTTCCGAAATATGCTACATGAGCGGATTTCAGAATTTGTCGAACTTCAACCGGCAATTTAAAAAGACCGTGAATAAAACACCTCTCGAATACAAAAAAGAACTGGCGCTGATTGGCAGAGATCAGTAAAAATAATCACCGAATTTGGTCTTTTTTGTCGGTGTCGAACTCCAATCATAACGGCTTTTTACCCTAAATTTTATTGCTGATGCTGTGTTACTATATTTGTCGTTTTACTCAACATTAAAACTTCTTTCCGGTTCATATTCTTGTCGGTCAGTCCTGTTTGCCTGAGATTCATGAATTGGTGATTATTGAAGCAAATTTGAAATTGCATTAGTTCAATCAGGTAACCCATATATGGATATGTTTAATGACATACACTGAAATGTATGGGATAATAAACCTAAAAACACAGGATGCTTAGCAATAAGGTTAAAATCATAAAATAAAATTACTTGACTTTTTCATAATATTGACATATATTGTTTGTGTTTTATGTTTTAGCCCTGTCTTTGATAAAATTATAACGGGATAGAAAAAGAATGGTGGTGATTGGCTTGATCTTCAAGGAAGGTTAAAAAAATTGTATTGCAACTACTTGTTTGTTGAATTTTAACAAAGGTATGCTATGAAGATATTTCCGAAGGAGATTATAAACGGAACAAGTGAAAAGCATCATTCTCATTTTTCACGACAGTCGGGGATTATTTACCTCACATTTATTGTCCTTCTTATTCTCGTATTTGCCACTCTTCCATTGGTTGAAATTGATATCTCCGTACAAAGTCGTGGGATTATTCGGTCGAAAGATGAGGCCAATAAATTATTTTCACCGATAACCGGACAAATTGAGCGAATTGCAATTTCTGAAAATCAACAGGTGAGAAAAGGAGATACACTAATTTGGTTCAGAAAGAATAAATTGACTGAAACTATTTCACTTTTGGAAAGAAAGACGAATGAACTGCAAACCTTTATTGTTGATATAGGAAACATCCTGGATTACAACTATCAAAAATTGACTTCTCCAAGATATATCAGCGAACATGCCCGGTACAGGCAAAAATTAAGGGAATTTGATTTGCAAATCGATCAACTTCGACGAGAGTTTGAGCGGACGAAAAGCTTGTATGAGAAAGCGGTGATCCCAAGAGCAGAATATGAACAGAAAGAATTCGACTTTCAGCAGAAAAAGGAAGAGAAAGGCCTTTTTGTGGCACAAAACCGTAGTGAATGGAATACTGCCTTATCTCAATTCAGGACAGAAAAGGTATCGCTGGACGCAGAAAAGAAACAACGCCAGATGGAAGAAGAATTTTATTCTATTGTTGCCGGGATTGATGGCTATATCAGTGGTTTTTCAGGAATTACTGCCGGTGATTTTGTTCTTGCCAACCAGCAAATTGCCAACATCGCACCAACTGAAAACCTAATTGTGGAAAGTTATGTCCCGACGGGAGATATTGGTTATTTGCACTCAGGAACGAAAGCCCGCTTTCAGGTTGATGCTTACAATTATAACGAGTGGGGGTTGGCAACCGGGGAAGTAATTGATATTTCGAACCAACCTATCCAGACAGATGGTTCTTATGTCTTTAAAGTAAAATGTTGCCTCAACCAAAATTTTCTCATGCTTAAATCGGGTTACCGGGGCCAATTAAAAAACGGGCTGACCTTAACATCACGATTTACAGTTACCAGACGCAGTTTGTTTCAATTAGTATACGACAAAGCCGATAACTGGATGAACCCCAAAATGTTGGCAAATAAAACGGATGGGCAATGAGCATAAAAATAAAACAACACGATATTACTGATTGCGGCGCGGCATGTCTGGTTTCTGTCGCTGCACATTATAAACTGAAATTGCCCATTTCTAAAATCAGGCAATGGGCAGGTACTGATAAAAAAGGCACTAATGCATGGGGATTAGTTAAAGCTGCAGAAAAAATGGGATTTTCGGCAAAAGGGGTTAGGGGCGATGTCTCTGCCCTGCCGGAAGTCCCTGTCCCCTGCATTGCTCATCTGGTGGTTAAACAGCGCTTGCAGCATTATGTGGTTGTTTATAAAATCAGGAAAGATTTTGTTGAGCTGATGGATCCGGGCGACGGAGAAATACATAAGAAAGCAATAGCGGATTTTTCCAAAGAATGGAGCGGGGTACTTATTCTTCTTTCTCCTAACAACGATTTTATTTCACGCAATGAGAAAGTTTCCAATCTTACCCGTTTCTCGTTTCTTCTCAAACCTCACAAAGCAATTTTGATGCAGGCTTTGGCTGGCGCCATTGTTTATACTATACTGGGGCTTTCTACTTCAGTGTATATACAAAAAATTACTGATTTTGTATTGGTTGACGGTAACCAGAACCTGCTTAACCTGCTAAGTGTCGGGATGATTGTTATTTTACTGGTGCAGATTTTTATCGGAGTAATGCAAACCATATTTGTGCTGAGAACCGGCCAACTCATTGATGTCCGTTTGATACTGGGTTATTATAAGCATCTGTTAAAATTGCCCCAGCACTTTTTCGATACAATGCGTACCGGCGAGATCATTTCGCGAATAAACGATGCCGTGAAAATCAGGGCATTTATTAATGATACCATGATCAGCCTGATTGTGAATGTGTTTATTGTGATTTTTTCGTTCTGCCTGATGTTTTTGTACAGTGCAAAACTGGCTTTGATAATGGGTATCATCATTCCCTTGTATGCGTTGATTTATTGGGTAACTAATATACTGAACCGAAAAAGGGAGCGCAAAATCATGGAAAATGCCGCCGAATTGGAAACACAACTGGTTGAATCGCTCAATGCCGCTAAAACAATTAAACAGTTAAATCTTGAGGAGTTTAACAATTTGAAAACAGAACTGCGTTTTATCCGTTTGTTGGAAAGCACGTATAAATCGGGCTTGAATGGAATTTTTTCGTCCTATTCGTCGCAGTTTCTCAGTCGCATGTTTACTATTATCCTGTTGTGGGCCGGTGGATATTTTGTCATCGACAGGGCAATCACCCCGGGTGAACTGATGTCATTTTATGCATTAGTGGGGTATCTAACGGGGCCGGTAAGTTCGCTTGTTGGCATGAACAAAACTTTGCAAAATGCAGGAATTGCTGCCGACCGCTTATTTGAGATTATGGATTTGGAACGTGACGAGGAAGAAAACACGATTGAGATTGCCCCAAACATGCTGGGTAATATTGTATTCAAAGATGTCTCGTTCAGTTACGGAACCCGGGTCGATGTTTTTGAGAATTTCAATTTGCAGATTGAAAGAGGAAAACTAACCGCAATTATTGGCGAGAGTGGTTCGGGAAAAAGCACTATTGCCGCTCTGCTGCAGGCGCTTTATCCCTTGAACGAAGGACACATTTATATTGGAGATGTAAATATTAAATACGCTTCGGCTGAAAGCCTCCGTAAAACAGTAGGCATTGTACCACAAAACCTCGACCTGTTTGCAGGCAGCGTGATCGAAAACATTGCGATTGGCGAATTTGCTCCTGATATGGAACTACTTCTGCGAATATGCAAACAACTGGGTATTACTAATTTTATTGAAAAATTGCCCGGCGGATTTAATACCTATGTAGGTGAACACGGGGCAACCCTCTCTGGCGGACAAAAGCAACGCCTGGCGATTGCCCGTGCCCTTTATCGCCAGCCCGAAATCCTGATACTGGACGAAGCCACTTCAAACCTCGATTCCGAGTCTGAGTACTTTGTACAACAAACCATCAGGCAGCTTATTGCAGAAGGCAAAACCGTAATCCTCATTGCCCACCGCCTGAGCACCGTGCTTGATGCCCATAAAATTGTGGTGCTGAAAGACGGGAAAGTAATGGAACAAGGTAGCCACACCGAACTATTTGAGGCCAACGGCTACTATTACCGGATGTGGAAACGGCAAATGCCTATGCAAGCAGTTAGTAGTGAGATCTGAGTAATGAGAAAAACAAAAACACTATGAACAAATTATTACAGCAAATTGAGTTGATTGAACGGATTGACCAATTAATTCGACTCAGGGCAACGGGAACGCCAAAAGCTCTGGCTCAACGATTGAGTGTGTCCGAAGCATCCCTTTATCGATTGATTGATACCATGAAAGAAATGGGGGCTCCGGTTGAATTTTGCATTCGTCATCAAAGCTATGTTTATTCCAACGATGTGAATTTTATGTGTGGTTTTTTCCTGAAAGAATTATCATATCGAGAAGCACAAAAAGTAAACGGCGGATTTCAAAATTTAGCGTACTTGGTAAATTTTTAGGTTTATTTTTTCCCACTCTCAAAATTTGAGAGTGAGGCAAGTTAATTTAGCTCATGAGTTTCGTGCACAAAAACTTAGGCGGTTACCGAAAAGCCTGTGAAAACAGAGTAGGAAAAATAAACTAATACATTATTATCATGAACGAATTGAATAAAAATGAATTGATGGAAGTTGATGGTGGATTAATTCTGGCATCATCAACTTTAAAAAAGTTTGGAATTGCAGGCATTGCTGTATGGGTAATGGAGAATTGGGCTGATATTAAAGCGGGAGCCATTGATGGTTGGAATGAAAATCATTAAAATTAAGAAAGAATGAAAGTTAAATTATTATCGAAGGATGAATTGCGTCTCATTAATGGAGGAGCACCTTCAAAAGATACATCATTAGCATATGATCTTTTTTGGGGAATCAGTTGGGTTTTCCGTGAAGTATGCGAAGGTGTTGATGGTTTTATTAGCACTTGTGCTGAATTACCACCAGGATCGCAGATCCGGGGACATTAGGCGATGATTAAAGAGGCTGTCTTCTATTTTGTAAGACAACCTCTTTAATTTGTCAAAGATTATTCTTGGTAATAGATATCTTAAGGATGGTTTTTTAGAATAACAGAGAGAAAAGCAATAAAAAATATTGTGAGTTTAATACTGATTTTTTTTGTGATCGTATTGCAGCACAACGGGAGTCAATCTTAAAAATGAATATAGTGATTAAAATAATTAAGATACTTAAAAAAGCAAATGTTATCTCATTTATATTTAGTGGTCTTTTTTTTATGATTATAATTCCAATGATCTTCTCTTTCATTATACCTGAAGATTCATATATGAATCCAGTCATTGAATCGATGAAGGAAGATGGATTATCAATACTTTTTTTATTTGGAGTGGTTCTTGCTCCATTTTTTGAGACATTAATCTTTCAATTTTTACCCTATGTGTTTGCAAATGCATTTTTAAAACGTAAAATAAAGTTCTATTTTTATATTGTTTCTGCATCTTTGTTTTTTGGTGTAATGCATTTTTATAATCTTTATTATTTTTTAGTCGGAACCTCAGTTGGGGTTGTTTTATCTTTTTATTTCTATGTCTCTAAATTGCGAGGGGCAAGCGGAGTAATTCTTGTATATATAATACACGCAATAAATAATCTATTGGCGTTATTAATATCAATCAAATGGTAATAATTATTTTAAAAGCTTTAAGAGCTATTTTCTTCCTATTTGTGATGCTATTTGTGGTTAACAAATCGCTTATTTTTTTTAGAATAAAAACAAATGATTATATAAGTATTTCTATTTGGATATATCTTATTCTTTTTGCATTTTTTTTTATTTTTTATCATCAAAGGGGTAAATGACTTTGCCCGGAACATGAATATTTCGAAAGCTTCATTATATCGGCTTCTGGATGCCATGAAGGAGCTTGGTGTTCCCATCGAATATGGTATTGTGAAGCAGAGTTTGTTTATGCCGACCAGGTTGACTTCTTATGTGGCTTTTACTTTAGAGAATTAAGTCACAGCGAAGCCAAACAAATTAATGGAGGTTTTGATAGTCTTGCCCGTCGTATAAATTTTTAGAAAAATCTTTCTCCGTCTCAAATTTTGAGGCTGGGCTATTGTAAACTTAGATATAAGTTGGTTTTACATACAAGAATAAATCTCTATCTCATCACCATGTCAACAAAAAATAATCTTTCTTCAGAAATGCCTGTATGGGCAAGAATAGCAACAATTATTATTGCTTTTACAATGTTGGCTGGGATTTTTCATGTTTTTGGGGCGTTAATCGCAGGAATAGACCTTATGAATTTGCAATTTATAAATTTGTTGACACTTGACCAGTTAATTGTTCTTCAGGTATCAGGTCTATTTGCCTGTCTAATCATTACTTATCTTTACAGAAAATATATTGATTGTCAATCTCTTTTTTCTTTAGGTTTTGCATTGCAAGGATATTACAAAGACTTGCTAATCGGGTTTATTATTGCATTGTCAGTTTTGGGAACTGGCACTTTAATTCTGATCGGAACCGGCAATGTTCATATATCCGGAATACAATTTGATTTCCGATTCATCCTAAAAAGTTTTTTTCTTTATCTTATTGTTTCTTTGACGGAGGAGCTGCTCATACGCGGTTATATCTTAAATAATCTGATGTCATCCATAAATAAGTATTGGGCGCTCATAATTAGTTCTCTGATATTTTGTTCCATGCATTTTCTGAATTCAAACCTTTCTTTTTTTGGAATACTGAACTTATTTCTGGCAGGAATAATGCTTGGCTCAAGCTATATTTTTATAAAAAATCTTTGGTTTCCCATCAGTTTACACCTGTTTTGGAATTTTATACAAGGACCTGTTTTGGGATATAATGTAAGTGGGCATCGGTTAGGTTCTTTTATTGAACTTGGTATGGAACAAAAGAATATAATGAATGGCGGAAACTTTGGATTCGAAGGTTCCGTTATTTGTTCTCTTTTAAGTGTTTTGTCAATTATTTTTCTTATTGGGTATTATAGAAAAAAGACTACGGATATTTATTGTTATGAGAAAACTTCCCAATAGGGATAATTAACCCAAATTACGCGATAGGAATT
>DOAQ01000017.1 GCA_003506435.1 Prolixibacteraceae bacterium
AGGATGACCTTTTGGGACACCCTCCACTAGTTCATGTCCGGGCTGCGCCGGAATGACGGCCCTGAAGAACTGTTTGTTTTGTTTTTTTTCCCTTTGCCTCTTTGCATGAGATTGGCCCCCGGCTGTTCTTTGGAATTTGCCCGAAGCTTCAACCTGAAGCCTGTAACCTCTATCTGCAAAATATTCCCTCACCTGATCATTATCACGGTAATAACTATACCTTTGCATCACATAAAAAACCATTAATCATGAAACGCATTATTGTAATTTTCGCACTAACTGCACTGGTTTCTTCGTGTAACCAGAAAAAAATTGATCGCTTACAGGCTATGCAGGACAGCACCGCCATGGTCAGTTTTCAGAAAGACACCTCCATTCTCGGGTTCATCTCTGCAATGAATGAAATACAGGAAAACCTGGATTCAATCAAAACACTTGAAAAAATCGTATCCGTTCAGGCAGCCCCCAATGTGGAACTCGGAAGCAATGCGAAACAACGGATCATCGAGGATGTCAATATGATCCACGACCTCCTGAAGAAAAACCAGGAACTGGTTGTCAGCCTTCAGAAAAAACTAAAAAGCTCGAATATAAAAATCGCTGAACTGGAAAAGATGATCAGCCTGATGACCAAACAACTGGCTGACAAAGATGTTGAGATCGCCGAACTGAACGAACAACTCCGCAAAATGCACATCGACATTGAAGGATTGAACGTAAAAATCAAGGATATTACCGCCGACAGCGAACAAAAAGCGCAAACTATCAAGGAAAAAACAAAAACCATCGATGAGCAGACCGTGACTATCAATACAGTTTATTTTGCCTTCGGCTCGGTGAAAGAACTTCGTGACAATAATGTTTTGGAGAAAGAAGGCGGCGTTTTAGGCGTTGGCCGAAGCCTGAAAATGAAAAAAGATTTTAATCACGGTTATTTTTCAGTTACCGACCTCCGCGAATTCAAACAACTGGATTTGAATGTCAAAAAAGCCCGTATTGTTACCACGCATCCCGAAGGTTCGTTCCATTTCACCGGCGAAAAAACAGTTGAATCGCTGATCATCGACAATCCGGCTGAATTCTGGAAAGCCTCGAAATATTTGTTGATTGTGATCGACTAAATGACGATAATATATAATTCAATCCCCGGAATCCAAATGCGGAATAATCTTCCGGGTAATCTTCTTTTCGCGTTTGAATAAAGCGACAACGAAGGGGGTATATAAATCCACCTCCCCCATTTCGGACTAACCCGAAACGGGTACTCCTCCTGAAAAAAGGAGGAGAATTTTTGGTATGGTGATATGCGATGAGATTCCGGCCTGCGCCGGAATGACGGAAAAAAACAGGGGAACGGTATACGGCATTAATACAATCAACGATTTACGAATTTCGAATTTCGATTTACGATTGAGAACAGCCAGCGACAAGTAAATTCCAATATTCCAATACTCCAATCAGGCAAAGATGAAAGGCAATGAGAGGCTCATTATTCAAAATTCATCATTCATTACTCAAAATTCCATTTCCCTTGTTTTTCTCTGACGAAAAATTCATATCTTGCTTACCGAAAACCAAAATCACTACTTATGAAACGGATTATCTACATTTTCCTTGCGATTTTTCTCTTCGCATCTGCTTCGGCACAAGACATCACGGAATCAGCAAAAAAAGTTAAATCGGGCGTTGTATCTTCAGAATACGACCGTAATTCATTTACTTACCTGGGAATTGACTTTGCTGAGCAATTCAGCGGTCAGGCCTGTGCACAACTCGCCAAACTGGCTGTCCCCGAAAAGTTTTACGATAACACAGTGGACGTGAAAGTACTTTCTGCTCCCAGTCAGCGCGAAGCTTTTTCGGTAACTACCGGGCTTGTAAAACGGCTTTCGGATGAAAAGGTGATTGATCTTCTGCACCAGAATAAGATCGGGCAGAAAATCATTGCCAAATGGTTCAACCGTCAGCCCAACGGCACCTTCAATGTCGACCTGCTGAAAGAACGCGGGATGTTTAATGCCAACGATGCCGATTTTATCATTGCATCGGCTTCCAAGCGCGGCGAATCGGCGCTGATGGACATGGGTATGGGGCTGATCAACAAATCGTATGTCATGGTTCTCGACTACGACAACCTGATGACCATGGAACAGGTGTACGATAAGGGAGAGGTACCTGCCGACAAACGGACCATGAACGGTTTTAAGGCAACGGTGAATGCCTATGTCTACAAACTGAATTTCAATGACTCGGTAGCAGCTTATTTCTTCCAGGACTACTGGACCAGCGCTCCCGATCAGGGCAAAGCAAGTGCTTTTGAAGCTGCACGGTTTCCGTTTATTCCGGTTCAGCATTTCCAGCAGGAAGTAATGGGAACCCAGTTTAACGCAGGACATGCGTTGGCCCCGAAGGTCCAGAAAACCGGAGATGAACTGCTTCAGACATTAACACAAGCCGCTCATCAGGCAATTATCAACGAGGCTGAAAAAAAGAACGATGATTTCCGCGTAAAAGCATTTGTTAGCGCAGTGAAGCCCATTGCGGCCAAGATTGGAAAGAAAGAAGGCTTGCAGTTCGACCAGCGTTATTTTGTGTATGAGAACCGCGAACGGAAGGATGGTTCAGTGATTTCGGAACGCCGCGCGGTGGTAAAAGCCATGAAAGTGGTGGATAACCGCAAGGTAACTACCGGCGACAGTGAAGCTTCACTGTTCTACCAGATTGCCGGAGGCAAAGTTGATGCTTACGGAATGTTCATGGAACAAAAAAACGATGTTGGCGCTAACTTCATATTGGGTTATACCGACGGCGGTTTGGGCGGGATTAACGGACGACTGGAATACTATATCGGAAAGGCATTTTACAAAGCAGGGAACCTGTCGAAAGGCCTGACTTCACTTAAATTATATGTGGAAGGCGGAGTGAACACCGAACCTTATGATTACGGTACCTTTACAGATGCCGATTTTACCTTTTTACGCTTCAGTGGCGGGTTGAGCAAAGATTATTACCTGACCAACTTCATTCACTGGGGGCCATTCCTTGGGGTTGGAGTTGAAAGCGCCACATGGGACGGTTCCGAAAATACCATCAGCAGCGTCTTTGTGGAAGGAGGAGCACGGTTGGGGATCAACCTTTCCTATAACATCCAGTTGATTGGTTCAGCAACCTATTATGCAATGATATCTTCCGAAGAAACAGATTCCGCCGATGCAGTAGTTGAGGAAGAAGTTGATTACGCAGGCATTTTTGAACGGGGCGACGGCCTGGGGATCAGTGTTGGATTAAGAATAATGTTCTAAAAATTATAGCAATGATTAAAAAAGTTGGATTATTAGTGATGTTGTCTGTTTTTGCTTTTGCGCTTTCAGCAAATGCACAAACCAAGAAACAAAAAAAGATGGCTGGTTACGTGATCAGTAACTACGAAGTGGAATGTATGGGAACCGGTGTTGACGGAACTCAGTTGGTAAAAGTATGGGGCTTTGGCAACAAACCCGATGATGCAGCATATCAGGCCAAGAAGAATGCCGTTCATGCGGTCATGTTCAAAGGCATCCGTGGCGGAAAACCCGGCTGCATGAGCCGTCCGTTGGTAACCGCGCCGGGGGCCGAACAATTACACAGCGACTATTTTAATACTTTTTTCTCCGACGGAGGCCGCTACCTGAATTTTGTATCGCAAAGCGGCAGCCAGGTCGACCGGATAAAAATGGATAAAAAACAGTACAAAGTAGGCGTTGTGATTTCGGTTGCCCATGCCGAACTACGCAGGGAACTGGAAGCCGCAGGCGTTATCAAGAAAATGGGGGCAGGATTTTAATTTTAACTGAAGCACGTATGAAACGAGTACTCTTATTAATTATAGCGATAGCAGGATTTGCAGTTGTTGGTTTCTCTCAGGCTAAAAAACCTACCATTATGGTTGTTCCCAGCGATAACTGGTGCATCAAAAATGGGTATGTAATGAACTACGATGAAATGGGGACAACGAAAGTATTGCCCGACTACAAAACTGCGTTACAGATGGAAACCGACCTGTTGGTAACCATCAGCAAAATCAACACCTTGATGGCTGATCGTGGTTTCCCTCTGAAAAACCTGGAAAGCGTTTTAAAAACGCTGGAACAGGAAAGCGCTGAAGTAGCTATGCTGGGAAGCAAAGGAGGAGGCGCTATTGCCGAAAGTCCGATCGACATATTGAAGCGGACGGCCAATGCAGATATCATCATTCAGCTTACCTACCAGATCAACCAAACCGGGCCGCAACGCTCCATCACCTTTGTTTTGCAGGGGCTGGACGCCTATACCAATAAACAGGTTGCAGGCGCACAGGGAACAGGAAGTCCTTCGTTCTCGGCCGAAACACCGGTACTTCTCGAAGAAGCAGTGATCTCGTATATCGACGATTTTAATGCCCGCCTTCAGGAACATTTCGACGATTTATTTGAAAACGGACGCGAAATTGTTTTCCAGACCCGTGTATGGGACACTTCCGACATCGATCTGGAAGAAGAATATGATTTCAAAGGCGAAAAGCTTGAACTGGGTGAAATCATCGAAGACTGGGTTTACGACAATACAGTACAGGGACGGTACAATACCTCAAGCTATACTGAAAACATAATCCGTTTCGAACAGGTACGCATCCCCTTGTACGACGACCGTGGCCGGCCAACCGACACCCGCAGATGGATGCGCGATTTGCGTACCATGATGGGAGAACCTCCTTTTAGCCAGGATTGCAAAATATACACGAGAGGCTTGGGTGAAATTTGGTTGATTATTGGTGAAAAATAATTTAACCTATGAAACAAAAATCATGAAGAAACTATTATTCGTACTGATTATACTTTTACCCCTCTTCTCCTCAGCACAGAATACGCTCGGGAAAGCCGACGATTACGACCGGATTCCCCTGAATGTGATCATTCCGCCGCAGGTAGAAGATATTCCGGAGCATGCGCAAAGTTTGCTTACCAACAAGCTGACTCAGGCTGTTACCGAAAACGGGATGGGCGGAGCAGGTGTCAACCCCCGGTTTTTGCTGACTGCAAAAATGGAATTGCTGACCAAAGATGTAACCCCGACCGTACCTCCGATGGAAGCGTACACCTTTGAGGTTTATCTTTATATCGTTGATTTTGTTGACCAGAACATCCTGTCATCGACATCGTTTACCACCAAAGGAGCGGGAAATAACAAAAACAAAGCGTACACCAATGGCTTGCGGACAGTGAGCCTGAAAAATCAGAATGTAAAGAAATTTCTGGACGAAGGCAAACGGAAAATCATCGAGTATTACAATTCGAGATGCGACTTTGTAATTGCCGATGCCAAATCGCTGGCTGCGCAGAACAAATTCGGGGCGGCTATCAATACCTTATCAACGGTACCACAGGTTTGTAAAGATTGCTACACGCAATGCCTCGATGCCATTGGCCCGATTTATCAGGATTGGATCGATCACGACTGCCAGATGATGATCACAGTTGCATCAGCTTGTTTTGCTGCCGAACCCAATTCAAACGGCGCACTGAAAGCAGGTGCAGTACTTTCTCAAATCGACCCGGATTCGAGATGTTACCAGGATGCGCAGGTAAAAATTGCTGCAATAGCACAAAAAGTTCTTCAGGATGAAAAACGCGACTGGAACTTTTTCGAAAAAGCCTACGAAGATCAGGTTATGCTTGAAACATTAAGAATACAGGCATTTCGCGATGTTGGCGTTGCTTACGGGCAAAACCAGCAACCGACTTATAATGATATCCTCTGGATATTCCGTTAATTGATTTTGGTTTCAGGAAAAGGGCTTTACGTTTTGTAGAGCCCTTTTTTATTGGGTGACAATAGTAAATCCCTCCTGCGACCGGCAGATAATGTTCGGATTCGCTTTTACCGCTTCATTATACAATTTCGAATCGGTGATCTCACATGAAGAAACAAAAACAGAAAGATCAGCAACTTTGCACTTCTTACTGATCTCTGCATTGATATCGAAGGACCACAAACCGGAATAATCATTAACAATCTTTACCGATTTGCTAACCCTGATCCAGTTTTTGCCCTCTTTGGGCCGGATAAAAACAGTTATAAACTCGCCTACTTTCAGGTTGATTGAATTTCCTTTCACTGTAAAGATGGCCTTTTTACCTATTCCGCTTTTTGTACAATCGATTGAACTCCCTTTTGCAGGAATAATAATTTCGATGGATTTGTTTGGGCCGGTGACGCTTTTTGTCTCTGAAGGGAAAAATGTTTGAAAAATGAATGACAGGATGAATATTAAAATTAATTTCATTATTAGGTAATTTTTGGTTGATCGATTAAATTTTAGGAGGGGTGCAACAAACTAACTAATTATCATAAAATCCAACACCTGCAACCCGGCGGAACAAAGTTAAATAAATTATCAAAAAAACGAACAATCACTTAATTTTTTACAGATATTTTTTCTATTGACAGCGAGCTATTTGCATCGAAGATGCAATATATTAATTGACGGAAAGTTACGCTGTTTCTCTTCTGATTGGATGAGAAGCATGAAGTGTATCAAATTTCCTATTCCCTTATAAATTCGAGCCTTTTGCCGGAAACAGATTCGTCGATTGTTCCGTCCCTGAAAGCTAATTCGCCATTCACAAAAGTATGAGTTACCTGGTGACTGAATTCGGTTCCTTCAAATGGCGACCAGCCGCATTTATACAAAATATTTTCAGGCGAAACAACCCAGTTTTCATTCGGATCAACTACTACAAGGTCAGCAAAATATCCTTCGCGAATATACCCGCGTCGATCGATGCGGAATAAATCAGCCGGGGCATGACACATTTTCTGAACCACTTTTTCCAAAGAAATAAAACCTTTGCGGCTCATTTCGAGCATGGCAACCAGCGAATGCTGAATCAATGGTCCACCCGAAGGCGCCTTAAAATATGTATTCGATTTTTCTTCGAGCGTATGCGGGGCATGATCGGTGGCAACCATATCGATCCGGTCGGAGAGCAAAGCTTCCCAAAGTGCTTCCTTATCCTTTGCCGTTTTTATCGACGGATTCCATTTGATGCGGTTTCCATGAGTAATGTAGTCCTTTTCATCAAACCACAAATGATGCACACAAACTTCTGCCGTAATGAGTTTATCTTTTACCGGCCCTGAACTGAAAAGGCTCATTTCCTGCGCCGTTGAAAGATGCAGCACATGAAACTGTGTCCCAAACCGGGCAGCCAGTTCAACCGCTTTTGAGGAAGAGCGGAAACATGCTTCAGCGCTCCGGATGTAGGCATGGCGTGAAACCGGAATATTTTCACCATAACTGGCACGAGCAATTTTTATATTTTCCTGAATAGTGGCTTCATCCTCGCAATGCGCCGCTACCAGAGTTGGTGCATCTTTAAATATCCCGGAAAGAATTTTTGCATCATCAACCAACATATTACCGGTTGAAGAGCCCATGAAAACCTTGATACCACAAACTTTCGAAGGATCAGTTTTCAGCACCTCTTCCAGATTATCGTTGGTAGCGCCCATGTAAAACGAATAATTGGCCGGTGAAACCTGCGCCGCACGCTGATATTTCTGTTCCAGCAGTTCCTGGGTAACGGTTTGCGGATTGGTATTTGGCATTTCCATCCAGGAAGTAACACCACCGGCAACCGCAGCACGCGACTCGGTAGTAATATCTCCTTTGTGCGTCAATCCCGGTTCACGAAAATGAACCTGATCGTCAATCACCCCCGGAATTAAATACTTACCGGTGGCATCAATTACCTGATCTGCTTCAATCGTTGCAGGATCAACCCGTCCTGTATAAATCTTCTTGATGAAAGCATCTTCGATCAACACACTTCCCTGCTGACTGATCCCTTCATTGATGATTACCGCGTTTTTTAGTAGTGTTTTCATTAATCCAAAATTAAGGAAGAAAAAGGAAAAACCGCTCTTTCCTGCTGTATTTCTATCCTGCTGATATATTCATTGCCCAAAAGAAAAAAATTGTATGTTTGCATAACAGAACAGACCACTAACATTAAAACGGATGACAGAGTTCAAATTTACGATCAACCCCGCATCGACCATTCTGAAATTTCAACAGTTGATTGATTGTGTAAACGACGCAATCAGCCAAAATGTTCTGAAAGCAGGCGATATTTTGCCATCAGTGAACCAGGTTTGCCAGCAGAATTCGCTTTCGCGAGACACTGTTTTCAAAGCGTATGCCGAGCTGAAAAATCGTGGAATTATTGAGTCCGTCCCCAACCGGGGTTATTTTATTTCGCAGGCAACCACCAAAGTTTTTCTTTTTCTCGATACATTCAAAGCTTACAAGGAAGTTTTGTATGCTTCATTCCGCGACAACCTTCCGGAAAATGTCGCTGTTGACCTGCATTTCCATCATTACAATATTGATGTATTTGAGAAGATTATAAAAGAAAGCATCGGGAAGTACACCAAATACATCATTATGAATTTCGACCATCCGAAGATGAAAGAAATTACTTCGCTGGTACCGGCTCAAAAGCTCCTAATTATCGACTGGAAAATAAATTCTAACAGTGAGCAGGCAACGGTTTATCAGGACTTCGGACAACCCGTTTATGATTGTCTTTCCGAAAATATTGAACTGATCCGGAAATATGAAAAATTCATTTATCTCTATCCTGAATTTACATATCATCCACCGGTTTCAATTGATTATTTTCTGAAGTTTGCGAACGATTTTTCCATCAGTCATTCGGTGCTGAAGGAATTTAAAAAGCTGAATATTCAAAAAGGAGAACTTTACCTGCTTGTCAGCGACCGGACACTTGCAAAAATCCTCGACCAGTGCGAACAAAAAGGACTTGTTCCCGGAGTTGACGTAGGGATTATCTCGTACAACGAAACCCCGATGAAGAAGTATGTGAAAAATGGAATCACGGTTCTGTCAACCGATTTCGAACTGATGGGGCAAAAGGCAGCCGAATTTGTTGCCACAAGTGAAAAAATGAACTTTTGCGTACCGACCAAACTTAAAATCAGGAACTCGCTATAATCTGTTTTAAAACATCGCGAATCAACTTGCTTCTACTTAAAACTACTTTATTTTTGTACGGCATACCAGAACAGAACGGCTTAATTTAAACAGAATAATTTATAATACATGTACTTATTGGGATTTGACATTGGTAGTTCATCCGTGAAAGCCTCACTGATCAACGGAGAAACCGGTAAATGTGTTGCCAGTTCTTTTTTTCCGAAGAATGAAATGAAAATAACCGCCATACAGGCAGGCTGGGCAGAACAGCATCCCGATCTTTGGTGGGAGAACCTGAAACTGGCCGTTACCGAAGTCATGCAAAATGCAAAAATACCGGCTTCGGAAATTAACTCGATCGGTATTTCATACCAAATGCACGGGTTGGTGGTGGTCGATAAAAACCAGCAGGTTTTACGCCCGTCCATTATCTGGTGTGACAGTCGTGCCGCCGGGATCGGGGAAAAAGCTTTTCAGGAAATCGGGGCAGAAAAATGTCTCTCTTCATTGCTAAACTCACCGGGAAACTTTACTGCATCAAAGCTGAAATGGGTAAAAGACAACGAGCCTGAATTATACAGCAAAATTGACAAAATCATGCTGCCCGGCGATTACATTGCAATGAAACTCACCGGCGAAATAAAAACCACTGCCAGTGGACTTTCTGAAGGTATTTTATGGAATTTCAGGGAAAACAATGTTGCTTCTCTCCTACTCGATCACTACGGAATTAGCAGCAGCTTTATTCCTGAGATTGTGCCCACTTTTTCGATCCAGGGCGAATTAAGCAAACCGGCTGCTAATGAACTTGGATTGGCAGCAGGAATTAAAATCAGTTACCGGGCTGGCGACCAACCCAATAATGCGCTTTCTCTGAATGTGCTGAACCCGGGCGAAATTGCTACAACAGCAGGTACTTCGGGCGTTGTTTACGGAGTGAGTGGCGAAGTGAAATACGATCCTTTTTCAAGGGTCAACACATTTGCACATGTAAACCATTCGGCAGAGGCAAACCGGCTGGGAGTTTTACTCTGTATCAACGGAACCGGGATACTGAACTCATGGTTGCACAAATACGCGGGAAGTTCTTCGTATTCCTACGAAGAAATGAACAACAAAGCGGCCGAAGTTGCCATCGGGTCCGACGGACTTACGATTCTTCCTTTTGGAAATGGAGCAGAACGTGTACTCCGGAATAAAAATATGGGCGCCCGGTTTTCAGGAATCAATTTTAATATTCATTCCGATGCCCATTTGTTCCGGGCAGCACAGGAAGGAATCGTGTTCTCGTTCAAATATGGAATGGACATCATGAAAAACATGGGCATTGATGCACAGGTGATTCGGGCAGGGAAAGCCAACATGTTCCTGAGTCCGGTTTTCCGCGAAACGCTGGCAGGTGTTTCCGGTGCAACCATCGAACTGTATAACACCGACGGATCGATTGGAGCAGCGCGTGGAGCCGGTATCGGTTCCGGATATTATTCTTCAGCAAAAGACGCTTTTGCAAGTCTGGAAAAATTGGAAACCGTTGTTCCTGACGAAAGCAAAAAAGCAGAATACGAAGCTGCCTATAACAAATGGAAAGCAGAACTGGAAAAATAAAAAGGCCCCACCCGACCTCCCCAAAGGGAAAGAGGAAAAGGCAAAAATATAGTGTCATGTCAACAAACTATTTACGGAGCGTCATGCCAAACTCGTTTCGGCATATTTAAAATGGAAGAGCCCCTGAAACAACCCCGAAGTTTCGGGGCAGGGTGACTTGACTTAGACAGTTTGACGTTGACACGACAATAGTTTGAATGAATAGAAATTAATAATGTTCTTTTTAGCCTCCCCTTTAGGGAAGGTTGGAAAGGGTTCAAAAAAAATAAAATTATGACTGTTTTAAAAGGCAACAAAGAGTATTTTCCGGGTATCGAAAAAATAAAATACGAAGGACCGGATTCAAAAAACCCGCTTGCATTTAAGTGGTATGATGAAAACAAAGTAGTAGGTGGCAAAACGATGAAAGAATACCTGCGTTTTGCAGTGGCTTACTGGCACACCTTCTGTGGTAACGGTGGCGACCCGTTTGGTCCCGGAACACAGATTTTCCCATGGGACGGAGCTTCTGACCCGATGGATGCTGCCAAAGAACGGATGGATGCCGCTTTCGAATTCATCACAAAAATCGGCGCTCCTTTCTATTGTTTCCACGACACGGATGTGGTTGGCGACGGATCGGTTTTTGAAATCGAAAAACGGCTCGAAAAAATGGTTGACTTTGCCAAAGCCAAACAGAATGCGTCAGGCGTTAAATTACTTTGGGGAACTGCCAACGTGTTCTCGAACCCGCGCTACATGAACGGCGCTTCAACCAATCCCGATTTTAACGTGATTGCCAATGCTGCGGTCCAGGTAAAAAATGCCATTGACGCAACCATCGCACTGGGCGGTACCGGTTATGTTTTCTGGGGCGGACGCGAAGGCTACATGAGCCTGCTTAATACCAATACGAAAAAGGAACTGGAACATCTGGGGCAATTCCTGCGCATGGCACGCGACTATGGTCGCAAACAAGGTTTCACAGGAACTTTCTTTATTGAACCGAAACCGATGGAACCGATGAAACATCAATACGACTTCGATGCACAAACGGTTTTGGGTTTTCTGGCGAAAAACGATCTGTCGAATGATTTCAAAATAAATGTGGAAGTAAATCATGCAACACTGGCCGGACATACGTTTGCACACGAACTGAGGATGGCCGCAGATGCCGGTATGCTGGGATCAATTGATGCCAACAAAGGTGATTACCAAAACGGCTGGGATACGGACGAGTTCCCGACTAATATTTATGAGACCACCGAAGCGATGATGGAAATTATCCAGGCGGGCGGGTTCACGCACGGAGGTATCAACTTCGACGCAAAAACCCGCCGTAATTCGACTGATCTGGAAGATATTTTTATTTCGCATGTTTCAGGAATGGACACCTTTGCCCGTTCGCTGATCATCGCTGACCGCGTTCTGAGAGAATCAGATTATTTGAAATTGAGAACAGAACGCTATGCATCTTTCAACTCGGGAAAAGGCGCTGAATTCGACGGAGGCAAACTGACTATGGAAGACCTGTACACCGTGGCTAAACAAGTTGGCGAACCCAAACAAATCAGTGGTAAACAGGAAATGCTGGAACAATTAATCAACTGTTATATTTAATCCGATGAAGGGACGTAACACATTATATGTTGTTGGAATTACACTCGTTGCCACTCTGGGAGGCCTTCTGTTTGGGTATGATACAGCAGTCATTTCAGGAGCCGAAAAATCAATTCAGGAATACCTGATCTTCGGGCTTGGACTCAGCTCATGGGCACACGGGGCAACCATCTCCAGCGCTCTGATTGGTTGTATAATCGGTGGAATGATATCAGGAATTGTATCTTTAAAATTTGGCCGTAAAAAATCTCTGATGCTTGCAGCCCTGCTTTTTTTCATTGCGGCGCTGGGATCAGCATTTCCTGAATTTCTATTCTTCAAAAGAGGGGAACCTACGATGGGATTGTTGCTCATGTTCAATTTTTACCGGATTATTGGCGGAATTGGCGTCGGATTGGCATCAGCGATTTGCCCAATGTACATTGGCGAAATTGCCCCTGCAGATATTCGTGGACGGCTGGTATCGATCAACCAGTTTGCAATCATTTTCGGAATGTTGGTCGTTTATTTTGTGAACTATTATATTGCCCACGGGAAAAGCATTGAATGGATTAACGAAACCGGCTGGCGGTTGATGTTCCTTTCAGCAGCAATCCCTTCGGCTATTTTCGGAATATTACTGTTTTTTGTCCCGGAAACTCCCCGTTATCTTGCACTGACCAACCGCGACGACAACGCATTGAAAATTCTGACCAAAATCAATGGGGCACAACAAGCCAGGATAATCATGTCAGATATTAAAAAATCAGTTGAAGCCGCTTCCGAAAACATATTTGCCTATGGCAAGATCGTAATCATCATCGGAATACTGTTGTCTGTTTTTCAGCAATTTGTAGGAATCAACGTTGCGATGTACTATGCTCCTCGCATTTTTGAAAGTATGGGAGCTGCAAAAGATTCTTCTATGCTTCAAACAGTAGTAATGGGACTCGTTAATGTAATTTTTACAGTAATAGCCATTGTTACCGTTGATAAATACGGACGAAAAATTCTACTGATGATAGGCTCTATAGGAATGGCAATCGGAATGTTCGTCATTGGCGGTTTGGCTTTTATGAAAGTAATCGGGATCAGCACATTGATATTCATCATCGTCTACACCGCATCATTCATGATGTCGTGGGGGCCAATTTGCTGGGTTCTTATTTCTGAAATTTTTCCCAACAAGATCAGGGGACGCGCCATTGCAATAGCGGTTGCAGCACAGTGGGCAGCCAACTATCTTATCTCATCAACCTATCCGGCAATGATGGAACTTAACGGAGGAATGACGTATTGTTTTTACGGACTAATGAGCCTTCTTTCTTTTGTTTTTGTATGGAAAATGGTTCCCGAGACCAAAGGTAAAACGCTGGAAGAGATGGAAAAACTCTGGAAAAAATAAATACCAACACGGTTCAAAAAAGTATATAAAGTAAAAATACCGGGAGTTGCAACTTTCGGTATTTTCATTTATACAATTTCGATAAAGTACTCTATTTGTAGGTTTTGACGGTGAATATAATCATACTCATTTTCAACGAAAATACCACCTTCGATAAAACAGATTTCCGTAACACTGTTCCCCGCTTTAATCCTGAAAACCGGAAAGTTAACCAAGCGATGGTGATTTGTTGGCTCAAGTAGCAGAACGTAAAAATGCAACTCAGGCTCAAATTTCACTGGCATGGTTGCTGGCACAGCAACCATGGTATCTCCCTGGACGCATTAACGATATCATTGGAATATGCCGGTAAAAAATTGGTTTTGTCGAAAATGATATCCGTGGATTCTGTTGCTACATTTTCTCCTTTTGCCTTATAGCCAATAGATGCGGGCTCGGAATTAGCATGTTGTTTGGTAATAATGGTGTGATCAGTGAGGGCTTCATATCCCGGTTGTTTACCTCTCTTTATTTTGAGCAGGAAGATTCTGAAAAGTACAGGGGAAAACTACAAAAAAACAAAGACAAATACTTCCTTCATGAATCAGAGTATTGCAAAGTAATGGCATTTAAGTTTATCTCGGATGATGAGGTGTTTTGTGATCTGGATGTAGTAAATGAAGTTATTTATTCAGGAGAAGGAAATACGAACTAGATTCTATAACTCTACACTTGCTATTTGAACTGAAGACTGAATTATTTACCTTGTGGTAGGAAATTCGGTTTTCATTTTTAGCCTAAAAACTAGAAAAGAAGAATAATTGAAAGCCCTATTGCATGGGAAAAACATTTTTTCATGCTCCTTTGCAAAATAAGAATAATGAATATGTCAAGACGTTAGACGCCATAGAATCAAGCATTATGCAACAAACAGTGATCAAGCAACATTATATTCCTAAATCTTATTTGAAAAATTTTGGATTTTTGGTAAATGCTAGAAGAAAAAAATGGAGTGTTTATACAATCGAAAATGGAGGTCAGATTGAAAGACGAGCGACAACAAGCATCTGTACTATTGATTATCTTTATGATTTACCTTTGGTTGGGGATGAATCAAAACAATTTATTGAACACGCATATGACAAAGAAGTTGATAAACATTTTCCTTCTATTACAAAGTTTCTTGAGAATGAATCAAATAAAACTTTACCCATGGAGATGCGCGAGAGAATTCTTAAATCTTGCCTTAGTTTATATTATAGGACTCCAAGGTTCGTTGAATTAGATAATCAAGCTCTTGAAGAAATCAAAATGCTTCCGAAAAATCAACAAAAGGTGGCATGGAAATGGAAAAAGACACAACTATTACAAGACCATATAAAGAATTTTGAAGCACTCTATCTGAATAAAAAACACTGTGGTATAAGCATTAATAAAGTTGTTGGCAATTATGAATTAATTTCTAGCGATAATCCTGTTATCATTAGAAACATGAATAATGAACGCGTACATGAATTGAACGACAATAACATCATTCATATTCCTCTAACTCCAAAGATTGCCATATCAATTATGCCAACAAAGGAGCGAGATCTTTATGATACATTTTATCAATATTTTTGGGACGAAGATAATGTGATGGCATTAAATTCAGACATAGAACAATTACATCAAAAATATTTGTTAGGTACAGAAAAAGCACTTCAAACATATTTAAATGATTCTCCAGAATATAAAAAACCAGTCGATGCTAATCATCCTAAATCAATAAAAATAAGAGAAATGAAAGAGGCAATGAGTCGATTAATTATCATTTTTGAATCAAGTGGAAATATGATTAACTCAAATTTCATTAATGAATTTTATAAGATTTGGAATTCAAATGATATATTCAGAAATGATCCCAATGCTATTTATTTTAAAGAAATGTTAATTAAAAAAAAGGCGTCTGACAGCGGGTCATAGTGAATGCCGCGGTTTGGCTAGGTTTGATTTGGAAATGAGAATTTTAACGAAATAATTAAAAACAATAGACCTAAGGAATCGGTGGAACGACGTCATTCCCGCGAAACGATAGCGGTAAGCAAGACAATAGGAAACTAAAATTGATTGATTTAAGAAATGGAAAAAATAGAATATAGTGATTTAAACAAATTTCTTGTCTCGATAGGCGTAACACTTATTATTGTTGCTTTTATACTTCCATGGCTATATTTGAAAGAGCCATTTGATTTAAGTTTAACACAAGAACAAATTTCCAAGCTGACAAATGAAGCACAAAAAATTATAGTAATAAGGCAGAATTTCATTTTGCGAACAATTAATTACATTCAATATTTATCAATTGGCCTTTTTGTTTCAGGATTGACAAGTATAATTATAGGCCTTTGTCGCTGGATTAAAAAGCAGAAAATGAGTATGAATCACTAATATCAGATATTCCTCTGGCAATTGAAGAATGTAACCACAAAATAGAAAAGGAAGATTTTGTTCCAAAATATTTGCAACTTGAACGAAGTTTTTTCGAAATTTTAATGAATTTTTTCTATCCACAATATCGAATTTTATCCAATTATCGAATAGCAAATTATGAATATGACATTATCCTAGAATCTACGGAACAACCTCAACTTGATTTTATTTTTGAAATAAAATATTATCCTACAGGCTATAGAAAAAATAGTTTTAAAGAGGCAATTACACATCTCTCAAAATCGACAGAAGCATATATTGATGTTACAAGAAGGAAGGCTAAACCTCTTCTTTTAATTGTTATGCAGAAAAATGAAGAAATCAATCTTGACGAACTTTCAGATATTAATGAAATAAGAAAATTAAGAGAGTTTAAGAATGCTATGATGACTATAGTAAGCTTTGACGAATTAGAGACAATCACAAAAGATAGAATCGAAAAAGTAATGGATATGACATTGAAATAAAGTCAGCCGCTAAAAATTGCAAATTGCATTGCGGGTGGAGTGGTGCGCATTATTATCTGTTCTTCTTTCTCGACTACGTTACCCTTCGGAACAGTGATGCGCTTTGAAATCTACAATGATAACTTACAAGTGGTCGTTAATATTATAATAAAAATACAACAAACAGTCCCCTTTTTCATCCCCCCAAAAAAAACAAAAACCTCACAAATCAATGATTTGCAAGGCTTTAATTTTAAACTTGGTGACCCAGCTGGGATTCGAACCCAGGACCCCATCCTTAAAAGGGATGTGCTCTACCTGCTGAGCTACTGAGTCATCCTCAATGTGCTTTTGTTTTTCAAAAGCGGATGCAAAGGTAAAAGCATTTTTTTTAAATGCAAATAAAGGTATCAATTTGCAAAAAAAATTCATATAAAGGATCAGGAGCAAATGTTTTCAGCCATATTCAGCACCAATCCGACGAAAAAATTACTTTTGCTGGTAAAATCTTTTTATCATGAAAGAGAAAGTAGTTGTAATTACCGGCGCATCATCAGGAATCGGGAAAGCTCTCGCTCTGGAGTGCGCTGCACGCGGGGCAAAACTGGCGCTTGCCGCCCGTCGTATCGACCGTTTACAGGAACTTGAAAAAGAACTTTCAGGAACCGAAATAATATCGGTAAAAGCCGATGTCAGTAAGGAAGAAGACTGCAAAAGCCTGATTGAACAAACAGTTCAGCGATACGGAAAGATTGACGTGCTGATCAACAATGCCGGAATTTCAATGCGGGCGCTTTTCGCTGATCTCGAACTGGACTTGATGAAACGATTGATGGACGTAAATTTCTGGGGAACAGTTTTTTGTACCAAATACGCCATGCCTCATCTACTGAAAACCAAAGGCACCGTAGTCGGTGTGATCTCTATTGCAGGATACATCGGACTTCCCGGTCGTACCGGCTATTCGGCTTCAAAATACGCCATTCGCGGCTTTCTGGATGCCCTGCGTACCGAGAACCTGAAAACAGGTCTTCATGTGCTGGTTGCCGCTCCCGGTTTTACGGCTTCGGAAGTCAGACAAGTTGCCCTCACTGCCGATGGCTCGCAACAGGGCGAAACCCCGCGTGACGAAAGTAAGATGATGAGTTCCGAAGAATGTGCGCGCCACATTGTCAATGCAATCGAGAAACGGAAAAGAGAACTGATTCTGACTTTTAAGGAAGGAAAACTAACCGTCTTTCTTGGAAAATTTCTCCCAAAATTACTTGACAGAATGGCATACAGCCACATGGCAAAAGAACATGATTCACCTTTCAAATAAAAAAGATGCTGGTTTCTGAAACAAAAATCAGAGTGTATTACGAAGACACTGACCAAATGGGAATTGTTTATTACGGAAATTATGCCAGATACTATGAAATCGGGCGTACTGAAATGATCCGTCAAATGGGATTTACGTATAAACAAATTGAGGAACAAAAAATCGCTCTTCCTGCCCGTTCATTGAATATTACCTATATAAAATCGGCATACTACGACGACCTTCTGACCATACGAACAATAATTGACACTCTTCCCAAAGTTAAATTTCCGATCAAAACAGAAATTTACAATCAACACGGAGAGCTGATTAATAAAGGGGAAACCGTACTTGTTTTCTTTAACGCTCTTACCAACAAGCCTTGTGCAGCCCCCGATTTTTTCATCGATAAAATGAAAGAGTTTTTTTAATCGCATCGGTCGTATGAGGAAAGTTGCAGGAATCGGAGAAGAAAACCAAATTCGGGACAGGATAAAAAAAAGCATCCACGAAGCGCTGAAACAGGGAATAAAAACCACGATATGGTTGCTGAAACTTACCATACCGGTTTCGTTTGCTGTTTTGCTGCTAAACTATTTTGGAATACTTGACATGATCGCCGGAGTGACGGCCCCGGTATTTAAACTGGTCGGCCTGCCGGGAGTTGCAGCCGTTGTGCTTATCACCAGTATTTTTACCAACATTTATTCAGTTGTGGCCGTACTCACCACCTTGGCGATACCCGAACGCGAGGGTACCATTTTAGCCGTGATGTGCCTTGTTGCCCATAACCTGATCATAGAAACTGCCATTCAGAAAAAAACGGGATCTTCGGCCACCCGCATGGTGATTGTCCGCCTGGTAGGGGCATTCCTGATTGCCTGGTTTTTAAATCTTGTACTGCCCGGAAGTTTTCAGGACATCGCACTGAACGAAAATAAAAACACATCATCGTTTATTCCTGTATTAACGGACTGGTCAATTGATATTTTTTACACTATCCTGAAAATTATCATACTTGTAAACCTGCTGATGATCCTTCAGAAATTACTGAATGAATTTAAGCTAATTGATTATTTGGTTCGTCCGTTCGCACCACTCATGAGATTGTTTGGATTATCTGAAAATACTACTTTTTTGTGGATTGTCGCCAACACGCTCGGACTTGCCTACGGCGGTGCGGTAATGATCAGCGAAACGGAAGACGGTAAACTTTCGAAAAAGGAAAGCGACCTGCTGAACCATCACATTGCAGTTTCGCATTCGCAACTGGAAGACCCGCTTCTATTTGTTACCCTGAACTATAACTACCTCATATTGGTGTTTCCCCGGATGCTGCTGGCCCTGTTTTTTGTTTGGCTGCGGAAACTGGAAATATATTTCAGAAAAGAATAAAGCAGTTCTAATCCAATACAAAACGGTAGGTAATGGTTCCTTGCTGGAAGGCCGGGGCATTGGCATCGACATTAAATTTAGCCAGCAAAGCCGCTTTTTGTGCGGCAGCCAACAATTCAGGAATTAAAGTTGTAGACCCCCGAACACCAGTAACCGCTTTGGTTACATTTCCATTTTTATCAACAGTAACCTGAACCACCACGACACCTCCCTCATTTCCGGGATAAACGGGTAATGGAAGCGTAAGCGCTGAGCGCCCGCCAAGACTATACGAAGGACCATTTCCGATGCCTCCTCCCTTATTGTAGTTATCTGAATTTGCTGTTCCATTCGGGCTTCCCTGGTTTCCACCCGGATAGGTTACTCCCTGACCTGTACTTTTCGATCCGGAGCTTCCCTGCCCTGCTGCGCCAAATACATTTTTTGCCCGCGAATTGATCTCGCCAATCTGCCGCTGTTCTTCTTCCTTTTTCTTTCGCTCGGCTTCTTCGCGCTGACGTTGCTCTGCCTTTTCCTTTTCAATCCGGGCTATTTCTTCCTTTTTCTTTCGCTCAATTTCGGCAAGGCGTTCGCGTTCAATTCTATCTTTTTGCTCCTGAAGCTTCTTTTCTTCCTCTTTTTTCTTTTTTGCAGCTTCAATAGCTGCCGTTTTCTCCAAATCCTGAGTCACGACTTCTTCTTTGGCTTTCTCCGGTTCGGAAACTGATTTCGGGGGGGGCGTTGCAATAACCGGTTCGGACTTTTCCTCTTTCTGCTGAACCGGGGCAAATTCTTCTCTTTGCGGGGCAGGTTCTTCCATTCCCAAACCGGCATCATCGTTCCCGAAATTCACAAGAATTCCTTCCTCGCCCGGTAACGGAAGCGGAGTAAAGAAACCATACAGAAGCAGCAAAATCAAAATAATACCGTGTACAAATATAGTCCCTGCAAACCCGTTTTTATGTTCCGATATATAACTCATTATTCTTCCGGAGCAGTAGCCAGAATCATTTTAAAGTTGTTCCTTTTTGCCACGTTCATCACTTTTACCACATGTTCAATCGGCACCGATTTATCAGCATGCAGCGAAATAAACGGATCGTCGCTTTTTCCGGCAAGACGTTGCAATGCCGCTTCAATCTCATTAAATGCGATGCGTTTTTGCGTGCCGTTATCGTTGATGTAGTATTTCAAATCTTCAGTAATAGAAATGGCGGTGACCGGCTTGGCCGCCGTCTGGTTGTTGCTCTGAGGCAGCAACAATTTCAGTGCGTTCGGTGCAACCAGCGTTGATGAGATCATAAAAAAGATCAGCAAAAGAAAAACAATGTCGGTCATCGACGACATACTGAACGAGGCATCTACTTTATTTCTTCGTTTTAGTGCCATACTACTTGTTTTGTGCAGGTTCGTGCAGCAGGTCCATAAATTCGCTGGTGGCCGCTTCCATTTTAAATACTACCTTTTCAACATTGGAAACCAGAATATTGTATGCAAAATAAGCCACAATACCCACAATCAAACCGGCGACTGTTGTTACCATTGCCTGGTAGATACCCGACGAAAGCAGGGTCACATCAATATTATTTCCGGCATTGGCCATATCGTAGAAAGCCTGAATCATTCCCATTACAGTTCCAAGGAAACCCAACATAGGAGCTCCACCGGCAACACTAGCCAAAACAGGAAGACCTTTTTCCAGCTTCGATATTTCAAGGTTCCCCACATTTTCAATAGCCGCAGTAACATCGGGCATCGGTCGTCCAATGCGGGTAATCCCCTTTTCAATCATGCGGGCGGTCGGGGTGTCGTTCGAACGGCACAACGCCAGCGCTGCATCAATTTTCCCCTGAAGGATGTATTCTTTTACACGATCCATCAGCCTCGAATCAACCTGTCCGGCCTTCCGCACCGCAAAATACCTGTCAACAAATATGAAAACTCCGACAAATGACAATAGCAGGATCGGAATCATAATCCATCCCCCTTTTATAGCCATATCGAGGAAACTAATTTCAACGCCGCTTTGTCCGGCAGCTACAACGCCTGCTGCTTCAGTTAAATTTCGTGAAGCCTGTAGTAAAATAAAGTTCAGCATATTTATTTTGATTTATTGAAATCATAAAAAAAACGGGGTATAACATTGTTTTATTATACCCCGCAAAAGTAAATTATTTTAAAATCAAGTCAAAGGCTAAAAGCCGAAGACAGCGCAGTAAAAAGAACAACGCTTTTTTAACTATTTTTTTACAAGCCGAACATTACAAAGTAAACAGCACAACCAGCCAGGTATCCCAGCAAAGCCAGCCCCGATATTTTTTTCAGGTACCATATAAAGTCGATTTTTTCAAGCCCCATAGCAGCAACACCGGCGGCCGAACCAATAATCAGAATGCTGCCCCCGGTTCCGGCTGTATAAGCCAGAAACTCCCAGAAGAGACCATCCTGCACAAAATTATTTAAATATGGATCGACGCCCATTTCGGCAATCGGGTACATTCCCATTGCACCGGCAACCAGCGGCACATTATCGATAACCGACGAAAGAATACCAATAGCAATATCAATCAGATAAATATTGTGAAGTTTTTCATCGAGATATTGCGACATGAGACTCAGTTGACCTGCAGATTGTAAAGCTGCCACCGCAGAAAGAATACCAAGGAAGAACAATACGGTAGGGACATCAACACGACGCAGAATAGCAACCACTTTAAGTTTCTTCTTCACAGGAAGCGGTTTATTCCGGTGCATGATTTCAGAAATTACCCAAATAATACCCAACGAAAGCAACATGCCCATGTAAGGAGGCAAGTGTGTCGCGGTTTTAAAAACAGGTACAAACAGCAAGCCTGAAACACCCAATATAAGCATAAGCAGTCGTTCACTCGGAGTTGTTACTTCTTCCCCTGTTTCTTCAATAACCGGACGGGTAACATTTCCCTTCATGGTAAATGACAAAACAGCCAATGGAACAACCATGCAAGCGATACTCGGAAGAAAAACACCTTCCATGATGCGAATAGTACTTACCTGTCCTCCAATCCATAACATGATGGTCGTTACATCACCAATCGGAGTCCATGCGCCACCGGCATTCGCTGCAAGTACAACCATGCTGGCGAAAAACCAACGCGTGTGTTTATCTTCAATCAATTTACGAAGCAAAGCAACCATCACGATAGTAGTTGTCAGATTGTCGAGAACGGATGACATGAAAAATGTAAGAAAACTCACGACCCAAATCAGCTTCACTTTGTTGGTAGTTCTGATTTTATCGGTGATAACCTTGAATCCCTCGTGTTGGTCAACTACCTCAACAATGGTCATCGCACCCAACAAGAAGAAAAGAATTTCGCCGATTTCGCCAATGTGATGAATAATTTCTGAATCGACAATAAATTCGTGGATTGCATGAATACCGTGGGCATCGGGATGTGCCGCAGTATATTTTGCCCAGGCGGAACTAAATCCCATGCTCAATATGTCTTCAGCTCCAATAATATAAACCACCCAGCACAAGGTTCCGATAATCAATGCTGAAGCAGCTTTGTCCACTTTTAGTGGATGTTCAAGTGCAATGGCTAAATAA
The DNA here is from genome assembly GCA_003506435.1 of Prolixibacteraceae bacterium. GTDB lineage: Bacteria > Bacteroidota > Bacteroidia > Bacteroidales > Prolixibacteraceae > GWE2-42-39. The sequence continues at coordinate 22,768 of DOAQ01000017.1, forward strand.
CCAAGCACAAAAATAACGACCATTAATGTAAACATAGGTTTTTTTGAATTAGATTAAGGGGTTGAATATAAAAAATCCAGCGATTCGTTATTCTCCATATTCCAAATATATTTTCGTGTTTTTAAACTACTTATCTGAAATTAAAATACAGGTTGACCTGAACATTCAGGCAACAAAAAGAGGCTGTCCAAAAACTCTGGAANNAAATTTCGGGGCAGGGTGACGCGAGTTGCGGATTTTAGGAATTTTAGAACAGCCTCTTCGTGAATTAATATGGATTTGTATCCGTTTTTTACAAACCAAACATTATAAAATAAACCGCTGCACCAGCCAAATAACCAATCAAGGCCAGCCACGATATTTTCTTCAGGTACCAGATAAAATCAATCTTTTCAAGTCCCATTGCAGCAACACCGGCGGCTGAACCTATAATCAGCATGCTACCCCCGGTTCCGGCAGTATACGCCAGAAATTCCCAGAAGAGACCATCCTGTACAAAATTATTTAAATATGGATCGACACCCATTTCGGCAATCGGGTACATTCCCATGGCACCGGCAACCAACGGCACATTATCGACCACAGAAGAAAGCACTCCGATAGCAATATCAATCAGAAAAATATTATGAAGTTTCTCATCGAGATATTGCGACAACAAGCTCAAATGCCCTGCCGACTGAAGTGCGGCAACTGCTGACAAAATCCCAAGGAAAAACAATACGGTGGGTACATCAACACGACGTAGAATTTCAATAACTTTCAATTGTTTTTTAATGTTGGATGGTTTGTCTTTGTGCATGATTTCGGAAATAACCCAGATTACTCCCAACGAAAGCAGCATCCCCATGAATGGAGGCAGGTGCGTAATCGTTTTGAATACCGGTACAAACAACAAACCGGAAACTCCAAGTACAAGCATCAGCAGGCGTTCCTTTGCCGTAGTTATTTCTTCCTCGTTTTCGCTCACAATGGGACGGGTAACATTGCCTTTCATGGTAAACGACAAAACAGCCAACGGAACAACCATACAAACCAGACTGGGTAAAAATACTCCTTCAATAATCTTCAACGTGGTCACTTGCCCGCCAATCCAAAGCATGATGGTTGTTACATCGCCTATCGGCGACCAGGCGCCGCCGGCATTCGCAGCCAAAACAACCATGCTGGCAAAGAACCATCGGGTAGGCCGGTCGTCAATCAATTTCCGAAGCAATGCAACCATTACAATGGTGGTGGTCAGGTTATCGAGAAGAGCCGACATGAAAAATGTAAGAAAACTCACGACCCAAAGTAACTTTACTTTATTGGTAGTTCTGATTCTATCGGTGATCACTTTAAATCCTTCGTGCTGATCAACTACTTCAACGATGGTCATTGCACCCAGCAGGAAGAAAAGGATTTCGCCGATTTCGCCAATATGATGAATAATTTCGGACTCGACAATGAATTCGCGGATTGCGTGAATGCCGTGGGCATCGGGATTCGCAGCGGTAAATTTGGCCCAGGCAGGGCTCAATCCCATTTGCAAAATCTCTTCAGCGCCAATAATATAAGCCACCCAGCACAAGGTTCCAATAATTAATGCCGAAGCAGCTTTGTCCACTTTCAGTGGGTGTTCCAGTGCAATGGCTAAATATCCAAGCACAAAAATAACTACCATTAAAATAAACATAGTGTATCGTTTTTTTGAAGTTTATGCCTTAAATATAGGAATTATCAGAATTGATAAAAACTATTTTTCACCTCTCATGGCTTTAAAACATTTTATTTACCGGTCTTTTTCTCCTTGCTAAACAAACTTTTAATCTTTGTCCAGAGCTCACTCAAGCTATCGTAATCCTCCCGGTACGACAAGCCGATCCCCTGCGTATACGGCGAAGTTTCGTAAATCAGATTGTTGTTTGAATGGTTGAATGCCTTGAATTGCAATTTTCCTGTCTTGTTCAGTTTTACGTTCAGGTCGAAATCGCCAACAATACTGCTGCTATTATTATTTGAAGTAGTTACCTGTGAAACATTGTTCCCAATGTTGCCGTTTATGGTTACCCGGTCGTTAAAAATCTGCGTGCTCAGGGCCAGTTCCACTTCATCGTCAGTGACCTGGTTACCGGGACGGTAATTAACACCAATGTCAAAATCATTACTGATTTTTGAAAGCCAGTTGCTCAACTGGTTTGAAAACAACTCGCTGGCAGTACTGCCTACCACATTGGTATTCGATGCCTCGTAGCTGCCCCTCAAATACTCGGGGGTATAAAAACGGCCCAGGATAAGCAGAGAAAGAATCTGTTTGTTACGGTCTTCATCGGTATTAAAAAACTGTTTTACTTCGTCTTTCACCCGGTCTTCCGAAGTAGGAAAATCAATATCGAAACCGATGGTCGGATTGTTTAGATTATCGGTCATTGCAATTTTACAATTTACCGGAATCCTCTGGTTATAATCAATTTCCGTATCGGATGTAGGGAAAAGTTCTTTCAAAGAGGCTTTAAGACGATAAACTGCATTCAAATCGATTGTTGCATCGTACGGATCGCCATTCCATACAATGGTACCACCCCGTTCAATCTCAAACTTCTTGTTGATCACATTTTGAAGCGTGAACAGGTAGTCGCCACGGCTCACGGTATAATCGCCGTACATTACGATATTGAAATCCTTGTCCACATCAATCTGCAGGTTTCCGTACCCATACGAGCGAATTACATCGCCGATCTGTGAATTATAAATTAATTGTGCCTTGGCATCAGGAGTAACATCAATATCGAAATTCATATTGATACTCGATTCGTTATTAAAATTCTGACGTACCACTTTTTTGTCTTCCGGGAATTGCCGGTCGATAAAACTCAGGAAATCATATTCTTCGGCCTGTTCTTCGTAATTAAGAAGGATATTGAGTTCCGTTCCCCGCTCCGTACGTCCTGTGGCATCCAGATAAACAGTAAGGCCGAGGCCGGTTATGGCAAGGTTTCCACTGGCATACAATTTACCGTAAAAGCGTTCATTGTCTCCTGCATTGGTATTAATTGCAAGAATACGCGGCGTTGTAAACGTCAGGTCGTAAATCATGTTTTCAAAATTCTTATGCTTGATCGACCCGTCGAAAACCGCCGTGTTGCCATCCACATCTTTCACCTGGATACGGTCAAAAATAATTGAATCGCCTGCAACCCGCACCGTATCGCTAAATGTATAGGATGTTTGCAGATACGTTAAGGTGAGCCCGACATTTTTTCCATACAACCCGCCATCGAGAAGTATCTGCGAAGGGTCTCCGTGCAGGCGTACCTTACCAAACGCTTCACCCTTGAAATCGGAGAAACTGCCTTCCATAAATGGTTGCAATGCAGTAACCGACAAACCGTTGGCTTCAACATTAAAATCCAGCTTGCTGTCTATTGGAGAATAACTACCCCTGGCCAGCAAGATGTTGCGGTCATTCTTATTGATAGTCACTTCCGAATCGATTGCTTCAGCGATTCCATCCCATTTATTGACCATACTGACATCCCCGAACAAATGATTGCGCAAACCAAACCCGGCGATTTTCAGGTCCGATAAAAAATAAGCATTATCATAAAGATCAAAAATAGCAGCATCTCCGGATAAGACCCCTTCTATTTTAAGCGTTGTCTGAACCAGGTCGTTCAAATTCCGAAGATTGATATTTTCAAATTTCAAACTGAGTTGTTTGTCTTTATTTTCCGAAATATACCCGTCGGCTTTAATTTTCTGATCTTTATTGAAAATACAAAGATCTCGGATTCTGATTTCCGTACTATCAACTAAAACTTTTGCTGCATTGACATGCCAAAGTGAATCGGCAATATAAATTTTCGAAGGAAAGATATTGGATTCCAAATGAATCCCTTTTTCATCGCTTTTCAGAAGTTTTGTGGAAGCGCTCAACGATCCGCTGTATGTCCGTGCATGATAATTATTCCAGCTCACTTTGGTTTCAATCTGATCGTTTGTACCGGAACTGGCCATGGCCAGGTTATAAATACTGAAATTTTCAGCCAGCTCGATCTCACCAAAACGATTTTTCATTTTTATTTCCTTATCCGCCGAAAAATCAAGCAACACATTTTTCAATACCGTCCCTCTGTATTGAATAGCGGGAATCGTGGCAATTATGCTAAACTGATTGGTTTCCGAGTTCATTTTCCCTTTGAATTCCGACGGTTCAATAAACAGACCGGGAGAAAAGACTTCCGTGACTTTTGAAAAGTCTTTCAATTTCCCTGAAAACTGAAAAATATTTTTCGACTGAGCGGCATCATATTCGAGCTTGGCCGATGGCAAAAAATGGGAAGCTATTTTCAGTACCGAGTTTTTCAGGTTATAAAATTTATAATCACCCTGAAAATCGACATCAAGGTAATCGGACCGCAATTGCAATCTGTCGGCAATACTGTCGTTAAAGTTTTTCAGATCAAAGCTTTTCAGCTCAATAGACCCGTTCTCGTTCATGTACGAACCATCTTCGAGCCAGATAGCTCCTGCCATGTTATCGATATTGTCACCTGTAAAATTGGCCTTCAGCAGAAACGAGAGTTCTGAAAGATGGTATTTTTCATCCAGATTCAGGGCAATCAGGTTGGCTCGGTTCAAATCCATCACAAAGTCGAAAACAGGAACTTTCGGGTTGAAATCAAAAACACCGTCGAAATCGAAGTTCAGGTTTTCGTCAGCAACCGACATGTGCCCGTCGAAACGTTTGCCTGAAATATTTCCTTTCAGTTCCATTTTGGTCAGTTCGTAATTATTCAGGTCAAGGCGTTCGATTCCGCCGTCAATATCCGCTGTCAGAATATGGTTTTTCTTGTTGTATTTGCCACTGATTTCCCCGTTGTAAGTGAGTTTTCCAAGAATATCATTTTTGAAAAATTCCCCGACTTTAAAGTCAACCGTTTTCAAATGTCCGTCAAATTCAACTTCATCTGTTCCCGAAGGGTTGAAAGCAAGATCGGTATTTAAGCGGCCAAAATCCGATTTTACAGTTCCGTAGGCCACAAAGTCGGCCACAAACCCGGTAAAACTTCCCTGGTATTCGATAATGCCCGCATCGTAGAGGATAGCCGGGAACCCGATAAATTTGCGGTTGGCAATATCCGGCAGCCTTAAATTGCCCAGATCACGAAAATGGGTTGTCGATCTTTTCAGGTCGAGATGAACAAAGGTATTTTCAATGGAAGGCAGACCGTTCATGTAAAAATCGCAGTTGATACTCGTGTAATCGCCATAATTGATCATCAGGTTTTTGGCTTTCAAATCGGCCAGCGAGCCGTAAACCCGTCCCGATACTTCCAGATTTGCGTCCATCCCGCGCAACGAGGGCACCAGTTGGGCAATATCCAGCATACTCACCACCGATTTATTCAAATAGACATCGAGTTTTAAACTACTGTAATCGCCTGTTTCACGCAATATACTTTTATCAATAAAAACATGTGCTTCCGACACTACCGAATGAGGCATGCTTGCATATAGATCGGTCAGTTTTAACTGATCGCCTGCCAACACAAACCGGGAATTAAATTCAGTGAGACTGAAATTCTTCCGGTCGCTTAAACTCAGCCTGTCAATACGAAAAAACGTAGAATCGTTATTCATATTGAAGTCGGAAATATCCAGAAAAATATCATACAGATTGAACTGTTTTTTATCAACGGCATATTGGTCAGTATACGAGAACGAAGCATCGTCGAGCGCAAAGTTCAAACAGCGGACATTCCACAACTGTCGGGCACTGTCGGGTACTGTGGTTGCTGTTGTATCGAACAAAAACCGGTAATTGGCAACTCTCGCCGAATCCATCGAAATCCAAATCCGCGAATCGTTTAGTTCCAGTTTTTTCAAAGCCAGGCTCCTGTTTCCTATACTGAACGAATCGATCTGAGCTACCAGCTTGCCAACCAGTATCATCGAATCTTTTTGCTGGTCCTTAATCAAAACCTCTTCCAGTATCACCTTGTTGAAGAAAGCTATATCGACCCCTTTCACTGAAATATCGGCACGAAACTGTTCCGACAAACGTTTGGTGACGATCTGCGCCAGGTACGTTTGAACGACACTGATTTGGATCATCATATAAAAACTAAACAACAACACGACTATTGCTGTTATAACAATCAAGCCTATTTTGAGATATTTTTTGATATTTTTGAGCTTTTATTCAGAAAACAAAATAAAATAAAATAGCTTACAAATCAAGCTGCCGGTATCATTTAAATTTGCCCCGGTCAATTAAAAGAAATATTGAATGAATACTGAAAAAGACATTCTTATACTGGGTATCGAATCATCCTGCGACGACACCTCTGCCTCGGTAATTAAAAACGGGTATTTGCTGTCGAATAGTATTGCCGGACAAAAAGTTCACGAAGAATACGGAGGTGTTGTTCCTGAGCTGGCTTCGAGAGCGCATCAGCAAAATATTATCCCGGTGGTCGATATAGCCATTAAAAAAGCCGGAATCCAAAATTCTGATATCACAGCCGTTGCTTTTACACGAGGCCCGGGTTTGCTGGGTTCGCTGCTGGTTGGCACTTCCTTTGCCAAAGGTTTTTCACTGGCACAAAATATCCCGATGATGGAAGTAAACCATTTGCAGGCTCATGTTTTGGCCCACTTCATCCGTGAATACAACGAAGATTTCGATCCGCCGCGTTTTCCGTTTCTTTGTTTGCTGGTTTCGGGAGGTAATTCGCAAATCATCCTGGTAAAAGATTATCTCGACATGGAAGTGATCGGTCAAACGATTGACGACGCAGCAGGTGAAGCGTTTGACAAATGCGCCAAAGTGATGGGCCTTCCCTACCCCGGTGGCCCGTATGTCGACAAATATGCAAAAGAAGGAAATGCCGGTGCATTCAAATTTGCCAAACCGCGCATCGCCAATCTCGATTACAGTTTCAGCGGGCTGAAAACCAGTTTTCTGTATTTTCTGCGCGACAGGCTGAAAGAAAACGAAAATTTTATCGAAGAAAACATACCCGATCTTTGTGCGTCGCTGCAAAAAACCATTATCGATATTTTGCTTGACAAACTGGTAAAAGCATCGAAGGAAACCGGAATAAAAGATATTGCCGTGGCTGGCGGCGTTTCAGCCAACTCGGGACTCCGGCAGGCATTGACCGACGAAGCCCGGCGCCGCAAGTGGAAACTGCACATCCCTAAATTTGCTTTTACCACCGACAACGCAGCCATGATTGCCATTACCGGTTATTACAAATACCTGCGCGGAGAATTCGTCGGACAGGATGCAGTGCCGTTTGCACGGATGGATATCAGGGAGTGAGAAGGATTATTGGGAGAATTGTTGAATTGCTAAATTGTTGAATTGTTGAATTGTTATCAAAAGAATGAATGATACCTGATACCCGATTTTTCATTGTGCTACCTTGTATCCTTTGTGGTTAATGGTTATTGACAGCTCTGAAACTTGGAATTTGAAACTTGAAACTTGAAATCTCTGCGTAAAATACCTGTTCTGATCGTGACCGGCTTTCTGGGGGCCGGAAAGACTACGTTTATTAATCATATCATCAAGTTGCACCACCACCTGAAACTCGCACTGATTGAAAACGAGTTCGGGGAAGTTTCGGTTGATTCGCAACTGGTAACCGGCATTAACGGCAACCAGATTTTTGAACTGAGCAACGGCTGCATCTGCTGCACCATTACCAACGAGTTTTCGCTGGCGCTGACAGGACTGTCAGAACAACTTCCCGACATCGATTTTTTACTGATTGAAACAACCGGGGTAGCCGATCTTTCGCAGGTAATCCGCCCGTTTTATGCCGACAATGAACTAACGAAACGTTTCCTGCTGACAGGCGCCGTCTGTATTGTTGATGCCGTAAATTTCGGGCAGATGATCAATCTTCCGCCACAGCAAATGCAACTTATACACAGCGATTATATCCTGATCAATAAAGCGGAGGACGTTTCTTCGGAAACAATTGCTGAAATTTCAAAAAGCATCAGCGCATATAATTCTTCAGCAAAAACAGAGATCACCAATTTCGCACACACCGAAAACTTCCGACTGGAAACAGCAGGTTCCGATATTCAGGAAAAAATGGAAAAAAAACTGGCAGCCCCGGTTCTGTTCCGGATCGTTGAATCGCCGCGTTTCACCACATTCACACACCGGTTTCCCGGTTTTATCGATCTCCAAAAATTTCAATACTGGTTCGATTATTTCGCAGCCATCAACCAAACCGACATTTTCCGGATCAAAGGCGTTTTATTTCCAAAAGGGGAAACGACAAAAACCATTGTTCAATCGGTTGGAGGTGCAACAAGCTACATCGAAGGTTCCTTTATTTTTCCTTCCGAAGAAATAATGAATACACTTGTTTTTATTGGCCGATCGGTTGATTTCGAGCGGATTGTTTACGAACTGGAAGATTATTTATCCGAGGATGAAAATCCATAACGGAAGGCTCAGCATTGCCAGAATTGTACTCATCATCACCAACTTTGAAGCAAAACCGGTATCAAGTCCGTATTTGGCTGACAAAACATACGGGGTCAACCCCATGGGCATGGCTGCTTCGAGAACCCATGAGCGATAATGGACCGCATCAAAAAAACAGGCAACAACCAGGTAAAACATCAGCGGAAGAATAAATAATATCAAAACGGAGAACCCTGCTGTGGGTATCCAGTCCCGGAGTTTCCCGATCGGCTGGGTGCCAAGAAAAATACCGATGGAAAACAATACCACTGCGGTAACCGAACCAGCAAAAAAGTCAACGGTTTTCATCAAAACTACCGGTATTTCTATCTTCAGTAACGAAACAACGATTCCAAAGAACACCGACAAAAGCAAAGGGTTCAATGCAAACGATTTCAGTTGTTCAGACCATCCCTGCCGGTTATCGCCATACTTTTCGACCAGAACAATACAAAGAGTGAAAAGCCAAAAGAGATAGACAGCAGAAATCATTGTCACCTCTGGCAAAATTCCATCGCCATAGGTATTTTGGAGAACAGGTATCCCGAGATACGATACATTACCGTATGCCAGTACTAAAAATAAAGTCCGCTTGATCTGTACATTCAGTTTAAAAATGGCGGATATGGGAAAAGCCAGAAAAACAGCAACGATAATGTATGCAGAATTAAAAAGAATGAGGTTACCAAACTCGTTGAAATCGATTTTTGTTTTCGCCAGCGCTGAAAAGATCAATGCGGGAAAGCCGATCCACAAGGCATAGTCGTTTAAAATTTTTACCCAGTTTCCGTCAACCGATTTATGCCTGCTGAAAAGCGCCCCGGCCAATATGGCCAGAAAAAGCGGCAGGATGGTTTTAAAAGCTAAAAACAATGATTCCATGAAATATACAAGTTCCAAATTCCAAATTCCAAAAGAACAGCCATTAACCACAAAATAAAACAACGAAAAACCGGGTATCATCCTTCCTTTTGACAGCAATTCAACAATTCCGCATTTTATTCCAAATACGGTCTCACATCAATCAATGACATTCCGGCTTTCCGGGCTGCCTGCATACCCAGTTCCCCATCTTCGAAAACCACACAATCTTCAGGCGAAACATTCATTAATTGAGCGCACTTCAGAAATGTATCGGGATTCGGTTTATGACGGTCCACATCATCGGCAGTAACAATTACATCGAAATATCCTTTTAACTGAAGGGTTTCGAGTTGCAATTCGGTGCTTCTCCGGCTAGCCCCTGTTCCTACAGCCATCGGCAGTATTTTGTGATATTTTTTCACCACCTCAACCACCGCGGCAATTGGTTTAACCTTATGTGCGTCTTCCCAAAAGTAGGATTGTTTCTTGTTAACAATCTCCTGTGCATCAACATTCAGCCGCTGCTCTTCTTTTATCCGTTCAGCAAAACTGATAGTTGCCATCCCGGTCATTTCAGCCACAATTCGTTCATCGAAGGTACAGCCCATTTCATTGCATAGTCTGTGCCATGTGGCAATATGTACAGGAAGCGAATCAGAAAGTGTTCCGTCTAAATCGAAAATTAAGGCCTTTGCTTTTGGGTCAATGCTTATTTTCATCCCGAAGTAATTTATAATCCATCAAAAATAGAAAGTATTTTAAACGACAGCGGCATGGATAACCGATTATGGAAGCAGGCAATTGATTATTAAACTTCTGTTAACCTAATTCGATTTTCAACCAGTCGTTTTGACTGGTCAAAAACTCCTGAAAACCACAATAGGCACATAGGGCACATAGATGTTTCGGGTTGAAACAATTGGCAGTTAAATCAGACAATTAGAAAATATATTTGGCGATAGTAAAAAAGTATTTTTTCGCGGAATAGTTCTATATTTGAAATGTCATTTAACCAACAACATTTGAATATGGGAAATTTTCTCCTATACGATATTTTTATTCAGCCCAATTTTCTCTGTGTCATTTCATTTATGTGCAAATCATTCTAATTATAAACACATGAAATCATTACCCTTACTGCTTATCGCTTTATTTCTAATGGCATCCTGCTCAAAATACCAAACGTATGAAGGTGTGCCGTTTGAGGAAAAAAATCCTCACGACTGGGAAAATCCTGCTGTTTCTCAGATTAACAGGGAAGCCCAACATGCCTATTTTATTCCATTTGCCTCTGACGTTCAGGCCAGGGCCAACGACAAATGGGCCTCGCCTTTCATCAAAACATTGAACGGGAAATGGCAATTCCATTTGTCGCACAATCCATACGAACGTCCGGCCTGGTTTTTCAAAAGTGATTACGACACCCGCGATTGGGACAGCATCCCTGTTCCTTCCAACTGGGAACTACAGGGATATGATTATCCTATTTATGTAAATATTACATACCCTCATGCAAAAACACCACCGACAATCCAGAAAGATTATAACCCGGTAGGCTCGTACAAACGCACATTTACCATTCCTGCTGACTGGACCGGCAAAGAAGTTTTCCTTCATTTCGGAGCTGTCAGTTCAGCCATGTACGTGTGGGTAAACGAACAGATGGTTGGCTACAGCGAAGACAGCAAAACACCAGCCGAATTCAATATCACCAAATACCTGATTGAAGGAGACAACTCACTTGCCGTTGAAATTTACCGCTGGAGCGACGGTTCGTATCTGGAAGATCAGGACTTTTGGCGTATGAGCGGAATCACCCGCGATGTGTACCTTGCCGGACGCAACAAACAATACATCCGCGATTTCAGGGTAACTTATCCGCTGGTAAATAACTACAAAGACGGCCAGCTTGATATTTCGGCAGAAGTGGTGAACGGCGAAGGCACCCAGGTTGAAGCTGTTCTTTTCGACGGAGCAAATATTGTTACAACCCTGAATGCAACGACTTCAGGAAATACAGCCAAACTTTCAGCTTTGGTTCCGGCTGCCAAACCATGGACAGCAGAAACGCCCAATTTGTACGAACTGCTGATCAGCTTAAAAGAGGGCAACGGACAAGTTCTGGAAGTAATCCGCCAGGACGTCGGTTTCCGCACGGTTGAGATAAAAGGCGGGAACCTGCTCGTAAACGGCCAGTACATTTATGTAAAAGGTGTAAACATGCACGAACACAATGACACAACCGGTCATGTGATCGATGAAGCACTCATGCTGAAAGATATTCAAATGATGAAACTTCATAATATCAACACCATGCGTACCTGTCATTACCCGCAGCCCGAACGCTGGTATGAACTCTGCAACAAATACGGACTTTACCTGATTGGCGAAGCAAACATCGAATCGCACGGCATGGGCTACGGCAAAGAATCGCTGGCTAAAGACCCGGCCTGGGGCGAAGCACATATATTCCGTACCAAAAATATGTTTGAGCGTGACAAGAACCAACCGGCCATCATCATCTGGTCGCTCGGCAATGAATCAGGCAACGGTGTAAACTTCGAAGCTACCTATGATTACCTGAAAAGCGTTGACCAAAGCCGTCCGGTTCAGTACGAACAGGCACATAAGGATGGACGGAATACCGATATTTACTGTCCGATGTATGCAACCATCGAGCACATGGTAGAATATGCCAAAACAAATCCAACCCGTCCGTTGATCCAGTGCGAATACGCACATGCCATGGGCAACAGCGTTGGAAATTTACAGGACTACTGGGACGCCATCGAAAGCAATAAAGCATTGCAGGGCGGCTGTATCTGGGACTGGGTAGACCAGGGTCTTCTTACAAAAAATGAAAAAGGAGAGAAATTCTGGGCGCATGGCGGCGACTTTGGACCCGACACGGTTCCTTCCGACGGGAAATTCTGTATGAACGGAATTGTAACGCCGGTACGCGCACCAAAACCTCCGATCTACGAAGTAAAAAAAGTATACCAGTACGTCGGGTTCAAGCCCGTTGACCTGAAAAAAGGTGTTATCGAAATCACCAACAAATACGCTTTCCGTGACCTTTCAGGATTCGATTTTACATGGGAAGTTACAGGCGATGGCGCAATCCTGAAAAACGGACAGATCACAGGTATCGATTTAAAACCGTACGCCAAAGCGAAAGTTACGCTCGATTTGAGCATCGCACCGGAAGCCGGAGTGGAATATTTCCTGAATATTTATGCCAGACTGAAAAACAAGGAAGGCTTGCTGGATGCGGGAACCGAACTGGCAAAAGAACAAATGCAGTTGCCAATCTACAAAGCCATGGCCAAAACACCTTTCTCATCGGTACCCGCATTAAAAGTTGACCAGTCGGGCGACAAAATTATTCTTTCGGGCGAAGGGTTCAGCATGACGATTGGTAAACAGTCGGGCATCATGGAAAGTTATCAGGTTGCCGGTGCTGAAATGCTTCAGCAAGGTGTCGTACCGAACTTCTGGAGAGCCCCGACCGACAACGACTTTGGCAACAATCTTCACAAACGCGCGAAAATATGGCGCAAAGCAGGCGACCGCCGCACTGTGAAACAAGTTACCGTAAAAGAAGTGACAAACAACCATGCCGTTATTTCAGTCGATATGCAACTGAACAGCGAAAACGGAATCCCGATCGCCGATTACAGCACCGTATTCAATGTACTGGGCAATGGCGAAATGCTGGTACAGAACCATTTCAAAATGCTGAGCGACACTTTGCCTGAAATTCCGCTTCTGGGAATCAATTTGCAGATGCCGCGCAAATATGACCAGATTAGCTGGCTGGGACGCGGCCCTCACGAATCGTACGCCGACCGCAAAACCAGCGCTTTTGTTGGCTTGTATTCAGGTTCCGTGTCCGATCAGTATTTTCCCTATCTGCGCCCGCAGGAAAACGGGAACAAGACCGATGTACGCTGGATGACCGTAACCGACGCAGCCGGCAACGGGTTGATGTTCTCCGGAAACCCGCTCATTGAAGCATACGCACATCATTACATCATGGAAGATTTCGAATCGCTCGAAAAGACATACGTTCAAGGTAGCCGGAGCCAGAAACAGTTCCATCGCCACCCATGCGATGTAAAACCGCGCGATCTGACTTCTGTTGGCGTCAACTTCAAACAAATGGGCGTAGGAGGCGACAATAGCTGGGGTGCATGGACCCACAAGGAATATCGATTGACAGACCGGGAATACAGCTATTCATTCCATATAAGTCCGATTACAACCGGTAAAAAAGCTACTGACATAGCCAAAATTGTTTACTAAAATACAAGCGGAATTTTTTATCACAAATCAATGTCGTTTGAGTTAAGAAACAATACAATTGAAACATTTCAGATGCTTTTTGTGAATCTTTGAGAATTAGAGACTTTGTGGCTAATTTTTTCCTGCCACAAAAACACAAAAGGCACAAAGTATTCACGAAGAATACCTTATTTAAACGATATTGTATCACAAATAGTAATCATGCAAAGCCGCACTCTTCACCGGGTGCGGCTTTTTTGTGATTAATTCAATTTTTTGCAGAGCAGGCAAAATGGTTCACAGATAAATCTTCAGTTGTCCTTAAATCCGGAAAACAAAATCCCCTTCTGTATAATAAAGTTTGCTATTTTTGGTCATATAAAGGTTCATTTTATAAGACATAAAGCAAGTTGTTTTTGACTTAAAGGTACCCAAAACCGTAAAAAGATACAGAAATGAGATTAGAGGACCTTGGATATAATAACAAACTGGAAAAATTCAGGATAGAACAAGATCTTGATAATTTTGAGATTGGAAGGATTATTGCGGAACACAAGGAACGCTATATTATCAAGACCACAAAAGGTGATTTTGAAGCCGAGATAACCGGAAATATGCGTTTTACTGCTAAAAGTCGTGAAGATTTTCCGGCAGTAGGTGATTGGGTTGTCCTATCAACGTATGATTCTGATTTTGCGATAATTCATAAAATATTTCCACGGTTCTCAATTATAAAAAGGGAGGCAGTAGGGCAATCCGGAGAGATTCAGATTATAGCAACAAATATTGATTATGCTTTTTTAGTTCAGGCCGTTGATCGGGATTTTAATATCAACAGGCTTGAAAGATACCTGACAATCTGTAATTCTTCGAAAGTTAGCCCTATCATCGTACTCAGCAAAACGGATTTAATAAATGAGGAAAAAGTTTCTGAAATACTGGACAGCATAAAACTACGGATTAAAAATGTTCCAGTTATTGCAATAAGTAACGAAAATCAGAATGGATACGAAGCAATTAAAAAAGTTATTCAAAAAGGTAAAACGTATTGCATGCTTGGTTCTTCAGGAGTGGGAAAATCCACTTTATTGAATAATCTTTCCGGCGGAGCCATAATGAAAACGGGTACAATCAGTCAAAGCACAAATAAAGGGAGACATGTTACAAGTCACAGAGAATTGGTTATTCTCGAAATTGGTGGGATATTGATTGATAATCCGGGCATGCGGGAAGTTGGAATAGCGGATGCAACAAGCGGATTAGAAATAACCTTTGACAAAATTATTGAGCTTTCTCAAAGATGCAAATTCACAGACTGTACACACATTAATGAGACGGATTGTGCAGTACTTGAAGCTGTTAAAAATGGAGTCGTTGATAAATCTTCGTATGAAAATTACCTGAAAATGGAAAGAGAAAAGGAGCATTTCGAATCAACAGTTGCTGAAAAGCGAAAAAAGGAGAAGATTTTTGGAAAGATCGTCAAAGAGTATTACAAAAAGGACATAAAACAAAGAAAGTACTAAACAAACATCGCGTATATCGCCAATGCAAAGACAGTGAGTATTCTAATTTGACACACTTATTTGAACAGCGTCACAGATACTTTTATCAAACCAGCGATTTCAAAACTTACAATACCTCAACTCGGAAACCGATAACTCCCAGAACACAAAATGATAAAATCGCGACGTTTCGCTATTGTAAAATTCTCAACTGAGATAATTATGAATTATTTATATCAATAATAGTATCCATCAAAGATTTACTGATCTCTGCTTGTTTTTTAACTATTTCCTGTTTGTGAAGTTGACTGATAGTAACCGAAGATTTGTTAAATGCATCGTTAAAATCTTGATGATTGGTAATAATATCACGGAGATCATGATTTAGATCTTTAGCCCCGAAATTTGAAATTTTATGAATGTTTTTCAATGTCTCTTCAAGGTTTATTAATCGCATATTCATAACCTGAAACCAATTATTTGTACTATTAAAAGTAAATTTTCCTCCAAATAAGTCTATGAGAAATTTCCGATAATCTTCACGGATATTTTTAATTTCGTTCATAAAATAGTCTTTAATCGCACGTTTATTGGAGATTCTTTTACTAATAATTAATGCAATTGCAATACCTAAAATAGCGTTGACAGCAATACCAGAAACATTAATCCAGTCAGAAGAATTTAGGTAGCAGAGTAGTAACATACTTACACTGATTTTAGATTTTATTTCATATTTTCTCTAATCGTTTTTCTTCCCACTCTGGAATAGTTTCTTTAAAAATCATTTCTTTCCAATCTGGCTCCAACTCTGAAACAACAAGTAGATGTCTCAATACCACGCCCATACTATATTTTAAAACCAATTCACCAAATGCTTCATCAAGGAATGAAGAAGCATATCCAGCAGTCCCATCCAAATCAATTTCAAGTTTACCACCTTCTTCAATGACATCTGCCATTAGTTTGTCTAAAACATTCTCAAAAAACTTCTGCCCTGAGTCTTCACCCTGATTCTTATATCTAGGTCCTGGGTAATTTGTAAACTCTTTGGCTACACTGTATTTTTTTATACTATTTTCCATTTGATAAACATTTTAAATCAATTTCCCAGTAATAAAAAGTGCCTGCAAATTTATTATTTATTAATTTACCAATATTGCTTTCAAAATCCAAATAAACATTATCCGTAATAAGTAATAATTTATTAATCTTTCCATCTTCAGAAATCTTCTTTATCCTTGGTAACCCTTTATTTCGATTAATTTCATTTGTTCTTGAACCATATTTCTTATTAAAGGCATCTTGCAATACTTCAACATTTTTACCAAGAATTTTGTCCCGTAGTTCAACTGGATATTTTCTATTTAAAGTGTTTATAATCCCTGTCCCATTATCCGTAAACGTGAAACTAACTATTTTGTTTTCTTCATCACAATGCATTCCTAGCATCCAATGTTTATTTTCTTCGTATGCGTGTTCTATTGCATTTGGAGCCATCTCCATTATTAAGCTATACGCCGGAGGATAATTATCTCTACTTCCTGTGAGAAAATAAACTGCCTGTAAGATTGCTTTTCCAACACTTTCATTTCTTGTATGCTCTCTCCCAAGCTTTAAAATCAAATCATGATTATTATTAACTGCAAATGACTCTCCATTTAGTTTTCTCATATGATTAAGATATCCAGAGTTATGAAAGAACTCATGTGACTTTTGATCTAATGGCAATTTACCAATAAAGTTAAAGTCATAAAACGAAATATCAAATTGCGCAGACAATAAGAGACTAATCGCTCCAATATCAACATTGGTTATATCGGACATATCCAAGTATAAAGTATCAAACAATTTCTCATAAGACTTTACATTTTTGAAATTGTTAATAAACTTCAACACTCCCTCGGTGTTTTCTAGTAATGAAAAATTAGGAGGAGCCCTATATGTTTTCTGACGAGGTTTTTGATATCGTTCTATTGGTTTATTAAGCCTTGGTCTAGAATAATTAAGTTTTTTTTGCCCAATATCTGTGTGAGGTCTTAATCGACCTCTTCGGAAGGCTTTATTCCGTTTTTTTTGTTTAAGGCCTTTCCTGCTACGAATTTCTAAGTATATTCTTTGTTTTAGGCTGAGCTTCTTCAATATCCTAAATTTTATTTATTAAATATTGTTCGATAATTTATCAGCCTTTTCAAGGTGGCTTTTCATTTAAGTTACAGAAATAAAAAATACTTAGTAAATACCACTAAAGCTATTATTTGCATACAATATATGAAAATTGTATGCAAATAAAAAATCATCTACATCTTAAACTAGCTGCAAATGATTAATTTAAAGTGAGCGGGAAACGGGGATCGAACCCGCGGCCCTCAGCTTGGGAAGCTGATGCTCTACCACTGAGCTACTCCCGCAGAGCGAAGGCAAATTTAAACTATTTTTTTTTCTGAAGCACGAAAAGGCAACAAACTTTCGGGAAAAATTTGTGAGCATTTGTTACATCTTGTTTTCCTTCCGGCGAAATAATATCTTTGTTTGTAAAGCGATAATCATGGACATACAAAATTATATTCCTGCCGAAATCATCAACTTTTTCCTGGTGCTGGTTTTTTCGCTGCTGATAGGCCTCGGGCAACGCCGCCTGCACCTCGAAGACGACGAAAAACAATTGTTCGGCACCGACCGCACATTTACATTTATCGGTCTGCTCGGATATGTTCTTTTCCTTACCGGCAAAGGTAATTTTATTCCTTTTCTCACCGGCTTCGTTATTATCGGCATCCTGCTGGGCATTCAATATTTCCTAAAAATCAGGATGAACAAAAACTTCGGGCTCACTACTTCTATTCTTGCCCTGCTTACCTATTGCCTCCCCGTGATGATCTTCACCCAACCCATCTGGCTGGTGCTTTCGTTCGTGGTGTCTATCCTCATTTTAACCGAAATGAAAAGCCTGTTCATCTCCCTTTCGAAAAAAGCTTCAGAAGAAGAATTTATTACGCTGTCCAAGTTCATTGCTTTTGCCGGAATAATCCTGCCCCTGCTTCCTTCCGAAAATATTTCCGATATAATTCCGGTTTCACCCTACACGATATGGCTGGCAATAATGGTGGTTTCCGGAATTTCGTACATCAGCTACCTCATTAAAAAATTTATTTTTCCCGATTCAGGATTAATGCTCACCGGCTTGCTTGGCGGTATTTACAGCAGCACGGCCACCACCGTGATCCTGGCCCGGCGCGAAAAAAAAGAAGGCACCGGGCTGCAGTCGGTTTCGGCCATCATGCTGGCCAACGGAATGATGTACCTGCGGGTGCTGGTGCTGGCCTTCCTGTTCAACCAGTCGATCGGCCGCATGCTGACCATCCCATTCCTTATCATGTTTGGAGTGGCTTTTGGCTTATCAAAGTTTATTGCCATGAAAGGAAAGGATAATGTGGTACAAACCCCTGTTACCACGGAAAAGCCAACCGAGAAAAACCCTCTTGAGCTACGGACAGCAACTATTTTCGGTATTTTATTTGTGGCATTTGCACTGATTACCGAAAACGTAATGAAACACTACGGAAGCAGTGGCGTCACAGGACTTGCTTTTGTAGTTGGGATATTCGATGTTGATCCGTTCCTGTTGTACCTTTTGCAACAGCATTCCGGGATTTTGAACACGACTATCCTTCTGGCTATCATCAACGCTACCAACAGCAACAACCTGATGAAAATGGTTTATGCCGTTTCGCTGAGCAGCAACGAGTCGAAAAAACCGCTGGTACTGTGCTTTGCAAGCTTGGTTGCCGCAGGGTTGCTTGTTTCGCTGGTGGTTTTTCTGCTGAACTGACGATGTATCCGGCAATCGCTC
The DNA here is from genome assembly GCA_003506435.1 of Prolixibacteraceae bacterium. Taxonomy (GTDB): domain Bacteria; phylum Bacteroidota; class Bacteroidia; order Bacteroidales; family Prolixibacteraceae; genus GWE2-42-39. Next base: position 41,741 of record DOAQ01000017.1, read on the forward strand.
AGCAGATGCTATTGCTCGTCATATATGCGATGTGAATAGCGCGTGAATAGCGCGTTCGTGTTCCTGCGTCATAAAATTCAGAACATCAGGTTTACTGAACGGAACAGTGGCGCCTTTGGTAGTTGCAGCCAGCGCACCGGAAGCATTGCCAAAATCAAGTGCTGCTTGTAATTCTTCGCCTGCAAGGTACGAGTGGATAAACCCGGCCGAAAAAGCATCACCCGATCCCACTGTATCAACCAGTTTTACCTTGTAACCCGCCGTATAACAAACGTCGTTATTGCTGCTGATCAGAAATGCGCCTTTCGGGCCAAGCGTCACCAGAATTAAGTCAAGCCCGAAGCGCGAAACCAGTTCACCGGCCATATTCCGGAGATCATTGCAAAAAAGCCCGGTAAGTTGTTTCACTTGCAACAGCTCTTCATCGTTAATTTTTAAAATATTGGCAGCCATCAGGCTTTCCTTCACCGTTTCTTTTGTATAACAATCTTTTCTCAGGTTGATATCCAGAAACTTGATCGCTTCGCCCGACTCTTTGATCAATTCCTTCAGTGTATTTTTCGAAATTCCGTAACGCTGGATCAGAGAACCAAAATACAGGCAATCGGCCTGCCGTACCTGTTCTGTCATTTCCGACGACAGTTCGATGTGGTCGTAAGCAACATCGCGGATGATGGTAAAATCGGGAGTGCCTTCAGCATCTATTTTTACATCCACCGTACCGGTCGGGAATTCGTAGTCTGTTTGTATATGTTCGTCCGACAGGCCGATTGCAAGCACTGCTTTTCGCGCTTTCTCGCCCAGCTCATCGTTACCCAGCCGGGTAATGAGGGTTCCCTCGTCACCAAACGAATTGATCCGGAAAATAAAATTGGCAGGCGCCCCGCCCAGCACTTCGCCTGAAGGAAGCAGGTCCCACAGCAATTCGCCGTATGCAACAATTTTAGCCATAAACAGTCTCCTGATTGAGGTTCTAAAAATAGTATAAATGAAATGATTGCCCTAATTTTCGCAGATAAGCTTTTTGAATATTCCAGCTTGATCAAAAATCCTTCTATTTTTGTTTATACTAAAAACAGGCAATGAACTTTTTGGCACATCTGTATTTATCGGGTGATTCAGACGAAATAAAAGTAGGAAACTTTATCGCTGACCATGTAAAAGGAAAACGCTATTTGTCGTACCCTGAAGATATTCAAACTGGCATTTTGCTGCACCGGCAAATCGACTCGTTTACCGACAGTCATCCGCTGGTAAAGGAATGCGCAGAACTGCTCCGTCCCGTTTACCGGAAATATTCGGGAATTATTATCGACCTGTATTTCGACCATTTTCTGGCCAGCCTGTGGAATAACTACTCCGACAAACAGTTGAAAGATTTTACTCGTCATGTACATGCTGTTTTGCTGAAAAACTTTTTCCTGCTCCCGTCGCCTGTCAAACAATTCCTTCCTTTTCTGATCCAAAACAAACGACTTCAGTCGTATGCCGAAATCGACGGAATAACCAAGGCTATCGAAATCATGGGCAATTACACTTCATTGCCCCCGGAAAGCCTGCACGCCAGAATGATACTTCAGGAAAACTACGATTTCTTAAAAGAACGTTTCGTCGCTTTCTTCCCGGAAATCATTCAATTCACAGGAGAAAAATCAGGTATTCTTTTTCCTGATAAAACCAACACTTCTGATCAATAGCGATTTAATAACCTAACTGTTCAAAACGGCTGGCATCGAGGCGTAAAAAGATGAAAAGCAAAATGGTAAACGCCCACAACGACGATCCCCCGTAACTAAAAAACGGGAGCGGAATACCGATAACCGGGGCCAGTCCAATGGTCATCCCAATGTTCACCGCGAAATGGAAAAACAGGATACAGGCCACGCAGTATCCGTAAATGCGGCTGAATTTAGTCCGTTGTTTTTCGGCCAGCCTGATAATGCGAGTGAATAGTAAAAGAAAAAGCCCGATAACAAATGTGGTCCCGAGAAACCCCCATTCCTCGCCTACTGTACAGAAAATAAAATCGGTACTTTGTTCCGGCACAAAATCGAACTTGGTTTGCGTTCCGTTCAGAAACCCTTTTCCAAAGAAACCGCCTGAACCAATCGCGATTTTCGACTGATTAACGTTGTACCCCGCGCCCAACGGGTTCGATTCAATTCCCAGCAATTCGTTAATACGCGATTGCTGATGCTTTTCCAGAACAGTATTAAATGCGTAGTCAACCGACAGTATAAAAAGCATGGAACCGATCAGAAACCCGATAATGAGCAACAGGTTTTTCAACCTTCTCCGAAGCGCATAAATCGAAAACAGGAGGGCAGAAACAATTACTGAATACAACAAAATGTTCATCCCTTCAATATCCAGTTTCAAAAGAAAATTGGTCCCCCATATCAAACTATAAATTAAGCAGGCAATGGCCAATCCGCGTAAACTTTCCTTGTAGTTCCGTGTAACAAACAAACTTGCCACAAATGCCCCAAAAACCAAAATTAAAGCCGTATTCAGAGGTGAAAGCACCAGGGTAAGAATAAAGAGGATGGCAAATAAAAACCCAAAAAACAAGACAGTTCCGGTCATCCCTTCACGGTAAAGAACAAGTAAAAAAACGAAAAACACAATGGCCGATCCGGTATCGTTCTGGAGAAAAATGAGGATTACCGGCAGTAACAGAATCAAAGCAACAATCGACAGCGACTTGAACGATTGGATTTTGAAATTAAAGCTGCTTAAATATTTCGATAAAGCCAGAGCGGTGGCTAATTTGGCAAATTCCGATGGTTGCAAGGCTAAACTCCCGACCTGAAACCACGACCGGGCCCCCTTAATTTCTGTTCCAAACAAAAGTACAGACACCAAAAGAAGGATTATCAGCGCATAAATCGGATATGCAAATGACACATAGACCCGAGAGTCGATAACGACAATGCCAACCGCAATTATAATGGCAGCAACAATCCAGATAGCCTGCTTCCCGTAACGCTGGCTAAAGTCAAGAATGCTCTGGTGTTCGTCGTTGTAAACCGCAGCATAAATATTTATCCACCCCAAAAACATCATCAGCAGATAAAGCGAAACAGTCATCCAATCAAGATTTGCCAAAACATTGTTTCTTTTTGCCATCTTTCCGAATTATTTAGGTTGAAACGAGTTTAGTAAGTTCGCATCTCTCATCCGTTGTTCCTTGGCCAGATGTTTTGGGGGAATCTTTCCCTTTAAGTATTTCTCGATAATTAAACTGGCTATTGGCGCTGCATAACGCGCGCCCCAAACACCATTTTCAATGTAAACGGAAATTGCAATTTTGGGATTTTCCTTTGGAGCAAAAGCAATAAAAGCCGAGTGGTCGGAACCGTGTGGGTTCTGAATGGTACCGGTTTTCCCACAAATGGTAATACTGTCGACAAGAACATTATAAGCTCCCGACGACGTTTCTTCCACTACCGACTGCATCCCATCAATCAACACTCTAAAATGTTTCTGATCGATTGTACTTTGCTTTTTTACAAACTCCAGACGTCTGTATTCATTATCATCTTCCTGAACGGAACGCACAAGGTGAGGTTCGATATAGTATCCCCGATTGGCAATTACCGCTACCATGTTGGCCATTTGGAAGGGAGTTACCGAAACTTCGCCCTGCCCGATTGCCAGCGAACGGATCGTCATTGCATTCCATCGTCCCTTCCCATACATCTTATTGTAAGACTCACTTTCCGGAATAAGGCCAGGGGCAAGCCCTGACATCTCGTGGTTGATTTTCTGTCCCAGGCCGAAACTCATCACATGGTTGCGCCAAACATTATAACCCTTTTCGGCATTCGGATACTTTCCTATAGTCGACCTGAAAACATTCCAGAAATAGGGGTTGCACGATTCCCTGATACCGATTTGCGCATTCACTGTAGGAGCATGAGAGTGGGTGCATTTAATTGGACTCGATGCTTTTCCAGAACAATGGAAACAAGTTTCCGGGGTAATCGCATTTTCCTGAAGGGCAACCAAAATATTAATTGTTTTGAAGGTGGACCCCGGCGAGTAAAACGCCGAAATGGCGCGGTTGATCAATGGGTTCAGTGTATCAGACGAAAGTTTGGAATAAAGAGCACCACGCCCACGCCCTACCAATATGTTCGGATCGTACGAAGGAGCGCTGGCACAAACCAGCACTTCGCCGGTCGACGGTTCTATGGCAACAACAGACCCCTTCTTATTTTGCAGCAACATTTCAGCATATTCCTGAAGATCGGCATCCAGCGTCGCAATCAAGTTCTTACCTAAAATCGCCGATGTATCCATCTTCCCTTCGTTGTAACTTCCTTTTTTGCGGTTATGCACATCAACAAGAAAATGATTGATTCCCTTTCTTCCGCGTAAATACTCCTCGTACGACTCTTCCAATCCCTGCGAACCAATATAGTCACCTGATTTATAATAGCTATTAGCATCAATATTTTTTTGCGTTACCTCGCTCACGTAACCCAGTACATGACCGGCAAGCCCCCGGGGATATTCCCGCAAAGTACGGGTTTGCACATAAAAACCCGGGTATTTGTATAATTTTTCCTGAAGGGGCGCGTATGTTTCAGGCGAAATCTGTTTCACAACAGGCGAAGGTTTATAAGGAGAATAGCTCCGGGCTTTTTTCATTTCTTCGATCAGTTCCTCTTTCGTAATATCCAGAATATCGCACATTTCCAGGGTGTCGAACGATTTTACTTCCCGGGGTGTAACCATAAGGTCGTAAGCCGCTTTATTCTGCACCAATAATTTTCCATTGCGATCGTAAACCAAACCACGGGCGGGGTAAATAACTTCAGGCCTCAGAATATTTCTGGTGGCGTATTGTTTGTATTCAGAACTGATTACCTGAATGCCAAACATCCTCAGCACAAAGATTATTCCGATCAGAATAAAGAAAGCATTAAGAAAATCTTTTCGTTTTGAATACGTATCCACCTTTCAAGCTAGTTTTTAAAGATGATGTATTGACTAATGATCACCAAAATTATGGATAAAACAGAACTTAGCAAACATCTGAGCAAAGTATAAAATGCACCGCTGAATGTAAATACTTCAATATAGAAAAGGAAAATATGATGGCACAGCACCAGGATTACCGTATACTTTATAAACCAGGCTATTCCAAGCGTCTTCATCCGGGGAGAGAAACCTGTTTCCGGGTTGTCCCGTCCCGAAATCAGTTCGAGTACATACGGACGGATGAATGCCAGGAAAACAGTAGCAGAGCTGTGTATACCAGGCGTATTGCCAAATATATCAATCGTGAGCCCCAGTATAAAACCCAGGAACAGCAACAGATACACAGGAGTCTGGAAAGGCAAAAGCAAGATAAACAATATATACAGAAAAGGATTGATATACCCGCTGAGCTGGATGTTATTCAGGACCAAAACCTGAATCAGTACCAGCACAACAAACATGATCGTATATTTAATCAAATCCTTAATCATTCTCGTTCTTCTTTTCCAGTTGACGTATCTCTATTTGTTTTACATTCTGCACAACTTCGACATAGCTGACGGTTTTGAAATTCGTTGACAGGTCAACGTCAATCGTATAATAGTTTTCACCATTTCGTATATCAAAACTCTGAATGGTACCGACCATTATTCCTTCCGGAAAAATTGCCGAATACCCGCTGGTAACAATAGTATCACCCAATGTTATGGGAATGTGTATCGGTATTTCACGTAACAGTGCGTTCCTGTAACTTATCCCGTCCCACACAAGCGAACCGTAAGTCCCGCTATTTTTTATTTTTGCAGAAATAAAAAGTCGCTTATTCAGTATCGAAATCCCGGTTGAATAATTTTTTGAAACGTGGTTAATGACGCCAACCACTCCTTCGGAATTGATAATCCCCATATCGGGTTTAATACCGTGTATATAGCCCTTGTTTATGGTCAGATAATTATATTGCTTGTTCACCGAATTATTGACCACCTGCGCAGATATATAAGTGAATATTTTCCCACTCAGGGTGTCTTTCACCTGTCGATTTTCAAATCGTTCGGTTACCCGATCCTGAAGCATGTTACGCAAAAATGTATTTTGAGCGGCCAGTTCATCGTTAATGCGCTTTAGGTGAAAATAATCGTTAAACGAATTATTTAATTCATAAATTGAACCAACCGTGTTGACACTAGAATTGAGAAACTTAACACGCTGATAATTGTTGTAACTGACAATCAAAATCAATGAGATGATTTCAAAAAACAGAAACAACAGAAACGAATGATACCGTAATATAAGCCGTAATAAATTTCTCATTTTTCCAGGAAGGAATGCCCTTCCCTGGCAGTTTTACCTGATCAGGAAGGAGAATTTATCCACATTTTTAAGGGCAACACCGGTGCCTCTTGCAACCGCCCGAAGTGGGTCTTCAGCTACACGGAACTGGATGTTGATCTTTTCGGTCAGGCGCTTTGCCAAACCCCGGAGCAATGCGCCGCCACCTGCCAGCCAAATTCCTTTGTTTACAATATCGGCATACAGTTCGGGAGGCGTTTGTTCGAGCGCGCTTAATATGGCCGTTTCAATTTTCGAGATCGACTTCTCAAGGCAGTGCGATATTTCCTGATATGACACAGGAACCTCAATCGGAAGCGCTGTCATTTGGTTCGGCCCCTGAATGATATAATCGGCTGGCGGATCGTCGAGCTGCGATAAAGCAGAACCTACATTGATTTTAATATCTTCGGCTGTGCGTTCCCCTATTTTTATATTGTGCTGATGGCGCATGTACTCCATGATGTCGGCTGTAAGGTCGTCGCCTGCAATACGGATCGACTTGTTAGTTACAATACCCCCCAGCGAGATCACAGCAATCTCGGTAGTACCACCACCAATATCAACAATCATGTTGCCTTCGGGAGCTTCCACGTCGAGGCCGATACCAATTGCGGCGGCCATCGGTTCGTAAATCATGTAAACTTCGCGTCCGCCGGCATGTTCCGACGAGTCGCGCACCGCCCTGATTTCCACTTCCGTAGAACCGGAAGGAATACAAATTACCATCTTCAGAGCAGGAGAAAACATTCTTGATTTGGGATTGATCATCTTTATCATCCCCCTGATCATCTGTTCGGCAGCATTAAAGTCGGCAATAACACCATCACGCAATGGTCTGATGGTTTTCAGGTTCGAGTGCGTTTTCCCTTGCATCTGCCTTGCTTTCTCACCAATGGCGACCAGCTTCTCGGTTTTCAGATCAATGGTTACAATCGATGGCTCGTCGACTACAATTTTGTCGTTCATTATAATGATCGTATTGGCCGTCCCGAGGTCAATCGCAATTTCCTGGGTCAAAAATGAAAACAATCCCATGTTAATTTTTTTCAGCGTTTATATTTGTCCTTCTTTTTCAGAAAGTATTACTACATACAATTTTAATGTTTAAAGTGACGCATTCCTGTAAAAAGCATCGCAATACCAAATTCATCACAAGCTTCAATCACCTCTTCGTCACGGATACTGCCTCCCGGCTCAACAATGTATTTCACTCCGTACTCGTTGGCAGCTTCAATACTGTCGCGGAATGGGAAAAATGCATCGGAAATAAGTACTGCCTCTTTCATTTCAATTCCTTCCTTCAGATTGAAACGCGGAATCGTGAGATGCCGCAAACTATCCAGCCGGTTGGGTTGCCCCATTCCGGCGCCTGTCAGCCAAAATGAACCATCCGCATTTTCGGTAACCAAAGCAATTGCATTACTTTTTAAATGCTTACATGCTGTAATTCCAAACTTTGCCAAATTCATTTTATTGTTACTGAACTGTATTTTCGTCACATTTTTAAAATCTGTTTCCAAGCCTTCATCTTCATCTTGAACCAGCATTCCTCCACTGATGGAGCGGTACAGTTTTTCACGGGTTATCTGCGGTTTTACAGGGGTTACCAAAAGGCGAAGATTTTTTTTCTTACCTAAAATTTCGAGCGCTTCCGGAGTGAATTCCGGCGCGATAATAATTTCAACAAAACGATTGCTGAACCAAGCTGCTATTTCCGCTGTCACTACATCAGTAAAACAGATAATCCCGCCGTAGGCGCTTACCGGATCACCGGCCCAAGCCAGTTCGAGCGATTTCATAATAGTATCGGTAACCGCCAGTCCACAAGGGTTCAAATGTTTGACAACCGAAACGGCAACTTTATCCTGAATATGCGAAACTGAATGATACGCGTCGCTGCATGATTTCCAGGCAGCATCGGCATCCAGCAAATTATTATATGATAAGGCTTTCCCCTGAAGTACTTCGGCATTGGCCAGAGTAACCTGGGTTTCCGAATTGTCGAATTTAAAGAAAGTGGCCGACTGGTGCGGATTCTCGCCGTAGCGCAATACCTGTCCGTCGTTCAGACTGACACGCGCCTCAGCCGATGGCCCTTCGTTGAAATAATTAAAAATAGCGCTGTCGTAATGCGACGAGGTGGCAAATGCGTCGCGGGCAAATTCCTTGCGGTCTTCAATTGACGTTTCGCCCTGTTTCTCATTCAATAACGAAATCACCTTTTCGTACTGGGTTCTCGAAGAAACAATCAGTACATCGTTAAAATTTTTGGCAGCAGCGCGAATCAGCGAAATACCGCCTATATCGATTTTTTCAATAATATCCTGTTCCCCGGCGCCCGATGCAACCGTTTCTTCAAACGGATACAGATCAACAATTACCAGATCAATTTCAGGGATTTCATATTGTACTATTTGTTGCTGGTCGCCTGCATTGTCTCTACGGGTTAAAATCCCTCCAAAAACTTTCGGGTGCAAGGTTTTTACCCTTCCGCCCAAAATAGATGGGTAGCTGGTAAGCTGCTCAACTGCGATAACGTTCACACCTAATCCTTCAATAAAAGTCTGGGTACCTCCGGTGGAATACAATTGAACGCCAAGTTGATCCAATTTTTTAATAATCCCGTCTAATTTATCTTTGTGATATACTGAAATTAATGCTGATTTAATTTTTTTTAAGTCGCTCATTTATAATGCTTTTGAAAATTTTGCACAAAGATAATAAAAACAGCCCTACTTTTTTTCTCCAACAAATTTTTTAGCTTATTTCTGCGGCTGAAAATATGAAGTTTTTATTCACAATCAAAATAGTTTGTAACAATAAAAAAATAATTCATCTCTTTCTTTTTTTCAAAGTTGTATCCTATAAATTTCCGTAATAACTTTTGCTTTTTTTAAGTTTCCAATCCCGGAATTTTGGGAGAATAGCCATCTGCCAGTTGGCTGATCATTTCCGTCTGGGGTAAGTGTAATTCTTCTGTTTATTTAATACTAATTTTTCAGAAGGAATAATGCAAGGTGTCGTGGATTTGTCCTATATTTAAATTTCATAAAATACAAAATGTTGCTTGCCCGGTTGATATATGAAAGTTTTTCGTTTGCCTTTGGTTCGCTCAGGGCAAACAAACTGCGTACATTCCTTTCATTGCTGGGGATTACGATTGGTATTTTCGCAATTATTTCTGTGTTTACGGTGATCGATTCGCTGGAAGGTTATATCCGTTCGAGCCTGAATTCGTTGGGAAACAATATGGTTTACATTCAGAAATGGCCGTGGACACCGCCTGAAGGAGAAACAGAATATCCGTGGTGGCGCTACCTGAACCGGCCTGTTCCCGAATACGAGGAAACAGAAGAAATCCTGCGCCGCTCGAAAACCACCGAAAATGCAGTTTATTTTTTCGGGTTCAACCAGACTGTTCAGTTTGAAAACAGTAAAGCCGAAAATACCGAAATACTGGCAACTACCCACGATTTGATAAGTACATGGAACCTGAATATTGGCACCGGCCGCTACTTTACCGAATCGGAATCGAACTCGGGCGCCAACATGGCAATTCTGGGCGACGAGATCAGCAACCGGCTCTTTGAAACGATCAATCCGGTGGGTAAATCCATTAAAATCATGGGTCACAAATTCCTGATTGTCGGCGTGTATGAAAAACAGGGACAGGATATGTTCGGCACCAGTATGGACAAGCGGGTACATATTCCGGTGCGGTATGCAATGAATATGATTGATGTGCGGAACCGCGACCGCGGACAAACTATTAACGTAAAAGCCAAGCCCAATGCCGACCGCGATCAGTTTGTTGCCGAGCTGGAAGGAATCATGCGCAGCATTCACCGTCTGAAACCGATGGAAGAAAACGACTTTGCCATCAATGAGGTCAGCGCTATTTCGACACGTTTCGATGCGTTTTTTAAAGTTTTCAACCTGGCAGGGTGGATTATTGGTGGATTTAGTATCCTGGTGGGCGGTTTCGGAATCGCCAACATCATGTTCGTATCGGTGAAGGAACGGACGAAAATTATCGGCATCCAAAAATCATTAGGAGCAAAAAAATATTTCATCCTGCTGCAATTTATCTTCGAAGCGGTGGTTCTTTCACTCGTGGGCGGACTGCTCGGGCTGCTGCTCATCTTTATCGGCACGGTTGTTCTGAGCAGCGCCTCCAGTATGACTATTTATATGAATGCCGGAAATGTTATCATGGGCCTGATGATTTCAGGAATTATCGGCGTGATGGCGGGCTTTCTACCCGCGCTTACCGCTTCCCGCCTTGACCCGGTGGAAGCGATCAATGCCGTATAACTTTTCAATGGTCAGCTTCATTTCAATTGAACTTTTTAACATCCCGCTTCTGAAATTATAGTGAACTGCACAAATTTTTGCAATCTGCTTTTTTCAGGAAAGCCGCTAAAAATTTACCTTTCAATTTAAAAGCCGTCAAACATTATCCATAAAAAGCTGTTTTAGTTCTCGATAAATTATCGAATAATGAAAAATGTAATATTTGTTTTTCCGGTTGTTTTATTTCTTGCTTTTGCATGTAATTCGGAAAAGAAAGAAAAAGCAGTGCCTTTGAGCGCCGATAAAATCACCGAAACCATAAAAACGGAAAGCACGGACAATACCGAAACCAAAATCAGGCACGGAAAAGCCGTGTTCATGCAATACTGTGCAACCTGCCACATGGTTGACGGATCGGGTGTTTCAGGAATTCAACCGCCACTGAATGACCCCAAATGGATTTCCGATGAGGAAAAATTGATTCAAATTGTACTGAAGGGAATTTCAGGAAAAATTGAAGTGAACGGAGAAACTTACAACAACCTGATGCCCCCGCATAATCATCTCACGACAGGGGAAATTGCCAACGTACTTTCGTATGTCAGAAGCAACTTCGGAAATAAATTTGAACCGGTAAGTAATGAAAAAGTAGCTGAAGTTCGTAAAAAACTCCAGCTAAATTAACTTGGCACATTACTGAAAAATGGTTGAACAGTCGTGCGTTTTCCTGTCTGTTTTTGATTAGATTTAACTACTGAATTGCAAACCGTGCAAACACTTTGTATTTCAGTTTTATCTTTTTAAACGACAATTCGGGTAATGGTTCCGGCATGGAAGCATCTTCCATTTTCATGCTCATATTCGCTACGCCACGGATCATGGGCATCACTTCGGGTTCGTACATTTCCCGCTCCTGAATATAGAGCGGTTTGCCCACTTTTTCTCCAATGGCTTCGAGCAGATAAGCCGCTTTTTCCTGCGCCGCTTTCATGGCCATAATTTTCACCTCTTTGCGGAATTGTTCAATTTGCGAATGACTTGTTTTGTAGATGTCGGCATCAAAAACCTTTATTTCATCGAGAATCCCGAAAACCTGGTCAAGTACTGATACTTTATCCACTTCCAGAAGGAAATCTTTCGATGCAATTACATCTTTTTTGTTCCATTTTATTTTCGTGTAGTCGGCGGAAGCATCGGCCAGCGTCAGGTTTTTCAAGTCGAAATTTATTTTCTGAAGTTTCTGTTTCAATTCCCGTTCCTGTTCTTCGATGGTGATTTTTGTTTTACCGTCCATCCGTTCTTTCAGTGTGAATGAGATGAAAATCTCATCGGGTACAAATTCCATTTCGCCATCACCGGTCACCTCAATATACGGAGTCGATTCAAGCGGGTTCAGAACATTGGTTTGGGCGAAAACGCTCATCGAAAATGCCGCCAGCAGAAAAAATACAAATAGTGTTTTCATGGTAAATATGTTTTTATTTTCAATAAAATTCAGAAGTCGCTCTTCCAATAATCGAGCCAACAAGAATCCAATCAATTACATTTACTATCAATCTTCAAGTTTATGATCCCTCTTAAAAATATTCAAAATCCGTTGATCGTTTCGCCTGTCCTCAAATTCTTGCCCCTGAATAGTTCCGGGATATCCCAATTTCACTTCAATCGCATTGTCCAAACCAATCATTAAAGGATCAATTGTAACCCAATTGCAGCCCAACGAAGAATAACCTGGCCAAAAATAACCGGTATAAATGAGAATATTGTCCGCTTTTATGGCAAAAGCATTACCAAATACTGTATGATGTATATTCTGAATCGCAGCCTTGGCTTCACTGGAGAGTTCAAATACATGATGATCGGGATTATACGAAATAAGATCGGCATAGCTTATCAACGGCTCAGCTTTTGTAATAACAGTTGATTCATCAATCTGACAAGAATTTCCAATTGTTTCATAGGATTCCAGCAGGAAAAATTCCACATTCCCTTTAACCGAATCCAAGTTATTCTTTTCGCAGGAATTAAAAACAAGGCCGATAATTCCCGTAAAAAATAGAATTGTGATTTTCTGTTTCATTGGTTGATTCAATTTGGTTCAATGTATCAAAGAGATCAAAAAACTTTATTTTGGTTGCGTCAACTATTTATTGGAATACATGTAAAATCAGAACAAAAAAACGAAATGCTTCTTTTCATTTAGAAAACTCCAAATTACTAAAAATGATTGGCTTGCCAATGAAGCATTATTTTTAATTTTATGTATCCTGAAAATACGCTTATCTTTAGCCTAAACGAATTGCAATGAACCCTTTTTTAAAGCAGGCAGCCAATTATCTATACAAAAAACACGCAAACGAACTGAGCGAATTTTGCATGGTTTTTCCCAGTCGCAGGGCAGGTGTGTTTTTCAATGCCTACCTGAACGAACTCATTGAAAAGCCGCTGATTGGTCCGGAAACGACCACCATCAACCAGCTTATTTCCGATTTTTCGGAGATGGAACAGGCCGACCCGGTTTCGCTGATCCTGAAACTTCAGGAGATTTATAATGAAGTGACCGGCTTCGACGAACCGATTGATGAGTTTTTCTTTTGGGGTGAAATATTACTGAACGATTTCGACGACATCGACAAATATCTGCTGAATGCCGACGACCTGTTTACCAATATTTCAGATCTGAAAGAACTGGAGCACAAATTCGAATACCTGACAGAGGAACAACGAAAAGCGATTGAAAATTTCTGGGGTGCAATGGGCAAAGCCGGACATTCGATGAACAAGGAAAAGTTTCTCGAATTGTGGGAAAAACTTCCGCAAATATATCGCCGCTTTACCGAACAACTCCGGCAGCAAAAAATTGGATACAACGGATTGATATATCGCGAACTGGCTCGTCAACCGGAGGTTTTTCACACAAAAAATACCGACATCCGGAAATTCGTTTTCATCGGGTTCAATGCACTGAACAACTGCGAAAAAGCAATTTTCAAGTACCTGAATAATGCGCAAAAAGCATTGTTTTTCTGGGATTTCGACGAAACCTTTGTGCAGGATGCTGCCAACGAAGCAGGCTATTTTCTGCGCACCAACCTGATCCAATTTTCTCCTCCGTCGGATTTTATCCCCGAAAACCGCAATCCACAGGAAAAACAAAATATACAAATTATCTCCGTACCCGGAAAAATGGCGCAGGCTCAAGTAGTGAATACTTCGCCCATTGTATCGCGCTTCAAAACGGATACGCATTTCGACAATACCGCATTGGTTTTAGCCGACGAAAGTCTGCTGCTCCCGGTCATTTCAGCAACCGGAAACAAATTCGGAAAAATGAACATCACCATGGGGTTTCCGCTCACCGGAACGCCCGTGTATGGTTTTCTTTCACAATTACTCAGCCTGCAACGCAATATCCGCAAAAACACCGATGGATTGCCTCAGTTTTATTTCAAACCAGTGATTGCCTTGTTGAATCACCAGTTTGTGAGTTCGACCGAAACAACCGAATTCATCAAAAGCATTCACCGCCACAACAAAGTTTATTTGTCGGCGAAAGAACTTGCCATTAATACATTGACCGGCAAGATTTTTACAATTGCCGAAGGATGGGAAAAAACTTTTGATTACCTGCTTGAGATTATCCGGAGCCTCGCAGAAACATTTCATACCAAAGAAGAAGAACCGGCGCGGCTCGAAGCCGAATACCTGTACCAGGCATTTCTCTCCATTAGCCGGTTGAAAGATTCGATTGCAGTGTTGAAGTTGCCGGAGTTTTCGCAAAAAATCCTGTTCCGGCTGATCGACCAAAACCTGCGGCGCATTTCCATCCCGTTTGAAGGAGAACCGTTGACCGGTCTTCAGGTGATGGGTCTGCTCGAAACCCGCTGCCTCGACTTCAAAAACCTGATTGTATTTTCGGCCAACGAGGGCAACCTGCCCAATACAGGCAATTCGCACTCGTTCATTCCGTACCATCTGCGCAAAGGGCATGGCATGCCAACCTACGAGGAACGCGACGCCATGTACGCCTATTATTTTTACAACCTCATCCAGCGTGCCGAAAATGTGGTGCTGGTGTACAATTCGGTGAACGATGGTAGCAACTCAGCCGAGATGAGCCGCTATCTGTTCCAGCTTCAATATGAATCGTTCACAAAACCGGAACTTTCCAGCCTGACTTTCGATTTTAAAGGGAATGAGCAACAAGCCATTTCGATTGAAGCGACCCGGCAACACCAGGAACTTCTTTTCAGTAAATATTCAGAAAAAAACCTGAGTCCCAGCGCTATCAACACGTATCTCGACTGCAAACTGAAGTTCTATTTTAAATACATTGCCGGACTGAAAGAGCAGGACGAGTTAAAAGAAGAAATCGACCCGGTGCTGTTCGGGAACCTTTTTCATCGTGCTGTTGAACTGGTTTACAAACCTTTTCGCGATCAGGAAATTACGACTGAAAATATTGACACCATCCTGCTGAACAAACAAAAAATTGAGGAGGCTGTCTTCCTTTCGTTTGCCGAAAAATATTACAATCTGAAACCGGAGCAGGCAAAAAAACTAAAACTGAACGGACACAACCTACTGATTGCCGGGCACCTTCAATATTATCTGACCCAATTACTGAAAAACGACAAGCAGTTTGCACCTTTCAAAATTCTGGAACTGGAAGGCGAACATTCCGGCGCTTTCAAAGTGGAAACAGAAAACAAAACTCACGAAATACGGGTAGGTGGAATTATCGACCGGATTGACCAAACCAGCGACGGGGTGCGAATTGTCGATTACAAAACCGGGCGCAACCTGGAACTGAATTTTAATCAGTGGGAACAACTGGTAAACCGCGAACTGCCGGGCCGAAGAAAAGAAATTTTCCAAACCCTGTTGTATGCCGGAATTTATCAGTCAGAGAATCCAGGCACATCGATCATCCCAGCCATTTACAAGCTCGACGATTTGTTTGGCGATACTTTTAATCCACGGATTACCCGGCAAAACAGCGAATTTATCTACCGCGATGTGGAAGCCGAATTCCGCGAAATTCTTCAGGAATTGCTGAATGAAATTTTCAGCAGCACCACTATTTATTCGCAAACCAGCGAACTCCGCAAATGCGGATACTGCCCGTTTAACAAGATTTGTAACCGAAGCTGAATTGCTGAATGGTTGAGGAATTTGTCCGAGGGGGCGGGGTTGTTTTATTTGAGATTTGGGATGACTGAATTGCTGAATTGCTAAATTGCTGAATTGCTGAATTGCTGAATTTTATAGTTTTACTGTGACTGTTTACTGTGACTGTTTACTGTGACTGTTTGCTGTGACTGTTTGCTGTGACTGTTTGCTGTGACTGAACACTGAGACTGCCTACTGCAACTGTTTTCCTTTCAGCTTCTTGATCCGCTCTTTTTCGAGAATTTGCCGCAACTGGCTTTCAAAACCATTCAGGGGATTCAGGGCTGGCGAGGCAGCCAGTTTTCCATCGCGGCCAAGCAAATACGAACTCGGAAATGTTTTCACTTTGTAGGCCGCTTTGCCTTCGTCAGTGGTGGTTGTGAATACGCCGGTCCACTTGCGGGCTTCAGTTTCCGGAGTTTTCCCTTCCGTAATAAAAATGACGGTCAGGTTTGTTTTATACTGATCGGCAATGGGTTTCAGCGCTTCCATGTGCTGACGGCAAACCGGATTTTGCAGATCGGTAAAATGTAAATAAACAAAACTTCCGCAAAATTCGCCGGGCGATGTTTTTTGCCCGTTGATGCGGGTAAGTTGCAATTCAGGCGCTTTTGTACCGGGCAGCAGGTAGGTTATTTTCTGCCAAATATTCTTTGCAATCAGTTTGTACTTATCGGGCCAGTTACTATCGGCTACCTGAGCCAATGCTCCGGCAACAGACGTTTTCGAAAACTGGCCGCTGTAATACGCATCTTTCAGCGACTTCAGAATAACCAATTGACAAGCATCCGTATTCCAGCCGTTTTTCTCCGATAAATATTCTTCAAGTGCCCGAATATCGCCCGAATTTACCAAACCGGTAATTTTCTGATCGTGAACCGAATTGCCCAAAAAACTAAAATAATTGGCAAACACCTGATTAAACAGATTGACATACGCCGGAATCTGCATTTTTGGACTAACTTTTCCGAAGTAATAATTTACAAATTCAATCGATTTCCCTTGATTGAGCGCATATTCCAGATTGCCTATCCTGTATTTTTTGTGGTCCTCGAAAAACCGGTTCTCGGTCTTTGGAAATTTCTTCTGAAGCTCTGTTTTTACCAGTTCAACGCTGGCTTTCGATCGTTTTTCGTAGATATTGTAAAAATGTTTGTCTTCCAATACCCTGAATTCGGTCTCAAAATTTTTAATCAGCAGGTTCAGATCGGCATTTTGCTGATTGAGAATTTTTAACCAGACCGGCAATAAACTGAAAAACGGGTTCCGTTTTTGCGCTTCCGACTGCTTTTGTCGCGGAGGAAACTGAATCTCGTACGATTTTCCCTGCTCCACATAGATCATGCCCTGGTGAATATCCAATTCGGTAAAACACACCATCGTACAAGGCAGATTAATCCCGGCAGAAAAAGATCCGTCAGCCTGAAAATGGATCTTTCCGACCTCCACCTTTTCTTCGGAGATAAAATCTGAATACGTATAAACGGGCATTTCCATTCCTGCATATTCGCTGGCAACACCTTTTATTGTGCTTGTTTGTGCAAACAACGATCCGGCAGAAAGGAGAAAAATCAGAAGAAATATGATTTTCAGGTCACTCATCAAAAGTAAAATCTTTCATATCAATGCCTTTAGGAAGAAACATGCTGGCATCGCCTCCATGCAGGATAATGTCGCGTACGATAGTCGATGTGATCGGGGTATGTTCGGGCATGGTCAACAGAAAAACCGATTCAATTTGCGGGTGCATCCTTTTGTTCACCTGAGCAATTGCCCGTTCGTATTCAAAATCGGCTGAAGTACGCAAACCGCGCAGAATATAGCTGGCATTCACCTTTTTACAAAAATCAACGGTCAGTCCCTCGTACGATTCAACCTGAACTTTAGGTTCGTCCTTAAACACCTGCTCAATCCATTTTTGCCTTTTGCTTACAGGAAAGGCTTGCTTTTTACTGGTATTAAAACCAACCATAACCACAATCTTATCGAACAAAGGTAAAGCCCTTCTCACAATGCTTTCATGACCAATAGTAAAAGGATCGAACGACCCGGGAAATATTGCAATACGTTCCATATTTTCTTATTTGATATATCAAAGGTAAAAAGATAACGCAAAAAGATGCCTAATCGTATTCAATAATCTCTAATTAACACCCAAACAACCGGCATTTTATATATTTTTGTTCACACTGAAAAAATACCCAAATGAGTAAACTGCTATCGATTATAATCCCGGTATATAATGAAGAAAAAACCATTCGTTCAATCCTTGACCGGGTGGTTGGCGTCGAACTGAAATACGGTTTTTCAAAAGAACTGATTATCGTTGATGACTGTTCGAAAGACAACAGTTCCCAAATTATTTCGGAATACATAGCCGGACACAGCGACACCACGATTAAGCTCTTCAAACAGGAGAAAAACATGGGCAAAGGAGCTGCCCTGCACCGCGGTATAACTGAAGCAACAGGCGACTATGTTATTATTCAGGATGCCGATCTGGAATACGACCCGCGCGAATACAACGATTTGCTGAAACCTGTTGCCGAAGGTTTTGCCGACGTGGTGTATGGTTCACGTTTCCTGGGCGGACACCCGCACCGCATCTTGTTTTTCTGGCATTCGCTGGGCAACAAACTGCTGACTTTCACATCAAACATGTTTACCAACCTGAACCTGACAGATATGGAAACTTGTTATAAACTGTTCAGATCGGATATGATAAAAAATATAAATCTGAAAGAAAAACGCTTTGGCTTTGAACCAGAAGTAACCGCGAAAATTGCCCGTGTAAAAGGCACACGCATTTACGAAGTTGGCATTTCGTATTACGGCCGCACGTACGCGGAAGGCAAAAAAATAAACTGGAAAGACGGGTTACGCGCTTTTTGGGTTATCCTGAAATACAATGTATGGGCAAAATAGCAGAAAATAGCAACTCGTTTTCTGATCCGGCAGGGTATTCCACGCTCGGCGCCATTTCTTCGGCCGATAAATTTAACCGATGGATGTACCAAACCATTGCTCCTTTCTTCAACGGACAAATTCTTGAAATAGGCGGCGGTATCGGAAACATTTCAAAACAAGTGCTGGCTGACAGCAAAACACTCACCATTACTGAACTGCGCGAAGAATACTGCCAGTTGCTCCGGGAAGAAGTCGGCCCCGACCAAAACCTTCAGAATATTGTTTGCCTCGATATTGTTGATCTGCAATTCGACAGCAAATACGAAACCATGCTGGGAACTTTTGATACGGTGTTTGCACTGAATGTGATTGAACACATCGAAAACGACAAACTGGCAATTGCCAACTGTAAAAAGCTGCTAAAACCCGGAGGACAACTCATTATTCTGGTACCTGCCTTTCAGTTCCTTTTTAACTCATTCGACCGTTCACTGGGGCACTTCCGCCGGTACACACAGAAAAGTCTCATCTGTTTGTTTGAAGAAAACAGTTTGGAAATCGTTCATCGTCAATATTTCAATTTTGTTGGTACGCTGGGCTGGTGGGTCAGCGGCAGTTTACTGCGGAAAAAGACTGTTCCCGAAGGCCAAATGAAATTGTACAACTTTTTTGTTCCGCTTATCCGAATCATTGATTATTATACAAGACGATTTGTTGGATTGAGCGTCATCGTGGTCGGACGTAAAAATTAAAAACAGTTGTAATCATGGAAGGAATCAGGAAATTTTGCTTTTCCGGTAAAGTAACTGCTGGCATTGTCTTCATTTTACTGGGATTAATTGTCAACTATATTTTCCGCGATGTTTTTCATTCCATCCCGATCGACAAAATTATTCTGGGGTCCGATCCCGAAGGTTATTATCAATACCTGCCGCATTTCTTCCTACGCGACTGGCAGCATTTCGAACATCTTCCCTGGGCTATTCCTTACAGCGAAGGAAAAACCATCAGCGTGTTTACCTGCGGGGTTGCTATTTTATGGAGCCCTTTTTTCGTACTGGCTCATTTTATCAGCGTATTTTTTAATCTCGATGCCGACGGGTACGGCAATGTTTATTATGGATTCGTGCTGATCGCTGCCTTATTTTACGTGTACATCGGACTTGTGTTTTTATACAAACTGGTAACTGAAGAATTTGGGAAAATGATCAGTTTGAAAACTGTTGCGCTGGTATTTCTGGGTACCAATGTTTTTTACTACACCATGATATTAGGAGCAGGAATGTCACATGCCTATTCATTTGCGCTGATTTCGGTATACGTGTATTTTGTACACCGCTACTTCAAATTACCATCAAATAGAAATGCCCTTTTCATGGCAATTCCTTTTGCTTTGGCGGTTTTGATCAGGCCAACCAATATTATCTCCGGTTTTTATTTTTTCTTCTTCGGAATAAAAAATATGGAAACAATGAGCTTCCGTTTTAAATTCTGGACAAAAAACCTGAAAACCATTGGCATTGTTGCCCTCGTTGGATTGGTAATTGCCATTCCGCAAATGCTTTACTGGTACAAAGTAAGCGGCAAGCCCATCGTGTATTCGTACGGCGATTACGGCTTCCCGTATATTGCTTCTCCCAAAATCGGGATTGTGCTTTTCGGAAAATACAATGGCTGGTTTTTATATACCCCAATGGTATTATTTGCCCTCTGGGGTTTGTTCGCCACCTTCAGAAAAGGCCTGTACAACAACATTGCTGTCCTGTTTATTTTCGTGCTGGCCATTTACCTCAACGCCAGTTGGTGGGCGCCCACGTTCAGCGCAGCCTGCGGGCAGCGTGCCATGATTGACTTCCTGCCTTTTCTGGTTTTGCCACTGGCATGGTTTGTAAATCAGGTTTCCCGGCAACCAAAATACCTGAGAATAGTGTTCTCCCTGATTATTCTCATCATCATTTTCTACAATATTCAATTTGCTTTTCGTTACGATCCGGTGCAATGGTGGGATACCCCAATGAACTGGGAGAAATTTTGGCAGACACTTAAATTTTAAAATTATCAGTGTACATTTACAGGACTGAGGTTCATTTTTTTGAACAACAGCAACAATTAGAATAATTCAATAATGGATAAAAGAGTAATTGAATTTATAAGAACAAAAGACTTCAAATTGATTAAAGAGATTGGTCAAGGAGGTACTGGAAAAACAGTGCTTTTAAAAGATGAGATTATTGATGAGACTTTTGTTTGCAAGAAATATTCACCATATTACGAAGAGCATAAAGAGTTATTCTTTCGAAATTTTGTTGATGAAATAAAAATTTTACATAAGATTTACCACAAAAATATTGTTAGAGTTTTTAATTATTATCTATATCCCGAAAAGAAAACTGGATATATTTTAATGGAGTTTATTGATGGTCAAAATATTAAATCATACGCTTCGGAAAACCCACATTTAATCAATATTTTATTTGAACAGACAATAAATGGGTTCAACTATTTAGAGCAAAATAAAATTCTACACAGAGATATTCGTCCCGAAAACATCTTAGTATCTGATGGAGGTGTCGTAAAAATAATTGATTTTGGATTTGGGAAAAAGATTAATTTCGAAGAAGATTTTGATAAAAGTATCACACTTAATTGGGGATTTCTTCCACCTGATGATTTTAATTCAAAATTCTATGATTTCAGAACTGAGATATATTTTGTCGGAAAACTATTTGAAGAAATACTAATAGAAAATCAGATTGAAGATTTTCTTCATAAAGAAGTTTTATCAAAAATGATAAAAAAAGACTTTAATGAACGAATTTCTGGATTCGCGTTAATTGAAAGAATTATATTATCCGGGGATAAGCAAGAGATCGATTTTACACATGAAGATAAACAGACGTATAAGAGCTTTGCAAGTAGTTTGATCTCTATTTTTAGTAAAATAGAACAACGTTCAAGCTATTATACTGATTTAGATAAAATTGTTACTGGTTTAGAGGATGTTTTCAGAAATTCGATTCTTGAGGATAATATTCAAAATCCTAATTCAATAGCAAGATGTTTTGTTAACGGCAGTTACAAATACTATAAGCATGTAGAATTCTCTCTGTTTATATTAAAGGATTTTATAAAATTGATAAAGTCTGTATCCATTGACAAAAAGAGAATTATTCTGAATAATTTATGGCAGAGATTAGATACTGTTGAACGATTTTTTGACGATAAAAATGATTTGCCTTTTTAATAGAAAAATTTGTACCCGACACGATTACACAATGCGAAGTGAAATGGTAAATTGTAATTTATGAGCAATCCTGAAAAAATATCTATCGTCGTTTCGATTTTTAATGAAGAAGAAGTTCTTCCTGAATTTGTGATCGAAATTGAAAAAACAATTTCCGGCCTGAATATACAGGCAGAACTCATTTTCGTGAACGATGGTAGCACAGACCGGAGTTTGCAGATACTCGAAAATCTAAAAAAAGAAATTTCCACAGAAACAAAAATTATCAGTTTCAGCCGTAATTTCGGACATGAGGCTGCCATGATATGCGGCATCGACCATGCTTCGGGCGACGCCATTATTTGCATGGATTCCGATTTGCAGCATCCGCCGCAACTACTTGGTGAAATGCTGGAAAGCTACCGGCATGGAAACGAGATTGTGACCATGATTCGCGAAAAACGGGAGGACAACAGTTGGCTGAAAAACTGGTTTTCGCGCCGTTTCTACGGGCTGATCAACCGCCTCTCGGAATACCAGCTCGACGAAAGCGCTTCCGACTTTTTCCTCATCTCGAAACCGGTTGCCGATGTGTTGCGAAACGATTTCAGGGAACGAAACCGCTTTTTGCGCGGATTTATCCAGATTATCGGCTTCAGCAAAACCAGTCTGCAATACGTGGCACCCAGACGCCCGGCAGGTCACAGTAAATATTCATTTTTCAGATTGTTGAAACTATCGGCAAACGCCATCATTTCATTCTCGAAAATGCCGCTTTATCTGGGCATTTACATCGGTGTGCTTTTTGCTTTTTTCTCTCTGGTACTGGGCGTTTACACGATCTGGCAATTTCTCTTCGGGGATACGCCGCCTTCGGGTTACACAACCATCGTATTGTTTATAAGCCTCAGCTTTTCTGTTTTATTTATCCTGATTGGCATCATCGGGACATACGTTGGCTACATTTTTGAAGAAAACAAACGGCGACCGATCTACATCGTTAAAAATATTCTGTGAATTAGTTATCAGGAAGAAAGATCAGAAGCCTGACGAATCAACTTAAACACAACTTCATTGGTAGGTTCATTAAAAAACACCTGTTCCAGTTTGTAATTCTCCGGAAAATACGATCTCATATCTTCCTCAAACACTTCGCGGTGTTTGAAATGTTCCAGATAAATATAAACCGGCTTGTCAGTTTCTTTTAGTTGTGGCCCATCGGCCCAGAAATTGACCGTCTTGTCCCAGAAATAATAAATAAACGTGTTTGGATACAGTTTGCCAAGTACCGGTTTGAAAAGCTCCTTTTGCTTTCCGGCCCATCCGTAACTGCTCATCAGTGCATATTCGGGCGTGGGGCAACCGTAAAAACCGGGTACCAAAATTTTGACGGCATCCTTTTCAATATTCTCCATAAAATGCCAGGCCGGCATCCTTTGTTCATATTCCCGATCAAAATACGATGAAAGACTCTCGGTTACCGGCCGCTGCTTCGCTGCATAAAACAGGAAGAACAACAACAGCGCAACATACGAAAGATTATATTTTCCCAACTGAAAATGCCATTTTTTACTGAATTCCAGAATCATAATCAGTAACATCGGGGCCAGCATCAACGAAGGGATGAAGTAGCGATGTTCGAAATGCTTGCATACAATTGCAATCTGGATAAGAACAGCCAGTGAAAGGGCAACCGAGATGCGTTGCAGAAGTTTTATATTTTCATTTCGTTTCAGAAAAAACCAGACCAGAAGCAAAATGACCATGGCAATGAAAACCAGAAAGAATATCCGGCTTTCGCCTGTCAACTGGCTGAAATTCGGGCCAATCGTACTCCAGTCGATAATGTTACTTTCTCCTTTTCCATACTGCCCGCTGTGCATGAAAAGGCTTTTCACCCAGTGACGAAAAACATGAAACTGCAACGTAACAGGAAGCGCAATAACAAAAAATGAGATTATTGCTGAAAAACTATACCATACTTTGTTTTTCCATCCGGTCAAAACAACCAGCGGGATGATCCACAAAGGGAAATACGTCAATTTTATCGATAATCCAAAAGCAGAAACCAATCCGAACAGAACAGCATTTTTCCGATTCGACTGATTTTCGCCAGAATAAATAAATTTCAGGATTAATAAACTTAACAGCATGGCTGGCAGAGGCAGTAAATTTTCGGGAGTAATGCGCCCAATGTTACCGAAAATAATAGGCGTAAAAAAAGGCGCCGTCTGCAAAACCATCCCGTACGACAATTTACCGGAAATCCGGGATGCCGCTTTTCCTGCAAAATACATAAATGTAGCCACAACAACGGTAAGAACCAGGTTCAAAACCCGAAGGTACATATCCGGTTTCGAAAGTACATCTTCCATAAACGGGATCTGGTGGCTGCGAAACAAATAAACCAAACGAAAAACCAGCGCGGCGAGGTATTGAAGCGGTGTTCCGGGATTATCGATATGCCCAAGTTCCAGTTTTCCGCACGCAACGCTTAATCCGCTGATAAAATAAATGTATTCCGGATCGGCAGAGCGCAGTGAATACAACCCAATCATCTGATGGATGTATCCACCCAACAAAATATACAATGAAGGAATGAGAAGAAACAGAAGTTTTTTAGTCTGACTCATTTTCCGGAAAATTTTATTTTCCTCGTAAAAATAACGTTTTTACTGGTCTGCAACGAAACCAGGCTGATTTACCATTGAAAATTTCACCTTTTGTTTCTGACTGCAACAATCCACTCAGGCAGGATGAAATTTCGGTCCCGGAGGTGAATGACACGATGTATCAAATACGGCGTTTGGAGGAGGTTCCGGCTTTATCAAAAGCTATGCCATTGAAATCCATATTACATATTCTTTTATCCACAATCCTGTTATCTGGAATTAGTCTTTATTACATTAATCATATTATGCTGAAGAACACCTAAATCTGCACTGAATCTGATATTTGTAAGTAGTTTTTAAAATTCGACATGCCTAAATTTAAAGGTGAAATCTAAACTTATGCTCATCCTTAAGAAAGGATCGGAATAATTTGACAAATTGACCCTGCTGTAATGCGGCAATGCTCTGATTTCTGAAAATTACCTTATCCAAATTATTACTCTACCAATAACTACATTCCTACATGAATCTCGTTACCGACCTTATTAAAGATCTGGCAAACCAACATGGAAGAAGCAGGGAAAACCTACTTCCCATCTTACAGGGAGTCGTTGAACAGGAAAAATATCTTTCTGAGTTTTCCATGATTGAAATTGCCCGGGAGCTTGACCTCCCTGCCTCCGAAGTCTACGGAACCGCAACATTTTATTCTTTTCTTGAACACAAAAAAATGGGCACGTACATTATCCGTGTTTGTAAAACCATTACTTGCTCAATGAAAGGAAAGAACCAGATTTTGCTGGCGATCGAAGACATGCTCAAAATCCACCTTGGCGAAACTACCGGCGACGGCAGGTTCTCGCTGCTCGAAACCAACTGCCTGGGATGGTGCCACAAAGCTCCTGCAATGCTCATCAACGACGATGTGTACACCGAGTTGACTCCTGAAAGGATACGTGAAATATTGAGTGATTACATGAAAAAGTAAACAGAAAGGAGAAAACAATGGTCACGAACTATCAATTAAAAAGAGTTGACTTCATTTTCAGAAATGAAAATGACTACGAAGACGTGTTGAGCAAAACGATCGCGCGTAAACCTCAGGAACTTATCAACGAACTCATCAGTTCCGAACTGAAAGGACGTGGAGGCGCAGGTTTCCCGACCGGACTGAAATGGAAACTTTCTTCGGAATCCAAGGCCGACGAAAAATATGTAATCTGCAATGCCGACGAAGGAGAGCCCGGAACTTTCAAAGACCGGGAAATACTATCGAAAGTTCCTTTTAAAGTACTCACGGCCATGGCTGTATGCGGCCACGTGATCGGTGCAAAAAGAGGATTTATTTACCTCCGGGGAGAATATAAATATTTGAAACCGGAGCTGGAAAAAGCGATCAGTGAATTTGCGTATTACTGCAAAGAAATCAAGTTCGATTTCTCGATTCACATATTTATGGGAAGCGGGGCTTACATCTGCGGTGAAGAAACAGCCCTTTTCGAATCAATGGAAGGAAAACGGGGCGAACCTCGCAACAAACCGCCCTACCCTACCAATTCGGGCTATATGAACAAACCCACTGTGATCAACAACGTGGAAACTCTTGCCCACACGTTTACCATATTTAAATACGGCGCGAAACGTTTTTACGATCTGGGAGTGCAATATTCGCGTGGGTCCAAGTTATTTTCGGTTTCAGGAGATACCCCGAAACCCGGAATTTACGAACTGGAGCTAGGGATGAGCCTTGCCGACTTTGTGGATGAATTCGGCGATGGTGACACCAAAGCCGTACAGGTGGGTGGCGCATCAGGCTTTCTGGTTCCCCGCAAAAAATTCGATGTTACAGCCATTGGTTACCAGGGAAAACTAACCGGAATTTCGTTGCCGACCGGAGGTTCCATGATGCTTTTCAACAGTTCGCGCTCCATGTACAACGTGCTGGACAATTACCTTGAATTTTTCAGGGAAGAATCTTGCGGACAATGTACTCCCTGCCGTGTTGGCTGCCAGCAACTGATCAAAGGCATCAAAGCGGTAAAACGTGGCGAAAAAAATGCCAAATATCTGGATAAACTTCTCCGGCTCACCGAAACCATGCAACTCACTGCAAAATGCGGTCTGGGGCAATCGGTGGCAAATTCGTTTTCATCCATCGTTGAAAACTTCAGAGAAGAAATGATTTATTAACCTTCAAAAAATGACAGATATGGCTAATAAAATAAAACTAAGTATAAATGGATACCCGATTGAGGTAAACGAGGGGACTACCATGCTGGAAGCAGCGAATGAAGCAGGCATCATTGTTCCAACCCTGTGTCATCACAAAGACCTTTGTGTGGCAGGAAACTGCCGGGTTTGTGTGGTTGAAGTTTCGGGACAGAAACGACTGTCGGCGGCCTGTGCCACTCCCTGTGAGGAGGGTATGGAAATACTGACCAACAGCCTGAAAGTACGCAATTCCCGTAAACATATCATCGAATTATTGCTGTCGGAACACAATGCAGACTGCACCAAATGCTACAAAAACGGCAACTGCGAACTTCAAAAACTGGCTTCGGAATACAAAATTATGACCCAGGACTTTATAGAACTGGCTCCTTTGCGCAAATATTCCATCGATATGTATTCGCCGTCGATTATTAAAGACGACAGCAAATGTATCCGCTGCCAGCGTTGTGTACGCACCTGCGCCGAATTGCAGGGAGTGAATGCCCTGACAGTGGCCCATAAGGGTTCGGAAATGAAAATTACCACCTTCTTCGAAAAATCGATGAATGCCGTGGTTTGTACCAATTGCGGACAGTGTGTCAACCACTGCCCGACCGGCGCACTGGTTGAAAAAAATTACATCGAAGAAGTATGGGAAGCCATTGCTGACCCGACCAAACACGTGGTAGTTCAAACGGCGCCTGCCGTACGTGTGGGCCTTGGCGAGGAATTGGGCTTTGAAGTTGGAACACGGGTTACCGGCAAAATGGTGGCCGCCCTGAAACGGCTCGGCTTCGACTCAGTGCTTGACACCGATTTTACAGCCGACCTCACGATTATGGAAGAAGGCACCGAATTGCTTACCCGCCTGAAAAAAGTACTGGTCGACAAAGATAAATCGGTACAAATCCCGATGGCAACTTCCTGTTCACCCGGATGGATCAAATACATCGAACACATGTATCCGGAATATTTGGACAATCTTTCGACCTGTAAATCGCCCCAACAGATGTTTGGCGCATTGGTGAAAACCTATTATGCAAAGGCCCGAAACCTTGATCCGGAAAGGATTGTCTCTGTTTCCGTCATGCCCTGTACAGCCAAAAAATTCGAGGCCAACCGGCCCGAAATGCACGACAGCGGCTACCGCGATGTCGATTATGTGCTGACGACCCGCGAACTGGCCATCATGATTAAACAGGCCGGAATCAACTTTATGAAGCTGGAAGATGCAAACTTCGACCGGATCATGGGTGAATCGACGGGGGCAGCAGTTATTTTCGGCGCTACCGGCGGGGTGATGGAAGCAGCGCTTCGAACCGCATACGAACTGGTCACCGGCCGCGAAGTACCATTTGAAAACCTGAATATCACTCCCGTACGAGGAATGGACGGTGTCCGCGAAGCATCCGTTGTTATTGACCATCCGCTAAAAGCATGGGCTTTTCTCGATGGAGTTGAACTGAAATGTGCCGTTGCCCACGGGCTTGTCAATGCCAAGAAAGTGATGGATGCCATAAAAAAAGGTGAAGCCAACTATCATTTCATCGAGTTTATGGCATGCCCCGGAGGATGCCTCGGAGGTGGAGGACAACCCATTCCGACCAATCCGGAAATCAGGCAAAAACGTGCACAGGCAATCTATGCCGAGGATGCCGGAATGCCCATCCGGAAATCGCATGAAAACCCGGAAGTCATTAAAATTTACAAAGACTACCTGGGCGAACCACTGGGCGAAAAATCGCATCACCTGCTTCACACTAAATATATTCCGCGAAACAGATACTGATGGATTCATGATTTACGATTTTTGATTTACGATTTTTGATTGATTAATGCGTTTCCTCGTTTGTGTTTTATACAAATTGCAACACGCCATTTATCATTCTTAATTAAACCAGAAAAAGTCCTGTGAGAGCAGGACTTTTTTTATATTTGTCAGTGATGGAATATTTCGACACATATCAATCTCCCATTGGTTTTCTCACCGTCTGCTCTGATGGAGAATCAATTACACGTATTTCTTTTTCCGAAGAAAGACAGCAGGGAGCCCGTTCGTGCCCGGTTGTTGATTCAGCAATAAACCAGTTGAATGAATATTTCAGTGGAGAGCGATTGAATTTCGATATTCCGCTTAATCCCAGTGGAACCGGGTTTCAGAAAAAAGTATGGAATGAACTGGGAACTATCCCGTTCGGGCAAACCATCTCATACAGGAATATTGCTATACGAATCGGAGATGTAAAGACAATACGGGCGGTAGGAACCGCCAACGGGAAAAACCCGGTTGCCATTGTTATTCCGTGCCACAGGGTAATTGGCGCCGACGGAAAACTGGTCGGATATGCCGGAGGGCTTTGGCGAAAAAAATGGTTGCTTAACCACGAAGCCAACTTCAATCCTGTAAAAAATACCCTTTTCTGATTTCTTCCCTGTCCTTTTTGAAGGAAAACAAGCTCGGAAATAATTCTTCAAATTTTTTATTCTAAAAATGCAACCATTGCAATTTTTTTCTGTCTGTAAAAATGAAAACAGAAAAATATAGCAGATGAATACATTCCGGTTCACAATCATTTCATTTCTTTTATTAATAATTGCAACTCAAATCTATGCCCAGAGCTATGGAAATTACAACAAAGTACCTTTTGCTATCGGACTGTTTCCGCCTTTAACAACCAACGGAACCAATGCGGGGAACTGCGTTAACCAGCTTTCTTTAAATATCATTTCAGGATATTCGGCTGGTTTAGCCGGAATGGAATTTGCCGGTTTTTCGAATACTGAACGTGATTTTGTTCGCGGGGCACAGTTTGCCGGGTTCGGAAATTTTGTAGCCGGAGAATTTGCCGGTTTTCAATTCGCCGGCTTCGGAAACTTCAACAAAGGGGTTTCCAACGGTTTCCAGTTTGCCGGATTTTCAAACTTCAATTACGATCAGGCCGACGGTGTTCTGGCAGCAGGGTTTGCCAATTTTACCAACGGAAAGTCACTGGCCGTTCAACTGGCCGGTTTTGCCAATTTTTGCGAAGATGTTGAAGGCGTTCAGGCCGCAGGTTTTGCCAATGTGGTAAAAGGAAACGGAAAAGCTATCCAGTTGGCAGGTTTCACAAATATCACCATGGGCGAAGTGAATGGGGTTCAGGCCGCCGGATTCCTGAACTATTCAATGAAAAGAATGCAGAATGCCCAGCTTGCCGGTTTTACCAACATCTCAACGTCGGACGCAACAGGCCTGCAAATAGCAGGGTTCTCCAATATTGCAACAGGCGACATGGAAGGTATCCAGATTTCAGGCTTTTTGAATGCAGCAAAGAAAGTGAACGGGCTGCAACTGGGCTTCATCAATATTGCCGATACAATTGAAAGCGGTATTCCCGTCGGTTTTTTAAGCATCGTACGAAAGGGCTTCCGTGAATTCGAAGTATCGTTCAGCGAAGGACTGAACACACAGGCTGCCTTTAAAATCGGGGTCGACAGATTTTACAATATTTTCGCAGTTGGTGCACAATTTCTGGGTTCCGATTATTGCTGGGGATATGGTTACGGTATTGGTACCCACCTGTTCAAAACTGATAATTTCAGAAGCCAGCTTGAATTAATGAGCTATCATATTAACGAAGGGGAAAGACATACCAATGTGTATAACGATTTGCAGCAGGCCAAATTAACTTTTACAAAGAAAGTTAGCAACCATTTTAGCATTTTTGCCGGCCCAACCATCAATTTAATGATAACCGATAACCGGGATGGTTTCGAAAGTCATTTCGCACCATACAAGATGGGTTCCCATTCAGTAAGAAATACTACACTCGGAGGCTGGATTGGCTTTACAGCCGGTGTCCGGATCAATTAATCGAAAATTTGCGCGCGTCTTTACCGACGTTTCTTATACCTGATCCTCATGATTCCTATCGTGGGGATTTTTTGATTTCAAGACATACAAAACATTAAATTTGAATTTTCTGTTAATTTGTTCGAATAATCTACGATTATCATTCTTTTTTCCGGAAAGATTCTCTAATCTTGCTTCCAATTATTCAGAAACAGAAAAACAAAAACAATGAAACGAATTACAGCATTTATCATGCTGAGTGTTATTTGCATTCAGGTAATGGCTCAGAGCAGTCCCGCAAATTCAGGGACAACCAATAACAAAAATGACGCGCTATTTGAACAGTTTGAACTATCGGCAAGCGAGGGTTTCAATTTGCTTGCAGCAGAAAAAATTGGAAGTGGAAAACTGTACGGAATTATAGCAATCGGAACCCAGTGTTTTAGTGAAGACTACAAGTGGGGATTTGGCGCAGGAGTAGGAACACAGCTCTTTGAAAAAGAAAATCTGTATTCCAACCTCGAATTTGTTACTTACCACATCAATGAAGATGAGGTCTGGACCAATTCGTACAATGGGCTCCAGCAGGTGAAACTGAGTTTCGCCAGGAACCTGTCGAAACGGCTCGACGTATTTGTTGCCCCCAGTTTTAACCTGCTGGTGACCCGCAACAAGATTGAGTACGTAACACCCTTTGACAGCAGTTTTGCTCCGTATGAAATTTTTAAGAACACAGGCGACAAATCAACACTCCGCGGATGGATCGGACTGACAGCCGGTTTGCGGATCAATTAAAAAGATGGTAACGGGAGAAACAAAAGTCCTCATGGTAAATTGCTATGGGGATTTTTTTTATCATTCTCCCATTCTCAACTTCTCCCGGTCTTTCTTAAATAATGCTTCGAATCGCCCCATTCGCCATATCCGATCTCGCTTCCTGAAATTTCGATCCGGGCTTCGAGACAGTTCTTGCAAAGCGACGCATCTTCATCAAGGCATGGCTTGCCTTCGTACAACTGATATTCTTTCCGGTAGTCGCAGGGCGTCAGGTTGGGCATGATGATGTTTGCACCCACCTTCACCGCTTTTTCGCGGCCAACCGGGTCGATGGCCTGCAAAGCAGTAGCCGCAGCAATATTCACATCGGGCATCAGAAGTCGCAGGGTGGCAACCATTTTCAGTGCTAGGTCGAAACGCTCCTGCCTGGTTTTCAGCAGATGACGATACACGTACAGCGGCGTATCTTCATGCTCAACGTACGGTCCCATGCCGATCATATCGATATCCATTTTTTTGAAGAAAAGCAGATCGTCGGCCAAATCTTCGAGCGTTTGAAACGGAAAGCCAATCATCACCCCGGTGCCGGTCTGGTAACCGGTTTCTTTTAAAAGATGCAAACATTCCAGCCGTTTCTCGTAGAAATGATGCTCATTATCGGGATGGATCTTTTTATACAGTTCAGGATTCGACGACTCGATGCGCAACAAATAGCGGTGCGCCCCGCTTTCGAACCAACGCCGGTAGGTTTCCCGGCTTTGCTCGCCGCACGAAAGGGTGATCCCCAATTCGCCGTTTGACAGTTTTTTAATCTCTTTCAGCAAATGATCGACACGGTTTACAAAGACCGGCGACGACAGTTCTCCCGACTGCAACACCACCGAGCCAAAACGGTTTTCCCAGGCAAAACGACAGGCTTCCAGAATTTCACTGTTGGCCACATCGTAACGAATTACATTGGTATTACTTTTCCGGATTCCGCAGTACAGACAATCTTTCGAACAGATATTTGAGAACTCAACCAGTCCGCGGAAATACACTTTGTTGCCAATGGTTTCCCGTTTCACCTGACTGGCTTTTTCGAAAAGCAATATCCGCTCTTCGTTTTCAGCGCTGAGCAAACGAACCAGGTCTTCCTGCTGGAAATCTGTCTGTTGGATTATTTCCTGAAAGATTTTCATCTGTTGCGAAGATAAGAAAATAGTTTGGGGAGAAACCGGGGTAAAGTCAGATTAACAATTATCGGATTACAGAATATTTCTACTCTTTGATAATGGACTCTACTTTATGTATCAGCTCTTCAACAGGCTCGAAATATTGCATAACCTGATTTTCTTCAAAATAGAATAAGTCATCATAATCGCCTTTTTGTCTCCATGTAAAAAGCTGTGCATAAATCTTTCCGTACTTTTTATCAATCTTCTGAGTCTTTATAAAGTACTCGGTAAAATTTGTTTTTGCTCCGTTATGGGTTGTTGGGTTGAGTTCATGTTTTAGTAAAAGCGCCATCACAGCATAATAGGCAGCGTAATAAAGCCTGTTGATGGTGGAATTCCATTTCCCTTTTGCTGCAAGTATTCTGGCATCATCCAGTGTATCCCATGATCTTGCGATCCTGTATTTTATATGGTTTTCCTGTTCCGGTCGCATGGCATTAAATCCTTATTCCATCGCGATTGATATTCTCATGCAACGGGGAGTACAAATGTTTCTGTTCCCATTCTTTTTTCGAGTAAACTAAAGGAGAAATGACTTCGCCCGTTTCTATTTCAATTTCGTAAAGCGCATCAATAAATTGCTTTTCCAGTTCAAAATTGACCTTCGGGGTATTGAGAAGTATCAGGATATCCCAATCAGACAGTTTCCCGGCATGTCCTCTGGCCCGTGAACCATACAGATAAACCTCCGACTGAGGAGCAGTGCTGTTCACGGCTTCTTTTATCTTTCTCAATATGATTTCCTTTTTACTCATACGACAAATATACAATAATGCACGCTCTTTTCAATCTGGTTGCTTATTTGACAAACCCAAGTTTCCGTAGTTCGTTACAGATGAGAACTTGTTGCTTTCTCGTTACCAGACTTCTATTCAACCCGTAATACAGGCGCGACCCCTTCAGGAAGCGGATCTCCGGCATAACAAACCTTTTCGAGGTACAAACCCGAAGGCGGGGCCGTGAGTTTGGCCACCAGTTCCGATGGCCTTTTAAAAAACGACTCAACTTCGTGAACCGTGAGTTTTCCTCTTCCGGCTTCAACTATCACCCCAACCATGCGGCGCACCTGCTTCCAAAGGAAATGACTGCCCGAAACACGGATCAGGATCAGGTCGCCCGCCCCGGTAATTTCAATATTGCTTATTTCAACCAGCGTGGACTTGTCTTCATCCGATTTTTCTGCAAAATTCCGAAAGTCTTTCATCCCAATGAACAGCGATGCTACCTGTTTCATTTTTCCAATATCGAGCGGGTCTTTTACCCACCAAACCATCTTTTTCCCGAAAGCCGACGGACGTTTCGATATTTGATACAGATACGAACGGTGTACCGCATCGTAGCGGGCATGGAAACTCGGGGCTGCCGGATGCACATGGGTAACCACCACATCGTGCGGCAACCGGTCGTTCAGTTGGTTTTTTAATTGCTGAGGTTTTATGTTCCGGTTCACATCGAGGTGGGCGACCTGCGCCAGCGCATGAACCCCCTGATCGGTGCGGCCTGCGCCGTATAGCTCTATCTTTTCGCCGGGAAAAATTTCCTTGCAGGCATCAATCAGCGTGCCTTGCACCGATTTGGCGCCTTTTTGCAACTGCCAGCCCGAGTAGCGCGTCCCGTCGTATTCAATGGTGAGTTTATAGCGTGCCATATCTTTTTTTTGCAAAAAAAAAACAGGAACGGTTTGGTTGATTCGGATGGGTAAAAATACTATTCGTTGGAAATGCAGGTTGAGAATTGTTTTTTCTGACGGTCGGCGGTATGTGCTTCATTTATCTTTCTTCCATATATTTCTTTCTGAATTTTCATACAAGTCAAGTGATGTTTTAAAAAATTGCTGCTTGCTATCAGTAAGCTTATAAAAGGCAGAATTTGTAACTAAATATGAAAATACTTTAAGTCTTATTTGATTTAGCATATTACCATTATTTACAAATAAATATTTAGTCAATTCAAAAACAACAGTCAGTATTAATATGAAATATAATTTTTCAGTCAATAAACCTATAAAAAGAGGAATCGCAGGTACAACTAAAACCGTGAAAACTATGTCAATCAACAATGTTATTGTTTTTGATTTTTTAATATATAGTGGGATTTCACTCAATGCATTTGAATAAATTTTATCAAATTTCATTTTACTTTGTTCTGCAGCCGAAAGTTTTCTGTCAAGATATGTTTCAGTAAATTCTTGAATAGAAATATGTTTAGGCTCTGAATAGTCCATATTTAAGGAAGTGTCATATTTCAAATCTGAGTATGCTTTTAATACTTCTTTAATTTGAGCTGTTTCATTTGTAAACGTGCGAATCTGTTTTATATAATTAAGAGCTTCTCTGCCAGTTAATTTAAATTCGGTTGTGCGACGTTTTAAAAATCTTAAAAATGTTTTATAATCTTCTTCTTGGCTTTCATCATATGATATGCTATGAATTAAAAAAAGTTGAGAAGGAAATATTGTTTCCACAATATCACAATTACTTTCTTTAATTAAAATCTGATTTAAAGTCCTATCTGTTGTTAAGTAGAATGATTTTATTTCTGAATAACTAGTCGTTTGATTACCTCTCAATTCTCTTACATATAAAACATTGAAAGCATCAACTTCAGCAGCACTTTGTGTATATCTTGAACACTGATTTATTTCTTTTTTTGCTTCTAAAAATTTATTTTTCCAATGTTCAATCCTTGCTTTGGGAATTTCTACTGATTTATCAATTGGTTTTAAGCCCAGTTCATTTTCTAACAAACGAAAACTTGTTATTAGATTTGTTTCATAGGCTTCAGGTGAAAGTACTTTATTTAACTTTTTCTGCTCAATGTAATAAGTCACAAAACCTTCGTTATACAAATATTTATCACTATTATAAGACTCCTCAAGTATTTCAATGTTTTTCTGACTTATGGCATATTTTATTTCTGTAACACTTGCTTGAACCCGCCTTTTTAATTCTTCGAATGTGTAGCTGCTATATTCAAATTGGATTCCTTGATAAGTACACCATTTAATTACTTTTAGCAAACTATCTTTTCTTTCTTCTCCACCAATCCCAAGTAGGCGAAATATAATATTTGTATCAAGGCAGTATCTTTTGCCTTTGAAAATATCTTTTGTTAATTCTTTAATGCCTTTGCTTGATGTAAATATTGAAAATTCAATTGCTTTTAGAAATACATTGAATACTGCAATATTCTTTTTGTAATTGTCCCAATCAATGAAGTTATTAAAAGCATCGACTTCTTCTTTTGTGAATTTTTGTTTTAGTTCAACTGGTATGATTGATTTAATATTGTCAGGATTGAATGAGCTTATATTGTTGTAAATTGAATCGTAGAGTATTATTTTAATAGCCTCACCTAATGATTGCAAAAGACCATTAATGTTTATAAAATCATTAATATACTTTTCTAAACTATCTTCAGTAACGGTGTGATCAATTTCATTAAACTTTTCTTCCGTTAATTTTAATGAAATGTCTTTAGTCGAAGGTGTTTTGACTAAGAAATCACAATTATCAATTAATTTGTCAAAATAGTCTTTCTCAATATGAAATTTGCAATAACCAACGACATATTCAAAACACTCATTTCTTTCAATTTCTTGATTGTAATTCTCAAAAATCAGTTCTGCAATTTGAGAAAGAATAATTGAATTTAATCTATTGTGACTTTTGTCTTCAATTAGGCAATTAAATCGAAATAAATTCATAATGTTTATCTTTTAGTGTGTCGTTGTCTTTTTTAGCATTACCGCCAACAGTCACTTGCAAGTTGTCGTTGCGGATTTCGAAGAGCGTCAGTGTCCGATAGGACATGACGGTCAAGAAAGGAGCAGAGACAACGCACACCACTGTACCCGCAATGCAATTTGCAATTTGTTAGGCGCTGATTTTTATCCATTTTTTTTTGAATCTTCTATTTCTATCGATGTCTAAAAAAGTTTTCTGGCCACAAAGGCTCAGGTAAATAGTGTCTAATCATTTCAGAAGCCCAATCATATCCACGTGATTCTAGTTCTCTCAAAAAATACGGCCAAGGTGGAATATTACTCCTATAAACATTAACTGAAGAAGTTGACATTCCACCTCCTTGTGATGTCGAAAGTCCGCCATACTGAGATGTCGATAAACCCCCATATTGAGAAGTTGAAAGTCCACCGTATTGGGAGGTTGAGAGTCCACCATACTGTGACGTGGATAGTCCGCCATACTGTGAAGTAGACATCCCGCCGTATTGAGAAGTTGAAAGTCCACCGTATTGAGAGGTAGATGCACCTCCGTATTGAGAGGTAGACATTCCTCCATACTGGGATGTCGATAATCCACCTCCTTGACTTGTACTAAGATTTCTAGGCCAAGTTCTTAAATTAGGAATAATTGGTCTGCTCATATTTTTGCATTTTTAGTTTTTCAAATTTGCGCCTAACTTACTTACACATAAACCTTTCCTCTTCTACAGGTTAATATATTCACCCAAAAACCGGAGATATTGTTTACCCTTTTGCATGTATGGGGTACACAATGTTTTTTTATCTGTTTTCTTTCTACAAATCATTGAATGGCAATTTTATTCGTTGTAAACTTCGGATCGAAACATGGGTATATATTTCTGTTGTTTTGCTGCTCTTGTGCCCGGCAATTTAGGGTACTGCTACAGCGGGTATTTACCGCGGTCTTCAGTTGTCGGTTGATGGCCGGATGGTAATCAAAAGCAATCGTTACCACCGGAACCCGTTTGTGTTCTGCATACATGAGTATTATGGCTGGCCTGTTGATCACCTGTTATTGATTTTTCCTTAAAATTAAATACATTCTGATTAATACGCAATAACCGATTTTTTTTTCAGTCGCAAACGAGGTTGGTTTTCAACACAGAGAACAATCTTCTTTATATTCCCTTATTCCCAAAACAACTCAACCCTGCCGGTACGTAATTGCAGCTCGCCGGTACGTTATCGCACCGCTGAGGTGCGTTGTCGCAGTCCGGAGGTGGGTGAACGCACCAAATCGGTGCGATTGTCCACCAAATTGCTAAGTGGACGTTGCAATTTAGTGCGATCACGCACCAAATTGCTAAGTAGACATTGCAAAATGGTGCGATCGCGCACCCTGGCGGTGCGTTGTCGCACCAATCCGGTACGATTAACTTTGTCAACTGTCAGCTACAACTATTGTCTGAAATTGAAGCATTGCCCCGATTTAATCGTAACGTTACCCAGCAGTATCACCTGTCCCTGATTACAGAGTCACCCTGCCCCGATCATAGCGTCATCCCGAACCCGTTTCGGGATCTGTTGCTTTGTCGTGCCTTTCTATTGTTATCATGAGATGCCGAAA
Organism: Prolixibacteraceae bacterium; assembly: GCA_003506435.1. Taxonomy (GTDB): domain Bacteria; phylum Bacteroidota; class Bacteroidia; order Bacteroidales; family Prolixibacteraceae; genus GWE2-42-39. The sequence goes on from DOAQ01000017.1 coordinate 79,639, forward strand.
CGAGTTCGGCATGACGCTTTAAAGAGTGGTGTGTTGTGAGGGAAGGTGAGATGCCGAAATGATCCTGATATTCATCCTGTCGTGTGGAAATATCTTTTTTGATGATCGTTTTTCGTGTATAAGCACGCATGAGTATCCTTCCGTCCGCAGCAAGGACAGCTCCCTAATCAAACTTTTCATATCAACGGGTATTTATTAACAAGAAATGAATTACAACCACCCCGTCCGATTCCCGATGTACCGGGGTTGTCCAAAAACTCTGTGTTTCTCTGTTTTTTTACTCTGTGTAACTCTGTGGTAAAAAATAAACAATTGAACCACAGAGTTTCTCAGAGTTACCCGCAGAATTTCACAGAGCAGTAAAGATTATTATTACTGAAAATAGTTATTTACAAAGATTTATCTCTTAGCCTGACCGGGAAGGGGGCCTTACCCCACGCTTCCTGATCGGGTTGATAAAATCAATTTGTCGCCTTCACTACCGGAATTGTACTGATTTGACGGATGTTCTGAAGATCGCTGTAATTGTACAGATAGAACCCATCCTTTCCAATCATAAACAAATAGTTGTTCATGGGAATTACATCGTACGTATTTATTCCGGGAAATTGCGCCAGTTTATGTTTGTCGATAGTCAGCGGATCGCTAGCATTGTAAACTTTCAGGCCTGCATCGCCATCGCAAACAAATAAAACATCGTCGTCGATACCCAATCCATACGGACCAGTCATTGGGTAGGTAGCCAACAGGTCGAGTTTTGTATAATTATTTGATAACCGGACCACGTCGAGCCGGTTGGTGTTCGAACCACAGACGGTTCCGCCGCGTAACGTCACATACGCCAGGTCGTTTTGAACTACTACCGGGTCGCAACTGGTAATGTGGCTGAACCGGTTCACATAGCTTGGGGTACTGGCTACTTCCAGATTATAGATCAGCATTCCGGTCCGGGTGCCCAAAAACATGTGGTCGTTGTATATAAACATGGTTTCAATGTCCCAGCCGATGGATTGCTTTCCCAAATCGGTCGGACTCGATAAATTGCCTATGTTGAATTTATAAAGGCTTCCTTCGTCGACAATGTAAAGCAGGTTTTTGTATAAGCCAAAGCGCGCCATCGAACCGCCAACCCCGACCGTACTGCCCGATCCTCCGGCAGAGGCCCCGTTGCTTGCATAATCCATCATTCTCTCAAGAGTTCCTTTGTAATAGTAAACAGGATAGACGCGCGACTCAATTTCCTGTTTTACTTTCCTGATTTCCCATTCAGTAACAACTCCCTTTTTCTCGTCCACTTCTGCCATGGGATATTTGTTATCGTATTCAGGTACCAAATAGGGAAATACATCTTTCATCCGGGCTTTTTCCGAAATATTGCTGATGTTTGAAATATCAATCACTACCAAATCGACATAACTGTCAGCATACAGCATGTTTTCCCGGATGGCAATGTCAACATTCCCGGGTATTTCAATAAAGCCTTTGTTTTGAGGGTCGGCCGGGTTGCTCACATCGAAAATATGAACGCCTTTCATGGCTTCATTTATAAAAATGAGATTGTCCTTGAAATAAATTTTCCCGGGATTGATTAACTCGCGGACTTCCGTTTTTTTAACCGACTGCCGCAAATCTTCGTACGAAAGATAAACCGGAGCATTGGCCATAAATGTCTCGTAAATTGTATCCTGGCAACCCGATACAAAAAATATCACCAGGATAAGGAAATATAATTTTATACTTTGCATGGCTCTGATTTTTAATGGTTAATTGAAAATTATACCAACCCGCAAGGTGAGCCGGTTAAAGTTATACTCGGTGCTGTATTCGTTGTCGCCCGAATAATTCAGACGATGAAAACGGTATCCAAACGAAAAGCTCCAGCCGAAATTCGGGTTCATCATACTGCGTATGCCAAACGAAGGGTTGATCATAAAACCGCCATTGGCATCCAGTTCAGTATAGTTTGGATTGGGCCAGTACGAAGAAGAACTGTAATACGGAACTGAAATATTCGAATCGCCCAACGGAACCAGATACCCGGTTTGCAAATTAATAAATGGTGTAAAACGGGTGTCCCTCAACTGATATTGGAGGATGCAAAAAACCGGGAGGTACGATTCGTTCCAAAACTCGACTCCCAGACCTGCGCCTGCATAAAATGTACTGATCAGCCGGTAATTAAACGAAGCATTGAACACGAACGGGGCATCTTTGTCGTTGCCCGAACTTCCGGCAATAACGCCCGCCGAGCAATCGAAAAAATAATCGTTTTCAAATGAAAAATTGTTTTGAGGCGACGGTTTTTCAAGACGGGGACTTTCTTTTGAGATACTGTCGATTTCATTGTTTTGGAATACAAACAGGTTTCCGGATGAAAGCAATTTTGTTGTCTGTACATCGTTGTGAACGATCTGTCCTTTCAGTACACTCCCGTTTTTCAGGAACAAAAAATCTTTTTCTTTTCGCTGTCCGAAAGAAGTAAGGACAAAAGTAAAAAGGAATAAAAAGATTGTGGTTTTTTTCATTTTTTAGTCAGATTAGTTTCAGCAAAAAGTGCTTCTGACAAGAGATGAAAAAAACGTAAAAAGGTTGCGTCTTTTTTAAAAGGAATAAGAGATGCCTGTATAAACCCCAAAACTATACGGTTTGTAGCTTACATCAGAATCTTCATTCAGCGAGTTGAAATAATATTTGAATCTTGGTTCGATGTTTAAATACAGGTTTGAAGTCAGCGAATAATTCAGACCGAGGCCAAAAACGCCGCTGTAATTTAAATCAACCATTCCATCGGTTTTTCCAACCCGGCTTTTGCCCGATTGATCCTGAAGATACACATTATTGCCAACCAGAATATTGGTGCTCAGCCCGCTTAAAACCTGCACGCCCACCTTCGAATCGACCAACTGGTATTTTACAAACAAAGGAATTTCAACGTATTCAAAATTCTGATTGAAACTGGCATCGGATAGTATGCTGGAACTCATTAATTCGCGGTCAAGGTTTCCTTCCATCTGAACGGTCGATGGCAGGTTGTCGATTTGGATAACGCCTGCTACCGAATTCATTTCCAGCTTCCCGTTATTTTCTGATACAGGAGTACTAAAAAAGCCGTTTAGCCCGTATTTTGAGTTGTCGGCGAACACAACCTGTGCCGAATTGGAAGAAGCCTGCTCCAGTTTATTGTAATAAACTCCCGACTGGAAACTCCACTTCTTTTGGGTTTTGTATTCAAACGAGAGTCCGCCAGCCATCGTCAGGTCGTTATTGGATTCCGGGGTAGCCATTTTTTTTGCGTATTCGGTATTATGGGACGACTGGCTGACCGAATAAACCGGCGAAACTGCCGCGCCGACCATCCATTTCCGCTCATCCGCAGCAGATGTATTCATGGCAAGCAGTGCTTTGTTTTCTTCAATAATCCGAAGTTCTTCAGCCGAAAACAAAACTTTTTCCATCAACGGATTCTTTTCAGCAAGATTTTTTGATCCCGGTTCCTGCGATTTTAAAACCGCATGCAGCGATTCGATAAAACCTTGTTTCTCGGTTTTCTGTATTACCGGTTTCGAAGGTTCAGCTTTCGTATTTCCGGAAACTAATTGTATCGGCGCTGTAATCGGTTTTTCGGCGGGTTGATTGATTGACTCAAAAGAGGTGGTTGTTTCAGCAGTTGCAAAAGACGAATTTTCCGGCTTGGTAACCGTGATTTCGTTCTGTATCGGTTGTTGTTTTATATTTTCAACTATCGTTTCCGGCTCCGTAAACGAATCTTTGCTGAATTGCCAACCGGCAATAAAAGCAATAAGCAATGCAGCGGCCACACCAGCTACGCGCCAGTATATAAAAAGTTTTCTGTGCTTTTCTCCGGCCAGCTTTGCCTCGATATTATCCCAGACAAAAGCAGGCGGTACTTTTTCGTAATCCGTAAGCTTATCGTGAAAAATCCGGTCTATGTATTTATCTTCCTTCATCATGCCTTTGTGTTCGTTTTAACCCTGTGCTCTCCAAAACGCTGGTTCACTTTCTGTTGCAATATCCCTCTTGCACGGGCGAGGTTCGACTTCGAGGTCCCTTCTGTAATGTCCATCTCTTTTGCTATTTCCTGGTGCGACATTCCGTCCATTACATACAGGTTAAAAACCAATTTGTAACGGGGAGGCAGCTCCTGGATCATATCAAGCAGGTCATTGGCCGATATGTCGGAAATAATATCGCCCGAATGATATTCCTTGTCGTAAATACTCACATCCTCAACCGAATACAACAAACGCTGTTTCCGATACTTTTCGAGCGATACATTTACCATGATCCGCCTGATCCAACCTTCCAAAGAACCTTCGTTTCGAAACGATTTAATTTTTGTAAAAACTTTCAAAAAACCTTCCTGTAAACTGTCTTCTGCTTCCGAGGCATCTTTGGCATAACGCAAACACACACCATACATTTTGGGCGAAAATAAATGGTATAAACGTGCCTGAGCCTGTTGTTTCCCGGCTGCACAATCTTTTATCAGTTTGTCGAAATCTTCCAATGCCGTTTAAAATTCTTTCCTTCAAATTTAGACGTTTTTGAGTTTATCATCCTGCTTTTATAAACTTTTAACGCCGTCAAGTTTCTCATCGAAATCAATCGGAAACCTGAACGATTCGATATTTGCTGTTTTAATAATTATCCAATACTGTTTTTTCTGAAGCGGCCCAACGGTGCATTCCATATCGTACGGACATATACATTTACACGTTCCGGGCACCTTTTCATACTCCGACACAATAATTGAATCGCCCGCCAACCGGGTATCAACTTGCAGATTATTCTCCGTTTGGCAACAATTAAAGTAAACATCTTTGTGTTTCAGGAACAATTGATTTCCATCGGAATAACGATATTCCACCGACTGTTGTTCATTAATTACCGCTGCTTTTCCGTTTTTACATTCCGAAAACGCAAAGTTGTTTAGCGCAAACTTATAAACAGGCGCCTCTTCGTTACATGCAATAATCGTTGTTGCAATAAGAATGATAGCAAATGCCCGTTTTTTCATTTTTAAGTATATTTTAAAATTGATTGACAACCCACAGATGGAAACATCGTTTAAATAGTTGCGTCAATGGATATTTTTTATTAAAAAAGTTTCTATCTGAAAGGACAGACAGATTGCGGAATTCTGTGTAAAAAAATGAAGATGCACGCAACCATTGAAACCGGCATAACATCTTACCGGGGAATTTCAATTTTAAAATGTCGAAAAACTTAAATACTATGAGCTACAAAAAAATCTTTCCAATTGTTTTTTCATTGCTGATCATAGCAAGTGCATGTACAAAGAACAACCCGGTTGATGAAACGCCATCGGATATTGAGATGAGTCAAAAGTCTGCGAAAATTGTTGAATCGGACAACCAGTTTGGGATGGAACTTTTTAAGAAGATCAATGCAGCAGATACCGAAGGAAAGAATATCATGATATCGCCGTTGAGCGTATCGCTGGCATTGGCAATGGCATACAACGGCGCCGAAGGGGATACCAAAGAACAAATGGAAATCATGCTCCACAAACTCAACCTCACTCCCGACGAAATAAATCAATCGTATAAAACGCTGGTTAATGCATTAAAAAGTCACGATGTAAAAGTTGCCCTGGAAATTGCGAACGCTATTTTTTACCACCAGGATTTCAGTGTTAAAAATGATTTTCTGAACATCAACAAAGAATATTACGATGCCGAAGTAAAAGCGCTTGACTTTGGAAACAGCAAAAATACCCTTGAAACGATCAATGGCTGGGTGAGCGACAAAACCCACGAAAAAATCGAAAGCATCCTCGACGTGATCAGTCCGAACGACGTGATGGTGCTGGTAAACGCCGTATATTTCAATGGCGAATGGACCTATCGTTTCGAAAAAGACAACACGGCCGACCGGGTTTTCTTTTATGAAGACGGGTCGAACAAGAATGTGCCGACCATGATGATCAAGGAAAAGTTTTCGTATTACGAGCACAGCCAGTTCGAAATGCTTGAACTGCCATACGGAGGCGGAAAATATTCGATGCTGGTTTTTCTTCCGAAAGAGGGCATCACGGTCAATCAGACCATTGGCCTGCTTTCTCCGGAAAATATAAGTTCGTGGATCGGACAAATGCAAAGCTGGGAAAAGAAGGTTTTCCTGCCCAAATTCGAATTTAAATACGACAACAGCTTGAACGACGAACTACAGGCGTTGGGTATGGTCGATGCTTTTCTTCCGGCGAAAGCCAATTTTAAAGGCATTACCGAGGCCCAGCAAATATTTATTTCGGAAGTCATGCACAAATCATACATTAAGGTAGATGAACGTGGAACCGAGGCAGCAGCCGTAACGGGTATCACATTTGAGACCACATCGGCAGGCCCCAACGATATTTTTGCCGTTGACCATCCGTTTGCATTTGCAATAAAAGAAAAAGATACCAACGCGATTTTATTTATAGGAAAAGTTTTAGATCCAAAACAAGATTAATCTCAGAGCAATGATGAAAACATTAAAAAGACTACTGTTTGTAACGCTTCTGTTCGGCGTATTTGCTTGCACGGAAAGCAACGAAGAATTCTTCTCCGCAACCGACGAAATTGTTTTTCAGTTTGAATATATAAACTATGCCTGGGGTAAACAGCATCGTGGGTTCCTGATTACTTCCGACGGGACAAAATACAGTTACAATAATCCTGAAAACTGGGTATTCCAGGAAAACAACCAAATAAAAGCTGAAGACTTCTTAAATAACCTTTCGGCATGTACCAACGATGGCAAAGTTGACGTCAGTGAATTAAACCGGATGAAAGCATTGGTTTTAAAGGTTGATGAAAACCAGCTTACAGAACCGAAAAATACCATGTACGATGCGGGAAGTGAAAGCTATTCGTTTTACATAAAAGATGCGATTAAAGGAACGTACCGCCAGATTACCTTGCTCAACCGGGGTGATTGGTCTCAGGAAAACAAAGACAACGATGCGCAGGAAATAGCCAACTGGCTGGTCGGATTAAATAATGGAGGAGTTTTCAAAGACTAGTTCTCAAATAGTTTCCCTAAAATTCGATTTTCAGGAAAACCGGTACGATTGAGGCCGGTTTTCTTTTTTTTCATCGGATATAAAAAAAAATATTTGAGCCTATTTGAAGTTATATTTTGTTTTGATACTTTTCCGGCATCAAAATGTATTGTTTATACTAAAATTGAATAACGATGAACGACGATTTTTTTGATGACGACTTGGACTTCGATGCTGAAGAGGATCTCGATTCGGAAGATGATTTCGATTTGGATGATATGGATGAAGATTGGGATTCTGATTCATTTGACGAAGAAGATCTTGAAGATCTTGATTTAGACATGGACGATCCTTCACTTGATGACGATGATGAGGAATCATTTGATGGATTCTATGATGATGAGGATGACGATGACATTTAAGTCACAAGCATCTTTCAAAGGAAGTAGAAATAGCCGTCTGGCCCGCACAGGTTGAACGGCTTTTTTTATGCCCGATTTCCAACATTCCCTCCTTCCCGATATTTTCGAAACTCCTCTCAATAGAAGAGATTCTTGCATGGTTCAGATATTTTGAATCCCAAAACTCATTTTTTTGAACCATAACCTGTAACTTGCAGCTTTTAATTGGCAAATCCTCATGAAAGCAGAAATAATAACCATTGGCGATGAAATTTTAATTGGTCAGATTGTTGACACCAATTCGGCCTGGATGGGCGAACAATTGAATTTATATGGCATTGAGGTGTACCAAATCACCTCGGTACACGATTCGCGCGAACATATTCTCACGGCCGTCGACAACGCCCGTAAAAATGCCGATCTGGTGCTGATAACCGGCGGACTGGGCCCCACCAAAGACGATATTACCAAGCACACACTTTGCGAATATTTCAATACACGGCTGGTGCTGAACGAAGAGGTGCTGGCCTGGGTGCAGGAAATGCTCACCCGGCGCGGAGTACAGGTCAACCAATTGAACCGCGATCAGGCGCTGGTGCCGGAATCCTGCACGGTAATTCCGAATGGAACAGGAACAGCACCGGGCATGTGGTTCGAAAAAGATGACACCATTTTTGTATCGATGCCCGGAGTGCCTTTTGAAATGATGCACATGATGGAAAACGAAATATTGCCGCGCCTGCAACGTACCGGTAAAGCCAAATCCATTTATCACAAAACGGTGCTGACACAGGGATTGCCCGAATCGATGCTGGCTGAGAAAATAGAAGAATGGGAGAACAATCTGCCGTCGTTTATTAAACTGGCGTATTTGCCCAGCGCATTGATGGTAAAACTTCGCTTGAGCGCATACGGGACTGATGCCGGTTTTTTGAAAGCTGAAGTTGAAAAGCAATCAGATATTCTGAAAACCATTATTCCTGAATATATTTTCGGTTACAACGACGAAACACTGGCGGGTGTGATCGGTAAAAAGCTCACTGAATTGGGTTGCACCCTCAGCACGGCGGAAAGTTGTACCGGTGGAAATATTGCCCATTTTATTACCTCCAATCCCGGATCATCGGCCTATTTCAAAGGTTCGGTGGTGGCGTATTCCAACGAAATAAAAAAGCAAATGCTGGATGTTGATCCGGAAAGCCTTGAAAAATACGGGGCAGTGAGCGAACAGGTAGCCCGCGAAATGGCTGTCGGGGCAAAGAAACGGATGGGCACCGACTACGCTGTTTCAACCACCGGGATTGCCGGGCCTGACGGCGGAACCGATGAAAAACCTGTTGGGACGGTGTGGGTTGCGGTAGCCGGAAAAAACCAGGTAATAACTAAAAAATTCAATTTTTGGCATAATAGGGAACGAAATATATTGCGATCCACGCAATCTGCCTTAAATTTATTACGTAGTTTGATAATAAACGAAAACCCGGTCAAATCATGAAGCGTACATTTTATATTATTCTGTTTGTATTGGTGGGGCTAATCGGAGTTATGGCAATCACCCCCCTGTTTTTTAAAATCAGTATTTCTGAACGCCTGAAAACAGAAATTAATAAACACATTGATGGAACGGTTGATTTTGACCAGTTTCATATTTCCCTTTTCAACAAGTTTCCGAAAGTGGAAATGCAGCTTCTTGGCCTGAGCATTGTTGGAACCGGTGAATTCCAGAACGATACGCTCGTTTCTGTTGGTTCGATGACCGGGACCATCACTCTTTCCGAATTATTCAGAAAGAAAGAATTCAAAATTAGCCGTCTGAGCGTCAACGATACGGATATTTTGCTGAAAACTATTGAGGGCGACCTTGCCAATTGGGACATTGTTTTGGCGGGCAAAACAGAAGAGACATCCGCGGCGCAAGCCGACAGTACCGGCGGCATCACAATTATGCTCGATGACTTTCAGATTACCGGTTTAAACCTGAAATATATTGATGTGCCTTCCGGAATGTTGTTCCTGCTAAAAAATTCGTCGGCCCAATCGAAAGGCGAAATTGCAGGCAGTCAGATGAATTTCGATATTGAAACGCAGGTTGGTGAAATGGTTTTTGAATACGATTCAGTAAACTATATTTCCAAAACCAGCCTTCGGGGAAGCACGAAAATGCTGTTCGATTCTGAAAAAATGAATTTCACTTTTAACGATGGAAAGATTTGGCTGAACGAGCTGCTTCTGAATCTGTCCGGTTCGTTTGCCATGCCTTCCGACAGCATGTATTTCGATTTGAACCTGGGCAACGACAGCAAAGATTTCAACGCGTTGCTGGCCATGGTACCGGCCGATTACAAGTCCTATCTCGAAAAAGTTAAGGCCGACGGAACGGCCACCATTTCCGGAAATTTTAAAGGCTGGTATTACGAAGAAAATTATCCCGCCCTTCAGTTTTTGATTGAAATTGCAAACGGTACTTTCAAATATGCCGACCTGCCCGAAAAAATTGAGCAGATCGGTCTGAATATGCTGATCAGCAAGCCGCAGGGTGGTTTCGATGAGCTGGTGATTGATGTTTCAAAAGCATCGGCATCGCTACGCGGCACGCCGGTAAGCATGCAGTTGAAAATCACCACGCCAATGAGTGACCCGATGTACGCTGCCAAATTGCAGGGCGCAGTCGATTTTAATGTGCTGAATAAAGCAGTCCCGATGGAAGGCGTCGACCTGCGAGGCAAGCTCAGCGCCGATATTGCATTGGAAGGCCGTCAGTCGGATATCGATAATTCAGCCTACGACAAATTCAAATCGAACGGTAAAATCACCCTCGATAATTTTGTGTATCGCTCGGAAGCGCTAAAACAGCCAATCAATATTCAGTCGGGAGTAGTGTCGGTCACCACACCGGAAATTGAAGTGAAAAGTTTAAACGGAAATATCGGGCAAAGCCATTTTTCAATGACCGGTTCCCTGTCGGATTATCTGCCATATTTCCTGAAAAATAAAATTCTGAAAGGCGATTTTACGCTGAATTCCGATTTTGTGAACCTGACAGAACTGGCAACCATTCAGAACCAGATAACCGTGCAAAAAGCCGATTCAGCAATCGTTCAACAAACAAGCGTGGCGGTTGATTCCATCCTCGCTTTTGAGGTGCCGGAACGAATGGATTTGAAATTCCGTTCGGCAATAAAACGGGCTGTTTTCGACCGAATGGAACTGAGCCGGATCAACGGGCTGATTGCCATTCACGACCAAACACTCGAACTGACCAACCTCGATATGGAAATGCTTCAGGGAAAACTGACGGTAAACGGTTCGTACACCGGGAACGAACAACTTCGCCCCGATTTCGATTTTAAACTGAATATTGAGAATTTCGATGTGCAGTCGGCCTACCAGTCGCTGAGCATGATGCGCCGCTATTTGCCAATTGCCGCGCGCAGCCAGGGAAAAATATCGACCGGGTTCAGCCTGAAAGGAAAAATGAACGAAAAGCTCGAACTGGTTAGCTCCAGCCTCGATGGTGCAGGTCTTTTTAATACCCGCCAACTGATGGTGATCGATAACCCGGCGTTTAGCCAACTGAAGGGAATCATCAAATCGGAAAAACTCAAAAATGTGAAGGTCGACGATTTTACGGCCCGTTTTGCTATTGACAAAGGCAGCTTGGTTGTGAATCCGTTCCAGACAAAGATTGCCGATCAGGAAACCACCGTGCAGGGGAAATTATCGGCACAGCTTGATCTTGATTTTGATCTCGATTTTAAACTGAACCGCGCCGATCTGGGCGACGACATCAACAAAGGAATGGATTTGATTCCCGGCTCGCAAAATATTCAGAAAATAGATGTGGGCGTGAAAATATCAGGCCCGGTGAAAAATCCAAAAGTTTCGGTTGACCTGGATGCTGCCCGCAAACAAATTATGAACGAAGTGAAAAAAGCCGGGGCCCAGGAAATTCAGGACAAGGTAAAAAAGATTGGCAGCGAACTGAAAAAGTTGTTTAAGTAGGGAGAGCCATTCCGATCTCCCAAAGAGGTTTGTGGCGCTTTATTCTTGCTGGAAGAAGTGGACGATAAAAAAACTAAGTTTATGGTACTATTTGCAAGTCGTGTGCAATCCAACCGGTTTCGAAAGACTGTCTTCTCATGCTAACGAAAAGAGGTTGAAAGAGCGAAAAAAATTGACAAACAGATACTATTGATATATAGAAATTTGAAAGAACGTTAGTTAGAATAATTAATACAGAAAATCATGAACTTAAAAGAACTCTATCAAATAGCAAAAAATGAACTCGAAGTTCTATCTCCCTTCGAAAAGGCAGATTTTAGATTGGAACAGGCAGAATATAATAAAGACGAGAAGGCTTGGGAGATTGTAGTTTCTTATCTTGTTGAAAACACTAATAAACCAGTATTATCTCCAATTGGGTTAATTTCAGGAAGCTATCCATATCATCGAATTTACAAAAGAGTTAAAATTGATGACAACAAACAAATGATTGGATTTTATATATATGAGAAATGATTGTCATCGACTCTAACTCTCTTATTGTGTTACTGTTAGGCCTTATTAATCCTTCATTGATAAATAAGCATAGTAAAACATCAATATATGATGAGCAAGATTTTTATACATTAATGGAAGTTATTAAAGACATCAAAACTCTTGTTGTGCTGCCTAATATATGGACTGAGGTCGACAATTTGTTAAACAAGTTTACTGGCGCATACAAGACTCAATATGTACAGCAAATCATACAAACGATAAAGGAAAGTTCTGAAAAATACATTGAATCTCATACGGTTGAAAATAATTATGCATTCTATGACCTTGGACTTACAGACACTCTCATATTAGAAATTGCAAAAGAATGTGAAATGTTAATTACATCTGACTCACAATTATCGGATTATGCAAGAGCCAATGGAGTGACTGTTTTTGATTTGAAAGAATTTAAAAATAAAAGTTTAAAATAAGTACTGCACACAACAGCAAACTACCAGACAACTCGGGTTTCAGTGCTTCGTTGACAAAAAAATTAAAGATTCAATACTATTACCAAAGGAACCAGAATAAAACTATTTGAATCAAAAAAAGTTCGTACCCACTGGGATGAAGAAAATGAGAAATGGTATTTTTCTGTTATTGATGTTGTTGAGATTTTAACTGACAACGCAATCCAAGAGATTATTGGTTTAAAATGAAACAACGGGTCTAAACAGAGGATGGTCTTGACGAGGCAGTCCAAAAACTCTGTGTTTCTCTGTGTTTTTACTCTGTGTAACTCTGTGGTAAAAAATAAACAATTGAAACACAGAGTTTCTCAGAGTTACCCACAGAGTTTCACAGAGTAAAGTTATCGTAATATTTACTTTTTGGACAGCCTTTTGAAATTGAAAGCGACAGATGGTAAAATGAATGAAAAACAGCGGGAGAAAATGGATAACATGGAATTAAGAACAAAACGTTTGCTGCTTCGTCCGATACACAAAAAAGACGCTGAATCTGTATTTAAATATCGTTCAGATTCCATTGCGAACAGGTACCAGGGATGGATTCCGAAAACAATTGATGAGGTCTCAGATTTCATTGATAACAGGGTTTCATCAACCATGAATTTACAAGGAACGTGGTTTCAGTTTGTAATAATAATAAACGAAAGCGGCGAACTGGCAGGCGATATCGGGTTGCATTTTTATGATCCGGAAAACCGGCAGGTTGAGCTCGGCTGCACAATCGATAAAAAATACCAGCAACGTGGTTTTGCAACCGAAGCCATGACTGAAATACTAAATTTCCTTTTCGGAAAATTGAATAAACATCGCATCATTGCATCGATTGACCCGGAGAATATAAGTTCCATAAAATTAGTGGAGAAATTAGTATTTAGGCGTGAGGCATATTTTAAGGAGAGCCTTTTCATAAACGGGACGTGGACTGATGATTTGATCTATGCGATTTTAAGAAAGGAATGGAGAGAGAAGAGCAGAAATTAACGAACTCAAAGACAAAACAATGAAAACCAAAACAACGATTTACTCATTATTTGCAGTACTACTATTCATCACAAGTTGTTCGAAAGATGATACCGACATTCCGTCTCATGATGAAATTCAGTCCCGGATTCAGGAACTGGTGGAGAATGAGTTTGAAAAGTACAGAGAAAAAGTACCTGATTATCCCGGCGGAATTGCATTGAAAGTGATATCGGGCAGTGAATCGTTTTTTGTCTCGGCAGGAATGGAATCACCGGTTACCGACCAAATACATTTCAGGGCGGCAAGCAATACAAAGACTTTCACTTCAGCAGCGATATTGTTGCTCCATCAGCAGGGCAAACTCAATATCAATCATTTTATTACCGATAACATACCGGGAACCAGTGAACCCTATGTTCCCAATACGCCGGGATACGCTATTCCGTATAAAAGTTCTATTACCATACTGGATCTACTTCGACACCGGGCCGGAGTGTTCGATATTTCAAATGAATATATTCCGGATACCATTTCAGCACAAGTGCCCTATAAAGGCCTGAATTACATAGAATATGCAGATGAAACAGATGCATCGCACACATTTACTTTTGATGAGTTGATAAACGTAGTTGCTGAAACCGGAGTTTTCTATTTTGCTCCCGGCACCAAATACCATTATTCCAATACCGGCTATTCCATACTCGGTAAGATTATTGAGCGGGTTTCAAAAAAGTCCTATCAAAACTACCTGATGGAGAATATTATTACACCCATGGGTTTGCAAAACACGTCGATGCCTGTATTGGGAACGGATCAAACTATTCCGGAGCCATTTGTGCCGGGATATGTTCTTTATGGAGGTGAAGAAATTAATGTAACACAGTCGAACATCTCGGCAAATGTTGCCGAAGGCAATCTCATCACAACGCCCGAAGATCTTGCAAATTTTCTGCGGAAATTATTATCCGGACAGGGCATTCTCGGTACACATATAGTTAATTCCGTGATGATGAACTGCCTGCCGACAAGTACTTCGAGTGCAGGAGGTTATGGCTGCGGATTACAATACACAAATAATCTGGGATATGGTCACAGCGGCGCTCATGAAGGATATCTTTCGATAATGGCATTCGATCCGGATAATGATATGACTTTTGTTGCATTCACTAATGTATGGAATCTGAACGATGAAATGAGCAGTCTCGTCATTCAATTGACCGATTTGCTGGAAGCCAGTTGCTACAAAACGAAGAGCTTACTAATCAGCAGCAGATAAAACTTCAATAAATGAAGAGAATTGAATATGAAGAATAATTTGTTGATACCCACCGCTATGTTTGTTATTTTATTTTCATGCGAAGCGAAGAAAAATCAACCGGGTTCGTCTGTTCAGGAAGGATTTATTCAGGTTGACGGAGGTAAAGTTTGGTACCGTATTGCCGGTGCCGACAAAAAAGGCATTCCCTTCCTTGTATTGCACGGTGGCCCCGGAGCGCCGCACGATTATCTGGAAACGCTGGAAGCGCTTGCCGATGAACGTCCTGTAATTTTTTACGATCAGCTTGGATGCGGCAATTCGGAGAAGCCTTCCGATACCACGTTGTGGACGACTGTACGGTTTGTGGAAGAGCTTGCTCAGGTGCGTGCCGCATTGAAACTGGATGAAGTACATATTCTCGGGCAATCGTGGGGAACCATGCTTACTACGGAATATATGTTGCGCAAAAAGCCGGAAGGAGTTCGTAGCCTGGTGCTTTCGGGCCCGTATTTAAGTACCCCAATATGGGTTGCCGACCAGCAAATCCTGATTTCACAGCTTCCCAAAGATGTGCAGGATACGATCAGAAAATACGAAGCAAACGGAGATTATAGTTCTTCCTCTTACCAGGAAGCGATGATGATTTTTTATGGGCGGCATCTCTGTCGGCTCGATCCCTGGCCCGGTTGCCTGAACAGGACAATGGAAAAAATGGGAGCGGAAGTATACGGATACATGTGGGGTCCCAGCGAATTTACAATGACCGGCAGTTTGATGACCGTTGATTTAACCGGACATCTGGGCGAAATTACTGTGCCTGTATTGTTTACCTGTGGGGAATATGACGAAGCGACGCCTGCAACTACAAAATATTACCAAAGCAAACTTCCCGGTTCTGAAATCCATATTTTTGAGGGCGCTTCTCATTCGCATCACCTTGAAAAAATGAATGAATACAATCAATTGGTGAGAGACTTTCTGAAGAATGTTGAGAAAAAATAATCATTTTATGCAGGTGTCGGTGGTCATTGTATCACAAGTCAACATACAATAAAAATCAAAGTATGCAGTTTTAAATAGGAGTAAAATATTCAATAATCAAACTGAAATGATGTTTGGATGTTTAATATTTAAAAAGAAAACAAAATGAGAAAAAAAGTTTTAACAATAGTTTTATTGGTTGTTGCAAACGCAATATTTGCACAAAATCCAATAGGGAAAGGACAGTCACAGTTTAATGCCGGTGTTGGTTTGTCTTCATGGGGCGTTCCTGTTTATTTCGGCCTCGATTACGGCGTTCATAAGGATATTTCAATTGGAGGAGAAGTTTCATTTCGTTCCTACCATGATAATTATTCCGGAGAAAGATACAATCATTCTGTTGCCGGTATCTCAGGAAACGGGAATTTCCATTTTAATAATGCCTTAAATATCCCCAGCAATTGGGACTTCTACGCCGGTTTGAATCTCGGTTTCTATATCTGGGGTTCACCCAATGATTATCCGGGGACACATTCTTCAGGGCTGGGCCTTGGAGCCCAGGTGGGTGGCCGGTACTATTTTACTGATAGATTTGGTATTAACCTGGAATTTGGTGGAGGCAATGCATTCTCCGGTGGAAAATTTGGGATTTCATTAAAATTTTAACGGTTCGTGTGTAGTTTCAGCTATTTCGACTTCTCTATTCTCCTGATTTTGATATTCAGGTACGCAAAAAGTATACTCATGAACGGACTAATGATGTTGAAAAAACAGTAAGGCAAATATTCCCAGGTTCCCACTCCAAGTACCCGGGATTGAGTTGCTCCACAGGTATTCCACGGAAACAGCACTGAAGTCATTGTCCCTGAATCTTCGAGGGTACGGCTCAGTAATTCCGGCTTGTAACCTTTTTCTTCATACGTTTTGCGAAACATACGCCCGGGAACAACGATGGAAATATACTGGTCGGAAGCTGTTGCATTGAAAAAAATACAGGAAATGACGGTTGAGGTGACCAGGCTTCCTGCCGACTTTGCCCTTTGCACAATGGGCATGGTGATGCGTTGCAATAATCCTCCGGCTTCCATAACACCGCCAAAAACCATGGCCGACAAAATGAGCCAGATGGTGTCGAGCATACCGCTCATGCCCGATGTTTTTAGTAATTCGTTCACGCTTTGGTTTTCTGTCGACAGCGTAACGTCGCCAAACATCGCCTGCATAAAACCAATGTACGAGGCCTTAAAATACGACATTCCCGATCCTGCAATTTCCTGAATAATTTCAGGTTGAAAAATAACGGCAAACACTCCGCCCAGCAAGGTGCCAATCATTAACGACGGAAGCGGCGGTACTTTCAATATAATAATTGTCAGCAGGGCGATTGGAACCAAAAAGAGGATTGGCGAAGTATTAAAATTATTGGCAATTGCACTTTGAACCTGTTCAACATCAGACAACGCAGTTTGTGTATTTGAATTAAAACCAATTACCAGAAAAATAATCAGGGTTATAATTAATGATGGGGTCGTGGTGTATACCATGTACCGGACATGGGTAAACAGGTCGGTCCCGGCCATAGCCGGCGCCAGGTTCGTGGTGTCGCTCAGGGGCGACATTTTATCGCCAAAATAGGCGCCGCTGATAATTGCCCCGGCTACCATTGCTTCGTTTATTCCCAGCGCTTTCCCGATTCCCAGCAAAGCAACACCAATGGTCGCAACAGTTGACCATGAACTCCCTGTGACGACCGAAATAACTGAAGCAACCACTACGGCTGTAAACAGAAATATCTGTGGATGGATAATGTCCAGTCCATAATAAATCATGGCCGGTACCACCCCGCTGATCATCCATGTTCCGGCCAGTGAGCCGATCAGTAACAAGATCAGCATGGCAGGCATGGCTGAACCGATAGTGCTTACAATTTTATCGCTGATTTCTTCCCATCGCATTCCGTTCTTGCGGACAATAATTACCCCCACAGTGGCAGCCATTAAAAGTGCAATTTGGTTCGAGCCCGCCAGCGTATCCTCAAAAACAAATACATTCGCTGTCAGCAATACAATCAGAAGGATAATGGGAACGAGCGCTTCAATCAACGATGGGTCTTTCTTCATTCTTTCTGTTTTATAACCGGATAAATAGTAAACAACTTAAATAACGTAATTAATCGTCAATTTTTAAAATTTATGCACAATAAAACCGTTTGTTTAACGGATAAACATCAAATGTTTTAATTAATTTAGCTTCGGAATGATTTTACTGAAAAGACGTAATACATCAGAATTAGGCGGATATGATAGGTAAATTTGGGTTAAAATATTTTCTGTTTTGTCTTTTCCTTTTCTCTCTTTCATTGAGCGGGTTTACGCAGAAAAAGGATTACCTGGAAATTCAGGCAATAATATTTGTTGGGGATGATATACTGGAAGGGACAACGCTTGATATGGAGGTGAATAGCAAAGAAACCCAGCATTTTGAGATAAGCCGGGATCCAAAATTTGTTTACCGTTTGAAATTCAACAACGAATACAAACTTACTTTTTCGAAGCCCGGATTGTACACCCGGATCATATTAATTTCCACTCAGGTGCCCAAAACGATTCTGGATGTAAACAGTGATTTTCCTCCGGTTGAATTTCAGGTGAATTTATTTAAAGAGGTTGAGGATGTCGATAAGAGTTTTTCATTCAAACCCTATGCCCGGATTTTTTATGATAAAGCATCTGATGATTTCTTATCCGAAGTGTTTGTTAATGACAACTTGTTTGCTATCCAGTTGGACCAGGCTCTGGCAAAAGAAAAGGAAGTTAACAAAGAACAAAAGTCGCTGGATAAGCTGGAATTACAGGAATTGCAGGAGATGCAGAAGGAGTATGACCGGATTGTGAAGGAAGCAGATGGCTTTTTCGACCAGACAAAATACCAGGAGGCGCTGGCAAAATACAAGGAGGCAGGAAAATTTTTTCCCGACCGACCGTATCCACAGGATCGTATCCGCGAAATTCAAAATTTGCTGGATGCACTGAAACTTGCCGAACAAAAAAAGCAGGATTTAAACAAGCTGTATAAAGAAGCCATTGACCGCGCTGATGCGAAATTTCAGGATAAATTATATGATGATGCGCTGGCGGCTTACCGGCAGGCCATGCAATACAAACCGGATGACAATTATGCACAACGCAAAATCAGTGAAATAGGTCAGATTGTTGAGCAGAGGGATAAGGCAACAAAGTTTGCCGGGACACTCGCCCGGGCCGAGAATTTATTCAGCAGCAAAGACTATGCACAGGCACGGGAAGTATTTCGTGAGGCTTCGGTTATTTTACCAGAAGACCCGCGGCCCAATGCACGGATTGAAGAAATAAACCGGATACTGCAACAGGTAGCCCAGCAAACCGCATCGAAGCAAAACTATCAGAAAGCGTTGCAGGATGGCGACCGTTTGTTCGGGCAGCAGAAATTTACCGATGCCATTGCACAATACCGGACGGCACTTGAAATAAAGACAAACGACCCGGCGGCGCTCGAAAAAATACGGAATGCCGAATCGGCAATACAACAACTTCAAAATCAACAAAATTACGATGCCGCCATTGTCGGTGCCGACAAGGCTTTTCGTGGAAAAGACTATCAATTGGCAGAAACTGAGTACCGAAAAGCGCTTTCTGTGAAACCGGAAGAGAAATATCCGAAGGAACAACTTGACCGGATTGCGGGCATCATGGCTGATGAATCAGCAGAAAAGCTTAAAACCCGGCAGTATGCTTCGTTGGTCCGTTCGGGCGACTCGCTGATGGGCATTAAAAATTACAAGGATGCGAGGGGCAGTTTTGTAAAAGCAAAAAATCTTTTTCCTCAGGAAAAATATCCTGAGCAGATGATCCTTCAGATTGATAAAGAATTAAAGGATGTGGCTGCCCGGGAAGCACAGCAGCAACAAGTGAATATTGCATATA
Source organism: Prolixibacteraceae bacterium (assembly GCA_003506435.1). Taxonomy (GTDB): domain Bacteria; phylum Bacteroidota; class Bacteroidia; order Bacteroidales; family Prolixibacteraceae; genus GWE2-42-39. Next base: position 99,240 of record DOAQ01000017.1, read on the forward strand.
CTCAGGCAATCTCAAGGGCTGATCAGGCTTTTGTAAGCAATCAGTACGACTTGGCAAAAATGGCATACAACGAGGCTTTGGGAATAAAGCCGGATGAAAAATACCCGTCATCAAGAATTGAGGAGATAAACCGCATCCTTCAGGAAGAAAAAGGAAAAGCATACCAACAGGCAATTGCCGGGGCCGACCGTTTGTTCGACCGAAAAGAATATGCAGCGGCTGTTGACGAATACCGGAAAGCTCTTCTGATAAAAGGTGGCGATTCCTATGCAAACGGAAGAATTGCTGAAGCAACCCGTTTTCTGGAAACTATTGCTGCAGAAAATGCGCGTATGAAAAAACTGGACGACGATTACAACCGCTTGCTGGTGCAGGCTGCTGATGCGGCCCGGCGAAATGATCTGGGCAGGGAACGAGAAAAACTTACAGAGGCTCTTGCCCTGAAGCCAACGGAAATATACCCCAAAAACCGGATTTCAGAGATTGATGATATTTTGGGTAAACAACGGATTGCCGAGGAAAACGAACGGTTGTATGCAGAAAATATGAAAGCCGGTCAAAAGGCATTTAATGAAGAACGTTTGACGGATGCAAAATCTTCGTTTGAAGAAGCGCTGAAGTACAAAACCGGCAACCAGCTTGCTCTTCAGCGCATCGAAGAAATCAATAAAATACTGGCACAGCGGGCAGAAATTGAACGCCTGGCAAAACTTGAAGAACAGCAGCGGCTGGAAGCGGAGAAGGCAAACCGTGAAAAATATAATCAGATAATTGCTCTGGCGGATGCCGATTTTGTGTTGAAAAAATACAATGAAGCCCGTGATCATTATGTTTCAGCCATTAGTGCGATACCCGGAGAACAATATCCGAAAGATAAAATCAAGGAAATTGATGATATTCTGGATGAATTAAAAATGCAGACTGAAGTTTCCAAACAGCAGGCAATCCGCGATTCAACAAACAAGGCAAGGTTACAGAATTATCAGTTGCTGGTGAAGCAGGCCGAACAATTGGCGTCGGGCAAAAAATATGAAGATGCTATTTCGAAGTACAATGAAGCGCTGGAAATTATTCCTGAAAACAGGACAGACATTAATTCCCGGATTACCAATTTGAAGGACCAGATGCGGATTGCAGAGAAACAGTTAGCTGATTATCTTTTGGCTATTGAGAAAGCCGACGGCCTGTTCAATTTGGGAAAATATACCGAAGCCCTCCCTTTGTATGTCGATGCAGGAAATAGTATGCCGAATGAGGAATATCCCAAAAACCAGATTCGTAAAATTCAGGATATAATTGATAAGAAGAATGCGGAATATGTGGCTTTTATCGAAAAGGCCGACGAATATTTTAATCAGGAGAAATGGCAATCGGCAAAAAATAATTATGCCGATGCTCTTGGTGTCAAGCCCAACGACGAATACGCCATGCAGCAGGTTCAGCTTGTAAATCAGAAGATCAGTATAATGTTGGCGGGCGATGTGGAAAAATCGGTGACGAATAAAGCATTTACCGATATGCTTAAACAGGCTGACGGTTTGCTGGCTGCCGGAAAACTAAATGAGGCGCGCGACCAGTACGAAATTGCAAAAACCCTTAAGCCGGAAGATCCGTATCCTGATCAAAAAATCGGTGAAATTATACGGATGATTGACACGGCACGTAGCGACAGTCTCCGGCTGGCACAGGCAAAGAACGAAGATGATCGCTACCGGCAGGTAATTGCACTTGCAGATCAGTCATTCCGTGACAAAGTTTATGAGGAAGCTGTAAGCAGGTACGAAAATGCGTTGCAGATAAAACCGGGCGAAGCATATCCTAAAAAACAAATCGACCTGATCCGGAAGATGATGCAAAAAACGGAACCGGTTCTGGCTGAAACGAAAAAGCCGGATGCTGTTCCTGCTGAAACAAAACCTGTGCAGACGCAAGCGCAAGCTGAATATCTGGAGGCATCTCCCCGGTACCTGGAGAATTTAAGTATCACGGAAACGAATAAATTGTATGACGAAATAATAGGAAAAGCGGACGATATGTTTACGAAAAAAGATTATTCGGTAGCGCGTTTCCATTATTACAAGGCTTCTGATATTAAACCGGCTGAAGCATATCCAAGGCAGCGGATCGAGGAAATCGGGCGACTGATCGATGTCAATTTATCGGACGATATTCGTTCGGCATACGACAGTGCCATCAAACAGGCGGATGATGCTTTCATGAAAAGTAATTATACAGTTGCAAAATTTTATTACTACAAAGCGCTTGAGGTGAAATCATGGGAACGCTATCCAAAGGACCGTATTCACGAGATACAGGTACTCACCAATACCTTGCTGTCGGAACGGGAACAACGGCTCTATAACGAAGCCATTGCCCAGGCTGATGAGGCGTACTATGCGAAAAATTATTCAGTATCCCGGTTTCATTATAATGAAGCGTCGCGAATAAACCCGGAAGAACGCTACCCGAAAATTAAAATTGAAGATATTAAAAAACTGCTCGAACAGGAAAAACGCGATCAGGTACGCATGGAATACATGAACCAGTTACGGCAGGCCGATCAGGCTTTTGAACAGGGAAATTTCAGCGTGGCCCGTTTTTATTACAATAAAGCGCTGGTCGTCCAAAAAGATGAACAATACCCTAAAGATCAGTTGAAACGCATTGAGGAAGCTCTTTCCAAACGATCGGAATAAGGAACCAGTATTGGTTTTTTAGCAGAAAGGCGGTTTAATCGTATGTCCGTTTTTTTATGAAGTAATTTCCACAATTCAAGATTGAAATCCATTGTCATCATGAGATTCCGGCCTGCGCCGGAATGACGGAAGAAAGGGAGGAATAGTCATAAAAAAAAGATCGTCCCATGTTTTTTGAGACGATCCTTTTTTTTCTCGTTTTTCTTTAACCGAGATACGTTTTTAATAGTTTGCTACGTGATGTGTGTCTTAATCTACGTATAGCTTTTTCTTTTATTTGCCGAACCCGTTCGCGGGTCAGCCCAAATCTTTCTCCGATTTCTTCCAGGGTCATTTCCTGGCATCCAATTCCAAAGAACATCCTGATGATGTCACTTTCTCGTTCTGTAAGGGTAGCGAGAGCTCGTTCTATTTCCCGGGCCAGCGATTCCATCATCAGACTACGGTCTGCATTCGGTGAATCACTGTTGATCAGGACATCGAGGAGGCTGTTGTCTTCACCTTCAACAAAAGGTGCATCAACCGAAATGTGTCGTCCTGACACACGTAAGGTATCGGCAACTTTGTCGGCGGGAAGCTCCAGCGAATCAGCTAATTCTTCAGGCGATGGCTTCCGTTCATGTTCTTGTTCGAATTTCGAAAACGCTTTGTTGATCTTGTTCAACGAACCTACCTGGTTAAGCGGTAAACGAACAATACGCGACTGTTCAGCAAGGGCCTGCAAAATCGACTGGCGGATCCACCAAACGGCGTACGAAATAAACTTGAACCCCCGCGTTTCATCGAATTTTTCTGCTGCTTTTATCAATCCCAAATTGCCTTCATTAATGAGGTCAGGCAAACTTAATCCCTGATTCTGGTACTGTTTGGCTACAGAAACAACAAAACGAAGATTGGCACGGGTCAGTTTTTCCAATGCCGCCTGATCACCTTTTTTGATCCTTTGAGCTAATTCTACTTCTTCCTCAACGGTAATAAGATCTTCTTTGCCAATTTCCTGCAAATACTTGTCCAAAGAAGCGCTCTCGCGGTTGGTAATCGATTTTGTAATCTTAAGTTGTCTCATTCTACCCTTTTATAAAAAACGTGCAAATATAGACTTTATAGGTCAATAATTCAAACACATAAATGACATTGTCCGATTTGCTTAACAAATAAATAACCGGTAGGGTCTGTTGGGAATTATTTTATTCCAAATACATAATATGCCAACTCTCCATCGGGATATATCCCTTCAATCAGAATGCCACCACTCGCATTATTAATGATGTACTTCAAATCTTTAACCTCATACACAGGCCTCTTGTTCACATCAGTAATAATAAATCCTTCTTTTATTCCGGCATCTCTGAATTTACCATCATTCAGTTCTGTAATTTTAATGCCATTCCGGATTCTTAAACGTTGTTTTTCCTTGTCGGAAACTACTTCAAGCTCTGCACCGAAAACTCCATCTCCTTCTTTTTTAACTATTTCGGTGTTTCCGTGCTTGTTACGAAGCGTTACGTTATATTGTTTCTTTTTATTATCTCTTTTTACCACAACATTAATAACATCGCCGGGACGGTGTTTCCCGACTTGTTCCTGAAGTTCGGCAGTGGTATTCACTTTTACGTCGTCAATGCTGATAATTACGTCTTCCGATTCGATGCCGGCATCTTTTGCGCCGCCATCTACAACTGCACCGACAAATACCCCTTCAATTTTATCGAGTTTGTATTTTTCGGCGATTTCGGCAGTAACATCACTGATCTCAACGCCCAACAATGCACGTTGTACTTCGCCAAATTCGGTCAAATCGGCCACTATCTTCTTTACAATATTTGCCGGAATAGCAAATGAATATCCGCTGTACGATCCGGTACGTGATGCAATTGCCGTGTTAATGCCAACCAGTTCACTTTGCGTGTTCACCAGCGCCCCGCCGCTATTCCCCGGGTTGACAGCAGCATCGGTCTGTATAAATGCTTCGATGCCCATGCGGTTCGGGTTGATACCGATATTCCGGCCTTTGGCGCTGACAATACCGGCCGTTACCGTTGACGTTAAATTGAACGGGTTACCCACAGCAAGTACCCATTGTCCCAGTTTCAAATCGTCGGAATTACCAAAGCGAAGAAAAGGCAACTCTTTTTCATCTATCTTGATCAGGGCGATGTCGGTTAGCGGATCGGCACCGATCAGTTTTCCTGTAAATTCGCGTTTGTCATTTAAAATTACTTTGATTTCATCGGCATCTTCAATCACATGGTTGTTGGTCACAATATACCCGTCCTGTGTGATGATCACCCCGGAACCGGCGCCTTGTCGCTGTGGCGTTTCCTGTTGATATTCCCGGTCGCCAAAAAACCATTCGTAAAACGGATTTGAAGCATAATAGTCGCCCTTTTGGGTAACCATGATATGAACTACTGCATGTACAGACGTTTCAGCAGCAAAGCTCAGATCGGGCAAATCTCCCGGAATAGCCGGAAGACTGGCATATTGAACAGGTTGATCTTCTTTTATGGTTACAATTTTTGGAGCATTAAAATAGTTGGTGTACACCCAAAGCGCTACAAAAGCTCCGACAATAGCAAAAAGCAACGGCAAAATCCCTTTTTTCATGTTTTTCATAGCTTTTATATTTAATATTAATAATTCCTCACCTGTTTTTTGCCCAAATATAACGCAGTAAACCCGTTTGTGTTTTACGTGTTGTATTTCCTTTAATTTGTTTAACAGATTTTAACAGAACCCTTATCCTGTGCGCGCTTTGAATATCAAAATTCAGGCCATTTTATATTTTTTGCCATTTCCTTCAATTTATGAAATATTATCTGATTTTTTTTATCATTTTTGAAAATCAATGTGACATTATTTCGCTTTTGGCAGATTACAGGGTGGTTTTTACTTCATTTCGGAAATTGAACTGAAAACGAACGACCTGTTTCTCCTCGGTTGTATTAAAAAAATAGCACGTTAATCAATGAATCTGGATTTTTGGAACCTTTGGAATTCAAGGAATATTTCAAAGCTGTTTAGCCGAATGATTGTTTTCGTTACGATCCTTACCACTGTTTTAATCGGAGGGATCATGATTTATCATGAGATTGCGAATTATAAAAAGATAGAAAAACTTCAACGCGAGAAATACATTACCGAACAAAAAATCCTGATAAAGGATATTGTATTAAGCGAGGCACGGTACATCATGCTACGAAAAAGAAGCATGGAGCAGGAATATATAAACGAGTTGAAATTCAATGTTGAACAGGCTTATGAGATGTGTGTCGGCTTGTACAACGAACTCGGTTTGTATTCGTTGTCAGACAAAAAGAAATTACTAAAAAAGATTACTTCATTTTTGAAATCGAAAGACCATTTCAGTAAAATTTTTATTGGTTCGATGGATGGTCTGGGGATTTATTACCCGGGACATCCGCAGTATGAAAACACGAATCTGCTTCGCCATACCGATGTGCACGGAAATAAAGTAATTGAATCGGAGCTCGAATTTCTTCGTGATAAAGCCGAAGGTTTTATTTTTTACGGTCAGGATAATTTACCTCAGGCTGATAGTCTTCCGGTTAAAAAAGTTGTGTACCTGAAGAAATTTGAACCGTTGAACTGGTACTTCGGAGGGAAAATTTATCTCGAAGACCACTATAATATTTTCAGAAAAGATATTACGGAAAAGATTAGCTCGGTGAGGTTCAAATACAGCGGGTATATTTTTATTAACCATACCAACGGAACCCCGCTTGTGATGGACGGACAAATTTACAACGGGAACTACAATTTCTTAGATGGTTCGGATGCCCGTCGGCACGGTGTTTTTTTGAAAGAACTGGAGGCAGCGAAAATCTCTGAAGAAGGAGGCTATTTTTCGTATCACTGGAACAAAATGGGTGAAACGGAATTTGTTCCAAAACTCTCATATATAGTTCATATAAAGGAACTCGACTGGCTGGTTGGCGCTGGTTTTTACCTAAATGATATTGACCAACAATTGACAGAACAAAAGGCTGTGCTGAAACAAAACCTTCAGGGCTCAATAGCCAAAATTGTTTTCATCCTTATTTTTGTTTTGCTGCTGGAGTCGGTACTTCTCATTTACTTTGACAAATACTATAAAAACGATTTCAATAACTTTTTTGTTTTCTTTAAAAACGCTTCGGAAAAATATGAAAAAGTAGATTCCGAAGCATTCCATTTTGAAGAGTTCAGGAAGACGGCCAATGCTGTTAATACAATGATTGACAAGCACGAAGAAATCCATCTCAGGCTGGCGGAAGAACAGGAACGCGCAACAAATTCGGACAAGCTGAAGACCGCATTTTTAGCGAATATGTCGCACGAAATCAGGACTCCGATGAATGCAATTGTAGGATTTTCTGATTTGTTGGGATGCCCGGATGAATCGTTAAAACAAGACGAAATAATTCATTACATTAAATCGAGTTCGCATCAGCTTTTAAAACTGATTGACGACATTGTTGATATTTCCAAAATGGAATCGCACCAGTTCCGGATCATAAAACGGGAGTTTGCTCTGGATGGATTTCTGAAAAGTATTGAAGTTTATGCAGATCAGTTTTTGAGCAAAAAGCAGACAGATGCTGTTGTGTTTCGTACTGAATATGAATTTCCATCTGATTTCAGGCTAAATACGGATGAATTACGATTGAAGCAGGTAGTTCTGAACCTGTTGGGGAATGCATTTAAATTTACCTCGCAGGGCACCGTTAAATTGCACGTCTCACTGGAAGAAAAGGGGATGTTTTTTTCGGTAAAAGATACGGGGATCGGAATTCCGGAGAATGAACATGAACTGGTTTTTGAACGGTTCCGGCAATCGGAAACAATAAGCGGTTCGAACTTTGGAGGCACCGGCCTGGGGTTGGCTATCTCAAAAAATATTATTGAACTGCTTGGCGGGGAGATCCGGTTAAAATCGAAACAAGGAAAGGGCTCCGAATTTTATTTTACCATTCCGGTTTAATACCGGATCGGCACATCGTGCCATTTTGTGCCTAAATTTTCAGGTTCATAGTTGAGAATATATTCGATGGCCTCTGCCGGATTTTTCGCCACAAAATAAATTTTCCGGTAATTTTCCTTTGCAAAATTTTCATGATACGATTTCTCAAACTGCTTTAAAAGATCATCGAAAAAACCATTTGTATTGACGAAAACGATGGGGCCGCCCAGGTAGTCGAGCTGCTTCAGGGTGATCACTTCCAGTATTTCCTCCAGGGTGCCGAACCCGCCGGGCAGTGCAATATAGGCATCCGAAAGTTCACGCATTTTGGCTTTCCGTTCCTGCATATCTTTCGAAATGATCACTTCGTGCATTTTGTCCGACACCAGATTCCGGTGTATCATCTTTTCGGGAATGACGCCAATGGTTTTTGCGCCGTATTTTGCAGCCGTTGCCGAAACCACTTCCATCAGTCCTACATTAGCGCCGCCGTTAATCAGGGTCATATTGTTTTCAACAATCAATTTTGCAAGCGCTACTGCATCGTGAATATAGCAATCTGCAATTCCGTTACTTGATGATGAGAACACACAAACATTCATAATAAAAGCATGCACAATTTGATTTCAAAACAAAAAGAAAAATCCCGGACGAACCGGGATTTTGTATTATTTAAGCGTCGATATTTGCGTAAATCGCGTGGTCTTCGATGAACTGCCGACGCGGTGGCACATCGTCGCCCATCAGCATACTGAAAACATGATCGGCTTCGGCTGCATTATCAATGGTCACCTGACGCAATACACGTCTTTCAGGGTCCATAGTTGTTACCCAGAGTTGCTCGGCGTTCATTTCACCCAAACCTTTGTATCGCTGGATGTGCAGTGTATTCTCTTTTCCGTCGCCCCATTCCTCGATCAAGCGCAGGCGTTGTTGTTCGTTCCAACAGTATTCTTCGCGTTTTCCTTTTCGTACCAGGTAAAGTGGTGGCGTTGCAATGTACAAATAACCATCGGCAATCAGTTCTTTCATGAAACGGAAGAAGAACGTCATGATCAGTGTGGCAATGTGGCTTCCGTCCACATCGGCATCGGTCATGATCACGATTTTATGGTAACGCAGTTTTTCAATATTCAGCGCTTTCGAGTCTTCTTCGGTACCGATGGAAACACCGAGCGCCGTGTAGATATTTCGTATTTCTTCGTTCTCAAATACTTTGTGGACCATCGCTTTTTCCACATTCAGGATTTTACCGCGCAAAGGCAGAATGGCCTGAAACTGACGGTTCCGGCCTTGTTTGGCTGTTCCGCCTGCCGAGTCTCCCTCAACCAGGAAAACCTCGCATAGTGAAGCATCTTTTTCGGAACAGTCGGCCAGTTTGCCCGGCAGACCACCGCCTGAAAGTACGTTTTTACGTTGAACCAGTTCGCGGGCTTTCCGTGCTGCATGACGGGCCGTTGCCGCCAGTATCACCTTGTTCACAATTTCGCGGGCCGACTTTGGATTTTCTTCCAGATAATTGGCCAGCATTTCGCTGACTGCCTGGTCAACCGGAAGACTGATGTCGGAGTTTCCAAGTTTGGTTTTGGTCTGTCCTTCAAACTGAGGTTCGGCAACTTTTACCGAAACAACTGCGGTCAAACCTTCGCGGAAGTCATCGCCGTTGATGTCAATTTTTAATTTCGACAACATTCCTGAAGTTTCGGCATAACTCTTCAGCGTACGTGTCAATCCACGACGGAAACCGGTGAGGTGCGTTCCTCCTTCAATGGTATTGATATTGTTTACGTACGAATGAATATTTTCGGTAAATGAAGTATTGTAATGCAACGCAATTTCAACCGGCACGCCACCTTTTTCAGATGCAATATGAATGGTTTCATCAATCAGTTTTTCGCGTGCGCTGTCTAAATATTCAACAAACTCTTTTAATCCTTCATGCGAAAAAAACGTTTCCGTTTTGCAACGTCCATGTTCATCAACTTCGCGTTTATCAATTAATATCAGAGATATTCCGGCATTCAGAAACGCCAGTTCCCGCAAACGTGCTGCAAGGATTTCATATTTATAGACCGTTGTCAGGAAGATGGAATCATCCGGAAGAAAAGTTATAATCGTACCTGTTCTGTCGGTATCGCCTATTACTTTCACATCGTAAAGTGGTTTCCCTTTCGAATATTCCTGTTGAAATATTTTTCCCTCGCGGTGAATTTCAGCTTTCAATGCAATCGAAAGTGCATTGACGCAGGAAACCCCAACTCCGTGCAAACCTCCGGATACTTTGTAGCTATCCTTGTCGAATTTCCCTCCGGCATGTAATACCGTTAAAACAACTTCCAACGCTGATTTTTTCTCCTTGGCCATCAAATCGGTAGGTATTCCCCGGCCATCATCGGTTACCGTGACAGAATTATCTTCATTTATAATGACCTCAATGTTTTTACAGTAACCGGCCATTGCCTCGTCAATTGAGTTGTCGATTACCTCATAAACCAAATGGTGAAGCCCTTTTTCGTTTATATCGCCAATATACATGGCCGGGCGTTTGCGCACAGCTTCAAGTCCTTCAAGCACCTGAATACTGTCGGCAGAATAATTGCCGTTGCCATTACCGTTCCCGTTTGTTACTTCCTGCGTACTTTCTAATTCGCTCATTTATTGTTCATTTAATTAATCCAAAAATCCACCTTCCCATCAACAACTTTGATGAAAACAAGTTTTGAGAAAAGATGTTTTTATCCAGAGACATCCCTGCTTAAAAGACAAGGCTGAGTGTTAAATATATCGTGCAAATAATTGCCTGTTTTCAGCTTCTCTTTATTCAAAAACATAACATGCAAATATAGCTAAAATACCCGTAGCTGATACCCGGTCAAGTCCTTTAAAAACCTAAAGTTTTCAACATTTTGCATTTAATTAACATGCAAAAAATCAAATACTTAAATCGTGGTCATGAGGAATGGTTTATAAGCCTTGTTTTGCCTTCGGAAAATTAAGATTTTCCTGTTGTTTTTTACTTCAGAAATGGGTATTCTTAAATTCTTCAGAATGAAAAATTTACCCCTGCCAGCACATTAAACCCCTGGTTGGCATAGCCTGACCATGTTTCGTAATGCTGGAATGCAAAGTTGTTCAACTGAAGGAAAAAGCCCAGCTTCCGGTTGTATTGATATTCGACCGATGCATTCAGGTCAAAAACCGGGTCCATCGGATAAATTGTTTCTGTAAAACCGGGTAGAATCATTGACGACCAGCTATCAACAAATAAAGCCTGCCGTTTACCGATCACGTACGCATCAAGGGTAAAACACAAAGGCCCGTCAGTTTTGTAGATAAGCGACAAATCCACGTCGAATTCGGGCATGTGCCAGGGTTGCGCGAGGGTTTCCATTTCGTACGAGTAATAATTTCCTTCCAGATGGAAACTCAGGTTTTCGGAAGCTGCATGGAAAAACTCGCCGGTCAGTTTGAGAAGTTTCAAATCGTCGTACACAACATCCAGCGTGTTTTGCAGGTTCCGGAAAGAACTTTCTTCCGAATAGTAATCAAAACCCTGCGCATAATAGAAGTGCATATCTTTTATTCCGGAATAGGATACACCTGCCCGGTAGTTGGTTTTTGAGCTGAATTTACCGCGTATTCCCCCGGAAAGGATATATTGGTACTCGGTATTGCGTATGTCGTGATCGGGTGCTGCAAAGGGATTTTCGGCGGCAATTTTTGAATACACATTATGCCCGAAGTCGCCACCGGCATGGGCATATAAAGTCAAAATATTTTCTACCGGAGACCATTCGGCCTTCACATTCGGGGTAACGACAATTCGTGCATCCTCATCGTCGTCGATCATGGTGTAGGTTTTTGCACCGATCTGCAAAAGCGCATTATCGCCCGTGAAAACTATGGCCGGGTTTACCATCAGTAAAATCTGTTTCTTTTGATTGGAGGCGGGCGTAACCCGGTTCGCAATTTTATCGGCATAATAGAATGTCAGCGAACTTTCCAGCAATCCCTCAAATTGATCCAGGTTTTTATTCAGGCTCACCTGCATCTTCCCCAGGTTTTCGCGCTGACCGGTCTTTGCTCCGAAATACTGGAAATTAAACCCCAAATCGTATTTCATATCCGAGCTTGCGCTTGCGCCTGTGTTGCTTTTCAGACAGAAATCAACGCCGCCTTTCGAGAATACCTGTTTGTCCTGCCATGTTGGGATGATGGCTTCCTTTTCAGCATCCGTCAGCTTGTCGCCGGTATATCCGTAATACTGAAGTCCTTTTCGGTCGAAAAAACCGGTGACCGTCAGCGTTGAATTCCGGTAAAAACGTTTTCCGAAGATTTCGGCTGCATTATCGCTGAACGGGGCATCTACCTTATCGTCGTTCACCAGTTTTATTTTGCCATGCGACGACAAATGTTTGAAGTGCATTCCGAAATTTGATTTGTTGCCGGGAATTGCATTGTAAAAAAGTTCGCCGTAGGGAGTCAGGTAATTGCCAATTCCTAATTTGAGAAGCCCTTTCCCCAGTTCTGTCTTCGGTTCGCCAACCATGGTTGCAGCTTGCACCGGTTTCACCGAGAAAGTGGAAAATACCGGTTCGCTGGAAATGGAATATTCAAACACCGGTTTATCTGTTTTTTCTTCCTTTATCTGCGGAATGTCGTTGATTTTAAAAGCGTCGGAAATGCTGGGCTGATACGCCTTGGTAACTTCTACTTCCTGTTTCAGCCGGGTGGTGTCCTTTTGTGCGTTTACAATGCCAACTGAACTCAAAATAAAAACCGGCAATAAACTGATATAATTGATCTTCATGTGCTTTACTTTTTTTCTGAATTGTTGATATTGATCTCCATTCCCTTGTTTTCCTCCTGTTGCAGTCTGCGTTCCTTCTCTTCCATACGGGAGAGTTTTTCTCCTGCAATTTCCAGTATGCCGTCTTCCTTTTCAGAATAGTTCTCGACAATACTTTTCAGGGTATGTTTGGCCTGAAATTCGTCTCCTTTTTGCAGATAAATATCGGCCAGCAGGATGAAACTTTTTGCCAGCCAATACTGGTGCGGCGTATTTTTCGAGATGAAATCCATGATTTCCTTTTCCGACTCGGCCAGCTTGTTGTTGCGGAATAAAATTTCGGCAATCAGGTATTTGGCTTCGGCCCCTTCCTGCGATTTTACATCGGCGGCAAGCTTTTCGAGTACCGGCAAAGCCAGGTCGTATTTTTCGGTCTGCACATACGAAACGGCCAGCATATAATTGGCTTCACGTTTCATCACATCGGTAACATTTTCCGAACTGAGCAGCATTTTTGCGGCGTCGATGGTATTGCGGTAATCATCCTTGGCAAACAGGCAGCGCATCAACCCGGCGCGGGCCTTCAGCAGATTCCATTTCGTTGTTGACACCCGTTCCAGACGTTCGTATATATCCAGCGCCCTGGCAAAATTTCCGGCGTTGAAAGTCAGTTCCGACGCCTTCGCAAGCGCCTGTTCGGTAAACACATTGTCGGGCTGCGAAATTACCTGTTCGTAATTGGGCAATGCCGCGCTGAATTCACCGTCGTTGTACTGGCATTCGGCAAGATAGAACTTTGAGTTCAGTGCAAAGCTGCCTGCCGGGAATTTCTGAAGATAGCTTTCAAATTGTCCTTTTGCCTTTCTGTCGCCTGCCATAAACAGCTTTTCGGCGGCCATATAAGTAAGCGAGTCCTGCTCCGACACCGAGACATGAACACCTGTTCCCAGGGTTTCGGTGTACTCGAAATAGGCATTTACATCGTTCATCTCGACGTAATTATTTTTGATGCCCATAAGCGCGGCCTGCGCTTCTGCGCTGTTGGGGTACTTTTCCGGAACCTGTTTGTAATAGGAAACCGATTTCTTGAATTCGCTGGTGTTGTAATAAATGAGGCCCAGTTGCAGCAAGGCTTTCGGGGTAAGATTGCTTTGCGGGTATTCGTTCACCAGGTTCTGGTAATAGTTAATGGCAGCCTGTGGCTGGTTCTGTTCGTATGTGCGCCCCAGTTCATACAGCGCATCATCAACATACTGCGATTTCGGGAATACCTGCAACAGGTTGCGCAAGTTGCTTATTTTTTGTTCGTTTTCGCGCTGAAGGCCCAGGCAGAATGCTTTCTGGAACAAGGCATAATCGGGGTCGTACAGGTTCAATTGATACGATTTGTCGAAATAACCGATTGCCATGTTGTAGTTGCGTTCAATAAAATAACAATCGCCCAAACGGTTGTAAGCATCGGCCAGTTTTTCACCCGGATTGGTTTCGCTGCCGGTAATGTATTTGCGGAACCACGATGAAGCATTTGTGTAATCTTTTTGCTTGAAGTAAGCGTAAGCCAGGTTGTAATGCGCTGTTTGGTATTCGGGCATCGAAATGACGCCGGGCGAGCGCAAAAACCGGTTGAACCCTTCGACAGCCTTGTTGTAATCGCCTAAACGGTACCATGCTTCGGCCTTCCAGAAATTGGCCCGTGTTTCGAGATCGCGGTTGTACTGCCCGTTTTCGATTGATTTGCCAAGGAACCCGATTGCTGCTTCATAATCGAGGTTATTGAAATTTTCCAAAGCACGGTAAAAAGTCACCCGCTGATACGCTTTTTTTACCGAAGGGCTTTTCACCTTTATTTTATCGATGGATGCGACGGCATCGCCATAGTTGCTGGTACTCATGTACACCTGTACCAGGTAATCGTAAGCCGCATCGTTGCGTTCCGAATCGGGATACAGCGAGATGTACTTATCGAATGCCTTAATGGTTTCGTTGAACGGGCTGTACGAAAGCTCGTAGGTGATTTTCGCGAAGTTGAACAGCGCATCTTCCTTGATTTTTTCATCGTAATCCATGTTCGATGCCGCTTCGAAAGCAGCCCGCGCCTTGTTTTTGTCGTTGGTAACTACATAGCAGTCGGCCAAGTGGTAATAGGCATTTTGTGCCAGTTTGTCGTTCCCTTTCGAAGCATTTTCGAAATGCGGAATTGCCTTGGGTTCTTCGCGGTTCAGGTAATAACAGTAGCCCAGCATATAATTTGCCTCGCGTCCTTTGCGGTCGCCCGTTTCGAAAAAGAATTTGAGGTACGGTACAGCCTTGTCGAACTGCTGCAAATGGAAATACGAGTCGCCGATAATTTTTGCAAGTTCGGGCTGCTCTTTGGCATCCACCCCTTCCAGTATGGGGACCGTGTAATTGACCACTTCGGCATATTTTTCCTGTTTGTAATAAATCTGGCTGATATAAAACGGGATTACTTTCGCGAAATTCGGGTTGTCTTTCAACTTGTCGAATTCAGTGAGCGCCGTTTGGTAATTTTCTTTCAGGTAATGAATATGTGCCCAGTAGTAGCGGGCCGGTGCAGCGTACAGATTGTTTTCTTCTTTTATTCCGAAGAATTCAGTTGCCGCCTCATCGTATTTTTCCATCGCAAAATACGAATATCCCTTTTGGTAATGCAGTTTTATCCGTTCTTCTTTGGTTAACGATGCAGCATTCACTTCCTTGAAACTGCGCAGCACAGCAGCATATTTTTTGTGTTCAAACTGGCTTGCTCCCAGCTCGAACCATGCCTGGTTTTTATACGGACTGGCCGGGTATCGTTCGGTAAAACCGGTGATCAGCGATTCGGCATTGTCGTTGTCCATCTTCACAGAACAGAGCGCTTTATAGAAACAAGCTTCTGAATGCAGCTCCGAATCTTCATCTGTCCTGTCCTCAATTTGCCCGAACAGTTTCAGGGCCGAAACAAAGTTATTTTTCCTGAAAAGTTCCTTTGCCGTTTGTATCTCCTGATCAACCGATTGATAATACGTTGTCTGTTGAGCATGTATATTTGAAAGAGGCAGATAAAATAAGGAGATCATTAAAAGCAACCTGATTGTCTTCATGGATATATTATTTGCATGTAAAAATAGAAAAATCGCAGGCTTTTAACCGTTTCGTCCCGATTGATTTCTTAACAGAAAACTGTTTATTACGCATGAATAGTATCCGGTTGCTCAAAAAAAAATTAGTTTTGCAGAAGAACTTATCCCGAAAAAAATGGAAGACCGGAACATCATCAGTATTCGTAAGGCAGATATTTACCAGCGCGAGGCCCTGATTCTTGCCAACGTGAACCTCGACATTGAAAAAGGCAGTTTTGTGTACCTGATCGGGAGAGTGGGCAGCGGTAAGACGAGCCTGATAAAAACTCTGAATGCCGAAATACCGCTGGTGAACGGCGAAGTAACGGTTGCCGGGTTCAAGCTGTCCGACATCAGTCAGCGCGAAATTCCTTTTTTGCGCCGCAAGATCGGGGTTGTTTTCCAGGATTTTAAGCTACTGACCGACCGCAATGTGCACGACAACCTGGCTTTCGTATTGCAGGCCACCGGCTGGAAACAAACCAAAGCTATTGAAGACCGTATCGACGATATGCTCGAACTGGTGGCGATGCGCGACAAACTGAAAGTGATGCCTCACGAGTTGTCGGGCGGCGAGCAGCAGCATGTTGTGATAGCGCGCGCCCTGCTCAACGATCCCGACGTCATCCTGGCCGACGAGCCCACCGGCAACCTCGACCCCGAAACCTCGCAGGATTTACTACGCATCTTTTTGGAACTGAACGAACGGGGCAAAACCATTGTTATGGCCACCCACGACTACCCGCTTGTCCGCCAGTTTCCTGCCCGGACGCTTATTTGCGAACACAAACAGGTGAAAGAATCGCCCGACAACGTGGAGGAAATCGACTTTATGGAGTTGCTGGAGATGTAAACGATCTGCTCCCGTCTGTCTCTGTGTTCCTCAAGGCAACTTACGGTTACAATAAAACTGAGAAACTGTTTAAATTTAGCTCATTTTGATTTTTCAGGTTACCCCAACCCCTGAAGGGCAATGTCATGTAGTTAAGAAATTATAGAATTGAAACATTTGATATATTTTTTGTGGACCTTTGGGAATTAGTGGCTTTGTTGCTAATTTTTTCCTGCCACAACCCCGAAATTTCGGGGCAAAAAACACGAAGTATCCACAAAGAATACCTTAACTATATGACATTGCCCTGAAGGGTGGCCGAAAAATCAAAAAATCACCCTTTAGGGTCGGGATATATTTTTTGATTTTGGGCATCATTTCAAATTTTAAACAGTTTCTGAGAAAAAATTCTACAAACATGAGACAGATAACTTTATCTTTAGCGATTTATTTTTTGACCCTGAATTTTGGATTTTCGCAACAGAATCAATTAAGACGAACTATGAAAACAGCATTAATAATTATTGACATTCAGAATGATTATTTCGAGAATGGCACAATGACACTGGTCGGCTCTGATAAAGCAAGCGAAAATGCGAAATTGCTTCTTGATAGATTTAGAGCAGATAGTTTGCCGATAATCCATATACAACATATTGCGACAAGACCTACAGCAACATTTTTTCTGCCAAACACCAAAGGGGCAGAAATTCAAGACAATGTAAAGCCATTAGGACAAGAAAAGGTTATTGTCAAGCATTATCCAAATAGTTTTAGGGAAACAGAATTACTTGATTATTTAAAAGGTAAAAATATAACTGATTTGGTTATCTGTGGCATGATGACACACATGTGTGTAGATGCGACTGCAAGAGCTGCAAAAGATTTTGGATTTAATATCGTATTGATTGGTGATGCCTGTGCAACTAAAGACCAAGAAATAAATGGTCAGATCGTAAAAGCAGAGGAAATTCAAAAAAGTTTTTTAGCAGCACTAAATTATTTTTATACAACAATTAAGACAACCCAACAATACTTAGAAAAAAAATAAGTACTGCAACCAGTCGGGTAGCCCGCATCAGGAAATACGGACAGGGAGAGGCTTTTTAATTATGGTAAAACGCTCCTCTATATCGTCTGCCGTCCAGATGAAGATTTGTGATTATTTTAGTATCTCATTCTCCTCTCAAAGAAGTGTCATGCTGGAAACTTCGGGGTTGTTTCGGCATCACAATACACCACTCATTATAGCGTCATGCCGAACCTTTCAGTCATTGAGGCTTACCGTAACGGAATGACTTCCCTCACAACAAAGCGTCATGCCGAACTCGTTTCGGCATCTCACGAAAACAATGGAAAGGTACGACAAAGCAACAGGCCCTGAAACAACCCCGAAGTTTCGGGGCAGGGTGACCCACCGATCGGGCATAGCCGTCAAGCTAAAGATATAATTTTCTATTTATCAGCGATAAATGAAATACGACCACCCCGTCCCGGAGAAACCGGGACACCCCTCCTAAAAAAAGGAGGGGAAACCGAAGCAAGTTGCGGCAGCGAAAAACCACCGGGCTTTCCAAATTGTCACTGTCCCAAATTTCTCCTCCTGGACAGGAGGAGTACCCGAGGAACGAAGGGGGTGGTGGTTGATTGTTTAAAGTAAAATATAGAATCAGTAAAAATTATTAGTACTGAAAAATAGTTATTTACAAAGATTTATCTCTTAGCTTGACGGCTATGGCCGATAGGGGAAGGGCTTCAAAGGAAAGGCTTCCCGACGATCAGTTTGGACATTTTCCCAAAAAGGAAAAGGTTCGCGACGATCGGTTTAGACGTTTTCTCCAACCCACCCCTTGTTTGAGCGAAGCGGTAACAAGAGGTAGGTTGGGGCGCACTTTACGATTTCGGCGCCACCAGTTCTTTCAGTGTCCGTTTCAGGATGACAACCTCCATTTCAAGCTCCTGGATGCGTTTTTGTTGCTGTACAACCGGCGAATTGTCTGCATCCGGGGGATCGTTGTAAGGAAGCTTCACAGCGATCTCCTTAAAAAAGTTGTATTGCAGTAATTCGCACCACTCCAAAAGTTTTTGCACCTGAATGGTGGGGCGTTGTAAACTGCCAAACACCGTCGAATGGCTTGTATTCATGCTTCGGGCCACATCGGCAACACATAAATTCCTTTTTTTCATTTCGCGCTTTAACATCGCGATCACTCGAATAGGTTCCGGTTTGTCCATGCGAATCGTAATTTACAGGGTTTTGTGTGTAAGATAATAAAACCAGTTGCAAAATGCAAGTTCGTTTAACGTATTTTAGATGATAACTGATGTAAAATATGTTTTTATTACCTTTCTGCCGGAGTTACTAATAAGAAATAGATTTGTAGCAACCTTTCTGCCGGAGGCGATAACAAGAAATACGTTTTTAGTAACCTTTCGTCCGGAGGTGATAACGAAAATAAATTTGTGGCAACTTTTCGTCCGGAGCCGATAACAAGAAATACGTTTCTGATAACCTTTCGTCCGGAGGTGATAACGAAAATAAATTTATGGCAACCTTTCGTCCGGAGGCTATAACGAAAAATACGTTTCTGGTAACCTTTTTACCATAGATTCTAACGAAAAAAAGGTTATTATAACCCACCTTACCCGTTACTGCTAAAGCTCAAATGAGGGAAAATCTTATATCAAATCGGGACAGGCAGTTACCGTTGCACTCAAACGAGGGTGAGTTAGGCCTTCACAACCTTCAAGGTTTTTAAAAAAACAACCTCCCACTCGTTTGAGCGAAGCGGTAACGAGGGGTTTGCAAACTCTCGTCTTTGACGAGTTACTTTGTTAATGCAGGTTTGTTTGAATTTGAACAGATATGAATAAGACATGAAATTAGCCATCACGAAATTGAAATGTTAAATCTGGCGTTTGTAAGAGTCGTCACAGACGACGGGAGCTAACCCCCTTCCCGATATCAAATCGGGACAGGCAGTTACCGTTGCACTCAAACGAGGAGGAGTTAGCCAGACATTAAAATGCTAAAATAAAGTTGTTTAATAGAAATGAAAGATAAAAAAAGTAGTAAGTTTATCGTGGTATTTACAAGTTAGCGGTAATATTAAGTGCCATGTGGAAAGAAATTCATATCGATAATTGGGAACACTATAATAAAGTAGTTCTCAAATTAAATCCGAAGGACTGGATCTTTCGTGGTCAAAATAATGTTGACTGGAAATTAGAGACATCATTTCATAGAGCAGCAAAATATATTAAGGAGGTTAAGCGAAATGCGAAACAACGTGTTTATAATAGAGATAGTTACGAAAAAGAAATCATAAACCAATTTAAATCTCAATATCACTTATACCAACCTTACAGTCCAGAGAGTAGCTCTAGCTTTATAGTAGAATTAATTAAAAATCCTACAGACGAAAACATTGAGGTAATGCTTGAATGGCTTTCTATTATGCAACATTATGGTGCGCCAACAAGATTATTGGATTGGACTTTTTCTCCATATATAGCCCTTTTCTTTGCAATGGAAAATGCACCCAATGACTCTTGTGTTTATGCTATAAACCAAAATGCACTGGACATAGAAAACAAAGATAATTTTGGAACTAACTATAAAAAGGACGTGATGAAACCGAATAAATATGGGAGTTTATTTCTGCGAGCTTACGAACCTAGTTTTAAGAACGAAAGATTAGTACGACAACAAGGACTTTTTTTAGTTCCAAATTCAAACTTTGCTTCTTTTGACGATATACTTGATACATACGATAACATTAGTGAGAATGCAATAAAAATACTCATTGACAAGGAATTACATTTTAAATTTTTAATTACACTAAAGAGAATGAATATCACATATGAGACTCTTTTCCCAGGTATCGATGGCTTCTGTAAGTCGTTGAAATTTTCACTTTTAGAGACTGCTGAAAATGTAAAAAGAATAAAATAATACCGCTAACTTCAGCTACCCGTCAAGTCCGGCAGCAGTGGTTTTCGGTGGGCATCTTTCCGCCCGGGCTGCTTTTCGGCTTGACATCCGCCAGATGGCGGACGCAGTCCGCCCCTGCGTGTAGCTTCCTACGTTACCTGCAACCCTAAATTGACACAAGATTGACAAACCAATAAAAATATAATGACCGCTAAGAAAAACACAACAAGAAAAACTGTTTTTATATCATCAACTTTTGTTGACCTAAAAGAGGAAAGAAAAAAAGTTTGGGATAGTCTTGAGAAATTTGACGTAACAGTAAAAGGAATGGAACAGTTTGGTGCAAGAACATCTAATCCATTAGCGACTTGCATCTCTGAGGTAGAGCAATCTGACATATATGTTGGAATAATAGGAATGAGGTATGGTAGCGAAGAGCCAAATAGTGGAAAATCCTATTCACAATTAGAATATGAAAAGGCTGTTGAACAAAACAAAGAGATCCTAATCTACCTTATTGACGAAGAAAGTTCAACTGTAACACCAAACTTAATTCAGTTTGACAAAATTCAAAAGCTAAATAACTTCAAAACTATTCTTAAAGACAAACATACAATTGATACATTTTCTAATTCGCAAGATTTAGTAACAAAACTTCAAAGAAAATTTAAGGAATTATTGACTCCCAAGGTTACAGCGGTAATTGAAGATGAATATGACAACACAAATAAAATCCTCAATTTGTTTTTTCTTGTACCAGCTGCATATTCAGGACGAGAGATAAAATTGAAAGTGAAATTTAAAGGACAACCACTTCCCGTTTCAAAAGCAATTTGCAAAAACTTCAATTTTGAATTTGGAAAAACTGTCGTAAGTCAAATAGAAGTTGTTCATCCAGTCTTTAAGTTCAAAAACTTTCGACATATTTTCATAGAATTTGAGCAATTCAAGAAATTCATAAATCTTAACAAATCGACAGAATATGAAATATTCGCTAAAGTTTTGTTTAAAGACGAAAAAGTCAATAATTTGACAACTGACTTTAAAGACAAATACGAACGTGTTTATAATACTCGTTACGATTATGACCCAGGTGACGACTATGACCCAAGAGAAGATGAAGAATATTATGATGTTCTAAAAGAAGGTGATGGACAAATTGCTTTAAACTTAACAGATATAACAATTAATAAATAAAAGATTGATAGGAATAAAGGGCAGCAGGTAATCGAGTAGACTGCCCCGCCAGTAGTTAGCTGACGGGGAGAGCCTCTCACTATTTATCCCGGTGCAACCGGGACCACCGTGCGTACGCGAGCTTCGCTCCTCCCTTTCAATTTAAATGTCTACCAGACATTTAAATCTCAGGCACGTACACGGCGGTTCGTTAAGTCGTCGGGAATTGTAGCGAATAATGGCCATCCATTGGGGACGGCCTGATTTGGTTGTAGATTTCCAACAATGGAACGTAACCCCGCTTTTTCAATCGCTCAACTGTAATGGTAGTTCTGAGAATTGGGGATTGTGCAATTGCCCATCCTCCCATCCGTGATCGGCTCCATGCATAGGCTTGTCCTGTTCAACGCCCAAACGGATAAGGCTACGCCTGACTGCCGTCAGGCAGGCTCCTGAAAATAGGAGGAGAATTTTTTGGTATGGTACTGTGCGGTGAGATTCCGGCCTACGCCGGAATGACGGAAGAAAGTAGATGCTGAATGAAGAAACTTTTTCCTTCGTGTCTTTGCGTCTTTGCGAGAGTCCGGCTGTTCACTGCGACTGTCAACTATGACTAAATCTCTTTGCTTCTTCGCTTTTAAAATGGATATTTCCCCGCTTTTTCGTTTTTTATTCACGCGATAGTTGAATAGCGATTTTTATTCCGCTATTTTTGTCGATTGTGAAATTTTGAACCCTATACGATGAGCGAAAAAACAAAAAAAATAATCCCGGGAATTATTCTTTTAACCGGCCTTTTTCTACTGTTTCTGGCCTTTTCAGGATTGAAAAACGGATGCAAACAGGAAGAGCAAATTCAGGAAAAAACTTTTTATGGTTCGGTGGAAATACCCAAAGAACTTGATTTTGCAGGCGAACGGGTTCCGCTCGAACGTTTTGATGTGCTGGAAAGCCTCGACCGCGAATTATTGAGCAACTCGTATTTTCATTCGCAAACCATTCGTTTTATGAAAAGCGCCCCCCGCTATTTTTCTGTCATTGATCCTATTTTGAAAGAAAATGGTGTACCTGCCGATTTCAAATACCTGTGCCTGGCCGAGAGTAATTTCGACGAACGTATTGTTTCGCCAGCCGGTGCCGTCGGGCTGTGGCAGTTTATGAAAGGTACTGCTGCCGAATACGGGCTTGAAGTGGGAAAAGAAGTTGATGAACGATATCACATTGAGAAAGCGACTGTCGCGGCCTGCAAATACCTGAAGGAATCGTACGTGAAATACGGCAAATGGACCCTGGTGGCGGCTTCATACAATGCCGGGCGCAGTTTTACCAGCAGTCAGATAGAACGGCAAAAAGCCGGAGATTATTACGATTTGCTTTTGGGTGAAGAAACAGGCCGTTACGTATTTCGGATCATGGCGCTGAAAATCATCATGGAAAATCCCGAAAAATACGGGTTCATGATTTCCGAAGAAGAAAAATATCCGGTTATTGAAACGAAAATCGTTGAAGTATCCGGACCGGTAGCGAATTTTACCGATTTTGCCAAACAGAACGGCATCAGTTATAAAATGCTGAAGATGTTTAATCCCTGGCTGCGCGAACCGTTTCTTACCAACGCCACAGGGAAAACCTACCAGGTAAAAATTCCCGTTCTTAAATAAGCTTGTTGCAAACAATTGACCATGTACAGAGAAAACATAGAAGCTTTCGATCAGGAAATATTGGAAAGTGAAGAAAAAATTGTGGTTCACGGGGCCCGTGTGCATAATCTTCAGAATATAAATGTTGAAATTCCCCGCAATAAACTGACGGTCATTACCGGATTGAGCGGCAGCGGCAAATCGTCGCTGGCTTTCGACACCATTTATGCCGAAGGGCAACGCCGCTATATTGAGACGTTTTCGGCATACGCCCGTTCATTTCTGGGCAACATGGAACGCCCCGATGTGGACAAAATTACGGGACTCAGCCCGGTGATTTCCATTGAGCAGAAAACCACGAATAAAAACCCGCGCTCAACCGTGGGCACGGTGACTGAGATATACGATTTCCTTCGTCTTTTGTATGCCCGTGCCGCCGAGGCTTTTTCATACAATACGGGTGAGAAAATGGTAAAATACACCGACGACCAGATCCTCCGGCTGATAAAAACATCGTTTGCAGGAAAACGTATTCTGGTACTTGCCCCGGTGGTAAAAGGCCGCAAAGGGCATTACCGCGAACTGTTCGAGCAAATTCGTAAAAAAGGTTTTTTGTATGCCCGTATCGATGGCGAAGTGACTGAAATAACCCCGGTCATGCGGGTCGACCGGTACAAAAACCACTTCATCGAAATGGTGATCGACCGCCTGCTGGTGGACGAAGCCAGCGAGAAACGACTGAAAGATTCGTTACAAACGGCGATGAAAAACGGCGGGGGCATCACCCTGATCATGGATTTCGACTCGAAGGAAGTAAAATATTACAGCCGCCAGTTGATGTGCCCGACCACGGGAATTTCGTATCCTGAACCGGCGCCTCATAATTTTTCGTTCAACTCGCCGCAGGGAGCCTGTCCGAAATGTGCAGGGCTGGGGCGCATTACAGAAATTGACCTCGAAAAAATTATTCCTGACAACACAAAAAGCATTGCACTGGGCGGAATTGCGCCGCTGGGCCCTCACAAAAATTCACTCATTTTCTGGCAGATTGAAGCGCTGGCTGAAAAATTTGGGTTCACCCTTAAAACGCCCATCGCAGAGATTCCGGAGGAAGGCCTGGATGCGGTTTTATTCGGTACCAACGAACGAATCCAATTGAAAAATTCGCCGCTCGGCTCATCGGTAAATTACATGATGAGTTACGAAGGGGTGGTTAAATACATCGACAACCAGAAAGATGACAATCCTTCGACCAAAGCGCAGAAGTGGGCCGATCAGTTTGTAAAAACAATCACTTGCCCGGTTTGCCAGGGACAGCGCCTGAAAAAAGAGTCGCTCTATTTCCGGATCGATGGAAAAAATATTTCGGAACTGGCGCAGATGGACGTTACCGAACTGAGCGTCTGGCTGAACGGTATTGAAGAGCGCCTGACCGACCGGCAACGAAAAATCGGCGTCGAGGTGATTAAGGAAATCCGCGACCGTATTGGATTCATGGTGGATGTCGGTCTGACCTACCTGTCGCTCGACCGTACCTCGCAAACACTTTCGGGCGGCGAATCGCAACGCATCCGGCTGGCCACGCAAATTGGTTCGCAACTGGTAAACGTGCTGTACATCCTCGACGAGCCCAGTATTGGTCTGCATCACCGCGACAATCTCCGGCTGATCAACTCGCTGATGCAGTTGCGCGACACCGGAAACTCAGTAATCGTGGTTGAACATGATAAAGATATGATGCTTCATGCCGATTATGTCATCGACATGGGACCATACGCAGGAAGGCACGGCGGCGAAGTGGTTGCAGCCGGAACTCCGGAGGAAATATTGAAGGCAGGAACCCTGACTGCCGATTATCTGAACGGGAAACTGCAAATTGCCGTTCCGGGAAAAAGAAGGGAAGGAAACGGAAAATCGATAAAACTGATCAATTGTACCGGCAACAACCTGAAAAATGTGACGGTTGAGTTTCCTCTCGGGAAATTGGTTTGTGTGACCGGCGTTTCGGGCAGTGGAAAATCGAGCCTGATAAACGGCACGCTCCAGCCCATTTTGAGCCAGCATTTTTACAAGAGTTTGAAAGATCCGCTTCTGTATGAAAAAATTTCAGGATTAAAAAACATTGATAAGGTGGTGCAGGTAGACCAGTCGCCACTGGGCCGAACCCCGCGCTCGAACCCGGTGACCTACACCGGCGTGTTTTCTGAAATCCGCGATCTGTTTGCACAGCTTCCGGAAGCAAAAATACGCGGGTACAAACCGGGACGTTTTTCATTTAACGTGAAAGGTGGCCGTTGCGAAGATTGTCAGGGCGGCGGCATGAAACTGATCGAGATGAATTTTCTGCCCGATGTGTATGTGCATTGCGATAGTTGCAACGGGCGACGCTACAACCGCGAAACACTGGAAGTACGTTACAAAGGCAAATCGATCAGCGATGTGCTGGATATGACCATCAACCAGGGAGTTGAGTTTTTCGAGAGCATTCCGTCGATTGCCCATAAACTGAAAACGATTCAGGATGTAGGGCTGGGTTATATTACGCTGGGGCAGTCGTCGACCACGCTTTCGGGAGGCGAATCGCAGCGGGTGAAACTGGCGGCCGAACTGGCGAAAAAAGATACGGGCCAGACTCTTTACATTTTGGATGAACCGACCACCGGGCTTCACTTTGAGGACATCCGCGTATTGCTCGAAGTGCTGAACAAGTTGGTTGACCGCGGAAATACGGTAATTGTGATCGAACACAATATGGACGTGATCAAAGTGGCCGACCATGTCATTGATCTGGGGCCGGAAGGAGGCAAGGAAGGCGGACGGATTTTATGCTGCGGCACCCCCGAAGAAATCATTTTAAATGAATTATCATATACGGCAAAGTATTTGAAGGAAGAACTTGGACGATTAGCAATTAACGATTCAATGTCGTTCAGTTAAGAAACGATACAATTGAAACATTTCAGATGTTTTTTGTGAACCTTTAAGAATTAGAGACTTTGTGGCTATTTTTTTCTGCCACAAAAACACAAAAAACACAAAAGTATTCACAAAGACGACTAACATTCTGTATGTATTCTTAAGGTTCAATATAAGATTAAAGGTTTACAGAAACTGAATGTCTTGATTTTTAAACCTGAATCAACCAAATTCAGGTAATTGTTCTATGAAAACCTTATTTTTGAATAAATAAACCTTAGCAGAAAGGTAACTATAAAAAAAAAGGTTGAAAGGCAAATACAAAAGGTTAAAACAACAGAAATATTTTAAGGATTTATAGAAATCAAATAACATGAGAACCGTCGAAATTTTTTGCGAAAATAACGGACAAAAGAAAGAATATCCATTGGGGGTGACCCTCGAAGAAATTAAGGATGACCTTCAAATTAAACTGGATTATCCGATATGCGGGGCGCTGGTGAACCACAAAATAAAAGAACTTTCGTTTGCCGTGGTGAAATCGAAAAACATCCGGTTCATCGATTATTCTCATCCGGATGGCGTTCGGCTGTATGTACGGTCGGTGCTGTTCGTATTGTATGCTGCGGTAAAAGAGGTATTTCCTTCCGTCAGGCTGAAAATTATGCATGGCATATCGAACGGCTTCTACTGTGAACTGGAAGGAATGGAACAAACGATCACCGAATCGGATATTTTCGCTTTAAAATCGGAAATGGACCAACTGATCGCAAAAGATATTCCGTTTGAAAAGAGAGGAATCCCAACCAGCGAGGCCGTTGAGATTTTGCAAACCCACGGGCTGTATAACAAAGCCCGTTTGTTCAGTCAGCAGGGAACGTTGTTCAGTTATTTGAATTTCCTCGGGCCGCATGTGAATTACTTCTTCGGACATTTGCTTCCTTCAACCGGGTACATTAGAAATTACGGATTGGTGGCACATTACGACGGAATTCTGGTCAGGGTACCCAAACAAAACGACTTCACCAAACTCCGGAAAGTATTCATGCAGGATAAATTATTCGGAATTTTTCAGGAACACAAAGATTGGGCTGAAATTTTGAATGTATCGAACATTGGCAACCTGAACAGTTTTGGTGAAGAAGGCCGGAGCGGCGATATTCTCAAGATTTCGGAAGCGCTGCACGAAAAGAAAGTGGCCGAAATAGCCAATATGATCTCCGAACGGAAAGATAGAGTGAAGATAATACTGATTGCCGGGCCTTCAGCATCAGGGAAAACCACCTTCAGCAAACGTTTGTCGGTACAACTGGCTGTGAACGGGATTCATCCTTATATGATTTCGCTCGACGATTATTTTGTTGACCGTGAGAAAACGCCGCTTGACGAATATGGCGAATACGATTTCGAGTCGCTACAGGCTATTGATGTTGAATATTTCAACCAACAACTGCTTGACCTGTTTGAAGGCAAAGAGGTTGAATTGTCGAGGTTTGATTTTAATTTGGGACGGCGTACCCATTCGGGGAAAAAATTAAAGATGGATAGCGCTGATATGCTCATAGTGGAAGGTATTCACGGGATGAACCCCAACCTGGTACCGCATATAAAAGCTGAAAACACCTTTAAAATTTTCCTGTCGGCGCTTACACAAATTTCGTTCGACGATCACAACTACATACCAACTACCGACAACCGTCTGATCCGGCGCATGATCCGCGATGCCAAATACCGCGGCTACTCGGCAGCCGATACCATCCGGCGGTGGCCCAGCGTGCGCAAAGGCGAAGACAAAAATATATTCCCCTACCAGGAAAATGCCGACATCATGTTCAATTCGGCCCTGATTTACGAACTGGCCGTGCTGAAAAAGTACGCTGAGCCGCTTCTGAAATCGGTTCCGGAGTGCATGCCCGAATACAGCGAAACCAACCGTTTGCTGAAATTCATGTCGTATTTTCATGCCATTGATGAATCAGAAATTCCACCGACATCAGTGATCCGGGAATTTTTAGGGGGCAGTAGTTTCAATTATTAAAAGACTGGATATCAATATTTCATCGAACATGGAACAAATTCTCTTCTATCTGATCATCGGCCTTCTTCTGGTTGATTTTATCTTTGAACGTTTTCTCGATTACCTGAATACCACCCGCTGGAGCGAAACGCTGCCCGACGAGGTAAAAGGTATTTACGACGAAGAAAAATACCGCAAACAGCAGGCATACGAAAAAACCAACCATCGTTTTTCGATGCTCACCGGGTCATTCAGCTTTGTTTTGATTATGCTGATGTTCCTGTTCTATGGTTTTGCATGGGTCGATCAGATGGCACACGGAATTTCCGGGAATCCGATAGTGGTTGCCCTTGTTTTCTTCGGAATACTGATGCTGGCATCCGATCTTTTAAATACACCATTTTCAATTTACGATGTTTTTTCAATTGAAGAACGGTTTGGATTCAATAAGATGACTCCCAAAACTTTTGTACTCGACAAACTGAAAGGCTGGCTGCTGGGCGCGCTGATCGGAGGCGGGATACTGGCACTGGTGGTTTTTATTTACCTGAGAACAACGGATTTGTTCTGGGTTTATGTATGGCTTGTAATCAGTGGGTTTTCCATTTTTATGGCGATGTTTTATTCCAACCTGATTGTACCGTTGTTTAACAAGCAAACGCCACTTGAGGAAGGCGATCTGAAACAGGCGATCAATAATTTTGCTGAAAAAGCAGGGTTCAAACTCGACAATATTTTTGTGATCGACGGATCGAAACGCTCGACCAAGGCAAATGCGTATTTTACCGGACTGGGCACCAAGAAGCGGATTGTTTTGTACGATACGCTGATTGCCGATCTGGAAACCGACGAACTGGTGGCTGTGCTGGCTCATGAGATTGGCCACTACAAAAAGAAACACATTGTGAGCAGTTTGTTGTTGGGCATCCTGCAAACGGGGCTGATGCTGTATGTTTTTTCACTGCTGGTCGGCAGTCCGGCGCTTTCGGGCGCATTGGGTGTTGCAGCGCCGAGTTTTCATATCGGGCTGGTTGCTTTTGGCGTACTTTATTCGCCTCTTTCAGCCATTATCGGATTGGGAATGAACATACTCTCCCGCAAAAATGAATATCAGGCCGATGCGTTCGCTGCTGAATATTTTAATGCTGAATCACTGGCCTCAGCGTTAAAAAAACTGTCGGTAAAAAACCTGAGCAACCTGCTCCCCCACCCTGCTTACGTATTTTTTCATTACTCGCACCCGACGTTGTTGCAGCGACTGGCTGCACTGAACAGAAAAAAGTAAGTTGGAGATACCCGTTTCCCCGATTTCCAATTGATTGAATGGTTAAATTACTGAATGGTTGAATGGTTGAATGGTTAGTGGGGAAAACGTCGCTTGATTCTTGATATACGATATTCCTCAAGGTTACAATTTGTATCCCGTAACTCTTTTTCTTTCTGAAGGCTCCCAAGTACAATAAAAAAGCCGCCCCCTTTCAGAGACGGCTTTATATATATCGTATTTCAGAAATTATTTCTTGTATACTTTTTTGTATCCGTAGATAGCTGTACCACCCAATTCTTCTTCGATGCGAAGCAACTGGTTGTATTTAGCCATACGGTCGGAACGGCTCAGCGAACCGGTTTTAATCTGTCCCGAATTGGTTGCAACAGCAATGTCGGCAATGGTTGAATCTTCCGTTTCGCCCGAACGGTGCGAAGTAACTGAAGTATAACCCGCGCGGTGGGCCATTTCAATAGCATCCAATGTTTCAGTCAATGTACCGATCTGGTTTACTTTAATAAGGATAGAATTGGCAGCGCCCAGTTCGATCCCTTTTTTCAGGTATTCAACGTTGGTAACAAACAAATCGTCGCCTACCAACTGGCATTTGCCACCCAGTTTCTGTGTCAAAGCTACCCATCCTTTCCAGTCGCCTTCGTCCATACCATCTTCGATTGAGTCGATCGGGAATTTGGCAACCAGATCAGCAAGGAAAGCAGCCTGTTCTTCGGAAGTGCGTTTTGCACCACTTTTACCTTCAAATTTGCTGTAATCGTAAATTCCTTCTTCATAGAATTCAGATGCAGCACAGTCCAAAGCAATTGAAACATCGCCGCCATCTTCTTTACGTCCCGGTTTGTATCCGGCATTTTTAATTGCTTCGATGATTGAGTTCAGTGCATCTTCTGTTCCGTCCAGTTTCGGAGCGAAACCACCTTCGTCGCCAACAGCAGTACTCAAACCGCGTTTGTGCAATACTTTTTTCAGGCTGTGGAAAACTTCAGCGCCCATCCGCAAACCTTCGCGAAACGAAGGAGCGCCAATCGGACGGATCATGAATTCCTGGAAAGCGATAGGGGCATCCGAGTGAGAACCGCCGTTGATGATGTTCATCATCGGAACAGGCAGTGTTTTCGCATTAGCCCCGCCAATATAGCGGTATAACGGAAGGCCCAGTGCATCGGCAGCAGCTTTGGCAACAGCCAAAGAAACTCCCAGCATGGCATTGGCACCCAGTTTACTTTTTGTTTTTGTACCGTCGAGCGCCAAAAGTTTTTTGTCAATAGCAACCTGGTCGCTTGCATCCATACCTATGATTTCACGGGCGATTACGGTGTTTACATTTTCAACCGCTTTCAAAACGCCTTTACCAAGGTAACGGCCTTTGTCGCCATCGCGCAACTCAAGGGCTTCATTTTCACCGGTTGATGCACCTGACGGAACAGCAGCCAAACCAATGGCGCCACATTCAAGAGTGATTTCTACTTCTACGGTTGGATTACCGCGCGAATCCAGAATTTCTCTGCCAACTACTCTATTGATTAACATGACTATTTATACTTTAAAATTAAACTTTTATTATTATTTGAATTATATAAGAAATTGATCCTTAATATTTTCAACAAAAACCAAGGCAAATATAACAATTCCGGCGGAATAAAATTACGGACACTTGCTTTCCGGTTGCTTATTTAAGATCATTTAACCTCTTTATATTTTTCTCCTGTTTTATAATTGATAACCTCCAAATCCTGAATTGTAACCAGTCCTCCCTTTCCCGATTTTTCAAGCATTTCATTGGCTTTTTCAGCAAATGCACTTATTTTTTCTGAAGAATCAACGATCTCAACAATCACCGGCAGATCAGATGACAGCGCAAATATTTTCAGGGTATGAATTGAATGACTGGCTCCAAACGACAACATCCCTTTGTATGCCGTAGCTCCTGCCATGCCTGTTTCGCGGGCTTCAATCACCAGCGCCTCATACAACGGTTTCCCGTGATAGTGATCTGTCTCGCCAAGATAGATTTTCAGGATTTGTGCTTTTCCTCTTTGTAAAGTCATGATTGTATAATTATAAAATGGAACGCACCAACAATACTCCCAGATAAACTGCCAGAATCCCCACAATCACACTCAACCCGATATTCAGGAAAAACGGGAACAAAGTCTGGTCCTTCAGAAAGGAAAAATTGTTATATGCAAACGATGAAAAAGTTGTATACCCGCCGCAAAATCCGACGGTCAGGAAGATGCGCCATTCGGGGCTCATCAGGTTGCCTTTTTCAGCAATGGCAAAAACCACTCCGATTATGAAACAACCCAGTATATTGGCGACAAAAGTCCCAAACGGAAAAGTACTATGGAAAAGTTTCTCGGCGTAAATCTGCGTCAGGTAGCGGGCCACACTGCCGATAAACCCTCCGGTACCGACTATGAAAATGGTTTTGAGCATGAATTTTTATTTTAACGGTATTTGTGATACCTTCCCGACAAATTTACAATTTTAATCGGCTTTTTAAGTTTACAACTACTGGCGACCCGTAAAACTCATAAAATGAAAAGCTTAAAACTATATTTCTTCATCATTTCTGCGTTTGTTTTTATATCTGCTCAATCGCAGGACAATTCGATGACCGCAAAAATATTTTTTGAGCAGTGGAAAAACGTGCCTGAATTTAATAATGCGTCGATCGGGATTTCGGTAATGGAAGCCGGGTCGGGAAATATTATTATTGAAACGACCCCGCAACTGAGCCTTGTCCCGGCTTCATTGCTGAAAATTGTCACTTCTGCTGCCGCCCTCGAAATTTTAGGGCCACACTACTGCTTCGAAACACGGATCGATTATTCAGGAGAAATAGATGCCGAAACCGGAACTTTGAACGGCGATCTGATTATTGTTGGCGGTGGCGACCCGGCGCTGGGATCTATGTATTTTAAAGACCACTATCTGAAAAATCATTTTCTGTCGCAATGGATAAAATCAATTCAGGAAAAAGGAATAAAGAAAATAAACGGGAATATTATCGCTGATGCTTCGATTTACGAGCAACAGATGATACCCAACACCTGGGTTTGGGAAGACCTCGGTAATTATTACGGAGCCGGTGCATGCGGACTGAGCGTTTACGACAACTTATACGAAATAACACTGCAATCGGGACCGGCCGGTAACGACTGTCGGCTTGTTGGAATTGAACCTGAAGTTCCCGGACTGGAAATTGAAAATGCAGTAAAAGCATCAACAGTCAGCCGCGATCTCGCGTATGTTTTCGGCAGTCCGTTCGATAATAAGCGGATTATAAAAGGAACCATTCCTGAGAA
The DNA here is from genome assembly GCA_003506435.1 of Prolixibacteraceae bacterium. Taxonomy (GTDB): domain Bacteria; phylum Bacteroidota; class Bacteroidia; order Bacteroidales; family Prolixibacteraceae; genus GWE2-42-39. The sequence goes on from DOAQ01000017.1 coordinate 131,918, forward strand.
CAGGGAAAGCTTTGTCATCAAAGCAAGTCTGCCCGATCCGCCATATCTGCTGGCAAGTCAGCTAAAACAAAAGCTGAAAGAAAACAATATTCAAACCGACGGAGCTGTAAAAACCAGCTATTCGTCGTGCAAAACCGGAAAAATCATCTGCAACACAGTTTCTCCCCCGCTGAAAGATATTATCCGGTTTTTAAATCACGAAAGCGTAAACTTGTTTGCCGAGCATTTGTGCAAACATCTGGCATACGTCGAAACAGGGAAAGGCAACACAAAAGATGGGTTGGAGATCATCCGGAAATTCTGGGCGCAAAAAGGTATTAATACCGACGGTATGTACCTTGCCGATGGCAGCGGCCTTTCGCGTTTCAATGCAATTACCGCCCGGCAACTTACCGAAATACTTGACTACATCAATCAAAGTCGTGATTCTGAAATTTTCAAACAAAGTTTGCCAACCGTTGGCGGTAGCGGAACCTTATATGTTTTCGACAAAGAAAAATTCCCCAATGGAGCGCTTCGGGCTAAAAGCGGCAGTATGACCCGCGTGCGTTGCTATGCCGGTTTCTTGAAAACGATTTCAGGAAAAGAATTAATTTTTACAGTTATGCTGAATAACTTCTCGTGCAGCCAATCCAAGGCAATTAAAAAAGCAGAAGAATTCTTATACACACTTCTTCTTAATGAATGAACAGGAACAAAAAAACTCGCCGGAAACCTTGAAAGTTGTCCAGCGAGCAAATCAACCATTTCTCCATCCACTTCAAACTCATTATTTTTTACACCATCGGATATTTTTTGAATATTTCTTCCGAGTTCATCAGTATATCAACGTATTGTGCACGCTGGTACGAATACGGGTCTTTCAAATTTTTACGCGACAGTTTTCCCTTAAATTCATCGATCGTTTTATATCCTTTCTTATCCATCCAGGCTGAAAGACCTTCAAGAACGACGGCCACATGTTTTGCCTGATATTGGTAAATTGCCGAGACCATCTGAACCACATCGGCACCGGCAAGCAACAGGCGAATCATATCTTCGGTAGTCTGAATTCCGCGACTGGCGCAAATACTGCCATTAATATTCCCGTGCAGCAACCCGGCATAGCGTAGTGCCAACTGATGATCCTGTCCATTGGTCAGCTCCCATGGATAATAGAACAATTCTTCCTGTATATCTATTTCAGGCTGAAAAAATTTATTAAACAGGACATATCCGTCGGCTCCGGCTTCATCCAGTTTATTAATAAAATTAAGCGCATTGGTATAGAATGGACTGAGTTTCACACTCACCGGTATTTTTACTGCTTTTTTAATGCTTTTTACAATCTGCAACTGCTTTTCCTCGATTGAATTTCCGCTGATTTCAAAATATCCGGGAGTTGAGTACAGGTTTATTTCCAATCCGTCGACCCCGGTTCCTTCAAGCTGTCTGGCATAATCAACCCAACTGGGTTCATAAATAGCATTCAAACTGGCAAAAACCGGCACAGATACACTTTCTTTCAATTTTTTCAGATTAAAAAGGTGCTCCTTCGGACCGGCATGCTCCAGACTGGGAAACAAACGGGTCATCTCGGCATTCCGGTTTTCGTACTCGGTCATTTCCTCTTCAAGCTGTAAACTTTCAAGTTGTATTTGTTCCTCAAAAAGCGATTTATAGACAATTGCACCTATTCCGGCTTCAACAATCCGGGCAATGGTTTCAGGTTTCGAAACAAGATTGCTTGCCCCCAATATCAAGGGATTTTTCAGCTTAACGCCCATGTAGCTGGTTGAAAGATTTGCCATAGTTTTTGATTTTTTATCGATTATTTTATAGTAAAACTAACCAGCGCCTGTTTTGTTCATAACGGGCAGGGAAAAAACTATTTACCTAAAACGAATGTTTTTCATTTTTACGATAAACCAACCCGTTAAAGCGAGCTATCACCTCACTGTTTTCATCAGTTACCAACACATCGTATGCCCCAATACGTTTAGGATCGGTCAACTCGGTGGCTGTGGCAAATAAAGTTCCCTCCGATTTTCCTTTCATAAACGAAATATTCACATTAACGGCAAGCGCCAGTTGACCACGGCTGTTCGATGCAACGCCAAAAGCCAGATCAGCCAGGGTAAAAATTGCACCGCCCTGCACCACATTGGCCGAATTCAAATGTTTGTCCTCAATTTCGAGTTTTGCCTTGCAATAACCTTCTGCAACTTCTATAATTTCAATTCCTGCAAGATTGGCAAAGCGGTCATTCCGAAAATATGCTTTTAGTTTTTCTGTTTCCATCTCTGTTGTATTTTATAAGAAGAAAAAACCTGTGAGCAAGCCCACAGGTTTCTATATAAATTTAGTTATCGTTCAGATTACATCAGGCTGTACGCAATTGTCAATCCAACCATAACAATTGAAACCATGCTCATTAATTTGATCAAAATATTCAATGAGGGACCTGAGGTGTCTTTAAAAGGATCGCCTACGGTATCACCAACAACAGCGGCTTTATGACAATCAGATCTTTTTCCACCAAGATGACCTTCCTCGATGTATTTTTTTGCATTGTCCCAAGCGCCACCTGAATTAGCCATGAAAATAGCAAGGATAAAACCGGTTGAAACACCGCCTAAAAGGAGACCAACAACTCCGGAAACACCAAAAACCAATCCGACAGCAATCGGAATAGCAATAGCAAGCAGAGAAGGAAGCATCATTTCCCGTTGTGCTCCTTTGGTTGAAATTTCTACGCAACGAGCATAATCAGGTTCACCTTCTCCGATTAAAATACCTTTGATTTCACGGAACTGGCGACGGACTTCTTCCACCATGCTTTGAGCAGCGCGCCCCACCGCATTCATGGTTAATCCACTGAATAAAAATGCGGTCATTGAACCGATGAAAGTACCAACCAAAACACGTGGATTCATCAAATCCAAATGGAAATACTCTATCATTTGCGGAATAGTTGCCTGATGAACATCCACATTCATTGTCTGCATGAACATTTCAGCTTTTTCAGGAATACGTGCAATAGCAATTTTCACTTCTTCAATATAAGAAGCTAAAAGGGCTAAAGCCGTTAACGCAGCCGAACCGATAGCAAAACCTTTTCCGGTTGCGGCAGTTGTATTACCAAGCGAATCGAGGGCATCGGTACGTTTACGAACTTCTTCTCCCAAACCACTCATTTCAGCATTACCTCCGGCATTGTCAGCAATTGGGCCATACGCATCAGTTGCAAGCGTGATGCCCAGAGTCGACAACATTCCTACAGCAGCGATAGCAATTCCGTATAATCCGAAGCCTATATTCGAAAAATCAAAGCTGGAAGCAAAAAGGAATGCCATGATAATGGTAGCGCCAACAATAAGTACAGGAAAAGCAGTTGAGATCATACCGGTACCAACACCTGAAATAATTACAGTAGCAGGACCAGTCTTCGATGATTCAGCAATATTTTGAGTCGGTTTAAAACCTGAAGAAGTAAAATATTCGGTAATTTTTCCGATCCCAATACCACCAACCAAACCAGCCATCATTGATCCCCAAATACCCAGGTAGTTTGGTATATTAAGATATTTCAGAACAACAAACGCGAAAACAGCAATTAATACCGAACTAATATTAACTCCACGTCCAAGTGCACTCAATAATTGTTTTTGCGAAGCTCCTTCTTTGGCTTTCACCAAAAAAATACCAAATATGGAAAGAATAATGCCCACTGCGGCAATAATCATTGGAGCAATAACGCCATTCATTTGAGTTTCGACTCCCAGCGAGGCAAAAGCTGTCGCTCCAAGAGCAGCAGTTGAAAGAATAGCGCCACAATACGATTCATACAAGTCAGCGCCCATACCGGCTACGTCACCCACGTTATCACCAACATTGTCAGCGATGGTTGCAGGGTTGCGCGGGTCATCTTCCGGGATACCAGCTTCTACTTTACCAACAAGGTCAGCACCCACATCGGCAGCTTTAGTGAAAATACCACCACCAACACGGGCAAACAACGCCTGAGTAGAAGCACCCATACCGAAGGTAAGTGTTGTAGTCGTGATAATGATTAATTTCATCGTCGGATCTGTCGCAATAATACTGTTGGTCACGTTATCAAGCGAACCGATGATAAACTGCAACGCGTAAAACCAAATGGATATATCAAGCAAACCCAATCCGACAACAACCAGTCCCATCACAGCACCCGACCGGAAGGCGACTTTCAGCCCGTCATTCAGCGAACGCTGGGCCGCATTGGCAGTACGCGCCGATGCATAGGTTGCCGTTCTCATTCCGAAAAAGCCTGCTAATCCGGAAAAGAAACCACCGGTTAAAAAGGCAAATGGCACCCAGGGATTTTGAATCCCAAGAACATACGCCATAATAGCAAATATAACAGTCACAATTATAAAAACAATTAAGACTATTTTATACTGCTGTTTCAGATAAGCCATTGCACCATCACGCACGTGTTTGGCAATTTTCTTCATTGTGTCCGTTCCTTCACTTTCCTTCATCATTTGTTTGAAGAAAAACCAGGCAAAAAACAATGCCAGAACTGAACTGACGGGCACCAACCAAAATATGTTATTCATAAGAAAAAAATTTTATGCAACTCAGTTGCTGTTAGTTAATCATTTTTCAGTTAGAAAAGGTTGAATTTAACAAATCTGAAATTGCCAACAGGTAAAGACTGAATGTTGTTTGGCAGAATTAGTTAGTACTGTTTCCACAACCAAATATCTCAAAAGCAAAAATTCAATATGAAATTGTTTCTTTCAAATCGCTATTAAATTGAAAATAAACAACAAAGAAAAATATTGATTTAACTTTTATTTTTTCGAAAGCTATATTTCCAGCTCATAATTTTAATTCGTTCTGAATAAGAAATCCGAAAAAAATTAAGATTCGCTTAATAAAAGGTACAACAAATGTGTTCGCGTTAGATGAAAATGCGGGATGGCTGATACACGATGTTGAGAAATTGCTTAATTGCTACACGGTTAATGATGGAATTGATTCTTGTAAATGTTACTCTTCAACAACCGGCACATCTACTCTTCTGACCACTACTTTCCCTTTCCATTTTCCGCTGTAAAAATACAGGGAAAGAACAATCATCCCTACCAGCCAGCCTGCTGGTTCCGACCACCAGATTCCGTTTACCCCCACCTTGGAAGAAAGAAAATAGGCAACCGGGATGCGGATCAGGTAAAGAGCAACAAAGGTATTAACCATCGGGATCAGAGTTGCACCGGCACCGCGAAGAAAGCCTATCACTGTAAACATGACGGCGAATAACAAATAAAAAGAAGAGACAATTACAAGATAATCCTGCCCAATTCTGATAACTCCTGCATCGGGAGTGAAAAACTTCATAATGCTGCTTCCAAACAGAATGACCACCAACGAAGTAATCACACAATAGCTAAGTGAAAACAACAGAGTTTTTTTGAGACCCTGCAAGGCACGTTTTTCTTTGAATGCCCCCAAGTTTTGACCGGTAAAAGAAGCAAGCGCCTGCGAAAATGCCATGGCCGGCATCTTTGCAAACGAATCAATGCGGGTAGCAGCGGTGAATGCAGCAACAGCGTTCGTTCCAAAACCATTCACAATACTCATTATGGCCATCATTCCAACCGCCACAAACGATTGCTGGAAACCAGTAGGCAAACCGATCCGCAAACAACTTCTAAATATTTTTCTGTCGAACAAATATTTACGAAAAGACAAACGGATCAGTGGATGTTTTTTGTTTAAATAAACAATTGCGCCAAAAAATGCCAGCGTATGTGAAATAACCGTAGCCAAAGCAACTCCTTCGATGCCCCACTTAAAAACGAGAACGAAAACAAGATCGAGAACAACATTTGTTACCGTCGCCAATATCATGAAATACAAAGGTGTTTTTGCATCGCCCAAACCTCTCAGAATGGAGCTTATTCCACTGAATCCGAAAAAGAAAAAAGTTCCGGTCAGGTAAATCTGGAGATATGTGACCGCATCAGGTAAAATTTCGGCGGGCAAATTCAGCAGAAGAAAAAGTGGTTTGCTCAACAAAATTCCGATAATAGTTACAAAAACTGATGCAACCAGAAAGAATATAAAAATGGTATCGATGGTCTTTTTTACATTTTCGTGCTGCTTTGCACCGAAATATTGGGAAACGACGGTCGATGCCCCGGAGCCAACGCCAATCACCATGGAGATCAGCGCAAAAATGATCGGAAACGATGCACCCACGGCCCCCAACGCTTCTTTGCCAATGTAATTTCCCACGATCACACTGTCGATTACATTGTAAAGGTTCTGAAAAATATTCCCGGCAACCAATGGAATCGAGAAATCAATCAGCAGTTTACCAACCCGTCCTTCCGTAAAATCCTTCATCTCGCAATTTTAAGCCTGTAAAACTCAACAATTATTTTCGTATATCAAAACAATCGTCATTGATGTGAATGTTCTGGAAACAAAATTGCAATTCACAGTCTGTCAGATAAATTATCCTTTCATTCGAACCAAAAAAACACAAGTTTGGTTCAAAAAACACAGGCTTCTTTATCGAAAAAATTCAGGTCTGAAAAAAAAGTTATTAAAAATGTGCCTGAAGATTTTGTTATTTATAGGATGCGTTTATTTTTACCAAAAATTTTGACAATGAAGAAAAGGGTACTTTTTGTCTGTCTTGGAAATATTTGTCGTTCTCCTGCCGCTGAGGGAGTTTTCAGAACTTATGTCGAAAGGGAAGGATTGGCCGATGAAATTGAATGCGCCTCTGCAGGAACTTCACCATACCATATCGGCGAACCGGCCGACCACCGTATGCAGATGCATGCTGAAAAACGAGGTTACGAACTCGACAGCATTGCAAGGGCTTTCAATTCAAAAACCGATTTCGACAATTTCGATTTCGTCATCGGGATGGATGATCAAAATGTTTGGGACCTGCGGGCCAAGGCAAGAAACGATAAAGACCGTAAAAAAATTTACAAGATTACCGATTTTGCCGTGGACATGGATTACGATGCAGTACCCGACCCCTATTACGGAGGCGCAACAGGTTTTGAGCTGGCACTCGACATACTGGAAGACGCCTGCGATGGATTATTACAACAACTGAAAGAAATACCATAGGAAAAGCTCCGGAAACGGGGCTTTTTTGTTCAGATAAGCAATACGTGATTTCAATACCTGAAAAATTGCCGAATTGTTAAATGATAAATTATTGTTGTCTGTTTACCGCTGCCTGCAAGTCTCCAAAAGCCGTTCTGCTTACTGCAACGGAACACTTTGGAATTTGGAACTTGTCTCCCCTATCATCCTCCTGAACGTTTCACTTTGTACCCCAATCCGCTAAGAATTTCCACTACTTTATTGCAAAAATCTCCCTGAATCAGGATTTCGCCATCCTTGGCTGAACCGCCAACCCCGCATTTGGTTTTCAACGTTTTGGCAAGTTCTTTTAAATCGTCGTCGGAACCAGCAAAGCCGGTGATGAGAGTTACTGATTTTCCTTTTCGTTGTTTGCGGTCGAGCTGCACGCGCAGGTTTTGCTTGTTTGCAGGCAGGATTTCCGAATTTGATTCTTCCGGAGTTTCATATTTAAAATCGGGATTGGTTGAATAAACCATGCCCAGTCGTTCTTTCCAGTCGTTTTGTTTGACCATCAGTAAAAGTTTTTGCAAAGATAAAAATTAGCAGAAACGATGAAAAGATAGCATGGAATGGTATTTGGGTTATTGTTATCTGTAATTTTATAAAGTCACCTGCAATGAGAACAGTATTCCCAGCTTGTTTTTCACCTGATCATTATAATTATAACGCCACACCGCATCGACCCGGATTACTTTAAAGATATTTTCCAGTCCTGCTGAAAACTCGGTATATGGCTTTTTTCCCAGTCCTTTCATTTCGCCAGGCAATACCAGCGAGTTGTGTTTTGCTTCATCGAAATTACCTGTAAGCATTCGAACTCCCACAATTTCGCGCCATTTTAATTTTCGGAACAAGGGAATTTTATTCAGGAAAAAACCCTGAAAATGATGTTCAAGGAAAAGGCTGACGTACTCATCGCTGATAAATTCCTGGTAGTTCATCAGGTTGAAAGCATACACATCGTAAGCGTATGTTTCGTTGCCTTCGTGTATTTTCAGTAAAGGGAAAGGCACATCGCCCCATATTTTCCCGGCTTGCAAATAATAATTTGTGTATCCGATCGGGTTTAAAGGCACGCGATCGGAAATGCCGGCATGCAATTTCAGATAATTGTAATCACCTCCTAAAAAACCTTTTATACCGCCGGTTACATCAAACGACAGCACCGGATCGTAGTTGGCATAGGCATTCCGCTCGAAGTTATCGACTACAATATCTTCGCCCGGAGCATAACGGGTAGTGAGTTTAATTTCACTGGTGCGAATGGAAGAAACCGGATTTCCCTGTTTATCGATAAAAGGTACAAAAGGCGCGGTATTCAGTTTCGTTGCCGAAATGCGAAGTTCATTCATCAGTCCAACCCTCCACTCATGTTTGGCAGTCACTTCCAAACGGTCGACCCTATTCAGCTTCGAGTTCAGTTGCTTGCTCAACAGGGTGGTCATGATGTTTTCCTCCATAAAGGCATTGTCGCTTTTACCCAGCATTTCCATGTCGTGCTGGTATTGCACGGAAACCATGCTCAGCGGTTTCATTCCGAAATAATATTCGAACCCGCCGCCATATTTCCATTTTTCGTCCAGCGTTCCGTAAGCGCCGTACCCATTCAACCGCAGATTCGGATTAAATTTATACGTGGTGCGGGCGCCCAGCCGGAAACGGTTGCCTTCCACCTTATTCCGGCTATACATATAATAATAAGGTCCCAGTTCTACTTTTCCCAAATCGCGGTAACCGTAATAAAACATGTAAATATATTCGGTAGCCGTTTTATACAATTTCACATTCTTAATTGAGTCGACCATCTGGTAAATATTGGCCTCCCGTTTTTGCAGTTCTACCGGACGTATATTTTTCCAGTAATCCGCATCCTTTTTCATCGCATCATCAAGTACTGTAATCGGTTCTTTAAACCGTTCAATGACCGACATAACAGAACCAAACCGAAAATCCTCAAATACATTGGTTTTTCGGGCCATGATGCCCATTTTTTCCGAATCTTTATTTTTTTGAATGTCAATATCCACAATCATTGATTCATCGCGTGGCACCCATTTTTCTTCGTTTTTCTGAAAATTAATGGTGTACTGAAGGTTGTTCACAAAATTCACATTGGCTTTTTCTGCAAGCTGCATCTCCAATTTGGTAATGGCAAAAGTCTGATCTTCGATCCAAAATTTCCCCTTAAACGTAGGTTCCTGCGGAAGTTTCGGGCGAAACGACATTTCATAGATTTTCCGGTTTTCAACCACAACGCTGTCGAGCAGGTAATAACGATAAAACTGAAGACCCAGATTATTTAGCGGTGAAACAAAACCCATATCGGAAATCATGATGTAGTTGTCGTAAATATTCACACTTTCGTACATTTTCCCGGTAAACTGACTGAACATGTCAACGGTCATTCCTGAAGCCTGGTTGGCGAAAATTTCTTCCCTGTCTTTGCCCGATTCTTTATCGTGGTAATAATTCGAAACTGTTTCGTTGAAAAATACCGGCAAAAACGTTTTACCTTCCATTTCAAGCGAATCGATATAATCAAAAACAAAATCGAATTGAGAAAGCAGCTTTTTATTTCGCAGTGTGCCGTTTACATTTTTTACATCAATCTCTGTTTTTGCATAAATACGGCTTTGCCACGAAGAAAAATTGACCGGATTGTTTTCGTCTTTATGAGATACAATTTTACGAAATAAAATATTGGCTGGGTTCTCGCCCGGAAGGATTTTAATTTCGTGCAGGGTAACTACTTCTTCTGCAAGTTCTACATTGAAATTATTTTTCTGATTGATTTTCACCGGGAACCCCTGTTTTGTGTAACCAATTGCCGAAACTTCAATCGTGGCGGTTGGTTTCGCTGTGGCAAGACTGAAATTCCCGTTTATATCGGACATTGTTCCGATAAAAGTTCCCGTAAAAACGATATTTGCGTATGGGATCGGGTTGCCGGTTCCCTTTTCGGTAATCTTTCCTGATATTTCTGTTCTCTGCGCATTCGCCTGCACCCAAACAAGGGCTGCAAATGCAAGCAACAATAACTTGCTCTTCACCCGTTCTTCTTTTGTTTGTTGAATTGTTTCTGTGTGGCCAGGCCACTATTGTTTCCAGCAAACAAATGTATTTTTTTATTGAATTAAACGTGCATTACCAATTCAATATTTGCTGAAGGCTACCGAAAATTAACAATCCGACATTGCTTGAAACAATTTGATTACCGGCAAAATACAACTAAAATAAAAAAAACAATAACCATCGAATGTTTTTTTTATCTGCCATGTATTTGCCTTCTTTTTAGTAGAATTAACAAGATTCACGTTTGATGTTTGTTTTAAAATGGCAACCTTTGCATTTCAATTACTCAATGAGAAATCTTTTCAAACAAACGGTCTTTCTGGCTATTGTAGCTTGCCTGCTCTGGTCTTCGGCTTTTGCAGGAGTAAAAATCGGACTGCAATACCACACTCCTTTGCAATTCGCAGGCGTCCGTTTTTTCATTGCCGGCTTGATGCTGATTCCGGTCATCGGCAGCTTTTCGCGCCACTGGAAAGAAACTCGTGAGAACTTCGGTTTTGTTGTCCTGATTGCCTTGTTGCAGGTAGTTTTACAATATTCCTTCTTTTACATGGGGATCAACATGCTTCCAGGTTCGATTTCCGCCATGGTCATCGGGTCATCGCCTTTGTTCGTCGCAATTATCTCGCATTTCACTATTGCGCACGACAAAATGGACCGTCTGAAATTCGGCAGCATTTTTCTCGGAATTGCAGGAGTGGCCATTATCAGTTTGCGCAAACAATTGCCATCAGGCGCTGAAATTTCACTTCTTGGCATTTTTATCCTGATACTGAACAACATTGCTTCAGGAGTTTCAAATGTTGTAATTGCACAAAAGAAACACAGCATATCGCCGCTGGTGCTGACCTCGTCGTCCCTGACAATTGGCGGCATGCTTTTATACGGCATTTCAATACCGTTTGAAGGAATTGCCGACATGGATTTCCCTGCTGAGTATTTTATCGCTTTGGTCTGGCTTAGTTTTTTATCGGCCGCCGCCGTTTCCATCTGGAACACCTTGCTGCGCCGTCCGGGAGTAAAAGTGTCGGGCCTGAATATCTGGAAATTTCTGATCCCGGTATCTGGCGCTATTTTGAGCTGGCTCATCCTCCCCAACGAATCACCCGATATCGTTTCAATTATCGGGATGGTTGTTATTGCCTCCTCTTTGTTGTTATTGAACTATCCCCCCGGCAAAAAGAAAGCCCGAAAAACAGGCAACTACCCCTAACTGATCATTTGCTTGCTTACTTTATTGTGTTTTTCAACATTTATAGCATGTATTTTATTTAAAATAATGGGTTCCATATTTGATTTATTATAATATATCCTTAATTTTATTCCACGTATCACCCTAAATTTTTCGGATATGGTCATTTCAATTTTACCTGTTTGGAGCGAATTAAGTCTGATGTCACAGATTTACTGGATTATTACAGTTCCGTCAACAATCGTATTTATCATTTTACTGATTACAACCATCACGGGCTCCGATATGGGTGCCGATGCAGGAACCGACTTCGACCATGATATTTCAGATGGCGATAGTATCCCTTTTCAGTTTATCTCGCTGAAAAACATTGTGGCTTTCTTCACCATGTTTGGCTGGTCAGGACTCGGGTTTCTGAATGCCGGACTTGCTGCATGGTTGATTATTCTGCTTTCCATCATTTGCGGATTGCTGATGATGCTGGCCATGGCTTCGCTGTTTTATTTTATGTCGAAATTGACCGACAACGGTACTCTGAACATGAAAAACGCCGTTGGTCACCTGGGCGAAGTTTACCTCACCATTCCCGGCAACAGGGGAGGAATGGGGAAAGTACAAATCACTGTTCAGGGTTCGCTCCGCACCCTCGATGCCATTACTGACGATCCTGCAAACATTGCCACCTCTTCCATCATCGAAGTGCTGGATGTAATTGATGAGCAGATTTTGCTGGTAAAGAGGAACAACAAATAGCAATAAAAATAGCCATCTACCGGTTCAGTAAAATCATATTTCTTCCTCTATATTTTTAAACAACAGAAAAAGAACAAAAAATCAACCAACTATGAACAGCTATTTTGTAATCATGGTCAGCATTGCTGCCCTGTTTTTATTCATCATTATTGTAGCGATGCTGAAACGCTACAAACGTTGCCCTTCCGACCGCATTCTGGTTGTTTACGGGAAAGTGGGCAAAGACGCCGACAGCGAATCGCGCTCGGCCAAATGTATTCACGGGGGGGCGGCTTTTATCTGGCCCATCATTCACGCGTACGAGTTTCTCGACCTCACACCCATCTCCATTGAAATTAATCTAAAAAGCGCTTTGAGTAAGCAAAACATCCGCGTTGACGTGCCTTCCCGTTTTACTGTCGGTATTTCTACCGAACCTACTATCATGACTAATGCTGCCGAGCGTTTACTGGGCCTTACACAGGATTCGATCAGCAACCTGGCAAAAGATATTATTTTCGGACAGTTGCGTTTGGTAGTTGCAACTATGGAAATCGAAGAGATCAACAGTAACCGCGACAAATTTCTGGCCGCCGTATCCTCAAACGTGGAAGCCGAATTGAAAAAAATCGGTTTGAAACTGATCAACGTAAACGTGACCGACATCAACGACGAATCGGGCTATATTGAGGCGCTGGGAAAAGAAGCGGCAGCCAAAGCCATCAACGATGCAAAGAAAAGCGTAGCCGAGAAAAACCGCGACGGGGAGATTGGTCAGGCCGAAGCACACCAGCAACAACGGGTACAGGTAGCCAAAGCCGATGCCGTTGCTGTTGAGGGAGAAAACATTGCAAAAATTACCATTGCCAATTCGGATGCCGATCGTCGCGAAAAAGAAGCAGAAGCCCGCCGGAAAGCTGTTGCAGCAGAGAAAGTAACCGAAGCAAAAGCATTGGAAGAAGCCTATGCGGCAGAAAAAGAAGCAGAAACCGCACGTGCCCTGCGCGACAAAGCAACGCAAACAGCCAACGTGGTCGTTCCCGCAGAAATTGATAAACAAAAAGTAGAAATTGATGCGGAAGCCATCGCCGAGCAAACCCGCCGCCATGCAAAAGGTGAAGCTGATGCGATATACATGAAAATGGAAGCGCAGGCAAAGGGTATCTACGAAATTCTGAGCAAGCAGGCAGAAGGTTTTGATATGATCGTGAAAGCGGCAGGCAACAATTCGAAAGATGCAGTGATGCTGATGATTGCCGACAAATTGCCCGAACTGGTTAAAACACAGGTGGAAGCCATCAAAAATATCAAAATTGATAAAGTTACCGTTTGGGAAACGGGTAGCGGGAAAGACGGAAAAACCTCGACAGCCAATTTTCTGCAAGGCATGTTAGGCTCCATTCCTCCGCTTGACGATGTTTTTAAATCGGCTGGTCTGGAATTACCCGATTATCTGAAAGGAAAGCAAAAAGCTGAAAACCCGATTGTGGATGTGAAACCCGAACCAGAGGTTAAAAAAGAAAAACCTTCGAAAGAATGATGATAAAAAACAGTGAGGGTTGCTGCACTTTAATGCAACCCTCACTGTTTTCTATTTCTTATTCTTCACAATCATCTCCCAAATTCAGCAATTCAATTTTACGAAAATCCGTTGGGTGGCTTTCGGCCTGAATGGAAATAGAACCGACTTTCAGTAATTTATTGCCATCGGGTGGCAGTAGTTTCTGATAACTGACGTCGCGTTCATCCAATTGCGGTTGTGTGTATTCCATTACGACTTCGCCGTTTACAATGTGCCGTATCAGCGAATCGCCATAAACTTCCAGTTCGGCAGTCACCCACTGGTCGCCATGAAACGTTTTCGATTTGGAGTTGATGCAATGTTCCAGCCGGAGTTCGCCGTCCATTACCACATTCGTGCCCGGCGTACAAAGGTTCAGGGTCGAACGCTCATCAGTGCCATTGCCTCCTAAAAGCTGCACCTCAATGGATGTCGGAAAATTCTGATCCAGTTCCATTGTTGAAGCTTTTTGCCCGTGAATCATAATTCCATTGTTACGAAAAGCCCAACCCGGCCCACCCGGACATTGTTCGCCCACAAACCGGTACTCGACCCGCAGCTTGTAATGCGAGTCATTTTTGTTGTAGAAAAGATGACCAAATTTATTGTCGAAATTTTCATATTGGTCGTAACGAACCTTCAATAATCCATCTTCTACCCTAAATGTGTTTTTGTAGTTCTCGTTGAGTGGGTGACCGGCGAATTTCATTTCCCAGCCATCGAGGTTTTTACCATTAAAAAGTTGTATCCAGCCTTTTTCTTTCGACTTTTTCGATTGGCAGGCATTCAATGAAAACAGAATCAGCACAATGGTTGTAATTGATACAAGTTGGTTGGGTTTCATAACATGTAAAGTTTTGAGTTGTTAATTTTCGCCATCAAGTTAGTAAAAACAGTCAATATCCTGATTTACCTGCGTTTATTCTTCCATGCTATAAAAAACAAAAGTCCCGTAATTCAATAATAATCAAGCTATAAAACAATTTAAAATAGATTTTTAACCACCCGGTTAAATTTTTTGGTCAAAATAGTTGTTTGTTATAAACGAAGGTTATATATTTGACCATTCGATTTAACTAATTGGTTAAACTATTCAGGTAATGGAACAGAAAAAAGACAATACAGAAGAAAAAATACTGAACGCTGCACGTGAAGTGTTTGTACACAAAGGGATGGACGGCGCCCGGATGCAGGAAATCGCCAACGAAGCCGGAATCAACAAAGCCCTGCTGCACTATTATTTCCGCAGTAAAGAAAAACTCTTCGATGCCATTTTTTCAAAGGTTATCGAGTTTGCCTTCCCTGGGTTTGCGAATATAATTTCAGAAGAAACCGATTTTGTTACGAGACTTGGAAAATTTATTGATGCTTACTT
Organism: Prolixibacteraceae bacterium; assembly: GCA_003506435.1. Classification (GTDB taxonomy): domain Bacteria; phylum Bacteroidota; class Bacteroidia; order Bacteroidales; family Prolixibacteraceae; genus GWE2-42-39. The sequence goes on from DOAQ01000017.1 coordinate 146,990, forward strand.
CGAAATGCTGCTTACACATCCTTTTCTTCCGGGCTTCATAATTAAGGAATTAAACCGTGATCCTTCCGGTTTATTCAAATTGATAGCCAAGTACGGATTTAATCCTGATTTTGTTCTCAAAGAAATTGAGCAGGCAATGGACCGTGGGGAAATAAAACGAATGGATCCCCGCCATTTAGTAATCAATGTAATCTCAATGTGCGTATTTCCTTTCGCTGTTCGGCCTATTCTAAACTATTTGATTTTTAAAGATGACCAGATGGCTATGTCCGCATTTCTTGGTGAACGCCCCGAGGTAATCAAAAAATTTGTCATCGATTCAGTTGCAATCAAACAATAAGCCAAGACAGATGAATACAATTAAACAAACAATCCTGTTGCTCGTTTTTCCTGCCCAGTTGCTGCTGGCGCAGGAAAAACCAAGCCTCGACGACTGCCGGCAGTGGGCACGCGAAAACCATCCGGTGTTGCAACAAAAGCAAATTCTGGAAAACATGTCGGAGCTGGCCGTTGAGAACCACAAAACCAATTACTTGCCGGCGCTGAACCTGAACGGGCAGGCAACCTACCAATCGGATGTAACCCGGGTGCCAATCAGTATTCCGAATATTTCGATCCCAACGGCTGCCAAAGACCAGTACAAGATGTACATCGATGTTTCGCAGACGATATGGGATGGTGGAATCACCAGAATACTAACCGAACTGGAAAACAAGAAACTGGATTCGGAACTGCAAAAAACGGAAGTTGAGCTGTATGCTATTCAGGAAAAAGTAAATGCCTTTTTCTTTATGCAACTGAAATTGCAGCAGAATGCAAAAGTGCTAAAAACAAAAAAAGAGATTTTGCTTGAACGGCAAAAGCAAATGGGATCAGCACTTCGTAACGGGGTAATTCTGGCTTCCGACCTCGACCAACTGAAAGCCGAGCTGATCCGGCTGGAACAAGACCAACTGACCATCGAATCGAACCAGAAATATTGTGCCAACGCATTATCGGTACTGACCGAAAAATCACCGGATATTTTTGCCGAGCTGGCAATGCCCGAAAGCAAAGTACAAATTTCCGAAGCAATCGCCCGGCCGGAACTGGAGCTGTTCGGAAAACAAAGACTTCAACTCGATACTTCTTCGGAATTGCTGAAAAAACAACGCAATCCCAAAGTATTCGGGTTTGGGCAATTAGGCTATGGAAGGCCCGGGTTGAACATGCTTTCCGACGAATTCGACAGTTATTACATGCTTGGGCTGGGCATGAAATGGAATATCCACGACTGGAAAAAAACGCAGCGCGATGTGCAAAGCATTCAGCTTCAGAAAGAAATAATCGACAGCAAGGAACTTGATTTTAAACGGAACATCAGTCTGGCTCTGGAACCGTACAAACAGGAAACTGAAAAATTAAGAAAGATTATGGAACAGGATGTTACACTGATTTCTCTTCAGGAAAACATCACCAAAAGTTCGGTCTCAAAGCTCGACAACGGAACCATTACAATTTCAGATTACATTGAAGATTTGAATGCCGAAATACTGGCAAAAATCACGTACGAAACGCATAAAATTCAACTGGAAGAAGCCATTGAAGTTTGCCGGATTATTCAGGGACAATTATAAAAATATTCGTTAATATGAAGACAAAATACATCAGTATATTAGTATTTGCGGCTCTGGCAGCCTGCACCGGGAACAATGAAAAATCGGATGCTTTTGGCAATTTCGAAACTACCGAAACCATTGTTTCAGCCGAATCGCCCGGAAAAATCATCAGCATGAATGCGGAGCAAGGCGATATGCTCACCAAAGGCCAGTTGATCGGGATGACCGACACAACCCAGTTGTTCTTCAGCATTGAACAACTGAAAGCGCAAATGGAGGCCACTTCAGTAAAAAAAGTGAACGTTTCGGCACAGATCGACGTGCTGAACGAACAACTGAAAAACCTGAAAGTCGATCAGCAACGGGTTCAGAAATTATATGACGAGAAAGCCGCGACCCGGAAAGACCTTGACTTTATCGATGGCAAGGTGAACGAGATGCAGAAACAAATTGCCTCTGTAAAAACACAGTTTCAGATGATCGACCGGGAGACGGACGTGTTGAACTCACAACTCGTAAAAACCGAGGATCTGAAAGAAAAGTGCAAGATTATCAGTCCGGTTGACGGCACAGTATTGGAAAAATACCTTGAACAGGGAGAAATCACCTCGGTTGGCAAACCGGTTGTAAAAGTGGCCGACCTGAGCATACTCGACCTTAAAGTGTACATCAGCGGCGATCAACTTCCGATGGTGAAAATCAGGCAGGAAGTAACCGTGATTATTGATAAAACTGCAAAAGAAAACCAGTCGCTGAAAGGAACCGTGAAATGGGTCTCGCCGGAAGCCGAATTTACCCCGAAAATTATTCAAACAAAGGAAGAACGGGTGAAACAGGTGTACGCGATGAAGGTTGCCGTAAAAAACGATGGCCGCCTGAAAATCGGAATGCCGGGAGAAGTGAAATTTTGAGGCCCCATCCCGGCCTTCCCCCAAGGGGAAGGAGAAAGACCTCTCCGAGAGAGGAATAAGAATAAAAATAAAAAAATGAAGAATTACAGGTTGTTTATAGGTAATGAAGATAAAAAAAGGCTGTTTAACTCCCCTCCTTTGGAGGGGTTGGGGGAGGCCTGCGGGGGAGGCCTGATTTGCATCGAAAACATACACAAATCCTACGGAACGGTTGAGGCACTGAAGGGTGTTTCGCTGGAGGTCGGAAAAGGCGAGTTGTTCGGTTTGATCGGGCCCGACGGCGCCGGAAAAACCACGCTGATGCGCATTCTGATGACCATGCTCGTTCCCGCTTCAGGCAAAGCAACGATGGGGGGCTTTGATGTGGTGAAAGATTACAAGAAAATCCGCACTTGCGTGGGCTACATGCCCGGTCGTTTTTCGCTCTACCAGGATTTAAGCGTGGAGGAAAACCTCGAATTTTTTGCCACCGTTTTTGGAACGACCATCGAAGAAAATTACCACCTGATAAAAGATATTTACGTTCAGATTGAACCTTTTAAAAAGCGGCTGGCCGGGAAACTTTCCGGCGGGATGAAACAAAAACTGGCCCTTTCGTGTGCACTGATCCACAAACCGGAGATTTTGATCCTCGATGAGCCAACGACCGGCGTAGATGCGGTTTCCAGAAAAGAATTTTGGGAAATGCTGAAAAAATTACAGCAACACGAAATTACCATCCTGGTTTCGACGCCGTACATGGACGAGGCCAACCTGTGCGACCGGGTTGCCCTGATGCAGAACGGGCAGATTCTGGACGTGGATTCGCCGCGGCGGATCACCGAAAAATTCAGCCGGAAACTGCTGGCAGTGCGCTCGACCAACATGCACCATCTGATTCACGATGTACGCGCTTTCAAAAAAACGGAAACTGCTTTTGCATTTGGGCAGTTTCTGCATGTGACTTCGGTTGATGACGATATGGAAGCCATTGAACTGGAAAATTACCTGTACTCGAAAAAACATGAACAAATTCAGGTCTTTGAAATTGAACCAACAATAGAGGATGTGTTCATGGATTTAATGAGAGACAAAGTCACAGTTAACAGTCGCAGTGTTCAGTGATTAGTCGCAGTGACCAGTCGCAGTTTGGAGTAATAATAGGATGACAGATAACAATAAACGATTAGAAAATGGATTTCAAAGAACTAATTGCATATAGAAAAGCGTTTTCGTTGGCAATGGAAATTTTCCAGGTTTCAAAAACTTTTCCAAAAGAAGAAACCTATTCCTTGACTGACCAGATAAGACGGTCTTCACGCTCGGTTTGTGCCAATATTGCTGAAGCATATAGAAAACGGATCTATCAGAAACATTATATAAGCAAATTAACAGACTCTGATGCTGAAAATTCTGAAACGGTGGTTTGGTTAGATTTTGCATTAGCTTGTAATTATATCTCCAAAACTGAATACGAGCAGTTTTACAACGAGGCGATTGAAATTGGGAAACTAATCAATTACATGATCACCAATCCTGAAAAATTCGGCAGCAAGCCAAATTCTGAAAACTGAGACTGAGACTGAAAACTAAATTATGGAACCTGTTATAAAAGTCCGCAACCTGGTAAAGAAATTCGGTTCGTTTGTGGCGAACGACAACCTGAATTTTGACGTTTACAAAGGCGAAATATTCGGTTTTTTGGGAGCCAATGGCGCCGGAAAAACGACCGCGATACGAATTCTTTGCGGTTTGTCCTCTCCTACTTCGGGCGAAATGACCGTTGCCGGGTACGATGTATACACACAAACGGAAAAAATCAAGCAGAACATTGGTTACATGAGCCAGAAATTTTCGCTGTACGAAGACATGACTATCGCCGAAAATATTCGGTTTTATTCAGGAATATATAAAATTAAGCCCGATGACCGGAAACGGAAAGAACAGGAACTGCTGCAAAAACTTGACATGCAAGGCGCCCGCGACAAATTGATTGCCGACTTGCCACTCGGATGGAAACAAAAACTGGCTTTCTCAATCGCTGTTTTTCACGACCCAAAAATTGTTTTTCTCGATGAACCGACAGGCGGTGTCGACCCGGTAACACGCCGCAAATTCTGGGACCTGATTTATGAAGCGGCACACAACGGAATCACCGTATTTGTAACTACTCACTACATGGACGAAGCCGAATATTGCGACCGCGTTTCGATTATGAACGAAGGCCGGATTGTTGCCCTCGACACGCCTGAAAACCTGAAGAAACAATACGCAGCAAAAGATATGGACGAGGTTTTTCTTCGAATAGCGAGATAGTTATAAGTAGTAAGTAGTAAGTAGTAAGTAAAAAGTAGTAAGTACAAAAAACTAAAAATAACTGGTATGAATAATTTTAGAGACTTACAGGTTTGGCAAAAGTCAATTTTAGTTGTAAAAAAAGTTTATGAATTGACTTCAAATTTACCTAAGGAGGAAATTTATGGCCTAACAAACCAGATGAGAAGATCAGCGGTTTCGATGCCATCAAATATTGCAGAGGGTGCAGGAAGATCATCGGATGCTGATTTTAACCATTTTCTCGCAATCTCTATCGGCTCATCGTTTGAATTAGAAACACAACTTATTATTTGTAAAGAACTTGGTTATATTAACACAGAGAGTTTAGACGAACTTATTCCTGAAATACAGGAGATACAAAAAATGATCCGGGGACTGCAAAAAAGTCTCAAACATTAATTCTTACGACTTTTTACTTACGACTTACTACTGAAAATGAAACGCTTCATCGGATTTTTACGGAAAGAATTTATGCACATCCTGCGCGACAAGCGGACCATGATTATCATCTTCGGTTTGCCCATTGCGCAATTGCTGATTTTCGGCAAGGTTATTTCTACCGATATAAAAGATACAAAAATTGCTATTTACGATCCGGCACAGGACGAAACAAGCCGCGAAATAACATCGAAATTATTGTCATCGGGCTATTTTTTGCTGGAAGAAACTCTTGACGCGGAAACCGATTACGAAGCCGTTTTCAGAAAAGGAAAAGTAAAAATGATTGTGGTATTCGAACCTTCGTTTGACCAAAAGCTGGAACGCGAAGGCAAAGCGACAATACAACTCATCGCCGATTCGTCGGACCCCAATGTGGCACGCATGCTCACCACCTACGCTTCAGGAATAATAAACGATTACGTAATGGATGAAAAAATGCCGGAAATGACTTTGCCCCACGAGATTGTGCCCGAAGTTCGGATGCTATTCAACGAAGACCTGAAAAGCGTTTACATGTACGTGCCGGGTATCATGGCCATGATCCTGATGCTGATTTCGGCCATGATGACCTCGGTTTCCATTGCCCGCGAAAAAGAACTCGGCACCATGGAAATTTTGCTGGCATCGCCGCTGAAACCAATTCAGATTGTACTCGGCAAAGTGGCGCCCTACATGGTCATTTCCATCATCAATGCAATTGTTATCATCGTTCTTGGCGTCTTTGTTTTTGGCGTTCCGGTTTTGGGCAGCGTCGCGTTTCTGATGCTCGAAACCCTGCTGTTTATTTTGCTCGCATTGTCGCTGGGAATCCTTATTTCAACAATTGCTCCGACCCAATTAGTCGCAATGTTCATTTCCGTTTTGGCGCTCATGTTACCCACCATTATTCTGTCGGGTTTCATTTTCCAGGTTGAAAATATGCCGACGCCGCTTCGTATTTTATCGACCCTGATGCCCCCGCGATGGTTCATTATCATTATAAAAAGTATCATGCTGAAAGGGGTTGGAATTGCTTATGTGTGGAAGGAAACCTTGATCCTCATTATAATGACGGTCGTTTTTATTGGACTGAGCGTCCGAAATTTTAAAACCAGATTGGAATAAGCTATGAGAACTCTATTGTACGCTATACAAAAAGAATTTATCCAGATCAGGAGAAATAAAATCATGCTCCGCATGATTGTTATGATTCCTCTTTTGCAAATGCTGGTACTGGTTTTTGCAGCAACTTACGATCTGAAAAACATCGACATTTTTGTAGTAGACCACGATTTATCGGCCAGCTCCCGCGAGTTGGTTTCCAAATTCGAAAGTTCTCCGTTTTTTACCGTTGCTGACCGTGGTTTCGATGAAGATGAAGCGGAACAAAATATTCTGGAAGGCAGGTGCGATATGGTGCTTGCTATTCCCAACGAGTTCGGGAACGATCTGGTACGCGACGACCGGGCCAAAGTCCAGTTGCGGGTCAATGCCATCGATGGTTCTGCCGCCCAGTTGATGTATTCGTATGCACACGCAGTAATTCAGTCATACAACATGAACATGATTGCGGAAATGGAAGGAATACCGGAGTTTAAGCCGCCTTACAAGATCGAAACTGTTTCGCGTTTTTGGTTCAACCCCGAACTCGACTACAAATGGTACATGGCCCCCGGCATCCTCGCCATCCTGGTAACCCTGATCGGGCTTTTCCTATCGGGAATGGGTCTGGTTCGGGAAAAGGAAGTCGGCACCATCGAGCAACTGAACGTTACGCCGATCCGCAAATTCCATTTCCTGACCGGAAAACTGGTTCCTTTTTTAATTATTGCACTGTTCGATCTTGCCTTTGGATTGCTTATTGCCCATTTGGTCTTTAATCTTCCGGTAGTTGGCAGTTTATGGGTACTGTTCAGTTTTGGCGCTGTTTATCTCTTCGGAATCCTGGGAATGGGCCTGCTTATCTCCACCATTGCCGACACCCAGCAACAAGTTATGTTTGTAACCTATTTTATAATGATGATTTTCGTGATGATGGGAGGTATTTTCACTCCCGTTGAGAGCATGCCCGGATGGGCGCAGACCGTTAATCTGTTCAACCCTATTTGCTACTTTATGCACGTGATGCGGATGGTTGTTTTAAAAGGCTCAGGCTTTGCCGATCTGATAAATGAATTGCTGGCATTGCTGGCATTTGGAGTTGCATTTCTTTCGCTTGCCGTATGGCGGTACCGCAAAGTTGCCTGAGCAATCCGTTTACCGACAAAAATCGTACAATCATGGAATAAATGAACGGAGGTCAACTATTGAAAACATATTTTTACCTGCGAAAACAGAAACACAGAAAACAATTCATTTAAGGTAAAAACATTTACCCGGAAAACAGAAAACAACAAACTATTTTGCCTTAAAGCCATGAAAACAAGAAGACTGCTCGCGGTGTTGCTCATTCTAATGAGCAGTGCCGGGGCCTTCACTCAAAACACAAAAACGCTTACAAACGATGACCTTTTTCTCTGGCAGGGAAACGGGGTTTACGGAGCGGTTGATTACAACTGGTGCAATGCCGACGGAGTTACAAGTGTCGTAAACGGAGCCAAAGTACTTTTCATGAAAGATCACCGGTACGGGGTTGGGTTCGGCTTTTCTTCGGTGAACAGAAACACACTGAATAACCATGGAATTACCAGCCTGCATTTCGGAGGGCCTGAACTGGAATATACCATTGCTCCACACAACCTGATTTTCCCTTCCGTACATTTATTTTCGGGGATGGCCTATTTTAGTAACTACGTGGGCAACGACCTCTTATCCTGGTTTGTTGAACCCGGCGTAAAAATTTACCTGAATGTCGCTTCATTCATGCGTTTTTCGGTGAATGCCAATTACCGGAATTTCCGGCATAAACCGGATTTCAACACACAGGTAATGAATGGCCCGAATTTCGGTTTTTCAGTTGCTTACGGAAGATTTTAACCGCTGGTTATATACGGAATTATTCCAACATTCTTTCTCCGTGAAACTCTGTGAACAACTCTTTTCCCTCTGTGGTTTAATATTTTACCACAGAGTTACACAGAGTAAAAACACGGAGTTTCACTGAGTTTTTTTTGAAGAATCTCAGTTTGAAAGCAAGAATAGGTTGTTTGCAGATATCCGGTTGGGTACAAGTGGGCTTCCATCTTTTTATGGGCAGCTACCTTCGCAAAGCAGCCAAACACTATTCGGGATATTTAAGTAATAAGAATTTACTGGTTCTATATTTTACTTTAAACAATCAACCACCTCCCCTTCGTACCTCGGGTACTCCTCCTATCTAGGAGGAGAAATTTTGGGCAGTGACAATTTGGAAGGCATGGTGTTTCTTCGCTGTTGCAACTTGCTTCGGTTTCCCCTCCTTTTTTTAGGAGGGGTGTCCCGGTTCCTCCGGGACGGGGTGGTCGCATTTCATTTATCGCTGATAAATAAGAAATTACATCTTTAGCTTGACGGATATGCCCTTCAGTGATTGGGGGTAAAAATGCGACAACAAATAGCTCAGATTATTTATTTGTTCATAAAATCTGAAAATTTATTTTGCCGGATTATTCTTTTGTTCATAAGGTTTGCGTAAATTGAAGTCTGTTAGTTCAGAGGTACACATAACCACCCGATTCGGGACGATATATGTACTTCTTGAAAGATATATGCGAATAGATGTAACAGGTGCATATATTTAATAGTTGATACAAGTATAATAAAAGACAACACTACCTAACATGAAAATAAACTGGAATGAAATATCTCCTGAAGATTTTGAACGTATTTGTTTTAAAATAATCGAAGAAAATGATTTTAAAAATTTAAAATGGTTTGGAAAATCCGGTGGAGACAAAGGACGAGATTTAGTAGGTGATAAATTTGAAGAACCTCTTCCTGGGGTGATAAAGTCAAATAAATGGGTCATCCAGTGTAAAAGGTATATTACAAAACCACCTTCAAAAATAGATATCAATAATATTCTCGTTGATGCAGAAGAGCATAATCCAACAGATGTTTTAATAATACTTTCAAATACTTTATCAGCAAACACTAAAGATTGGATTGAACAAAAAAGAAAAGAAACAAAATATTATATACATGTTTGGGAGGAACTAGACTTAGAACGGGAGATAAACAGACATAGACGGAAAATTGAAGAACTATTTCCAAATCTTATAGAAAAAAATAACGTCGAATTTTACGAAATATCAGATTTCTCGAAACATTACTTTGGATGCAATGAATTCGAAGAAGTTGAAATAAGAGTTTTAAACTCAGAATCAAAAGAAGAAGCATTGAAACAGGTAAAAGAGTTTATTGATTTTCTGAAAAATAATGAGATAATATGGAATTAAAATACCAGCCCATAACAAATTGCAAATTGCATTACGGGGTCTGTGCGGTGCGTTGTCTCTGCTCCTTTCTTGACCATTATGGGGTTCGTAGCAATTTGAATTTTAATAAAAACTGATTGATTTGTTAACTATTGATTTAAGAATGGAATATGAAAAAGTGCCCGAAATGTAACTCTGAAGTAGATGATAATTTTGATTTATGCTGGAATTGTCAACACCAGGATTTGATTGAAAATTAAACTGTCCACAATGGAGTAAACTGCCCCGCCAGTAATTAATTAGCTTAAAAGTTTAGACTTCATCTGACAGTGTCTCGTGAGGTGTTTTTGTTTCTTTTTGTGTGGTAATAGTTCTTTTCCTACTTTTGGGCAATTAATTTTTTCAGGATGGCACGAGTAATTTCCATTTTTCTGTTGATATTTTTATATAGCTCTCAGGTTCAGGCACAGCGCACAACCAATAATGAAACATCTGTTCCGCCATTGGTGGTGGTCATCAATATAGAACAAATGCGGGTCGATTACATCAGCCGCTACTGGGACAAATTTCAGTCGGAAGGTTTTAAACGTCTGTATTCCGAAGGCGCGACCTGCGCCAACACCCGGCTCGACCTGCATGTCAAAAAAATATCGACCGGAACAGCAACTCTGTTTACCGGCGTATATCCGTCCATCCACGGAATTGTAAACGACAACTGGTACGACCGTTTGAAACAGAAAGAAATTCAGTGTGCCGAAGATGATTATTATATTACAGTAGGAAGCGATTCCCGCGAAGGAGAACGGTCGGCGGTCAAACTGCTCAGCCCGACTATTGGCGACATCATGAAATTAAACAGCAACAACTGCTCGAAAGTATTCAGCGTGGCGCTGAATGATGTAAGCGCTGTTTTTTCGGCCGGGCACTCTGCCGACGGAGCTTATTGGTTCGACACCCAAACCGGAAACATGATTTCCAGCTCGTATTATATTGACGTTTTCCCCGACTGGGCGCGTATTTTCAACGACAAAAAGTTTGCTCCCCTCTATACTTCACGCGACTGGAATACCTTGCTTCCCATAACCAACTACACCGAAAGTCTGGAAGATGCGTATGTGCTGGAAAAAGGCTACTACGACAGATGGAATACCTTTCCATACAGCATGAAAAAACTGCAAAGCCGCGCCGAGAGTTACAAATTTCTGAAAACCACTCCTTTCGGGAATACTATTGTAAAAGATTTTGCACTGGCGTTGATGGAAGCCGAAGGGCTCGGAACAGATAAAATCCCGGATTTGCTCACCATCAGTTTCACCTCCATGGACTACGAAAATGCGTCGTTTGGCCCGTCGTCAGTAGAAATGGAAGATATTTACCTTCGCCTCGACCAGGAAATTGCACATATCCTGAATTATCTGGATAAAAAAACAGGAAAAGGCAATTCGCTGGTAGTACTCACTTCGAATAATTCAGCAGGCTATCCCGTCGCATATTTAAAAGAAGAATTTCACATGCCCGTAGGCGAGGTGTCGCCGGAAAATGCAGTGGCCCTGTTAAAATCGTTTCTGAATATTACTTACGGACAAGGCGACTGGATTGAACACGAAGCCGACCAGCAAATTTATTTCAACCGCGACCTGATCGAAAAAAGACAACTTTTGTTAGCCGACGTGCAGCGCAAAGCAGCCACTTTCATCAACCAGTTTGAGGGCGTAAAAATTGCTTTACCGGCATCGGTTTTCGAAGAAGGCGACCATGTAAAAAGTCAGTTGGCTGCTATTTCCAATTCGTTCAATTTCAAACGCTCGGGCGATATTTTATATAGTTTTGAAGACGGCTGGCAACCGGTGTATAAATTTAAACGCACGGTTTACAACGACGATTCACATATTCCGTTGGTTTGGTTTGGAAATACTGTAAAACGAACAAAAATCAGGCAGCAAAACAAGGCCGAAGATATTGTCCCGACCATTCTCGAAATACTTAACATCCCAATTCCCGATCATTGCCAGGGACGAATCATTGAAGAGATACTTTGGTAACCATCATTCAAGGTAACTGAAACAGGATTATTGCAATTTCCTCTGATTTGCTTTTATTGTTTGTAAAGTTTGTCGATGGTATTCCTTTAATTTCTGAAGCAGATTTAATAACCGGCAGCAAACCTGCTTTGATCTTCCTCAAAAAATTCGTCAAACAATCGATTATTCGATTCAAATTATACAGCCATTCTGCAATAAAACCAGGCAGTCTGAATATTTATCTTCATTCCCCCCAACAGGAAACGCACTAATATTAAGACAAATAAAAATTAAAAATTACTATTATTTAAACCAATTATAAATAGCAAAAAGCTGCTAAAGAATGATTTTTTACCGGGTAGTCGTATTACAAACATATATAGATTTGCAAGCATATTAATCGAACCTTAGCTAAAATGCAAGGAGAAATTGAACATGCAGGAATCGTTCAAAAGGTTTCTGAAGATAGAATAACAGTTGGCATTATTACTGAATCAGCTTGTGCTTCTTGTCATGCCAAAGGAGCTTGTACGGCTGCAGACACAAAAGATAAGGAAGTTGAAATTGTTCGGTTTTCCGGTGTTTTTCATGTCGGACAGCAAGTTACAGTTTTTGGCCGTTCATCGCAGGGATTCAAAGCGGTGTTTTACGGTTATGTATTTCCTTTTGTCATTGTCTTCATTACTCTATTTGCTTCAAATTCAATTACCGGCAACGAAGGTCTGAGCGGAATCCTTTCCCTTGCAATATTGGTTCCTTATTATTTCATTTTGTTTTTATTCCGAAATAAATTGAAAAAAGTCTTCGAATTTGAAATTAAGCCAATATAAACACTATGAGTTTAACTATTATTTATACAATTATAACTCTGAGCGCTATCGGGACTTCTTCGGCAGTCTTCCTGTATTTTGTCGCACAGAAGTTTAAAGTATATGAAGATCCACGGATCAACGACATTGAATCAACCCTTCCGGGAGCCAACTGCGGGGGTTGCGGCCATGCCGGTTGTCATGCCTTTGCCGAAGCCTGTGTAAGTAAAAACGACCTGAGCGATTTATTTTGCCCCGTAGGTGGAAACGATTGCATGACCGAAGTTGCCAGCATTCTGGGACTCGAAGCAGTAGCACAGTCTCCCCGTGTTGCCGTAGTCCGTTGCAACGGAACCTGCGAAAACCGGCCCAAAACCAACCAGTTCGACGGGACCACTTCGTGTGCTGTCGCATCATCACTGTATAGCGGCGATACAGCCTGCCAATACGGTTGTCTGGGAATGGGCGATTGTGTGGTGGTTTGTAATTTCGATGCTATTCACATGAATCCGGTAACCGGCCTGCCCGAAGTAGTTGACGACAAATGTGTCGCTTGTGGCGCCTGCGTGGAAGCGTGTCCGAAAAACCTGATCGAGTTGCGTAAAAAAGCACCGAAAGACCGCAAAATATATGTATCGTGCCGGAACATGGACAAAGGCGGAGTTGCCCGTAAAGCCTGTTCGGTGGCTTGCATTGGTTGCAGCAAATGTGAGAAAGAATGCAACTACGACGCCATTACCATCGAAAATAACCTGGCATTTATTGATTCCGATAAATGTAAACTTTGCCGCAAGTGTGTGACAGTTTGCCCGACCAATTCCATCATCGAAATCAATTTTCCTCCCCGGAAAATAAAAACCGACGATGTCATTTCGGAAAATAAAACTGAATCTTCTGAAAACTAATATAGGAGGAGTAGAACCGTGTTAAAAACATTTAAACTCGGAGGGGTTCACCCCGCAGAAAATAAACTATCGGCAGGCAGGGCTATTGAAGAACTGCAATTGCCCAAAACCGTAAATATTCCTGTAGCCCAGCATATCGGAGCACCGGCTGTACCAACCGTTGCCAAAGGCGACAAAGTAAAAGTCGGACAGGTCATTGCCCGTTCATCGGGTTTTGTTTCAACCAATATCCATTCATCGGTATCGGGTACCGTAGCCAAAATTGAAACAGTTCCCGACACTTCAGGTTACCCGAAAATAGCCGTCATTATTACCGTTGAAGGTGACGAATGGATAGAAACCATCGACCGCAGCGCCGAATTAAAAACCGATTTCAATCTTGACGGCAAAGCGGTTATCGATAAAATACTGGAAGCCGGTATTGTCGGATTGGGCGGCGCAACTTTCCCTACCCACGTTAAAATGGTTCCGCCACAGGGCATGAAAGCCGAAGTTTTGCTGATCAACGGTGTGGAATGCGAACCATACCTGACTTCTGACCACCGGCTGATGCTTGAAAAAGGTCCGGAAATCGTTGTCGGAGCCAAACTTCTGATGAAAGCGCTAAACGTTGAAAAAGCAGCAATCGGCATTGAAAATAACAAACCCGATGCGATCAGCCTTCTTCAGGAAATAACCAAAAACGACCCGCAAATATCAGTGGTTCCACTGAAAGTAAAATATCCGCAGGGAGGTGAAAAGCAACTCATAAAAGGAGTGACCGGCAGGGAAGTGCCGTCGGGTGCGCTGCCTATCGCAGTGGGTGTTGTCGTCAGCAATGTAGGAACAGCATTTGCTGTTTACGAAGCCGTTCAGAAAAACAAACCGTTGTTCGAACGCGTGGTGACCGTGACCGGCAAATCGGTATCGAAACCTTCAAATTTCAAGGTACGCATCGGCACAGCCATCAGCGAGCTGATTGAAGCGGCAGGCGGACTTCCCGAAGACACCGGAAAGATCATCAGCGGCGGACCCATGATGGGAAAAGCCGTCGCCACCACTGAAGTTTCGGTTACCAAGGGCACTTCAGGAATCGTACTTATAAAGGAAGACGAAGCTCGCCGCGGAACAATGGAAAATTGCATCCGCTGTTCGCGTTGCGTGTCGGTTTGTCCGATGGGACTGGAACCCTATTATCTGATGACCGTTTCAGACAAACAAATCTGGGACAAAGCCGAAAATTACAAAATAATGGACTGCATGGAATGCGGATCGTGCAGTTATACCTGCCCATCGAACCGCCCCCTGCTCGATTATATCAGGCTGGGAAAAGGGAAAGTCGGGCAAATCATCCGTTCCAGAAAATAAAAGGAATTTTGAATGATGAATTTTAAATGTTGAATTGAGAATGAAGCAGGATAATATCATACAATCGAAATCGTTTCAGTTTTCACTTAAAATGATTGCTTTATACAAGATTCTGACAGAAAATAAAGAGTTTGTCATTTCAAAGCAGTTATTGAGGAGCAGCATAAGTATTGGAGCGAATGTCGAAGAAGCAATAGCTGCCCAATCAAAAAGAGATTTCATTGCAAAAATGTCAATTGCATCAAAAGAAGCCAGAGAAACCAAGTATTGGTTACGACTTCTGAATGAAAGTCAATTCATTTTTGAATTTGATTACACTAAATATTTAGCTGACATTGAAGAAATTATCAACATTTTGACAGCCATTGTAAAAACATCTCAATCTCATGTATAATTCAACATTTAAAATTCAACATTCATAATTATATGATCTCTATGAATAAACTTTTAACCATATCTCCTTCGCCGCATGTACATTCCAGCGACTCGGTCAATAAAATCATGTACCGGGTAATCCTGGCTATGGCGCCTGCATTGGCCTGGTCGGTTATTGTGTTCGGCCTCGAAGCCGTGAGGGTGACACTTATTGCGGTTGCCGCCTGTGTTGCTATCGAATATTTAATTCAAAAATACATTCTGAAGAACGTTCCGACAATTTCTGACGGATCAGCAATTATCACAGGTATTTTACTGGCTTTCAACGTTCCGGCATCAATTCCGTGGTGGATCATCATCGTTGGCGCAATAGCTGCAATCGGAATTGGAAAAATGACATTCGGCGGTTTGGGCAACAACCCGTTCAACCCGGCGCTGGTAGGCCGCATTTTCCTGCTGATTTCGTTTCCGGTGCAAATGACCAGTTGGCCAGCGCCTCACACAGTTGACGGAACCACCACTGCCACTCCGCTGGCGATCTTGAAAGAAGGAATTAAAAACGGACAACCCATGGCTGATTTATACAAGGAAATACCCACCAACATGGATTTATTTCTTGGAAATATGTCGGGATCACTGGGCGAGATTTCAGTTCTCGCACTTTTAATCGGCGGAATCTACCTGCTAATACGGAAAGTCATAACCTGGCACATCCCGGTTTCTGTTCTGGCGTCGGCAGCTATTTTCTCCGGAATATTCTGGATAATCGATCCTACCCAATATGCCGATCCGGTTTTTCAACTGATGACGGGAGGACTTGTCCTTGGCGCAATTTTTATGGCAACCGACATGGTGACCTCACCAATGAACCCGCGGGCTCAATTAATCTTCGGTGCAGGTATTGGAATACTCACCATCCTCATCCGCGTCTGGGGAGCTTATCCCGAAGGCGTTTCGTTCGCCATTCTGATTATGAATGCGCTGGTTCCGCTGCTTAACCGGTTTGTAAAACCTACCCGGTTCGGAAAAGTAAACGTTCAATCCAATAAAGGATAAGCCATGGCAAAGAAAGAATCAACCTTCAAAAATATGACGATTGCCTTGTTCGTCATCACTGCGGTAGCCGGTTTCTTTATGGCCGCAGTATATTCTGTCACCAAAGAGCCCATTGCAATCTCTCAAAAAGCAAAAATAAACAACGCCATTAAAATGGTCGTTCCTGAATTTGAAACCATTACAGACACTGTACTGATGCCTGAAGACGGAACAGACAGCATCCGGATTCACCGTTTGCTGAAAGGAACAGAAAATTCGGGGGTTGCCGTTGAAACCTACACAGATAAGGGATTCTCCGGGCGCTTCACCCTGATGGTCGGTTTTACGCCCGAAGGCTCCATCAGTAGTATTGAAGTTCTGGAACACAAGGAAACACCGGGACTCGGCACAAAAATGGCGCTTCCGGCTTTTAAAGATCAGTTTAAAGGATTAAAAATTGCCGACCTGCCCGACGGAAAACTCAAAGTAAAAAAAGACGGAGGGTCCATTGATGCGATCACCGCTGCAACCATTAGCAGCCGGGCTTTTTGCGATGCTGTTAACCGTGCCCACCAAACTCACAGGAAAGGAGAAAAACAATGAACCAGTTCAATAATCTCAGCAAAGGACTTCTTCGGGAAAATCCGATTTTAGTTCTGCTTTTAGGAACCTGTCCGACCCTGGCTGTAACTTCTTCGGCCATAAACGGATTGGGAATGGGACTTGCAACGACCTTTGTATTGTTCATGTCGAACGTTTTTATTTCAGTAGTCAAGGATTTTGTTCCCGATAAAGTGCGAATTCCGGCCTTCGTGGTGGTTATCGCCAGTTTTGTGACCATCGTCGATTTGCTGATGCAGGCATATACTCCCGCATTGTCGAACCAACTGGGAATTTTTATTCCGCTAATCGTTGTAAACTGCATCGTACTTGGCCGGGCTGAAGCATTCGCCTGTAAAAACAATATTTTTTCGTCGTTTATCGACGGTCTCGGAATGGGACTCGGTTTTACTTTAGCGCTGGTTACCATCGGAAGTATCCGCGAAATGTTGGGTACAGGTTCTATCTTCGGTCACAAATTTATTGCTGAAGGGGCCGATGGAATCCTTGTTTTTATTCTTGCACCGGGAGCTTTTATTACATTGGGCTTCCTGATTGCAATCCTGAAAAAGATAAATAAATCCTCCTAATTAGTTCAGTCATGGAATACGTAATCATACTTATATCAGCCATTCTGGTCAACAATATTGTTTTGGCGCAGTTCCTGGGGATCTGTCCGTTTTTGGGGGTAAGTACAAAAACTGAAACGGCTGTCGGAATGGGTGCTTCTGTTCTTTTTGTGATGACCCTGGCAACGATTGTCACCTTTCTGGTTCAGCAATATGTACTAACTCCGCTCAATCTGGAATTTCTGCAAACCATTAGTTTTATCCTGATCATTGCAGCCCTGGTTCAAATGCTCGAAATTATTCTGAAGAAAGTAAGTCCGGCATTGTATCAGGCGCTGGGTATTTACCTGCCGCTGATCACCACCAACTGTGCTGTGCTGGGGGTTGCCATTCTGGTTATTAAAAAGAATTTCAACCTGGCCGAATCGGTTGTGTTCACCGCAGCCACCGCTTTAGGTTTTGCCATGGCGCTGATTATTTTCTCCGGAATCCGCGAACAACTTGCCCTGGCGAACATTCCGAAGGGAATGCAGGGTATCCCGATTGCATTGGTTACAGCCGGCATTCTGGCACTGGCTTTTATGGGCTTTGCCGGACTGGTCTAGAAATCGAAGAAAAAACCATTTATATATTTCAAAAAGGCAGTTCTCTCGGGGGCTGCTTTTTTATTTCCTGTATTTTAGTCAAATAAGAAAATAACAGAAAAACAAAATCATTATCAAAATCAATCCATTCCTCTTTTTGTAATTTATGAGCAATCTCACCTACCAATTAGCAAAGTGATATTAATTTTCAGGCTTCATAAAAATTTGAAATTATGCTTAAACAATTCACAGTATTGGGTGCCCTTCTGTTTGCGCTGAATACGATGGCGCAAAATGTTGACAAGGGAAAAGTAGAAATTTATGACAAAGGGAAAGGGTATTATTACGAATCCATTCTGAAAGATATTCGCGACGTAGACGAAAAGCTGGAAAAGGAAGCTCCTTATATCCGTTTCAACATGGACCAGTCGGGGCTGGATTTGCCCAACAACCGTTCGCTGTACACAACCATTTGGTGCAATCCCACCGAATCGCAGGGCAACGGCGGTACCTGCTGGAGTTTTTCAACTTCTTCGTTTTACGAAACAGAAGTATTCCGGCAAACCGGCAAAAAAGTTGAACTATCGGAAATTTATACCGTGTACTGGGAATATGTTGAGAAAGCCCGCCGTTTCATCGAAAAACGCGGCAACTCAAATTTCGACGAAGGATCGGAAGGCAATGCCGTGGCCCGCATCATGAAAATGTACGGAGCCGTTCCGATGAGCGAATACACCGGGAAACTGCACGACCGGAAATTCCACACCCACGAAAAGATGGCCGGGGAAATGAAAGCCTTCCTGAACTCACTGAAAACATCGAACGCATGGAACGTGGACGCAGCGCTGGAAACGATCAAGTCCATTATGAACCATCATATTGGCGTGCCGCCGACCGAATTTGTGGTAGACGGAAAAACCTACAATCCAAAAACATATTTGAACGATTATCTGAAGATCAATCCGGATGATTTTGTGGAAATTCTGTCGTACAAACAGGAACCTTACTGGAAACAGGTAGAATACAAAGTGGTCGATAACTGGTGGCACAATGCCGATTATTACAATGTACCTCTCAATGTATTTATGGATGCGCTGAAAAAAGCCATCAAAAACGGGTACTCGGTGAGCATTGGCGGCGATGTGTCGGAAACCGGCTTCAGCCGCGAAACCAACTGCGCCATGATTCCCGACTACGATATTCCGTCGGCTTATATTAACGAAGATGCCCGCCAGTTCCGTTTCTCCAACGAAACCACGACTGACGACCATGGCATGCACCTGATCGGCATACTCGAAAATTACAAAGGTTCGGGCAAAGACTGGTACCTGATAAAAGATTCGAGTTCCGGCTCACGAAATGTCGGCGAAGGAAATCCGAACTTCGGGTATTATTTCTTTCACGAAGATTATATAAAACTGAAAATGATGGGATTTACCGTTCATAAAGATGCAGTGAAAGATATTCTGAAAAAATTTGATTCAAACTAATCCTGAACTTTTCGGTTCCTGAATTGTTTTAAATCGAAAAGATTTTAGAAATGGAATTTAAATGAAACATTAAGGGAATTACATCATTTCCTTAAAAATTATAAAAAAACAACCGTCATTATTTTCATTTTAAAAAATAATACACATATTTGCATCCAAATTTTAGAAACACATGAAAAATAGCAGCCTCATATCTCTTCTCAGTCTAATTCTTGGTATTCTAATTATTAGAGTATTGAAGTGAGAATGGTATGCGGTAAGCAATAGAACGAATTAACAAAGGGCCATTCTCACCAGAGGATGGCCTTTTCATTTGATAATGTTTTTATAAAACCATTTCGTTATGAGCGACAGATTGTACATTTTTGACACTACCCTGAGGGACGGAGAACAAGTTCCGGGGTGTCAATTGAATACGGTGGAAAAAATTGAAGTTGCCAAAGCGTTGGAAGAACTGGGCGTCGATGTGATCGAAGCCGGTTTTCCGATTTCGAGCCCGGGCGATTTCAAATCCGTAGTCGAAATTTCAAAAGCGGTGACCTGGCCAACCATTTGTGCCCTTACCCGCGCAGTTGAAAAAGATATAGATGTTGCCGCCGAAGCCCTAAAGTTTGCAAAGAAGGGCCGTATTCATACCGGTATCGGAACATCTCCTTTCCATATTTACCACAAACTGAATTCAACTCCTGAAGAGATTCTCGAACGGGCCGTTGCTGCCGTGAAATATGCAAAAAAATACGTCGAAGATGTTGAATTTTATGCTGAAGATGCAGGCCGTTCGGAAAACGAATACCTGGCCCGCGTGGTGGAAGCAGTGATCAAAGCCGGGGCAACCGTGGTGAATATCCCCGACACAACAGGATATACTCTTCCGTACGAATTCGGCGAAAAAATAAAATACCTGATGGACAATGTGCGCGGCGTTGAAAAGGCGATTATTTCGACCCACTGCCACAACGATCTGGGAATGGCGACTGCCAATACGATTGCAGGAATTATGAACGGGGCGCGCCAGGCCGAAGTGACTATCAACGGAATTGGTGAGCGGGCAGGTAACACTTCGCTGGAAGAAGTGGTGATGATACTGAAAAGCCGTTATGCCGTTCTGGGTATCGACACGAATATAAAAACACAGAATATCTACAAAACCAGCCGGTTGGTATCAACCTTGATGAACATGCCGGTACAGCCGAACAAAGCGATTGTCGGTCGCAATGCCTTTGCGCACTCTTCGGGCATTCACCAGGACGGGGTTTTGAAAAACCGCGAGAACTACGAGATTATCGACCCGACAGATGTGGGTATCAGCGAATCGAGCATTGTACTGACTGCCCGCAGCGGACGCGCCGCACTGAAACACCGTCTGGAAATATTAGGCTTCAAACTAGACAAAAACAAACTGGACGAAGTGTACCAGAAATTTCTGGAACTGGCCGACAAGAAAAAAGATATTCGCGATGATGATGTTGCCCTGCTGGTTGGCGATGTTCATCGAAAAGAAAGCCGCATCAAACTCGAATTTCTACAGGTAGTTACCGGGAAAACGCTGGTACCGATGGCAACCGTCCGCCTGAATATTGCCGGTGAAAAATTTGATGCAACAGCATCGGGTAATGGTCCGGTTGACGCGGCCATCAAAGCAATTAAGCAGATTATCCGCCGCCAGGTTACGGTTGAAGAGTTCCTCATTCAGGCTATCACCAAGGGAAGCGACGATGTGGGAAAAGTACATCTGGAACTGGATTTTGACGGCAATAAATTTTTCGGATTTGGCGCCCACACCGATATTGTTACTGCATCGGCAGAAGCATTTATCGATGCAATAAACAAAATGCCAGCTGAGTAGGAACCTCCAACGGAGGGGAAAAAAACGCCAAAACAGTAACGTATAAATTAATTTTTGCAGCACTACCCCCCTCTCCCCGGGAGAGGGGTTGGGGGTGAGGCTCTAAAAAAACAATAATGGAAGCAAGAACTTTATTCGACAAAATTTGGGATTCGCACGTAGTACGGAAGGTGGAGGGCGGTCCCAGTGTGTTGTATATCGACCGTCATTTCATCCATGAAGTGACCAGTCCGGTAGCATTTTTAGGTTTGAAAACCCGCGGATTGAAAGTATTCCGCCCGGAGCAAACCACTGCAACGCCCGACCACAACGTACCAACTGTGAATCAGCACCTGAGCATTAAAGACGAATTGTCGCGCAACCAGGTTGAAATGCTGAAACGCAACTGCGAAGAACACGGGATCGTTTATCACGGTTTGGGAACCGAAGGACACGGCGTGGTTCACATCATCGGTCCTGAAATGGGAATTACCCAGCCGGGCATGACCATCGTTTGCGGCGACAGCCACACCTCAACCCACGGAGCTTTCGGAGCCATTGCATTCGGTATTGGCACCAGCGAAGTGGAAATGGTACTGGCCAGCCAGTGCATCATGCAGCCCAAGCCAAAGAAAATGCGCATCACGTTGAACGGCAAGCTGAAAAAAGCAGTCACCTCCAAAGACATCGCGTTGTATATTATTTCGAAAATATCGACCAGCGGCGGTACCGGCCATTTTATTGAATATGCAGGTACAGCAATTGAAAGCCTGAGCATGGAAGGCCGCATGACCCTTTGCAACATGAGCATTGAAAGCGGCGCCCGCGGTGGGATGATCGCCCCCGATGAAACCACTTTCAGCTATATAAAAGGACGTAAATTTGCTCCGCAAGGCGCTGAATGGGACAAAACGCTGGCCTACTGGAAAACGCTGAAATCGGACGAAGGCGCTCTTTTTGATACCGAATATGAATTTGATGCAGCCAATATTGAACCGATGATTACCTTCGGAACCAACCCGGGAATGGGAATCGGCGTTACTCAAAACATACCTGAAGGAAAAGAACTGACAGGTACCGATAAAACAACCTACGAAAAATCGTTATCATACATGGGCTATAAAGCCGGTGATAAAATGGCCGGAAAAGCGATTGATTTTGTTTTTGTTGGAAGTTGCACCAATGGCCGTATCGAGGATTTCCGCGAGTTTGCCGCTTTTGTAAAAGGCCGCAAAAAAGCAGACACCGTTACGGCATGGCTGGTTCCCGGATCAAAAGCGGTGGAAAACCAGATTCGCGAAGAAGGTTTGGTTGAAATTTTCGAAGCAGCAGGTTTCGAGCTTCGTCAGCCCGGATGTTCGGCTTGTCTGGCCATGAACGACGATAAAATTCCGGCAGGCAAATATTCAGTTTCAACATCGAACCGGAACTTCGAAGGCCGCCAGGGACCCGGCGCACGCACCTTGCTTGCCAGCCCAATCACTGCCGCCGCCGCCGCTGTAACCGGAAAAATAACCGACCCAAGAAACCTGATGGATTGATGATTTGCGATTGATGATTGACGATTAAACCGACGAAGTAAGACAACGATGAATAAAGAAATTCTCATACGCAGAACAAAAAAATTTGCACACGATTGTGTGAAAGTTGCTTCGAATCTACCAAACAACAAATTGGGATTTCATATCAGCGGACAGTTGATACGATGTAGTACCTCGGTGGCTGCTAATTATCGGGCAGCAAATCTGGCTCAATCGAAACAAGCATTCGCTGCAAAATTATCAATCGTTATTGAAGAAGCTGATGAGAGCGAATTCTGGATGGAATTTGCCATGGAAGAAAATATCTTATCTCCGGAAGTTGCAAACCCTTTAATACAGGAAGCCCACGAAATTGCTTCTATTTTAATAGCTTCAAGAAAATCAATCCAAACAGAAAATAATAAATCATAATTTATCAATAATAAATTGAAAAGATGGCATACGACAAATTTATAACCATACAATCACCGGCAGTACCGGTAGCGATTGAAAACGTGGATACCGATCAGATCATTCCCGCCCGCTTTCTGAAAGCAGTTGAACGCAAAGGGTTTGGCGATAATTTATTTCGCGACTGGCGATACGATAAAAACAACCAACCCATTGCCGGTTTCCCGCTGAACAACAAAAAATATTCAGGGAAAATATTAGTCGGAGGTAAAAACTTTGGCAGCGGATCGAGCCGTGAACATGCTGCCTGGGCCATATACGATTATGGCTTCCGGGTCGTTGTTTCGAGTTTCTTTGCCGACATTTTTAAAGGCAATGCACTGAACAACGGATTGCTTCCGGTTGTTGTTTCTTCGGAGTTCCTTGAAAAAATATTTTCAGAAATTGAAAAAAATCCGGAGAGTCAGTTTGAAGTTGATTTGGAAAAGCAAACATTCACGATCCTTTCGAGTGGTGAATCGGAATCGTTCGAAATTAACCCATATAAAAAACACTGTCTTGCAAACGGGCTCGACGACATCGATTACCTGGTAGATATGCAGGAACAGATCGCTGCTTTTGAACAGGCAAAATAAAACTATTCCGTAAGGAAATTTAAAAACAAAACTATGGACAACAGGGTAATAATCATGGATACCACCCTCCGGGACGGAGAACAAACCACCGGTGTGTCCTTCACCGATTCAGAAAAACTAAGTGTAGCCCGCGTGCTGCTCGACGACCTGAATGTGGACCGCATAGAAATTGCCTCGGCCCGCGTTTCGGAAGGCGAGTTCAAAGGCACCCGCCGCGTAATGGAATGGGCCAGAGAAAAGGGACATATTGAAAAGGTGGAGGTCCTTGGTTTTGTCGACGGGCAGATATCGATTGACTGGATTACCAAAGCAGGTGGAAAAGTGATCAATCTGTTGTGCAAAGGTTCATACAAGCATGTTACCGAGCAATTGCGGAAAACACCGGAGCAACATATTTCCGACATAAAGAAAGTAATTGAGTATGCGGACAAACAGGGTGTCCGGGTAAATGTGTACCTCGAAGACTGGTCGAACGGAATGCGTAGCTCGCGTGACTATGTGCATTTCATGATCAAAGAACTGAAGAAGCTGAAGATCGACCGTATTATGCTACCCGACACGCTGGGAATTCTTGACCCGGATGAAACGTACGATTACTGCAAAGAAATGCTGGACTCGTACCCGGATGTTAAGTTCGATTTTCATGCGCACAACGATTACGATTTAGCTATTGCAAACGTGTTCCATGCACTGAAAGCAGGTATACGTTGCATCCATACAACGATTAACGGATTAGGTGAACGCGCAGGGAATGCGCCATTGTCGAGCGCCATTGCCACAATCAAAGACCACCTGAAACTGACGACCGGCATCAATGAGGCCAAAATCAACAAGGTATCGCGGCTGGTTGAATCATTTTCAGGAATACGAATTCCGACCAATAAACCATTGATCGGAGAATTTGTGTTCACCCAATGCAGTGGTATCCATGCAGATGGCGACAACAAAAATAATCTCTATTTCAACGACTTGCTACCTGAGCGTTTCGGACGTATCCGACAATATGCTCTTGGCAAAACATCAGGGAAAGCAAATATAAAAAAGAACCTGGAAGACATTGGCATCGAACTCGATCCCGAATCGTTGAAGGTGGTTACTGAAAAGATCATCGAACTGGGCGATAAAAAAGAGACTGTAACTTCTGAGGATTTGCCGTACATCGTTGCCGACGTACTCAACAACAAGGAAATTGAGAACAGGATTATCGTCAAGAATTATTCGATAATGCACGCTTACGGCCTGCACCCGGTCGCTTCGATAAGCATCGAGATCAATGGAAAGTCGTATGAGGAAAGCGCAAGTGGCGACGGACAGTATGATGCATTCATGAATGCGTTGAGAAGTATTTATAAATCGCTGAAAAAGCCGCTTCCAAAACTGATCGACTACGTGGTAACCATTCCTCCGGGAGGTAAAACCGATGCCCTTGTTGAAACAGTGATCACCTGGGAAAACGACCATGAGTTTAAGACCCGCGGCCTCGACTCCGACCAGACTGCATCGGCCATCAAAGCGACTTTACGTATGCTGAACCTGGTTGAACACGAGAAAGAAGGTGGTTTGTTCAATTTTAAAACCATCTACGAAAAGATAAAAACAAAATTATAGTCGTAAGTAATGAGTAAAAAGTAGTTAGTCGAAAAAACAGAGTGTAAAATTTATACGATATTTATCCGGCGCCAAACCAAAAACCCTTCCCCTT
This sequence comes from Prolixibacteraceae bacterium, assembly GCA_003506435.1. Classification (GTDB taxonomy): domain Bacteria; phylum Bacteroidota; class Bacteroidia; order Bacteroidales; family Prolixibacteraceae; genus GWE2-42-39. Next base: position 172,418 of record DOAQ01000017.1, read on the forward strand.
TCGGGAGGCCGGAATGGGCCGACATCAAGAAAAAACCAGATAAAAAATGAAACTGAACATTGCTGTTCTTCCCGGCGACGGGATTGGGCCTGAAATTATTGATCAGGCCATGAAAGCCGTAAAGGCAATTGCATTAAAATTTAACCATGAGTTGGAGTATAAATTCGGACTGACCGGTGCAACAGCCATTGACCAAATTGGCGAACCGTACCCGGAAGAAACACACGAACTGTGTATGCAGTCGGATGCTGTTTTGTTTGGCGCTGTCGGCGACCCGAAATTCGACAATAATCCGAAAGCAAAAGTCCGCCCCGAACAAGGCTTGTTACTGATGCGCAAAAAGCTGGGTTTATATGCCAATATCCGCCCGGTAGTTACTTTTCCATCGTTGCTGCACAAGTCGCCGCTTCGTCGCGAACTGATTGAAGGCGCCGACTTTGTGGCTATCCGCGAACTGACCGGCGGTATTTATTTCGGAGAGAAAGGTCGTTTGGACAACGGAAATACAGCTTTCGACACCTGTACATACACCCGAGCCGAGGTGGAGCGAATCCTGAAACTGGGATACGAATTTGCACTGAAACGCAACAAGAAACTCACCGTGGTTGATAAGGCCAATGTACTGGAAAGCTCGCGTCTGTGGCGCGAAGTAGCGCAGGAAATGGCGCCAACGTATCCGGAAGTCACCACCGAATACATGTTTGTTGATAATGCCGCCATGCAGATCATCCAATGGCCGAAAAACTTCGATGTGATGGTTACCGAAAACATGTTCGGCGATATCCTGACCGACGAGGCCAGTGTAATTACCGGTTCCCTCGGATTGTCTCCATCGGCCTCCATTGGCATTCACACGTCGGTATTTGAGCCCATTCACGGTTCGTACCCGCAAGCTGCCGGAAAGAACATTGCCAACCCTGTTGCCACCATCCTTTCGGCTGCCATGATGTTCGAATATGCATTTGGCCTGATGGAAGAAGGCAAACTGATCCGCAAAGCCGTTGATGCTTCACTTGATGCCAACGTGGTAACTGTTGATATTTCTGCTGACAAATCATATTCAACTTCGGAAGTGGGCGACTGGATTGCCGACTGGATTGCAAAAGCATAAATTTTTATTCAACATATTGAAAAGGCTTTCCGAAAGGAAGGCCTTTTTTGTTGGCGTTTTTGCCTGTTTATCAATTGTGTACTCAAATTGCGGGTAACCATTTATATAAAATACCGATTAACGTGGTAATACCAATAAATTTAGGCTGAAAGTATATTCAGGTTTGTAATCATTTCTTACTTTTAAGATAAAATCAAAACGGGAGTATCATGTTCAATTTTCGTAACTTTAAAATCATTACTAAACTCAGGATTTTTAGCCTTCTGTCAATTATTGGCCTGATTATTCTGGGGAGCATCTCCAACTATTTTTACAATACGGCCAAAACGCTGAGTCTGATGGTTAATTCTGAAAGAGTTCATAATAATACATTTCAGCAAGGGATTGAAGATTTTTATAAATTCCAGATTTCCGGAGATACGAAATGGATTGATTCTTCTATTGCAAATATGGAAGCAGCCAATCAAATGGCACGGTATTTCGGAACTATCGATGAAGTGATGCAACACCCTAAAGATGAAGTCGTAGACCTTTTTTACACTACGTATAAAGAGGCTTATTACTATGACCGCTCAAATGCCCGCCTCATGTTCAGCCGTCTCAAAATATTACTGATACTAAAACCTGCAAAACTGGTGGAAGCCCAAAAAACTGCAATGGAGGGTGCCCTGTTGGGCGACGAAATAAAAAATAACATTATAAATTACAAAGCCAATTCATCATCCGCTATCAATGACGATTTAACCGATGATTTGGCCCAAATGAGAAATTTCTACAGTGAATTTGCTGCTGCTGTTTCTTCATTAACTACTTATGCCAATAAGCTTTTGGGTGTCGGTATATCTCTGGTTGTGTTTTTTCTGATACTGATAATGGCATTTGCTTCAATTATCATTTCAAATTCAATTACAGTTCCAATAAATAAAATAGTAAGAACTGTCGATTCTATTGCGAAAGGAAACCTGAATACTAAACTTTCTGCTGATGCCAAAAATGAAATTGGCGACCTAAGCGCTGCCCTAAATAAAATGGTAATCCAACTGAAGGAATCACGCGACAAGTCGGAACAGGATTCCTGGTTTAAATCGGGGATTAACCTGCTGAATGAAAAACTTAGCGGAGATCAGGAAATTACGGATATATCGTCGAATGCACTTTCGTTTATGATGACTTTTTTGCATTCACAACTGGGTAGTATCCATCTGTACGATTCGGAACGCCAGCATCTTAAACTTTTAAGTTCGTCGGGGTTCGATACAAAAAAATTAAAAAAACACATTCCACTAAATGACGGAATCATCGGGCAGGCGGCATTTTCAAAACAGATGGTTGTCTTATCAGACATTCCTGATGAATTATATGTTACATATTCATCGGCAGGTGAATTTAAACCAAAGCAAATTATTGTCGTACCGCTGCTTTTCAACGAAACACTTATCGGGGTCATCGAACTATCTTCAATGCAATCTTTTTCTGAAAATGAATTGGAGTTTGTAAGTCAGGCTTCCGAGATTATTGCAATCAATTTGAATTCTTCAGAAAACACATTTAAAACCAACGAATTATTAAAAAAGACCCAGGATCAGGCGAGCGAACTTCAGGTTCAGCAAGAAGAATTACGGGTCGCAAATGAAGAATTGGTCGAACAGACCAAAGTGCTTACCGAAAATGAGAAGAAGCTTCAGGTTCAGCAGGAAGAATTACGGGTCGCGAACGAAGAACTGGAAGGGCGGACCCGTCAGCTTGAAATTCAAAAAGAAGACATCAGCAATAAGAACAATGAATTACGCCAAATAAGAGATGCTCTTGAGATTAAAGCGAAAGAACTCGAACTGGCAAGCCAGTATAAATCGGAATTTCTGGCCAATATGTCGCACGAACTCCGCACCCCATTAAACAGCTTGCTTATTCTTTCTAACGTACTGGCGAAAAATTCTAAGGGGAACCTCACTGCCGATCAAATCCAATCGATGAATATTATTCACAAAAGCGGGACCGACCTGTTGTACCTGATCAACGATGTTCTCGATTTGTCGAAAATCGAAGCCGGAAAAGTGGTCATCGAGTTGGAAACGATTAATGCCATTGATCTGAAAAATGAAGTTTTAATGACTTTCAACGCCACCGCAGAAGATAAAGATCTTTCTTTTAATGTTCATATAGATGATCGTTTTCCGGCACAATTAAACACCGACCGTTACCGCCTGATGCAAATCCTGAAGAACCTGCTTTCCAATGCTTTTAAATTTACCAGCAAAGGCGCTATTTCGGTCGATTTTTTGCCAACGCCGAAAAATGCTGTGTTTAAAACTCCGGAATTGACCTCTGAAAATACTTGTTGCATCAAAGTTTCTGACACAGGAGTCGGCATTCCGGAAGAAAAGCTGGAGGCAATTTTTGAAGCTTTCCAGCAGGCCGACGGAAGTATTTCCCGGAAATTTGGAGGTACAGGCTTGGGCTTGTCAATATCCAGGGAATTGATTAAAATGCTTAGCGGGGAATTGCAACTTACAAGTAAAATAAATGAAGGCTCTACTTTTTTCGTTTATCTGCCCGCTCAAAATATCCCCGGATCGGCAACATCTGCCAGACATCCTGAAAAATCGCAGGAATTGAAGATTGAAACTCCCCAGACGAAGCAGGAGGACAAAGCGGAACAACCGTCTGTAGTAGTTCCGTTTATTAAAGACGACCGCGATGAAGATCTGAACGAACGAACTGTTCTGATTATTCATCCTTCGAAAGAGCAGGCCGGGAAATTTCTTCAGCAGGCAAGGTCAAAAAACTACCGGGCTATTGTCGCTGAAAATATCTTGAATGGCATTGTCCTGGCTAAAAAATATCACCCAAAAGCCATTATGCTGGCGGTAGAACTGGCTGATGCAAAAGATAGCAACTATCAGAATTTAAAGTCCCATCCATCGGTTAGCAAGCTGCCGGTTCATCTGATAACTCCTATTGATTATGATGGGAATACAGGACTATCCGGGCTTCATACACTTGAAACGATTGATTTTGCAGATGCACTGAAGTCGCTGGAAGATCATCTTGTCCCCGGTTCCAAAAGAATATTGATTGTTGAAGATAACGTGGTGACTTTAAAAGTTGTCAGGCAACTGTTGTCGGAACTGGATATTGAAATTGAAGAAGCAAAGTGTGCCGAAGAAGCATACAAAATCATGGTTCAAAAGAAATTCGACTGCGTCATTCTTGATTTAGGCTTGCCCGACTATTCAGGAAAGGAATTGCTTGAAAAAATGGAAAAGAACAACATTACCATCCCAAAAGTCATGATATACACCGGGAAGGATATGTCGAAAGAAGAAATAAAAGAGTTGAACGATTATACCGACACCATCATCCTGAAAGGCCTGAAATCAGACGAACGGCTGATGGATGAAGTTACTCTTTTCCTGCATCAGGTTTCAAAAACAATTCCTGAAATGCAAACAAAAACCTCGATCCCGGATGGGGAAAGCTCCCTATTTAAGGGCAAAAAAATTCTTGTTGTCGACGATGAGATCCGGAATGTATTTGCACTCGGAAAGATATTGGAAGAAAGAGACATTGAAGTTTTTGAGGCTGAAAACGGGAAAGTTGCCATTGATGTCCTGATGGAAAACAAACAGATCGATTTAGTGCTAATGGATGTGATGATGCCGGTGATGGACGGATACGAAGCGATGCGGATTATCCGCAATACGCCTGAAATAAAGCATGTTCCAATTATTTGTCTGACTGCAAAAGCAATGAAGGAAGACCATGAAAATGCGCTAAAAAACGGGGCAAACGATTATTTATCGAAGCCGTTGGATGAAAATAAGTTATTCTCAATGTTAAAAATATGGCTCTACAAAAAATAAAACAAAAACAATGAAACCTAAGATATTAATTGTTGACGACCTGATCGAAAATCTGATAAGTCTGGAAGCTATTCTGGATGGCTTTGATATCGATATTATCCGGGCATTTTCCGGTGAAGAAGCATTGAAATTCAGTATGAGAGAAGATTTTGCGCTGGTAATCCTAGACGTGCAAATGCCAGGCATGAACGGGTATGAAACCCTCGAAATGATGAGACAACGGAAAAAAACCAAATACTTGCCGGTCATATTCGTTTCAGCAATCCATCAAAGCGACCTTCACATCATCAAAGGAATTGAAACCGGGGCAGTCGATTTTATTCCCAAACCAATTATTCCGGATATTCTGAGAGGAAAAGTACGGGTTTTCCTTGACCTGTATATTCAGCGCATGAGGCTTAACGACCTGTTGGAGCAGATGGAAGAAACCAACCTGAACCTGAAGGTTGCCAAGGAAAGAGCGGAAGAAGCAACCCGCGCAAAAACAATGTTCCTGGCCAATATGTCGCACGAAATACGAACCCCGCTCAATGGTGTAATTGGCCTGTCGAAGCTGCTACAAAAGTCGGAGATGAATGACGACCAGCAGAATTTAGTCAATATTATTACCACTTCAGGGGAAAATTTGCTGCTGATCATTAATGATATTCTCGATTTCTCGAAAATTGAATCGGGGCAGGTTCAGTTAGAAACCATCAATTTTAATTTGAGGAATTTGGTAAAAAACATTTTCCAGCTTTTGCAGTTCAAAGCAAACGAAAAAGGGATAGAACTCTGTTATCATATATCGGATGAAATTGCGGATACTTTTCTCGGCGACCCTTTACGAATCAACCAGATACTGATGAACCTGGTAAATAATGCCATCAAATTTACGCACAAAGGCAAGGTTAAATTGATTATTGAACTGATTGACCAGAGCGAACAATCGGTACGGTTGCTGTTCCGCATTGTCGACACAGGAATCGGGATATCGGAGGAAGGCAAATCGTTGTTGTTTAAAGAATTTTCCCAATCGGAATCATCCATTACGCGGAAATACGGGGGCACAGGTCTTGGACTGGCCATTTCACAAAACCTGGTGAACCTGATGAACGGAGAAATAGGGATAGAGAGCAAAATAGGTGAAGGTTCTGAGTTCTGGTTCAGGATTCCGCTAAAAAAATCGGGCATTTTGGAGGATGAAGAAAAAGATATTGCCAATCATCTTCCAAAATCAGTCAGCATCCTTTTGGCCGAAGACAACCTGATAAACCAAAAAGTTGCTGTTTTGACTTTAAAACAATTGGGGTTTAACTGTGATATAGCGAACAACGGAGCTGAAGCTTTCAAAAAATATGTATCAACCCGGTACGAGTTGGTTTTAATGGATATGCAGATGCCGGAAGTTGACGGGTTGCAGGCTACCCGGATGATCCGGGAATATGAACAACAGAATTTTATTCCCCATCCAGCCTATGTGGTTGCCCTTACAGCCAATAACATGGTGGAAGATAAACAACTTTGCTTTTCAGTGGGAATGAATAATTTTTTGTGCAAACCGTTTACCGAAGCCGGGATGAGAGGAATTTTGAAGGATGTAGCACGAATACAAAAAAAATAGGATTTTTATGGGAGGTTCCTACTATGAATCGAATGCCGACCTTTTGAATATTGAGTTGCAGTTGCTTCTCGACGCAATTTTCCTAAGATATGGTTACGATTTTAGAGATTACAGCAAAGCTCATATCAAAAGACGTATTTTGCACCGGTTGAGTATCAGCCAGCTTTCAACCGTAACTGAACTTCAGGATAGGATATTAAGAAGCAGAGAATTTTTTATAGACTTTTTGGACGACCTCTCAATTAATGTAACGGAAATGTTCCGCGACCCGGAATTTTATAAATCCTTTCGCGAAAATATTATTCCCAAACTGAAAACGTATACTTTTTTCAAGATATGGCATGCCGGATGCGCCACCGGAGAAGAGGTATATTCGCTTGCCATCTTGCTTCAGGAAGAAGGCCTGCTCGACCGGTGCCAGGTTTATGCGACCGATTTTAACCGGAAAGTCCTCGAAATTGCGAAAGAAGGAGTGTATCAGAAGGCCGATATAGAACAGTACGAGCGAAATTATCAACTTTCGGGCGGAAAAAAGAAATTGGCTGACTACTACCAATCGATGTACGGTTCGGTGATGCTCAATAAAGAACTATCGAACCGGATTGTTTTTGCCGACCACAATCTCGTTACCGATAGTGTTTTTGCTGAAGTCAACCTTATATTGTGCCGCAATGTGTTGATTTACTTCGAAAAAAAACTTCAAGACAATGTTATGTACTTGTTGTATCAAAGTCTTGTCCCTTCCGGAATTTTGTGCCTGGGAACAAAGGAAAGCATTAAATTCACGCGGGTAGAAAAGCTTTTTGACATTGTTGATGAGAAACAGAAAATATATAAAAAGAAGATCGTCTGATGTATAAGGCTATTGTGATAGGTACTTCGTATGGAGGAATCGAAGCATTGAGGCTCATTCTTCCCCAATTTGAGGAAAATTTTCCTCTGCCTGTCATTGTTGTTTTGCACATTGGCGAGCACAGTAACGATTTGTTTATCCGGCATCTGAATAACATGTGCAAATTGGCGGTAAAAGAAGCTGACAGTAACGAACCTGTTCTGCCCGGGTACATTTATTTTGCTCCACCCAATTATCATCTTCAGGTTGAAGATGATTTCACATTTTCGTTATCGACTGATGTGAAACTTAATTTTTCGAGGCCGTCAATTGATATTCTTTTTGAATCTGCCGCGTGGGCCTATAAAAATACATTGATTGGGACAATACTAACCGGCGCCAATTCAGACGGCGCCAACGGCCTGAAAATTATTAAAGAGATGGGTGGAAAAACAATTGTTCAAAATCCCTGTCATGCTATTGCTTCTGCAATGCCCAAAGCAGCGCTTAAAGCAGTAATGCCCGATATTCGGTTAAACATTGAAGAAATTGCAGGAAAGTTAATTGAATTGGCATATTCAAAATGAATATTCAGAAACGTAAAACAAGCGTAAACCATTTACAACACGTATTCACTCCCTTTTAATGTTATTAGAATGAGTTATTTATAGCCTTTTTCACAAATACTAATACATATCCAAACAATTAGCCTACCTTTGCGGCCTATTAAATTTTACATGACTTTTAAAGAATTAGAAATTATCGAACCAATTCTGGATGCCCTCAGGGCTGAAGGATATACCACCCCCACCCCAATACAGGAACAATCAATACCGATTCTATTGCAGGGAAAAGATCTGCTGGGATGTGCACAAACAGGAACGGGAAAGACAGCAGCTTTTGCTATTCCCATTCTTCAGTTTCTTTATCTCGACCGGCAGAAAAACCACGGACCTCGCAAGATCAAGACGTTGATAATCACCCCCACAAGGGAACTTGCAATACAAATCGGGGAAAGTTTTTCGACCTACGGAAAATTTACCGAGGTCCGAAATACCGTCATTTTTGGCGGAGTGAAGCAAAACCCGCAAACCGACGCTTTGCGCAGGGGTGTTGATGTATTGGTTGCCACACCCGGGCGATTACTCGATTTGATGGACCAGGGATACATCTCGCTGAAAGATATTGAATACTTTGTTCTGGACGAAGCCGACCACATGCTCGACATGGGTTTCATCCACGACATCAAAAAAATAATTGCCAAATTACCAACGGAGCGGCAGTCGTTATTCTTTTCAGCAACCATGCCACCCGATATCGTTGACCTGTCGCGCAAAATATTGGGTAATTTCGAGAAAGTGACCGTTAAACCGGAGCAGACAACTGCCGAAAAGGTAGAACAGGCGCTGTATTTTGTAAGTAAGAAAAATAAACCCAAATTGCTGGTACACCTGCTAAAAACAGAAACTGTTGATTCTGCACTTATTTTTTCGCGTACCAAACACGGCGCCGACAAAATTGTCAAGATTCTGGAAAAGGCTGGTATTCCTGCCAGTGCTATTCATGGCAATAAATCGCAGAATGCACGGCAACGTGCGCTGGGCGATTTTAAAAACGGCGACTTAAATATTCTGATTGCAACCGACATTGCCGCCCGCGGCATTGATATTGAAGAATTATCGCATGTTATTAACTACGATTTGCCAAACATTCCGGAAACCTATATACATCGTATTGGCAGAACCGGGCGGGCAAGCGCCAGCGGAATTGCATTATCGTTTTGTGATATGGAGGAACGGGCTTATTTGCGCGACATTCAAAAACTTATCGATCAAAAAATTACGGTTATAGAAAATCACCCTTTCCCTGGCGACGATGAGGAAGAGACAACTGAAAGTTCGCAAAAACCCCAAAGTTCCCGGCAAAAATCACATTCATCAAGCGCCGGAAATAGCAGGACAAGTAATAATCGTGGAAATTACAGCAGGAATTACTCAAGAAACAAACGTTAAGGTTTTACACCAAGATAGAGCAAAAGAAAAAGCCACTCCCAAAAGGAATGGCTTTTTATCTGTTTGAAAAAGTTTAATTCTGTGAGTGATTAACTAATTATTCCGATACAACTTCAAATTCAAGATCAATCACCACTTCTTTGTGAAGTTTAATCTTGGCAGTGTATTTACCCACTTCCTTGATGCTGTCGTCGGCAATTGAAATTTGTTTCCGGTCGATTTCGAAACCTTTTTTGTTGATTGCTTCGGCAAGCATAATGGTATTGACCGAACCGAAGATTTTACCGGTAGTACTGGTTTTTGCACCAATTACCAGTTGTTTGTTTTTCAATTGTTCTGCAATTTCCAAAGCAGCCGCTTTCAGTTTGGCTTCCTTATGCGCCTTTTGTTTGATGTTTTCAGCCAATACTTTTTTGGCCGACTCGGTGGCAACAATGGCCATCTTTTGGGGAATCAGAAAGTTACGACCATAGCCATCTTTCACTTTTAAGATGTCGTCTTTCGAGCCCAATCTTGCTACATCTTGTAATAATATAATTTCCATTTCTCTTGCTGCTTTAAATTATTTCATCATGTCGGTAACATAAGGCAGTAAAGCCAAATGACGAGCCCTTTTCACTGCCTGGGCCACTTTGCGTTGATATTTTAAAGAAGTCCCGGTGATACGGCGTGGTAAAATTTTACCTTGCTCGTTCAGGAATTTTTTCAAAAACTCAGGGTCTTTGTAATCAACAAACTTGATTTTGTTCTTTTTAAAGCGGCAATACTTTTTCTTTTTGATCTCAACCGACGGTGGTGTCAGGTAACGGATTTCACTTTGATTTGCTGTCATCGTTTATGCCTCCTTTTCAATTTGTACTTTCGACTTGTTTTTTCTTCTCTCGCTGTACGCTGCTGCGTATTTGTCCATTTTGAAAGTCAGGAAACGGATGATGCGTTCATCGCGTTTGAACTGGATTTCCAATTTCTGAACCACGGAAGGGTCGGCTTTAAACTCGAACAGATTGTAAAAACCTGTGGACTTTTTCTGGATTGGGTAGGCTAATTTGCGCAGTCCCCAGTCCTCTTCATTCACAAACTCACCACCTTCCTCGGTGACGAAGTCTCTGAATTTCTTTACCGTTTCCTTTACCTGAATATCAGATAAAACGGGAGTTACAATGAAAACGGTTTCATACTGGTTTTTCATAAAACTTCTAATTAGTTATACATTAAACTTAAATCCCTGTTTGGGAGGCGCAAAAATAGAAATAATTTGTTATTTATCAAACCGGTAGCTATTAATTTTTTCTTCCCGATCTTGTTCTTCGTAAGCAATTATGCAGGGTGGAAAACGAATATCGTTTATTCAAGGGATTTCTGCGACCTGGGTTGCAGCAATTCATCGATATACAAATCCAGTATGTTTTGCAGTTCCGGTGGTTCAACAACCTTTGCCAGCGAACGGGAACTGATCAGCCAGCTTGCAAAACCCTGCAAATCGGTATTCATGAACTTCAAACAAAACACTCCGTCAATATTTTCTTCTTCTGTGAACCCATAGTAATATTTGCTGTCATCAATATTCTTTTTTCGCTCGGGAGAAATCCGGATTGTAATGTTGGCATGGTCGCCAGACACAATCATTCGCCCGATAAATTCATCAATGGAGATATGTTGTTTCTCCATGTACTGTTTTTCTGTTCCCCGGAGACTTTTAATCCGGTCGAGCCTGAAATCGCGGTAATCGCTGCGTTCACGGCACCATGCAAATAAGTGCCAGTGTGAACCGTAGTTGCACAACCCAATGGGTTCCACTTCCCGAAGGCTGTTTTCCATGCTGTTCTTTTTCTGATAACAAATCTCCAAAACCTGTTTGTTTACCAGCGCCTTCTGTATTTCGCTCAGATACAACTGTCTGCTCCTGCCATCCACACTAGCCCAGTTGTAAACCAAAACTTTATCGTGTAATTCTTCCAGATAATCTTTATCAGTAGGTTTTAGAACCGCTTTTATCTTGAATGCTGCCGACTGATAATGCTTTCTGATTTGTTCATCCGACATTTTTTCGACCAGTTTTTCGCCTAAAAGGATGGCCGACGCTTCTTCGTTGGTAAACATGATCGGGGGAAGTTGAAAGTTTTCCATCAGGAAATAACCGGTACCGGCTTCGGCGCCAATCGGGATACCAGCTTCTTCCAGTGCGCGGATATCGCGGTACACCGTACGCTGGCTGATATCAAAGCGCCCGGCAATTTCGGCGGATTTTACCACCCTCTTGCTTTGCAGTTGTATTAATATAGCATTGAGCCGGTCGAGGCGTTTCATAACAGAATTTGACTTTGGCATAAAGATATTGAGTATCCGGCCAATAACAAACGACCGGATACTTTTCAGATTGCAATCAATTTTTCCTGAATGACATTTGCCTGGTTTCAATCATTTTTGCCACGTATTTTTCAGCGCCAAACTCTTTAATATAGAGAATCGAAGCGGGCCTGTCGGAATGAAAAATAAGTTCAAGTATTTTCGAAACAAAATTATTGATCTTTTTACATTCCTGAGTATTGGCAATTGTACATTCAGCACATGATGACCAGCCGTTACCGATGCAGCAGCTCCGTATTTTGCACCATTTTGCCCGTTCGTTTTTCGCACAGCCGGGACATTTCCCTTTCGTGTACGACCTGCAATTGCCGCAATACAGGCCGCAATATGCTACCAGATTGGTCTCCGCTTCCATGTAAATTTAATCTATTCCGATTTGAATTTCCGTAACACAGTTTTCCTGGTTTTCAAGATCAACCACATGGTAAACCTCGCGGGAGAAGCCAGACATTTGATTCCCGCTTTTCAATATTTCAGGAACAAATTGTCGGTAAACTTTTTCAAGATCAGACCAGGGGCCTTTGTGTTCGGTAACTATACAATCGAACTCCGGAAGCTCTTCAAATCTGAATTTGCCGCCATCGCCTTTGGCTTCTTTAACAGGAACGGTAATGTCGAGGACAAATGGATTATCGATATCTCCATTGGCGCCAAAATAAACCCATGTATGCGGGCCAGTTGTTTCAAGACCCAGTTCTGCTGCTTTTTCTTCGATTTCGCGCGGAATTCCGTCAATATCCTGATGGAATGTTCTCAGGCTTGTTTTCATCGAATACTTGATTACGGTCATTGGGGAAACTGTTTTCTTTTTCATTTTTAATGTTTTTTAAAGGTGAATACATCTGTTTTCTTCATTGCTTAATTTTTTCGGCTAAGAAGGCAGGCTATCGCACTTGTAAGCCATATTGGGTTTTTCCGGAAAACCTTTCACAAAGAAAAAGACCGTAAATGACAACAGTATGTCAGCAGGAATTTCGGGATGCGGGTTTTTTCTAAAAAAGAAAATGCCGCCTTTCGGAAAAGACGGCATTTCAACAAAGCTCCTATATTAATTGTATTTAGAGGCTATCTCCGAAATCGGCCTTGAATTTGGCGACCAATTTGGTTGGCCAGTCCGAAGTTGGTTTCAGACGACCGTTGAAAAAGCGCAAAACGGCAGGTTCATCGGTAAATACAAGGCCACCGACCAGTTCCCGGTTTTTATACAGCCAGTTAACACGGTCAACCACGTACATGGTTTGCGAAAGCGTGAAAACGCGACGTGGAAAAGCCAGGCGCAACAATTCAACATCGGCCAGTACATCGTTACCCTCTGCATCGCGAACGCTGGAAATCGTTCCGCGTTCCATTCCGCGAATACCGGAAATAATGAATAATGCAGCAGCCAGTGCCCCGGCCGGATATTCACTTTGCGGAACATGTGGAAGAAAGTCCATTGCGTCAACATGGCAGCCCAATGCTCCGGCAGGTGTAACTACAGGAACCCCCAGTTTGTCCAACTCGGTTACAGCATATTCGATGAATGAAGGTGATTGTGAAATCACGGTTTCATCTGTAGTTTCGTACAAACCAACAGCCATTGCCTCAATTTCGCGGACCGACATTCCTCCATAGGTGACAAACCCTTCAAAAAGAACAACCAGGTCGCGCATTTTCATAAACAGTTCTTCGCTGTTGGTGCAAATACCGCCACCACGGGTCGAACTTACTTTGCGGCTTGAAAAGTAAACAACATCGGCAAAACTACACATCAGCAGTAATATTTCACTGATTTCCGCATTTTTGAATTCTTCTTCTCGTTTTTTAATGAAATAGGCATTTTCACCGATCAAACTGGCGTCCAGAACGAACATGATCCCATATTTGTCAGCTACTTTCCGCACCTCGCGCATGTTTTGAATAGAGAAAGGCTGGCCTCCAATCAGGTTGGTCGATGCTTCCATGCGAATGAAAGCGACATTGTCTTTTCCGTATTTTTCGACTACTCCTTCCAGTTTTTTAATATCAATATTTCCTTTGAAAGGAACATCGCTTTTAATTTTTAGCGCTTCGTCGGTGAAAATTTCCAGTACTTCGCCACCATTCAGTTCCATGTGAGCTTTCGTGGTGGTAAAGTGATAATTCATCGGGATGACATCACCTTTTTTAATAAAAGCCTGTGAAATGATATTTTCAGCAGCGCGTCCCTGGTGTACCGGAAGTACCCAGTGTTTGCCAAAAACTTCGCGAACAGCTTCTTCCATCCGATAAAAACTTTGCGAACCTGCATACGCATCATCGGCACGAAGCATCGATGAAATCTGATTATCGCTCATGGCATTGGTACCGCTGTCGGTCAACATATCCAGAAAAATATCTTTGGTGTTAAGTTGGAATGTATTATACCCACCCTTTTCCATGGCAGCCAATCTTTCCTCAACCGGTTTCAGATGTAATTTCTGAACCATCCTCACTTTGTGTAATTCAACCGGAATTTTTTGACCATTCGAGAACTTAATCTCGGTAGAACATGATTTTGTCATTTTAGTTAAGTTTGATTTTCTATATGGTTTGTTTAAATTTTTTCGTTATCAAAAATATATTCATTTTTTTATTTCGCAATAAATTATAGATATGGATTTATAATTTGAAATCATTCTATTTAAACAGCTTACAAATTGATTTTTTGTTCTATTTCAGGGAGCCAGGCAAATGGCCCCTACAATGTTCTGAAATAAGCGCAAAACAAAGTACATTAGATGAAAAGTACATCAAAAATTTTCTTCCCCTTTTAAAAGATATATTTTTACTGGATGGAAAATTCAAAAAACCTTAACACGAACTGGCGTAAAGTTGCCTCTGCCATTTATAGGAAACCGACAGACTCGAAAGTTTTTGGTTCCGTGGAACTTGATGTGACAGAACTTGAAAATTTCGTTTCAGAAAAGCGGAAACAAGGATTGAAGATCACATTGACTCATTTCATGGTTCTGACTGTTGCCCGTGCTTTGAAACAGGAAATTCCGGAGTTTAACACGTTTGTGCGGAGAGGAAAAATTGTGCATCGCCCGTCCATCGACGCGATGGTGAGCGTGTTGCAGGCCGACGGACAAATGGGATCGATAAAAATACCCAACGCCGACACCCTAAATCTGGAATCGTTGGTTTCGGTTATGACTGACGAAATACAAAAATCACGGCGGGGCGACGAAAACAGCGCCATGCAATCGAAAGATATACTTTCATCGATTCCATGGCCTTTTCGAAATTGGTTTTTCCGGCTTTATAAAATGATTACTATCAACTGGGGCATGAGTATTCCCTTTTTGGGGCTGTCGTCCGATAGTTTTGGCTCGTATGTAATTACCAACATTGGAAGTATCGGCCTCGAAACAGGTTTTCCGGCCCTGCTGCCCAGCTCAAATGTTGCATTTGTTTTGGTGATGGGTGGTATCAGCAAAAAACCGGTTGTTGTGAACGATGAAATTGTTATACGCCGCATTATGTCGCTTTCTATTGTAATGGACCACCGTCTGGTGGATGCCTCTCATGGAGGAAAACTGTTCCGGTTCATAAAATACATGGTAAAACATCCGCAGGAGCTGGAATAAGCTGATTATTAAAATCGAACAATTCGTATTCTCCAACAATCGTCATAGTATAAATATTTCCGTTTTCGTTATTTTAGGACTTCGACGAAATTTTAAAAACCGAAACGAATATGAACAGAAAGTTATCCATTTTACTTGCCTGCATTTTTCTTTTTTCAGCTTGCCAGCAAACAAAAAAAGAAACAAAAATGTCTGAACTACGAAATGAAACTAACATCAGTGCGACAATAAAACAAGTCGCAGAAAAAAATCCAAACGTCCATAATGAACTTCTGGAAAAAGGAATTAAACATGCTGCTTCACTATGGCGCGAATCGGACGGTACGGCTGAAGATTTTTCAAAATTCTGTGCCGAAAACTTTATTGCGGATCGGGCTACAAAGGAAGTAACTTTTAAACGGCTTTCCGAATATTTCGAATCGCTAAACGGCCATTTTAACAAACTCAGCCTCGATATGCAGGAAAATATGCACCTGCAAAAAGGCGAAGTTTTGCCGATCGATCCGATGTTTGCCGGGTACAATCCGGGCGCTCACCTGATGAATGATTTTTACGACAATAAAATTGCGTTCATCGTTGCGCTTAATTTCCCGTATTATTCAACAGAAGAAAAAAATGAACAAGGGAAAAGCTGGACACCGCTCGAATGGGGATATGCACGGATGGGCGATATTTTCAGTTCAAGAATTCCTTCGGAACTAAACCAGCAGGCAGCAAAAATTTCGGCCGAAGCAGATGCATATATTGCCGATTACAATATTTATATGGGCCATCTGCTGAGTTCAGAAAACAAAAAGTTGTTTCCGGAAGATGTGATTCTGTTGAGCCACTGGAACCTGCGTGATGAAATAAAATCGAATTATGCCAACAAGGAAAACGGATACGAAAAACAAGCCATTATTTACCAGGTAATGCAGCGAATCGTCGACCAGTCGATACCAAAACAAGTGATCAACTCGGGGCAAAACGACTGGAACCCGGTAAACAATGAAGTTTTTTCAGGAGATAATAAGATTGAAACTACGCCGGAAACCGATGCACGCTATCAGCAAATACTGAACAATTTTCATGTTTACCAGGCTTTCGACAAATACAATCCGGTGATGAATACGGCCATTCAGCGGGCTTTTTCAGGAGGTATGCAGATACCGCAACCTGAAGTAGAACAGCTTTTCGACGAACTGCTGAGTTCCCCACAGGTAAAGATGGTTGTTGAAATTATAAAAAAACGGTTGGGCCGCGACCTGGCTCCCTGGGATATTTGGTACGACGGATTCAAAGCACGCAGTTCTATTTCGGAAGAATCGCTGAATGCGATTACTGAAAAGAAATACCCGAATGCCAAAGCGTTTGAAGATGATATGGCGAACCTCCTTCTAAAATTAGGTTTTTCGAAAGAAAAAGCCAGTTTCATCGCCGCCCGCATCAGTGTTGATCCGGCCCGTGGTTCAGGTCATGCGTGGGGCGCTTCCATGAAATCGGAAAAGGCGCACCTCCGTACGCGAATACCGGTAACCGGCATGAATTACAAAGGCTATAACATTGCCATTCACGAATTCGGCCACAATGTGGAGCAAACCATTTCGCTGCACGATGTCCCCAATTACATGATCAACGGAGTTCCGAATACAGCTTTTACCGAAGCGCTGGCATTTGTTTTCCAGGAGCGCGACCTTCAGTTACTCAATATAAACGATTCTAACCCGGAAAAAGAATATCTAAAAACACTGGATATTTTCTGGTCAGTATATGAAATTATGGGAGTTTCGATGGTTGACATGAAAATGTGGCAATGGTTATATGCCAACCCAAATAGCACAGCGACGGAATTGCGTGATGCGGTACTCCGTATCAGCAAAGAGGTTTGGAATAAATATTATGCGCCGGGTTTCGGTCAAAACGACCAAACCATACTTGCGATTTATTCGCACATGATCAACTCGCCCATGTACCTTCCGAATTACGCATTCGGACATTTAATTCATTTTCAGTTGGAAGAACACTTTAAAACCCATGAGCTGGCTCCTGAAGCAGAACGGATTTTTGCACTGGGACAGCTAACTCCAAACGAATGGATGATGAAAGCAGTGGAAACCCCTCTTTCAAATAGCCCCATTCTGAAAGCGGTACAGGAAGCAGCCGAAAAGCTGAATTAGTCCGGATTCTCTTCATTCAAATAAGGCCGGGTTTCACGAAATTAGCTGTGAAATCCGGCCTCATTATATTCCATTTCCAATATAATGTTCTACAATATAAATTCTCCGTGTGCGAACACGACAAAAATTAACTAGCTTTGGGCTACATAAAAATGTTGTCAAAACTAAAATAAAACAGCGATCGAACCAAAGAAACACATACGGATAAAGGATATTGCCAGTAAAGCAAATGTATCGATTGGCACGGTCGACAGGGTGATTCATAACCGGGGAGAAGTGAACCCGGCCACCAAAGAAAAGATTTTGAAGATGCTGGAAGAGATGGATTACCATCCAAATATTTTAGCGAGTACACTGGCTTCCAAAAAGATTGTGTCGTTTGCTATTCTTTTCCCTGAGCCCCAATCGGAAGAATCGTACTGGAACAAGCCGATGAATGGCGTAAAAAAAGCATTCAACGAATTACAGCAGTATGGAATTAAAATTTCAGTCTTCCGTTTCAGCCAGGCAGAACCCTCATCGTTTGCCACCGAAGCACAGAAAGTGCTGGAAGGTAATTTTGATGGAGTGGTCCTTGCCCCGTTTTTTTCCCGCGAATCGAAAACGTTTATCAGGGAGCTCAGTCTTCGGAACATCCCGTTTGTTTTTATTGACTCGAACCTGAAAGAATGTGAAAAACTCAGCTTCGTGGGCCAAAATTCCTACCAAAGTGGTGCGCTGTCGGCCCGGTTACTCGATTTTTCAATCCCGGAACCGGCATCGATACTGGTACTTCATTTTGCAAAAGAAATGGATAACCAGAACCACCTGATGCAACGCGAGAAAGGTTTTTACGAGTACTTCGAAAAGAACGATCCAGGAAAACAAAACAAGCTGATCACCCTGGAAATAGAAAACCCGGCTGACAAAAGTTTTTTCGGCACAATTGACCGGCTATTTGCTAAAAACAACAACATCCGTGGCATTTTTGTTACCAATTCGCAAGTATACCGTATAGCGGAATATCTGGAACAGAGAAATATAAAAAATATCCGTTTGATCGGACACGACCTGATCCGCGAAAATGCAGAATATCTCAAAAAAGGAGTGGTTGATTTTCTCATCTGCCAGCGGCCTGAGGAACAAGGTTACCAGGCAGTAAACACCTTGTTTGAACATGTTATCATGAAAAAACAGGTGCAAAACGAGAATTTCACATCTATTGATATTGTAACCAAGGAAAACCTTGACTATTATAAATAACTAAAGTAAAGAATATGAAATCAATCAGTTTTAATGATTTATCAGGCAAAGTATGCGTCATTACAGGGGGAGCCGGTGTTTTGGGCATTGAAATAGTAAAAGCGCTGGCTTCGGTCGGAACCAAAGTAGCGATTGCCGACATCAATAAAGAATTAGCCGATAAAGTAGCGGCTGAAATATCGAAAGAATACAATGCCACAATTATTGGCGTTGAAGCCAATGTTCTGGATAAAGCTTCGTTGCAAAAAGCGAAAGCCGAAATCAATGAAAAATTAGGCCCGATCGAAATACTGATCAACGGCGCCGGTGGCAATCACCCAACTGCAACCACCAAAGTGGAGCAAATGGACGAAAACAGCATCGACAAATTGGAAGATACGTTCTACGGATTGGAAATGGATGGCTTCGACAAAGTATTTGCACTGAATTTCAAAGGAACATTGCTTCCCTCGATGGTTTTCACACTCGACATGCTGAAAGCTAAAAAAGGTGTGGTACTGAATATTTCATCCATGAACTCATACAAGCCTCTGACCAAAATTCCGGCTTATTCCGCAGCAAAAGCCTCGATTAATAATTTCACGCAATGGCTGGCAGTACACCTTGCCAAAACAGGCATCCGTGTAAATGCAATAGCACCCGGCTTTTTCATTACCAATCAAAACCGTTTCCTTGTATTGGATGAAAAAACAGGAGGTTTCTCTCCCCGTGGGCAAAAAATTGTGAACAATACGCCCATGGGCAAATTTGGCGAACCGGAAGATTTACAGGGTGCAACCCTGTTCCTTCTTTCTGATATTTCCAGCTTCATTACCGGCATCATCATCCCGGTAGACGGCGGTTACAGCGCATTCGGAGGAGTGTAAGCGAGTAGCGAGTATTGAGTTATGGAGTTATGAGAATTGAGTATCAAAAGTCTGATATCTATTGTCTAATATCTAAAAATCTAAAATATGAGTTTCAAATTAAAACAAAATTGCAAATATTCCCTGGTCGTTCCTACCAGTATGGGAGTTCGTATTACTCCTGTAAACGGACAGCCGGTACACAGCAGTAACCTTTTTGAAATGCAGGCAACCAGCGCCGAAACCAATGTGGCAAGCATTGCTTCCTACCTTGGTTTGCCGGTAAAAGTGCTGACTACCTTTGTAAAAGACAGTCCGATTGCCCAATTCATTAAAAGCAACCTGAAAAGCCGCCACATGGACTATGAAGGCCCGGAAGTTGCACAAGGCGATCCGTGGGGCTACCGTCACCAGTTTAATATTGCCGACAGTGGTTTCGGCTCGCGTGGACCCCGCGTGCAAAACGATCGCGCCGGTGAAGTGGGCCGCACCCTGAACGTAAAAGATTTCGATCTCGATCGCATTTTCGGTAAGGAAGGCGTTCAGATTGTACATCTTTCAGGATTGATCGGCGCTTTGTCGCCCGAAACCAGTACATTCTGTCTGGAAATTGCCCGTGCAGCCAAAAAATACGGAACCCGCATCTCCTTCGACCTGAATTACCGGGCATCGTTCTGGAAAGGACGCGAAGCTGAACTGCGTGCCAATTTTACTGAAATTGCTTCAGTAGCCGACATTCTGATTGGCAATGAAGAAGACTTCCAGCTTTGTCTGGGCATTGAAGGCCCGGAAGCTGGCGGTAAAGGAATTGAAGCTGAAATTGAAGGTTTCAAAGGGATGATTGGCCGGGTAAAAGCAGCTTTTCCGAATGCTTCGGTATTTGCAACGACTCTGCGCCAGGTGGTCAGCGCCAACGAACATCTGTGGGGCGCCATTATGCTCGAAGGCAACGACTGGCAGGTGATTGAACCACGCAAAATCAATGTTCTCGACCGCATTGGCGGCGGCGATGGTTTTGTTGGCGGTTTACTTTATGGAATTCTAAAAGGCTGGGAACCTGAGAAATGGCCGCAATTTGGCTGGGCAACAGGGGCGCTGGCTACTACTTTCCTTACCGACTATGCCCAACCTGCCGATGAAGACATGGTCTGGAGTATCTGGAAAGGAAATGCACGCGTGAAACGCTAATATTCAGTAATTATTCTTTTTCCCATGATAAAAAACACAAAGACAAGAATCCGGAAAGCTTTTACACTAAAAAGCTTAACAGGCATTTTTTTGTCTTTGTGTTTACTATTGTCCGTTTCATGTTTTGCCAAATCGGTACAGAAGCTAAATGGAACGAAAATCGCCATTATGGCTGATGTGCATTTTGAAAATGTCTACGGGCATTTTTCGGAAGGCAACTTTAACGGAATTAAAAATCCTGTCAACGGAAAATATGCAACCATTCGTACGATGGATGCTCAGCTTCATTCAACCCGGCTTTTCAACGAAAACTATTTTGCATTTCTGGCTGCGCTGGATGACGCAGTCAGCCGCAAGGTTAAGTTCGTAATATTGCCGGGCGATTTAAGCGATGACGGCCAACCCTTGAATGTGGAAGGATTGAAACAGGTGCTGGAAACCTATTCAAAAAAACATGATATCACATTTTTGGTTATCAACGGAAACCATGATGCAATCCGTCCTTTTGAAATGGATGCCGGAAAAACAGATTTTCTCGGACAGGAAGGCCGACCGCAACCAGTGATGAGCCGCGAAGGAATACACAACCGAAAATCAGAGAACGAGCTCCCTGTCTCTGTTTCACCGGAAATTTGCACGATGGGATACAGTGAAATGATCGAAACATTGGGTAGTTACGGATTTCTTCCAAAAAAAGAATACCTGTACTGGGAAACTCCTTTTTCTGATTACGATGTTGATAATTACAACTTTGCTGATGCAATGGAAACATCAATGCTGGCAAAACGCTGTTATCACAATCAGCAATACGATTTAAGTTTGCCGGATGTCAGCTACCTCGTTGAACCGGTTAAAGGACTGTGGTTCCTGGCTATTGATGCCAATGTATATGTACCGAAGGAAAATGCAAAAACTGATCCTCTGAATCCGGCCAGCTACAGTGGTTCGGGAGGCGGATATAATCTGGTGCTGAATACTAAAAGGTACCTGATCGACTGGGCAAAGAAAGTAAGCGAACGTGCTGAAAAGCTGAATAAAACGCTAATCGTGTTCAGCCACTATCCTATGGTCGATTTTTTTGACGATGCCGCCGAAAGTATAACGAAAATTTACGGAAATGGAAAAGCAGCGCCCAGCCGCGTACCTGATGAAGAAGTTGCACGGGTTTTTGCCGATGCCGGAATAAAAATCCATTTTGGCGGACATCTCCATTTGAATGATACGGGCATCCGGAAAACAGCACAAGGAAACATATTGGTAAATATTCAGGTACCCTCGCTGTCGGCTTACATTCCGGCATACAAACTACTGATAATAGGTGATAATGATTTGTTGGAAGTTGAGACGATTGTGATGGATACAGTACCCCGTTTCAATGAACTTTTTCCTCTTTACGAAAAAGAATTTCAGTATTTACAAAAAACAGGAACAACGGATATTTGGAACAGGAATATCCTAGAGTCAAAAAATTATCGGGAATTTGCTAACTGGCACCTTAAAGAATTGGTGCGTCTCCGGTTTTTACCAACCGAATGGCCTGCCAATGTAAGAGATTTTCTGGTGAAATCATCAGGAAAAGACTTGCTGCTTATGTCCCTGAAAAATAATCAGGAAGCATCAATCCTGGTTCAAAAAGAAGGACTTGAACTAAATGAATTCGAGCAATGGAACGGGTTCGACCTTATTTTTGATTTTTACCGGTTGAACAGCGCCGACCGTTTGTCCATACAAGATATTGGAGAAAGGAGAATAAAACAGTACGAACTGATTTTTAGTGAAATCATCAAAAAGAAGAATGAAGATTCAAATGATCGTTTGTACACACAGATACGGGCATTTGCAGAAAGTTTTCGTCTTCTTTTAAATGGCGCTCCGTCCGGTAATTTTGTGGTTGATTTAAGAAATGGAGGAATTGTCAATTAAAAACGCATAATAATATAAACCAGCTCTGCTGTTTACAAGATACAGCCGGGTCAATTAAAAAACGCAAGACTATGTTATACTACGAAATAGGTTCGACAGAACACGATTTAAGTGCCGAAGACCTGAGAGTTGGGCTTTATCAGGCATTTGTAAAGCTGGGGCCGAGGAAAAAGGTACTGGCTATTCCACCCGATTACACACGATTGCCTAGTCGTGCCGGTGAATTGACAGAGATGGCATGGCAGTTTTACGGGAACACGCTAACAGACGTATTGCCTGCTTTGGGAACCCATTCACCCATGACCGCTCACCAGATTTCACACATGTTTGGTTCTCTGCCTGCATCGCTTATTCGCGAACACGACTGGCGCAATGATGTGGTCACTGTGGGCGAAGTTCCTGCATCGTTTGTAAAAGAGGTTTCGAAAGGAGCTGTTGAGTTCCCATGGCCTGCACAGGTAAATAAATTATTGATTGAAGGCAACTTCGACCTCATCCTTTCCATCGGTCAGGTGGTACCGCACGAAGTGGTTGGAATGGCCAACTACAACAAAAATGTATTCGTTGGAACCGGAGGAGTGGAAGGTATCAATAAAAGTCATTTTGTAGGCGCAGCTTACGGAATGGAAAAAATGATGGGACATGCTGATACGCCGGTGCGTCGGATTTTCAATTATGCGTCGGAAAATTTTACCAACCACATGCCGATTGTTTATGTGCAAACTGTTGTTGGTCTGGATAAAACAGACGGAAAAATTAAAACCCGCGGCCTGTTTATCGGCGACGACTTCGAAGTATTTGACAAAGCAGCGAAACTGGCTTTGCTGGTCAACTTTGAGATGCTCGATAAGCCACTGAAAAAAGTGGTAGTCTGGCTCGATCCTACAGAGTTTAAAAGCACATGGCTGGGCAACAAATCAGTATACCGGACCCGCATGGCAATTGACGACAACGGAGAATTAATCGTTTTGGCCCCGGCTCTGAAAGAGTTTGGCGAAGACAAGGAAATTGACCGTCTGATCCGCAAATACGGTTATTTCGGAACTCCGGCTACCTTGAAAGCCTGCGACGAAAACGAGGAACTGCGCAATAACCTGAGCGCTGCCGCCCACCTGATTCACGGCTCATCGGAAGGACGTTTCAGCATTACATATTGTCCGGGGAAAGGCGCCGAAAATCTGACACGGGCCGAAATTGAAAGTGTTGGGTTTAAATATGCTGACATTGACGAAGTAACGGCCAAATATGATCCGAAGAAACTGAAAGAAGGGTACAACACCATCGACGGAGAAGAAATTTTTTACATTTCAAACCCGGCACTGGGATTGTGGGCATTTAAAGACCGGTTTAAATATTAGAAAGAGCCCAAAGCCTCCCCCAACCCCTCCGAAGGAGGGGAGAAAGAGTGAAAGGAGCAAAAGTTGCGACATGAAAAAAACTGATACAAAAATGAGCTTACCTTCCTCCCTCTCCTTTGGAGAGGGCCGGGGAGAGGCTAATTGGGGAATAATAGGCTGCGGTGATGTTACCGAGGTAAAAAGCGGTCCTGCTTTTTCGAAAACGGAACATTCGTCGCTGGTGGCAGTGATGCGCCGCGATGCGGCAAAAGCTGCTGATTATGCTGCCCGTCACGGGGTGCCACGCTGGTATTCCAATGCTTCAGAGCTCATTAATGATCCGGAAGTGAATGCTGTTTACATTGCCACACCGCCCGATACCCATGCCCGGTATGCCATTGAAGCCATGCGTACCGGGAAACCGGTATACGTGGAGAAACCAATGGCTCGCAATTATGCCGAATGTATGGAAATGATCCGGGTTTCGGAAGAAACGGGAATGCCGCTGTTTGTGGCTTATTACCGCCGTTCGATGTCGCTTTTTCTGAAAGTGAAAGAACTGGTTGAGCAGGGTATCATTGGAAAGCCTCTGACTGTAAACATTCGTTTTTACAAGGAAGCAACAGAAAAAGGCTTGTCGCCCGATCAGCTTCCGTGGCGGGTATTTCCTGAAATTGCCGGGGCAGGTCATTTTTACGATCTGGCCTCTCATCAATTGGATTTTCTCGATTTTCTGTTTGGTCCCGTTAAAGATGTACATGGAACAGCTCACAATTTGGAAGGGTTCTATCCGGCAGAAGATACGGTGAGCGCCAGTTTTAGTTTTGAAAATGGAGTTGCCGGAACGGGCAGTTGGTGTTTTGTTGCCGACAAATCGGCTGAAAAGGACAGCATTGAACTATTCGGTACCGAAGGAAACCTGCGGTTTGCCTGTTTCGATCCGTTCAAATTAATCCTGAAACGAAAGGACGGTACCATTGAGTTTGATTTTCCCAAACCGGAGCATGTTGGCGGAGGGTTGATCAAACAGGTAGTTGACGAACTTCGGGGAGTTGGCAAATCGCCCAGTACCGGAGTTTCAGGAGCACGCACCAGTTGGGTGATGGAGGAGATTGTAAAAAGTTATTATTCATTTTGATGAATCAAAATTCATAGAAAACCACATAGGTACATAGAACACAATAGACAAAATAACACAGAAAGGCAGAATGGTTACACAGAAACAGATAAATGACATAAGCAGGGCAATTATTGGATATGCCATTGAAGTTCACAAAGAATTGGGGCCGGGACTTCTCGAAAGCATCTATGAAAAATGTTTGACTCACTTGCTTACTGAAAATGGGTTTAAGGTTGAGAGGCAAAGAAACATACCTCTGACGTTCCGTAGCCTTAATCTGGATTGTGAACTGCGTTTTGATTTGCTGGTAAATGATTTGGTAATTGTTGAATTAAAAACCGTTGAGTTTTTTTCACCGATTCATGAGGCTCAATTATTGACCTATCTTAAATTATTGAGAAAACCGAAAGGTATCCTAATCAATTTTAATTGCATCAATATTTTCAAAGAAGGACAGCGAACATTTGTAACTGAATATTTTAAAGATTTACCAAAAGAATAAATCATTCTTTTAATAAATTAAAACTCATGGGAACCCACAATAGACACATAGAACACAATAGAAAAAATAGAAATAATTCTATGTGACCTATGTGGTTCAAAAAAACGTGTTATGAAAATTATTATAGACGATAAAATACCATACATAAAAAGAGCTTTCGAGAAAGTTGCGGAGGTGGTTTATCTTCCGGGGTCGAAAACAACTCCGGAAGTGGTGAAAGATGCCGATGCAATTATCACGCGCACCCGCACGATTTGCAACGAAGCATTGCTGAAAGACTCGTCGGTGAAATTTATTGCCACGGCAACTATTGGATACGACCACATCGATACCGAATACTGCAAACAGGCTGGCATTGAATGGACCAATGCACCGGGCTGTAACTCGAAATCGGTGGAGCAGTACATTGCTTCAACATTATTTGTTCTGGCTGAAAAAAAAGGTTTTCAGTTAAAAGATAAAACCATTGGGATTGTCGGAGTTGGACAAGTGGGATCGAAAGTAGCCCGTGTTTGTGAACTGTTTGGCATGAAGGTTTTGCTAAATGATCCGCCGCGTGAACGTGCCGAAGGACCGGAAAAATTTGTGAGTCTTCAGAAAATCGTATCGGAAGCAGACATTATTACGCTGCATGTGCCGCTGAATATGACCGGTGAAGATGCCACCTTTCATTTGGCTGATTCTATGTTTTTCAATTCATTGGAACGTTGCCCTATCGTTATCAATTCGTGCCGGGGAGAAGTGATGGATTCACTTTCCGCAGAAACGGCTATTGAACGCGGGATGGTTTCCGGGATGGTGGTTGACTGCTGGGAAGATGAACCCGATATTGATCTGCATTTGTTGAAACTGGTCGATCTGGCAACACCACATATTGCTGGCTACTCGAAAGACGGTAAAGCCAATGGCACCACTATGAGCGTACAGGCTGTCAGCCGGTTTTTCAATCTTGGAATTGACAACTGGCAACCATCGGGTGTCGATCTTCCTGAAAATCCCATCATTAAAATTAATGGGGAAGGTTTATCCGAAGAAAAAATTATTGCACAAGCTATTCTGGCAACGTATGATATCCGGGACGACGACCATGTTTTCAGGAAAAATATAGAGAAATTTGAACAACTGAGGGGAGATTATCCTGTACGCAGGGAATTCCCCGCATATACAATTCAGCATAAAAATGTGAACCAGGAAACAGTGGATAAATTGAAAACACTGGGGTTTAATGTGGAAGGATAATGATGATCGTTATAAAAATCAAAGATTTAGAATTTTGGAATTTCAACTAAAATACAATACGTAATGAAAAAATTAGCAGATATTGGATTGATCGGGTTGGCCGTAATGGGCGAAAACCTGGTATTGAACATGGAAAGCAAAGGCTTTACCGTAGCGGTTTTTAACCGTACTGTTGCACGTGTCGACGAGTTTATGGCTGGTCGCGGAGCCGGAAAAAAATTCATCGGGGCTCATTCTATCGAAGAATTGTGCGCTTCGCTCGAACGTCCGCGCAAAGTGATGATGCTTGTAAAAGCAGGGAAACCGGTAGACGATTTTATCGACTTGATTATTCCTCACCTGGAAGAAGGCGACATTATCATCGATGGCGGAAACTCACACTTTCCCGATACCATCCGTCGTGCCAAATATGTTGAAAGCAAAGGTTTGCTTTACATCGGTACCGGTGTTTCGGGCGGCGAAGAAGGCGCTTTGTTAGGGCCTTCCATGATGCCAGGCGGATCGCCTGCTGCATGGCCTGCCGTAAAAGAAATTTTCCAGGCTGTATCGGCCAAAGTAGAAGACGGCTCACCTTGCTGCGACTGGGTAGGCGAAGGCGGCGCAGGCCACTTTGTGAAGATGGTTCATAACGGCATCGAATACGGCGATATGCAGATTATTTGCGAAGCTTACCAGGTGATGAAAGATATGTTGGGCATGAACGCTGACGAAATGCACGAGGTTTTCAAAAAATATAATGAAGGGGATCTCGATTCATACCTGATTGAAATTACCCGCGACATTCTGGGTTATAAAGATGAGGACGGCGAACCAATGGTGGAAAAAATCCTCGACACCGCAGGACAAAAAGGTACCGGAAAATGGACCGGCGTAGCTGCCCTCGACCTGGGTATTCCGTTGACTTTGATCGGAGAATCGGTATTTGCACGGTGCCTCTCGGCACAAAAAGACCTGCGCGTGGAAGCATCGAAAGTAATCAACGGCCCGGCTGTAAATAAAAACATTGACAAAGCCCAAATGATTGCCGACCTGAAAGATGCTTTGTTCGGAGCCAAAATTATTTCGTATGCACAAGGCTACAACCTGATGATGGAAGCGGCCAAAGAATACGGTTGGAACCTGAATTACGGCGGCATTGCCCTGATGTGGCGTGGTGGTTGTATCATCCGTTCGGTATTTTTAGGCGACATCAAAAAGGCATTCGATAAAAATCCGAATCTGCAAAATCTGTTGCTTGACCCGCATTTCAGGGAAATCGTGGAAAAAGCACAGGCCGGATGGCGCCGTGTTTGTGCTACTGCACTGACTAACGGAATTCCGGTACCTGCGCTCACTTCAGCGCTTTGTTACTTCGACGGTTTCCGCAGCGAACGCCTGCCAGCCAACTTATTACAGGCTCAGCGCGACTACTTTGGCGCGCACACCTACGAACGGGTTGACAAACCACGCGGCGAATTCTTCCACACCAACTGGACCGGAAGAGGTGGCGACACAACTTCAAGAACATACGTGGTATAGGGGTGTTACCAGTGAGGGCTTCACTCAAAGTGAAACCCTCACTAAAAAATCAAAGCCGCTTTCCTGCAAATGGGGAGCGGCTTTTGGCTTTTGATCGATGAGTAGAGTTCATCGGATCAGATTCAAAGTTTATAAGGCAAAAGTGGTTGACATTTTTCAAAAGGAACAATTTTCGTTCTCATATTTCCCTTTCCTGAAGCTTTGAAATGTCTGGAAATCTCTTGCGTTTTTTCGAAATAATCATTCTCAGTCTCACTCTTCTGATAGTAATAGATTTTAATAGCCTTGCAATTAGGATGTTCAAATATGGTATTCAAAAGTATTCGATCCGACAAGCCACATGAGTGGCCTAATATTTTTACGGTAAAATTTTCAGAGTCAATAAAACGAATAATATCCTGATAATTTGATGATTGAAAATATCCAAAAGATTTAATATTCTTTAAAAACTCATTATTGTTTAAATTTTCAATCTTCTCGTAGTTTGGATCCATTTCGTCTCCATATCCAAATATTATTGGATTAGATAAATTAACTAATTCTCCATGAATATTGATAAGGTTATTCTTTGTACGAAAGTTTCGATTTGTATAAAATTCCAACGTTTTTGTATAGTTGAAATTCACAAACAACTTCTCTCCTTTTCCTTTTCTTTCAGGTTCGGTACCTTCTAGCAGAATACTTTCTATTCTTCGGTTCTCAAGGTTTGAAGTTATCTCTATTGTCCGTAGATATTCAACCAATTTTTTCTTTATAGAATCAAAACACGAATTCAATTGTAGCAACTGTTTTAAAATTGAATTCCGGATATGGGGATTTAATTCTAATTCTTTGTACAGTCCCACCAAAGTCATATAATACTCGTATTCAATATCGACCCATTTATAATCTCGATAATTCTTTATAATACCTCTCAAAAAATCATGTTTTGCTTCTAATTTATAGTTCAAACCTTTTATTTTTTGAAATACATTTTCAACAGAATTAAAATCTGTAGGTAAATCATAACGAGTTTCAAGCCTGTCTATCTTAAACAAATCATCCTCATAATGGTCTCTCCTCCAAGATTTTTTCAAAAAATCGTTCAAATACCATAACAAAAAATCGTTAATGAACTCCCCCGCTGCAAGCAGACGGGGTATCA
>DOAQ01000001.1 GCA_003506435.1 Prolixibacteraceae bacterium
CCTATCGCGTAATTTGGGTTTAACTGAGGGAAAGATGAATATCAGAATTTACAACCAAGTAAAAAATAAAATCGATTTGATGATGACTTTAATTGTGAAGACACAGACATGCCATTCCCATTTTCATATCTGACTTCAAAAGAATATCTTTTATATTTTGTGCCGAGACCTAAAATATACCCTTGCTCATATTTTCTTATTTCATTCAAAATCACATCTTCATCTATTCTTTCAGATGAATATATCTTAGATTCTTTCTTAACGGTATTTATTTCACTTATTGCAAAACCATTTGAGATTCCGGCATTCAGGTAAACGAAGAGATTTCCAACCGGATATTTATACCGCAACATATTATTCATTTTCAGGTAGGACAACCCAATTGTTGTATGATAAATTGTATATCTGTTTTCACTCTCATAATCATTGTATAAGCCCTTTATTTTATAAGATGAAAAGATCAGCTCGTTATTTAAAGACCATTTTCGTTGGTTTCTTGGTGGAATCACTTCAAAAAACAGCCCCGCTGAAAGATTTGCTGATGGGTCACAATCAGCATTCATTAAATAATCAATAGCATTGAATTTTAAAGAAGTCAATGATAATCCTGCAAATACGCCAAATTCAGCAATTGTTTTTTCTGTCTTTTTCTGAAATTCAAGTTTTGATTGAGCGCAATTATAGTAATCAAGAAACAGGTTTTCCATACTCTTTTTGGTATATCCTGTACTTGTTAATTTTGATTGAATTGTTGGACAATCATGAAAATAAAAAGATAGCTGGCCTAAATATTTTCTATTCTCAGCGGTTCCTGTTTTCCCATCTTGTTCTTTCAAATACTTATTATAAATCAATAAAACATACGACGAATCTTGCTTAATATAAAACTGGGCTTTCCCAACCTCGTTCCTATAAAAGTATAACGACTTTTCCCCTTTTATAATTGTTTGCAAGAAGGTTGTGTCAATTGCATATTGCAATTCGGCATCAAGTTCCAATGCGTTTATTTCCGTCGAACTTATTCCTGTTTTTACTATCGCACTTTTATACATTTCGTCATGAACACTAAATCCTTTAATATCCATTGGACTATACGTAGACTTCTTATCATTTAACTTTTCTTTAAAGAATATTTTATCAGGATTTCCTTCCCAATTACGATAATCAATAAATCCATGCAACGTATCGCGATTCGAGACGATATATCCCGGTATATAATTCTCCTGACAAAAAGAAGTTTGAAATATAAAAATTGATAAAATTATGAGTCTAATTTTTTTCATGAAATTTCTTGTTTGCATATAATCCTTCTTTTATTTTATGGCATACGTTCATTGTCTTCATTTCTCTTGCAGTTTACAAAAAATCGCGTATGTCTTTGTCTTTCTAAAGTGAGAAAATTTAGGAACCAAAGTTAGATATTTTGTACTTGAGTTCATATACAAAAATACAGAAGTTGACCATCTCCCGTTTTCAGTTGTCAAAATGAAGTTATTGAAAGTTGATTATTGAAAAGGAAGAACGATGCCATGTAATTGGTAATCAACAATCAGGCATCACTCTTTCAAAAAAAATGATAAATAAAAGTATAATAAAAAAGAGAACTGGCAAAGTATTTACCACCACCATAAAAACAGGTTATTCCTAAATGCTGACGCAAGCTTCTTTTATCTCAAAATGCTTTACGCGTGTATTTTTATCAGTTTTTCTTTCAGTAAAAGCGGAATTTCTGAAGGTTCTTTGGCTACCGGTACACCCGCTTTGTCAAAGGCTGCAATTTTTTCGGCAGCAGTTCCCGAACCACTTGAAATAATCGCTCCGGCATGTCCCATCCGTTTCCCCGAAGGAGCGGTCTGTCCGGCAATAAAAGCAACCACCGGTTTACTCATTTTTTCAGTAATAAAACGGGCAGCCTGTTCTTCTGCATCGCCGCCAATTTCACCGATCAGCACAACAGCTTCGGTATCCGGATCGTTTTCAAACATCTCCAGCAAATCGAGGTAATATAGTCCGGCCACAGGGTCGCCACCAATTCCAACGCAAGTAGTTTGCCCTAAATTACTTTCCGTAAGCATGTTTACCACTTCATACGTAAGTGTTCCACTGCGCGACATCAGGCCTACATTTCCTTTTTTGAAAATGGTTCCGGGCAAAATCCCCACCAACGATTCGCCGGGAGTAATCAATCCCGGACAATTCGGCCCAATCAGCTTGGTTTTGTTTCGTTTCAGAATAGGCATCACACGGATCATATCGTTTACAGGAACTCCTTCACTAATGGCAATAACCAGATCAATTCCGGCGGCGGAAGCTTCCAGAATAGCATCGGCTGCAAATGCTGCCGGAACGAATATGACAGACGTATTTGCCCCGGTTGCTTTTACCGCATTCTCCACCGAGTTAAAAACCGGAATGCCATTCACTGTTTCACCTTCTTTCCCCGGCGAAACGCCAGCAACTACCTGTGTTCCGTATTCTTTCATCTTCGACGCGTGAAATCCGCCGTCTCGTCCGGTAATCCCCTGTACTACCAGTTTTGTATTTTTGTTGATTAGTATACTCATAACGATTTTGTTGATTTTTTATCGATTGCTCAATTCAATTGCTTTTTTTGCTGCTTCGCTCATGGTTTTCACCGTTGGCAGTCCGGTTTGTTCTATCATAGCAAGGCCTTCTGTAGCATTGGTCCCCGATAACCGAACCACGATCGGAACATCGGTGTTGATTATTTTAAGAGCTTTGATCAGCCCCCGCGCCACATCGTCGCAACGTGTAATACCACCGAAGATATTGATCATTACGGCCTTCACATTTTTGTCTGACAAGAGGATATTCATCGCATCAACTACTTTTTGCGGGTTCGAGCTTCCGCCGATGTCCAGAAAGTTGGCTGGCGATCCACCGTACAATTTAATCATATCCATGGTTGCCATCGCCAGTCCTGCGCCGTTCACCATGCAACCGATTGTTCCATCAAGTTTGATATAAGAAAGCCCTTTCTCGTGGGCGTCAATTTCTTTCAGTTCGTCTTCATCGGGTTCGCGCATAGCCAGAATTTCCGGCTGCCGGAACAGGGCATTGTCATCAAAATTCATTTTCCCGTCGATGGCCCATATTTGATCTTCCGTATTTACAATAAGCGGATTTATCTCAGCCAGCGTTGAATCAGTCGCAACATACAATTTGTACAATTTTTGGAATATGCTTGCCGCCTGACGGACCAGCTTTATGTCACCAAATAATTTCATTGCTATGTTGCGGGCTTCGTAATCGAGTAAACCGGTTAACGGATCAATCGGATACTTGATGATTTTTTCAGGATTGGTTTTGGCAACTTCTTCAATTTCGACACCGCCTTCAGCGCTTACCATTAAAATAACAGACTTGGTATTCCGGTCATTGATCAGCCCCACGTAAAATTCTTTTTTAATGTCCACCGCATCAGTTACCAGTACTTTCTCAACTGTGTATCCTTTGATGTCCATACCAAGAATCTTTTTTGCATGTTCAACAGCCTCGCTTTTTGTTTTCGCCAGTTTAACCCCACCGGCCTTTCCGCGTCCACCAGCTAAAACCTGCGCTTTTATTACCGTCATTCCGTTTTTGTTGGCAACGGCTTCTTCAACTTCTTTTACTGAATGACAAAGTTTGTCATCCGGAACAGGGATGCCATATTCCCGGAATATCTGCCTCGCCTGGTATTCATGAATTTTCATAACACATATTTAAAGGTTAGTAACAATCACATTTTAAAAGTATTAAAATATCTATGAATTTATAAGTGTAAATATTACTAATACATCTATTTTAGAACATATAAATATTGAATGCGTTCTATCTGTCTCCCGAAAACTTCAAATACCAATGTTCAAAATCTAATGACATATTAGCCTTCATTTTGTTCATTCGTTTGCTTAAAAAAATACAGATATTTCGTTATAACCCTCCTTCATTTATTGGCTGGTAATTTTTTTAAAGTAGTTTTGCATCAGTATAAAGAATTATGTCATGATTGATAAAATAAAAGCAGTACTTCGTCAGGAAGCAGAAGCAGTACTGAATATTCCGGTTACCGGAGAATTTGAAAAAGCAATAAAAATTATTGAAGAACAGGTTCACCGCAAAGGCGGTAAACTGGTAGCCAGCGGCATGGGCAAAGCGGGACAAATTGCCCTGAATATTGCAACTACTTTCAGTTCGACCGGAACCCCCGCTGTTTTTCTGCATCCTTCCGATGCCCAGCATGGCGATCTCGGCGTACTCCAGTCGAACGACGTACTTTTGCTGATCTCAAATTCGGGAAAGACCCGTGAAATACTGGAATTAGTTGAACTGGCTGACCGGCTTTACAAAAATCTTCCGCTGATTGTGATAACCAGTCAGGAAGATTCGGAACTGGCAAAAATGGCTGATGTTCACTTGCTGACCGGTAATCCGAAAGAAGTATGCATCCTGGGCTTGACTCCAAGCACTTCAACGACCATGATGACCGTAATTGGCGATGTTCTGGTTGTGTTGCTGATGGAGCGAATCGGTTTTTCGAACGAAGAATATGCCAAACGTCATCACGGCGGTTATTTGGGAAATAAGTCGAGGGAACAGGCGCGATTGGGGAAGAAGCTGTAAGAAAGTGTTCAGTAATCAGTCTCAGTTTGCAAAAAATAAAACAAAATAATGAGAATTTTAAAAGAAGAAAGTATAGCATTGATTGTAGACATCCAGGAGCGTTTGGTCCCGGCAATGGCAGAACAGGAAATATTGATTGACAATTGCAAAATACTGATCAGCGGGTTGCAGGAACTTGCTGTGCCAATCGTTGTAACCCAGCAATACACCAAAGGATTGGGAGAAACTGTGGAAGAAATAAAATCACTGATCACAGGTTTAAATCCTATTGAAAAGCGTGATTTTAGCTGCCTGGATGAACCAGTTGTTGCTGAAAAACTAAAAAACAGCGGTGCAAAGAATGTGATCATCTGTGGCATCGAATCGCATGTTTGTGTTCTGCAAACGGCTATCGACCTAAAAGAAGCGGGGTTTGTGCCCGTTGTGGTGATGGATTGCACTTCGTCGCGCAACCTCGATAACGTTGACCTGGCAGCCGAGCGTTTCCGATACGAAGGAATTATGATGACATCTTCTGAATCCGTTCTTTTTGAACTGACCCGTTCGTCCAGGGCTCCTGAATTCAGGGCCATATCGAAACTGGTAAAATAAGTTATTGCAAAAAATAATAAACGATAACAAGTCCCGGCAAACAAAACATTACCGGGACTTGTTATTTTTATTGTTTTAATCATTTTTTATAATTGCCGTCTCTTTTTTCTATTTTTAAGGCAAACTTTATTTTGTTATGAAGCGAAATTCTTTCAAGAAGGAAAAATGGAATTTTGTACCTGCGTTGATTGCTGTTTGCGTTTTCATTGCAATGGCATTTTCATCCGTACAATTTATTGGAAAGCAAAGAGGAGAATGGGAAAAAGATATTCGTGCCAATTTACTGGAAACACTGACGGCAAATAAATCGAGGCTCGAAAAATCGTTGTATTCCAGAATTTATTATACCAAAGGTGTTGCAGCTTATGTTTCTCTGCATCCGGACCTGGATAATGATGAATTTCAAAGACTTTCAAAAATTCTGATTAAAAACGACAGTGTGATCAGTACGATGGCCCTTTCAAAAGATTGCGTGATTGGTTCCGTTTTTCCCGAAGAAGGTCATGAGGCGGCGATTGGTCTCGATTTGATGGCTCATCCCCAACGAAAAGAAATAGTCGAAGAAACCATTCGTACGCATCAGACGTTTGTTGCCGGGCCGGTTGAACTGGTTGAAGGAGGAATCGCTTTTATCAGTTATACCCCCATTTTCAATAAAAAGGAAAAAGACGAACCATTCTGGGGTGTAACCGACATTGTTATATATCGCGACCGTTTGTTCAATGATGCCCAATTGAAATCAAGTTTTAACGATTTCGAATTTGCATTGCAGGGAGAAGATGGAAAGGGTAAAGAAGGTAAAGTTTTTTGGGGCAATCCCGAAGTCTTCAAAAAAAATCCGGTTGTAACCAATATTGATCTGCCTACGGGCGGTTGGATATTGGCTGCGGCACCAAAAAACGGGTGGAGCAACTATTTGGATCAGGACAATCTATTGTATTACGTACTGATCATCAGTTCTCTGGTAATAAGTATTTTAAGCTGGCTACTAGCACGATCGTTGGTGAAAATAAAAAACAACGAACGGGAACTGACTGCTATTTTTCAGTCGATGCAAAACCTGATTTTTGAATTCAATAAAGAAGGCAGATACCAGAAGATTGCTCCTACCAACCAGGCGTTGCTGATAATGCCAGAAGAAAAACTACTTGGAAAAACGGTATTTGATATTTTTGAACTGGAACTGGCGACCCTCTTCCACCGGTCAATCAATGAATGCCTTTCACAAAACACGCTGATCACGATCGAATATCCGTTGACAATCTCCGGTAATGACTTATGGTTTATGGCCCGTATTTCGAAACGTTCGGAAAATACAGTCATTTTTAATGCGTATGACATCACAGAGAAAAAACGTTCCGAAGAAAGTATCCGTAAATCGGAAAGCAGGCTCAGGGAACTGAATGCCATGAAAGACAAATTCTTCTCGATTATTGCACACGACCTGAAAACGCCAGTAGGGAATTTCATGAATCTGAGTACTTTGCTAAAGAAAGAATACGAAGAACTTGACGACCAGAGCAAGCGCAATATGCTTGAATTGTTGCAGCAATCAAGTTCTGAAGCATTCGAATTGCTCGACAACCTTTTAAACTGGGCACTTTCGCAGCAAGAAGTTATTAAAGTTGAAAGGAAGAGCTATAATTTATATGATTTGTGCGATCAGTCTGCACATTTCCTCAATCCTATTTGTTTAGGTAAAAACATCAATATCAGGAATGAAATTGATCATGAGACGATAATCGAATGTGACGATAACCTAACGAAAACCATCATACGAAACCTGATATCGAATGCTATAAAATTCAGTTTTGATGGAGGCATTATTTATTTGAAATCGAAAAACAAAACGATTGACGGCCAAAAATATATATTATTAGAAGTTGAAGATCAAGGAATTGGTATAAACACAGATAAAATCGGGCAACTGTTTCAAAACGACTTAAGAACTGTTCCAGGCACTAAAAACGAAGCAGGTACCGGTTTGGGCTTGATTCTTTGCAAAGAGTTTATCGAAAAACAAAGCGGCTTCATCGAAGTTACCAGCCAACCCGGACAGGGATCAATCTTTACGGTAGGTTTTCCTATATGAGAAAAGAATAAGAAAGGGGAAAAGTGTTATCCACCAATCCCCTTCGGCAAATCTGCAAATAATCCTAAAAATCTATGCCACACAAACCAGTGTGTCGGTCTTCGTTAAATATTTTTCGCGTTGGCAAGCAGATAATCTTCTGCCGCAACCGACCAAAGTCCGTTGGTTTTAGCTACTATTTCATCCAGCTTTGCAAAAAACGGATCGGTTTTCCCTTTTTCTTTAAATTCTGAAATAGCCGTCAAAGGCATATCAACATGCGTGTAAATCAATTTTTTTCCACCCGGAATTTGTGGCAAATGCAATGTAGTTTCAATTACAGCATTCAAACCGCCAATGTGTGTTACCAAACCAGCAGGATCAAGGCCTTTACCAAACATTTCAAGCGATTCAACCATGTCGTCATTATTTCCTCCTGAAGTCCCAACCAAGTGAGTATAGGCATAGTGAACATTGTAGAAGTTCATTTTTGCACTCAACTGCGGATTGGATGGACCAGCGAAGAAGTTCAAACAGCCATCGAAAGCAAGAATTGCATCGCCTTGTTCAATTACCGGTGCAACCGGAGCAAAAACAAACACATCATTGTAACCTGTTCCTCCTGAAATTTCTTTCAATTTGGCAACCGGATCTTCAACATTTCCAGTATTTACGTAAATCAGCTCAATGCCATTTTCTTTTGCCCATTCCGGAGAATAAATTGAAGCTGCACGATCAAGGCGACTCTGATCGATATCAGTTACAACCATCAACGAAGGTTTACGATCTTCACGACGAATCACGTAATTGATGGCAGCCAGTCCCATTGGACCAACACCGGCAAGAATGGCCATTTTACCGCCTTGCACAATCTCCATCTGGTGGATATATGACCCCGGTGTAGTGTGATAATTCGCGTGCATGGCACCAATCACACACGAAAGCGGTTCGGCCAGCGATGCCGGATAAAAACCAGGTCCATCGTATGCCAACAGGCAATCTTGTATGAGCACATCTTTGGGAATGATCACATAGGTTGCATCACCACCAATAAACCGGTATGAATAGCCGGGTGCACTCAAAACACCAACAGGCCCACCTTCATAATAAATGGCTGGCTGAATAGAAAATTTCTGTCCTGCTTTAAACTTGTGCTGCCAGTTGGCACCTACCTGAATTAACTCGCCAGCAAACTCGTGACCAATAATTACCGGGTTTTCAGCAATGTCGTTTGGAACTCGTTTGTGATCGCTTGCCTGCTCTGCCGCCTTGTACGACGACATGCAAATACTGTCTGACACAACTTTGGCCAGGATCTCATCTTCGGTGATTTGCGGCAATTCGAACTCTTCGAGCCTCAAATCTTTTTTTCCGTATATTCTTACTGCTTTTGTTTTCATATTTTGTGATTAAAAGCTACAAGCCTCAGGCTACAGGCTTCAAACAGCTTGTAGCTTGTAGCTTGTGGCTCGCAGCCTGTATCTTTTTTAATTCAGCATATTTTGTCCGCCGGTAACAGGCACTGCCTGCCCGGTTTCATATTCCTGTTCAATGATATAGTAAACGGCACGCATCACGTCGAGCGGGGTACAACCGCGCCCGGCAGGAACCTGTGCTTCATAAAACCGTTTTACATCGTCAATTGTTTTTGCTCCCGGAACTTTTCCTGCCCTCAAATACTGAACAAACAATCCGGTTTCGGGATCGGCCCACAGCGGTCCGTCGAAGAAGTTACCCGGACAAACCGAGTTGACCTTGATTCTGTACGGCATCAGTTCCAGCGCAAACGACTGGGTAAGCCCGATTCCGCCGAATTTTCCACCGGCATACGCAAAGTTTTTATTGCTGCCTTTCAAACCCGATTTCGAGTTGATCTGGATGATGTCGGTAAAATGATCCGGCTTCCACTGGTTCTGCACTTTCAGCACTTTTGATGCATATTTTGCGCAAATGAAATAGGCCGAATAATTTACTTTGGTCATCAGTTCAAACGTTTCGGGGGTCATTTCGTCAAGACTACCCGCCCGTAAAATTCCTGCATTGCTGATAAACAAATCGAGCCCGCCAAACTCTTTCACGGTTTCGGCAATCAGGTTTTCAACCGAAGCGGCATCAGCCACATTGGTTTTAACAAACAATGCTTTGTTATTGCGTTTTGTGGCATTTAACTCGTCAACAAATTCCTGTCCTTTTTCGGCATTCAGGTCGGCAACCACCACGTTGGCGCCGTTTTGCATCAGGTGTTCAACTATTCCGGCGCCAAATCCCTGTGCACCGCCAGTCACAATGGCAATTCGCTGTTCAACACGGCCATTGCCTTTTGGATAATCAGCTACCAACAAAGTACCAAATCCTTTAATGGTAATTGCTTCAATTTTTTTACCGGCACTTTTTATTTTTTCTGAAAGCTCGGTTAAAACATGATCTGAATTGTCAACCACCAAACTTTCAATTGATTTTACCGGTTCATAAAGTTCCCCTTCAGCAAAAAATTTAACTGTTTTCAGACTGTCAGCAGATAGCATCATGCGGACAGCCGGAATGATTTTATTGATTTGATTTTGCATCGTCATTTACGAATTGAAATATTTAATGA
Source organism: Prolixibacteraceae bacterium (assembly GCA_003506435.1). GTDB lineage: Bacteria > Bacteroidota > Bacteroidia > Bacteroidales > Prolixibacteraceae > GWE2-42-39. The sequence goes on from DOAQ01000001.1 coordinate 9,885, forward strand.
TGGCATTTCCCAAAACCACAAATTCAGCGTTTTGTTCAGTTTTTGCCTTTCCGTTTTCATCCAGATAGCCTGGTTTTCCTTTGGCAATCAGGTATTGATGAGCTGCAATGATGCAAGCTCCTTCGTAACCAATTTCAACCAGTTCCTCATCGAGATCAACACCGCCAGAACAGGAAACTTTAACTGGTTCCAGTGCAGGTGTGTTGTGTTCGGTTCCAAAAGTGATCACAAAACCTTTGTTGTAGAAGAAATTCACAAAGTCTTTCAGTATTGAAAATTTATTGCGCCCGGGAATTAATTCGAGACTGCTGATATTTTTAGCCTGAAGTTTTGCAAACAGCGCTTCCGAATCGCCTTCATAGTCGGTAAATTCACCTTTCGGATTATCGAGCAAAACGGGGTAACAAGGAATTCCTCCGCCATTGATAATCAGGTCGCGAACTTCTTCAAGGCTCAGAAAAGCACGGTCGTTTTCCGGAACAAATGCTTTGCCTCCGGCTTTCAGCAGGTTGCCGCGAATTTCGTTTTCCAATCCGGCAAAATCATCCAGGTTCGATTTCGGTTCTTTTCCTGAAAATATTTTGGTGAGAACAGATTTCCGGTTTTCGTCGCCATCAAATTTTTCATGAACAGCCTCACGCAATGCTTTTGCAATATGGCGTTCGCGCAGCATATTGCGGGCATAACGGGCTTTCATGTCTTCAGCAGTAAACTGGATACCGATTTCAAGTTCAGACAGCAAAGCATTCAGCTTATCAATCATTTCGGCAGTCTGAATATTGCTTTCTTCCTGCACCTGTTCCAGCAATGCCTGGTATTTTTCATTCAGCTTGAAAGGAAAAGAAAGGCCTTTTCCACTGAAATAAGTACGCCCCGGATTGTTGGGGTCGTTCACCCGGATGTTGTTGGCCTGCTCATCTTTCTGCAAAGCCATGAATTCGATGTTGTACAACGGAAAAATTTTATACTTCCGGGCCAGTCCGGTAAATTCTTCGTAGCCGTCAGTCGTATAAAAATCGTTGATACCCAACACCTGAACACCTTCATCCTGAGCCATTGTAAAAGCCTGCTCAATTTCAGTAAAAGCACTGAAGGAGAAAGGTGTGTGGAAATGCCCGTTCACTAAAATCGGATTTGTGTCTGCATTTTCCGAAGCCCATTTAATTAATTCCGATTCATTCGGAAGCAATGTGAAAATATTTTGCATATTTTATTTTTTTCAGGAACAAATAAAGTTAACTGCTTTTATTCTGAGAATCGTCTTTATTTCCGAAAATCTACCCCATCCCATTATCGGGACGGGGCAAAAATCTATACTTATGAATAAAGAGCTTCTTAAACGCCTAACTTATTTCTTCTAATCTGTTCGTTCTCCGTGAAATTATTTTTCACCACGTGACCTTTCAAAGGAACTATCTTTTCGTGGATGGCATCTACGATCCAACTGGCCTGCGGGAAGAAATATTCTTCCAATTCGTATGCAGGAGTAATCCAGTTGCGCGAGCCAACAACTACCGGCGGCGCATCTAATTCGTCAAATGCCAGCTCGGTGATGGTTTGCGCCATGTCTTTCATGAACGATCCACGGGCAGAAGCATCGCCGGTGATAATGATGCGGCCTGTCTTTTTCAGTGATTCAATCACCAATTCATAATTGAACGGAACCAGTGAACGGGCGTCAATTACTTCGGCGCTCATGTTGTATTTTTCCTGAAGGATATCAGCAGCTTCCAATGCACGATACAAAGTAGCGCCAATCGACAGGATGGTTACATCTTTCCCTTCGCGTTTCACATCGGGTTCGCCCAAAGCGATTTCGTAATAACCAGCCGGAACACCTCCCTTGTGGAACTGCTCGCCGATGTCGTACAAACGCTGACTTTCGAAGAAAATTACCGGGTCGGTTCCCTGCAAAGCAGCGTTCATCAAGCCCTTTGCATCATAAGGAGTGGCCGGAAAAACTACTTTCAACCCGGGGATGTGAGTTGCCAATGCAGTCCAATCTTGCGAATGCTGGGCGCCATATTTCGATCCCACGGAAACGCGCAATACCAATGGCATTTTTATCACATTTCCACTCATTGCCTGCCATTTCGGAAGCTGGTTGAATACCTCGTCGCCGGAACGGCCCAAAAAGTCGCAATACATGATTTCAGGAATAACGCGGCCACCGCACATTGCATAGCCAATTGCAGTTCCGACAATCGATGCTTCGGAAATCGGCGAGTTGAATAAGCGGTGATATGGCAGAGCCTCTGTCAATCCGCGATAGACGGCAAAAGCGCCACCCCAGTCGCGGTTTTCTTCCCCGTAGGCGATAAGGGTTGGATCTTTGTAGAAACGATCGATGATGGCTTCGAAAATACCATCGCGATACGCGTATGTCTTTATTTTTGAATGCGCTTTGCCGGTTTCATCGTAGGCAAAACGTTCTTTGGTGGCCAGTTGTTTTACACGTGGATTTTCTTCCATCGGATGGTTCACGTCGGGTTTACGGTCTTCCATCTTATCAACTGACTCGTTTGAGAACATCATTCCGCCAATCAGTTCCGGGTATTTTTCCATATCCATGTGTGGCGAAACTTTATCATCGATAGCTAGTTTCAATCCCCAGGTAATCAGCTCTCCGGTGACCGCTTTAATTTCTTCCAAAGCAGCTTCAGTGGCAACACCTGCCTTCACCAGTTCTTTTCCGAACCAGTTGATCGAGTCCTGTGCTTCCCATGCTTCCACTTCCTCTTTCGAGCGGTACGATGAAGCATCGGATGGCGAATGACCGCTGTAACGGTAGGTCAGTACGTCAAGCAGCACCGGTCCGCGTTTTTCTTTCAGAATTTCGCGTTTGCGTTTGTAAGCATCGATCACGGCCAACGGGTTGTAACCATCCACCCGTTCAGCGTGCATCTGGTCGGCATTCAGGCCAGCGCCGATACGGGCAGCCACTTTGTAGCCCATGGTTTCGCCACAGGTTTGTCCGCCCATCCCGTACTGGTTGTTCATGATATTGATGATCAGCGGCAGGCCGCCTTTCATATCGCCTTCCCACAATTCGTTGAACTGGTCCATCGTTGCAAACGAAAGACCTTCCCAAACCGGTCCGCATGCCATTGATGCGTCGCCGATATTGGCAACCACTATCCCGTCTTTGCGGTTTACTTTTTTGTACAGTGCGGCTCCGACAGAGATGTCTCCCGAACCACCAACAATTGCATTATTCGGATATACGCCAAATGGAGTGAAAAATGCGTGCATTGAACCGCCCAATCCGCGGTTGAAGCCGGTTTCGCGGGCAAAAATTTCAGCCAGTGTTCCGTATATCAGGAAACGGATGGCCATTTCTTTTGCAGAACCTGAAAAATTATTTTTTACCGGAGCAAAAGTAATTCCGTCGAAATGACTTTCCATAATTTTGGTAAGCTGCTCATCGCTTAATTTGTCAATGGCAGACAAACCTTTGGCGAGAATTTCGCCATGACTACGATGCGACCCAAAGATAAAATCTTCGACACCCAACGTGTACGCCATACCAACAGCAGCAGCTTCCTGTCCAATCGACAAGTGAGCGGGGCCGGGATGGTTGTATGCAATTCCGTTGTAATCGCCACGGATTTTTATCTGGTTGAGCATGGTTTCGAATTCGCGAATGATTACCATGTCGCGGAAAATCCGAATTAAATCTTCATTTGAGAAGTTGGCTTTTTCTTCTTCAACAGTTTTGTTGTATTGATTTACAGGAATCGGGTTGAACGTGATTTCCCCGGCTTTCCTTACTTCTTCCGGATTAATAAATTGAATTTTAGGCATTTATTTAAGATTTTAGATATTAGACAATAGATTTTATAAATGTAATAATTCGGGGACCCTCTCTTTCTCCCCTCCTTGGGAGAGGTTGGGGGAGGCTCTTAAAATTCAAAAATCGTTTCTTTAATAATTTCGCTGACGGTTGGATGCGGGAAAACAATTTCCTGAACATCTTTCACCCGAAGTTGCATTTCAACCAGCGCGCAGGCTCCCCATATCATTTCGGAACAGGCACCGCCGACCATGTGAACACCGAGGATTTCGCCATATTTTTTCCCGGCAATCACTTTGCAAAAACCATCTTTTCCTTCGTTTTCAGCGACAAAACGTCCGGCATAAGCCATCGGCAATTTGCGAATTTCCACTTCAATTCCTTTTTCTTTTGCTGAAGCTTCGGTCAAACCAACGCCTGCAATTTCAGGATGAGTATAAACAACGCCCGGAATGGCATCGTAACGCATTTGGTCTTTGCGGCCCAAAATGTGGTTTACGGCCACTTCTCCTTCGCGGCTGGCCGTGTGTGCCAGCAACGAAAAACCAGTGATGTCGCCTGCTGCATAAACATTCGGGATGTTGGTGCGACAGTTTTTGTCGATTTTCACTCCGCGCGGCGTAAATTCAACACCAATATTTTCGAGACCGATCCCGGCCACATTAGCTTTCCGGCCTACCGAAAGCAAAACCTGCTCTCCGGTTATTTTTTCTTCTTTTCCATCTTTTTCAAAAGTTACTTCCTTGCCGTTCAGTTTGGTTACTTTTGCGCCCAAATGGAAGTCGATTCCGCGTTTGGTAAATTCAGCGCGAACAAATTTGGCAATGTCATCATCAATCCCGGTCAAAATTTCGGGAAGCATTTCAATCACTGTTATTTTTGTACCCATTGCATTGAAAAAATCGGCAAACTCGGTTCCAATCACTCCGCCGCCAATAATCACAAGGCTTTTGGGTAATTCTTTTAATTGAAGAATTTCACGGTTGGTCAGAATTTGACTTTTGTCCAACCCCGGAATTGGTGGAATGGCAGCTTCCGAACCGGTACAAATAAGCAGGTTGGCAGCTTTGTATGTTTTCCCTTCGGCTTCAATGGTAATTTCAGAACCGCGTTTTTCTTTTATAACTGCTTCAGCCATCACTACTTCAGCTTTGGCATGTTTCATTTTGGCACCGATTCCTGAAACCAGTTTGCGAACTACTTTATCTTTTCGCTTCATGATTTTGCTGAAATCAATACCAACCTCGCCAACTGTGATACCGTATTTCTCGGCTTCGTGTGCATATTCCAAAACTTTTGCCGAGTTGAGCAGGGTTTTGGTGGGAATACAACCTTCATTCAGGCAAACGCCACCCAAAGCCCGTTTATCGAAAATTACTACGCTCAGTCCCTTTGCACCGGCACGCTCTGCAGCTACATATCCGGCTGGTCCACCGCCTAAAATTGCTATATCGAATATATTTTCCATAGTTTCAGAAAAAAAACCTCACCTCCGAAAACCTTACCCTGATAAATTAATACTAAATTATTAAGGAGGCGAGGCTGTATTTTTAGATTGTCAGATTTTCAATTTGTTCTTTTATTTCCCGAAGGAAGAGAGTTGCTTCGCCGCCGTCCAGCGCCTGATGGTCGTATGTAAGCGAAAGGCCCATCATCGGTACAAAACCATAAATTCCGTCGCCCAAATCCTTCGGACGAGGAACGATGGTGCAAACTCCCAAAATGGCAGTCTGCGGAAGATTGATTACCGGTGTGAACATTTCCACGCCGTAATTACCCAGGTTCGAAACGGTAAATGTTGCAGCTTCCGGCGAGAGTAATTCAGGATTGATATTCCCCTGGCGGCATTGAGCTGCAATTGCTGACAATTGTGCTGAAAGTCCTTCCAGCGACAGGTCATCGGCATTTTTTACCGCCGGGACCATCAAGCCGCGTTCGGTGTCAACAGCTAGTCCGAGGTGTACTTTTTTAAACCAGCGCATACTATCGCCCAAAAAATGAGTGTTCGCCTGCGGATATTTTTTCAGTGCACGTATAACTGCCAGACAAACCAAATCGTTAATGGTAATATTTTGTGAAACTTTCCCGGCTTCGAAATCTTTTTTCAATTTCTTGCGCAACGCCATGATTGTACGTGCGTCGGCGCTCATGTGATGGGTAAGCTGAGCCGAGTTTTGCAGCGAAGCGTGCATTGCTTTGGCTATCAATTTGCGGATATTCGTCAGTTTCTTCACTTCAAAATCAGTGCTGTAAACCTGATTATTTGACGTGAGGTCACCGGCAAGCGCACGACCGCCCAAACCACTGGTCTCAGCGCCAACATTCAATTTTTCATCCGAAGCTTTTGCTTTTGCCAGCGAAGTCATTACCGGCATGGTTTCGGCTGCCGTTACCACATCGCGTTCGATGATGCGTCCGCCGGGGCCGCTTCCCTGCAACTGATTGTAATCGATTCCTTTTGTCTCGGCCTGTTTTTTTGCACGGGGCGAAATTTTCACTGCCTCATCTGACGATTCGCGTATTGCAACTGTCGGCTTTTCTGCTACGACTTCAGCAACAACTACGGTTTCGGTTTTTACTTCTTCAACTGGCTTGCTGCCACCCGGCCTGAATTCTTCAACCGGTTCGCCTGCCGCACCAATGACGGCCACATTTTCAAGAACGGGAACTTCATCTCCTTCTGTGTAAAATATTTCAAGCAGGATACCTTCTGCTTTCGCTTCCTCTTCGAACGAAGCCTTGTCAGTTTCATAGGAGAACAAAATGTCCCCGACTTTTACCTGATCACCTTTTTTCTTGTACCATTCTCCGATAATACAGGTCTCAACCGACTGCCCCTGACGAGGCATTAATACTGGAACTGCCATATTGATTTTGTTATACTTGTAATTACATTAGTCATACATTTATAAAGTTGAAATATCTTTAAATGCGATATAAATAAAGGATATTTCAATATTCGGTTGTAAAATTATATATTTTAACTTGTATTTACAAGTTGTGTATTCGAAATTAAATATTTTTTGTATTTTTGATCAGAATTAATTAACAAAGCGTCTTGGAACAAAAGTTACCGCAATACAAAAAGCTATACGAAATACTCAGGAAGCATATTCTCAGTGGCGCTTATGAAGAAGGGAGCATGCTCCCTTCGGAGAATGAATTATGCGCGGTTCATGGAGTTACACGCCCTACTGTGCGGCAGGCGCTGGAAGCCTTGGTACGCGATGGTTATATTATTAAAAAACAGGGAAAAGGCAGTATTGTAAAAAAACCGCCGCAGGACATTGGCATTTTGAGCATTTCGGGAACCGCTTCGGCAATTGGTCAGCAATATCTGAAAACACAAATTTTGTCGAAACCACAAATTATGGCTTGGCCCGAAAATTTCTCGTATGAATTGACTGATGTTGAGCGCGAATCAGGGCGCATTTATCTGGAACGTTTGCGCCTGGTAAACGATCAGCCTGTCTTTTATGATATAAACAATCTTCCGAATATCAACCTGCCACGGTTTACCAGCCGTTCGTTTGAAAACAAATCGCTTTTCGAATTGTTGCGTTCCAATTATCAGATTGAAATAACGGGCGGCGAGCAAAAGTTAAAAGCCATAAAAGCTACAAAACAAATCAGCGAATTGCTGAAAATTAAAACGGGTGATCCGGTGCTTTACCTCGAAAGGAAACTAAATACCAACCGCGAAGGGTTTCATATTTATTCAACTATTTATTTTAATTCCGAGAAACATTCCATCTTCGGGACATTTTGAAAAAATTACAGTACTGTGAAACGGTGATACAACAAAACTGTTCTTCTGAAAAACTTATGCACAGATGCAGACATCATCATTTCTACAGCAGGACGACATCTTCGCGCTGTATTACATATTGATCTATTCCTGACATTACCACGCAACAACCAGATTACCTGTCACATTTTCCACCACAAAATGTTTTCCCAGTTTTTCGTCGCCTGCTTTGAACAGAACCTGCCCGGTTTTCCAGGGATAATCGGCATTTGCATAGGCATGAAACGTTTGTGCTGTCACATTATAGCCGGGATAAATCCTACAATGGCATTTTTCAGGCCGGTCACCTGAAAACGATTGCTAATACCATGCTGACCAGAATGCAATTCTTCATATCATTGGATGTTCCTTATTTGACTGCCCAGAGGCAAACCATACATCGCCAATCAACAAATTCTGAATTCCCTTCTATTTTCAATGTATATGAACCGTCGGCAGCAACGGAAGGTAGTACAACTCTCTATTGTCCATCTGCTTGGGCGACGGTTTTTGCTTCAGAAAAAATCAGATGAACAGTAATCTGCTCAACCAGATTGGTTGATCCCCAAACAGGTATTGCAGCCTCGCGCTGCAATACCATATTATCGGAGAATATTTTTGCTGGAGCGATTTGAGCCTTTGACACAAATGAAAACAACAAAAGGATTCCAGCAACAAAAACTAATTTATTCAACATTAGAAAGTTATTTCCTTTATTACACCAAATTCAATCTGTACCGGACCGACCAAACCCGAAGGCATAAGTTCGTCTTTGGCCGAAAATGCCTGGTGTCCTTCTTTGTATACCGACCTGTCGGGTACACGGCGGACATTTGTTTTAGTAGTCCATTGATTTTCAGGCAAACCAGCATCGCCGATGAGCCGGTTGGCCCAACAGTTGGTCACTTCGATTTTTAACTCATTGATCCCTTCTTTTAACGAACCAGTCAAATTAACTTGCCAGGGAAAGGTCCAAACAACACCCAAATCCTTCCCGTTGACCCATACCCGCGCGATGTCGTGTGCCAAACAAAACTGTACCCGGGCCGGACTTTTTGCCTGTTTGTCATTTAAAGTGAATGTGCTGGAATAGGTAGCCGATCCGGAAAAATATTTTATCTCGGGGCTGGAGTTTTCATTCCATAAAGTCAGCTCATTGAAAGTCGAATCGAACTTTTTCGCCCCGGTTGCCGGTTCAAAGGTGACGTTCCATGAATTGGAAATTACCACCGGGGACAAAACCGATGCCGTGACCTTCTTGCTTGCCCCATTCGTCAACGAGAACAGATAATCACCGCTTTGCCAAAAAATGTACCGATTTGAGGTTCCTTCGGTATTGAGCCACTCAGGGTTTTCTGAGCCACTAACCGATGTTAAGTGGCTGGAACTTGCCTTCTCCCTGAACACGACAAATGTCGACCCGTTTTTATCGAGCGTAAGGGGAACAATGGTTCGCCCATCGCTGGTTTGCCTGTAACTGATGGCTTCGGAAGTTTTCCCGGTTATGGGATCCCATATTTCAGGTTTCCTGTCGTTTATCCTGAACGTGCAATCGCTTTTACCTTCTCCCGAAACAAAGTATATGTCAAAGTCTTCGCCACTCCGGTGGATGTATTGGAACGGCCCCTCAAAATCGGGTAAAATATTGATCTTTTTCATTATTTCTTCCATATTTGTCCCGGTAATGACCTTCCCCTCTCCAAGGGAACGGATCTGAAACTGTCCGTTATCATCAGGCCACAGGTTTTTGACCAGTTGTTGCATTTGTTTATCACATTCAGGGTAGCCGTTTATTCCCGGGTCCCGGGTTGGCTTGTTTTTCCCTAATACAACGGTTGCCCCGTTTTCGATGAGCTTTTTTACTTTTTCTAAAACCTCAATCGGAATAACCGGGTCAGTAAGGTCAACAACAAGCATGCTGTAACTCATCCCATCGGGCAATACCAGTTTGCCATTTTTAACCAATAAGAGGTCAGTCAGCACTTCAGAACTAAGCAAATCGTACGAAAACCCTTTCACCGGGGTAAGATTCGAATTCGGGTTCCATTTTTCGCCCCGCCCCCACATCACATAGTTTTTATCGCTCACATAGCTGCATACATCGGCCACAAACTTTCCTTTACGGAGCATCGACTGGCACCGCCCCAGGTAATCGAAAAAGTTTCCGGCTTTATCCCACCAAGTAACGTTGGGGTTGATATGAGTTCCGGCAAAATATTCGTACCCGGGTTTGCCAACTTCGAGCGGCGAAGCGGTAAAGGTGTGCCAAATAAAGAAGTTAGCCCCGTCGATAAGGTTAATATCGGCAAAAGGTTTCAGATATGCCGGGTATTTGGTCCAATGCCGCCCCATGTGGGTAAACGCTTCAACAGCAATAAGCGGTTGACCATATATATGACCAGCCATCGCGGCATAGCGCACATTCGATTTTGTACCCAAATCGTTTAAGTCGGAACACCAGAACTCGCCTTGCGGCATATCGTTCTTGCCCCAGAAGGTCAACTGGTCGGCCTCTTTAAACATTGGCGCATTACGAGGCCAGGGACCTCCGTCTTCCGAATGCCACAATATCCCTTTGGCATGGCAAAGATTGCCTATTGTCTCATAACAATTGCGCATGAAGCAGTCGCTTACCGTTTTCAGGTAATCGCGCATAAACCGTTCGTTCAACGAACGGTCTTCGAGCGATAGCCCGGCCAGCACAGGCAGGTATTGGCGTATGTCGTATCCACGGTATTTCTTAAACTCTTTCTCGAAACCCACCGTCCAATCGGGTTGCCCACCTTCCCAGCTTACATTGTAAAAGTATGTCAGGGTAACCCCGGCCAACGGACCTGCATCTTTCAGTATCTCCGAACCCATGAGGTTGAAATATTGGGTGACTGCTCCCGAGTTCAGGATATCGACGCCCCCTTCTTCACCGATAATCTGAAACCCGAAACGTATGATTTGCCAGTTCCCATCAGGCGCATCCCACAGGAGTTTACCGTTGCTTATTTTGTCCCTGAGATCAACAACTTCGCCAGCAACAGGCGCATTTTCAGTTGGCGCCGATACAGTTTTCCACTCCCCGTTCAAGTTGATTTCATGGCCTTTAGCCAATGAACTATCCTTTGATTTTATACGGACAGCCAGCAATGCCACATCCTGAAAATACTTCTTATCAGCAGGAATGTCGAGTTGGGCTGAAACTTTTGCCGGACCACGAACATCTGAAGTAGTCCAGATGAGTTGTTTGGCCCTGTTTTCTTTCATGTTCCACGGCCCTCGCAGCGAACCACCTGTATTGGCAAGGTTGATACTCATCTTCAAACCCAGACGGTGGGCTTCCTGCATGGCAAATTTCACCATTTCGCGCCAACCGGGGCTCATAAATTCATGCTTTACATTTAAAGGAACGGGGACATGCCCGGTCTTCCCATCGTATGAGTCCCAATACCCGCGTGAATCGAAAAGCAGAAATCCGCCGACACCTTTCGCCTTCATTTCTTCCAGATCACGTGCAAGCTGCTCTTTGGTCACATTTCCTTTCAACCACCAATAATAAACCCAGGGTTTAACAGAATCAGGAACAGTACGGAAATCATTTTCCGAAATCGAAACCACTCCGGCGCTTTTCCCCTTTGAAATTTTATTTACGCAGGACTGGAACAACAAAGAAGCAGCTAATGAAAAAACAGCAACTGATGCTATTGTTGACAAATGTCTTTTTAGGTATTTCATGGTTATAAATTTAGTTATTAGGTATTTCTTTGAAATTAATCACCTTGAATAATTACCGATTCAATATTCAGATACTTTGCGATTTTATCAATGGTTTTGGCATGATGACCAATCCCCAGTGAAAAATGGTGAGTTGGCCCTTCACTAATCCAGCGGGTCAGGAATGTTTTAATATCTGGCCTAAAGAACCCGCGTGTATTGGTATTTCCGGTTGGAGGAATTGGTCCGGCCACTGATTCGCCTTCAGCAATAATAAAT
>DOAQ01000035.1 GCA_003506435.1 Prolixibacteraceae bacterium
GCCGCAGGCACGCTGCTGCACTGGACGGTGACATTGGCGGGGATTCCACTTAAGACTGGAACGACATTATCTGTTGCACTCGTAGTTAAAGAGGTTGAATTATTACTTAGGTCAACATCATTGTTAGAGGTAATTACTGTAGCCGTATTTGTATATGAACCGGAACAATCGCAAGACGGGGTAACACTTAATGTTAATGTTTTGCTGGTATTTTTCGTGAGTGTAAATAATGGCCACGAAACGGTACTTCCAGAAAGAGTACCTCCGTCGGACGCTGAGTTAAAGGTCAATCCAGAAGGTAAAATATCATTTACATTAACACCAGTGGCATCCTGATTACTACTGCAGGTTACTGTAATACTATATGTTGTGGGTAATCCGGCAATTACAGGACTTGGAGAAACCGATTTTGTAATGCTAACATTGGTATTGGCCCCAGCTCCCTGATTGCTGATTGTTGATACCACACTTTTTGTCTGGGTACCGGAACACACTGTCGAAGTGCTTGTAATGTCGGTAATATCAGTTAAGTTATTTGCTACAGAATGAGGTAAGGTTAGTGTCATATAAAAATTATACACCTGACCTGGAGCAAGAAAATCAGTTTGTGTGATTGTATTCCCACTTAAACTGGTAAATATATATTCAAGCGTGAATGTATTACCTCCCTGTACAAACTCGGTTTGTCCGGTTATCGAAATATTGAATTTATCATACGTATTTCCCGTGTTTGTTATACTCATCAGATACGTTGTATAACTGTCATGGGTAGATTTTATGATTCCGCCTCCTGAATATGCAATAGTGCTTTCGCAAGACTGGGTAACTGAAGTATTGACGGTTGAACTGTAAACTTCAGTTGGTACCTCATTACTTTTAATTCCGGCATAATTTGAGAGGGTATTACTGGAAGCAGGCATATAATAAGCCGTCGGATCATATCCGTATCCACTGCCTGAGGTTCCTGCAATGAGGGTTACGTTTATTGTATAGGTACCGGGGGATAGTGATGCCAATTGTGCAATTTGTGCACTGGTCCAGGTGATGGTATTGGATGCACTGTTATAGTTTCCTGCGGGGGAAGATGATGAGTAGGTATAAAGAGTGGAACTGGGGAGATGATCAGTTATAACAATGTTGTTTCCGGGGCCTGTTCCTGTATTAGAATATGTAATTGTATAAGAGATAGTTCCACCGGGAGAAGCTGAAGCGGGACCTGTTTTGGATATGGATAAAGTTTGCCCATATGAAGCATTAAATGCTACAATAACAAGCAATACAATACCTAATAACCCGAATAAATTCCGGTTCTTCATTATTCCCATTCTGTTACATAAAAACCTTCCCCTTCAAATCACAGCAACATCAATCCATAGGTCATTTTATTGAAGATTTCTCTATCCCATATAAATATCACACAAAGCAATTTTACGTTTTTAATTCATTCTTACTGAACTCCGGCATGAAAGTTATTACCGATTTATGTTAATAGATTCCATGACGACCTAAAAATCACTTACCTTATTAATCGTGAATTAGCCAGATTGGTTACCCTTTTATAGGTTTTTCTTTCTTATTTTTCTTTAGAATAAATTAAAATAGAGTTTTAAAGGGGTGAATGTTAGTAAATTGCTTTGATAGGGCTTGGAATGTATATATAATGATTTTTTGCTTTTGATAGCTGCTTTTAGAGGAGAGGGGGTATGAGAAGATGGGTTTATGCGAATGCGATTGACTGGAAATGAAAGAGGCTGTCCAAAAAGTTCTAAAATACGCAATTCGCGTCACCCTGAACTTGTTTCAGGGTCTGATTATTAGAAAGATGAGATCCCGAAACAAGTTCGGGATGACTCGATCCCAGACTTTTTGAACAGCCTCTTTTCGATATTGAAATTTAAACATTTAATTGTTTGGAAGAATCCGCTTTGTTTACTTTTCTGACGCCTGTAGTGCCGCCGCCTTTTAGTGTGAGTTCAACCGGGGCGTTGGTTTTCCACGCGCCGCAGGTGAAATCCGGCACATCTACCGAGTTGGAACGGTTTGCAACCGATGCTTCGCTGAGAGGTGCAATGGCACTCCACAAAGCGGCATCGTAAACATCCTGATCAAGCGGCAAGCCATTGCGCAGACAGTCGATCAGGCGCCAATCCATCATGAAATCCATTCCACCATGTCCACCAACCTGTTTGGCCATTTCGCCTACTTTTTTTACAATTTCAGGAGTGAACTCGTCGTACAGTTTTTTCATTTCTTCATCGTTCATCCATTCGTGCCCTTTCGAAATTCGTTCAGGCGAGGGCCATTTGCAGGCCGTACCTTTTGTTCCGCTAACCAAATGGATGCGAGAATACGGACGCGGACTGGTTACATCGTGCTGGATCATGATCGTACGGCCTTTGTATGTTTTTACTGTGGTTGTATTCATGTTCCCCCGGTATTGTTTTCCGGCAAATTCATTGAAGAAAGGATCTTCAGAAGCCAATTCTTTTGCTTTTGCTGCCATTTGGAAATCGGCAGACTGCATTGCTACCAGGTATTCCATCTGGTCGCCGCGGTTAATGTCCATGATTTGGCAGACCGGGCCCAATCCATGGGTTGGATATAAATTCCCGTTCCTGAAATTTTCTTTCAGGCGCCACATCTCAGTATATCCGTTTTTATTGAAATTGAGATCCAACAGGTTATGAATGTAAGCGCCTTCCCCGTGAATGATTTCACCAAAATAGCCCTGTCGTGCCATGTTTAGCGTGAGCAGTTCGAAGAAGTCATAGCAACAATTTTCGAGCATCATGCAATGCTTTTGGGTGCGTTCCGACGTTTCAACCAGTTGCCAGCATTCTTCGAGCGTTTTTGCGGCAGGCACTTCGGTTGCGGCATGTTTGCCGTTTTCCATGGCATAAACGGCCATTGGGGTGTGCCATTCCCATGGTGTGGTAATATAGACAAGATCAATATCGGCGCTTTCGCAAACGGCTTTCCATGCTTCTTTTGTCCCTGAATAGGATTTTGCTCTTGGCAAGCCTTGCTCTTCCAGCATTTTCTGGCATTTTTCAACCCGGTCTTCCAATACATCGCATAAAGCAACAATTTCAACACCTTCGATATGCGTTATGCGTTTAACAGCGCCGGGTCCGCGACTTCCCAGACCAATAAAGCCAACCCGGACTTTATCGAGCTTTGGGGCAGCAAACCCGCTCATGTTGAAACGTTGTGTGCGATTGGTAGTCTTGATTTCGCTTTTTTTGTTTTCCTGGTTGGAAGGTGTGCAAGCTATTAATCCTGACGAAAGTAATCCTGCACTGATCAGAGTATTCCGTAGAAAGTCTCTTCTGTTTGATCCCATACTATTGAGTTTTAATTGGTTTTAGATTGCATATAGCATTTAAGTTTACGATGCTAAAAATACAAACTTCAGGAATAAACAAAAGGGTTCTTAATGATAATTTTCAGGTAATGAGAAAAATCACAACAGTTTTTTCTCAGAATAAAAATTTTTGGATTTGGAAAAGGTAGATCACAATTAAAGAAGAAGCTGTCCGGAAAGTTAGTTTTACGCAAAGACCGCCAGGATTATGTAGCTGGTAAATAAATATTTGCGTACTTTCCTTTTTTTACTTTGCGTATTCCGCGTGAACTTTTCAGGACAGCCTTTTCTTCTGTATGTATTTTAAAAGAATCCCAGTTCCAGCCGGGCTTCTTCGCTCATCATCGATTTGTCCCAGGGAGGCTCGAAAGTAAGCTCCACGTGGGCATCATCAACTCCGTCAACCGAAAGGGCCGCCTGCCGGGTATCGTCAACCAGCATATCGGCAACCGGGCAGCCGGGTGCAGTCAGTGTCATAATGATGTTGGCTTTGTTATTCTCGTCCACATCCACATTATAAACCAGTCCCAAATCGTATATGTTGACCGGAATTTCCGGGTCGTAAACATCTTTTAGTTTCTCGATAATCTGATCAATCCGAGCATCCATTTTCTTATGCCTCCTTTTCTGATATTCTGTTATATGCAACAGCGTACAATCTAATTTGTTTGATCATGGCCAGTAGTCCGTTTGAACGGGTAGGAGAGAGGTGTTGTTTCAGTCCAATGGCATCAATAAAGTGCAGATCGCTGTTCATCAGTTCTTTTGGCGTACGACCCGAAACCACTCGCAGTAACAACGCTACCAATCCTTTCACAATAACGGCATCGCTTTCTCCCTGAAAATAAATTTTTCCGTCCCTGAATTCGGGAACCAGCCAAACCCGCGACTGGCAACCTTTTATCAGATGCTGGTCGTTTTTATCTTTCGGATCGAGGTTTTGCAGACTATTGCCCAGTTCAATTAAATAACTGTATTTGTCCATCCAGTCTTCGTAAACCGAAAACTCTTCTATTATCTCCTGTTGAATATTTTCCATCTCCATCTCAAATCGTCAATTAGAAGATGCAAATGTCGTAATTTTTTATTTTCAGACAATGATTAATTTTTTTAGTATCGGAAAGGATAACATTTCCGACATCTGGGGAAACGGTCTTTTTTAAATGAATAAGCTGACAATCAGTGAAAGTATCAGTCCTGAAACTGAAATGATAGTTTCCATCACAGTCCATGATTGCAAGGTTTGTTTTTCGTTCATGCCCAAATATTTACTTACCAGCCAGAATCCGCTGTCGTTTACATGCGAAAGGATCGTGGCGCCTGAAGCAATGGCAATCACGATCAGCGCGCGTCCGGGGTCCGAAAGGTTAAGCATGGACAACACCGGAGCAATAATTCCTGCTGCTGTGATCATGGCCACGGTTGCCGATCCTTGTGTGATGCGCACGATCGCAGCCAGCAACCAGGCCAGCAAAATCGGTGAAAATGACGATCCGGCAATCGATTCGGCCATCATTTTGCCAATTCCGCTGTCAACCAGAATTTGTTTCAATACGCCGCCCGCCCCGGTAATTAAAATAATTATCCCGGCTGGACCGAGCGCTTTCGTGCTTAAATCGAGAATTTGCTGTTTGGGCATTCCCCGTTTGATTCCCAGCAGATAAATTGCAATCAGCGTGGCGATAATCAGCGCAGTGAACGGATGGCCGCAAAAGGCAACAATTTCGGTAAACAGCGAAGTTTCTATAATTTTTTTGGAAGTGAGGATGCCCGCTACGGTACTTAATAGGATTAATATTAACGGGATACCGATTAAACTTAAAATTAATCCAAAAGAAGGTAGCTTTCCATCCGGATGGTGTATGTCTTCATTGGTTTCAAACATTCCGGAAGGTGGCTGAAGATCGATTTTTTTGGAAATGTACTTTCCGAAAACAGGTCCGGCGAGTATGGCTACAGGAATGCCGATGAGTATTCCCAATAAAATTACCCAGCCCAATTCGGCTTTGATAATGTCGGCCACGGCCACAGGTCCTGGAGTTGGAGGGACAAAAGCGTGGGTCACGGCCAATCCTGCCAACAGCGGAATACCGTAGTATAAAATTGATTTTTTTGTGTCGCGGGCAAGGGCATAAACGATGGGTACCAGAATGATGAACCCCACATCGAGAAAAATAGGGATGGCAACCAGGAAACCTGTCAATGTAAGTGCCCAGGAAGCTTTTTCGTTACCGAATTTTTTTACCAGATTATGGGCCAGCGACTGTGCCCCGCCCGAACTTTCCAGCATTTGTCCGAAAATGGCGCCCAACCCGACAACGGTCGCAACAAAACCAAGCGTTCCGGCCATTCCCTCCTGAATGCTTTGGTTTATCGAACTCAATGGCATCCCCGAAAGAATGCCGACATAAATGGACGTAATCAACAGCGCAATGAAAGCATTGATTTTTAGTTTCAGGACTAAAAACAGAAGGATAAAAACGGCAGAGACAACCAGAAAAATTATGAAAGGTGTTGACATGATTAGTATTTTACTGAGTGAAGACGTCCGTCCATATCGTTCTGTAAATCGTCGGCAGCCAGCGGAAAACGAACCGGTTTGCCGTCGCGTGCCGAGCGGTAAATAGCAGTGAAAAGTTCCACCGTTTTTCGGCCTTGTCCGCCGGTAACCAATGGTTCACGATTTTCTTTCAAGGCCAGAATAAAATCTTCGATCTGTTCTTTCATATAAAATGTAGTGGCATCAATTTGCTGAAAGAACTCCGAATCTTCCTGTTTCCACTGCTGAAGCAGGTGTTCTTCGCCCGGTACAGTCCACAGGTCGTTCACCGGAGGTTCGAGTACTCCCGAGCTGCCTGCAATAAACATGGCGCCTCCATCGGTCTGAATACCAACCGAAGCGCCGTTTTCTCCGTGAATATGCACTTTCCCGTGAATTCCGGGTTTTTGTGAATTGCTCACCAGTATATTTCCAATTCCACCATTTTTAAACCGGACAATGGCCACAGCCGTATCTTCTACCTCAATATACGGATGGTTCAGGTTTTTCCAGATACCGTATACTTCGTCAATGTCGCCCATCATCCAAAGCAAAATATCGAGTTGATGCGGGGCCTGGTTTACCAAAACGCCGCCGCCTTCCATCTGCCATGTTCCGCGCCATGCGTCGGCATCGTAATAGGTCTGGTCGCGCCAACCCAGTATGGAAATAGTTCCCAGCGCAGGTTTGCCGATTTTCCCGTCTTCTATCGCTTGTTTCACCCGTTTTGCCGGAGCATACCAGCGGCGCTGACTGATTACTCCCAGTTTTACCCTGTTTTCCCGACAGACAGAGATCATTTCGTCGCAGTCAATGAGCGTAGAAGCCAACGGTTTTTCAACCAGAATGTTTGCCCCTGCCTGCGCCGCTTCAATGGTCGGTTCTTTATGAAACGGGTGCGGTGTGCAAACCACCACCAAATCAATCTGGTTCTCAGTAATCATTTTATTGATTGACTGATATGCTTTCACGCCGTACTGTGCAGCAAATTTTTCAGCCGTTTCCTTCGAGCGGCTCCAAACAGCAGTGAGTTCAGCCTCCGGAATTCCAAGAATCGCTTTGGCATGGAGGTGGGCTACCTTTCCACAGCCCAATATCCCGATTTTGTATTTTTCCATTTTAATTGAATTTAGGGAACCAGCAAAATTTTATTCAGTCCTTTTTCTTTGTTGTGCAAGCGGGAAAACCAACCGGCTCCTTCACTCAATGGAGCGATTGCTGATATTTGATCATCCACATTGATCAATCCCTGTTCCATCAGTTGAAGCACTTTTTCGTATTCACCGTTGATGGCGCAACTGCCGAGTACTTTCAGTTCTTGTGTGACCACTTTTTGCAAAGGAAATTCAATATTTGACGAAAGATTACCCACCAAAATAATGGTTCCTCCTTTTCGGACCGAGGTGATTGCCGTTGTCACCGTTGCGCTGACACCCACTGCTTCGAAAGCGAAATCGGCGCCCCGACCGTTGCAAATCTCTTTCACGCTTCTTTCAAGATTTTCCGATTGTGCATTCAGAATAACATCGGCTCCCGAAAGTTTGGCCTGCTCCAGTTTTGCATCATCCAAATCGATGGCAATTACTTTTATTCCTGAAAGTTTCAGCAGTTTCACGATAAAAATGCCGATCATTCCAACGCCAACCACCACGGCTGTGTCGCCCAATTTTATGCCCGACAGTGAAATGGCGTGCAGGGCAACTGCCACCGGCTCAACCATGGCGGCATGTTCAAAAGAAACGTTGTTGGGAATGCGGTACAAAATGTGTTGCGGCACCGAAACATATTCGGCAAAAGCGCCGTGTTTCCGGTAATCGCCGGGTGAAACACCCAGTACTTTCCGGTTGTCGCTCAGGTTGTAACGACCATGCAGCGTATACCAGTCGTCCAGCGGATAAATAGTTGAATCGAAAGTGACCCGGTCGCCGGGTTGCCAATTCGTGACATTTTTGCCAACTTTTTCAATCACGCCGGAAGCCTCGTGTCCCATGATGATCGGCGGAATACGACGACCGGTGCTTCCGTCCATCCCGTGAACATCAGACCCGCAAATACCGCAGGCTTTCACCCGCACCAACACTTCGTCATCGGAAATCTCGGGAACGGGAACATCGGTATATTTAAACTGATTATAAGCTTCAAGAACCAGAGCTTTCATATTCCTATTGGTTTTGTTGAGTTTTACGAGCAGTAAATATAAAGATTTCCGTTCATTTTCGGGATTTCCGGAGCGAACCTGATTCGTTTAATCTATAAAACCATGTCTTTCACCGATTTTTTTTACCGGAGAATGAGATTTCAGATAACCTTTGCGCCGTTCTAATTCATTCAGTATAAAAGAGTAAAAATTCATGTCAGTTCCGTATTCATTGGTTTCGCAAACCGGCAATCCCCTTCAGTTTTATGACGAATTAAGTTCGTTTACCAATCATGTGCTGGGAAAGGGGAATCAGGTTTTTTCAGAATTTATTGCCGATTTTAAAGTATTTTCAGAAGCGGGAAAACACAAAACATACAGTTCGGAAGAGTGCCTGATGGAAATTCTGATGCTGGGCGTTTTTGTCCGCAATTATTCGCAGTATTCGGGCCGTCGGGTGCAGTTTTATAAACCACTTTTCGATTATTTGTATTCGCTGCGCAAAAAATATCCTTCCGTAAAACCAACAGTTGACCGACTTCGGGGGCGATTGGGAACTTCGCTTCTTTTGAAAGAAAGAAATACTTCCGAAGATTACGGAATGCTGATCGAATGGCTGAAATGCACCCATGAATTTGATCAGGAAACCGAGCGTTTGCAGGTGTGGAATGAGTGGCTTCAGCGAAAGGAAACTGCTTTTCAGGAACAATTTGTTGAGGATGTGAAGGATTTTGCAGGCTGGTTTGTGGCGGAAGCCTCGGAAAAACTGGGAAAATATACTTCGGACTGGAAGAAATTTATTGCTGAAAATGCAGCTATTTATCCGAAGCGGGAAGATCATATTTTCTGTACGCGGAAACCCGATGAATATTACCTGAACATGGTTGCTGCCGAGGTGATGAACCGCAGCCTTCGACTGGATTTTGTAAAAACTCCAGAGAAAATACTGCTGTTGCCGACCTGCATGGCTAAAAGAACGGCCTGTGCCGCCACAATGGAAAATGAACAACTGGTTTGCCGGAACTGTTCTGCTGATTGCAATGTGTCGAAGCTGAAACAAAAAATGGAACTCCGGCAGGTAAAAACCGTTCTGATTCCGCATTCGTCGGGCTTTTCGAAATATCTGGAACCCTGGAAGAATTCGGAAACCACCGCGCTTATTGGCGTGGCTTGTGTACTGAATTTACTGACCGGAGGATACGAAATGCAGAAGATGAATATTCCGTCGCAATGTATCTTTTTGGACAGTTGTGGCTGTAAAAAACATTGGCTCAGCGGAAAACCAACCAGTATCAACGAAAAGCAACTGGATAGGTTACTGGCCTGCTAAATTTTAAAATCAATCGGAAAAATGAAACATACTATTTTAGGAGCGGGAGGCTCTGTTGGGAACCCGCTGGCAATTGAGTTGCTGAAAAACAAGGAAGAAGTGCGGCTCGTTTCGCGCAGCGGATTTTTAATAGAAGGAGCAGAATCGGTGAAAGGCGATTTGTGCTCGTATGCTGAAACGCTGAACGGCGTGAAAGGATCGGACGTGGTTTATTTGTGTGCGGGACTCAAATACGATATAAAAGTGTGGACTGAACAGTGGCCGAAAATCATGCAAAACGCGATTGATGCCTGCAAAAAAGAAAATGCAAAACTGATTTTCTTCGACAATGTGTACATGTATGGAAAGGTTGACGGGCCAATGACGGAAGAAACGCCGTATAATCCGTGCAGCCGGAAAGGCGAAGTGCGTGTAAAAATTGCCCGAATGCTTGAGGAAGAGTATCAGAAAGGAAACCTGACTGCTTCCATTGCGCGGGCTGCCGATTTGTATGGGCCGCATGCAGCACAAAGCAGCCTGCCGTATTTTATGGTTATCGAAAAATTCATGAAGGGCAAAAGCGCCCAGTGGATGGTCGATATTTCAAAAACACATTCGTATACCTACACCATCGATTGTGCAAGAGCCCTGATTTTGATGGCTAACGATGATGCGTCATTTAACCAGGTCTGGCACTTGCCTACCTGCAATCCGGCTCCAACCGGTCTGTCGCTCGTTGAAATGTTTGCAGACGGGCTTTCCGTTCCGGCAAAATATTCAATGTTGAAAAAATGGATGATTGCAGCGGCCGGCCTTTTCGATAAAACCATTTCTGAAGTGTACGAAATGCTCTATCAGTATGAATACGACTATCACTTCGATTCGACAAAATTCAACAGATATTTCAACTACGAACCGATTTCTTACTTCGAAGGAGTAAAAGAAACAGTGAGCTATTTTAAAGGACGATCTTAGCACGATCTCAACGTTTCGCAAATACACGCAGGGCGGGAGTTAACCGATGAACTTCCTACGAAGATTAGCCTTTCAAAATACTGATTTCCAGTCAACGAAGCACAGAACCCCGACTTGCCGGGTATTTTGCTGTTAGGTACAGTATTTTATTTTCACTTTAAATTAATTTGTCTCTACGAAATTTGCTTAATAATTAAAAATAATAATCCGATTAAAATCAAAAGTCCAATTAGGCTGAGATGTGTTATTCTAGCATATACTTGCCACTTTTTTAATTCTTCAACTCGTCGAGTTTCTCCATATGTTTCAAATTCATCCATTTGTTGACTTTCAAACTCACTCCAACTTTCTGTCGTATATTTAGCAAGAACTAATAATGGACGTAGGAAACAATAGATTTTGTCCCCCAAAGACAGAGGTTTATTTCTTGCTTTTATTCGGACTTCAAGTCCTTTTCTTGCTTTTTCTAATTCTTTGTCTGACGCTTTTCTTTTTTGAAACTCATCGTTTGCCAATTGATACTCCGGATGCCTTTCGTTACTCATTATTTCTAACAAGTCAACGAGAGAATATTGCTGTATGGACTTTTTAATTTTGTATGTCATTGTATCAGCTTTTATGATTCTGTCTCTGTTTTATGATTCTGTCTCTGTTCTAATATTGTACCTAACGGAGGAAGCTTGCGGCAGGGGCGGACTGCGGGCGATTTCCTGTCAAGCCTAAAAGCAGCTTGAGCGGAAAGGTACACCCCGAAAACCACTGCTGCCGCGCTTGACGGGTAGCTGAAGTTACCAGCAGTTTTATCTCCAGTCAGCATGTTCCAATACTTTTTCATGAATGGCATCAGCTCTTATCTCGATAAATTTTTCAAAGTCATTATTCTTTGCTGCAAAATAAGCATCAATTGGAATTAAGTTCGATTGTAGCCATCTTTCAAGATTTGATCCGGCTGCTTTTTCAACTTCTGTTAAGTATTCAGATGGCGATTTGTCTGAAATAAATTTGTTAGATGAGGATGTTAAAAGTATGATATTAGCTAAACTATTTAT
This sequence comes from Prolixibacteraceae bacterium, assembly GCA_003506435.1. Classification (GTDB taxonomy): domain Bacteria; phylum Bacteroidota; class Bacteroidia; order Bacteroidales; family Prolixibacteraceae; genus GWE2-42-39. The sequence continues at coordinate 11,374 of DOAQ01000035.1, forward strand.
TTTGTTTGAGGATACTCCAATTGTTTTAAGGTATGCTTGTGGGAAAAAATGATGAAACTCCTTTTGATTGACCCATGAAAGAGCTCTTTCTAAATCTATTTTTTGACCTGTCAATAAGTCAACTGGTGATTGGTATGCTAAGATTATAGCATAAAGTTTTGAGTGTGCATTATTTGCTCTAAAAGTTCTTTTCTTCCATATGTCAACAGTAGGTATACTTTCATAGATATTAAGTTCATTCGAATCACCTAAGATAAAACTGTTGAGCTCCGCGAGATCATTATTCATCATACCAGTGTTCCAGCCTGCAAAATATCCAGACAAGGAGCTCCGCCAAAACCATTTAGTTATTTCACTATACTGTACACCACTTGGTCTTTGAATTTGTCTAAACAACTCTGTTAGAACTACAAATTGATTTAAATATGGAATAATATTATCATTAGGAATTTTTATTTGTGTTTTAAGATAATCTACTGCTTTTTTTGTCGCCTCTAGTGTTTCAGCAGCAGCATCCTTGAGCTCATCTATGGTTTTATTTCGCAGGTTATTTATATTTTCAATGGAGAATCCGCCACCAGATGCAGCTGACATATTTCGTAGGATTGTTTTCTTCTCGATTCCGCCAAATTCCTTAATCGATAGTTCTGCTAAAATATTATCAATTGTTTCAACTAAATCAAAATCTTGGCTCCAAGTGGCTGCTCTCATTAAATCTACAATTGTCAATCTAGTACCTGTGCTATTAATTCTTTCAAAAATTGGAGCTACATCGTCAATAGACATATCACCTAAGGTAACCGAGGCGATTTTATAATCTTTAAATCTGTTGAATAATTTATCGGCGACTTCCTTTAATTTAGGAATATCTTTTGCCCCAAGTGTATCCAAACTAGCAATGTGCTTATAGAATGATGAAGCATCTCCTAATTTATTTAGCCTTATTTGATGAAGAGGTAAATCATTTAGTGTACTAACATGAAAAAATTCTTCCTTTCTTAAATCAAATAATATATTCCATTTGCTTTCTTCATTCTCACCATGCCAGTACATCGCACCGCAAATTGTTGAAAGTCTTTGTTGACCATCAAGTAAATAATTAACTGGATAATCAGGTTTAGGTAAATTGATTTCTAAATCAGCAATTCTATTTTCACTTCTTAATTCTAGTCTGCTTTGCCACAATAAGACACTGCCTATTGGGTAATTTTTATAAACAGAATCAAGTAGTTTGATTATTTGGTGCTTTTCCCAAACAAAGTCTCTTTGAAATTTAGGTAGTAGAATATCACCTGTTAATATTCTTCTTGCCAAATCATCGATTCTGTCGACAGATGGTTGAGGATCTTTTGGTACAATTGCTGTTGGTCCAGATGTAATTTTGCTCATATAGTTTATGTTATAGTGTCGGTATCAAAATTGCTGGTAACTTGAAAATATCACCATAAACTTAGTACTTTTTTTATTTTCTATTTCTATTAAACAAATTTATTTTAGCATTTAAATGTCTGGTTTACCGGGCAACTGGTCGAGCAAACTAATAATATTTTCACTCTTCCCCCACGGTTGAACAACTCAACCCTGCCGCTACGTAATTGCAGCTCGCCGGTACGTTATCGCATCGCGGAGGTGGGTTGTCGCATCGCGGAGGTGGTTTATCGCACCGCGGAGGTGCGTTGTCGCACCCAACCGGTACGATTTCCTTTTGCCGGGGAGGTCTATCCGATCGTCAGGAACCTTTTGATTTTGGGAAAAACGTCCAATCCAACCGGCGGGGAGCTTTTGATTTTGGGAAAAACGTCCAATCCAACCGGCGGGGAGCTTTTGATTTTGAGAAAAAGGTCCAAACTGATCGTCAGGAAGCTTTTGATTTTGGGAAAAACGTCCAATCCGATTGTCGGGGACCTTTTGATTTTGAAAATAAGGTCCAATTCAACCGTCGCGGACCTTTTTCTTTTTGGGAAAACGTCCAAACTGATCGTCGGGAAGCTTTTTCTTTTTGGGAAAATGTCCAAACTGATCGTCGGGAGCCTTTTGATTTTGAGAAAAACGTTTAATCTGACCGTCGGGAGCCTTTTTCTTTTTGGGAAAACGTCCAAACCGATCGTCGGGAAGCTTTTTCTTTTTGGAAAAACGTCCAAACCAACCGTCGGGAACCTTTTTCCTTTTGGGAAATCATCCAAAAAATCAGATGTCAGCTACAACGATTGCCTGAAATTGAAGCCCTGCCCCATCCCGATTAAAGCGTCATCCCGCCCCCGACCGGAGAATCACCCTGAACTTGTTTCAGGGCCTGTCGCTTTAGCACACCATCCCATTGCTATCGTGAGATGCTGAAACAAGTTCAGCATGACAAGGACAGTGGTTTCAGGGCCTGTTGCTTTGTCGTGCCTTTCCATTGGTTTCGTGAGATGCCGAAACGGGTTCGGCATGACGCTTTGTTGTGTGGTGCGTTGTGTTGACAAAACAAGTTCGGCATGACGCTTTGTTGTGTGGTGCGTTGTGATAATAAAACGGGTTTGACATGACGCTTCAGAAGGGAATGGCGTTATGGCGGAAGGCCTGTATCAATTACAGAATTTCCCGGATTTTTTTCTTCCGTTTATACCACTTGCTTTTCTTATATTTGTTTTATGTCTAAAAATCTAAAAACACAATAATGCTATGGAATCGATAAAAGGAACAAAAACCGAACAAAACCTGCTGAAAGCTTTCGCAGGCGAATCACAGGCACGCAACCGCTATGAGTTTTTTGCCAAACAGGCCAAAGCCGAAGGGCTTGAACAAATAGCTGCTCTTTTCATGGAAACAGCAGAAAACGAACGCTCGCATGCCAAACAGTTTTTCAAACAACTGGAAGGCGGCATGGTTGAAATTACTGCCAAATACCCGGCTGGTGTAATCGGGTCAACTTTGGAAAACCTGAAGGCTGCGGCTGATGGCGAAAACGAAGAGTGGACTGAATTGTACCCTGAATTTGCACGCATTGCCGAAGAGGAAGGTTTCAAGAAAGTTGCTGTCTTGTTTAAAACTATCGCTAAAATTGAGAAACACCACGAAGCACGTTATCGGAAACTGTACAAAAATCTGGAAGAAGGAAAAGTATTCAAACGCGAAGGGAAAGTTGTATGGAAATGCCGGGTTTGCGGCTTCCTGCACGAATCGACCCAACCCCCGGTGAAATGCCCGGCCTGCGATCATCCGCAAGCGTATTTCGAAATTGAGGTTGAAAATTATTAGTAAATCAATGTGGCTGTTCAAAAGTCAAAAAAAACATATCCGGTCATCCCGAACTTCTGTCTCCTGTCATGCCGAACTCGTTTCGGCATCTCACGAAAACAAAGCAAAGGCACGACAAAGTAACAGGAGGCTGTCCTAAAAGTTCTAAAATACGCAATTCGCGTCACCCTGAACTTGTTTCAGGGTCTGATTATTAGAAAGATGAGATCCCGAAACAAGTTCGGGATGACTCGATCCCAGACTTTTTGGACACCCCCGACTCGATTGCAGGCTTTTTGGACATCCTATCGTTTTTATACCTTCGGCGGATGAAAAAAATGATAAAGAATTTTCTGAAAGATAAATTTCTGATCCTGAAAGTGCGGGAACGGTTCAGTGCGGCAGTTCAGATTGAGCAGCGCCGGTTGTTTCTTCATTATCAGCAATGCAAAAAAGATGGCTGTCTTCCCCGGTTGAGCGATACCGGCTTTCGCGTTTTTTCGCAGTTTGAGGAAGACGGAAAATTGCTTTACATTTTTTCAGTAATCGGAATGACCAACAAAACCTTTGTTGAAATCGGTTCGGATGACGGGATAAACAGCAATTGCGCCAACCTGCATTTCAACTTTGGGTGGCATGGTTTGTTTATCGATGGAAACGAAAAAGCAGTAAAACGGGGAAAGAAGTTTTATTCACAGTATCCGCATCCGTGGAATTATCCTCCGCGTTTTGCCTGCGAAATGATCCGACGCGAAAACATCAACGAAATAATAAAGCAAAACGGGTTCGAAGGTGAAATTGGTTTGCTGTCGATCGATATCGACGGGAACGATTACTGGGTGTGGGACGCTCTTGAAGTGGTCCGCCCGCAGGTGGTAATCATTGAAACGCACAATGAATTTGGACTCGAAGACATTGTGGTGCCATACGATCCGGCCTACTTTTTTCCGGGCAAACACCCGGTTTATCACGGGGCTTCGCCGGTTGCCATGACCCAATTGGCCCGACAGAAAGGATACCGCCTGGTCGGGGCCAACGAGCTTGGTTTCAATTTCATTTTTGTGCGCCGGGGACTTGCCGAAAATGAAATTCCGGAGGTTTCGGTTGAATCCGTTCTTCAGCATCCTTCCATTGCCGAAGGGTATAAAAAATTTGAAGCGGTTAAAGATTGGAATTATATTCGAAACAGGTTACCGTGATGGATGAATGGCCCGATATTCTAAACAAGCGTTTCCCGTTTTTCGAGAAGGAGCTTCTGAAAGAAATTCAGGAAAAAGGATTTTTGCAGGAAGTGGAACGCGATGAAGAAATTTTGCAGGAAGGCCAGTTGATCCGCTCTTTCCCAATCGTACTGAAAGGCGCTGTAAGGGTGGTGCGAAACGATGCCGATGGCCGTGAATTATTACTTTATTATCTGAATGCCGGCGAAGTTTGCAGCATGTCGCTTATCTGTTGTGTGGGTCAGCAGCAAAGCAATGTTCGTGCAATCGCCGAACAGAAAAGCCTGATCGTCCGTATTCCCGTTGAGTACATCGACCGATGGATGGTTCAGTTTCAGTCGTGGAAATCGTACCTGATGAATTCGTACCGCAAACGTTTCGATGAACTGCTCGAAACCATTGATTCCATTGCATTCTCGAACATGGACGAACGGCTGGAGAAATTTTTCAGGAACCGTTTTCAGGCTACCGGCGAAAAAGTTTTCAAAGGGAAGCATCAGGATATTGCATGGCAGTTAAATACTTCGCGCGAAGTCGTTTCCCGCCTGCTGAAAAAGATGGAACAAAAAGGGCTGGTCAGGATATATCGTGGCAGGATCGATTTCTCAATGTTAACTGACCGGTAATCGGGGTATTCTGTTTCTCCTGTTTTTCACCTTCTGTGACACAGGTCACCGACCATGAATTTTCTTCTGATTTTCTTTGCACCAAAATTCAAACACGATGCAACAATTTCTGAAAAAACACAAATGGACGCTGCTGTCGATTGTCCTGGGAGCCGCAGCAGGATACGCATACTGGTATTTTATTGGTTGCACTTCAGGTACCTGTCCGATTCAGTCGCACTGGCAGTCAAGTACATTGTTCGGCGCACTGCTCGGTTACCTTTTGGGTGGATCATTTAAAAAGAAGGAAAAAACCGAAGAAGAAAAAACTATAAATAGCTGAGGAATATGGGAACTGTTAAAATTGAACCGGCCTATTGCCCGCAAAACCATTATTGCCCGGTGATTTCGGTGTGCCCGGCAGGTGCAATTATTCAAAAATCGCCGTTTACTGCTCCGGAAATCGACCGTGTAAAATGTACCAACTGCGGACGTTGCACCCGCTTTTGTGCATTTGGCGCATTTCAGATGAGCTAAAACACAGGCGATTGTTTTGCCGGGAAGCTATTTCTGTTTTTCGGCAACAAAAGCAATGGCTTGCCTGATCAGTTGCCGGTACTCCGGATTTGTAAAGGCATTTTTATCGTGTCCGGGCTGAATATAAACGACCCTCGATTTTTCTTTCTGGTGCGTCCATCCAATCACGCGGCTGCTTTTCGGATGATCGGTAGTCAGCAATGGTTTTACTTCAGGCAGAACTTCCGTATTGCCGTAAACTTCGTCCAAAATTTCAAAATCACGGATGCCTTTGGTAACCGGGTGTTCCGGATCTTCAATGCGGACGGTAAAATGTACATCGTGCTGATAATTTGATGCACGGGGTGAGTCTTTCATTTCATAATATTTCCCGCCGACAATCGATTTAAATTCATCCCACTGCTGGTACGAAACCAGCGAATGATGCAGGAAAACCATGCCTTTCCCGGCTTTCAGCAAATTGAAATAATTTTCTTTTTCTTCTTCGGAAATACTTTTTGGCATGTCGTAAAAAACAACTGCATCAACTATTTTCGGATTGATGCTTCCAAACTGCGTATTTGCCTCCGGTTGCTGAAGTTCTGTATAGTTGATGTTCGGAAACGAATCAAACATTTCAAAAAACGACTGGCGGTCGAAATTGTGTCCGCCGGTGACGACCAGAATATTGAGTTTTTTTGCTGAAACGGAGAACGAAATCAGCACTAAAAACAAAAGGGATAAATACGTTCCGGATCGTACCATGATCATCGGTATTAAAACAAACTAATTACTTTTTTCAAAGCCGGCAAAAAGGCATCGATCTCTTCGCGGGTGTTGTAAATTCCAAACGACATGCGTACAGTGCCGGGAATGCCGAAATGCTGCATCACCGGATCGGCGCAGTGGTGGCCGGTACGCACCGCAATACCCATTTTGTCGAGCATGGTGCCCAGATCGAACGAATGAATTCCTTCCACATTGAAGGAAATGACACCCGATTTATTTTTGCTTTCGCCGTAAATTTTCATTCCGGGAATCTGCATCAGCTTTTCGGTGGCATATTTCAGCAAAGCCTGTTCGTGAACCGAAATATTTTCGATACCGGCTTCCAGCAGGTAATCGATGGCAGCGCCCAACCCGATTACCCCGGTAATATTGGGTGTTCCTGCTTCGAATTTATACGGCAGTTCGTTAAAAGTAGTCCCGCTGAACCGCACTTCCGAAATCATCTCGCCACCTCCCTGGTAGGGCGGCATCTGTTCGAGCAGTTCTTTTCGTCCGTAAAGCACACCAACCCCGTTTGGGCCGTACATTTTATGAGCCGAGAACGCATAAAAATCAGCGCCCAGCGCCTGCACATCAACCGGGAGGTGCTGAATGGCCTGTGCCCCGTCGACAAACAGTTTCACGCCGCGGGCATGTGCAATAGCAGCAATTTCGGCAACCGGGTTCACGGTTCCCAGTACGTTCGACACGTGGGCAACAGCAATCAGTTTTGTTTTTTCTGAAATCAGGCCGGGAAGTTTATCAAGTTCTAACTCGCCTTTGTTGTTGAATGGTAACATCACGATTTTAGCGCCTTTTCGCCCGGCCATCAGTTGCCAGGGGACGATGTTCGAGTGGTGTTCCATTTCGGAAACGATAATTTCGTCGCCTGCCGAAATAAATGCTTCGCCAAATGACCAGGCAACCAGGTTCACACTTTCGGTAGTTCCTTTGGTAAAAATGATTTCCGCGGTTGTTCCTGCATTGATAAGCGAGCGTACTTTTTCGCGGGTAGTTTCGTAATCGGCAGTGGCTTTATCAGCCATGTAGTGTACCGCGCGGTGAATGTTTCCGTAATATTCCTGATCGATTTGCCTGATTTTTTCCTGAACCTGTAATGGGCGCTGGGAGGAGGCTGCACTGTCGAAGTAAATCAGCGGCTTATTGTATATTTTTTGCTGAAGGATTGGAAAATCCTGACGTATTTTAATTGGATCGAGATTCATAACCGGTAATTAATTCAAAATAAAGTTTCAAAGTTAATACAATAATTTAAGTAAGAATGTTCGAAAATTTTTGCGGTGGAATGCGATTTAAAGTGGATTCTTCCTCTTATTTTCAGTCATATAAAACGGCTGAAAAAGAAAGAGGCTGTCCGAAAAGTTCTAAAATACGCAATTCGCGTCACCCTGAACTTGTTTCAGGGTCTGATTATTAGAAAGATGAGGAGGCTGTCCAAAAAGTAAATATTACGATAACTTTTCTCTGTGAAAACTCTGTGGGTAACTCAGAGAAACTCTGTGGTTCAATTGTTTATTTTTTACCACAGAGTTACACTGGGTAAAAACACAGAGAAACACAGAGTTTTTGGACAGCCTCGACTAGATCTCAGACTTTTTGGACAGCCTCTTTTTTAGGGATACCCCGGGTTTTATTTAAAAATTTCGTTTCGGAACGATTCAATCATCGGGCTGATTTCGTTCAGTTCTTTTTCGGTGAATGTCGGATGTTGCTCAAAATAGTCGGCAATAGTCTTCATTTTTTCGTAATAAGGCTTCACATTTTGGTCGCCCGACATCAGTTCGAGCAATGAAAATACGCTTTTTGCCCGTTCGCCCTGTTTCCCGATGAATTCGATCATCGGCTTGTTGTCCTGTGCAAACAGG
>DOAQ01000025.1 GCA_003506435.1 Prolixibacteraceae bacterium
GGCTTCCACGAAAACATCTTTCCCGGCCTGGCAGGCCATAATGGCAGCCAGTGCGTGCCAATGGTCAGGAGTAGCAACGATCACGGCATTTACTTCCTTGTCGTCGAGTACCGTTTTGATATGATCAGCCGGGGCCGGAAGGTACCCAAGCGCTTTTTGTATCTCCGAAGCTGCCTTTGCCGATCTGTTCTTGTTTACATCACAGACATATTTTATCGTTACATCGGCGCTTGCCTGGCAGGCCTTCAGCGCCATGTCAATACCCCGGGCCCCGCAACCAATGACAGCTATAACCGGTTTCTCAATGGAACGGGTTCCAGTGCAGGAACCCAGGATACCGGCAGAAGTCGCTGTTGCAATACCGGCAGTGCCCCAAATGGTATTGCGTATAAATGTTCTTCGTTTCATGATTTTAATATTTTACAAGTTAAATTGCAAGAAGCCCTATAGGCGTTATTTACCAATCTTTGTTTTTGTATTCAATAGTTTTCAATTTTTTCTAAAGAAGCTACTTTCTTTGTTCGGATTACCGGAACCGTCATATTCAGCAGTGCCGGGATATGGGAATACCGGTCGGGCCATGATCGTTTCTCCATTTTTCTGTTTGGTAACGACCACCCATTCCGGTGCGTGGTTATTTTCGACCCAATCACGTATCAGATGAATCCAGTCGGCTTTTCCGGGGCCAGTGCCACCTCCGCAATGTAGTACGCCGGGAAGTAAGAACAAACGGATATATTCCTGGATATTGTTATCTGATTTTTGGGCTTCCGTATAATGTTGTATGGCTGTATAAACAGAAAGTGCAGGATCGTTCCATCCATGATAAATGATCATTTTCCCATTTCGCTTTTTAAACCCACTGTAATCACTGGCTGTTGCATTCAGATAAGCCGAAGCGTACCGGGTATCATTTGTATAGTTGGAAAAGTCGTATGTCGAATAGTCCCATGTAGGATTATTAAAAATCAAATATTTGTATATTTCTGTACCAAAGGCAAATTGATAGCTTGGGAATCCCAGCTTGGCAGAGTTTTTATTGATCCCGACAATCCATTCCAGCCAACCTCCTTTTTCGTTCTCTCCTCCTGGTGGAAATCCTGGATAAATACTACCATCCGGATTGGAAACTCCTTCGTAAATCGTTTTTATTGCTTTGATTTGTGCAGCAGTAAAACAATCTGCTCCGACCGAATCTCCAGGGCATCGGGGTAAAGTAGAAAAATCAAATGGACAGAGATCGGGGCGGTTCAAAATACTGTCTTTCAGTCCATCCATTTCATCGCATTGTTCCAATACTGCCGATTGCAACATTTCCAGGTGTTTTTTTGTTAGGACTGGTTCATTGAGTTGGGATGGATTTGGGTATACAGCCTGTGAGTTTTGTACAAATTCAGCCCCGGAAGCAGGCCAGTCGATGATGGGTGCTCCGGCTACGATACCGTCGAAATCGCCGGGATAACGTTGGGCTTCAATCAGCGCCTGTCCACCACCCCGGGAGCAGCCAATGAAATAGCTGTATTCAGGCCAGAAACTGTAAAAATGATTGATTATCCTTTTTGCGGTAACTGCTGTCCGGTGGACGGCCATAAATCCAAAATTCACTTGCCGTTCCATATTGTTCAAAGCCCATTCTGCTTTATATCCGCTTTCTTCATGGCCTGTATTGGTCCCCACAGTGGCGAAACCCTCGTTGACCTTCGATCTGGCTCCATTCTGAATCGTTCCGACAAATCCGCCGCCTCCTCCCATAACAAACCGTCCGTTCCATTTCATCGGGAGTAAAAGTTCGAATTTTATCTCCTTCCCAATTATGCCCAATACTTTGCAGTATGGTTTTTCCTCTTCCATCTTTGTCACTTCTGAAACAGAAACATCGGGAAGCTGGAGATTTAAAAGTTCTTCACATTCAATACACGGTTTCATCACCGGATCAGAGAATGATTGAGCCATCGCACAAAATATTGTGCAAATTACAATTGTATGAACGAATATAAAAAATTTGAAAAATTTCATGACTTAATTTATTGAAATTCTTTATGATTACACCGAATAGCTTTTCCGGAAAGTTTTCCGTTATATTGTCCTTTGTCGATGACCATATCCCCGTTTACCAGAAGGTATTCCACCCCTGTGCTGTATTGGTGGGGTTCGGCAAATGTTGCTGTTTCCCGGATGGTTTCCGGATTAAACACCACAATGTCGGCTACTTTCCCAACTTCCAGGTATCCCCGGTCTTTCAGACCTGTCATATCGGCGGGCATTGAGGTGGCTGCTTTGATGGCCTGTTCCATACTGATAATTTTTTCGTCGAGAACATATTTCCTGATCTTCCGGGGAAAAGACCCGTAACTTCTTGGATGAGGAACATTGTTGCCCGGGACTTCAATACTCCCGTCGGAACAGGTCATTACATAGTCTTTTTTCATGAAATTGACCACATCCGAATCATTCATGTTGAATGACACCATGCCCGGATTTCCGTCAACAATAAGGAATATGGCTGTTTCAACAACCGGTTTTTGAATAATGGCGCTGATTTCTGAGAGGTTCTTCCCGTCAAAACGGTGGTCGTTGGGGTACGAAATGATCACCATGGATTCAGGGCCTCCCCTGCGGTCAATGTTCTCTGCCATCTCCTTTTTTATCCGGGGCAATAGCTGAGGGTCGGTTAATCGTTGTTTCATTTGCTTTCCTGCCTGTGCCCACGCCGGAACAATAGCTGACGAAAGCCCGGTGCTCGAAGCATTGTATGGATATTGATCGGCATACACATGAACTCCCCTGTTTCGGGCTTCTTCGATCAGGTCACATATTTTCCCGGAAATGCCCCATACGGGTTTTCCCAACGCTTTAAGATGCGATATTTCAACCCGGATGCCGGTTTGCTCTCCGATGGTTATGGCTTCTTTTACGGCTTCTTCCAGCCCGATCGTGTAATTGCTTTCATCCCGCATGTGTGTGGCATAAAACCCTCCGTATTCTTTTACAACCCGGGTCAGTTCAACAATTTCACCTGTTGATGAATAAACTCCCGGCGTATAAAAGAGCCCGGTAGAAATCCCTGCGGCCCCGTCTTTCATCCCTGCGGCAACCAATTTTTTCATTTCCGCCAGTTCTGCTACGGTTGGTTCCCGGTTTTCATTCCCCATCACTTTGTTTCTTATTTTACCATGACCAATCAGGTGCACAATATTTGGTCCTGTTCCGATGGAATCAAGTTGATGGAAAAATTTTCCAACATCGTATCTTCCACCTCCGCAATTTCCGGTAACTACCGTAGTAACTCCCTGCGTCAGGAAATTTTTCACGGCATTCATGCTATCTTTTAATAATATCCTGCTGTCGCAATGGGTATGGATATCGATGAATCCGGGGGCAACGATCAGCTTGTCTGCATCAATTACAGTTGCCCCTCTTGTTGACAGGTTTTCGCCAATCCCGGAAATATAACCATCGATTATGCCGATGTCGGCCCGGACAGGCGCATTGCCGGTCCCGTCATAAACAGTTCCGTTGGTTATAACGATATCAAAATGGGCGGTTGTACATTGAGAAAACAATACAATTGCCAGGCTCAAAATTATCAATAGACTTCTTCTCATGATTTAATCTTTTAGTTTCATATCATTTTTTAATAATTCATAAGTAAAGGGCAACCGTGTTTGGATCATACCCATCTGTTCACCGGAAATCAGTTCCCTTGAAAACGGGACAATCAGGGTAAAATCTTTCAACTGGTTGATCGTTCTTTTCCGGTACTGGTATTCGTAGGTAAATCGTCCATCCTGATTTCTCTCAACTTCCGGTTCAAAAGGATTTGGAACGGTCAGAAAAAAACGGCTTTTCTGCATCCTGTTTTGTCCTTTTTCGTTGAACATATCCTGTTCAGATAAATAACTGTACAGTTCTTTTGCCGTATTTAACGCCGGGTCGATAAGAAAGACGGAATCGGCAAGTAAATAACCATACCTTGCTGTTTGCTTCAATTCACGCAATACGCTGCTAATGGTGGCAGAAGCATACGGGTAATGGGTACATCCCAGGATAATGGCCTTTAGCGGAACGGTATCTTTCCCTGCTTTCAATTGCTCCACCAGGCTGACCACGTGGTAACGGGCATAATTTTCAACCGAGTTGATTTCAATCGTGTCTGATAAATCCAGCGTGCCCCTGTTGTATAGTATCTGATAATTGGTTGTGTCGAAATTATACCAGGGCAGTAAATCTTTTTGTATCCGGTAGTGTTCATTGAATAATGAAGGTCCCTGGTATGCCTGGCAGGGTTTGGTATATTTCCTGCTGATGAACTCCGGTTTGTTGTCGATTGATTCGTGCAGCCCTTTTCCTCCCTGCTGGATGATGCGAATCGTTTCGGGACGATCTTTTTTTAGCTCGTTTAAAGTATTCACATACGCCATTGAACCCACGGTGGCGGGAGTTGCCAGGACGGCTATTGTGGCGTTTTTACCTTTTTCAATAATTTCCAGCGCCCCTTTGCACCCGGCATCGATAACGCCGATTACTTTTATTCCCGAGCCGGACACCCTGCACAACTCTTCCACCTGCGGTTTTCCATAGGCTGTGGCGGTATTGCATGCAATGACCATGGCTTTAATGGTTGGCTTGTCTGCTGCTACTTCAGGCGAACCGGCAGAAACATGATACTTCTTATTAAGCAGGAACAAGGCATCTTTTAAAACGTGTTCAACAAGGAGGTCTTTTTTGCCTTCTTCCACATAATTGCTGTAGGGCATGTTGGCTTGGTCGGCAAGATAAATAAATTGCTCCTGTTCAAAATCTTTGATCCCATCCGGCCGGTTCTCATTTGCAGAGTTATAAAAATCGGCGTTGACAATGGCATCGAAAACGGTCAGCCCACCAATGCCCGAATCGAAAACACCAATTGCCAAACCCTTTTTCTGCTTCGGATCACCTGGCTTTGCGACGGCGTAAAAGGAATTATTCTCTTCAGTTATATTCTCAATGAAAGTTCTATGAGGCGCTAATAATTTAAGTTCCTCCTTCTTTTTGCATTGTACAAAAAGAAGCAGTAACATCACACATATCAGTATTTTCTTCATAATCTTTTTTGATATTTTCTGAAGGATAATATCATTAAGTAAATTTTTCACTAATCAAACGATACAGACCCATTTAAGGGCGGGCCTGTATCGTTTGCTGATATTTAAACTCCCATTGTTATCGTTTAACGATACTTTTGGAAGTAATTTTACCAGAACTGTCAACAAGTTTTAAACAGTAATACCCACTCTTTAACGAGCTAATATCTACCCGTATATTGGAAGCCCCTGTATTGTTTTGTTTCACTACAGGTTGACCAAGCAGGTTGACCAAAACGATTTGCCGGATTTCCGTGCTTCCGTTTATTGTAAGAAAATCGGCGCATGGAACCGGGAATACTGTTATGCCGGAATCAACCTGATCAAATGCACCTGTCGTAACTTTTGCACTTTTCAATAGATTGTAGATATCCGAAATATCAGATTCGGTCAACTGGTAATCATAAAGCCTGACATCATCCAAACTGCCATACAGTTTGTAAGTATTGTCGGTAGTCCTTCCAAGTAAAATACCTGCGTTGGTGGCGAAATCAGTACGAATGGCACTGTTGCTGGTTTCACTCGCCCCGTTCACATAAAAGTTGCAGGTACCGGCGGTTTTGTCAACCACAACTGCAAAATGGATCCATGTTCCGTTGGTATGGTTTCCGGTAGTTGAAGTGGCCGTCAGCGTTGAACTGCCATTACCGGTCACGAATTTAAATTCACCGTTTGATCCGTTGATATTCAGGTAAAAACCGTTGGGACTTGAATATGAGGTATTGACTGCCAGCGCCCGAATAGTCGTTCCCGTAAATTTGTACCAGCCAGTTATAGAAAATGCACTGCCCAAATTTATGGTACCACAATTAGCGTACCGGTCGCTAGCGTTAAGGCTGATACCATATCCGTCAGCACCTGTTACATAAACCGGACTTCCATACAGGGTTGCATCATGATTATTATCTGTTTCATCCAACCCGTTCTGTTCAAACTTCCAGTGCGCAATGGGGCCCACGTACCCATCATTATCGGCAATGGTGACTGTGCCTGACGACGGACTACCAATTGTGTAACCGCTTCCCGAACTTAGGGTAAGAATGGCGGTTTCATTGTCTTCATCCGTAGCATCATCATCGGGAGTGAGTGTGATGTCTTCATAGGTATTCCCATTACTGATGGTAACACTGCCTGAGGAGGATAAGGTATAATCTGTGTTTAGTGTGGCAGTTCCTCCTGTCGAAAAGTTAACCGTCAGGTTTCCTGCTGTTTCACTGCCCCTTGAGACCCTGAATGTTCCTGTGGTTTCACCAGCTTCGGTAGCATTGGCATCGGTGGCTGAAATGGTTACTGTAGGAGAAGAGGTTCCGTTTGCCAACTCATCGATTTCTGATGCAGTCAAAAGATGGTCATAAATACGGACATCATCCAGATAACCTTTCATTCGAGCATTGTTGCTGGTCATCTGTCCGAGATTAACAGTTTGGTTTGTTCCAAAATCATTACGGATCAGACTGTCGGACGAGACTTTGGTTCCATTGTAATAGATAAGGGCTTTGCCATTGGTTTTATCCATCGTTACGGCTATGTGGTTCCATTGGTCCAATGCAAAAACATTAGTGCCGGTTGAAGCATAGTTTCCAGTGGTTCCATTGGCTGTTTCGACAATAATCGCACGGTCGGTTGTAAGATATGAGTTTACGTAAATTTTCATTCCATTTTGCGTGCTTCCGGAAGCTGTATTGGCCACAAGGGTCTGAAGATCATTAATTCCCGATGAAGGTATTTTTGTCCACAGGCTGACTGTGAACTGGTTACCCAGGTCAATGGTACCTGCATTCATGTAATCATCTGTCCCGTCCAGATATATTGAATAAGCTCCGTATTTTTCATCTGCATTGAATGCCGCCCCATTAGTCAGGGTTCCATCATGGTTATTGTCTGTACTGTCCTGAGCTGTTGTTCCGCTCCCTTCTTCAAAGGCCCAGAAAGCAATCATATCTTCATAGGAGGACGGATCATCATTATCGGCAATGGTGACTGTGCCTGACGACGGACTACCAATTGTGTAACCGCTTCCCGAACTTAGGGTAAGAATGGCGGTTTCATCGTCTTCATCCGTAGCATCATCGTCGGGGGTGAGTGTTATATCTTCATAAGTATTTCCATTACTAATAGTAACACTGCCTGAGGAGGATAAGGTATAATCTGTATTTAGTGTGGCAGTTCCTCCTGTCGAAAAGTTAACCGTCAGGTTTCCTGCTGTTTCACTACCCCTTGATACCCTGAATGTTCCTGTGGTTTCACCGGCTTCGGTAGCATTGGCATCAGTAGCTGAGATGGTCACTATATTTTCTGTTCCATATTCATATGCCCCGATGTCGGGAGCAGACCCTTGGGGAACACTTGTACCTATCATATCAGAACTTAGTGAAACGTTGTACCCGTTGTCAATCGAACTAATGGCGGTGGATTTTAACCGGTAATCGTGTCCGGCATAGTCCTGAAAATGATTGGCGGTTGTTAGTGTGTCGATATCAAGATTGTTAGAAGCAGTATCAGCGCTGGTCAGCGACTTGAAATAATTGTTCCGTACTGTTTCTGTGGTTGCCCCTGTCAAATTGATCGATCCGTCAACTGTATTGTTGTATAATTCATAACCAACGTCATCCTGACAATAAATATCATACGTTCCACTGCCATAGATTACGTTATAGTGTATGTCAGTGTTGTCTATTAAATAATTAGCTGAGCCAGAATAAAAGTACATTCCATAACTCGCAGCGCTTTTTATATGGTTCCTTCTTACTATTAAGCCATTTGTGCTATTGGCCCGCACCCCGTTTGTCCCGGAATTGTCAATTAAGCAGTCTTCGATAACATTACCACTTGGGTCAGGTTGAGAACTGTCTGTTGCCCATAATGTTATTGATGAGCCTCCACTATTCCTGATCAATGCATTTTTTATTACACAATTATCAGGCATTCCGATCATACCAGATGCAGATCCCGCACTTGTTAGCTCAATTCCGGTTGATCCGCTGTTATAAATGTAAACATCTTCAATTCTTATGCGGTCTCCCCTGACTTGCACGGAAGCCCCACTGCCTACCGTATTGTTGATGTACCCATGTTTTAATATACCGTCGTTGCCACAGCAGAACCTTATCCTTCCGCGCACCCATGCGTTCTGTACTTTTAAAGGCCCTACCCCTCCTTTAATAGAGGTTTCGTAGCAGGAATCCGAAAGGTAATTTATAAACTCCATCTGGTAGGAACCCAGGGAATCGGCATACGTCTGGTCGTTCAGGCTAAAAACAGGTTGTCCTGCACTGATGCCGCTTAGGTAGTCCTCAAAATTGTACCAGCTAATGTTACGTGAAGGGCGCCATGTTTTACAGGCTACACTTCCATAATTCCTCAATACTAAATCATAAAAATGGAGGTATTCACTTTTTTCACCATCCGGATTAGACTGGCTGCCGATATAAAGGCCAACATTTGTAGTTCCTCCCCCTTCGAACCTAGGCTTAGATCCCGTCCCGTATGCGGCGAAAATGGTTGGATGAGCTTCTGTTGCTACAAGCTGGATAATAACACTGGTCGGGTTATTTATACTCACCCCACGTTTTAAGAAATATCCGTAACCTGCTGCAAACGTTAGGTCATCCAGGTCTTTTTCCGGGCTCAACCGTGTTCCGCTTCCGTTTGTGCCCTGTGAATAATCGATAAAGACACAGTAAGCATTTTCCTTGACCCATATTTTAGCCGTGTCCAATTCATATCCCACACCCGCATCGGTCGTACGGATGATCAGGTTGATCAGCGTGTCCTGCTGAACAACTTTGCCGTTGATCTTTGTGGCATCCGAAATGGTTATTAATCCTGAAGAAGAATTAATAGAAAATGCGCTGTTGAAGTTCTGTTCGATTGAAAAACTGATCGTTCCGGATGGAGACCACGTATATGTTTTCAACCATGTTCCGACATAATCACCATTGGAGACATTTTCGGGGATGGCATACTTTTGGGCCACTGCCAATACATAGGTACTGTCGTATTCAGCCCGACAAACAAATTGAAGTAATGCAAAAACAACAAATAATAAATTTTTCATAAGTAATAATTTTCGATTTAGGATTAACACGCAATGAACCTCTTGTTCTCCGTTCATTTACATGCAAAATTTTTTATACCCTGATAAGTTGATTAATTCAACTTATACAAGTAGAAAGTTGTTAGCGCATTCACTTGAACTTTCTGAGAATTTTGTAATCGCAATAATCCAACCCTAATCTATGATAGACCGTGCCATTCACCCTTCATACTATATTTGTGTACTTCGGCAAATAACCAATCTGTCCCTTTTTATACTTGTCCGTAATATTATTATGCCTGTCCAGTATTTCTGTAAGTATCCGTTTCGATATTAAAGGCATATAGAGAACCCGCTAATGCGAAGGCAGAACAGGAAGATGTTTGTATTATCCCTGTTTTTGGTTTATTTTATTCTGCCGCTACTTTCATAGCCGGGAGAATCATTTTCTGTTATACAGAAGAGGAAAATATAGAATCCGTATTTTAACTTTTGTCTTTTTTCTCATTTTAATATAACATCAACTTTTCTGTCATCTTATTTCCTATGCCAACCATGTAACAACCCTTGGGAAATCCTGACAAATCAATTATTTCCCTGTTCCCTTTTAAGAATTTGCCAACCAGTTTTTTCAATACTATTCGTCCTGAGAGGTCGATTACTTTTATAAATTCAGGAATACTTTTATTGTGGTTGTCAAAATGAATGTAGATAATTCCGGTAGTAGGATTTGGGTAGATACTTATTCTTTCCTGATTGCTGCTTTGAATTGGGAAATTGTTTGTCGATCCGGTTTTGTATTCATGTGCCCCTATATCGGGAGCCGCCCCCTGGGGAATACTTGTACCAACCATATCCAAACTCAATGAAACATTATATCCCTTGTCAATCGAACTAAAAGCGGTGGATTTTAACCGGTAATCGTGTCCGGCATAATTCTGAAAATGATTGGCGGTTGTTAGTGTGTCGATATCCAGATTGTTGGATGCAGTTTCAACATCGGTCAGCGACTTGAAATAATTGTTCCGTACTGTCTCTGTGGTTGCTCCTGTCAAATTGATCGATCCGTCAACTGTATTGTTGTATAATTCATAGCCAACGTCATCCTGGCAATAAATATCATAGGTTCCACTGCCATAGATTACATTATAGTATATGTCCGTGTTGTCTATTAAATAATTGGATGAGCCAGAATATAAATACATGCCATAATCTGCAGCGTTTATTATGCGATTTCTTCTTATGATTAAACCATTTGAACTATTAACCCTTATTCCATTTGTCCCGGAATTGTCAATTAAACAGTCTTCGATAATATTACCCCGCGGGTCAGGTTGGGAACTGTCTGTTGCCCATAATGTTATTGATGAACCTCCACTATTCCTGATCAATGTATTTTTTATTACACAACTATCAGGCATACCTATCATGCCAGATGCAGATCCCGCACTTGTTATATCAATTCCTTTTGATTCGCCATTATAAATGTAAACATCTTCAATTCTTATACGGTCTCCCCTGACTTGTACAGATCCCCCACTGCCTACCGTATTGTTAATATACACATGTTTTAATATCCCGTCATTGCCACAGCAGAATCTTATCCTCCCACGCACCCATGCGTTCTGTACTTTTAAAGGTCCTACTCCTCCTTTAATAGAGGTTTCGTAGCAGGAATCCGAAAGGTAATTTATAAACTCCATCTGGTAGGAACCCAGGGAGTCGGCATACGTCTGGTCATTCAAACTAAAAACAGGTTGTCCTGCACTGATGCCGCTTAGGTAGTCCTCAAAATTATACCAGCTAATATTACGTGAAGGGCGCCAGGTTTTACAGGCTACACTTCCATAATTTCTCATTACCAAATCGTAAAAATGAAGATATTCACTTTTCCCACCATCCGGGTTGAACTGGCTGCCAATGGAAAAACCAACATTTGTAGTTCCTCCCCCTTCGAACCGGGGCTTAGACCCTGTACCGTATGCGGCAAAAATGGTAGGGTGAGCCGCCGTTGCTACAAGTTGTATAGGGATAGTACTTGGACTATATATCGTCACACCACGTTTTAAAAAATATCCGTAACCTGCTGCAAACGTTATGTCATCCAGGTCTTTTTCCGGGCTCAACCGTGTCCCGTTTCCGTTTGTGCCCTGTGAGTAATCGATAAAGACACAGTAGGAATTTTCCTTAATCCATATTTTAGCGGTATCCAGTTCATATCCGATACCCGAATCGGTAGTCCTGACAATCAGGTTAATCAGTGTGTCCTGCTGAACGACTTTGCCGTTAATCTTTGTGGCATCCGAAATAGTTATTAATCCCGAAGACGAACTAATGGAAAACGCATTTTTAAAGTTTTGCTGAATTGAAAAACTGATCGTTCCGGCTGGAGACCACGTATATGTTTTCAACCATGTTCCGACATAATCACCATTGGAGACATTTTCTGGGATGGCATACTTTTGAGCCACTGCCAATACATAGGTACTGTCGTATTCAGCCCGACAGACGAGCTGGATCAATATAAAAATTACTAAAACAGATTTTTTCATTCCGGTTTGTTTTTTGAATTCATAATTTGACTTTCTTTTCATTTTTCAGGAACACTATTTAACCACCACTTTAAATGCGGAAATTGCCCCGGTGTCGTCCAGCAGCCTTAATATATATATGCCACCTTCTAAATTTTCTGTATCGATCTTAAGTTTAGAATCTTTCAGGTTTTTCTTCATAAACAAAGTTTCTCCCCTCATATTGAGCAATTCTGCCCTGATTATATTTTCCGCATTGCTCAACCAGAGAGTATTACTGAAGGGATTGGGATAAATTACTGGAGAGTCAATCTGATCCGGATATGATTTCTCAAAAAAAGAAGTCGCAGTAGAATTTGTTTCCCCAATTGCTGCCATTGCATCGTTCAGCGTGTTGGAAAAGCCCCGTGCCAATTCCTCGTAGCCCAGCTTGTTTGGGTGTACTCCATTATTCTTGGGATAACCGTTGATTCTATCTATACATAACCCATCATAGCTCACCTGTATATTTTGCTTATAATGCCCACAGCCATACTTATTGTATATTCGTTTCCACAACTCCCTCATCCGCAACTGGTATCGTTCATAATTGTCTAAACTGTAGTAAACACTCGTCCATCCAATCCCAGTGCCTTCACACGTAGTCGGTAAAGCGATAAAGATTAATGAATTCGGGTAATCATGATATATGATGTCGATCAAATAACCGGCATAGCTCATAATTTCCTCCAGCGATGGATTCAGGTAACAGTCGTTAATTCCCATTGATATTCGTACGATATCCGGATTCGGAAGACCATTGTTTTCAATGTATTTTTTGAAATTAAGAGCACCTTCTATGTAGAAAGGTGAACCGCTTTCTAAAAAACTTTTAAAAAGCCAACCACCGTGTCCTTCATGTTTTACAGAAGACTCTCGGGTGCCAATTGGGTTAAGTTCAAAATTCAGATCAGATGAAATTTGAACAACTTGATATCCAAATCCACTGGACGTCAAAGAATTTCCTATAGCCAGTATATTTTTCTTGCCAACCTTTATTTTATCAACGACCTTTACTATTGTACGTGCTGAATCAACCAGATTGTCTTTATAAAAACAATTCAGGGTAAGTTTAAAATTTCCTGTTTGATTCGCAGTCCAACCCCATTTTTGATTGTCTGCAGTCCCGACAGTGTATTTCCAACCAAACTGGATTAAATTGTCATTGAGCCTGGTAAATGCAATGTTATTGTTGTATAACTCAATCGTGTTCCCTAACGCCAACGGTATGGTATCCGGCATCCAAAGGTCCGGGTCATAATCCAGGGTTTGAGATTTGGATGAAATTCCCCAAAATGTAATCAGAATACAACTCCAAATAATGTTTTTCATATTCAATGAATTATGGATTTAAAATTGGGGGCAATTACCGCGCAGGACAGTGATTTGAAAAAAACTATTTCGTACTGTTTCTGTTGTTGCCCCAGTTAAATTGATAGATTCATTAACTGTATTTTGTTTTCATAATCAGAATTTTGCAACAGCTTTCAGTACCCAGTCCAGATTATCAGGAGTTTTTAAAATTACCTTTTGCCCGGCTGGATGATCACCGGCTTCGCTGTATTGACCGGTGCGCGGATTGAACCATTGGCAGCTAAAAGACTTTGCTTTTTTACATTTTGAAAAATCCACCTCAATTTGCCGTTCTTTGGGTGTATAAGCAATAATGGTCGAATAATCGGGAAAAGCAGCCACCGCAAGGTAATCGAGTACCATGTCGGAATCTCCCTTATCAGAAGTTACCACTTCGTTTTTAAAATCCGGAACCAGGTTCCACCAGTTGACTGATTCAAAAAATCCGCGCATATATTTCATTGCTTGCGTACCTTCTGTATCCAGATAGTTGCGCCAGTCGGCAGGGAATTTCCATAGCGGATCGTTGCTCCAAGCCTGGCCGCAACCACTCAACAAAGTGCCGCAATAAGCCTGTGCACGGGTCTTTAATACAGAAATTTTGGGGTTAGCCCCTTCATAGTCACTCTCGAACAAAAAGGTGGGCATGATGCCCCGCGACCGCTTATAATCGAGGATTAACCTTGACGGTGGGCTGCTATAGGTATAGGTCGAATTGATGTCGAGCCAGTTTTTATCGTAACCGTCAAATGATGAGCGGTTGGGTTGAGGATGGGCGGTAAATAATGCGCCGGGCATATACTCTTTAATACCGGCAATCATTTCCTCAATGTTGCTCCAGATTACAGAACCATTTCTTTCAGGCCATGAGTCTCCACCGGTTATCCAAATTATATTTTTATAGTTTTGCAGAAAACATCCGACTGTTTGTCCATATTTTCTGGAGGAGGCCGGTGAACTGTTGTAAATTTCCTTAAACCAGCCAGCCTCGGGTTCCCAGGGAGGCCCAAGCCAGGCATAAGAAATTATCAATAACAGTCCGCGCTTTTCGGCTTGTTCAACTACCCAGGCTACATGTGCAAAATAAGCCGAATCGGGTGTACCAAAGTTGCCTGTTTCTTTAAATGGCTGTACGCCATAGCGATTGGCCGGTATCCCGCCAATATTCGAATAATCCTTATGTTCAAGAATTTCGGTTACTAACGTATTAAAACCCATGGCAACGCGGTTGTCCATATATTCAACGGCTTCGTCGCGCGTAAGGCTCATAAATAACAACCAGGGCGAATCACCATGAATTAGAAAAGGTTTTCCGTCCTGATCTTTCAGAAACGATCTGTTTTCACTGATCCGGAGTGGAAATACAGGACTGACATAAGCAGTAGGTTGTGCATCAACGAAATTCCTCAGGGAGGATAAAATACAAATAATAACTAAAGCCGTGATATTTACTATTATTCTCATCGTATATAAATTTTAAATTTGATAGAATTATGAGTAGATTTCCGTTTGCTATTTTCATAATCAGAATTTTGCAACAGCTTTCAATACCCAGTCCAGATTATCAGGCGTTTTAAAAACAACCTTTTGCCCGGCCGGATGATCACCGGCTTCGCTGTACTGCCCGGTGCGCGGATTGAACCATTGGCAGCTAAAAGACTTTGCTTTTTTGCATTTTGAAAAATTCATTTCAATTTCCCGTTCTTTTGGGGTATAGGCGATAATCACCGAGTAATCGGGAAAAGCAGCCACTGCAAGGTAATCGAGCACCATGTTGGAATCTCCTTTATCAGAGGTTACGGCTTCGTCTGTTAAATCCGGAACCAGATTCCACCAGTTGAACGATTCGAAAAATCCGCGCATATATTTCATTGCATTTGTGCCCTCGGTATCGAGGTATTTCCGCCAATCGGCAGGGACTTTCCATAGCGGATCGTTGCCACTAATCTGGCCGCAACCGCTCAGTAAAACGCCGCAATAAGCCTGCGCACGGATTTTTAGTATAGAGACATTCGGGTTAGCTCCTTCATAATCACTTTCGAATAAAAAAGTAGGCATCATACCACGTGTCCGGTTATAGTCGAGTATTAAACGGCTTGGCTGCCTACTGTACGTGTAAGTCGAATTAACATCCAGCCATATTTTGTCATAACCGTCCAATGATGAATAATTGGGGCGGGGGTGGGCGGTAAACAAGGAGCTAGACATATATTCCTTAATCCCGGCGATCATCTCCTCCATGTTATTCCAGACTAACGACCCGTCCCTTTCAGGGTATGAATCGCCACCAGATACCCAGATCACATTTTTACAATTTTGCAGAAAGCGTCCGAGTGTTTGTCCGTATTTTCTACAGGAGGCTGGTGAATTGTTGTGAATTTCCTTAAACCAGCCCGCCTGAGGTTCCCAGGAGGCCCCCAGCCAGGCATAAGCAATTATCAACAATAATCCACGTCGTTCGGCCTGTTCCACCATCCAGACCATATGGGCGAAATAGGCTGAATCAGGTGTGCCGAAATTACCTGGTTCTATAAAAGGTTGTACACCATAACGGTTGGCCGGTATTCCGCCAACTTTCCCATAATCCTCATGAGCGACAACCTGGGTCACAATGGTGTTAAAACCCATTGCAACCCGGTTATCAAAAAAGTCAACCACGTCCTCCCTGGTAAGGTTCATACATAATTCCCATGCAGTAGAGCCGTGAACGAGAAATGGTTTCCCGTTCTGGTCTTCTAAGAATGATCTGTTTGCGCTGATCCTGAGTGGGAACAGCGGTTTTGCGTAAGCAACAGCTTGTGCATCGACCAAGTTACCCAGGGAGGACAAAATGCAAATAATACCTATGGTTATCGTTTTAATTTGTTTTATCATGTGTATAAATTTTTATTCCTGTGATCGTGGTGATTTCTGAATGGGAATTATTTTACTCCATATTTCCGGGTTCCAGCCGGTATCTCCGGGACCGGTCGAAATAATCATCGAGAAGTTCAATTTCAAATTCCTTAATCATTTGCTCAACAGGTATATTTTTGTCTTCACTGCTGATCAAAACAGATCCCAGCCTGCCGGGATCTGTGATTTTTACGGCGGATCCGTATTTTGCTTTCAGTGAAGTCAGTTTTTCCCAGTTCCCGTCTAAATGAGCCAGACGGCAATCCAGGTTAATCCTTGCAACGGTGTAATCAAAATAATTCGTAGTGCTGGCCACTATTTCTCCCTGAGGATTGAGAATTTCAGAAGGGATTTCTCTGAAAGCCATGGCTCCGGCAAAAAATGAACGGCAGGAATAAGCCCATGTGTTTTGTACCAATCCTCCGTGATACATAGAAGGAAATACAATAATATCTGGCTTCTTCTGTTCATATACACGCCGTAATTCATCAAAGTTCAGGTCAAAGCAAATTGCACATCCGATTGTTCCGAAATCACACTGGATAATCGGCGTTTTATCAGAGGTTTTCACTCCACCTTCCATATCACCGACAGTAGGGAACTTTTTATCGTAAATACCTGCAATATTGCCTTCACGGTCAACAATGATGCATGAATTTCTCCAGTTGCCATCTTCCATCTCACGACGCATCCCAAAGGCAATATAGCAACGATTTGCCTTTGATTCGGAGGCAAAGAATTCCTGTATCTGGTTTTTACGGACATTAAGATATTCCTCCCTTTCCTGCCTTGATATTCCTTTTGGAAAATCACAATATTCAGGGAGTACAATCAGGTCAGGCTTATCAGGAAGAACCTGCAGTATTTTTTTGTGCCAGAAGCCTTTTACCTGTTCTACCACCTTTTGCATCCCCTGTGTTTTGTCCGGCACAGGTACCCGGTTCCCGATAACTGCTACCGTAACATAGTTTGCTGCATTTGCCGATACAGAAATGCATGTTAATAAAAAAATGCATGACAACATCCGGGATATCCATCCGGGTTGATCAATTCTTTCTTTCATTGCTAATTTCTTTAAGTTGGACTTAATGATTTGTTATTCTATGTTTTGATGCCATTCTATTTAGCCGACAGAAGCACACCGAAAAATTATCCCTCATATCAGTATGACTAACGGGCATTTGTTTACTCACTCTGAATCATCAGAATCCAGTCTTCTCCGTAAACAGGGCACATTCGCTGTACTGTTTTTTTATCGATCAAGAATTCTTTTCCTTTTTTTCCTGTGACAGGATTAAACCATGTGCATTTAAAACTATTTCCGGACAGAAAACCAAAATCGACGTAAACAGGCCGGATTTCCGGAATATATGTTACCATAAGTTTTTTATCCTTGCTTACGGCTGTTGTGACGTAATTTGATTTCGACCAATCTCCATAACCGGACACAACCGCCTGATGGCGAACATCGGGAACCAATGTCCACCAGGGGATTTGATCAAAAAACTGTTTTAAATATCCCATCTGGTATGCTCCCGGGTAACGCATAATGTCGCGCCAATCAGAAGGGAAAAAATAAAGATCTGAACCATAGGCGTGGCCTGCTCCTCCGCATAAAATTGTCCACCAGGCCTGTCTTCTTACACTTTGAGGGTTTCCCATATCATTACCCCTCTTTCCCGAACCCTCATACTGAGATTCCCCCAAAACAAATGGCATAATGTCTGTTTTCGACCATTCCCGGAGGGCTTCTTCGTACACGTGGGGCATTAAATCTGCAACGATCGGTGGATTGGGTTTTTCGCGCCAGTAGGTGTAAATCATGCTAAAACCCAGCCAGGGGGCATATTGGAATAAATCGGTGCTTGAATGGGCAGGTGAAGCATGATAGGTCATTAATTGATGTTTTGGTGCAGAAGAATAAATACTTTCGGCAAAAGCAACAAGACATTCTCTGTCTGCCTTTGGATCATTATCTCCCCCTATGATCCAGAAGAGGTTCTGCAATCCGGCAAATTTCTTTCCCAGATATTCCCCGTACATGCGGTTTTTTTCAACCCCGTTTCGCTGAATGGCATTTCCCGGGGTAATGCCAAACCCATCACCACAGCACCCTACCCAGGGCTGTGCCATAACTATCAGCAAACCCAGAGAATCGGCTTTCTGGATAATTTTTATAATGTGATCATGGTAAGCCTCGTTTGGCTGGGAAAAATCAACATTGCCATCAAAAGCTTTCTGCCCGTACCGATTGACATCTGCGGGGTTATATGCAATAATGGCCTGAATGGTATTAAATCCCTGCGATTTACGAAATGAAAGGTATTCCACCGCTTCTTCGGTGGTTAGTTTGGTGAAAATTCCCCACCCTGTATCCGCATGGTACAGGAAAGGATTTTCCTGCCGTGTGACAAAGTATCGCTTATTTTCACTGATTTTTAGCGGAAAAATGGATTGACCCTGTGTGATAATCCATGCCATGAACAGAAGAATGGATAATAGCTTTTTCATTGTCTTTGTAATCGTCTGATTTTTAGTTTATATGATGAGAAGAGCTGTTTTAAGATTCAGATTGAGATACAAGCTATACGTCTAAAACAGTCTCTTCCATCAAAAATTTCAAGAATCAATCTTTCCGGATTATTAGTTTTTGAGTGGAGTATTTTTCCCCGGTAAATAACCGCATAAAATAAACTCCATCAGGGAATTCAGAAATATCTATTTCTTCTATCCTGTCCTGATTTATGTTGTTAAGGGTATGAATTTTTTTTCCGGAGACAGTATAAATTTCAACTGCGGTTATATCATTCTTGTTTTTTAAAGAAAAACGCCCGTTGCATGGATTAGGATAAATCATCGTACGATCGGTGTTTTGTAACTTGTCGATTCCTGTTGCCGAGGAAGAAAATACAGCTAACCCATTTATTTGAGGATCCCTGTTATACCCCACCAAGTCAACATTTAAGACGCCATCTGATACGGTGGTCTCAAATGGCCCGTACTTCTTCCATGCAAATTTCGCCATTTTGTCTATTGTACCTGCCAGTGTCCCTTCAATGTTCAAATTCCCATAACGGAAATTATCTTTATAATCTTCTGCTGTCCAAACATATACCGTGTATTTCCCATTGGTTAGTGGTATACTGATATTTACCGGGTTTGCTCCGGTTTTATAAATACCTGTATTAAGAAGCTCAGTAACGTTCGCATCAGCAGCAGGACTCCATGTGGTAACACTTTCCCTATAGGTTAGAGCACTTCCTATTGACATGCCGGCAACTATCGCATCATTGTGCGACAACCATGTATTACCGTCGATAGTTATAGCATTACCGCCAAAATTAACTCCTTTTACAAAGGTTTGGGCATTCAGGGTTCCTATGCCCAAACAAAAAATCATCAGATAAAGTAAATGTTTTTTCATTTTCTCAAATTTTTACATGTTTCTTAACTTTTCTCAAATTTATTTTTGGTATCTACGGAAAACCCGTACTTCCAGAGGATTCCGATAAAAGGATCAGGTTGTCTCACCGGAGGGGAGTTATTTTAAAAAACCAAGGAATAGGGGAATATGTATTCCCACTTTTCATCCTTTCAGAGAACCAGGATTTTCCCTGATAAACTATGAATACCCAAGTTTTTTTGCTCCTGCCTGCTTTTTGTAAAGATGTATAGATCAGCTTAATCGTAATATTTATCATGCATGGATCGGATGACTTAAAGAAAAAAGTCATCCGATCTGCTTTCAGCATGATAATTGAAATAATTCTACTGTGTGGTTTTTACCATCCCGGATTTTGCTCCAAGTTTGGATTTAATAAAAGTTGTTTTTCCTGGAAAGGCAATAAGTAATCTCTATTTAGTTTGAAACCAAAGCCATTGGGTATAGCTTTTTTCCAGGCATCAAGGAATCCATTTTCATCTACCGGATGTGATGGTTTAAAAGCAAATTGTGCAGCATAAGCTCCTTTATATCTTTTTCCGACAATTAATTCATCAGCGGCAGCCCATCGGGCAATATCATCCCAACGTGAAATTTCCATTGCAAGTTCGATCTTTCGCTCACGCCTGATTTCATTAATAACCGGAGACAAGGCAGGAAATTCCCAATTTGGATCAGATGCAATGCTATTTAGCAGTAAGTTTGGCATACCTGCCCTGTCTCTAAGTTTTTTTACGGAACTATCAATATCGCCTTGTGTAATAGTACCTAATTCAGCTTTTGCTTCGGCATAATTAAGAAGAACTTCGGCATACCTGTATCTTAAGATTGGCGTTTCCTCATAATTCTGGTGGTGATATATTAAGTATGGATTATAAAATTTACGCAAAACGTAACCAGAACTGGAGCTGTATGAAGTCGCGCTAAATAATTTTTTATATACTTCGTTCCAGGTTTGTGTAACACCGGCATCATCTATCTTCCAAGGAAAAGTAGGAGTAAAGATAGTCTGATAAAACCTTGGGTCACGGTTTTTAATTTCATCCATAATTGTATTATGTCCTTTAAAAAGAGGGTTTGCTGTGATTGGTTTTCCGTCAGTGCATAAATATGCATCAGCGAATGATTTAGAAAATCCGGATCCTCCGGGCAATACCATGGAATATAGCCTGCTGAAGGCATGAATGCCTAAATCCAAATCCATTTTTGTCCAAAACATTACTTCTTTGTTCGTAGAATAATCCCTCATAGCAAATAAATCAAAGTAGTCTGATCCTGAAGAACCTGTTGTATAAATATCATATTTGCCTGAGTTCATAATTGCTGAAGCAGCCTCTACAACCTTATTAAAATATTTCTGGGGCTGGGGAGTGCTGACACCAAACGGATCGCCTGCATGGTATTTTTCCCATGTTCCTTCATAAAGTGCAATTCGTGACTGAAATAATAAGGCTATCCACCTGTTTATCCGGGAACAACCATTTGTTTTTTCATCCGTTAAATACATGGCAGCAGTATCCAGGTCTGCAATAATATTATCTGCAACTTCATTCCTTGGCATTCGTGATCCATACAGTTCCGATGAATTTGTCTCCAAAACAGTTGAAGTCCATTGAACATCACCAAAGGTTCTCAGGAGATTAAAATAGAATAAAGCCCTGAAAAAATGTGCTTCCCCTACATATTGTTTGTAATCATTAAAATCAGCTTCGCACTTTTTATAATTGTCAAAGAAATAGTTAATACTCCTTACTTTTGTATAGTCGTAAGACGGGGCATTATTCAGAGTATATTTTCCATCCATACGTTGGTCTATATTGGACTCATTAAAGAATATATCAGCATCTGTTCCGGTTTCTGTGAATGTAGCCCTGGTATAGTACTGATTTACATATATTTTTAAGTCTTCAGGAGTTTTAAAAAAAACTGCAGACGACACTTCGTCCAAAGGATATCTTTCTAAAAAATCTTCTTGCTGACATGCAAAAAAGGCCATGCCCGATGCAATAAGACTTATAATTTTTAAATACTTCATAATTAATAAATTTTTAATTTTCCTTTAAAATGTTACGATAACACCAAATGAAAACATCTGTGAAATTGGATAAGTTACACCAAGTTCCACATATTCTCCGCCCACTCTGGCATCTCCCTGCTGTGCAGCAACAATTGTTTCAGGTTCGAATAATTTGGGCATTTTAGAGAATGTCAACAAGTTTTCCCCGGAAAAATAGATTCTTGCTTTCTCTATCTTCATCTTATTTAAAAGATAGGAAGGAATTGTATAGCCTATTTCAACATTCCTTAACCGTAGGTAAGCTGCATTTAACTTATATCTAGTTTGAATCTCCAGATTTTTATATCCTTCGGTAGAAAAATATGGTTTTGGCAGATACGCATCCGTATTGGGGCCTAAACTATTCGTTTCGTCTGCGGGCCTCCAGTAGTCGAGATGATATGAGTCTTTAAGTAATGTTGAATTATTCTTATAACGATTTAATCCATAAAAAAATTCAGATGTCCGATCCGGATACACAAGCCGTTTACCAACACCTTGCCAGAACATATTGAAGTCAAAATTTCTCCAGTTAAATCCTGCTGAAATACCAAAGTTATATCGGGGCGAAGTATTGCCAATCACCGATAAATCGCCATGGTCGTCCAACGTTTTTAACCCCGGAGTAATTTTACCATCACCATTTAAATCTTTGTATTTTATATCGCCGGGTCCCCATTTTGAATAATAATATGATTGATCCGGCATCGTCTCACCAGCTTCCTGAATTATTCCATCTGTTGTAAGACCCCATACATCTCCATATGTTTTATCTTTGTACCAAGTACCAATGGAACCATTTTTATTGAGATATTTTAAAATCTTAGTTTTACTGTCTCCAAGTGTAAGTTTTACATTATACGAAAAATCCCTTGAAACATTTTCTCTCCAGCTTACAGATGCTTCAAAACCTTTTGTTGATAATTCAGCATTGTTGCTTTTAGGAGCCGAGGCACCCAAAAACGAAGGGAGTTCTTCTGATGGTCCGATCATATCGCTGGTTGTTCGGTTGAACCAGTCAAAAGCTACATCCAATCGTTTGTTAAGAAATGATGCATCAAAACCCAGATTCAATGTTGTTACTGTTTCCCAAGTTAAGTCACTGCTGATAATATTGGGCATACTTGCATATAAAGGCACTTCGGTATCTATAATATACCCGGGGTTCGAGTAATTGCTCGGATCGCGCTGATAAGCAACAGGTATCGTTGATAAATACAAATAATTTGTTACATTCTGGTTTCCCAATGATCCGTATGATGCTCTTAATTTAAATGTATTGATATACGATTTTATGGGGGCCCAGAAGTTTTCTTTATGTATATTATATCCTGCTGAAACTGACGGGAAAAATCCCCATCTTGATCCCTTTGCAAATCTGGACGATCCGTCGTATCGTGCACTAAACTCTACCAAATATTTTTCGTCAAAATTATAATTCAAACGGCCAAAAATCCCCTGGGTGGCCCAATGGTTCATCGAATCATCAAGTGTAAAATCACCAAGGGCAGTGCTTATAGACGGAACTTCTCCCGTTATTAACTGCATCTTTGAGCCAAATATACTTCTGTTATGATCCACATCCTGTTCATAACCAACAAGTGCTTTGAAAAAGTGACGATCAAGTGTTTTCTCATAAGAAGTAAAAGCACTGAACAGATAATATTGCCCCTTATTTAAAGATTCTTTAATCCCGGTTTGTGCGTCACCAACGTTTCCTATAGTTCCGTTAGGAATATGCAAATATGCCGGTTTCAATATTTGTGTTTCAAACCCCCAGCGATTATTGTAATGATATTTTACATTTGTTTTCCACCCTTTTACAGGTTCCAATTCAATTCCAAGATTCATCCACAGATCATTATTTTCTGTTGTCATCCCTCCCCCTTCTTCCATTGCAACCTGAGTTGGATGAGCAATAGTACCATCGAGATTATATTCAGGCTGCATAGGCCACCAGCAAAGCATATTCAACCATAAATATGATCTTGTCACTCCAACAATCCCATTAGGGACCCTTGTTTCATTTCTCGAATATTTTGAACTGAAATCAAAATGGATCCAGTCGTTGATTTCTGTCGTAACGTTTGCCATAATATTATATCTTTTATAGCCATCGTTGTCGCCTCCCCACGCGTATGCTCCGGGTTCATCAAAAAAACCGGCATTGAAATAATAATCCGTCTTATTACTACCACCATTCAAGCTAATATTGTGCTTTTGACGAAATGTATACGGTTTGTAATATTTTTGTGTCCAATCAACATTCGCATTTCCAAGAAGTCTTCCATGCCACACACTGTATGGTGGATTATTAGGATCGTATGGATATTGGTATGTCCCGTCAATGTAACCTTTAACCCGTTCAACCTGTTCATCAGCGAATGCTGGTGTTGTTCCTGTATTTTTTGCTGCCTGATTAAACGCTGTAACATAGGTGTAAGAATCGTACATGCTGGGGACGTAAATAGGTACAGCAAAAGACAAGTTATTGCTATACTGTATCTGCATTGGTTGTGCCTTCCCTTTCTTTGTTGTTACCAAAACTACCCCAAAAGCAGCACGTGAACCATAAATTGCCGAGGCAGATGCATCTTTTAAAACAGAAACACTTTCAACAGCTTCGGGATCTACCAAGTTTATATTCATTTCTACACCGTCAACTAAAACAAGAGGGTCATCACTACCCGAAATTGAACCTATTCCCCTGAGTTGCCATGTCTGTTCAGATCCTGGTTCGCCTCCCATTTCACTTAAACTAATATCCATGTTTGGTGAAATCCCGGTCAATAGAGATGAAATATTTTCTGCCGCCCTGTTGGAAAGTCTTTCTCCTGATACTACATCGACGGAGCCAGTTAGATTTACCTTTTTCTGAGTTCCGTAACCTACCACAATTACTTCTTCCACTCCAACGGCTTCTTCCTCCATTTTAATATTGATGACAGATTTACCGGAAACGGTAGATTCTACGGCTTTCATTCCTACAAATGAAAACACCAGTGTTGCATCAGTCGGGACATTATTTAAGGAATACTTTCCGTCAGCATCGGTAATAATACCGTTGGTAGTTCCTTTTATTACTACAGAGACGCCCGGCAACGGGGCACCGGAAGAATCAGTTACTTTACCGGTAACCGGTTTGGACTGTTGTACTACGTATCCGGTTTCAGATACTGATTTTTCTTTTAAAATAATCTGCCGGTTACGCATTTCAAAATCAACATTTGCCTGCTGGCAAATAAACTCCAGAATCTCGTTGAAGTTCTTGTTCTCAAAATCCATGGAGAACTTTTTGTTGAAGTCGAAAATCTCATCTTTGTATAAAAAGATGTAGTTGGTCTGCTCTTCGATCGACTGCAAAACTTCCCGGATATCGGCATTTTTAAAATTGAGCGACAGATTTGTCACCTGGGAATACGAATTGCCCAAACTGACAAAAACAAGAAGGGTAAAGACTAGCGTTAGTTTCATTCGTCTGTAAATTTTTCGCAATCCCTCTTTCGGAGGAAAATGCTTTTTAAACTTTTTTTCCATACATTTGATTCGTTAAATAATTAGCAATATTTAATTTAACCTTGAGGCCGGGATTGGTGTGGGGACACTGCCCGGCTTTTTTTATTTTCTCACTTCATAACTGTTATTTTCTTTTTTATCGATTTTTACTGATGCCGTACTTGCCAGAATTTCAATTACTGATTCTTCTGTTTCATTCAAATCAAGCTTTCCCGAAATCTGCAAAGTCCGTAAAGAAGGATCTGTAAAATTGAACTGCACATTGTAAAATCGTTCGAGTTTACGGGCGACCTGGCTAAAATCGTTACTTTCAAATTTAAGCATGCCATCTTTCCAGAGGATATAATTTTCAACATCAATTTTCTTAACTTCGGTTACTTTACCCGCCCGGTCGAACGAAGCAATTTGATTCGGTTCCAAGTCGGTTGCTTCATAAAAAATTCCGCCCCGGTTCTGACGTATCCGGACTTTTCCTTCGGCTAAAACCGTTTCATAACAAGCATCCGAAGCATAAGCTGACAAATTAAATTTCGTCCCTTTTACTTCGATATTGATGTCGGTGGTTGCAACAATAAACGGATGGTTGCTGTCTTTCTGAATTTCAAAAAATGCTTCGCCCGAGAGAAAAACTTCACGTTTATCACCAGTAAAGTTTTCAGGATAAACCAAGCGGCTGCCGGCATTCAACTGAACTTTTGAACCGTCGGCCAGCAAAACTACCGAGGTCTTACCGAAAGGAACATTCAATTGGTTCATTGCTCTTTCATCTTGTTTTTCAGACCGGACTATTTCTATTGAATCGTTGACCACCAACTTATTTTCACTTTTCTGATAGGAAAAAACAGATTGATTTTCTTCAAACTGAATGCTTTCCCCATCGGGCCGGATTAGAGTGGTATAGCGATCAGTCTGATTATTGTCCGTATTTTGAACAAGAAACTGAGAATCGACAAGTTCCTTTTCGTAAAACAACAAAGCGCCAATCGCGAAAAAGATAAGGGCAACAGCCGCATACCGAGTCATTGCATACAAACTTTGATACCTGACTTCGGCCTGTTGTTTTCTCTCAATTTCAGTCAGTATTTTTGTAAACAGGATTATTTTGTCGTGTTCAGATAATTGCCGGTCGGCAGTCCTAAATTTTTGAAGTACTTTTTTTGCCAAAAGCAGGTTGCTCTTTTCTTCCGGATGGTCTTTCAGAAATTTCTGCCACAGGGATTCCAATTCGGAAGTCGGATTAAAAATCCAATCAATGAATTGCTGATCTTCCAGAAACTGACTTATTCTTTCCATTTAGGCTGATGTATTTTCTAAAAAAGGACAGCAGGATTTAAAACATGGACAGATTCTCTGAAGTTTTTTTTTATTTGCCACAAAGTCTCAAAAGCACAAAGGAGAATCACAAAGGGTCAAATTACAAATCGCCTGATTCCATCCTTGATTCTAACAACATTAAAGTTAATGAGAAAGCCTAATCTTTTACCTGTAATTTTTAAATGACTTAGTATTTGTGCTTCCCAAACAGGGTTGACCGTTTCAAGGGCTTTTAGCTCGCAAATAATACAATTTTCAACAAGTACATCCAGCCTTAATCCTTCATTAAATGTCAGGTTGTCATAAAGAATTGGTATATCGACTTGTCGTTGATATCTAAGACCACGTTTTCCAAGCTCATGACAAAAACAAATTTCATAAACTTTCTCAAACAAGCCCGGCCCTAAATTAATGTGAACTGTGTATGCTGCATCAACAACTTGTCTGGCAATTCTTTTAACCGACTCATCGACAGGACAGTATTTGTCTTTGTGATTCTTGGTGTATTCGGGGCTTTGTGGCATGTCGATAAAAGTATTTATTGAGAAACCTGATATTTTACCCCCAAATTACAACAAAAAATTAAAATCGGAATTATACAAATGCTCCAGAAGAAAAAGCCCAACGGCTTTTCAATATTGAAAATAATATCACGCCGTTTTCATCGAAACAATTGCGGATGGACTTAATAGCCCGATACACCTGTTTGCGTACCGACTCTACTGAAATTTCAAGCATCCCGGCAATCTGTTCATATTCAAGCGACTGATTATACCGAAGATAGATGGCTTCTTTTTGTTTGGGAGGAAGTTTTTCCATCGCGTTTCGCACTTTTTCAAATACCTCGCTGTGTGCTTCTTCGCGAATCAACTGTTCTTCAAAATTATATTGGGTTTCAAATAAATCGGAATCAAGAATTATCCGGTTTTCATTTTTTCGGCTTTTTTGCAATTTGCGGATCAGGTTGCGTTTTAATGCCAGGATAAGCCAGAATTTCAGATTGGAGTCAAGTTCTTTTTTGCTTTTACGGTTGACGTACAAATCCATAAAAACTTCCTGAATAGCATCTTTCACCAGTTCCTCATCCTGACTAAGTTTGGTGCCGTAGCGGAACAGGTCATCGATAAACAGGTTGTAAATTTCAGCAAAAGACTCCTTGTCGCCGTCAAGAAACCTTGCCCAAATTTCTGTTACCTTATCTTGATTCCCCTTTGTCATCTCCTCAATCAGAATCGGTTTTGTCTTCAACAAAGGAAATCAAATTCAGTGACAGTTCCAATCGGAGAAAATAGCAGGTTGTCACTTGTCAACAAGAAAAAACGATTCAGTGCGCCATCTCTTTTATTCCTTCCATGGCCATTTAACACAGTCTTTTATCTCCGGGAAAAGCACATAATCGGCTTTACCTTTCATACAGAGGGTATTTATGCCGGGAAAATCCAGTATTGTAAGCGCCTGGTTAAGCGTTTTCCCCGACACCGAAACATCGTCGACCAGCAGTACCCGTTTGCCCTGAAGTTCGGTTTTATCCGGTAAGTTCCCGATTACCACCGGAGCCTCGTGGCGGGGTGTATTTTCCTCATCCCTGTAATTGAGGGTAATGATGCGAAGCTCGCAGTTCAGATGAAAGGCGACCAGGGTTGCCGGGGCAATGCCACCGGTGCCGATACCTATCACCAAATCGGTTTCGGGCAATTGCACCGATTTTAAACGGGCAGTGATTTCTTTTAATGAAAGGGGTACCATTTTCTGAAAATTTTTGCCGTAAAGATAGGAGAATTAAGTCCGAAATAAAGGCAAAATGGGAAAAGACAAAACTGCTAAAACCGAATTTTGCAGCACCCGGTAGCGCAATGTCATATTGTTAAGAAATTATAGAATTGAAACATTTGATATATTTTTTGTGGACCTTTGAGAATTAGCGGCTTTGTGGCTAATTTTTTCCTGCCACAAAAACACAAAAAACACGAAGGTGTTCACGAAGAATACATTAACTATATGATATTGCCCGATAGCGAAGGTTGACTTTATTCAGAGAGTTAATATTGATAATTATTTTTTACCGTTAATGCGAATCGATTTTCGGGCCGAAAGCCAGATCGCCTGCATCGCCCAGACCTGGAATGATGTACGATTTTTCATTCATATCTTCGTCGATCGCACCCAACCAAAGAGTTACATTTTCGGCTTTGATTTTACCCGTCACATATTCAAGGCCTTTTCGGCTGCCAATGATGGCAACCAGATGTACATGGTTGGGAGTTCCTTTTTCGAGCAATGCCCGGTAGCCAATTTCCATGGACGCACCGGAAGCCAGCATGGGGTCTGAAATGATAACTACTTTCTCGTCAAGCGATGGTGAGGCCAGATACTCAAATTCGATATGAAATTCGTTATTCTCGTCGTATTTGCGATAGGCTGAAATAAACGCATTTTCAGACTGGTCAAAAATATTCAGTAGTCCTTGCTGCAACGGGAGCCCGGCGCGCAAAATGGTAGCCAGTACCGGTTGTGATTTTAGTTTCGGCACTTTGGCAATACCCAGCGGGGTTTTCACGTCGTTTATTTTGTAACAAAGGGTTTTGCTGATTTCGTATGCAAAAACTTCGCCCAGTCGCTCCAGATTTCTCCGGAATCGCAGTGAATCTTTTTGCACTATTTCGTCTCTGATTTCAGCAATATACTGATTGAAAATTGAGTTCGTTTCTCCGAGGATTTTTACTTCCATTTTGAAAATTTTCATCGAAAATACTACTTTTTGATGAAACAGAAATGAGGTGCAGAACTTCTTATTTTTTTAAAAGCCGGATGTACCAGGGAAGTGTGTTCCTGCGGATGGAAAAATAACTGACCGGACGAGCGCCAAAACCCTCGTAAAAACGTGCCACCCCAGGCATATTGGAGCCTTCGAAGTCGAGTATCAATTCGCTTTCCGCACGACTTTCAATAAACTTATCGACTAATAAAAACATGGCTTTCTTTTCTGTTCCTTCTTTCAATGAAGAGGCTGCCAGATAAATAACTTTCCGGTTTGACCACACAAAAAATACCGCAGCAATTAATTGGTTTTGCGAATTAAAAACACCTGCCAGTTCACCCAACCGGTGATACAACGCATGGCTGATCACCCGCTTCAGGTTTTGGTAATGAACCGTCTTTATTTCCGGCGATTTTTTCTGAAGGTTGCTTTTTGTAAAAGCAATAAATTCGTCGATATTGTAAAGCGGAGCGGCAAACAGCTTTTGTTGCCCGGCTTTCTTTAAGTTTCGCCGGGTGTTGTCACTATATTGTTCGCGGATTGTTTTAATCGAATAAGCAAGTGGAAGATGATAGGTGATATTGGATTTTACGCTTATTTTTCCTGAACCGGGAATGTTTTGGTAATTCAGATTCATCTCCACCAACCGAAATTTCCCGGGGATAGCATGAATAAAACTGTTCACCATTTCTTTGTCAACAGAAAATGCCGAAAATACGCCCAGTTGCTGGGTGAAAAATGGCTGATAAACATACGAAATTCCAAATTTCCGGTTCCACACCAGTGGCATCACGTATAAATAATCGCCATAAACAAGCGCATCCCACCGATTGCAAATCCGGTCGAGATACCACGATCCGGCATATACAATCCCGTTTATCGAGTTGGCAATGCAGCGATCCCATTTTTCAAAATCAATTTCTTCGTGCTGCAAATATCTGATCTCCGGATTATTCATTTTCAAGTTGTAAGCCGGTTGCTGAAATTTGCTGAAAAACATCTTTCCAACCCTCCCAAATCCCCTGGTCCGAAAGCGATTCGTTGTGCCACAAACAAGTAAATACCCCGCCCGCTAATTTTACTTTTTGCATCAGTTCAGTTACTTCTTTCAGTGCCTGTTCCGGGTTCATTTCCAGATAGTCTTTAAAGGTCACATCCATCACATTCAAGGGATAAACGGTGAGTCCGGTGGTATTATTTTTTTCAAGGTTGAAAAACAGGAAAGGAGTGCAAAGCCCGGCGCGAAAACCTATCGCATCGGAGTAGCCCATCGTAAAATCATGCGTAATTCCCGATTCAATCAGGGTTTCATACGTTTTTGGCAAATTGAGCATCAAAAAGTGCTGGCGGCTGGCGGAAACCGGTTTCCCTGTGATGTCTTCAAGTCGCCGCTTTTCAGTTGCAACCATACGGTTATTGCTGTTTGACGCATACGACGGATGAATCCCTATCTCAAACTTTTGTGCCAGACGGCGGATCAACATCTGCAATTCCGGATTCCGGTGCGAAATATTTTTGTCGTACGGACCGCGGTCGCCAAGTAAAAAGAAAAATTTCAGGCCATCTTCTTTTCCTTCAAAAGTTTTTTCAATAAACGAATATGAATCGTACGGGTCATTTTCGTTTCCTGAAAACACTTTGAATCGTTTTTTTATTCCTGAAAAGTCTGCCCTCAAAATTGATTTAGCCAACCCGCCAAACTGAATCCATGCAGTTTTATTTTTATAGGCCCAGGCGTTATCCACGTCAATGGTCATCTGGAAATGAAATTCTTTTTTCGGTACCGGAAATTCAGAATATGTTTCTGAAATCCTCTGTACCAGCAGTTGCGCCCACTGGTTGACAAGCGGTTCGCCCAGTACCCCGTTTTTAAACTGAATACTTTCATTGGCCGGGAACCGACCGTGTTCGGTTGTCCCTGAAAAAAGGTATTCCTCGTAACGGCTGGCAAGGTAAAAAGAGCAGGCAAACACATCGAAAGGCAAAAATGAATTTGCCGTTGAAGGAAAAAAGCACCATTGATTTTCGTAGGTAAACGGAACAATTTTCTGCTGCGAAATCGTTGTTTCAAACAGAAGGGAATGCGATTTCAGAAACAGGCCGACGCCAAAATCTTCGTCCGAATAATTAATTTTTGGAAGGGACGACAGGATAAACTCGTCTTTATTGTCCGTCAACCTGAAGTCGGATTTCAAAATGAATTTGAAAATCAGTTCCAGCGTATAGCTAAGTCGGTTGGTAATTTGTGTCGAATAGATTACGATCATGAATGTCAAATTAGCCCTTCATCAGCAAAGCTAAAATATTTTTCGTTACCAATGATCACATGGTCGAGTACCGGGATGTCCATCCATTGCCCGGCTTCTTTAATTTTTTTTGTAATGTTGCGGTCGGCTTCGCTGGCCAGCAGGTTACCCGAAGGATGGTTGTGGCACAAAATGATGGCGCTCGCCAGTCGTTCGACGGCTGCTTTCAGGATGATACGCACATCGATCACTGTTCCGGAAAGCCCGCCCTGGCTTACCATTTGCTTGTCGATGACCCGGTTCGAGCGGTTTAGCATCAGCACCCAGAACTCTTCGTGCGGCAAATCGCCCAGCAGTGGCTGGAAAATTCGGGCCACATCGGCGCTGCCATTAATTTGCGGTTTTTCTTCGGGCTCACTTTCTTTCCGGCGGCGGCCCAATTCGAGCGCTGCCATTATATTGATGGCTTTTGCTTCGCCAATACCATTGAACTTTTTCAGATCGTCGACCGATTTTTTCGCCAACTCATTCAGATTATTATTTACACTTGACAAAATCCGGCGCGACAATTCAACGGCGGTTTCTTTCGGATTTCCTGAGCCGATCAGGATGGCAATCAATTCGGCATCGCTGAGAGAGCGAATTCCTTTGGAAAGCATTTTTTCGCGGGGGCGGTCTTCAACGGCCCAATTTTTAATACTGAGCTTTTCGTACATGATTCGGTTTTTATGCGAAACAAGTTATGAAAAAATAATCATTCAGTCCAAATGATCGTCGCATCAATTCAGGAAGCAGTTCGTTGTTATTGTCTATCCACTGTGTAATTCAGTTCAGTTACCCCGGAAGTAAATTGTCGGGTAGTCAATAGTTTTAGTTTTATTTTGTCTTTGATGTCTACAAACAATGGAATGCCTTGTCCAAGAATAATTGGATTAACAAATAGCCAGTAGCCGTCAATTAAGTTCAGTTGAATAAGTGAATGTGTTGCTGTCGGGCTACCAAAAAGCAAGATGTCTTTACCCGCCTGTTGTTTTATTTCATTTATTCTGTCCGAAAGGTTGTCGCTAATAATTTTTGTGTTAGCCAAACCCTCGTCTTTGATTGTTTTTGATAAAACAATTTTGTGGGCTTTGTTATACCACTTTGAATGTTCAATGTCGTGCTTGGTCGCTGTCGGCTTGTCTCCTGCGGTAGGCCAGTAATTTTCCATCATCTGATAAGTTACTCGTCCATATAATGCAGTGTCGCCTTCGCATATCCGCTTACTGACATAATCAAAAATTTCTTCATCAACTTTAACCCAGTCGATTTCTCCGTTCAGTCCTGCTACAAAACCGTCAAGCGATATGTGCATAAATGAAATTATTTTTCTCATATAGTTGTATTTTTATTGTTGTCTATGGTTTGTTACTGTCTTTTTACAATGACCGCTAACATCACCATATTAAGTAACAAGAGCTATTTATTGTCGTATTTCCTAACTCAAAGGCCTCAGCCTTTATGGGTAAAACGAATAAAGAAATGCGATATTATTTCGTTTTTTGTACGTATTTCAGTTTTTCGAGATAAAGTTTCCGAAGTTCTTTTAAATATTCAGTATTGATTTTTCTGGAATAAATACGCACAAATTCATGCAACCTGCCCTGGTAATAAAAAGCGCCTTTTGCTGCATCAAACTTACTTTCGTCCCAATTGTATTTTACCGAAAGTGTCAATTCTTTGAACTCATCCCAGCTAAGTTTTTTAGGTAACTCAATATAACCGTGAAGATTCTCACGCGTGTCAAGCCATATATCTTCATCTATATATTCCAGATTGAGAAATTTTACGATCTTGATATATGCCTCAGCCTCAAAATACTTTTTCTGTTTCTGCAGATAGCGGATGCCGTTTTCAGCAAAAGCAAGCTGCAACTGTTCCACCATATCGTAGTCATTCAGATGCCGCAGTCGAAGTACATTATACTTGTCGTTCATTACTTGCAAAAAGCCTTTCCCGGCATCGAACCTTTTCTCAAATTCGGGTTGAATTTTTTGGCTGACCCGGATAACATCTTCCAACGCATAGTTTTCTTCCAGTGCTAAATAAAGGTATACCGGTTTCGTATCGAAAGGTGTTTCGTGGTAATAACCGGGGAATGGTTCCAGAGCCTCAAATACCAGTGATCCACTGGCAACTTTTTTATCAATCGTAAATACTTTTTCTGTTTTTGTGAGGGTGCCGAAAACTTCAATTTCTTTTCTTTGTTCCATAATTGATTTTTCCTTTTTAGTTACATTTAGCAGATTTTTACCAAGATCAATGCCCGTAAAAAATATTCATATCGATCCGGTTGGAGATGTTCTTTTTTCGAAGAACAACCGCTCAACGCGAATCCGTATAACTGTCAAGTCCAGTGGCGTTAGCGTGACCCTTCCTTCCAGTGTCCCATATCGGGAAGCCATCCGGTTTGTCGAAACCAAAGCTGATTGGATACTACAACAACAATCGAAAATGGAATCGGGTTTACCGCTTTTCAGTCCCGATACCGAATTTACGACAAAATTTCACCGTTTAAAAATCACCAAAGGTAATTTTCCGAAAGTGTATAACCGTATCGGGAATGGCATCATCCAGTTTTTTATTCCTGAAAAGTTTGATATTAATCATCCATCAATTCAGGAATACATAAAGAAAACATTGGTTGAAGTGATGCGGCAGGAAGCGAAAGTTTATCTTCCAAAACGGCTCGATGAGTTGGCAAAGAAGTACGGGATGAATTACAAACAGGTATTCGTGAAAAATGCGCAAACCCGCTGGGGAAGCTGTTCGTCGGAAGACAACATCAATTTGAACCTGCACCTGATGCGTCTGCCCGACCACCTGGCAGACTACGTTATTTTACACGAACTGGCGCACACGGTTGAAAAAAACCACAGTCCCCGTTTCTGGAAATTGCTGGGGAGAATGACAGACAACCCACAGAAACTGAGAAAAGAAATGAGACAATACCGGGTTTCGGGGTGGTGAAGGGGAGTAGTAAGTAGTAAGTAGTAAGTAGTAAGTAAAAAGTAGTAAGTAAACAGGAAAAGAGAATCCGGTTTTGTACATTTACCTGAAGAAAAAAAACTATGAATTGGAACCAGATACTTTCTACCAAACGGCTGGGACAGGAAGACCGCCCTGCGGAGGCCCATGAACACAAACGCACGCAGTTTCAGCGCGATTACGACCGCCTGATTTTTTCGTCGCCTTTTCGCCGGATGCA
The DNA here is from genome assembly GCA_003506435.1 of Prolixibacteraceae bacterium. Lineage (GTDB taxonomy): Bacteria > Bacteroidota > Bacteroidia > Bacteroidales > Prolixibacteraceae > GWE2-42-39. The sequence goes on from DOAQ01000025.1 coordinate 34,557, forward strand.
AAACAAAACACAGGTTTTCCCTTTGCCGGGAAGCATCTTTGTACACAACCGGCTCACCCACAGCCTGGAAGTTGCCAGTGTGGGACGCTCGCTGGGGAACATGCTGAGCGAAAAGCTTCAACAAAAGCAGGCGATTGATCCGCTGATGCTGGAAATTGGTTCGGTGGTTTCGGCTGCCTGTCTGGCCCACGACATGGGAAACCCTCCTTTTGGGCACTCGGGCGAAGATGCAATTTCGGAGTTTTTTAATTCGGGCACGGGAAAATCGCTTCAAGGTGATTTGTCGGAAGCCGAATGGAAAGATTTTACCCTGTTCGACGGAAATGCCAATGCCTTCCGGATTCTGAGCCACCAGTTCAAAGGCCGTCGCCCGGGAGGTTTTGCGCTCACTTACACCATGCTGGCTTCTATTGTAAAATATCCGTTTGAATCGGTGTATGCCAGCAAACCCAAGTTTGGTTTTTTCCAGTCGGAAAAAGAAAATTATTACCGTATTGCTGAAGAACTGGGCATTCAGCGCTCAGTTGACGATAACCGTAAATTCGTTCGCCATCCGCTGGTTTTTCTGGTCGAGGCTGCCGATGACATTTGTTATCAGGTCATGGATCTGGAAGATGCCCACAAGCTAAAAATTCTCAGTTTCGACGAAACCCGCAGCCTGTTTTTGAATTTTTATGATCGCGAAGCAGATAAAAAACGTATTGAAAGTGTTGAAAGGACATTGGCGTTGGTTGATGACCAAAACGAACAGATTGCTTATTTACGGGCTGGTGTAATTGGCATGTTGGCGGAGAAATGTGTGCAAATATTTGAGCAAAAGCAAGATGATATTTTCTCCGGAAGTTTTCAAAAATCGCTGATGGGGCAATTGGAAGGCGCAGCCGGAAAGGCTATGAAGGAAATTCAAAAACTATCGGTCCCTAAAATTTATAAAGACCCATCGGTGATCGCAATTGAAATCTCGGGCTACCAGATTATTGGCACCCTGCTCGAAGAATTTACCGGGGCTACTCTGAATCCGGGCAGTGGCTATTCGAAGCGCCTGCTCAGCCTCATTCCGGAACAATACCACAGCGACCGTCCCGATGTGTATTCAAAAATCCAGTCGGTACTCGATTTTGTTTCAGGAATGACCGATTTGTATGCGCTTGATATTTTCCGTAAAATCAAAGGAATTAATTTGCCAAGCGTGTAAGAAAGCGAGAATAAAAGAAGCGAAGAAGTTGAGAAGTTGAGAATGGTAAAATGCTACATTGACAGATTGCTTAATTGTTGTTAGAGGGGTCGAATACAATGATGTTGCCCGAATTCATTATCTTCGTGGTATGAAAGCAAAACAAAAACCGGTATTCAATAAACGTATATTTTGGGACGTGAACTTTGAGCAGATTGATTACGATGCCAAAGCCAATTTCGTTATTGAGCGGGTTTTTGAGCGGGGCGATGTGGAAGACATCCGTCAATGCCGCAGGTATTACGGCGATGAGAAAGTAACCGAGGCCCTATTGAAAGCAAAATATTTACCACTTCACACCATTTATTTTGCCAGTGCTGTGATCGACAAACCAATAGAAGAATTCAGATGTTACATACTGAGACAGTTGAACCCGGAACTCTTTCCTTACTAAATGAGCTGATGAAGATTTCTTCCCTACAGCCTTTTTCTTTGGTCGGAGGAACTGCTCTTGCATTGCGTTATGGCCACCGTAGTTCGGTTGATCTGGATTTGTTTTTTCACGAAAAATTTGATCAATCCAAAATCATAGCTGATCTTGAATATGTTTTCAGGCAACGATTTGAATACAAACAGCAGCATACCCAATTCGGAATTTTTTGTTTTATCGATGAAATAAAAGTTGACATCGTTTATTTTCCCCATTTACCGATTGCCCCCATCGAAACAATTGAAAATATTCGAATGTACAGCAGCGCTGATATTACAGCCATGAAAATACAGGCTATCCTCGGGCGGGGAAAGAAAAAAGATTTTTGGGATTTGTACGAATTGCTTCAGCATTATTCCCTGCAACAAATCACCGACTGGCACAAGCAAAAGTACCCCAGCCAGATGCTCGCCATAAGTATCCCTCATGCCATTACCTATTTTGTGGATGCCGAAGAAAGCGAAACCCCGGTGAGTTTTAAGAAACAAACATGGGAAGATGTTAAGAAAGGAATTCAACGTGCTGTCAGCGATTATCTTCGCTGAATAGTTGGAAGATTTTATCTTTGTTTCTCAACTCAACAACTTAAAAATTTCCAATGAAATCAGAATCTGTTAATTTTCTTCTTCCGGTACTTGCAACGGCATTTTTTACCGGAGCCTGCAATCAGACCTCCCCGGTAAAAGAACCGGGAAAACCTAACATTATTTTCATTCTTGCCGACGATCTTGGCTATGGCGATTTGAGCTGTTACGGACAAACCCATTTCCAAACACCAAATATTGATCAACTTGCCGCCTATGGAATGCGCTTTACTCAGCACTATTCAGGGTCAACGGTTTGCGCACCGTCACGTTCCTCGCTAATGACAGGATTGCATACTGGTCATACACCCATCCGCGGTAACAAGGAATGGAAACCTGAAGGGCAGTGGCCAATGCCCGACTCCACTTTCACTATTGCTGAAATGCTGAAAAAAGCCGGATATGTTACAGGGGCATTCGGCAAATGGGGACTAGGTTATCCCAGCTCGGAAGGAGACCCGAACAGGCAGGGCTTCGATATTTTTTACGGGTACAATTGTCAGCGTATCGGCCACAATTATTATCCGTACCATGTGTGGCACAATCAGGAAAAAGTAATTCTGGAAGGCAATGAAGATCATGAACAGGGAACCTACGCACCTGCCGATATTCATCAACATGCCCTGAAATTTCTGGAGGATAATAAAGACAAGCCTTTCTTCATGTATTACCCGACAATAATTCCTCATGCTGAATTGTTTGCCCCTGAAGAATATATGCAGAAGTACCGTGGGAAATACGAGCCTGAACTAAATTTTGAAGGAGTTGACGATGGCCCCGGTTATAAAAACGGAGGCTATGGTTCACAACCCGACGCACATGCCGCTTTTGCTGCAATGATCAACGTTCTGGACAACCATGTAGGTGAAATCATAGCAAAACTGAAGGAACTCGGAATTGCCGATAACACGCTGGTTATCTTCACATCCGACAATGGTCCGCACCTGGAAGGCGGCGCCGATCCCGATTTCTTCGACAGCAACGGACCGCTGAAAGGTTACAAACGCGATCTGTACGAAGGGGGAATGCGCGTTCCGATGATCGCCTGGTATCCCGGCAAAATTGCCGCAGGCACTGAAAGCAAACACATCTCCGCATTCTGGGACGTAATGCCGACCATTGCTGAACTGGCAGGCTTGAAAGCTCCTGAGAATATCGATGGTATTTCGTTTTTGCCAGCCCTGCTGGGAAAAGAAGGACAAAAGGAACACGAGTACATGTACTGGGAATTCCACGAAAAAGGAGGTCGGCTGGCTGTACGAAAAGGTGATTGGAAAGCCGTTCGTTACAATGTTCTCAAAGGAGAAGAACCCACACAGCTTTATAATCTGGCTGAAGATATTGGCGAAAAAAATAATCTGGCCGCTCAGCATCCGGAAATTGTAAACGATCTGGAAGAAATTATGAAGAATGCACGGACCGAGTCGGACGTTTTTCAGTTTAAACCGGAGACTTATGTGGCACAATAAAGAATACCAGCACTTTATTCACGAGGAGGAGAGTCTTCCGTTGAATAGCCCGTTATTAATCGTTTATCTTTCTTTTGTCGATTGTCTCCATTTCACTGATAACAGACATGGAATCAATGCTCACGGTAAAAAATCGTTTCAGTAAAGATTTTTTTAATCTCTAATTAAAATGACAATGAATCGACTTGAAGCAGATTTGGCATTTGGCAATATTTCTTTCCTTGAAGTAATTTTCCTGAAGCCTTTTTATTTTTACCTCCCCACTGTTTAAAAAAGAAGGGAATCTGATTTTCCTGGCATTGATTTTTAATATCAATTACCCATTCCTCCTTTATTGGTCTTGATTTTGGGCCACTTTCACCTCCAACAATTATCCAGTCGATATCGAAAAGATTCATTTCGGGAATTGCAGAAATCATAGGTTCGATTGAAAGAAATTTGATAAAAGCAGGCACTTTTCTCAGTGAGTCAATCCTGTACGTAACATGACTATTTTCGACAGTTACACCCATCCAAATATTAGTGGTCCAATTTAACAGAGTATAGTATCTTTCGAGAATATCTGCTCTTTTAGTTAATATTTGAAAAGTGTGGTGAGGACAATTATTCATCACATTAAAAACAGCTTTGATGAAATCAAATGGCATTTCTTCATGGAAAAGATCGCTCATTGAATTAACAAAAATCATCCGTGGTTTCTTCCATGAATAAGGTAATTCAAGATCGCTGTAATGACACGTAAGGTTGAACCCGTTCCTGTATTTTTCCATCCCCATCGCCTTTAATCGGCGTGACATGGTTTCTGCGTAACAGTTTGCACAACCTGTTGAAATTTTTGTGCAACCTGTTGACGGATTCCATGTTGTTTCTGTCCACTCTATCTTTGATGGTTTCATAAAATGTTAAAACAAACTTTTTTGCCCATCAAAGGTATATGTATTTGCACTATCCCAAAACTCTATTCCCTTTTTATTTCCTGTTGCAAATAGCAAATCGTAATAATTTTGGATGCGGTTGAAACGAAAGTAATTGAATCCTATAGATTTAAGTTTTTTCTCGTATTCATTTCTAAAAGCATTTCTTAATTCAAGATGTTTTGAATGTTCTGCAAGTTTAATATTCTGGGGATCACGAAAGAAATCCGTTGAATCTAAAAAACGTGAGTATTTTGTAATTAAACTTCGATACTTAACTTGATTTAAAAGCGACTCTTTTATATTTCTATTATAATCGGTTCCTGTTGCAATATTAATCATCAGGTCCATATTAGGAATTGCCATTTTTAAATGGCGGATTAAATTAAAAGGCAAACTACAATCGGTAGGATCGATAAAAACAAAATTTAAGCTTTTCGGACTTATTTCACTTGTAATAATTTCACATATTTCATTAGGTTTAAAATAATCTCCAATAAATGCTTTAGCTTTCCCCAAAGTAGAATTTGATATTCGTTTATTCAATGTATCAACAATCAAATTGTTAAAATCAAAAAACAATGCCCTATTTAGAAACCTAAAAGCATCATTTTTTATTATACTTGTTGCTGTTCCATTAAATTCTATCCCCTTATCTCTGCTTATACATCGACCCGGACCACTGCAGATTTCAATGTAATTGATTTCCCATTTATTCTTCATCCCAGTAGTGAAAATTCCAAAGTATTGATTGAGATGATAAATCTTTTGTCCAGCCCATTTTCCTACACATCTAATTGGCAAATCGTCAACAACAGAAGTAACTTCTTTACAAAGATCATTTTCGGTAAACTCAAACCTATCTTTTTTATTGCAATTTGTTTTACACTGATTATTTGAGCATTCTTCTAAATCAAGTCTTGAGAGATGCATGTAAATTTGATTTAAAGTAAATAATTTTTACAGAATGAGTGTAGATAATCTGTTCGTTAAGGCTTTTCCCAAATTGTAGGGTGCGATCGAGGTTTTGATAATATTGATTTATTAAAATTTTCGACATTGATGTGGTTTTTCAAACACAGCAAAATAAATTTATGCCAATTTATAGATAAATTTGTTAAACATCACCATAAATACCTTTTATTCGCAGGGGTTCTGTGGATTGAAAAAAATACTCATCGGATGACTTCGAGTCATCGGATGAGTATTTAGAACAGCTAAAATTTTAGAAACTGTTTTAGTTGTTTTTGCACTTCTTCTTTTCTGCGTCGTGAAACGGAGACCGTTTCGTTGTTCGACATTAAAAGCTGCCCGCCATCGTTTCGAATAAATGCAGTAACATGGTTTAAATTTACAAGATGGGTTTTGTGCACACGAAAAAAATCATGTTCAGCAAGCAACTCTTCAAAGTCAATGAGTGTTTTGGCTACTAACATAGGCTTTCTGTCCGTAAAATAAAGGTGGGTGTAATTGCTCTCGCCCTGACAACGGATGATCGATTTCACTTCTGCAAATACCAGTCGGTCACCTATTGGAAGGCCGATTTTGGGATTGGCCGGATGCAATGAATTTTGATACAACTGCCGAATCCGTTCGTTCTCGCGTTGATGTACAATCCGCTGACTCACCTTATCAACTGCGGCAATCAGCTCGTTCATGTTAATGGGTTTCAGAATGTAGTCGCTGGCTGAAAAGCGGATGGCTTTGATGGCATAATTGTCGTAGGCAGTCACAAAAATCACTTCAAACGGGAAATCATTAAAATGTTCCAGTAACTGGAATCCGTTTCCTCCGGGCATTTCAATATCCAAAAAAACCAGTTGGGGCGAATATTTTTCAATGGCTGAAATGGCTTCGGAAACAGATTTTGCTTCGGCCAAAACATGGATATTGGGGCAATGTGTTTTTAAAAGTCCCGCAAGATTTTCGCGACCATTTTTTTCATCGTCAACAATCAACGCCGAAATCTTCATTTGTATCCGGTTTTCTGATAAAGATAAACGGAATCCATCAAATTTCCTCGGGAATGATCATTTCAACGCGGGTTCCTTCACCTCCCTGCGCAAACAAATCAATAATCCGGAACGAATAATTGCCGCCGTATTTTTCTTTCATCATTTGAATACGCTCCTCGTTCATCCGCAGACCGATACCGTTTGACTTGGTCTTCAGCTTTTGTGCTTCCTGAATTCCAATTCCATTGTCTTCAACTGTAATTTGGATAGCATTTTCAATTTTCGAGATTCGGATCAGGAGTTTTTTATCGCCGTTTTTATTCTGAAGGCCGTGCATCAGGGCATTTTCGGCGAGCGGCTGCAAAATCATGGAAGGCAGCATGAATAAACTTTTGTCGATTTCGCTGTCCACTTCAATACGGTATTCAAAGTCAAATCGCAACTGCTCAAGTTTCAGGTATTGTTCCAACATTTCCAGCTCTTCGTCCAGCGAAACTTCTTCCTTGTCGGAATTGCGGAGCACTTTGCGAATCAGTCCGGCAAAGTCCGATAAATACAAATGGGCCTCGCGGGCCCTGTTTTGCTGAATAAGATTTTGCACCGAATTCAAACTGTTAAATAAAAAATGGGGATTCATCTGTGCCCGGATAGCAGCCATCTGCAACTCGCGAAGCCGCTTTTCCTGGGACTGTTTCTTCAGACGCTGTCGCATCCGGTATTTGTAAAAGAGGAAAAGAACCAGAAAGAAAACCAGCAAACCTGCTAAAATCAGGATGATTGCCTTCAGCGTCGATTTATTTATCTCTTTGGGAGGAGTTTTCACCATCCCTTTCGCTATTTGCACCGCTTTTGTCAGTTCCGTTTCATTCCCAATCCTTTCGCCATTTTGGTTGTAAACCAGAAAATGATTGAGGTTGTCCAGAAAAATATCATCCAAATGAATGGAATCGGTTTTCAGGAAAAGCTGGTATGCTACGGGTTCAGCACGGTCGTTCCAACTTTTCCATAAATCGAAACTGCTTCCCTGATTGATAAGTACAAAATTGATTTCGGGAAATTTTGTAGCCATGTCGTCCATTTCGTAACGACCAGAGGACCAATCTCCTGTAGCATAAAAAATGGTTGTTTTTTTTGAGATAAAAGACCGGAGTGCGACATTCTTTTTCTGAAGGTTTAAAAATTCAACATCAGGGATGTATTGTTTGTCACTCCAAAACAAGAGGTTGCTTTTTATCTTTTTTAACGAAGAAGTAAATGCCTGATCGTTGCAAGTTTTTAGCATTAAAGAAAATGTTTCGTCGACCATCAACTGCAAGTCTGATTTCGAAATGGATCAGATGTGTGGAGTTAATGCCCAGTTGTAAAGCTGCTTAGCTACTTCGCGGTAATAAAGTGAACCGTTTAAAACCAGTTTTGAAAGAAGTATCCCTTGTTCCGGATCTGTAAACCTGCTGCCATATACACTACTAATTAATAAGCGGGGATTAACAGTTGTCGACAGTTTGTGAAATTTGTAACTGATATATTTGGCAGTCAGTTCTCTGGAAAAAATACCGTATTCATTATAAATCCGATAAATATTTAATGTATCAAGCTGAGACTGGACAGAATATTTCATGTCATCGTCCAGCATAACAGCATCAAAAGGCCAGTATACAGATTTTATGGATTCTCTTATACTGGAACTGAAAAGGACAGAGTACAACAAAGACTGCAATTCATGTTCAATATAAGTAATTGATTGATTGTCAATTTTTCCATGAAAATTGAGGATAAGTTTTTTCAGTTGTGTTAAGGCATCCAGATATGTTTTCGCATTTGTCCCACTCTTGTTAAAATAGAAGAAATTGCGCCCCCTCAGGAGAGGCATAAATCCGGATTGTTGCCAAAATTGGTTCAATAACTCAGCTTCATACCGACGATCCCCTGAAAATGAGATGGTTTCAGCCACAACATAGTCTTTATCAGTAATTCTGATCGAATCGTTCCGCAAATACGTTTCTTGCTGAAACTTCCGGGCAACTAACTTTGCCTGTAAATAAAGCGAATCACCCGGTTCTGCATAAAGTAAAATAACCGGTCCGGGGACATTTTGATTTTTGTTCAGATTGGAAACCAGTACAAACCCTTCGTTTTCAAAATTTGTTTTAATCCTGAAATTTTTGTTTTCATCGAGGCTTACATTTTTGACGTCCAAATCGTTTCCAAAAGGTTCGCTCAATGTGTACAGTTCAACCTGATCACCGACCGGATTTTCGATATGTCCGCAAACAATAAGCTGTTGCGGTTTTTTTAACGACTTTCGCAACAAGGTCAGTTGTTCGGTTTGCCGGATTCCTAAAATATAATTATTCCCAGGCTTCGATTTGTTTGTTATTTCTTTGATGAAGCCGGACAATAATCCATCCTGTTTATTTACGATACAGGTAATTACCGGTTTCCCATCTTCTGCGTTGTTTTTCAGTTCAACCTGCTTTTCGTTCTGGTTAACCACAGAAAATCCGGCTCCGAATTTTTGATGATGGATTTCCTTCTGATCGATATCGGTGTCCAGAAACAGGAACGGATACAAAAACAGGTCGCATTTTTCCTGCAATGCCCTTTTATTTATCAATTCTATCACCTTCGATCTTATTTCTTCGGAGCTTCCTTTGTTTTTCAGGATTGTAAAACTTTGTTCAAGAATTTCAACCCGGTTGGTTAATTTGCCTGTATGTGTATTTAAATCCAGTTCAAACTGAAATTCAATTTGATAAAGCACTTCTTCTGACAATCCATCAACGGATGGAATTTCGTATTTTTTTGCACACTGGGGAAACCGAACATCTGTAAAATCTCCTGGATATTGTGAATGATCTGTACTATTTTTTAGAATTTGCGCTGTCAGAAAAACCTTGTCATTCGCTATTTTATTCACCAAAAGAGAATACCGGATTGTTTTGGCCTCATTGGTAATTACGGAATTGGGTGTTAGAATACGATTTTTTGCTGTCCATTCATATATTAATTTCTGATTTTCTGTCAGTCGTAACGGAATTTGTTTGCTCCTGGAGATCGCCGGGAGAAGGGAAAAACCGAGAAGTAAAGCGATGTGAAAATTAATTGTCTTCATACATCTTTGATTTGTTTCTTCAAATGTGGACGAAAAAAATAAAGATACAAAGATGTATTTATTGAACGGCAGAAACGATTGATTAAACGGCAAATAGGGATAAAAAAAGCTCCAAAAACTTTATTCAAAGCGGTTTCAGAAATGAAAAGAGCCAAATCCGAATCATAAATAAATTCAGGTTTGGCCCGTCATTAAAAACGCAAATTTACAAGACTATTTCCGCTTTACGTAATCTTTGATGATGCCTGCCCATATCTGATAGGCTTCACCAGTGAAGTGACCGCCGTCGTTGGTATGAACAGGATTGAGAAGCTGGCTGCCGGGAATAACAAAGTGATTGTACAAATCAATAAAAGTAAAATTGTTTTGGCTGCACCACTCTTTTACCTGACCGTTTACCCAGACGATCTCGTCGTCTTTTTTAATCGGACTTTCCCGTAAGGGATCATTCACCGGAAGCATGCTTTGAATAAACACTTTCGTGCGTGGTGAATCTTTCCTGATTTGTTCCGCAATTTTGCAAATGTTTTCAAAGACCTTTTCTTTGGCCACTCCGGTTGCAAGGTCATTGAGGCCAATCAGTAGAAATACCTTGTCGGGAGATGAACTGGTGACTTCACTCAGCCTGTACAAAATACCTTTGGTCGTGTCGCCGCTGATTCCCCGGTTTTTTACCTTCGGATTCTGTAATAATTCAGCCCACTCTGCTCCGGCGGTAAGGCTGTTTCCCAAAAAGATGATTTCATGCCTGGTGTCAGGAAGTTGTTTAAACATCGAAACCTTCCTGTTATAGGAGGCAGAAAAGCCATTGCTTTGCCCGTAACCATTTATACAGACAAAAAGCACAATAAAAAACAGATACGTTTTCATTCGTTTGATTTTGATTATGATTTAAAAATTTTAAAAGCTACAAAGCAAAATTATACGAATTATGCGATTTTACAGATCATTTGTAATCTGATTATTCCTGATGGCTGGCAAACCGAATTTGCTGGGAAGCCGGGGAGAAACTGAAGAAATTCTTTCGTGATGTTATATCGGGTGAGTTGAAGTTACCCGGTGGGTATGCCAGCTATTTGTTTGCCTGTGCTACTTTTTCCACTTCCCGGAAAACCCGAAGGAAGTTGCCGCCCCATATTTTTTTGATTTCTTCTTCAGAGTAACCCCGTTTCAGCAATTCGAAAGTAATGTTGGGAAACTGGCTCACATCCATACAGTCGGCTAGTCCGCCGCCACCATCAAAATCGCTGCCGATACCCACGTAATCGACGCCCACCAACTTTTTCACATAATCGATATGGTCAACAAAATAGTTGACCGTCGGAAGTTCGTCCAGATAATTATTTTGCAGAAAATCCCATTGTTCGTGTTGTTTTTGCTTCTCGGCATCGGTCATGGTTTTGTAGCGGGCCCTGTTTTTCCTGAGTTCATGTTCCAGCTTGTAACGAGTCAGTGTCGTATCAGGTTCTTTTACATATACATCAAGCAGGCAAATCTGGATCACCCCTCCGTTTTTTGCCAGTGCTTTGATCATCTCATCGCTCATATTGCGGTCGTGGTTACAAACCGAACGAACACTCGAATGCGAGGCAATGACCGGCGCTTTGCTGTATTTTACCACATCGGAAAACGATTTGTCGGAAGCATGCGATACATCGATTATCATCCCAAGTTGGTTCATTTTAGTAACCACTTCCCTTCCAAACCCGCTGAGTCCGTTGTGTTCGGGCGCATCCGAATCGCTTGATGAGTCACAAATATCGTTATGGTACGAATGACACAGGGTGACATACCGTACCCCGCGATCATAAAATTCCTGTATCCGGTTCATATCTCTGGCTATCGGGAACCCGTTCTCCATGCCAATATAAACCGCCCGTTTTCTTTTCTTTTCAATGCGCGCTGCATCATCGGCTGTCAAGGCCAATCCGGCCTGGTTGCTGTGCTTTTCCACCATCGAATGAATTGAATCAAGCATCTGGTTGACTTTGTTGTAAGCTTCTTTGTAATTTTCTTCGGTTCGCGGTTTCTGACTGGTAAACATGGCAAAAAATTCGGCATCCAACCCGCCCTCTTTCATGCGCGGTAAATCGACCCGGCTCTGCGGGGCATTGTGCTTTTTCCCAATATTAAAATCACTGCTCAACAAAGCCCAGGGCGTATCGCAATGCGTATCCACGGTTATTGCCTTTTCGTGAATTCTTCGGGCTTTTTTCCAAAGTTTTTGATCCTCCTTTTTCTCTGCCATAGCAGATAACGCACTAATAAGCAGGAAAATAACAATTATTGCTTGTTTCATGTATTGAGCTTAAAAAATCTTTAATACTTCCGAAATATGAGCAATTTCCATGAAATTATCCCGATGGTTAGGTTGCTCTGTTTTTTCGTGTTGCCAGATAGTGTGATACGGAACATGAATGCCAAACCCTCCAATATTCAAAACCGGAATGATGTCCGACTTAAGCGAATTGCCAATCATCAGAAAGTTTTCAGGCTCAATTTCCAGACGCGATAAAAGTTTCAGATAGTCCGACTCCTTTTTGTCGCTCATGACTTCAACATGGTGAAAATACTGTTCGATATTTGATTTTCTGAGTTTTCGCTCCTGATCGAGTAGGTCTCCCTTGGTTGCAACAACCAGTTTTATTCCTTTTGCATGCAAACATTCCAGTACCTGCTGAACATCATCGAGCAAAACAACAGGCTTTTGCAGAAGGTCTTTTCCCAAATTTATAATTTTGCTGATAGTTGCCTGCGAAACATGGTTGTCGCTGATACGCAATGCCGTTTCGATCATCGAAAGCATGAATCCCTTTGCGCCATATCCGTACAAATCGAGATTTTGCATTTCGGTTTTAAATAGTTCTTCAGATGTTTTTCCCTGCGGGTGAAACTCAGCGAGCAGCTCGCAAAATTGTTTTTCTGTATCCTGAAAATAGGGTTCGTTCACCCAAAGCGTATCGTCGGCGTCAAATCCAATGATTCTGAAATCTTTTTCTCTCATATCTGTTTTCTGTTTCTGCGGGAATCCCTTATTTTTCTTTCGGTTAAGCCGTAATTTCTTCTGAAAAAGCCTTTTAAATTCATTTCTGAAAGATTGCCGGAAGTCATGATCAACAGGTTTTTGCTTTTCCATGAACTGTTTTGAAGTAATAAAAATAATGAATGCAATTTTAGCTCCGTTAATTTGTCGGTTTTTTTTAAGTTTGACCCACATTCATTTAATATTGAAGACGAACCTGCTTTTTGTGATGATAAAATTATTTTTTAGAAAGTCATGGTTAATCATTTGGCTGGCCGTTTTTACGTTTGCTATCAGCCGTGTATTTTCAGCTTTTCCTGCCATTGCGGAACAATTTTATTCGCAGGGTTTTTACCCATTCTTTGCTTCGGTGCTTTCTTTTTACAGCAGTTGGTTCTCTTTTTCACTCGACGATATTTTTTACACGTTACTTATTACCTGCCTGTCGGTTTTAATTGTTCTTGTCATCCTGAAAAAAGTTCAGGTAAAAGAATTCGGGCTGTTATTGATTAATTCACTGGCTGCATGTTTTGTGCTTTTTTATTGGTTGTGGGGCTTCAACTATTTCAGGCAAGATTTTAATGTACGGCTCGGTATTCCTGAAGTATCTCCCGATAAGCAGGAACTGCTCGCGGCACTCGGCAAACTGGTTGACGAAACCAATGCCAGCTATCTGCCGGTTGATTCGATCGACCGGCTGGCCGCTGATTCAGTAATTGAAGCTTCGTATAAGAAACATGCCGCTGGTTTAAAAATTACCTATCCGTCGGGGATCAGGCAGCCAAAGCATATTACCTACGGAAGTTTTTTTGCAAAGGCAATGATTTCAGGTTATTACGGCCCGTTCTTCAATGAGGTGCATGTCAACAACTTCGTTTTGCCGATCGAATATCCGATGGTGCTGGCACACGAAAAAGCCCATCAATTCGGGATTACCAGCGAAGCCGAAGCCAATTTCTATGCGTGGCTGGTTTGCACGCAAAGCAGCGACCAACAGGCAAAATACAGCGCCAACCTGTATATTCTCCGATATTTTATTCACGAAGCTTCACGATTTGAAGAAGCACGGGAAATCGTTAAAAAACTGAGAGATGAAGTTCGCCAGGACTATGCAAAAATACGGGAACACTGGATGGCGCTGAGAAATGAAAAAATTGACGAGATGGCCGGAAAAGTGAATGATGCATACCTGAAAGCCAATAAAGTTGAAAAAGGCATTGATGATTATTCGGGAGTTGTAAAATTTGTGATGGACTACCGGGGACAGCAGGAAAAACAAGGAAATGATTCTTCAGAAAATTAAAATCGCCATAACCCGATACAGGTATTGAGCTAAATTCATTAATTTGCCTCTTATTAAGCAACAGTCATGTCCAGCTTCGACGATATATTCAAAAAATATCATACGCCCCTTTTTCTGTATGCACGGAAATTTGTAGACGACGAAGATGTTATCCTCGACCTGGTGCAGGATGTTTTCGCCCTATTCTGGGAAAAAAAGAAATTCAGGTTCGAAGAAGAACATGTCAAAGCCTATTTGTTCAACTCGGTACGAAATGCCTGTCTGAATTTTTTAAAACACGAAAAAGTAGTCCGGAAACATCAGGAAAACAGGAGTTCGGTTTTACAGGAAATGGATATCCAATATTATGGAAGCGGCGAGAAGTCGCTGATTGAAAAGGAAAACCTGGAAAAGATTTATCAGGCTATTGATTCTCTGTCCGACATTCATAAAGAAATTATTGAACTAAGCCGTTTCGAAGGGTTAAAAAACAAGGAAATCGCCGAACGCCTGAATATTCCAATCCGGACAGTGGAAACAAGATTGTTCCGGGCCCTGTCGTCGCTGCGCGAAAAACTATCGAAAAACACATTCCATATATTTCTGAATATCTGCCATCTACCTGCCGGGTAAAAATAATTTGAAATCTTCATGACGTAATTTTCGGGGCAAAGTTGTATTGATGACAAACAAGCTGAAATTGATTTGAACATGATCAATACGACTGAATATGAACAATTGATTGCGCGCTATCTGAATGGCGAACTTTCAAAGGAAGACGAAGCAGAACTGATCCGGTGGGTTTCTGAAAAGCCGGAGAACAAAACACTGTTTCTGGAAGTAAAGGATACCTGGGATGCAAGTTCAAAAAACGGGGCAAGAGAAATGGAACAACTCCTTCAGTTTTACAGGAAACAGGCTTCGCACAAGCAAAATTCCCGGTTCCCCGGATGGGTCTCCGGTATTGCAGCCGCCGCCGTTTTAGTTGTTGGTCTGGTCATCGGCAGCCTTTTCCAGAACAATTATTTTGGAGAGCAAAGTCAGGTGGAATCATTTTCAGTACCGATGGGTTCCCGGTCACAACTGACATTGGCCGACGGAACTGTCGTCAATTTGAACTCCGACAGTCATCTGAAACTTTGCAAGAATTTTTCGGTTCAAAACAGGCAGGTTACACTAACAGGCGAAGGCTATTTCGAAGTAACAGCCGACAAGAAACATCCATTCACTGTAAAAACCGATAAATTCGATGTTCAGGTTACAGGAACAAAATTCAATGTAAGTAGCTATCCCAACGACAAAAAAATTAATGCCACACTTACAGAAGGACAAATTCAGCTTTTCACCAAGCATAACAAAACATTCAAACTAAAGCCAGGAGAGAAAATCAGTTTCAACCAGCAAACCATGGAGCCAGTTCTGGAACAAGCGGATATGGAATCGGAAGTAGCTTGGGTAAACGGGAAGTTTATTTTTAACGAAATACCTTTTTCCGACCTGATCCGGAGACTTGAACGCTGGTATGATGTGAAACTGATCTATAAAGGAAGTGAGTTTGATTCGATGGTTTATAGCGGAAAATTTCTGAACCAGGAAACCATCTGGCAGGTGCTGGACGCGTTGGTACTCACCTCTCCTATTGATTACAGGAAAAATAATTTCCGGGAATTTGAATTATTATACAAACCAAAGTAGTAGCCAAAACTTAATGTTGTTTTGTATCACGACTATTCGCGACAAGCAACACGTGTTCTTTGATATTCTGAAAGCAACGATTTACATTAAAGGGAACTATTGATAATTAATTCTTCGCCACGGAATTTTTATCAGGTTCACCACAGGAAGATATGGAATTGGAAAATAAAATCCGGTTTGTATTTATTTTGATAGAATTGAAAATCAGACTGTATGATATGTCTGTTACAATCCTGTTTTAAGAATGTAATCCAAGCTTAAAGAGTGTTTAACAGGAATGTAACATGATAGGTGTTGCTTCGCATAGGTAATAAAAAGCAAAGGCGGGCTGTCGCCACAACAACCCACCTTTTTAACAATCAAATAATTAATTGTCTTAACATTTCAAATTTATGAAAAAAAAGCGAAACGAGAAGGATCGTCCTCTATGGATCGATTTTTCTAAAATTTATCGAATTATGAGATTAATTTGTTTGTTTATGTTTGTGATGCTGATACAGGTATCGGCATCATCCTACTCGCAAAACACAAAACTCAGTCTGTCGGGGCAAAACCTGACCATCGAACAGGTGTTGAGCCAGATCGAGGATCAGTCTGAATTTTCGTTTTTCTACAATGTCAAAGAAGTTGACTTATCAAAAGTTGTCAGCATGAACATTAAAGACCGGCCAATTAATGAGGTCATGGATTTTCTTCTGGATGAAACAGGCATGACGTATACCATTAACAACAAGCTGATCGTCATTCATCAGGGTCAGGGAACAGGCCTGAACGGGATTAGTGTTCAACAAAAGCAGGAAGTAAAAGGAAAGGTAACCAATCAAAGCGGAGAACCGGTTCCTGGTGCTACTGTGGTTGTAAAAGGTTCGACCATGGGAGTCGTTACCGATTTTGACGGGAATTACACCTTGCAAAATGTTCCGCCTGATGCCACATTGGTATTTTCTTTTGTCGGAATGAAAAGCCAGGAAGTAAAAGTTACCGGAAAAACGATAGTGAATCTCAAGATGGAAGAAGAAACCATTGGCATTGAAGAGGTGGTGGCAATCGGTTATGGAACACAGAAAAAAGTGAACCTGACCGGAGCAGTTGACCAGGTAACCAACGAAGTGTTTGAAAACCGTTCGGTGTCAAACGTCACACAAGCCTTACAGGGTGTGGTACCAAACCTTAATATAACCTTGAAAGACGGGAAACCGTCCCGTTCGTCCAGTTTTAATGTGCGTGGTACAACATCGATTGGACAAAAAGGTAGTGCTTTAGTTTTGATCGACGGTGTAGAAGGTGATCCTGCCCTGTTAAACCCCAACGATATCGAAAGTGTTTCGGTGTTGAAAGATGCAGCATCTTCTGCAATATACGGGGCCAGAGGTACTTTTGGCGTTGTACTGATTACTACAAAATCGCCAACAAAAGGGAAAATAACAGTTAGTTATTCAGGTAATTTCTCTTTACAAAGACCGGTAGCTGTTCCCGATAATGTAACCGATGGTTATGTTTGGGCCGAACGTTTTCGGGAAGCATACAATGCCTGGAACAACTATTCTTCTCTTCCAAGTAAAATTAATAAATCGCAGGTATACTCCGATGCATGGTTGCAGACCTTCAAAGAACGCAAGGAACAAGGTATTACCGAAGAAGTTGTAACGGAAGCGAACGGGAAATATACGTATTATGGCAACACCGATTATTACGATATATTATACCGTGATCAATCATTTGCTCAGGATCACAATGTGATGATCTCGGGCGGGAACGAAAAGTCTGATTTCTATATTTCAGGTCGCCTGTACGACTATAATGGGTTATTCGAATACAACTCTGATGTTTATCAGATGGCAAATATCCGTGCAAAAGGTTCGTTGCAGGTATACGACTGGTTAAGAATCACCAATAATATGGAATTCTCAGATATGGATTATCACAACCCAATCAACGTCGGTGAGGGAGGTTCTATCTGGAGAAATATTGCTGATGAAGGTCACCCGACATCTCCTGTTTTTAACCCGGATGGCAGCCTGACCATGTCGGCCGCTTATACAGTGGGAGACTTTATTTATGGCAAAAATGGCATTGACACGAACAAGAAGGTATTGAAAAATACAACCGGTCTTACAGCTAAGTTTTTCAATGATAAACTTCGTGTGAATGGCGATTTTACATTCCGCAACTATGATAACAACGAAACTCAAAAACGGGTTCCCGTTCCGTACAGCACTCAACAAGGAATAACCACATGGTTGAGCACAAAGTACAACGATTTAAAAGAATCTACACGGAATACATTCTACACGGCAACCAACCTCTATGCCGAATATGAGGATACTTTTGCCGATGACCACTATTTCAAAGGGATGATGGGATATAACTATGAAACATCGGAATACAAATCGACCTACGTTCAGCGTAATGGGCTGTTGTTAGAGGATGCTGAAAGCCTGAACCTGGCTTTGGGAGAATCAATTGTAACTTCGGCAGGCTATGAAAAATGGAGAATAGCCGGTGCCTTTTTCCGCTTTAATTATGGGTACAAAGACCGTTATTTATTGGAATTTAATGGCCGTTACGACGGCTCTTCCAAATTCCCGGAAGACCAGCAATATGCGTTTTTTCCATCGGTATCTGCCGGTTGGAGAATTTCCGAAGAACCTTTCTGGAATGTAGACAGAAATCTCTTCTCTGATGTGAAAGTTCGTGCATCGTACGGTTCGTTAGGAAACGGGAATATCGAGGCATATAAGTTTCAGGAACTTTTGGCTATCAGCACCTCCGGTCGCGTATTGAACGGAGCATTAAACAAATACACGAACAACCCAGCTGTTATTCCCAATAGCCTGACTTGGGAAACCGCAACAACTACCGACTTTGGTCTCGATTTTGGCATGGTGAATAGCAAACTGCGTTTCACTGGTGATTATTATATCCGCAAAACAACCGATATGTACACTGTTGGTATGACCCTTCCTGAAATATTTGGAGCCGATTCACCAAAAGGGAACTACGCAGACATGACTACAAGAGGGTGGGAATTATCGTTAACATGGAAAGATAAATTTTTGTTGGCAAGCAAGCCGTTTAACTATGAAGTTCGTGCTACATTACATGATTACAAATCGGAGATTGACAGCTACAACAACTCCACCAAAGCGTTAAGCGATTATTACGAAGGAATGACCGTAGGCGAAATATGGGGGTACAAAACCGATGGACTCTTCCAATCGCAGGATGAAATTACGGGTTATGTAAATACCATTATCAAATCTTCTTCTAACAAAACAATCTATCCCGGAGACTTAAAATTTGTTGACAATAACAAGAGTGGTGCGATTGACTATGGAGACAAGACGCTCGAAAAGCCGGGTGACAAAGTGATCCTTGGAAACACAGAACCTCGTTATATCTATAGTTTCATGTTGGATGCCGATTGGAATGGCTTCTTTGTCTCCGCATTTTTTCAGGGAGTAGGTGAGCAACATTGGTTCCCCGATAAGGAATCGGGTTTCTGGGGACAATACAATCGTCCGTACAACAACCTGCCTACATGGCACCTGAACAACTACTGGACCGAAGATAACCGCGATGCCTATTTGCCTCGTTATGCAGGCTATAACGAATCGGTTGGTTATGGCGGCAGTAATGCAATTAGCGACAGATATTTACAAAATATTGCATATATCCGTTTGAAAAATTTTCAGGTAGGTTATACACTTCCAAAAAATTGGACATCGAAAGTTCACATGGAAAATGCACGCATTTATGTGAGTGGTGAAAATATTTGGAGTTGGTCTCCTCTGTACAAACACACCAAAGATTTTGATGTAACCAACACAGCCGGATCAGATCCCGACTTAACATCAGAAACAAGTGGCGATAATTACAGCTACCCATTGATGAAGAGTATTTCTTTAGGCTTATCTGTAACATTTTAATCCGTAATTATCATGAAAAAAATAATCTATCTAATATTGGTTGTGGGGATTTATTTTACCTCATGTGATCTTTATGAGGAGCCTCAAGACGCTGCCGACAAAGATGCAATCTTCAGTTCGCAAGCCGGACTTCAAACGTATGCCTACTCGTTCTATAACATGTTACCCTCCGGAAGCGATCTGAACCAGATCGAAACTGATTTGGTGGATTTTGGAGCGATTAATAACATTAATACATTTATCTCAAAAAATTCATACAGCGAAACAAGCAGCAGCGGTTGGTCATGGACAGATTTACGCAACATCAACTATTTTATTGAAAATTGCACCAACGAGGCAGTGAGTGAAACAGTTCGCAATAATTACATCGGTATTGCCCGTTTTTTCCGTGCATGGTTTTACTACGACAAGGTAACAACTTTCGGCGATGTTCCGTGGATCGACAAACCTTTGGACATTGACGATGAAGAGTTGTATGCAGCCCGCAATTCCCGTGAACTGGTAATGGAAAAAGTTTACGAAGACCTTCAGTTTGCCTGTAACAATATTACGACTACCACCGATGCAACCGGTTCACTGGTTACCAAATGGGTCGCTTATGCAATGGCTGCACGCGTTTGTTTGTTTGAAGGTACGTTCCGCAAATATCACAACCTTAGTTTGACCACACCGGCCAATACCTGGTTGCAACGTGCGGTAACCATGTCGGAATATTTGATGAATAATTCAGGAAAAAAACTTTACACAGCTACCGGGGTAAAAAAATCGTACCGTGCATTGTTCACAAACGATAATCCATTGACCGACGAAATTCTGATGGCCGCATGTTCAAATTCCTCTCTTGGCGTGTTACATCATGCCAACTGGAAATGGACATCACCTACTTATGGAAACCGTTTCAGCATGACCCGTTCGTTCATTAACACCTATCTGCAACTTAACGGAACTCCGTATACAAGCAAAACCGGATGGGAAACAGAAGCTTTTTACGATGAATGCCAGAACCGCGATTATCGTTTATCCCAAACTATCCGTACTCCAGGATATACCCGTGACGGTGAAGTTACTGCTCCTGATTTTGCAGGATATGTACGTACAGGCTATCAACCAATGAAACTTTGCGTGGATGGGAAAAGCTACGACAATGCTGCACTGAACACCAACGCATTACCTTATTTTCGTTACGCAGAAGTATTGTTGGTTTATGCTGAAGCCAAAGCAGAATTGGGAACATTAACAGATGCCGACTGGGCAAAAACCATCGGCGCTTTGCGTTCGCGTGCAGGGATTACCGGTGGAATTTCAACAAAACCTACAACAGTTGACAGCTACCTCAAATCATACTATTTTCCAAATATATCAGATCCTAGTCTTCTTGAAATCCGCCGTGAACGGGCTATTGAATTGTGTCTGGAAGGATTTCGTTTTGATGATTTAAGACGATGGAAATGTGGAGACCTGTTGCTGAAGAGCTGGTACGGGATGTATGTTCCGCAACTCAATGTGCCGATTGACCTTGACAAGAGCGGAACGTATGATGTAATTTTCTATACTTCAGTTACAGGCCTCACCGCAGCCAAGGCTTTAACCGGCGACTGGAACACTGCCAAAACAACCTGTGCAACAATTTATGTTGAAGAAGGTGCAGGCAGTTCAAAACAGTTGCAGTTGGTTGAAAAAGTGAGCGGAGCCAGTGGTTATTACCTGACTTGGGACAAACCCAATGATTACAAAAGGGTTTGGGGCAACAAACAATACCTGTATCCGATTCCTTCCACTGTAATGGTTAAAAACCCGAACATTGTTCAGAACACCGGTTGGGAAAACGGCGGAACCAACGATGGAAATTAATTAATTTTGGCTTTATATCATTCAGGAGGTTATTTTCAGGGAAACAATAACCTCCTGAATTTTTTTGAACAACAACCTTAAATATTACCTATTAAAAAGATTATTGTAATTTCACCACATACGAAAAACGATAATTCAAACAATAAAAACCGATACGATGAAATAGCCATAAGAGCTAAAGCTCATACAAACCGAAAATGATTATTTATGGTTATTCCATGCGTTGTTTACTTAATTGAAAAAACAAAAGTTAATACGAAAAATTGTATTGTCAACTTTGAAAAAATAAACACATGAAGAGAACAATCTTATTTCTGGCAATTATAACCTTAAACTTCGGGCTTACTTTTGCCCGTCCCAATAAACCAGTTGTTGCAGCTACCTACAACCTCCGTATGAACACACCGAAAGACGGCATCAACGCGTGGCCAAACCGGAAAGAAGCAGTGAAAAGTTTAGTCCGTTTTCATGAGTTTGATATTTTCGGGACACAGGAAGGTTTTATCGGCCAGTTAAAAGACCTGTGCGAACTCGAAGGGTTTACCTATACCGGACATGGCCGCGAAGATGGTAAAGACGCAGGAGAACATTCCGCAATTGTTTACCGGACCGACCGTTTTAAACTGCTCGATTCAGGTGATTTCTGGTTGCGTGAGAATCCTGATGAGCCAGGGCTTGGCTGGGATGCAACCTGTTGCAACCGGATTTGTTCGTGGGGAAAATTCCGCGATCTGGAAACGGCAAAAGAATTCTTCTTTTTCTGCGTTCATTTCGACCACCAGGGGGTTATTGCCCGAAAAGAATCGGGAAAACTGATGATAAAGAAGATTCAGGAAATTGCCGGCGGTTGCCCGGTAATTTGTGTAGGCGACTTAAATTCGACCCCGGAAACAGAACAGATTAAAACCCTGCAAACACTTTTAAAAGATTCTTACGAAGTTTCTGTTACCCCTCCTTACGGGCCAGTTGGAACTTTCAACGGGTTTGATTTTAATTCTGCCTTGAAAAGCCGGATCGACTACATCTTTGTCAGTAAGAAAATCGACGTTTTAAAATATGGCGTTTTAACAGACAATGTGGAACAGAGGTACCCTTCGGATCATCTGCCGGTAGTGATTAAAGCAATCATTCATTGATTCCCTCCCGGTGTAAAAATTTTCGGCATTTATTTTTCTAAAAATCAACCCTGATCGCATGATTTTTTCATGCGATCAAAAAAAACATCTATAAATGAAGCGTATTATTTGTCTTCTCATGATGATCTGTAGCATGACTTTTCTTTCCTGCTCGGAAGATAAAGATATTCCAACAGATGAAAAAAATGAATATATAACATTATCAGAAATTACGGCCATGTCGTTTAATGTCCGGTATAGTGGCGGCGATACCGACGAACATAAATGGGACAACCGAAAGGCGGCCTGTTTGGCTATGATTAACAGTACCAAACCTGCGCTTATTGGCATGCAGGAAGTTCGGCCAGACCAGAAAACCTATTTTGAAGAAAACCTGAAAAATTATATCGTTTTTGGCGCCGGACGCGATGGCAGCAGCAGTACCGAACATTGTTCCGTTTGTTTCCGCTCGGATGTTTTCACCATGAAAAGTAGCGGAACTTTCTGGTTAAGCGCGACGCCTGATATCATGTCGAAAGGATGGGACGGCGCCTGTTACCGGATTTGCACCTGGGCAAAACTCAGCATAAAAAGTTCCGGCAAGGAAATCTTTTTCTTCAATACCCATCTCGACCATAAAGGCACGGAAGCACAAGAACAGGGACTTCTGGTGATTCAGAAAAAAATAAAAGAAATTGCCGGCGATGATGCTTTTGTGATCCTGATCGGCGATTTTAACATGAAACCGGACAATGCCAATATTGTTAGTTTTGCTACCTATATGAATAACCTGAGAGACCAGTTTGCCAGCGGAACTTTTTATAATGCATCGACTTATAACAACTGGGGGGCTTCGGGTTTAATCATTGACTATATTTGGAGCCGGAATACATCCCCGGTTTCGTACGAAGTTGTAAACGGGGTGTATAGCGGAGTTACTTATATTTCTGATCATTACCCAATCATGGGAAAATTTGAATTGCCGTAATTTGAAAATGGATATGCAAAAGGAGGACTAAATCATGAAAATATTTTCACTTTTAATCATTCTGTCAATTCCCTTTATTTCTGTCTTTGCCCAGACCAATAGTCCGATGATTGTAGCAACGTACAATTTGCGGCAGAACAACCCGAACGACGGGGTAAATGTCTGGCCCAACCGGAAAGAGATGGTGAAAGGCTTAATACGTTTTCACGAATTCGACATCTTCGGAACCCAGGAAGGATTTATCGGCCAGTTAAACGATCTGCTCGAAATAAAAGAATTTGCGTATACCGGTCATGGCCGCGACGACGGAAAAGAGGCAGGCGAACACTCAGCCATCTTTTATAAAAAAGATCGTTTTAAATTACTGAAAGAAGGTGACTTCTGGTTGAGTGAAACTCCCGGTCAGCCATCGTTCGGATGGGATGCAAAAGGTCATCGCCGGATTTGCTCTTGGGCAAAATTCAAGGATTTACAATCGGAAAAAGAATTCTATCTTTTTAATGCCCATTTTGATAATCGTGGCATTCAGGCCAGAATAGAGTCCGGAAAACTGATGGTGAAAAAGATCCGGGAAATTGCCGGTGAATACCCGGTGTTCTGTGTCGGCGACTTTAATTCGACTCCGGAAACTGAACAGATAAAAAACATGCAGACTATTTTAAGAGATTCGCGTCAAATATCAGCAACGCCTCCATACGGACCGATAGGGACAACCAACAGTTTCAATTTTGATGCTCCTATGGATAAGCTGATTGACTACATTTTTGTTAGCAAACAAATCGATATTTTAAAATACGGGGTACTTACCGACAGCAAAGAACAGCGGTATCCGTCAGACCATCAGCCAGTGGTTGTTAAAGCCGTAATTAATTAATCAAACCAGCGGATTAATCCATTTGTCAATCAGGGAAATTTGTTTCTGTAAAACTTATTTCCCTGATTTTTTGTTTCTTTACGCTATCAAACCCGAATCGTTGAAAATATCAGAAACAGATATTGATTCAATCCTCGTCAGCTCACTGCAATTGGGCGACCATCATGCATTTGAAAAACTGTTTGTGCGTTATGCGCAAAAACTGTTTGTTTTTTCTTTGTCGTACCTAAAAAATGAAGATGATGCAGAGGAAGTAGTACAGGAAGTTTTTCTAAAAATCTGGGCCAATCGTCTGGCATTAAAGACAGACACATCCTTCCAGTCCTATCTATTCACTATCGCCTTTAACTCAATAAAAAAATCGTTTAACCTGAAAGCGAAAAACGATCAGTTTAAACACAAATTGATTGATCTGCTAAATGCCGATGAGGAGACGGTTGATTTTGAAAAAAATTATCAGCTCGTGATTGAAAAACTGGAACAGTTTATTAACGAAATGCCCGACCGGCGAAAAGAGATTTTTACTCAACGGAAGAAAGAAGGAAAACCGGTCAAACAAATTGCTGAGGAATTGGGTGTTTCTGTAAAAACGATTGAAAATCAAATAACCGAAGCCATGGGTTATCTGAAGAAACGATTCGAAGACGACCTTCCTGGTGGTCTGCTTTTCTTTGTTTTGTTCCTGGAAAAATAATTCTCCGGGCACTTTCCACAAAAATCTTTTGCTGTTTCACGAAAAAAACATTTTCCCGATAGGGGTTTTTTCGATTTCAGGATATAACGTGCAAATAAGTTCGAATTATTACCTGGAAAAGATTATAGCATGAAGAAGAACTTTGAAGAACAATCACTTAGGAATTTTACTGAGAACAAGCATAGCCGGACAGAATATCACCGGATTGAGGAATGGTTTTTAGAGGAAGAAAATTCCGGCTTGAAAGAGGCTATGCACGATCACTGGCAAAAACTTCCGGACGGGCAACCTTTGAATAGCCGGTTAAATGCCCTGCTCGAAATACTCAAAACACAGATTTTGTTCACCCTGCCACAAAAGAAATGGTCTGTTTTCAATGTCTACCAGAAAGTTGCTGCCGTTTTGTTTATCCCTCTTTTAGCCGGGATTAGCATCTGGGGTATTCACTCCGTAACCGATCAGCAAACAGCGATGGTAACCATTCATTCGGCTGAAGGTACCCGAACCGAATTTGTTCTGCCCGACGGGTCACAAGGGTGGCTGAACAGTGAATCCGACCTGACGTATGCAATACCGTTTAGCGAAAACCGGGAAGTCGAACTTCAGGGAGAAGCCTTTTTTAATGTCGTTCATCAAAACGATAAAAAATTTTGTGTAAAAACCAGTGAATTAACGGTTCAGGTCCTTGGAACTTCATTTGACGTTTCGGCATATAAAGATGACCCAACAATCAGTGTTATTTTGAAAGAAGGATCAGTGCAGGTTTTAAGCCCGGATGAAAAACTGGTTTATAGTATGTCCCCGGATGAAAAACTGGAGTACACTATTCAAAAAAAATCTGCCGATGTAAGCCGTGTTAATGCAACGGAGCAAACCTTCTGGACCCAGGGAATACTCCAATTTAGAGGAGAACCGCTGTCGGAAGTAATGAAAAAACTGGGACGATGGTATAATGTCTGTTTCGAAATTCGTGACCAACAAATACAAGGATATAGTTTCAATGCCACATTTCAGGGTGAACAGTTGGAGGAAATCCTTCGGATGATTGCCTTAACAACACCTATGAAATACAGGGTTGAAGAACGAATAACAGATGAAAACGGAATTTATAAAAAGAAGAAAATAATCATTGAAAGAAAATAACTCAAAACAAATCAGGAAAGCGCTGGTATCGCTTCCCTGATAAAGTGCAGAGCCTAACGCAAATTAGTAACCCTACAAATGTAAATTTATGAAAAAATCTAAAAAAAGAAAGGTTGGCCTTTGGTTTACCTTTAAAAAAACTTTATTGATTATGCGAATTGCAGTTTTCTTTGTATTTCTGGGGATTATACAGGTTTCGGCAATAAACACCTACTCGCAGCAAACCCGTATTTCCATTAAACTGTCAAACGTGCGATTGGCAGATGTTTTAAACGAGATTGAAGATCAGTCTGAGTTCTATTTCCTGTACAACCAGGATTTGGTCGATGTGAACCGGAAGGTGAGCATGACAGTTGAAGATCAAAAGATTGACGATGTTCTGACCCGGCTTTTTGATAAATCGGGAGTAAAATTTCTGATACAGGATCGGCAGGTCATCCTTACGAACCTTGAAGAGAACAGTTTATTACAACAACAAAAGGATGTCAGAGGAACTGTAAGAAATACCAGCGGAGAACCAGTTCCCGGTGCTACCGTCATCGTTAAAGGTACCAATAACGGGATGATCACCGATTTTGACGGAAATTATTTGTTAAAATCCGTTCCGTCTGATGCGACACTGGTTTTTTCGTTTGTGGGGATGAGAAAACAAGAAATTCCCGTATCCGGAAAATCAGTGATTAATGTAACCATGGAAGAGGATGCCGTCGGCATTGAAGAAGTGGTAGCTATCGGGTATGGTTCTATTTTGAAAAAGGACCTGACCAGTTCCATCACCACGGTATCAGCCGAGGAGCTGAACAAAGGGGTCATCCGCGACCCGGTCCTTGCCTTGCAAGGTAAAGTTCCGGGATTGAATATTACAAAGGATGGAAGTCCTTATGGAAGCGCTTCCATAACATTACGAGGTGTATCCTCGTTAACATTGTCAGGGACGCCTTTCTATATTGTTGATGGAATGCCAAATGCCCTTATGCCGGCAATGGACGACATTGTTTCGATTGATGTTCTCAAAGATGCTTCCGCAACGGCAATTTATGGTTCACGTGCCGCAAACGGGGTTATCATTATTACAACCAAAAGAGGAGAATCGGGGAAACAGCTCATTTCATACAATTCGTACGTGGGCGTGGAAACTGTTTCCAACACCATTGATATGATGTCAGCCACAGAATATCGCAAATATTTATCGGACAACGGAATGTCTTTGAATCCTGAAGATGACATGGGTGCAAATACCAACTGGCAGGATGAACTGTGCAGAGTCGGAATATCTCATAGAAACAATTTATCCATCAGTGGTGGAACCAATAAAACGACCTATATCTCAAGCATTGAATATTATAAAAATGATGGGATTATTATGGGGACCAGCTATGACCGCATTAATATGAGGGGAAGCATTGAGCAATATGGCTTTAACGACAAATTAAAATTGCAGTTCCAGGTAGGTGGAACGATTGATAATTCAGACAGGCTTATTGATCTGGAAACAGTTTTAAGAAATATGCTTATGTTCCAGCCTACGTATGCGATACATAACGAGGATGGCACGTACGCCGAAAGAGAATCTACTGCTCCATATAATCCTGTTGCTTTAATTGAACAACATGAATATCAAACAAAAGGCAAATCAATTTTTGGAAATATTCGCGCCGATCTCAATATCATGGAAGGCTTGGATTATACGCTTAACATTTCTGGCAATAACGGACAAAGTATAAGTTCTGTCTATTATTCAAAAGAATCCAGAATTGATCAGGGAAGCAATGGTTACGCCAGGCGCAACGCCTATGAGAGCCAAAGTAAAGCGTTGGAAACCTACCTAACATACAAAAAAAAGATACAGAACCAGAATATCAGTCTCCTTGCCGGATATTCATGGCAGGAAGATGTTTCAGGTGACGGGTTCCAAAGTTCAAATTTCGATTTTGTGTCAGATGACGTTCTCTATTATAACCTGGGCCTGGGAAGTGGCAATATTCCGGAATATGGTTCAACTACGATAACCACCATCCGAATGATTTCAGGATATGCACGTCTCAATTATGATCTGATGGACAAATACCTTTTCCAGGCAACAATAAGGCGTGACGGTTCATCTGCTTTCGGGGAAAATGTGCGATGGGGAACTTTCCCTTCAGCATCAGTGGGATGGAGGCTTATGGAGGAACCATTCATTAAAAACCTGAATGTATTCGATAATCTGAAAATACGTGCAGGTTATGGAACAAGCGGGAATTCAGCAGGCTTTGATCCTCTTTCCAGTTTGGTGAGATGGGGAAGTGGTGGTTATTTTTACAAACAGGGGAAATGGGTAACCGGTATAACACCTGTTCAGAATGCAAATCAGGATCTGGCATGGGAACGCACTCACATGATGAATATAGGACTCGATTTTGCAGTTCTCAAAGGAAGAGTGAGTGGAACTGTGGAATATTATAATAAAGCCACCGAAGGTATGATTTGGCAGTACACCGTACCTGCAGAAAAATACTATGTAAATTGGATAAATGCCAACGTTGGTGAAATGAGCAATAAAGGATGGGAACTTTCCTTGAATGTAATACCTGTTCAAACCAATGATTTCAATTGGAATTCATCTCTGATTATGTCATTCAATAAAAACGAGGTAGTATCCTTGTCGAATGATATTTATCAGAGAGAGTGGATAGATGTTCATGGGGTCGGGCAACATGGCCAGTCTGGTAATTATTCCCACAGGATACAGGAAGGATATCCTATCGGACAGTTCTGCCTCTGGGAATACGCAGGCGAGAATGAATCAGGAATATCCCAGTTCGTATTGGCGGATGGATCATTGTCGATTAATCCCTCAAGTCTGGACCGTAAAATGACCGCTGAAAATGCTCAGCCAAAAGCAACCGGGGGATGGAACAATACAATTACCTATAAGAATTTTTCTCTTGATTTTTTATTACGCGGTGTAACAGGAAATTATATTCTGAACACGACCAGGGCTGATTTAAATTATCCTGCAGAAGTGACTCGATATAACCTGTCAAAAGAAGCAATAAATGAGCCGATCAATAATGTCAGGGCCAACTATACTTCAAGCAGGTACCTTGAAAAAGGAGATTATATCCGTATGGATAACATAACCCTTTCATATACTCCGAAAATTTCTTCTCAGTTTCTTAAAAAACTTAGGGTATATACCACGGTGAATAATGCATTTGTTCTCACAAAATATAAAGGGATAGATCCTGAAATAAACATGGGAGGACTTAATCCCGGAATAGATGACAGAAATTTTTATCCGAAAACCCGCTCGTTTGTTTTTGGAGTGAATGTGGACTTCTAATTTAAAATTATAACAATAAACAAATATGAAAAAATATAAAATCAAAAGCTTTGTTTATTCCATTGCTTTATCATTAATGTTAATTGGATGTACGGATCTTGATGTTCCGGTTATATCAGAACTGACTCCCGATACGTTTCCTAAAACAGAGGAAGATTTCATTTCTGTTACAGGTGCTGTGTATTATTATTTACATTATAAATTTTTTACCATTAACCAAATTCTCATCCAGGAATTATCTGGTGATTGCGCTGTTCTGACAGCTAATGGAGGAAACTGGTACGATGATGGAAGATACCAGAGATGGCACCTTCATCGGCCAAACGCAGATCAACGGTTTCTCCGGGAATCATGGACTGCATGGTTCAATGGGATTAGTAAGATAAATAGTGTTCTTTCCTTACTGGAAGGAGCAGAAGATTCCGATGCTAAAAAAATGAGTATCGCAGAAATGAGAGTGATGAGGGCATATTTCTACTTCATCATCCAGGATATGTGGGGCGGTGTACCCATTTATTCACAATATGGCGCTGAAGCAAAAGCACGTGACACACGAGCTGATGTATGCAAGTTTATTGAAGATGAAGTAGTGGCTGCATTACCCGATCTATCGGGAAAAACCGGAATCGAAACCTATGCCAGGCCTACAAAATGGATGGCCAATGCACTGTTAGCGAAGTTGTATATGAACTGGGCTGTATATACCGGACAATCGGTAAGATGGAACGATGCGGTTGCCGCTTGTGATGAGATTATCACTGAAGCTCAAACGAACGGAACCATCGCGTTGGATGCTGATTACCTGAAAGAGTTTTACCCTGACAATGGCCCCAAGTTTAAGGATATTCTTTTTGCCATTCCTTGTGACGGAGTTTATATGCAAGAACATATTCCTGCACGCTACTGGCTACACTCAGCCCACAGGTATGTTTGGAGTTTACCTTTTGGCCCAAGCGGATGTGTTAAAGCCTGGCCGGAATATTATGACAAATTTACCAAATGGGGAGACAACGATGTAAGAAAAAAGATGTGGCTAACAGGTAAACAATATGCCTTAGATGGCATTACTCCTGTAATAATAAATACTACAAACAGCGGATTGGACAGCAGGTACACCGGGCCAGCACCCAAAGCCGCGGTGGCATACCATCTCGAATTGACCCGTGAAATTGAATTCCGTAACCTGCAAACATTCGATACAGGAAACGATGAACATGGAAAAGCGGTAGGATATCGCCTCAATAAGTTCTATCCCGATCAAACTTCGATTACACGTAACCAGAATAATGATTTGCCTATTTTCAGGTATGCCGATGTTCTTTTAATGAAAGCTGAAGCATTACTGAGAGGAGCTAATGCAACCATGGGACATACCGCAGTTTCACTTGCAAATCAGGTTCGGGCGCGTTCAAATGCTACTCTATATACTACGGCTACACTGACACTCGATGAACTTTTGGACGAACGTGCAAGAGAACTGGTATATGAGGGGTGGAGAAGAAATGACCTGATACGGTTCGGAAAATATGAAATTCCATGGGGAGTTAAAACAGAAACTGATATAAATAAAAGGATAATGCCTATTCCTCAGGATGCATTAAATCTGAACGGACTATTGGTTCAAAATCCGAGTTATTAATTGAAGATAAAATTTACGGTAAGGCCTTCATATCAATCAAAATTTGTGATGGCCTTACCTTACAACTCTTGTCGATTTTGAGACAAAATTCCGGTTAACCGCTTTCGGTTAGCCGGTATTTTATACTTCCCCTGCTATTATTATAAACTAACTAAACCATTTACCATGAAATGTAAATTTATTCTTCTGATACTGGTTTCATTGTTAGCGGAATCATCTTATTCACAAGTTGATAAACTTTATCTCCCAACCAAACAGGAATTAGCTTTTCCAAGCGAAATTGCACAGAAGTGTTTTGGAATAAAAAAAGCGGAGGGTAGTATTACCCAGATCGAACAAACTTATGTCCATATCAACAAGAATAAATCATACATCAATAAACAGATTTGTATAAGTGATAAAAAATATGACAAGGGTATTGGAGTCCATGCCACAAGTTCAATACTGGTCAACCTACCTAAACCCGCCAATCGTTTTTGTGCAGAAATAGGACTCGACAATAACAGTCAAACCAACGGGAGGGCGCCTTACAAAGCTATTTTCAGCATTAAATCTGGAGGAAAAATAATGTAAAAGGGAATCAACTGGAAAAATTAACAGTACGCCTGGGTCAAAAAGAATCCAGGGTTTTCAAGTATAAAAAAACGACTAACTAATTTTTACTATGAAGGCATTGAAATACTTATCGTTTGGGATGTTGCTGTTATTGGTCAACTCCGTAACAGTTTGGGCACAATCGTTGGCTGATTTTGTTGATCCGTTTATCGGGACTGCAACGGTCGGGCACACTTACCCGTCGGCCACTACGCCATTTAGCATGGTACAGGTTGGTCCCGACACCGGGGTTAAAGGTTGGGAATATTGTCCGGGGTATCATTCCAAAGACAATTCGATCATCGGTTTTTCACACACCCACCTGAGTGGCACCGGCGCTGCCGATATGGGCGATATCTTATTCATGCCCATGACCGGAGAACCCAAATTTGAAGCCGGAGATAAAGAAAAACCAGGATCAGGTTACCGTTCACGGTTTTCACATTCTTCGGAAGTGGCCAGACCCGGGTATTATTCAGTAAAACTTGACGATTACAATGTTTTGGCTGAAATGACCGTATCACCACGGGTCGGATTTCATCGATATACATTTCCAAAAAGTACACAGGCCGGAATAATTATAGATTTGGATCACGGCATGGAAGACATGACCCTGGAAAGTTCGATTAAAGTTGTTGACAACCAAACCATCACCGGATACCGCCATTCCAGTGGATTTATCAAAGACCAGCATATTTATTTCTGCGCCCGTTTCTCGAAACCTTTTGAAAAAATCACTTCGTTTATTGATGGTGAAAAGGCTGAGGAAAAAGACCTTTCAGGAAAAGTTTGCAAGATTTTCGTTCATTTCAAAACCGCCAAAGATGAAAAAGTAT
Source organism: Prolixibacteraceae bacterium (assembly GCA_003506435.1). Lineage (GTDB taxonomy): Bacteria > Bacteroidota > Bacteroidia > Bacteroidales > Prolixibacteraceae > GWE2-42-39. The sequence continues at coordinate 67,242 of DOAQ01000025.1, forward strand.
TGGTAAAAGTTGGGCTTTCGACAGCCAGCGAAGCAGGTGCTATGAAAAATCTGGATGCTGAAGTAGCGGACTGGGATTTTGAAAAAGTAATGGCATCGGCAAAAAATATTTGGAACGAATACCTGTCAAAAATTGAAGTGCAGACCATCAACGACGATCAGAAAGAAATCTTTTACACCGCTTTGTACCATTGCCTCGTTTCGCCCAACCTGGTTACCGACGTTGACGGGAACTACCGCGGTTGGGATGGCGATGTTCACACCAGCACGACCGGTGACCTTTATACCAATTTTTCGTTGTGGGATACTTACCGTGCCAGCCACCCGTTGTATGCACTTTTCTATCCTGAGAAAAATGTCAGCTTTATCAATTCGATGCTGGAACGTTACAACCAGATTGGCCAGTTGCCCATTAACGAATACGGATCGAATGAAACTTACTGTATGATCGGTTACCACTCGATTCCGGTTATCTGCGAAGCCATCATGCAGGATCAGAAAGGGTTCAGTTACGAACTGGCCTACGAAGCCATGAAAAAAAGCGCCATGGACGACAGCCGCGGAATTGGGTACATGAAAAAATACAGCTACATCCCCAGTGAACTCGAAAGCAACTCGGTTTCCAAAGTACTGGAATATGCTTACGACGACTGGTGCCTGGCCCAGGTTTCGCGTAAACTCTGGAAAATGGACGACAACGCTTACTTTACCAAACGTGCCCAATATTTCAAGAACCAGTTTGACCCGTCAACCGGTTTTATGCGTGGCAAAAAAGCCGATGGAAGCTGGGTGACTCCATTCGATCCGAAGTCAGTTTCGATCCTGAACCAGGGCGATTTTACCGAAGGAAATTCATGGCAATATACCTTCTATGTTCCGCAGGACGTAAATACCCTGATTGAATTGATGGGTGACGACGAAAAATTCTGTACCAAATTGGACACGCTTTTCAATACTTCTCCCACTATTGATAACGAACGGGCATGGGATGTCACCGGACTGGTTGGCCAATATGCACATGGCAACGAACCCAGCCACCATATTGCCTATCTGTACAATTTTGCCGGCCAACCCTGGAAGGGGCAGGAAATTATCAACAAGATAAAAACGACTTTGTACAACAGTTCACGCGAAGGCTTGTGTGGCAACGACGATTGCGGACAAATGTCGGCCTGGTATATTTTCAGCTCACTGGGTTTTTATCCGGTTACCCCGGCAATGGATTATTACGTGGTTGGAAGCCCTTCCGTAAAAAGCGCCAAACTTCATCTGGCCAACGGGAAAGTATTTGAGGTAAAGACGACCAGTGTTTCTGAGAAAAACTTCTACATCCAATCATCAACCCTGAACGGACTGGCATATACCAAATCGTTTGTCAAATATAAAGACATCCAAAAAGGCGGCTTACTGGAATTCACCATGGGTGATGTTCCTGAAAAGAAATGGGCCATCAAGATGAATGAACGGCCAACGGCAAAAATCATGGACGTACAATAAAATGAAAGTATTCGAAATAAATTCGTAATTTTCGATAGCGTTAAGTAATAGCAAAGAGAACCTAATCTAAACCAGACCATAACCATGAACAAAGCATTCCTATTCGTTTTGTTGGTAAGTTCATTTCTTCCTGCAATCTCTCAGAAACCGTTATTGGATGGTTTCGTTTTTATAAAAGGAGACACCTTTCAAAGTGGCGATATTGTAACCGACTCCATTCGAAACAATGTCCGGGTTGAAGATTTTGAAATCCTTGATCATCCGATAACAAACGCAGAATACAAAAAATTTACCGATGCAACCGGATACAGCCAACCTCTGCATTGGAAGAACGGACAAATTCCGGAAGGAAAAGGAGATTACCCTGTTATTTTTGTAAACCGCACCGACGTTGACGAATATCTGGAATGGATTTCAAAAAAGGAAGGAAGAATTTACCGGCTTCCTACGACGATGGAATTTGAATATGCTTCACGGGGTGGACTGAAAGATAAAAAATATCCGTGGGGAGACGACAATCCGCAAGGCAAAGCCAATTATGATTCAAAAGCAGGATCGAAATTCGATCGCTGGCAGGAGTACCTGCAACCGGCACGTTCGAACAAACCCAATGGATACGGGCTATACAACATGGCCGGAAACGTGTGGCACCTGACAGTGAACCTGCTCGACCCGGCCGTTACTCCGTTCAAATACCGGATTACCAATGTGCCCACGCTGGAAGGTAGCCGGATGGGTGGTTCGTGGGCCAGAGGAGCAGAATATCTGCGTTGCGGCAATCAATCAGAATTGTCATCCGGCATCCGGCATCCCGACCTGGGGTTCCGTCCTATTCGTCAGCCGGAAAGCGCTGACTGGCGTATTCAGCCTCGGAAATTGTGCGCTGTTTCATGCGGAAACGGACAAGTTTTTATCAGTTGGGCCCTTCTGAAAAATGATACCAAAACTACCCGGTTCAATGTTTACCGATCTGATTCCCGAAACCACGCGGGATTCCTGATCAACACGAAGCCCATTGAAAACAGCACAACCTTTCAGGATACAGATCTCACTTCGGGGAAAAGATACCACTATTACATTCGTCCGGTCGATAATAAAGGAAAGGAAGGCCAGCGTTCGGAATGGACAGGTATCACTGTCGGAGAAACAGAAAATTCAGTCGTTGTTACGTTTAAACCGGTTTGCAAACCCGGCGCCGTTGTTCCTGTTTTTGGCGATCTCGACGGCGATGGAACAATGGACTGTGTCATCCGGCTCGGAAACGGGAATTATGAAATGACACAAGACCCGGGTATTCCTGTTCAGATGGAAGCATTTTCATCGTACGGGCGTTCCTTGTGGCGGAAAGATATTTGTTATCACGATCATTGTTACGGAAGCGCCAACAACGCACCATTCAATGTTTGGGATATGGACGACGACGGAAAAGCCGATGTGATTACCCGCATCCAACTGGGCGATTCGGTGTTTGTAGCTATTTTGGATGGGATGACCGGAGCCGTGAAACACAAAACTCCATGGCCGGATATGGCCACCGATTTTCAACGATCTTCCACCCGGATTCACCTTTCAATTGCCTATCTCGACGGCATTCATCCGGCAGTAATAACCCAGACGGGATTATATGAAAATGAAGTATTTGTCGCGTATGATTCAAAATTAAGGAAGCTCTGGCAGTTCGACAGTTTTGCCGAAACCAACGGGAGCGGAGGTCATAAAATTGAAATTGCCGATGTTGATGGCGATGGGAAACAGGAAGTTTTCGATGGCACCACCTGCCTGAACCACGACGGGACAATGCGCTGGTCAATTTACCGGCAGCATCCGGATATTGTTACCATCAACGACTTCCTTCCCGACCGGCCCGGATTGGAAGTTTACTACGTAGTTGAATCAAATGCCCATGCCGGTGCATACATGGTTGATGCCAATTCCGGCGAAGTGATCTGGAAAGTCAACCGGGAAGATGATCCCCGCTGGACACACGGACATATCGGCTATGCCAGCGACATCTGGGAAGGTTCCCCGGGAATCGAGTGCCTTGCAAGCCGGGCTGGCCATGGCGACATAAAACTGGTACTTTTTTCAGCCGCCGGGGAAATCATTACCGAACCTTTTCCCCGTCATACTCCGATTGAATGGGACGGCAGCCCTGCAAGAGAACTTCTGATCGGGAACGGCAGCAGTATCGGGAAATTTGACGGGAAAAAAGTGGTTGAAGTTGCAGATGTTCAACCCAATCAAATCCCCAACAGTTCATTACTGATGGTTGCCGATCTGTACGGCGATTTCCGCGACGAATTGGTATTGACCAGACAAAATGCAAATGGTATGCCTGAAGTGGTTGTGGTTACAGCCACCCGGTTCATTGGCAAAGCCTATATTACGCCAACAGAGGACAGGGATTACCGTTTATGGCTTGCCCATAATATGGGAGGCGGGTACCCTTCCATTTATTACCAGGAACTTAAAACTCCTTCCAAATAAAAAATAGCCGGTCAATAAACTAAACCAACATAACCAAAGAACCAGTAACTATGAAAGCAATGTCATTTTTATTTTTTTCATTCCTCCTGAGTGTATTCATTGTAAATGCGCAATCATCCGATTACAACCTAAAACACTGGCCCAAAGGCAAATCTCCTGAAGAAATCGGAAAACGAATTGCCGTTAAGTTCATCAATACACCTCATACTTATTACGGAAACACTCATCCCGAAAATCCCCCGGTACTGGTTACTTATCCTGATGTATGTACCTGGCTGGGCGGACTGTGGTTTTCGAAAGTCACCAAAGACGATGATTTACGCAATCAACTTGAAAAACGTTTTACTCCTTTATTCAGCACGGAAAAACATCTTCAGCCAAAAGCAAATCATGTCGACCACAACGTTTTCGGATCGGTGCCCCTTGAATTATATATGCAGACCAAACAACAAAAATATCTCGATCTGGGGCTATATTATGCCGATACCCAGTGGACCCTTCCTGAAAATGCCAAACCGGAAGAAAAAGCATGGGCCGACAAAGGCTACACATGGCAAACCCGCGTTTGGATTGACGACATGTTCATGATCACCGCTGTTCAGGTTCAGGCGTACCGGGCGACCGGCGACCGGAAATATATTGATCGGGCAGCAAAAGAAATGGTCTATTATCTCGATAAAATCCAACTTGAAAACGGATTGTTTTTCCATTCGCCGGAGACTCATTTCTGCTGGGGCAGGGGCAATGGCTGGATGGCCGTTGGAATGGCCGAGTTGCTCCGATCTTTGCCAAAAGACAACCCCAATAAAGACCGGATAATGAAAGGCTATCATAAAATGATGGCTACGTTGCTGAAATATCAGGCTCCGGAAGGCATGTGGCGGCAAATTATTGACGATCAGGAAGCATGGTTTGAATCATCAAGTACCGCCATGTTCACATACTCAATGATTACCGGGGTCAAAAACGGGTGGCTCAATAAAAAAGAATACGGAGCTGCTGCCCGCAAAGCATGGATTGCCGTAACCGGTTACCTGAATCAAAATGATGAACTGACCGAAGTTTGCGAAGGCACCAACATTTTTAACAGCCGTCAATATTATCTGGATAGGAAACGGATTGTCGGCGACCTGCACGGGCATGCCCCCCTGCTTTGGTGTGCTACTGCATTGCTCCGGTAAAAAACATTGATTTTCAAAACAATTTAAACCATTCACAATGAAGAATATTGCCGGGGTTGATATTGGAGGGACCAAATGTGCTGTTTCTCTGGGAAAGATTGACGATAATGGTGAAATAGAAGTGCTGGACAAACTGGTTTACCCAACCCGCGACTATTCAGGACCATATAAAATGCTCGAACAGTTGCAGGAAGGAGCCATGCAGCTTTTCAGCAAATACGGATTGACCACCGACAAAATAGAAAGTATTGGCATCAGTTGCGGAGGGCCGCTCGACAGTGTGCGTGGACTTATTCTTTCACCGCCCAACCTGCCCGGATGGGACCATGTTCCCGCCATTGAACTTTTTCAGCAAAAACTGAAAATACCGACGGCAATCCAGAATGATGCCAACGCCTGTGCACTGGCTGAATGGAAATTCGGCGCAGGAAAAGGATTGCAAAATGTCATATTCCTGACATTCGGAACCGGAATGGGAGCAGGGTTGATCCTGAACGGGAAACTTTATGCCGGGACCAACGATATGGCAGGAGAAGTCGGGCATATCCGTTTGGAAAACATGGGGCCGGTTGGCTACGGAAAAGCCGGATCGTTTGAAGGTTTTTGCAGCGGAGGCGGCATTGCCCAGTTAGCCCGGATCAAAATCAGGGAAAAACTGCAAATGGGCGAAAGTGTTTCATTTTGCAGTTCGCTTCAGGAACTTGATTCGGTCACCGCGCAAACAGTTGCCGAAGTAGCTATCAAAGGCGACCCGCTGGCTGCCGGAATTTACGAAATCTGCGGTACTTACATGGGCCGGGCCCTGTCGGTACTGATTGATATTCTCAACCCTGAAATGATTATTCTGGGAAGTATTTTTGTCCGTTCGGGCGACCTGCTGATTTCGGCCATTAACAGGCAGATTGAGGCAGAAGCACTCTCCCACTCTTCCCGCGTTTGCCGAATTGCCCCGGCCAAACTGGGCGAAAGCATTGGCGATTATGCAGCCCTTTCGGTAGCGGCCTATCATCTTGAAAATTTAAAACAAAAAGCATGATTGAGCCGATAAAGAAAGATTTTGCAGATGCGCTGGAAATGCTAAAAACATTCATCAACGATGAATTGAACCTGAAAGCCATTGAAAAGGCAGCGCTTTTGATGGTTAACGCCCTGCGAAACGGGAATAAAATCATATCGTGCGGAAATGGCGGATCATTGTGCGATGCCATCCATTTTGCTGAAGAACTGACCGGGCGGTTTCAGCTTTCGCGCCGCCCGCTGCCAGCTATCGCAATAAGCGATCCGGCACACATTACCTGCGTTGCCAACGATTTCGGGTTCGGGTATGTTTTTTCGAGGTACGTTGAATCGGTTGGAAAGCCGGGAGATATTCTGCTGGCAATCAGCACCAGTGGAAATTCCGAGAACATTAAAAATGCAATCCTTGCTGCACGGAAAAACGCGATGCAGGTGGTAGCGCTCACCGGAAAAACAGGCGGCGAAACAGCATCAATGTGCGATGTGGAAATCCGTGCTCCTTACTCCGAATTCTCAGACCGGGCACAGGAAATACACACTAAAATTATTCACTCGCTGGTTCATTCAATTGAACTGGAACTCTTTCCTGAATTATACAAGAACAATTAAACCAAAAAATGAAACAAACAATCCAAATCCGGCATCTGGCTCCCGTACTTTTCGGGTTTTTCGTCATGGGCTTTATCGACCTGGTGGGAATATCGTCCAATTACATCAAGCAGGATTTCCAACTGACTGACACAATGGCCAACTTCCTGCTGATAATGGTATTTTTCTGGTTTGCTGTCCTGTCGGTACCAACCGGCGTTCTGATGAACCGCATCGGGCGAAAAAATACAGTGCTGCTCAGTGTCATTTTCACCGCGATTGCATTGTCTGTTCCATTTTTTAGTTACAACCTGGTCACCATTCTGATTGCCCTTTCGTTGCTGGGCATTTCGAACACCATTTTACAGGTATCTGTAAATCCGCTTCTGGCCGATATTGTTCCTGAAAACCGGATGGCCAGCAGCCTCACTTTCGGACAGTTCATCAAGGCTATTGCATCATTTTTGGGTCCGGTCATCACCGGGTTCATGGCTTGGTATTTTGGCAACTGGAAACTGGTTTTTCCTGCTCTTGCTCTGGTTTCGGTCGGCTCCGCCCTGTGGTTGTATTTCACCCCGATCACCGAAGAAAAAGTGGTTGAAAGTAAAACCACCATCAAAAGCTGCCTTTCTCTGCTGAAAGACCCATTTATCCTGAGCTTGTTCCTGGGAATCGTTTTGGTTGTCGGCATTGATGTTGGTTTGAATACAACCATTCCAAAATATCTGATGGACAAAGCACATATTCCGCTCGAACAGGCCGGATTGGGAATTAGCCTCTATTTCATTTCAAAAACCATCGGGACATTTTTGGGAAGCATTATTTTAATGCGTTTCCCGTTGTCAAAGTTCTACCGGCACACATCAATTCTGGCGGTTGCTGCAATTATTGCCACACTGTTCGCAAGCGGAACAACAGCGATCCTAACCGGAGTTTTTATTATCGGACTGGCCGTTGCCAATATTTTTTCCATCATCTTTTCGATCGCACTGATCCGCAAACCGGATCTGAAAAATGAAATTTCAGGATTGATGATGATGGGAATTATCGGAGGCGCCATTATTCCGCTGTTTATGGGAATTGTTTCCGACCGGTTTGGGCAACAGGCCGCTTTACTGGTATTGCTGGCCTGTCTGTGTTACCTGCTCGTGAATTCTCTTCTGATTAAAATCAAAAAAACATAGTAGCCATTCAATAAAAACAAAACAGAGATATGGAACGACGAAACCTACTTGGAATACTGGCAGGAACTGCTACCGGACTTGTTCTGACCAATACAGCAAATGCAGGTATACCTGATAAAAAAAACAGTTCTCATATTGTATTTGCAAGTCAGACAGGTGCAAAACTCGACAGCAATGTCATTTCGGGAGGTGGGACCGACGATACCAAGATTATTCAGGAAATATTGGACAAGGCCCCCGGATTAGGGAACCTGCACCTGATCATGGATGGCGCCGCATTGGTTCGTGGATTGAAAATCCATTCCAACACAACCATCGAATGCCTAAATCCATCCTGCGGTTTCTTTCTTGCACCACAGTCAAATTGTGCGGTTATTCAAAATGCAAATTTTAATGTTTCCGGTGAACGGAAAGATAAAAATATCCAGCTTCTGGGCGGAACTTACAATCAGAATTGTAAAGAACAGGAACACCATGTGAAAGGACAGGATTTTCTCGGAAACGTAGGCGAAAACAATGAGAAGTGGGTCATCGCCATGGAATTTTACGGAATTGAGAATTTCACGATGCGCGATGTTACTATCCGCGACCAGCGCACCTTTGCCATGCTTCTGGCCAACTGGTTCCGTGTGGTAATGGAGAATATTTCGATAGACCTGCCCGGCCACATGGATCGTCAAAACCAGGACGGCATCCACTTTTTTGGCCCCGGACAATTTCTGACCATGCGGAATATCCAGGGAAGTTCGGGCGACGATTTCATTGCCCTTGCCCCCGATGAATTTGATGGTGTTTCTGATATCACCGATGTTTTGATCGACGGCGTGTTCCTGAATAATGCAGATCAGGGCATCCGGCTTCTTTCGCGCGGAAAGGGAAGGCTCGACCGGGTAATTATCAAAAATATCACCGGAACTTACCGGAGTTTCGGATTTTATATTGATCCCTGGTTCAAGGGTTACGGCGGAAGTTTTGGAAACATTGTTTTCGATACGATTAATTTGAGCCAGAATGCCCCAAATTACAATTATACAACACCTTTTCTATTCCGGCTGGGCGGAAATATTGAAAGCCTGACCCTGAAAAATATCCAGCATCACAATCCTTCGGATGCCCGGTCGCTTGTCGATGTTGGCTGGCCTACTCCTGATAAGCACCACGATTCAATTGGTACCCACGTCAAATCGTTGTTGATTGATGGCCTTCATATTTTCGAATCGGATGATAAGTCCGCTAATGCCTCATTTATTAATGTTGTGGCAAAAGTAGATCACATGGTGGTCCGGAATGTTGAGATTATCAGGCCTTCCGGTTCAACACCCAAGGGGTGTCTGATTGAAACACGCCACACAGCAAGCATTGGCACTCTCTTCATGAATAATCTCTGCATCAATGGAGTAAACAGTTTATTGCACCATACAGCCAATGATATAGGAATTGTCCAGTTGTGTGATGTGCTTGGTTCTGAAACTGGCGAAGCGCTGATTCAGGTTGAAAATGCCACTATTGAAACGATAAATGCCGGTGATATTTTTGGGGCAAAGCTGCTTAAATCGTCAGGAAACAGCAAAATCGGAAAAATATCCGGAAACTTTGAAAAACCAGATGCAACAGATGTCTCAAAATTATAACACAACAAAAAATTTAAAATAGAGAAGAAATACGAATCGAATTATTAAACCAACTAAACCACTATATCATGATTAAAACATCTTCTTTTTTAGGAGCAATTTTTTGCCTTTTAACGCTTATTTCATGTCAGGAAAAGCGGCCCGTCGATTATGTCGATCCGTTTATCTGTTCGCAAGGCGACCATGGGCACTGGTTACCGGCTGCGCTGGTCCCGTTTGGGTTGGTCGAAGTTTGCCCCGACACTCATCCGGGAAGCCTGACTGCCGACGGCGATTTTGCCCACTCAGGGTATGACTTTTCTGATAACCAAGTTCGCGGATTCAGTAATTTCCACAAAGGAAGTTCAGGCGGTACAAGTATTTGCGACCGTTCCGGGTTGCTTTCGCTGGTGCCGTTTGTAAATGCGCCCGACAGCTTTTACGTCAGTCCCATTTTAAATATTGACAAGAAAACCGAAAAAGCTGTGCCGGGATATTATTCTGTTACCTTACCTGACGAGCAGATTCAAGCTGAATTAACAGCCGAAACACATGTCGGAGTTCACAAATATTCATACCCGGCAGGGCAGATTGCCCGCCTGTTTTTGTACGAAGGAAACCGGCCCCGTTCCGGCGGAATCTCACTTTCATTGAAAGACAATCAGTGTATTGAGGGCATCCAGTATTGCTATGGCGGAATTTATTTTATCATGAAATTCAGTTCGCCTGTTCAATCAACAAAAATATGGAATGGAACCGCATTGGCAGAAGGAACAGGGCTTGAAAAACAGGCTTCCGGCGGAATTGTTTGTGAATTTGGCGACCTGCAAGGCAAGCCACTGGAGATTAAAGTAGGTGTATCGCTAACCAGCCTGGAAGCAGCCCGGAGAAACCTGGAAGCCGAATGCCCGAACCAAACAGGTTTTGAACAAATCAGGAAAAATGCGCTCGAAGCATGGAATAAAAAACTTAGCCCGATTGAGGTTTCCGGAGAAGAAGAATATAAAACCATTTTTTATACGGCGCTTTATCATACCTGTTTTTTACCACAAATAATTACCGATTTTGATGGCACTTATCCCGGACTCGATCAGAAAACGCATCAGGCCGACGGATATATACACTACGACAATTACGCATTTTGGGACGACTTCCGCACTAAATTCCCGTTGTACAGTCTCTGGCAGCCTCAGGTGTATCGCGATGTAGTCAAATCTATTCGCGATTTGTACGAACAGGCTGACAACTGGGGAATATCACCGGAAAACGATCACACGCCACACCAGGGAGATGGTTTTAAACCGAGTGGGAAAAACAATTTTCAGGCATTTAATACCTGTCGCCACGAACACATGCTGATGACAATGACCGATGCTTATTTTAAAGGACTTTTCGACCTCGACCTAAAACAGATTTATCCGTACATACGCAACGAAGCCATGGTACAGATGCCGGAGAAATATGATTCAATCGGGTTCATTCCAGCCCGGCCCGACCAAACCGGCGAATTTTGCTGGGACAACTGGTGCGTCGCACAATTGGCAAAAGAAACCGGCAATGAAGCCGATTATAATTATTTTATGAAACGTGCAGAATACTGGAAAAACACATGGGACCCGTCCATCCGGTATTTCCGCGCCCGTGCTGCCGATGGCGCCTGGCTCGATTTCCCGGAAGATCCGATCATGAACCGCGAAAAATATACGTATGAAGGCTCCAAATGGCACTGGCGCTGGAATGTAATCCACGATGTACCTTCATTAATTGAAATTTTTGGCGGAAAAGAAGCTTTCCTGAAAGAACTGGAATATTTTTTCGATAACGACTTGTATACAGCCGGAAACCAGATTGATTTGCAGGCGCCATTCCTGTTCAATTTTGCCGGAACGCCTTGGCTGACACAAAAATGGTCGCGAAAAATCCTGACAGAACCCACCGTTCAGAAATACGGCACGCATGGCTTTTTCCCCGAACCGATTTTTGACAGGATATACAAAACAACTCCCGATGGTTACCTCGAAGAAATGGATTGCGATTACGGGTGCATGGCTGCGTGGTACAACATGGCTGCAATGGGCTTGTACCAGGTTTGTCCGGGCGACCCGACCTATCAGTTGACTGCCCCGATATTTGACAAAGTGGTCATTCATCTGGATCCATCTGTTTATCAAGGCAAGGATTTTACCATTGAAGCTAAAAATCTGAACAAAGAAAATGGGTACATCCAATCGGCAACTCTGAACGGAGAATCATTCAACCAGTCGTGGATTGCACATCAGGATATTGTCAATGGAGGTAAATTAATTTTCGAAATGGGTCCGGAACCGAATAAACAATGGGGAATCTCAAATCAATAAACGATCCGAAACAATGAAACGCTTATTCTTATTAATTTGCATTATTCCAATTATCTGCGGAATATCTTCCGGCCAAAAAACAACGGTTGTCCCTGAGACACAAAATGATGTTCGCCAGTGGGTCGGACAACACTTTGCAAAAGGAAAGATTCCCCCGTTTTCGTTCGTTTACGGAGGAAGAAGTTCCAACGATTTTATCAAAAACTGGCAGTTCAGCGCTGAAAAGATAAAAACCACCGAACCCGATTCAGAAGTAAATATCTTTACATATTCTGACAAATCAAGCGGACTGACCATAAAATGTACAGTTTCCAGCTTCTCCGATTTTCCGGCAGTGGAATGGGTACTGAATTTTACCAATACGTCAGGAAAAAATTCACCGACGATTGAAAAACTTGCAGTAATTGATCATTCATTTACCTCCGACGAAAATGGAACATTTATTCTTCATCATGCCAAAGGGAGCAACGCTGAACGAAGCGATTTTCAGCCCATTGACGATAAAATGCAGGCTGGAAAAAACATTTATATGACCCCAAGCCATGGACGTTCGTCCGACAATACTGCTTTCCCCTTCTTCAATATTGAAATGCCGGGTAAGCAAGGAATTATGGTAGCCGTTGGCTGGACCGGAAAATGGTATGCCGATGTTCTGCAAACCGGGGAAAAATCGGTTTCCCTGAAATCGGGTATGGAAAAGATGCAATTGAAATTGTATCCAAAAGAAGAAATCCGCACTCCGAAGATATGTCTGCTGTTCTGGAAAGGCAACGACCGGATGATCGGGCACAACCAGTTTCGCAGGTTCATTTTGGCTCACCACACACGCAAGATAAACGGACAATTTGCCGAATATCCCTTGTCAGGCAGCTTCGATTATGGCGATCCGGCGCCGTGCGGCGAATACGAATGCCTCACTGAAGAATTTGCAGTTGCATTGGTAAAACGGTATCAGCAATTCCGTATCCTTCCTGAAGTATTCTGGCTCGATGCCGGATGGTACACCGGTTGCGGGGGCGACAAAGAGAAAGGCGGATGGTGGCAAAATGTAGGAAATTGGTCGGTTGAGAGAGAACGCTTCCCGAACGGACTGAAACCCGTTGCCGATGCGGTACATTCAACCGGGTCAAAATTTATGGTTTGGTTTGAGCCGGAACGTGTTCGCCCGGAAACGCAAATCGATAAGGACTATCCGGAATGGCTTATTAAACTTCCCAAAAACGAGAATTTCCTTTTCAATCTTGGAAACAAAGAGGCCCGGATATGGATGACCAACCGCATTTCGGACCTGATAAAAAGTGAAGGTATCGATTATTACCGGCAGGATTTCAATTTCGATCCCATGCCCTACTGGGAAGCAAACGACAAGCCGGGGCGGATCGGTATTTCCGAAATCAGGCACATCGAAGGACTTTATGCGTTCTGGGACAGTTTACTGGTTCGTTTTCCAAAACTACTAATCGACAACTGCGCCAGCGGCGGGCGACGGATCGACCTGGAGATGACCTCGCGCAGCGCACCGCTTTGGCGTACCGATTATCAATATGGTGAACCAAATGGCTATCAGTGCCATACTTTTGGACTGAATTTTTATTTGCCTATCCACGGAACAGCTATCTACAAAACTGACCGCTATACATTCCGTTCCGGGTTAGGGGCTACTGCCGTGCTGAATTGGGAAGTCACCGGAAAGAATGGTGAGTCGATCCCGGCTATCCAGAAAAAAATTCAGGAATATAAAAACCTGCGACCTTATTTTTACGGTGATTATTATCCTCTGACCCAAAGCAGTACCCGCGATAATGCATGGCTGGCCTACCAGTTGAACCGGCCGGAACAAAAAGATGGAATTATCATTGTTTTTCGTCGTGGCGACTGCAATAGCGAATCGATCATGACCAAACTGCATGGGCTGGACGAAAATGCCACATACGAGCTATTTTATGAAGATTACGGAGTAACAGTTAAAAAAACCGGACGCGAGTTAATGGCGGAATTAAATCTGACCATTCCTCAGAAACCTGCTTCATTACTGATTAGTTATAAAATAACAGACTAAAAAACCGAAAATGAGAATATGTTGGTTTTTACTCATTTTAGTACTTTTTTCTTGTTGCACTGTTCAGTATAATTCGCAATTCAATGTACTTGATTTTGGTGCTGTTGCCGATGGAAAAACAGACAATACACAAGCATTTCAATCAGCTTTGGACAAAGCCGCTTCCATCGGGGGAATCGTATCTATTCCTGCCGGACAATTTAAAATTGGCGGCGTATTAACTATTCCGGATGGAGTAACCTTAAAAGGGATTGCCGAAGGCCCGGTAATGGCAAGCACCACGCGGGGAACCATGCTCCTGGCTTTTGCCGGGCGTGACAAGGAAGATTCGCAGCCGTTTATCACATTGCTGAACAACAGCACCATTAAAGGCTTATCCATTTATTATCCCGAACAGGTGGTCACCGATATTCACCCCTATCCGTGGACGATTCAGATTAAAGGGGACCGCAGCAATATTATTGATCTCAATTTTGTCAATTCGTACAATGGTATTGACTGCGGTAGTGTGTACCACGGACAGGATTACATCCGGAATATATACATGTGCGCCATGCGCCGCGGAATTTACATTGACCGGATTGTCGATATTGGCCGGGTCGAAAATGTGCATATCCATCCCAGCAGTTGGAGCCAGATGGGCGTTTCGGAAGGGGAGATTCATGACTTTCAGGTAAATAACCTCGAAGGTTTTATTGTTGGCCGCTGCGACTGGGAATACATGGTCAACTGTTTTGTGATCTGGGCAAAGGTCGGTTTCCGGTTCATCGAAACCAAAGGCGACCCGGTGGGCAACGACCCGCAGTCCAATATCCTGATTACCCAAAGTGGTTCCGATGTTGGTCCCTTAGCGGTGGTCGTTGAAAAAACCCAGTACCATTGCGGCGTTGCTTTTGAAAACTGCCAGTTTATGGATGGTTTTATCATCGAAGAAGGTAACCGCGGCCCAATTAAACTGACCAACTGTGGTTTCTGGGGATGGGCTGAAACATTGGGAGGAACACACATCATCAACAAAGGAGAAGGAACGGTTTACCTGACGGCTTGTAATTTCAATGCCAAAAACTGGATTGAATGCCATTGGAAACCGGAAATTCCATTCATCAAAATGGAAAACGGTACGCTGCAAATGATGAACAGCCGCTTTCAGGATAATGGGAATACGCCCGATGCCCACATTTACCTGGGAGAAAAAGTAAAATCTGCCGTAATTATCGGGAACAGTGTGGAAGGCGGTGACTTGCATGTCACCAACAAAACAACAGGCGATGTCCAGATAATTGGGAATGTGAAAGAATAGTTCAGTCAACAACCAACTAAAATCTAACAAAATGGTACTTCTATTAAAAAAAAATGTATTCCTGGTTTGTTTGTTTTTTTGCTTCACAGTTCAATCGTTTGCCGGAATTTCTGATTTTGATGTACTGGATTTTGGCGCCATTGGCGATGGAAAAACGGATAATACAGCAGCGTTTCAAACGGCGTTAAACAAAGCCGCCGAAAAAGGAGGAATCGTACATGTCCCGGCAGGAAAATTCCTTTTTAAAGGAGTATTGGAAATTCCCCGCGGAGTTGCTTTACAGGGAATTGCCGAAGGGCCAAATTGTATTTATTACGATATCGGTACCATTTTAATGCCTACTGCTGGTCGTGATCAGGAAAATTCGCCGCCCTTTATTACCCTCCGGTCAAGCAGTACCTTGCGCGGGCTGGGAATTGTTTACCCTGAACAAAAACCGGAAGACATTCGTCCATATCCCTATTGTATCCGGATGACCGGAAGGATAGGCAACGTTATTGATGTCGCCATTGCCAATGCTTACAATGGCATTGACTGCGGCTCCGTTTACAACGAAGGCCAAAACCTGCGTGGCATCAATCTTTGTGCCTTGCGCCGGGGAATTTATATTGACCGCTCCACCGATATTGGCCGGCTCGAAAATATCCACATTCACTCGGTAGCATGGTGGGACATCAATTTTCCGGAAAGAATGGGTGACCAGATTGCCCTGATCAATAAGTACACCACTGAAAATCTGGAAGGTTTTATCATAGGCCGTTGCGACTGGGAATACATGGTCAACTGTTTTGTGATCTGGGCAAAAGTTGGGTTCCGGTTTATCGAAACCAAAGGAGACCCGGTGGGCAACGATCCGCAGGCAAATATCCTGATTACCCAGAGTGGGTCAGATATTGGGCCTTTGGCGGTAATGGTTGAAAAAACACAATACCACTGCGGAATTTCATTCGAGAATTGCCAGTTTATGGACGGCATCCAGATCGAAGAAGGGAACCGTGGCCCAATCAAACTGACCAACTGCGGATTCTGGGGCTGGGCCGAATCGCTGGGTGGGACGCATATCGTCAATAAAGGGGAAGGTACTGTTTACCTGACGGCCTGTAATTTCAACGCCAAAAACTGGATCGAATGCCATTGGAAACCGGAAATCCCGTTCATTAAAATGGAAAATGGCACGTTGCAAATTATGAACAGTCGGTTTCAGGATAACGGGAATACACCAAATGCCCACATTTATCTGGGCGAAAAAGTAAAATCAGCAGTAATTATCGGGAACAGTGTGGAAGGTGGCGACTTGCATGTCTCTAATAAATCGAAAGGGGATGTGCAAATTTTGGGAAATGTAAAAGAATAGGCAAATGAAAAAAATTATCTTGGGATTAGTATGTATTCTAATTGCTACTATTTCTAACGCACAGGAAAAAATAATGGATCATGAGGTTGTACTAAAAGATGGTAAGCTTCAACCCTGGACCGAATATAACAACGTTTTGAAATGGAGTATGAACTATCTGGAGAATTGCCCCACTTATAAAACAAAGTTTGGCGACGACCCATTGTACCTTGTTACTTCAAAACTATATAAAGATGGTTCGTTCTGCTACAAGCAAAATAACCCTGGAAGCAATGTTTACTTTGGAATGGAAACTTTCAAAAAATATTATGCCTATTCCGGCGACAGTGCGGCATTGATACCAGTCCGGAAATTAATTCAACGGGTGGCCTATTACCACACACCCAAAGACTGGGCTTGGCCCAATGTTCCAAGAACTCAGGATGACACCCCGGACGGCGAATATACCGACGAATGGAGCGGAGTGGATAAAATTTGTATGGTGGCTATTGGCTACCTGAACTATTACCGGTTCACCGGAGATAAACAATACTTTACCAAAGCCGAACATATAGCCCGGACGATACTTCAGCATGTTCAACCCGGAAATGAAAAACAATCGCCCATTCCGTTTATGGTGAACCTAAAAACAGGCGAGATCCTCGATCCGTACTGCTCGAACATGACCCTTCCTGTTCAGTTATTTGACGAACTTCTGGAAAACAAATCTACTTCGTTGAATAAAAAAGAACTTAAAAGTAAACGCGACCTGCTGTGGAAATGGGTTTTGGATTATCCGATGAAAAACAATTTATGGTCGGGGTATTACGAAGATGTTTCATCCAATTATACCAACCTGAACCAGCAAAACCCGATGGAAACCGCGCGCTATATACTGAATCATCCCGATGTTGATCCCGACTACAAAACCCATGTCCCGGCATTAATCAGTTGGGTGGAGGACCGTTTTGGAAAGGTTAAACATTATGGGGCAACCAGCATCAAGGAACAGGACGGGTGTTTCAAGGAAATGAGCAGCCATACGGCCCGCTATGCTTCGGTAGTTGCCAAATGGTTCGGTGTTTGCCTCGACGGGAAAGTCCGGGAAGAAGCCCGTGCATCCTTTGCCCTGGCAACCTATTCGGCTTACAATCAGTATTCAAAAAACCAGCAGGCAATCAATTATACCGGAATCGAATACATCGAACCCTGGTTTTCCGATTCGTACTGGGATTACCTGCCCCACATCCTCGATGGGATGGCTGAAATGCCCGAGATGCTGCCTTCCGGAGAAAACCACATTTTCTATTCTTCCTCGATGATTACCCAAGTTGCCTATTCTCCTGAAAACATTTCATATACCACTTTCAACAATTCGGGAACAGAGCGGATAAAACTCACTTTTATCCCTGAGGTATTCTCGAAGGGCAAACCTCTTGATAAAAGATACTGGGACTTTGGAAATTTCCGGGGAGTTGAAAATATCCTGATTATCAACAGAGACGGAATTGATCAGATAGAAATCAGAAAAAAATAACATCGGGACCAGACAGTAATTACATGAAACGAACATTAATCATACTGGCATTACTTACGAGTTTAAGTGTTTTCAATGCAAAAGCCGAGAAAGCGGACTCCTGTTTTTCTGTTCAGGTTGATTTGGCCAATCGTTGGATTTGGAGAGGTGTTGCCTATTCCGAAGCCCCGGTTATACAGCCCTCGTTAGGATATGCAAACGAAAAATGGAATGTATCGGTTTGGGGCTCTTATCCCATTGAACGCCGTGCTTACAGCGAAATTGACTTTATCCTTGAATATCAACTGACATCTAAATTAAAACTGGGATTTGTTGACTATTTTGCCATCAACGATTCAACCGGGGCCAAACACGGTTTCTTCGACATGAACCGGAAAACCACCATGCACATGTTCGATGTGTATTGTGTTTATCAACCTGTTGAAAAAATACCGTTATCGTTCCTCTATTCATTGTGGTTCTGGGGCGCAGACCGGAAAGCAATCACAAAAGAACAGAACTTTTCTTCGTACCTTGAAGCAAAATATGAAAAAGAATACGGGAAAGTGACAGCAAGCGCTTTTGCTGGAATGACGCTATGGGAAGGTTTTTATGCCTCACGCGCCGCGGTGGTCAATGTTGGTGTTGGCTTGTCAAAACCTATCACGTTGGGCAATAAAATTTCGATTCCGGCAAAAATTGAATTTGTCCTGAATCCTGAAATGCAAAATGCTTACATCAATGCAATTATTACACTTAAATAAAAAATATCCATGAAAATCCGGGCCTTTATATTACTCATTTTTCTATCCACAACGATTGCATTGGCTCAATCCGGGAATACTGCTACAGAAATACTTCAAAACAAAATGATCTGGAGTGGAAAAGACAACGGGAAGTCTGAATATACAGTTTTCCGAAAAACCTTTGAACTTGCCAGTTTTGATGCAGCATCCATCCATCTTTTTGCCGATGCGCGTTATATCCTTTGGATCAACGGACAGGAAATTCTAAGAGGCCCATGTCGTTTCGATCCGAAATCTCCAACTTTCGATTCGATGGATGTTACTTCTTTTCTGAAAACTGGAAAAAATGCAGTCGTCGTAATGGTAATGTCGCATGGAAGTAATTCAAAAATGATGAACCATCATCCCGGTCTTACCGCAGGAATTGAAGTTACACAACAATCAAAAGTGATCAATCAAATTTGGACCGACAGCACCTGGAAATGGAGCGACCATACGCGTTTCCTTTCGCCTGTTCAGGATTGGGGTGTTGTATGCGACCGGGTGGATGCCCGGATTGACGATGGTGATTGGAGCCGGGCAGCATACGACGACCAACTTTGGCAACAGGCTACTCCGGTTAATGGCCAGCTTTGGGGGAATCTAACGCCACGGGCCATCCCGCTTTTAAAAGAAACAGAAATGGATTGGGTTGCTTTAAACAACGATCGTCTGCCGTTAAAATTGAAAGCAGGCCAATCAGCTATTTTCAAAGCCAACGAAATGATACAGGGGTTCCCGGTCATACAGTTTGAAGCAGAAGAAGGTGTTCAAATCCAGTTTGCATTTGGCTACACCGGTGATAGCACTTCCATTGGAAACACTTACGGTTCGGCTAGTTTTTATACAGCGCGTTCCGGAGATCAGACTTATATACCAACCGATTCGTATGGTTTCAGGTACCTGAAAATATCTGTTCTTAACGGAAGTATTTATTCTTCTTCCAATGTCCTTCTGAAACAAATTAAACTGATTGACCGCCGGTATCCATACCTCGAAACGGGCAGTTTTGCTTGTAACGATCCTTTTTTAAATGAACTTTGGAAACGGTCGGCCTTAACTTTAAAAGTGAATTGTGAAGACGGTTATATGGACTGTGCTTTGCGCGAAAAAGCCGAATGGATGGGCGACGCTGCCATAGTCGGGTATCCGCTTAGCCGGTCGGTTTTTGCCATTGCCGACAGCACCGGATTTCCCCGCAGCGATAGCGGGCTTATCATTTCCATGCTCCGGCACATTGCCCAAAGCCAAAGCGACAGCGGGATGTTCAAAGCACATCACCCTTCCGACCGGTTCGATATTCATGCTTATATTGAAGATTATTCGTGCCTTTGGGTACAATCGCTCCGGCAGGTTTATGAGCTGACCGGAAATTCAAGTCTGGTCAATGAACTTTGGGAGCCTTTGAAAAAACAGATGAAATGGTTTGAAACCCATCGTTCAGCCAACGGATTGGTCCTTGCCCGCGAATTCACCTTCATTGACAATCCACTGGCCTATTGTACATGTAACGGTGCCACAATTAATGCTTTTGTTTATAAAGCTTTTTGCGATGCCGCTTTCCTGGCTTCTGTAAAAGGAGATATTCAGGCTGAAAAGAATTATCAAAAGGTTGCCGGGGAGATCAAGCTGAGTTACAACAAACACCTTTGGATTCCATCGAAAAAAACATATTCATCAGGAATTTCAGAAGAGAAACAGATGATGCCCACAGCCCATGCTGCCCTGATGGCACTCAATCGGGGAATTGTCCTTGAAAACCGGGAAGACCAGGTAAAAGAATATTTATTTGCCCATTATTCAGACCGGGGAAAAGGTTACCCTCAGGGTGGGATTATCCCGGACACGTTTTTTGACCATGATTTAAAAACCCAGGGAATTGATTCGCCTTATACTGCTTTCTGGATGTTGGAAGAGTTGTATAAAGACGGCAGGGATACCGAAGCACTGTCCTTTATTCGCAAAAGGTGGGCGCAAATGATGTCTGACACCATTGCCGGAACCTTGTGGGAAGCTTTTGGCGGTGGCGATATATGCCACAACATGGGCGCTGTGCCGGCTTATTTCCTGAGCACAAAAGTTCTTGGCGTTTCAGAAAAATTGCCTGTATCGTCGAAGGTTATCGAAATCAGGCCGCAACTTGGAGATCTGGATCGGGCTGAAGGTACAGTTGTTACTGAATATGGGCCGGTTCATGTAAAGTGGGAAAAACAAAATGACGACTTGACTTTCTCTATTGATATTCCTGCTGGCACAAAAGCTCTGGTCAGTTTACCTATTCTGAAAACAGGAAAAAAACTTCGGATCAATAACAAAGATGTTGCTTTCCATGCTAATAAAAAATCAATCAATTTTACCATTAAATCAGATGTATCGAATGGAATATACCGGTAAAAATAAGAAGTTTCAATCCATGATTCTCATCCCGGCACTTTGCATATTGGGGCTTATCTCGTGCAACTCCAATAAACAAATGTCAGAAGGCAGGCTTATTCAAAGCTTTGATTGTACCAAAGAATACCCGGCTGACACCTATTTCTCGTTTGGCGATGTACGTGTAGCTAATTCGGTTGCCGGGGCTTACCGCGAAGCCGAAGCAAAACCTTTATCACGGTTTGGATATCGTTTTCAGGTTGAGCATGTTGGCAAGCCGCACCTGGCAGTTGTCCGATATCCCGACGATAAACGACGGTTTATGTGCATGATGGATGGAACCACTTACGATATGACCATCGGAACTTTTACCGGAGTCAAACAACCGCTTACCAATAAGATGCAGGAAATCAGAAAAGTTTTCTGGCCTCGCTGGAACGATTGCAGTATTGTTTTTATGACTTGGGGAACCGGTGAACCAGCGGCTGTAGCCGACATCAAAATTTACGAGTTGGACGAACTCCAAGCGTTGAAAATTAAGAATGAAGACCCTTCAGTTCCAAAGCGTGAACTGGGTCTGCAATTTGAAGACCCGTGCGGCACCACATTCAGCATGGGAGCAAATACCGAACAGGAATGGCTCGACCGTACCGTCAGTTACATGCGCCACACCGGGCAAAATTTATTGACATATCCCGTTGTTTGGTACCACGATCCGTTATATCCGTCCGAACGTGAGCCGTCGGGACTTTTTGGTGGAGTGGCAGCACCGGATCGTAAAATTTACACAAGGTGGACGTCCCATCCCGAAGACTGGGTTTCCATCCTGCTGAAAAAGTTTGAAAAAGAAGACCTTGAATTTAATGCGGCGTTAACGCTTTTACGTCTGGGCAGCCTGATGAAAGACATGAACATCAACCTCGATTCGATTAAATCAGGGAAAGAAACTTACAACAACATGCTTGCGAACAACCAGGTACAGTCGTCAACCAACGACTGGACCATGGAATACAACGTGGCCAATTTTGAAAAACAAACAAACGGGACGTTGGACGGCTGGGCTTATGGCGAACACGGAGGACCTTTTAACCGGGGCCCGATGTTCAATCCGCTCCATCCAACGGTTCAAAAAGCCATTCTCGAAATTGTACAGGAAATCGTGGACCGTTACGGCCAGTCACCAGCGTTTAAAGGTATTTCGATGAACATGTGGCACGCCACGATCCTTTGGTATTTTTCGCTTAAATCGGGGTACGACGATTATACGGTAAATCTTTTTGAAAAAGAGACTGGAGTCAAAGTGCCGGTTAAATCGAATGACCCGGAACGCTTTTCAAAACGATATCAATTTCTGAACGAAAATCATTCAGAAGCCTGGATCAACTGGCGGTGCAAAAAAATTAAGGAACTTTTCTGTAAAATGCGGGATATATTGACAGCCGCCCGCCCCGATCTCCGGTTAACAGTTTCAACCTGGACAGAAATTACCATTTACGGATGGTTTGGTGGAGTACCTCACGAACCTTCACACCAGATATTTGTCCGAAAATCGTTGTATAACCTATACCGCGAAGGGGGATTCGACATGAACCTTTTCAGGAATGAACCCAATATTGAGATTGACTATGTGTTTTTGCCATCGCGTGACCGGGATGCCTGGGGAACTGACGGTGCAGAAACGCCCCTGGAAAAGACCTGCTCTTATCGCGACCACGATTTTCTGGATAAAACAACACTCGATATCATTGGGAAGCAGGAAAATCCCGGTGCTTTTATTTTCGACTCGTGGGTCGAGGCCTGGGGAAAATATTATCATTCCCCCTGCCAGTCTGACGATCCGCAAGCAAAAAGGTTCTCCGAAATCTGGGGAAAACCTACCGAAGGAATCCGATTGGACAATGCAGAATACCCCAAAGATGGTTTCTGGTGGAACTCACAACTTCGGATCACGCCCCATTTCCAGGGAGGAATTCATTATCTGGAGCATTTCACCCATGCCCTGGCAGAATTGGATGCCTGTCGTATTACCAGAGGCGGATTGTTTACCGATACCGGACATGCGGACCTGATCCGCGAATTCGCCCAAGCATACCGCACTTTACCTTCTGAAAAATTTACCACCGTCGGTACCTCTACCGACCCGGTGGCCGTCAGAACATTGATTCGCGATGGAAAACGGTATTTATATCTGGTCAATCGTGAATATTATCCGGTTAAAGTAAAACTGCTTTTCAGGAAAAACAGGAACCAGCTTACTGACCTGGTTTCAGAAGAAACAATAAACGCATCAGAAGAGTTAAATTTGGACCTTGGGCCTTACCAACTGCGCTCGTTGAGTACAATTCCGGAAACTGAAATAGTTGGTTTTTCGGCAACACCACCGACAGAAATCACTACTGAACTCAACCAAAAATTTGAAGATACGAAAACTGCCATCAGCAAATTAAAACAAGCAGGAATCGAACTGCCAACAAGTATGGAAAAGACGGTGTCTGAAATTGAATCAGCCCTGAAAGAAGGCCGTTACGCCTCTGTACGAAAATTACTGAACAGCTATGCTATCCTAAAAACAGAAGAATTGGACTCTGGTCTTTCATCAAAACAACCGTAACCCATTGAAGCATGAAAAAGATACTGACCTGTACATTTGTAACATTCCTGATGATTATTGTATCTCCGGGATTTTCCGAAAAACTACAAACCAACTAAAATCTCGGCCATTTGGCATAAAAATGAATAACTCAATAATAATCATATCAAAAATGAAGAAACTCATCACCCTCGTTTTAGCTTTAATAACAGTCTCAATACTATCATTTTCAACCGGAAAAACATCGAAACCTGTTTTAAAATTCAATCCTGACGGGAAATTCAAGATTGTACAGTTTACCGATGTCCATTTTAAGTACGATTCGTACCGGTCTGATAGTGCCATGGTGATTGTTAAGAAAGTAGTCGCCAGCGAAAAACCTGATCTGGTTATTTTTACCGGAGATGTGGTTTGTTCAGAAGACACCAGAAAAGCATGGTTGTCTTTTTCTGAAACAATGACCGGGTTAAAAACGCCTTGGGCCATTGTTCTGGGAAATCACGATATTGAAGGAGACCTAACCGGTATTCAAATCATGGAAACCATTGTAAAAATGCCATATTGTATAACAGAAAATGGCCCTAAAGATATTGCCGGAAATGGAAATTATGTGCTTAAAATTCAATCATCAAAGTCATCAAAAACAGAAGCACTTCTTTACTGTCTGGATTCACATTCAAGTTTTAAACCTCAAACCAATTTAGGCACTTACGAATGGATTGCTTTCAGCCAAGTTGACTGGTACCGGGAAGAAAGCCGCAGTTTCACCAAACGAAACGGGGGAATTCCATTGCCTGCGCTGGCATTTTTCCATATTCCACTTCCTGAATACAAGGAGGTTCTTGGGAACGGTAAAACCATCGGTATTCAGGAAGAAACAATCTGCTCCCCCGAAATGAATTCAGGATTGTACACGGCCATGCTTGAGTCGGGAGACGTGATGGGAATGTTCGTGGGGCACGACCACAATAACAATTACATCGGCTGTTTGCGCAACATTTGCCTGGCATACGGCAATTGCTCGGGAAGACAGTGTTACGGAAAAATCGGGCGCGGTGCACGTGTCATCGAACTATACGAAGGCCAACGCAAATTCGACACCTGGATATTAAAATTGTACGAATGCAACCGCGATAAAGACATCTGGTTTCCAGCAAACGACTACGGGAAGAAATTCTTTATTTCCTATCCCGATACGTTTAGGGAGGAACAAAAGAGAGCCTTATAGTCGTCTATTGAATAGAAAATTTAAATCAAAATAACATAACATAACATAACATACTAAAAACAAGCGCTATATGAAAAAAAATGATTTTTATCTTATCGGGGTACTTGCTTTGGTTATTTCGGTAATAAGTTGTTCGTCTGACAAAAGCAACAAACAAATTCTACCGGATGGAATAAGCAAAAACGCTGCAAATATCCAGATTGTCAACCACCGGGGGGCAAACCGCTTAGCGCCGGAGAATACATACGCTTCGGCAACAAAAGCCATCGAATCGGGAGCTGCATACGTGGAAGTAGATGTCCGCCGGAGCAAGGACGGGGTTTATTATAATTTCCACGACAATACGCTTGACCGGGCAACAAACGGCAGCGGCCTTTTTTCTGAAACAACTTCAGCAGTGATCGATACGCTTGATGCAGGTGCCTGGTTTGCCCATGAGTTTGCAGGTGAGAAAGTGCCCCGTTTGTTTGAATATCTGAAATGGATCAAAGGGAAAGCCAAGATTTATTTCGATATGAAAGATGCCGGCATGGAGGATTTCATTTCCAAAATCTATGAGTTGGGAATGGAAAACGACTGTTTTTTCTGGTTTTCCGATTGGCAGCAAACCGAAAAATTCCGGGAATTATATCCGAAACTGGCGCTAAAAATCAATGCGTCCACGACGGAAGCCCTCGATTCGTTGAAAACGATGTACAATCCACAGATCATTGAGTGTTCGGTGGATAATTTATCGGATGAATTTATTCGGGCATGCCACGGCAAAGATATGAAAGTGATGCCCCATGTTTCGGGGAACGACTGGGAAGCGTACCGCATGGCGCTGGCAAAGGACATTGATATGATCAATCTGGACTGCCCGGATGTTTTTGCAAACATGGTAAAAAACAACGGAACCTATAAGGGATACAAGTTAATTGCCCACCGCGGCGGCATTGTGGAAGGCAAATACAACGAATTTGATCCGGCTTCCATCCAGGCGGCCATCGACCAGGGCTATTTCATGCTTGAAATCGATGTTCAGCAAACCAAAGACGGGGTCTTAATTGTCAATCACGACTCTAACTTTTCCCGTTTCTTCAATGATCCTCGCCAGGTGAGTGAGATGACCTGGGAGGAAGTGCAGAAACTCCGGCCAACCAACGGAAAAGATTACCATCCGCTTTCATTCGAAGAAGTGGCCCAAATGTGTTCGGGAAAGATCCGAATGATGATCGACATAAAGAAAGATTCTCCGGCTGAATTTTATTACAAACTCGGGGCGATCATGGAAAAATATGATTTGCTCACCCGTGCGTATTTCATCGATGTGAATGCCCGGAAATACTTTTGGGGCAAAACGAAATTCAGTATCCGTACAGATGAAATTGGTGTTATAAAGGAAAAACTTGCAAAAGGAGAAGATGTGGCTTGTCATTATTTCTTTTTTGAAGGAGGGCCAAGATTAACTGCAACCGCAATAAAGATGTGCCAGAAGGCTTCGGTAACGGTAGTCCCGACTGTCAATTTCGGACACTACCGCGATGAAGACCCGGTGAGAGGGGCTAAACGCGACATCGAATATTTGAAAGCCTGCGGTGTAACTGAATATCAGATAGACTCTGATTTTGATGATTGGCTCCCGAATCAGTAGAAGAAAGATTGTTGCCAATGTATTGCATTTTTCAAACGGATATTTCTTTTAGTATCGTCTTAATCCTGATAGAATGACACTTTTATTCGAAAACAGACAGTATAAACAGGCAACAAAATACTCTTCTGAAAAATGTGGTTTCTGTAAATACCACCTTGCATTTTTAATAATCGGTCAAATAACATGGAAATTTAATCGAGATTTTCAAAATGACTTTTTAACGACTAACGAAACATACTAAATCAGACATGTGGACTTTTATTTCATTCACCGGGTTTACCGCATTTGTGGCTTTCTATGCCTGGTTCAGGCTGCGAAAACAGAACCTTCACTCTTCTGACGGATATTTTCTTGGAGGGAGGAGCCTCAGTGCAATTGTAATTGCAGGCTCAATGATCATGACAAATATTTCAACAGAACACCTTATTGGGATGAATGGTTCGGCATATAAAAATGGCCTGATAATAATCAGTTGGGAAGTTACTGCTACGTTGGGTTTAATTTTGGGTGCATTGTTCCTGGTGCCCCGTTACCTCAGGATGGGACTGACTACCATCCCGAAATATCTTGAATTAAGGTTTGACCAAAATACAAGAACAATTGTCGCAAGCCTTCTGATCCTTTCTTTTGTACTTACCTTATTACCTATTGTATTATATACAGGTGCGATAAATTTTGAGAGTATATTTAATGTTTCAGAAGCTTTCGGCATAACCAGGCAGCAGGGTATATGGATTGTTGTTGTTGTAACAGGAGTTATCGGAGCGGCGTATAGTATATTCGGAGGGTTAAAGGCTGTTGCTGTATCCGACACCGTGAACGGGGTAGGTTTATTGATTGGGGGATTGCTAATCCCAATTTTAGCGCTTGTAAATATTGGCGATGGCAGTATAATTAGCGGGATGGACCGTGTATTTGACCGGGCACCGGAAAAATTCAGTGTTATCGGCGCACCGGATTCCGTATTACCTTTTGGAACCTTGTTTACAGGTCTTGCCATTTGTCAGATCTATTTCTGGAGTATGCATCAAACAATTATCCAGAGAGCGCTTGGCGCAAAAGATTTAATAACTGCCCAAAAAGGATTATTGCTTACCGGCGTTTTTAAAATCCTTGTGCCCATAATCATTGCCGTACCCGGGGTTATTGGCTTTTATTACTTTGGCGACTCTCTGTATGATACACAGGATATGGTATATCCCATGCTGATCAAAAAAGTCCTTCCGGTCTACTTAATCGGTTTTTTTGCAGCCGTAATGATGGGTGCCGTGCTGAGTACATTTAACAGTGTAATTAACAGTGCTGCCACAATCTATACAATTGATATTTATAAAGTTCATATTAATAAATCTGCAAGTGAAGAGAAAATGGTTCGGGTAGGAAAATCAACTTCAACCATTTTATCTGTTTTTGCGATTCTTGTGGCCCCGTTAATGTCAAATGCCCCGGAGGGATTATATCAGTTGATGCAAACATTAAATGGTTTTTTCTACATTCCTTTGGGAACCATTTTTATTGCCGGTTTTTTTCTGAAGAAAATATCTGCTGCCGGAGTAAAAGTGTCACTGGCCGCCGGACTCTTATTTTATTTCTTCACTACGTTTATTGTTGATATAGGAATCCATTTTGTCCATGTCTGGGGAATAATGTTCGTGGGAATGATGGCTATAATGTTTGTCGTCTCCTATTTTTATCCTGTGAAAACATACTTCAACATGGAGGATGCCCATGTGATAGATTTACATGAATGGAAATATGCAAAGCTTGTAGCGATAATCATTGGGGTTGTAACAATCAGCGTATATGTATTTCTTTGGGGATCGTCCTAACCTTGGGAGTATAGCACTTTTATCTGAAAACAAACAGGATCATGTGTAATAAAAATGAAAGTGTGGCTTTTATGAATGTCACCTTGCAACTTTAATAAATCAGATCATTACTCTTACAATTGACTATAAACATTTAATAATTAAAGGTATGATGTACAAAGACAAAATTGCTTTAATAACAGGAAGCAGAATAAAAGGAACTTTAGGAGCAACTATTGCGTTGAGGTGTGCCACGGAAGGTGCAAAAGGAATTATCCTCACCGGCCAGGGAGCAAGCCAGAAGGACACTGATGAACTCATTAAAGAGATTAAAAAACTCGGAGCTGATGCAATTTACATTCAAGCTGATTTAAAAAAGCCGGAAGAAATTACATCGCTGGTAAAACAGGCTGAAAAACATTTTGGCAGGATTGATGGTCTGGTCAATGCCGCCGGTATTACAACCAGAGGGACGATTGAAGGGACATCCGTCGAATTATGGGATGAACACATCGCGATCAATGCACGGGCGCCTTTTCTTTTGATGCAGGCGGTCATCCGGTTGTGGCAACAGAACAAAACAGCAGGTTCCATTGTCAATATTATAACCATGAGTGCGCATGGCGGACAGCCGTTTATTACTGCGTATTGCGCATCGAAGGGCGCTTTGATGACCCTCACAAAGAATGTCGCCCATTCACAACGATTTAACCGGATACGGGTAAATGCAATTATGCCGGGCTGGATGGACACTGCCGGAGAGGACTCCATTCAGAAAGAATTCCATAAAGCTCCTGATAATTGGCTGGAACTGGCGGAAGCACGGCAACCCATGGGCAAACTCATTAAACCGGCTGAACTGGCAGGTCTTGCTGTTTATCTTTTAAGCGACGACAGCGGTGTAATAACCGGATCAACAATTGATTACGACCAAAATGTTATGGGAGCTTACGATTAATTATTCTCAAAAGTAGCTTTGCTGTGCTTCGCCGAAACTTTGTCTGCGGCGAAGCGCAGCAAAACACATTGATGTGTTCAATTGTTTTCATATAATCCGATGAAAAATGCCAGACGCGCCATCGGATTTTATGATATTAAAACAGACGTTGAACGGGCATTGACTCTCTTAATTGAAAAGGTGAAAAAATTTTCCAAAGTTTTTTTACAACTAGAAACATATAAAAATTTGAAAAGAATGAAAAAGATTACTGTAACAACTTTCTTCGTATTGGCTGTTTCAATGCTGATATTTTCAGCATCAAAAAAAACCAATCCTGTTCTAAAATTTAACTCTGACGGAAAATTCAAGATTGTACAATTTACCGATGTCCATTTTCAATATGATTCATACAGATCGGACAGTGCCCTGGTGCTGATGAAAAATGTAATAAAAAAAGAAAAGCCTGACTTAGTGGTACTTACCGGAGATATCGTATGTTCGAAAAATACACCCCAGGCATGGCTGGCTCTATCGCGCGTAATGATTGAAGCCAAAGTCCCCTGGGCTGTAACGCTTGGCAACCACGATGCAGAAGAAAAATACGAGACGAACAAAGAGGAGATCATGGAAACGATTGTAGGATTACCTTATAACCTGACAAAGGAGGGACCTAAAGATATTTCAGGAAAGGGCAATTATATACTGGAGTTGAAATCCTCATCATCACATAAAACAGCAGCTTTATTTTACTTCTTCGATTCGCAGATGGGCTTTCATCCAAAAGGCGATTTGGGTGATTATGAATGGATTGAATTTGATCAGATCGACTGGTACAGGAAACAAAGCAGCGCTTTCACCCGAAAAAACGGTGGAAATCCATATCCTGCCCTCGCATTTTTCCATATTCCGTTACCCGAGTACACGGAAGTACTTGGCAAGAAAACTACCTTCGGTATCCAGGAAGAAACATACGTATGTTCTCCCGATCTGAATTCAGGCATGTACACAGCGATGCTCGAATCCAAAGACGTAATGGGTATGTTTGTAGGACATGACCACAACAATAACTATATCGGATGCCTGCGCAATATATGTTTGGCATACGGAAATGCTACCGGAAGACAATGTTACGGACATATTGGACGGGGCGCCCGGGTGATCGAGTTATATGAAGGGGAACGAAAATTCGACACGTGGATTTTAAAACTGTATGAATGTGACCGGGACAAGGACATCTGGACTCCGACGAACGATTACCAAAAGAAATTTTTCGTGACCTATCCTGATTCATTCAATGAAAAATAACACTAAAACTAAATAAGATGAAACTAAGTACAATTGTATTTTTATCATTTTTCTCCTTTGCTTTCTCGCTAAATGCAAATGCGCAGGTCCAATTTATCGCCCATCGCGGAGGATCTTATGTGGCTCCGGAAAATACTCTTGCTTCGGCCAAACTGGGCTGGAAACTGGGTGCCGATGCCGTTGAAGTGGACATTCATTTATCGAAAGACAATCGAATCATGGTTATTCACGACAGCAATACAAAACGGACAACGGGACAGGACTATAAAGTTCAGGAAACCAATTCTGATGTTTTACGTCAACTGGATGCCGGTTCATTAAAAGACGAAAAATATAAAGGCGAAAAAATTCCTTTTCTCGAAGAGATTATCGATCATCTGCCTTCCGGTCAAAAGCTGGTCATCGAACTGAAAAGCCGAAAAGAAATTGTACCGTTCCTGAAAAATGTAATTGATAAATGCGGGAAGAAGGACCAGTTGCTATTTATCTGTTTCGACTGGGAAACGATTGTTGAAACAAAAAAGACCTTTCCCGAGATGGGTTCCTACTGGCTATGTGGCAATAAAGAAGAATTGATGAAAAAAATGCAGGATATATCCGCGAATAAACTCGACGGAATTGACCTGAAATATTCGATCATCGATCAGGAAGTGATGGATCAGGCAAAAAAACGAAAACTCGACGTTGTTGCCTACACTGTCAATAATCCGGAAGAAGCAAAACGGCTGATCAACCTTGGGGTAAAAGCAATTACAACAGATCGCCCGGACTGGTTGAAATCGCAGGTTTATTGATCTGAGAACTCACAAACTGCGTCTTCTGAGTTCTTGTTTTATGCATGTAATCACTACTGAGGCTGTCCAAAAAGTCTGGGATCGCGTCATCCCGAACTTGTTTCGGGATCTCATCGTCCTAATAATCAGACTCTGAAATAAATTCAGGGTGACGTGAGTTGTGGATTTTAGGACTTTTTGGACAGTCTCAGTAGTAATGAGGTTTTATAATTCTTTAATCCGGATATTGCGGAACCACAGTTCGGAACCGTGTCCTAAAAATCCGATATGTCCCGTTTGACGCAACAGTCCGGGATGGTTTTTCCCGTCGGCAGTTCCGTTTTTCGATGCTTCTTTTACATCGCCTTCCAGAATTACTTCTCCGTTCAGGGTAATTTTGAAATAGTCGCCTTTTACAATCACTTCTTCGCTGTTCCATTCACCTACTGGTTTCAGAAAACCGCGTTTCGAAGGAATGATCCCGTAAACTGAACCGTGATACTGGTAGGGTTTCAGGTTGGCATAAATGGCAGCGGTATTGTCAAGTATCTGCAATTCTTTCCCAACGTATGCGGCATCGCCTTCCAATGGGGCATGAATTCCCAGCCCGTTGTTGGCGCCGGGTGTCAGTTTAAATTCAAAGCGGAAAACAAAGTTGCTATATTCTTTCTCGGAGTACAGGTTACCGTGACTACGATCAGTCGGGCGAACAGCAATGGTGCCATTTTCAGCAATATAATCGGTTTTGTTGCCAACCCAACCGTCCAGATTTTTGCCATTAAAAAGCAGTTGAAAACCATCCGCTTCTTCCTGATCTGAAAGTTCAGCCTCATTGCTGGTAATTTCTCTCACAAAAATATTGCGGAATGCCAGGTCGGTACCGTGCGCCTGCAACTCAATAGCTTCTTTTGCGAAAATCGGGATGTTGCGGTCCCAGTAGTTTTCAAGGATCACATCGTCAACAACAAGAATTCCGTTCAGGTAAACCGTTACTTTTTCGCCAATCATTTTTATGCGGAAAGTATTCCATTCGCCAACCAGATTGTCAGCGACTACCGGCGGTTTGCTGGGGTTTTTCTTGTTGTTATACAAGCCACCCGAACCAACCTGAGCGCCCACATCAACACGGGCAATGTCCCAGATTTGAACCTGTGGGCTTCCGCGCAAATAAATGCCGCTGTCGCCGTCTTTGGTAATCCGCCAATCAACCAGCATTTCGAAATCACCGTAGATTTTTTGGGTACACAGGTTGGCCCCTTTTCCGTTAAACACAATAGCGCCATCTTTCACCAACCAGTTTTCAAGCATTTTCAGGTTTGCTTCTCCCTGTTTTTGTGCCAGTTCTTCCGGACTCATTTTTGCCCGGCTGATCGGGTCGCCAACCAGTCCCTGCCATCCACTCAGGTCCTTGCCATTAAAAATGGAGACAAAACCTTCACCGGCAGGCATTTTCTCCAGAAACTCATGAATGTCGATTTTTAAATACTGACTGTCGGGACCCGAAATTTTTTCCATCACTTTTTCGGCAACCGTACGTACGAAACTGCCTTGCAACGCATTGTCTTCACCGGGTGTGGGCAGCATAATCTTCATGGCAGCCTGGGCCGCAGGATCCGAGAGTTCTTCGTCATCCAGATATTCGGCAACAAAAACCAGTGAGAGGAATGTTTTTATCGATCCGGCAGCCTGAATAAGCTGCGATTTCTCCTGATTACTTTGACTCACCGGCATCAATTTCCGCACCAGCAATAGTTTTTGGTCATCCGGAAAATGCGATTTCATTACCTGCTGAAGATAAACGCTGAACGATTTTTCGCGCGATACGGCAAATTCACCTTTTTCAATAATTGAATACAAATACGGGATAGCATCTGCATTTTTCCAGTTCAGCAAGGCTTCGTAGGCTGCCTGTTTTTCACCGGCAGCGCCTTTTTTAATAATTTCGGTAACGGTTGAGAATGCCTTTGAATCATTGACGAAAGGGAGTACCGGCAGAAGTTTCTCCTTCATTCCCACAACATTCATTTGCTGCAATACCAGTTCCTGTTTTGACGTCCCGGTTTGCAAAACGGCAATCACCGCCTGTTGTACGGCTTCAATTTCGTTTTTCTTTTCTGTTTTTTGCAGAAGTACCAACAAATCGTTCATATTCTCGGGAGTAGCCATGTTCTCCAACGACAGAAATGCCGCCTCCTTTAATTCTGTATCACCGGAAGAACACAAATTCAGGGCTTTATTGAAATACGAAGTAGCCCGGCGTGCTGCTATAGTTTCCAGCAAAACGACGGCTTTTTCGCCTGTTGCCTGATCCAGTTTTTCGGCCAGCAAATTACAGCCGTCTTTCGAACAGACTTGCAACAGTGTTTCATGCACAGCAGTAAGTTCTTCTTTATGAGAAGTTTTTTCAAGTTGTTTCAGCAAAACAGGAATGGCTTTTCCTTTCTGATTCACGGCAAGCGCACGGATTGCGGCAATACGGACTTCCTGCGAATCGTCGTTCAGCGAGGGCAAAATACATTTGGAAAGGATGGCAGGTTCGGTCCTTTTTGCAAGCGTTGGAATGATCTGAACCTTGGTTTCAGTGGGCGCTTTTTTCATTACCACAATCCATTTCCCTGCTTCTCCGGCAGTCATCCCGTCGGCTGCATAAATCAAAACAGCATTGCGATATGCTGCATCGCTGTTTTTTATTTCTTTCAGAAGAAGAGGGGTAGTTTCGCTGCCAAAATAAGTCCGCAACGTTTTTAATGCTGTTGAACGGAAAATCAACTGTTCCGGATTTATACAGTTCTTCATCACTTCGTTACACAATTTTTTAGCGACATCTTTTTGTCCGTTTTCAGCCAGCCGGTTGACAAAATGTAAGTACGAAAACATGGCTTCACTTTCGTCAGAGCGATAGCCGACAACTTTGACAGCATCAACAATCACCGAAGTTGCCTGTTCATCGCCAATTTCAGCCAGAGCAAAAAGAGCTTGTTTTTTCACTTCCCCCCGGGTCCCTGCCAATGCGGTCAAAGCCGAAACAGCCGCTTTGTATTTCAACACACCCAACGCTTTTGCCAAGGCAATTTGTTTTTCTCCGGAAGCAGCACCCAAATGGGACAGCATTTCCGAGGCAGCTTTTTCTGTGCCAATGCTTGTTAGTGCCGAAACCGCCGGAGCATACAATTTTTCATCGTCCAGTAAACGGGCAAGCGGAGCAATGCTTTCGTCGCCTCCGCAGAATGCTAAACGCTGGATGAAAAAGGTCTTCACTTCATTATCTTCTGCTTTTCCAATGGCTCTCAGCAAAGCGTTGGCCACCAGTTTGCAGGCTTCTTCGCGTCCCGGAGCGCCGCTGTAAACAGCCAGTGACTCAATGGCATATCGGGCCTGCGTATCATCGCCGGTTCCTGCCGGAATAATCATGTTACAGAATTGAGCGATCCCTTCCTCCCCAAAACCAATAATTTCCTGAATAAGCTGATCAGCAGAATTCATGTTTTTTGCCGGGAATTGGGCAAGAACGTCGGCCACCTTGGTCGTCAATGTACGTTTGTCCTGAGCCTGGGTTCCCGAAGCAATCCATACGCTTATCAGGGCAATCAAAATATATTTGAAAAAATTCTTCATTGCTGTTTTATTTAATAATTAAATTTTCCAGATTCCGCGCATGGGCTGATCAATCAGACGGTTAGCTTCTTCGTCATTAATAAATTCCTGTTTTACCGGGTCGAAATGCAGGGTGCGCCCCAGCCGGAGGGCAATGACGCCCATATTTACAATCGTGGCCGAACGATGTCCGTTTTCCTCGTTTAATGCAAATTTCTGCCGGGTGCGTACTGAATCTGAGAAAATACCGACCTGCGGTTCCGGATCGGGCAGTGTGTCAACCAGCGACATGATATTTGGAATGGTCGATTCGAAACCTTTGAATATTTTGCCGTTGGGTCCTTCGATGTAGGCTGCATTTTTGTCTTTGTTTTCACCATCCAGAATAATCTGGCAGCCATCGTCGTAGGTATACGTGATCCTGCGCCATGTTCCTACTGCATCGTAATGTTGCTGCGGGGCATCTACCTCTACTTTTACCGGACTGGTGTGATCTTTACCCAGCATGTATTGCACCGGATCAATGTAATGCTGTCCCATGTCGCCCAATCCGCCGCCATCGTAATCCCAGTATCCGCGGAATGTCTGGTGCGTACGGTGTATGTTGTACGGTTTTTCGGGAGCCGGTCCCAGCCACATATCGTAATCGAACTCAGCCGGAACCTGTTGCGGCGCCAGGTTGGGTTTTCCTACCCAGTAAAATTTCCAGTTAAAACCGGTTACCCCACTGATGGTCACTTTCAAAGGCCAGCCCAGTACGCCGCTGTCAATCACTTTCTTTAATGGTTTTACTGTAGTTCCCAATCCGTAGAAATTACTCTTGAACCGGAACCATGTATTCAGCCGGAACATACGGCCATTAGCCTGAATGGCCTCAACGACCCGCTTGCCTTCGCCAATAGTGCGGGTCATAGGTTTTTCGCACCACACATCTTTACCGGCCTGCGCAGCCATCACCGACATGATTCCGTGCCAGTGGGGAGGCGTGGCAATATGCACAATGTCGATATCCGGCCGCTGCAATACTTCGCGGAAATCGGAATAGGTTTTTACATCTTTATCGGTCTTCTGCAATGCTATTTCGAGGTGCGACTTATCGACGTCGCATATAGCCAGCAGCCTGGTGCCTTCGTATGGGATATGCCCGCGGCCCATGCCCCCTACACCAATAATTGCTTTGGTTAATTGATCGCTTGGGGCCAGGTAGCCCTGCCCGAGAACATGCCTTGGTATAATGGTAATACCGGCTGCGGCAACCAACGACTTTTTCAGAAAATTCCTGCGATTGCTCATGCTAATTGTATTAGGTTTTACATTTACAAGAGGCTAAATTACAAATAGCTTTCAGAAAAAATTAAGTAAGAACAAAAACTTTTAAAAAAATTTCAATAAAGTAGAAAATCCCGGATAGAAGAGAATCCATTGTTGAGCCTGCCATCCGAAATAAATATCAATAAGGTTCTGCCAACAATTAACACTAAACTTACGTTTGCCACGAAAGTTGAAATTCTTACACCTTCTCGTTTTCATATCAAAGAGATTTATACTTTTGCAACCGCTAATTCAAATTCGGAAAAAGGATCGCTTTTAACAAATAAATGATTTATGAAGAAACGCGATTGGTACATGTTTATTTTTTTGCTCTCTTTTGTCGGATATGCCGCATGTAAACGTATGAGCGAGGGTTCGAAAAAAGAATCAGAAGAAATAAAGTTAACGACTACGGCGAAGTACGAAACAGAACCGATGCCACAAAAATATAACGACGATGCCGCAGACGACCCCGCCATTTGGATTAATGCCCGAAAACCGGAAGAAAGCAGGATTATTGGAACCGATAAAATGGGGGGACTGGCTGTTTATAATCTGACAGGGAAACAACTTTTTTATTATGCCGACGGAAAAATGAATAATGTGGATCTTCGTTGCGGTTTTGTTTTGGGCGAAGATACTATTGATGTGGTTTGTGCCAGCAACCGGAGCAATCAATGCATTTCAATTTATAAGATCAATACCGACGGCTCGCTGACCAACATTGCTGCCCGTACTGTGGTTTCACAAATGCAGGGTGACGTTTATGGTTTCTGCATGTATAAAAGTCCGGTAACAGGCAAATGTTTTGCTTTTGTAAACAGCAAGAACGGAGAGGTGGAGCAGTGGGAACTTACAACCGCCAACAGCCTGATTGATGCCCGGTTGGTTCGTAGTTTCAAACTCGGAACACAGGTTGAAGGAATGGTGGCCGACGATGAAAATCAAACGCTTTTTATTGGCGAAGAAGTGAATGGAATCTGGAAATTCAATGCTGAACCCGGTGGCGGAGAAGAGCATACCCTGCTTGAAAAAAGTTCGGAAACCGACAACGAAAACATCAAATTTGATATCGAAGGGTTGGCAATTTATTATCTGCCTGATGGAAACGGTTATCTGATGGCTTCGAGCCAGGGAAATTATTCGTATGCAATTTACGAACGCAAGGCCCCGCACAACTATTTAGGAAGTTTCCGTATCGCCGATGGTTTGGTTGACGGAGCCGAAGAAACCGACGGACTGGACATTTGCAGCGTTGCACTAAACAACGATTTTAAACACGGACTGATGGTTGTCCAGGACGGATACAATTACGATAAAAAATATGCCAAACCACAAAACTTTAAGCTGGTTTGCTGGGAAGATATTGCCACGTTATTCAACCCGTCGCTGCAAGTGAATTAAGGGAAAGATACAAACGTCGATCAATGAATTATTAATATAACTATTCTATAAAACCGTATCTGCTTCAACATACGGCAAGTTGAATGCTTCGGCAACGCCTTTGTAAACCACCTTGCCATCAATAACATTCAGACCTTTCCGCAATGCTTCATCGTCCTTGCAAGCTTGTTTCCAGCCTTTGTTCGCCAGTTGAACTGCATAATACAAAGTAGCATTGGTAAGCGCAAGCGTTGAAGTACGCGGAACTGCTCCCGGCATATTGGCTACACAGTAATGGATCACATCGTCGATCACAAAAGTCGGATGGTCGTGTGTCGTTGGGGTGGTCGTCTCGAAGCAGCCGCCCTGATCAACAGCCACATCAACAAGAACAGTTCCCGGCCTCATGGTTGGCAGCATATCGCGGGTCACCAGTTTCGGGGCTTTTGCTCCCGGAATAAGTACAGCGCCGATAATTACATCGTGGGTCCGTACCATTTCGCGGATGTTGTATTCGTTGCTCATCATGGTTTTCACATTGGCGGGCATTATATCGTCGAGGTAACGGAGACGCTTCAGACTGACATCCATAATGGTGACATCAGCGCCAAGACCACCGGCCATTTTTGCGGCCTCGGTACCCACGATACCACCTCCGATAATCAGCACTTTGGCAGGAAGAACGCCGGGAACACCGCCCAGTAATACTCCGTAGCCGCCATACGTTTTTTCAAGATATTTGGCGCCTTCCTGAACCGACATACGTCCTGCCACTTCCGACATAGGGATCAGCAACGGAAGTGAACGGTCCGGCAATTCCACGGTTTCATAAGCCAAACATACCGACCCATTTCCGATCATGGCATTGGTAAGACCTTCCGAAGAAGCAAAATGAAAATAGGTATATAAAATCTGACCTTTTTTAATCAGCTTGTATTCCTGTTCGATGGGTTCCTTTACTTTCATAATCATTTCGGCAACAGCATAAACATCGCCGATCGATGGTGCGATTTTCGCCCCGGCATGAATATAATCTTCGTCTGTAAATCCGCTTCCCATGCCGCCTGAAGCCTGTACATAAACTTCATGTCCGCGTTTTACCAATTCTGCTGCTCCCGCAGGCGTCAGTGCAATCCGGTTTTCGTTGTTTTTAATTTCTTTTGGTACTCCGATTATCATCGCTAAATGGTTTAAATTATTACTGTTGAAGGCTCAAAAATAAACCTTGAAACACTTCAAAAATATGATAAAAATACAAGTATTCTATTGGTTGTTAACTTAATTATTCCTGAAAGATATAAATCTCATCAAGCCAGAGGATTATTTTTCTGAGGATTTAACACAAATAAATGCTTTACGCTGCCGAACTTCCCGCAGATAGGAATGGTATCAAAATTTGAATATCTTTGCGGAAATTTAAAAACAGAGCAAAGTAGTAGTGAATTAATCGATAAACAGTTGCATGAAGAACATTCGAAATTTCTGTATCATTGCCCACATTGACCACGGGAAAAGTACCCTGGCCGACCGCTTGCTGGAAATTACCAAAACGGTAAACGAGCGTGATATGACGGAACAGGTTCTCGATAACATGGAGTTGGAAAAGGAAAGGGGCATCACCATTAAAAGCCATGCCATCCAGATGGATTATGAACTGAATGGCGAAAAATATGTGCTCAACCTGATCGATACCCCCGGACATGTCGACTTTTCGTACGAAGTTTCGCGTTCGATTGCTGCCTGCGAAGGAGCTTTACTGATTATTGATGCGACACAGGGCATTCAGGCACAGACCATCTCGAACCTGTACCTCGCCATTGAGCACGACCTTGAGATTATTCCGGTACTTAATAAAATGGACCTTCCGAATGCCATGCCAGAAGTGGTGGAGGACCAGATCATTGACCTGATCGGATGCAAACATTCCGATATCATCCGTGCCAGCGGCAAAACCGGCGAAGGCATTGAAGAAATTCTTCAGCGAATCGTTGAAGTGATTCCGGCGCCAAAAGGCGACCCGGAAGCGCCGTTACAGGCGCTGATCTTCGATTCGGTTTTCAACTCGTTTCGCGGGGTAATTGCTTATTTTAAAATTGTGAATGGCTCCATCACGAAAGGCGATGCGGTTAAATTCATCAATACCAAACGCGAATACGAAGCCGACGAAGTGGGAGTACTCCGCCTGGATATGGAACCCCGCAAAACGCTCTATGCAGGCGATGTCGGTTATATTATTTCAGGAATAAAAACAGCGAAGGAAGTAAAAGTGGGCGATACCATTACCCACCGGAACCGTCCGTGTCAAAATATTATTGAAGGTTTTGAAGAAGTAAAACCGATGGTGTTTGCCGGTGTTTACCCGATTGAGGCCGAAGATTATGAAGAACTGCGCGCTTCGATGGAGAAACTTCAGTTGAATGACGCTTCGCTCACGTTCGAGCCGGAATCGTCGGCTGCGCTGGGCTTTGGATTCCGTTGCGGTTTCCTCGGCATGTTGCACATGGATATCATCCAGGAACGGCTTGACCGCGAATTCGATATGAACGTGATTACGACAGTTCCCAACGTTTCGTACCAGGTACACCTGACCGATGGGAATACCCAGTTGGTTTACAACCCTTCGGGTATGCCGGCGCAGAA
This sequence comes from Prolixibacteraceae bacterium, assembly GCA_003506435.1. Lineage (GTDB taxonomy): Bacteria > Bacteroidota > Bacteroidia > Bacteroidales > Prolixibacteraceae > GWE2-42-39. Next base: position 107,733 of record DOAQ01000025.1, read on the forward strand.
CGTGATCAGTGAGATCGACGAACCGTATATCCGGGCACAGGTAATTACCAAATCGGAGTTTATTGGCCAGGTGATGACCCTTTGCCTCGATAAACGCGGAACACTGACGAAACAGGAGTACCTGACCGCTGACCGTGCTGAACTGACATTCGACATGCCGCTGGGCGAAATTGTGTTCGACTTTTACGATAAACTGAAATCTATTTCGAAAGGATACGCTTCGTTCGACTACCATCAAACCGGTTACAAACCGGCCAAACTGGTACGCCTCGATATTTTGCTGAACGGCGAAATGGTGGACGCCCTTTCAACCCTGATACACTTCGACAATGCCTATAATTTTGGCCGCCGCATGTGCGAAAAGCTGAAGGAGCTGATTCCCCGCCAGCAGTTCGATATTGCTATTCAGGCTGCCATTGGTGCCAAAATTATTGCCCGCGAAACCATTAAAGCCGTGCGCAAAGACGTTACCGCCAAATGTTATGGCGGCGACATTACCCGTAAACGCAAGTTGCTGGAAAAACAGAAAAAGGGTAAAAAACGCATGAAACAGATCGGCAATGTGGAAGTCCCGCAAAAGGCATTTATGGCGGTGTTGAAGCTGGATTAAACTTGCTGCAATATTGCTATTCAAATTTTAAATCATCAGGATTTTGGCGACAGTCCCAAAGCGTATGCACAATTATTCTTTCACTATCGAATTCATAGAAAAGTATGAAATCGTCAACTATTAGTCCTCGAACAGATTCGATTTCTGTCTTTATACCAATTTCAGGCTGCTTTGTGAGAATGGATAGTTCTTTCTTGAATCTTTGGTATAGCTTGATAGAGTATGTCTTGCTTTTATTTCGTTGAGCATAATACTCCATTATTTCAAAGAGTTTTCTATTCGCTCTGCCTGACCAAATTATCTTGCGTTTGCCCATCTTGCAACTTCTTTGTCAAGACTTTCATGCTCAATAAATTGCCCTTGTTCAATCTCTTTCTTTGACTCCATGATTTCCCTTCTTTGCTCTGGAGTAAGCAAAAGCACTTCTGTGTCGGTTTTGGAATCAAGAATAGTCTTAACGGCCTTGAGAAAGGAAACATCATTTATTTCTGTTATCCTATGAATCAAGAGTCTTTTTAATTCAGTTGTTGTCATAACTATCCTTTTTTTATCTCCTCAAAAGTACAAAATATTTTGCATCAGGGGAAGTTCTGTTTTCGTCATGCAATTATTGCTAACGGTGATGGTATGGTGTCGTGCGGGATTACGAAGCGATTTCTTATCAGTTTACATCGACTTTTTTTACGAGCCTCAAACCTTTGCAAACCGATGAAACCCGCATGCACTATACCATGTGTTGGCAACCGTTTTTATTATTTCAAATTCCATTTCATTTTTATCTGATTAACTAATCCATATAAATCAGGATATACTGAATGGAAATCTACACCAGCCATAATTAAGTCAGTTAAAATATCAGATGAAGATTCTGTATCAATATTTATCTTTGCAAGATTAAAATAATCATCTCTTTTTACTAATTCTTCTAACGGCGTTTTATCTTTCCCAAATAATATAAATCCACTCTTTTGGGCAATTAGTCTCTCATCGTAGAAAGAAGGCATGACGGCAATTGGTAAATCAGGCATATTATTAGTATGGTCGTGGGATGGATTTATATAACTATCGACTTTTTTATGAACTAATTTACCATAAAAATCAAAAACTACTTTCTCATGATGCAATATATTATTAAAATCCCAAGGGTCTATAATCCATACAACAGGCTGTTTACATTCTTCTGAATTTTTAATTGCAAAAAATAACGCTGTCAACGAACTTTCTGTCCAATCAAGTAATCTTGTGGGTAATCCAAAATGTTGCATTAAATGCAAATACTCGTAATCAGTTTCCTTGTGTATTTTACATTTTCGCTTAAAAGTCTTAAATATATCGTATTCAGTTCGATATGAATAATCGTCATCTACCCATGTATCTTTTCTTAAAATTGTAGGTAAATTCAAATAGGTATCTTTTGAGTGTCCACGGTACCATAAGTTATCTGTGAATGTGTGACTGATATGATTAACAGCACTTATATATTCACTCAGTGACTTAACTGGTTGAATATTTGTCATCACATGTTCTATTTCTCTAAATTCCATAGCTGCAAGTTTTTTAAAATGGTTGCCAATGTTTGTATATAATCACCTGCGTTTATTTCTGCCTTATCATCATTCGATCAGCGCTTGTTTCTTCATCCCCTCAGAGCCGGGCAAAAGTGAAAAATAAACTACCTGCAATTTATAATTATTTAGCAAAAGATCATATCGTTTGGTGAAAGGATTTGAAGATTAATTGGACGGGAAAGTTGCAAAACGCCCTAAAGGAATAGCCAGGGGCTTTCCGGTATTGGTAGAGATTCCGGCATGCGCCGGAATGACGGGGGAAAAGAGGAATGACGTGAAAGAAAGGAGGAATGACTAAAATATGGGGCTGTTCCTATGTGGTTCTATGAGTCTATGTGGTTCACCGGCTGTTGACCACCTCCCCCTTCGGGTACTCCCTGTCTGCCGTCAGGCAGGTTCCTAAAAAAGGAGGAGAATTTTTGACATGGTGATTTGCGAGTGAATTTACCAAATAATAGAAGCAATCGGAAAAGAGGAAAACCAATAAAATATTTGCAGGCTTAAAGTCTCCCCGCCTGGGGAGATTTAGAGGGGTCTCATCGCTTCAAAAGTTACTATAATCACCTGGAATTTTTGTATGGTGGTGTGCGAAGGGATTCCGGCTTTCGCCGGAATGACAAAAACAAAAGAGGAATGACAAAAAGAAAAGAGGAATGGCGGGGAAAGGGCAATGACGGGGGAAAAGAGGAACGACGCAAGAAAGAGGCTGTTTCTTCAAAATTGGATATTCAATATTTTTATTGGACATATCCCAAAACAAGTAAAAGCGCCGGGTCTGATTACAAACCCGGCGCTTCGTTATAAAATTTTTATACCCTCCTTTTCCAAATACCTTGGGAAACCTTCCCATGCATCGTGGGAGCCTTATGGAAGCGCTTCCCACACACCTTGGGAAGCAGGGGCTTATTTTTCTTAATTTATCGAAATATCGTACGGCATGCGGGCCATTATACCTTTGGTGCTGAGCGCACTTTTCAGTTGTTCGTAATACCGGTAGTTTTCGCCCAGTTCACTGCGAATAAAACTCATTTTTGCCGATCCCGACAGTTGTTTTATCAGTTCATCAATCGGGTCTTTCAGTTTCGGATATTCCGAGATGCGGTAATTTTCAAGCCCGGCCATTTCTTTCGCCAGTTCAATTGCTTCGGCGATTCCTCCGTGCAGGTCAACCAGCCTTAGTTCCTTTGCTTTTACTGAAGCCCAGACCCGGCCCTGTCCGATTTCGTCTACTTCCGGTTTGGTCATTTGGCGACCGTCGGCCACACGACCGATGAAAGTGTCGTATCCGTTTTCAACCATCGATTGCATCAAGTCCTGCTCAAACGGGGTCATTTTGCGGGTCAGCGAAGGCATGTCGGAATGCTCGTTGGTAGTTACCACATCCTGCGTAATGCCCAGTTTGTCGTTAAGCAGTTCTCCGGCGTTGGGGATCATCCCGAAAATACCGATTGAACCGGTGATGGTGGTGCGGTCGGCAATGATCGTGTCGGCGGCGGCGGCAATGTAATATCCGCCCGACGCAGCCACATCGCCCATCGAAGCAATCACGGGTTTTACTTCGCTGGCCAGCTTCACTTCGCGCCAGATTACGTCTGACCCATAGGCGCTCCCGCCCGGCGAGTTGATGCGCAAAACAATGGCTTTCACGGTCGAGTCGCGGCGTGCCAGACGAATAGCTTTCGACAGTTCGTCCGATTTAATGCCTTCGTCGCCAAACCCGTCGATTTCGCCGCTGGCATAAACCACTGCAATTTTATCGCGGATCAAACCTTTTGTTTCCGTCGAAGGCACTTTTTTATATTTGGCAACTTCAATCGTTTTTAAATCTTTTTTCAGGCTTATTCCTGAAAGTTCTTTCAGGTCGTCGAGTACCTGATCAAAATATTTCAGTTCATCAACCAGCTTGTTTTCAAGAGAAAAATCCCCTTTCCGGAAGGTAGCTACCTGGTTGGCAATACGGTTCAGTTCGTCAACGGTTATTCCGCGGGCGACAGAAATATCCTGAAGCATTTCGCTCCAGATACCTGTCAGATAGCTGAGCGTTTGCTCGCGGTTCTCCGGGCTCATATCTTCGCGCGTAAAACTCTCAACAGCAGCTTTAAACTTTCCGTGGCGGACAATCTGAACTTCAACACCCAGTTTTTCAAGCCCTTTTTTATAAAAATTGCGTTCGCCGCCCAACCCGCGAAAATCGATGGCCCCTTGCGGGTTCAACACGATTGTATCAGCCGCAGTGGCCAGATAATATGCCTTTTGCGACATGAATTCGCCGTATGCGTAAATAAATTTTTTGGATTCCTTGAAATCGATGAGCGCTTTGCGTATTTCTTCAACTGTTGCAATTCCGGCCGATACTTCTGTCGGGTCGAGATAAATTCCTTTGATGCGGTCATCGGTTTTTGCCTTTTTGATGCACGCGAGAATGTCGTTCAGCCCAATTTTCTTCGATCCTTCGAAGCCCGGAATATCCAGCTCTTCAAATGGGTTATTGGTTGCCCGTTCAATAATCTGGGCGTCCAGATCGAGATGCAATATTGAATTGTCTTCAACGGTAACAATCTGATCTCCGGACGAAACAATGGCGGTGATCACCCCGATAAAAATGAATAACGTCAGTAAACCAACCACCAACATTCCGACAATGCTGGCCAATGTAAATTTTAAAAAATCTCTCATGCTGATATTTTTAATGGTTTTTCAATACAGGTTTTGTTCTTATATGAATTTGTACGAATTTAGCGAATTTGTTACAAACCGGATCAAAAGATGGAACAACTTTATTTATTGTTAGGTGGAAATTTGGGTGACAAGCAGAAAATTTTTACTGAAACAGAACGACAGATCGGGCTGCAACTGGGGGAAGTTGTGAGAAAATCGCATATTTATGAGACAGAACCCTGGGGTTTTGAATCGGACGATTTGTTTTGGAACCAGGCAATGATCGTGGAAACAGCCCTGCCGGAAACTGAATGTCTGCGCATCATTCATGCCATCGAAGAAGAAGTTGGCCGCATCCGTTCCAACCAGCAATATTCATCCAGGATCATTGATGTTGATATTCTTTTTTACGGCGATCATGTTGTCAACAGTCAGGAACTGGAAATTCCGCATCCGCGAATGATCGGGCGGAAGTTTGTATTGGTTCCTCTTTCCGAAATTGCTTCCGGAAAAATTCACCCGGTTTTCGGGAAAACTATTGCCCAGCTTTTAACCGACTGCCCGGACCCGTTGCGGGTTTCCATATTGGAAACTCCGTTTGTATCCTGAAAAGAAACCTGCCTACTCGTGGTAAACGTCGCCACCGCTCGATTCATTAATATCTTTTGACGAAGGGCTTCCGTGGTAACAGATGTCGGCCCCGCTACTGGCGCTGGCTTTTATGCGTTCGGTAACATATACCACTGCATCGGAACCGCTTGATGCAGAAACTTCGCAAACTTTTGTTTTCAGATCTTCGGCATTCAGGTCGCTGCCGCTCGATGAAGAAGCTTCCATGTAACCGGCTGTTCCTTTCAGATCGGTATCGCTGCCGCTGCTGGTACTTACAGTCAGTCGGTCGGCATTTACTTCAAGCTCAATGTCGCTGCCGCTGCTGGCATCAATTTTCAGGTTTTTTACCTGCAAAAGCCCCTGTGATTCCACGTCCGATCCCGAATCAGCAGTCAGCATATCCAGTTCCCTGAAGGTTACATAAACCTTTCTTTCGACATTCCATCTCCAGCTAAAGCTCTTCTCCATATAAATCCGCAGAACCCCGTCGCGTACTTCTGTTTTCAGATTATCGATAATATCTTCATCTGCTTCAACGGTAATTTTTTCAGCATTGCCTTGTGTCAGGTACAAATCGATTCCCGTGCTGACCTTAATGGCATGAAAAGGTTCAGTTTTTCGGTCCCGCCTGCCGGTGTCTTTTTCATTTACCGGAGCAGCGAGAGAAGATATCCCAAATAAAGCGAGGGTTAAAATGGAAAGTAATTTTAATGTTTTCATACGTATAAATTTTCAAATTTGGTTTGTACAATTTTCGTATCAGCTTTCGCTTGTCAATCTAAATATCAACGGTATGGAATAGCCATTTATACATTCCCGGTTTGCGTGGGCTTTGCCCTCATGGCTATTTCATGGGCTAATTGTTTTATAATGTTACTGTTTGTTGATCACATTTCTTCGTTTCCATGTCAATACGTTTTAGGTTAAGACGACTGTTTTTTAGATTTGTTACCAAACTTAGAAAGGCATAAACTATTTTTTATACCTTTTTCGTTGAAATAGCAAAATTGATCGGTGAATTACCAGTTCAATCTATTTCGATCCTCAAGCCTATTGATAATTTAGCCGAAAGTAAAGGCGGAATTTTTATGCCAAACAAGCACCAAAAAGCAAAATTCATCGTTAATCGTGTAGACAAAACAATATATTTGAAATTATTTCATAAATTTGGTTATCTGAAACGAAACGTTTCATCGTTGTTTTTGCGATTTCGGGAAATTTGGGTACAGGATTGAAATTTATATTTTTAAGAATTATGCAAAATACTAGAAACCCGTTGATTTTTGTTGTGGAAGACAATCAGATGTACAATAAACTGGTTGTCAGCTATCTGAGATCAAATAAACTGACGAACGTTGAATCGTACCTAACTGGGGAAGAAGCTTTGGCCAACCTGCACAAAAAACCCGATATTGTCATTCAGGATTACCTGCTTGATAAAATGACCGGTATTGATGTTCTGGTGAGAACAAAAAAGATTTGTCCCGACACTGAATTTATTTTCCTTTCGGGGCAGGACAGTATTGATATTGCCATCAACAGCATGAAATACGGGGCGTACGATTATATTGTGAAAGACCAGATGGCCCTAAAAAAGATGGTGGATAAAATCCATAAAATCCTTTCGGTACACAACCTGAAGAAGACCAATAAACGATACAAAATTGGTGTCATCTTGTTTTTTTCCGTCCTTTTTGTATTGATTGTTGTGACGATATTGTATGCAATTATGAACCCCGACACGTTTGGCTTGTAATAACCAACAAAAATAGTATCAATAAAAAAATCCCGCGAAACAGCGGGATTTTTGTTGGTATCGTTCCTGAATTCTCAGGATTCATTATGAACATTAATCTTTTACAACATTGCCTTTTGTAAAAATCGCCGCGTATTCAGTATTATTTTTCAACAAACTGACAGCGCGCTCAATTCCTTTATCATCTTTAATTGCCGCCTTAATTGCGCCTTTCTGATGATAGTAGCGCGACACAATTTCATCGGTCAGCAGTTCTTTAATATCTTCCGAAAAAGTCTGAAGATCTTGTGAAACATCGTGTTTCAGTTCTTCTGCCAGCAAATCGAATTTCGATTTATTGGCGTCATAATATCTTTCCCGTTTGGCTGTTTCAAGCAGTTCTTTCAATTGCTCTTCTGTTCTTGATTGGTAAGAAAATCCCTTTTCTTTGACAAAAGCGACAAAACCGGAATACATCTCATCTGTAATCCTGAATTCTTCAGGAGATGCAATTTTTTCGTTTTCACAAACAAATTGGGTAGCATAATCAAAAATTACAAAATCGGATGCAAGTTTGTAGGCCAACGTACTGAGATATTCTGATTCAATTTTCAAATCGGGAATAATGCCGCCGCCGTCGTATACCAGTCTGCCGTTTTTCGTTGAATACTGGGTCACCAGCGAGTCGGGGATTTGTCCCACGCTGCCGTCTTCGTTGCGGTGTGTATAGTCGAGCGCCTGAATGCAACGTCCGCTGGGAATATAGTATTTGGCGGTGGTTACTTTCAGTTTCGCATTGTAGCTCAGGTCACGGGTGGTTTGCACCAGCCCCTTGCCAAAAGTGCGTGCCCCGACAACAATACCGCGATCCAAATCCTGAATGGCCCCGGCCAGAATTTCTGAGGCAGAAGCAGAACCCGAATTCACCAAAATGGCCAGTGGCATCAGGGTATCGATCGGAGTTTCGGTCGCGTAATAGGTTTGGTCGCCCTGTTTTACTTTCCCTTTTGTGCTGACAATTTCAGCGCCTTTGTTTACAAAAAAGTTGGTAATTTTTACCGCTTCAATAAGTAATCCTCCCGGGTTTGAGCGAAGATCGAGTACCAATGCTTTGATTTGATTCTTTTCTTTCAATTCCAGCAGTGCCTTTTTTACGTTTTCACTGCAATCCATTGTGAAATTCGACAAGCGGATATAGCCGGTTTCATTGTCGAGCATTCCATAGTAAGGAACCGGGTCGATCTGAATTTTTTCGCGAACCAGTTCAAAAGTCATCGGTTTTTTCACTCCCGGGCGTTCAACTTTAAGGGTCAGCGGTTTTTTTGCCGGGCCTTTTAGCAGGTTGCTCACATCTGACGAGTTCAATCCTTCGGTTAATTTTCCGGAAACTTCCAGAATGATGTCGCCCGCTTTCACTCCTGCCTTTTGTGCCGGAAAACCTTCGTACGGCTCGGTAATCAGTACTTTTTTGTCGCGCTGTCCGATCAGGGCGCCAATGCCTGCATACTCGCCGGTGGTTTGAAACCGGAAATCCTCAATTTCATCTTCCGGAATGTAGGTTGTATACGGGTCAAGCGATTCGAGCATCTTGTTGATACTGGTTTCTACCAGCTCGGCAGGTTCCACCTCATCGACGTAAAAAAGATTCAGTTCGCGAAATAAAGTATAATAAATATCGAGATTTTTGGCAATCTGGAAATTCTGCTCATCACGGCTCAAACTCAACAAACCAACCGACAATACGAGGATGGCCGCCACAAAAATTCCTGTCCTTTTCTTAATAAGCTTCATTGTATTCGATTTTAATCAGTCAGCAAAAATAGTAAAACGTTTGTTTTTATCCCCTTTCGTGCAGGCTGATGATTAGTTAATTAATCTTAATTGGCATTACAGTACATATTTAAGTATTTTAGAGGCTGCAAAAAAGAATAGAATGAGCGCTTTCTCTATTTTCAGGAAATACAGCCGCACATTTTGGGCGTCGAACCTGATTGAACTTTTTGAACGCTGGGCATGGTATGGTTTTTATCTGGCTCTTGCGCTGTTTTTGGTGAATTCGAAAGATACCGGGGCCCTTGGCTTTACGCAGGCGCAAAAAGGGCTGATCATGGGAACAGGCTCCATGCTTTTGTATTTCCTGCCCGTAATAACCGGGGCTATCGCCGACAAGGTGGGCTACAAAAAAATACTGTACCTCTCATTTACCATCTATATTTCCGGCTTTTTTATGATGCGTTCGTTCGACAGTTTCGGGATGGCATTTTTCTCCTTTATCTGGATTTGTATTGGCGGTGCATTTTTTAAGCCGATTATTTCGGCCATGATTGCCCGGACAACCAATTCTGAAACCGCATCGATCGGCTTCGGGATTTTTTACATGATGGTAAATATCGGAGGTTTTATCGGCCCGTTTATTGCAGGAATTATCCTGAAAAAAGGCTGGGATTATGTGTTTTTTATGTCAATGTCGGTACTTGCCCTGAACTACCTGATCACCATTTTATTTTTTAAGGAGCCAATTGCGAAAGGAGAAAAAGTACCGTTATCAAAAAGTATCGGACAAGCCTTCACAAACATCTGGATTACCTTTCTGAATTGGCGGTACGTGATGTTACTGCTGATTATGTCGCTTTATTGGGCTGCTTACAATCAACTGTATTATTCGTTTCCTGTATTTGTTGAACAATGGACCGACACTTCGGGCATTTACCGGATGATTACTTCCTTGTCGCCTTCTGCTGCTGAAGCCATTGGCAACGGGAGGGGCGGGATTTCAACAGTGACCTTTTCGAGTATGGTCTCCTTTTTTATTATCTGTTTTCAGTTGATGGTTTCTGCCTTTGTTATGCGTTTTCGTCCGCTGAATGCGATAATGGGCGGCACCTTGATTTTGGCGGGCGGTCTGGGGATGATGTTCTCTTTTCAAAACGGCTGGATGATCCTCTTGGGGGTGCTTATTTTCGGACTGGGAGAAATGGGGAGCTCTCCAAAATTTATTGAATATGTCGGGCGGACTGCTCCGGAAGACAAGAAAGCGCTTTACATCGGCACATCGTATTTGCCGATTGCACTGGGGCACCAATTGGCAGGCTGGCTGTCGGGGGGCATTTTCGAAAGTATCTCCGATAAACTATTTCTTCTGAAAAAAGAGGTTGCGCAGCTTGGATTGCAAATCCCTGAAATTTCGGAAAGTTTTTCGAAAAACGATTACATTGAAGAAGCTGCCCGGCAAATGAAAATGAGCAGTTCTGAAATGACCGGCTTTCTTTGGTCGAATCATCATCCCGAAAATATATGGATTGTTTATTCCGGAGTTGCATTGAGCGCTTCGGTATTGCTGTATCTTTACGACCGGTATATTTTACCGCCGAAACATTAATTTTTTACAGGAATGAAGCAGGTTTTTCTTTCGGTTATATTGTTCATACTGGCAAATCAGATTATTGCACAGGATGCGGCAGAATTGAATAGCAGTTATAAGGAAGTGGATGCCACAAAAGTTAAAAACCTTGATTTCAGGATTGAATCGCTCAGTTTTTTCCTGAACAATGAATACATGGGCGATATTGTTGACGGCTACACGTGGACCGGGGCATGGTTCCGTCCGAAACTGGTTTATACTTTTTCCGATAAGCTGAAAATGGAAGCCGGGGGGCATTTTCTTCGTTATCACAGCCGCGATAATTTTACCATCAGCCGTCCCTGGTTTTCGGCGCAATACCGGATGAATGAAAAGTTATCGGTGATTTTTGGCAACCTGAACCAAAACAGCAATCACGGTTTGCTGAAACAACTTTGGGAGCCGGAGCGAATTCTCACTGACGCGCCGGAAGAAGGTATCCAGTTTCTGTACAAATCGAAATACATGAACCTGCAAGCCTGGTCAAGTTGGGAGCAACTAATCCTGCGAAACGATCCGTTCCAGGAGCATTTTACAATCGGCGTCAGCGGCGATGTGCAAATCTATTCAAATTCAAACCTGCGTGTTTCTATACCCTTGCAGGCATTGGCTTATCACAAAGGTGGCGAAATCGATTCAAGTTCGCTGGGCGTGGTTACCCACTATAATTATGCAACCGGATTGAAACTGGGCTTCGACACCGGGAATGATTTTTTCAGGAAAGTTGATTTCAATACGTTTTGGCTGGGTTACAAATGTCCCGACGGACCGGAACCTCTTCTTTATTCAAAGGGACATGCCCTTTCGATCGTCGTTTCAACAGAAACCCAATGGGGCAATTTTTCGCTCGATTACTGGAACGGCTACCAGTTTGTATCTCCTTTCGGAAAAAAAATCTTCTTGTCGGTATCGGACAATGACCTGCTTCTTTCGCAGGACGACCGCTCGATGCTTGCTTTTAATTACAGTTTGAAAAAGCAAATTGTGCCCGACGTTCATTTTGCGCTTCAGGGCGAAGCTTTTTACGATTTGTTGAATTCGGACTTTTCGTTTGGTTTTGGCTTTTATTTGCTGATCAACCACGATTTCTTTCTGAAAAAGATTTGAGGTTACTGATTAATCAGATAATCTTGATTCGTCCGATTGGTAGGAATTCTTTTTACTTTTGCCTTTTTACTTTCTTGCTGATATGAAGTACTTTATCCGAAATATGGTTTGCGACCGCTGCATCATGGTGGTGAAGCAGGTATTTGAAGAACTGGGGTATTTGCCGGTTCGTATTGTGCTTGGCGAGGTGGAAACAGGTAGTCCGATCGACAATGCAAAACTGGAATTATTGCGGGGAAAACTTACCAGCTTTGGTTTTGAATTGATCGATGACGCAAAAAGTCAGTTGATCGGGAAAATTAAAACACTGGTTATAGAAGTGGTTCATTACCGGAAAAACGACGAACTCAAGATCAACTATTCGGCGTATATTGAATCAAACCTGAATAAAGACTACAATTACCTGAGTAACCTGTTTTCGGAAGTAACCGGAACGACTATCGAAAAATACATCATCAACCAGAAAATTGAACGGGTGAAAGAGTTGCTGGTTTACGATGAACTGACCCTTAGCCAAATTGCCTGGGAGTTGGGGTACAGCAGTGTTTCAGCTCTTTCGGCTCAGTTTAAAAAAGTTACCGGGCTCACACCGAAACATTTTCGGCAAATTAAGGACAATAAACGCACCCCGCTTGACAAAGTGTAACCTGTAAATTTTATAAACTTATTCAGAAATTGTATACTATTTCCAATGATTCGTGCTTTTACCTTTGGTGAAAAATAAAGTCATGGGAACAACAGTCAAAAATAATTTTCCGGTTACCGGAATGAATTGTGCTTCGTGTGCTGTCAGCGTCGAAAGTATGCTGAAAAGCCAGCCGGGCGTTATCAGCGCATCGGTCAATTTTGCGGCTTCCGGCGTTTGGGTCGAATACAACCCTGAAATTACCAATCCGAAAACCTTTCGCGAAGTTATTCAGTCCATCGGCTACGACCTGATTTTCGACGAAAAAGAAGCGAATCAGCAGGAAGAGATTAAGCAACATAAATCGGTTATTCTGAAGCGGAAAACCATTTTTGCCGCATTGCTGACATTGCCTGTTGTGGTGATCGGTATGTTCCTGATGGATTTGCCTCTTGCCAACTGGATCATGCTGGCGCTTTCAACTCCGGTGGTTTTCTGGTTCGGGAAAAGTTTTTTCATCAATGCCTTCAAACAACTGAAACACGGCAAAACCAACATGGATACGCTGGTGGCTTTAAGTACCGGGATTGCCTATTTTTTCAGCCTTTTCAATACAATTTTTCCTCATTTTCTGATGTTCGGTGACAGTCATCCTCCGGTTTATTTCGAAGCATCGGCAGTCATCATCGTTTTTATCCTTCTGGGGCGTTTGCTCGAAGAACGGGCCAAGGCGAACACGTCGTCGGCAATCAAAAAGCTAATGGGTCTGCAACCCGATACGGTTACATTGCTGGATGAAAACGGATCAGAAATCACTCAATCTGTTTCGACCGTTCAGATCGGCAACAAGCTCCGGGTGAAGCCGGGCGAACGTGTCCCGGTTGATGGAATTGTGACTGACGGGACTTCGTTTGTTGACGAAAGTTCCATTACCGGCGAGCCTTTGCCGGTTGAGAAATTATCGGGAAATTTGGTTTTTGCAGGAACCATCAATCAGAAAGGCAGTTTTGTAATGCAGGCCCGGAAAGTGGGAAGCGAAACCTTACTGGCCCGCATTATCCGGATGGTGCAGGAAGCGCAGGGAAGCAAACCTCCGGTTCAGAAGCTGGTTGACAAAGTGGCTTCGGTATTTGTTCCGGTGGTGATTGTGTTATCAATTATCAGCTTTTCAGCATGGATGATTTTTGGCGGACAAAATAGTTTACCACAGGCTTTGCTAACGATGGTTTCTGTACTGATTATTGCCTGTCCATGTGCGCTGGGATTGGCAACCCCGACAGCTATTATGGTCGGAATCGGTCGCGGAGCCGAGTTGGGCATTTTAATAAAAGACGCTGACGGATTGGAGCTGGCACACCGGATTGACACATTGGTACTGGATAAAACCGGAACCATTACTGAAGGAAAACCGGATGTGACCGATTGGCTATGGAAGACAGAAAATCCGGCAACATTGAAATCCATTCTGCTAAGCATTGAAGCGCAGTCGGAACATCCGCTGTCCGATGCGATTACCGGCGCTTTACAAAACGAAGCGGTTCAATCAACTTCAGTAGAAAATTTTGAAAGCATTACCGGAAGAGGAGTTGTCGCAAGCATTCAAAATTCAAGATATGCTGTTGGCAATGAATTGCTGATGAATGAATCGGGAATTCAAATTACCGATAAAGACCAACAAATTGCCAACGCATTGCAGGAACAGGCCAAAACCGTTCTTTTCTTTGGCGGAGAAAATCATATTCTGGCAATTATTGCCATTACCGATCCCATAAAAACTTCATCGCCTGAAGCAATTGAAAGGATAAAACGCAGCGGTATTGAAATCCACATGCTCACGGGCGACAACGAACACACAGCTCAGTCGGTAGCCCGGCAAACGGGGATCAGTATTTATAAAGCCGGGTTGTTACCCGAAGACAAAGCGGCATATATCAAGAACCTGCAACAGCAAGGGAAAGTGGTCGCGATGGTTGGCGATGGGATTAACGATTCGCACGCGATGGCTCAGTCCGATGTGAGCATTGCCATGGGCAACGGGTCCGATATTGCAATGGATGTGGCTAAGATGACCATCGTTTCGTCCCGGCTTGGCGCTATTTCTTCGGCCATTGAACTTTCGAAACAAACCATCCGGACGATCAAACAAAACCTGTTCTGGGCCTTTATTTACAACATTATTGGTATTCCTGTTGCCGCCGGACTGCTTTATCCGTTTACCGGGTTTATGCTGAACCCGATGATTGCCGGGGCAGCCATGGCGATGAGTTCGGTATCGGTGGTCAGCAACAGCCTGCGTCTGAAATTCAAAAAATTGGATATTAACCGTTAAAATAGATAATCATGGAAACATTCAAATTTAAAACCAATGTGAGTTGTGGCGGATGTATCGCCAAAGTAACTCCTCATTTGAATCAGGTAAAAGATATTAAAAAATGGAGTGTTGACACTTCTACTTCACAGAAAATTCTCACCGTCGAGGCAGACGGAGTTTCTCCCGACAAAATTGTTCAGGCATTAAACAATGCAGGATATATAGCAACTCTGATCAGCGCGGAATAAAGTGAAGGAGCTACATCAAAAGATACAGCTCCTTCATTCTAACATATCGTTTTGTTATTGTCCGGCGTAAATAATAGAAGCAAGTCCCAACACAAAAAGGACAAACATGATCACGAGCATCCCGTTGGTTCCTTTGGGCGAATTTTTAAATTCTTTCCAGATGAAAACGCCCCATAAAGCAGCAACCAGTGTTGCACCCTGTCCCAGTCCGTACGAAATGGCAGCCCCGGCTTTTCCGGCAGCAATCAGGTTGAGCGAGTTTCCAACGCCCCAAATTAATCCACCTAAAATTCCAACCCAGTGAATGGAGAATTTTCCTTTAAACCATGCTTTGTAGTTGGTCGGTTCACCACTGATGGGTTTCTTCATTAAAACCGTATTAAAAAGGAAGTTACTAATGAAAATACCCAATGAAAAAATAACTACGGCAGTATACGGAGTCATTTTTCCTGCGGCAGGCGATTCGAAATTGTCCAAATCCATTGATGCAGCCACAAAGCGGTAGAAAAACGACATCAGCAAACCGGCAAGGATCGAAATAAATATTCCTTTCGAAGTTACTTTCTGGTTTCCTGAAGATGCTTTTTTATAGGCAAATGCATTGACAATGATAGCAAGGGTAATGAGGCCGACACCCAGGAACAGGAACAGCGGATCGCCTTTTTGAGAACCCATGTAGTTGACGATGACTCCAAGTACCAGCGCCAGTCCGATACCAACCGGAAAAGCTACCGACATACCGGCAATGGCGATGGCTGCCGATAAAAGAATGTTTGCTGCATTGAAAATAATGCCGCCGAGAAATGCACTGCCGATATTTTTCATATCAGCCTGCCCCAGATCGGCAATAAAACCGCGACCACTGCTGCCCATACTTCCCAGGGTAAATGCAAAAATCAGCGACAGGAGCAACACCCCGATCACATAATCCCAATAAAAAAGTTCGTACCGCCAGGTTTTTCCGGCCAATTTCTGGGTGTTTCCCCACGATCCCCAGCAAAGCATGGTAATTACACAAAAGATAATTGCCAATGGATAATTGTTTACGATAAACATGATGGTTAGTATTTAGTTTTATTTTATGCGCAGGTCGTTGTTTGTGCTTAAAAATTCATGAATTTCTCTTTCTGTCGGAATAGATGGTTGTGCCCCCATTCGGGTAACACAAATAGCTGCTGCCGCAGTTGCGAATTTTAAAGCTTCTTTCCAACTGTATCCCCGACTTAGTCCGGCAGCCAAAGCGCCGCAGAACGTATCGCCGGCGGCAGTAGTATCCAGCGCTTTCACGTGAAATGCCGGCACCAGATAAAATTCCTGTTCGTTCTTCAGGAAACAACCTTTTTTCCCCAGTGTCAGCACAACCGTCTTTGCCCCTAATGCAAGCAGTTTGTCAACCATCGCTTCTTCCCCGGTATCATTAATCTTTTCGCCGGAAATTATTTCAGCTTCAGTTTCGTTAACAACAAGAATATCGATCAAATTCATCAATCCTGCATCTATCCGGCGGGCAGGGGCAACATTCAGCATTACTTTTTTATGTTGCCTGTGCGCGAGTTCACACACTGTTTTTACCGTGTTGTATGGAATTTCCATCTGCAAAACCACCATGTCGGCAGTTGCAATTTCTGTTTCTACTTTTAAAATGTATTCTGAAGAAAGTTCTTTATTCGCTCCCGGAGTAATCACGATGCAGTTTTCCCCTTTTTCATCAACCCATATCATAGCTGTTCCTGACGGTACATTATCAATGATCAATGAAGCGGAAACATTCAACTTTTCATCTCTGTAATATTTTAGGGCATTCTGTCCATTTGCATCATTTCCAAGGCAGGTGATGAAAGAAACATTTCCTCCTGCCCGTTGGGCTGCCAGCGCCTGATTTGCTCCCTTGCCACCCATTGCCTGCATGAAAGCTACTCCCTCAATTGTCTCTCCGGGAGCCGGAAACTTTTTAACTTTTGTAATCAAGTCGGTATTCGAGCTTCCAATAACTACTATTTTTTCCATGCTGATTTTAATAATACGTTTTTATGCCTGGATCAACCGTTGAATATACGACAGCATCTTCAGCATAAACCCGGTAACCTTCAGGAATATTCCGGGCTTTCAGTGTGATGCTGTGCCCTTTTTCCGGAAGCTCGTATTGCCAGGCCACATCATGGCGGCGAAGCAGAGATGAGGTGGGCATCTTAACTGTCTCAAGAAGCTGTCCGTCAGCAAAAACATCCACTTCAAGAACAATGTCGGGTTGTTGACTTTCTTTATGAGCGCTTCCGGTTACTACAAAACCGCATCCTTTTATTTCGAATGATATTTCAGAATTTTTAGTGGAGAGCCATTTATTCAGCTTTTGCCGTTCTGTCGGAAATAGACCATTGAAGGCTGCTTCAAGCGGAACCGATTGCGGAGTCTGATATTTGATCATCAAGTTTTCACCTTCTTCTTTTCCTCCGTTCTTTTTGATCATTTCAAAAGCATGACGATAACCAATATCGTACACCTTATTAAGAGACATGTTTGTATAACGAAAATTTATTTCTTCAACTTTGTTGATTCCCTTTTTCCAGAAATCGGGAATCTGACTGTATCCGATCATGGTGCCTAATATTCCTGCAGCATTGGCCGGATTACAATCCGAATCGAATCCGCAGCGGGTACTTATATCTACTGTAGAGCCAAAATCGCCCTCACCATAAAGCAGACCGATCACGATGTAGGCAGCGTTAATTTTAGCATCGATATTGAATGGAACAAAAACTCCTGCCGGACAACCTTTCTCGGAAGTCCACTTTTTCTGTGCTTCAAACCATGTACTTTTCCAATCGCCGGGATATTTTTTATGCCATTGGATGATATTGGCAATACACTGGTGAAATTCACTTTCGGCAGGGATAGTTTTCAGTGCTTCGGATACAATTAGTTCAATATCATCATAGACGTATGCCAGAGAATACATTGCCGCAACATAAATTCCCCCGTAAACTCCATCGCCATAATTCATAATGTGACCGATCCGGTTCCCGATTTCAATTGCCGAATTAACCATTCCCGGTGACATTAGTCCGGCAAAATCGGCCTCAATCTGAAAATCAATGTCATCGGCATGCGGATTATTTTTCCAGTGTCCTGAAGCCGGAGGCATGATCCCATTCAGAATGTTGTAGCGGGCAGCCTGGTTGGCGTGCCACAAAGGATACTCAGCATGTGCAAAAGCCAGTGCATGAAGGGAATCAGGTGCATCCAGACCATATTTTTCAAACGTTTCCACGAAGGTCATATCCATATAGACGTCATCGTATAAACCCGGATGATTTTCATACCACCAAAGGATCTTGTTTTCATCCCAGGGGATCGGAACATGATCATTAATCATCGTTCCGTTCCACCGAAACTCAGTGGGGCCGCCATAAGTGCACCCAATGACCTGGCCTGCCCAGCCTCCCTTTAGTTTGTCCTGCAATTTTGCTTTACTGATAATAACCGTATCTGAGCCGGACAATAGTTTCTCTTTCGGCAAATGACTTGAACAGGATATGGCGACTATAAAAGGTGTAATTAAAATAGATTTCAGGAATAGTTTCATTGCGTCAGTTTTAGGTAAATATTCTTGTTTCGGTCTGAAAAAAGTAAATAGTGCATTTAAGCTATACTTTCAGAAATGCAATTACAAACTTAAAAACAAAATTGATTTGTACAAACGTTTGTGCATTGTTTTGTTGTTTTGTCTCAATCTCGTTTTATTCACTCAATCTGAGTCTTTCCATTTAATATTACTTTTGAGACGCAATATAAATCTGTATGTTTGTATAAACGTTTGTACAAACTGCTCATGTCAACTCAAAAAGTAAATATTAACGATATTGCCAAAAAGGCCGGATTATCGATCACTACCGTATCAAGGGTTTTGAATGGTAAAGCTGAACAATACCGGATTGGTAAGGAATCACAGGAAAAAATTAAAAAAGCAGCGAAGGAATTAAATTATGTCCCCAACCAGTTTGCTGCAAACCTGAGGACAGGAAGAAGCAACACCATCGCGTTGATTGTTCCTTCATTAAACAACCCTTTCTTTGCCGGGATTGCCAGCCGGATAAATACGGAAGTCCGGAAATTCGGGTACATTACCATTATCGGTGACAGCGATGAAAATCAGGAAATTGAAAAAATGGAGTTGCAGCAACTGATTTCCAGAAATATTGAAGGATTGATAATCGTCCCCTGCGGAAACGAATGGGAACATATCAAACAGGTATACGATCAAGGTCTTCCGATCATTTGTATTGACCGCTATTTTGAAGAACTTGACCTGCCTTTTGTTTCCACAGACAATTACGATGGCGCTTATTCGGCAACAAAATACCTTATTGAAAACGGACATTCTGCAATCACCTGTATTCAGGGGGTTCGCCAATCGACGCCAAATAAACGAAGGGTAAACGGGTATATGGATGCGATGCACGAAGCAGGTATCGTTAACTGTGGCGTAGTTGGCGATGATTTTAGCGTGCAAAACGGATATTTGGAAACCAAACTGTTGCTTCAGCAAAAAAACAGGCCGACTGCAATTTTTGCCTTCAGCAATACCATTGCGATGGGCTGCATAAAAGCATTTAAAGAAGAAAAGGTGCGTATTCCTGCCGATATTTCACTGATAACATTCGACGATCATCCCTATCTCGATTATCTGGCAACTCCGCTTACGTGTATTGCCCAGCCGGTGAGCGACATCAGTAAGATTGCCATCAAATTTCTTTTTTCGAGATTGAATAACAGCGATGAAACCAAAACACAACAGGTGCTTTTGAAACCAAAGCTGAAAATTAAAGAATCGGTACGAAGAATTAGTTAACCACCTTTTACTGATTCTTTTTGTTCTTAATCTTTCCGGTACGTATTCCCGGGATAGGCTTTCAATCCTGCTTCCAGAATTTTCAGGCAGATAGCCAAATCCGATTTTTTCAGCACGTAGGCAAGCCGCACTTCGTCTCTCCCGTAGCCCGGCGTGGTATAAAACCCGGAGGCTGGTGCCATAAAAAGTGTTTGGTTTTCGTATTCAAAATCGCTGAGCAACCATGCGCAAAATTTGTCCGAATCGTCGACCGGCAATCTGGCGACGGTATAAAAAGCACCCATCGGGATGGGAGAATATACGCCTTCAATGCGGTTGAGCCCGTCGATCAGGAATTTCCGGCGTTCGACATACTCGTTGTATGAGTCCATCAGGTAATCTTCTGTTCCTTCGAGCGAAGCTTCGGCTGCAATTTGTCCGATTAACGGAGGGCTTAAACGGGCCTGGCAGAATTTCATCACATTTTTGCGGACTTCCTTATTTTTGGTTAAAAGGGCGCCGACACGTATTCCACATTCACTGTAACGTTTCGAAACGGAGTCGATCAGAATGACATTCTGCTCAATACCTTCGAGATGAAATGCAGAAATATAGGGAGCCCCGGTATAACAAAACTCGCGGTATACTTCGTCGGAAAACAGGAACAGGTCGTGTTTCTTCACGAGGTCGCGAATTTTATTCATTTCCTCGCGGGTATACAGATAGCCTGTCGGGTTGTTGGGGTTACAGATCATCATTCCCTTGGTTTTCGGAGTGATCAGCTTTTCGAATTCCTCAATCGGGGGAAGTGCAAATCCTTCTTCTATTTTAGCGGGTATCGACTTGATCTCGGCCCCGGCAACAATGGCAAATGCTTCGTAGTTGGCATACGCCGGTTCGGGAACGATGATCTCGTCGCCCGGATCGAGGCACGACATGAAAGCAAAAGTAACCGCTTCGCTTCCGCCTGTTGTTATAATGATGTCTTCAACGTCAACATTGATTTTGAATTTGTGATAATATCCTACCAGCTTTTGCCGCAATGAAAGAATTCCTTCACTGGGAGAATACTCCAAAATTGATCGTTGAATGTTGCGTATCGCTTCCAACGCTTTTTCGGGAGTAGGCAAATCGGGCTGACCGATATTCAAATGATAAACTTTTCGTCCTTTTTCTTTGGCTTTATTGGCCAGGGGCACTAATTTCCTGATGGGCGAATCAGGCATTATATTACCACGTTTCGATGTTGAAGGCATTTTTTCAAAAAAATAAAAAGTAAGTCGGCAAATATACAATTATCAATTTTAAATAGTATCATTTGTTTTTAGTTTAAATCGCAGCCTTTTCTTTTTTAACATTGGCTGCTGTTATTACCGCAAAAGATTTCCGAACCGTCGAATCTTTCCGCAGGTTCATCTATATTTTTTTCATTTGCAGCAACACGAAACTACTTTTATCTTCACAAACGAATATCTACATTTCCCGGACATGACTAAAAAAAAGATTCTCAACATATTTCTGCATATTCTTGCCTGGTCAATTTATCTTTTCCTGCCCAATATTACTACGGAACAGGAATTCGAATGGAGCCGCTTTGTCCTGCGAAACAAGGAAATTGTTTTACTGGTGATTTATTTCTATCTGAATATTTACCTGATCATCCCGAAATTTTTGGAGAATAAGAAAATAGGCTGGTTCATTGCTTCAACACTTGCGTTATTTACAGCGTATGTTATTGCAGAACCGGCAATCGATGTCCTTGTCTTTAAAAAATTCATCCCTGAAATGGATGGTGGCTTCCGCGAATTCCGGAACCGGGTTGTTGAACGCGGGTATCATATTTCGATGCGTGGAATATTCCGGAATATTGGTCAGATTGCGTTTTTCTTTGCAGTAGGTACCGGCTGGAAAGTGTATCAGCGCTGGCGGCTGGAAGAGAAACAAAAAGATCTGGCTCAGAAAGAACGTTTGGCAGCCGAGCTTTCGCTACTGAAATCGCAAGTCAGCCCTCATTTTCTTTTCAACTCGCTGAACAGTATTTATTCGCTGACGGTGCAGCAATCGGACAGAGCGCCACTTGCTGTGGTAAAACTCTCGGAATTGCTCCGGTACATGATTTACCAGGCCAACAGGGAATTTGTTACGCTTTCGGAAGAACTGAATTACATCGAAAATTTTATTGAGCTTCAAAAGCTGCGCCTGGCAAGCGACATGAATATAAATTTTGAAGTGAACGTTCAAAACAAATCGGCGGAGATTGAACCCATGCTGCTGATCCCGATCATCGAAAACACCTTCAAACACGGTATCAGTTATAAAGACCCTTCGGAAATTGTTATTCGTATCGACGAACACGACAAACGGCTGAACCTGCACACCAGCAACCGCATTTTCCAGAAGAAAAAAACAGAAAGTTCAGGCTTCGGGCTCGAAAATCTGAAAAAACGACTTACCTTACGGTACCTGGGATCATACAGTCTAAATATTGAAGAAAAAGAGAAACAATACATTGTTGATTTCAGTCTAAAACTTGGACAATGATTCGATGTGTAGCAATTGACGATGAACCCCTGGCGCTCGATATCGTTTGCGATTTTGCGCGGCGGGTACCCTTTTTAAATCTAAAAGAACGCTTTACCAGCGCGTTCAAGGCCATCGAATATCTCCAACATGAAGAAATCGACCTGATTTTTCTGGATATTCAGATGCCCGACATTACCGGCATCGAATTTCTGAACAGCCTTGAAACCAAGCCGCAGGTAATTTTCACCACAGCTTATTCGGAGTACGCACTGGAAGGGTTTAACCTGCGTGCAGCCGACTATTTGCTAAAACCTTTCCTGTTCGAGCGGTTTATGCAGGCAGTACTCCGGGCCAAGGAACTGATTGATGCCCGCAATAAAAGTATAAACGGAAACCCCGACTATTTTTTTGTGAAGGCCAATTACCAAATGGAAAAAGTTAATTTCAACAATATTCTGTTTATCGAAGGACTGAAAGACTACCTGATCATCAAAAAAAGCGACGGGACGAATGTAGTGGCGCATAAAAGCATGAAAACCATTCTGGAAGAACTTCCGCCCGATAAGTTTATGCGGGTCCACCGGTCGTTTATTATTTCGTTGGAAAAGATTGATGCGCTTGGCAAAAACCACGTGACCATCGGGAAAAACAAAATACCGATCAGCGAATTTTATCGCGACGAGTTCAATAAATTTCTGGAGCGGAACAATATTCAGATGTAAAGCGGAGAAATTCCAAATTCCAAGTTCCAAAAAAACAGTCGGGAGCGGGAAGAAGTGTTCAGTGTCCGGTCACAGTATTCAGAAAAAGTTACTGGTTATTGGCAGCCAGCAGCCAGCAGTCAGCGACAAGTTACCAGTTGCTTTTCTAACAATTCAACCATTTAGCAATCACGCAATTTTCTGAAATCAGAAACCGGTTCCGAATCGTATTTAACCGCTATCTCTTAAAAAAGCCATTCTGCATTCGGCAACTTTGTTATCTTTGCCCATTCAATTAAGCAAGTTCATGGAGTATATTTTAATATATGGCATCGGATTTTTGGCCCAAATACTGTTCTTTGCACGTACCATTGCCCAATGGGTAAAATCCGAGCACGAAGGAAGAGTTATTTCGCCCAATTTATTCTGGCAAATCAGTCTGGCCGGATCGGTTTGCATGTTAATATACGGAATACTGCGCGATGATGCGGCTATTGTAATCGGGCAAATGCTGGTTTATTTTATATACATCCGCAACCTGCAACTTAAAAATGCATGGAATACCATGCCGCTCATATTGCGTATCGTTATCTTTCTTACACCACCGGTCATTTTATTTTTCCTTTTCACCCAAACCGATTACACGATCGACACGTTTCTGAAAAACGAAGATAATCCCCTCTTTCTTATGATCTGGGGAATTGCTGCCCAGATTGTATTTATCTCGCGGTTCTTTTATCAATGGCTCTATTCCGAAAACCGGAACGAATCACTGCTTCCGATGGGTTTCTGGATTATCAGTATTATCGGCTCGTCCATGAATTTTACCTATGCTATCTTCAGGCTCGACCCGGTTTTGTTTGCAGCCCACACGTTAAGCATGGTTATTTACCTGCGTAATATCCTGATCCTTCTGAACAAGAAAAGTTTATTCAGTAAAATCAACATTCCGTTTGTTAACAGGCTGATTCATACGATTTCAAAAAGAATCAAGTGATTTCAGGATAAAACAAGAATGATGGCAAACATAGTAGTCACCGGATGTGCCGGTTTTATCGGCTCACATCTTTCAGAAAAACTAATTGAACAGGGAAACCGGGTGATTGGCATCGACAATTTCGACCCGTTTTACGACAAAACAATTAAACTCCGTAACCTGGAGCAGTTGAAAAAATCGCCGAATTTCATTTTCCGGGAACTTGATCTGTCCGATTCCTCCAAACTGAAAAAAGGTATGGAAAACCAACCTGTCGATCTGATCATTCATCTGGCGGGGAAAGCCGGGGTACGCCCGTCTATCGAAGACCCGCAGGGGTACATCCGGGCCAACATTGTGGCTACCCAGAATATTCTCAACCTGATGAAGGAAAAGGGAATCAAAAAGCTGGCTTTTGCTTCGTCGTCGTCGGTTTACGGGAATACCAAAGAAACGCCGTTTCACGAAGAAATGGATGTGAGCAACCCGATTTCGCCGTATGCTTTCACAAAAAAAGCCTGCGAACTGATTAATTACACGTATCACAGCCTGTATGGACTCGATATTGTCAACCTTCGTTTTTTTACAGTTTTCGGACCGCGCCAGCGTCCCGACCTGGCCATTCATAAATTCACCAAATTAATTCTGAGCGGCGAACCGGTCCCCATGTTTGGCGATGGCAGCACTGCCCGTGATTATACATACTACGAAGATACGGTCGCCGGAATTATCGCTGCGGCCAATTATCTTTTCAGTAATCAAAACGTGTACGAAATCATCAATCTGGGCAACAACCAGCCGGTAAAACTAAGCGACATGATTGCGACCATTTACGATGTTTGCGGCATTGCCCCCAACATCAGGCAACTGCCCATGCAGGCCGGCGATGTGGACATTACATTTGCCAACATAGACAAGGCAAAGAAGCTACTGGGGTACAATCCGCAATATTCATTCCGGAAAGGAGTTGAGAATTTCGTGGAATGGTACAGGAAAATGAATGACTGACAGAATAAAATCCTGATAACAAAATTTGAGTTTAAGAGTTAACAAGGGAACAACATATTTTTTCAGACTATTATTCGTTGCTGCCTTTCTCCTGTTTCATAATGAGGTTAATGGTTTCCGAATGAATCCGGATCGTATTACTTAATTCATTTATACATTCTTGCTGTTTGCTTATTATGCTTAAAAAATCAGCAATGCTCTGATCCTCAAAAGACATAGGATCACTATTGGTTTTCACATCCGTTCTCTCGTATTCTTTCAGAAAAAAATAAATGTTTTTATTTACAGCTTTTGCTATGCGTGCAAGTACCCCAACCTTTATATCCGAAGCTTTCAATATGTTTTGAAGCGCTTGCGGTGAAACATTCATTTTCTCAGAAACCTCTTTAAAACTGACACCTGATTCAATAATTTTTTTCTTTACTTCAATCCCCCTCATCTCTCTAAAATATTTATCATCCCTTAATCAGAAACAATTATTTAATTGCATCTATAAACAATATTGTTTATATTTGTGTAGTGACTCTAAAATCTAAGGCTAATATTAGTTTGGTTTTTAAATTTCAACGTATGCAATAATGTCCTCTCAAATATATACATAATAACCAGTTTTTTAATGATTTCACTCACACTTTATGTACGAACAATATTTTGTTTTGTTTAAAAATTGCTTGCAAAACCTTAATTTATAAAATAACAGATAAAAGAAGATGATGAGTATACTTATGGTAGCAGATAGCCAAACAAGAAATACAATGAAACAGAAATAAAGCCATACAATTATTCAATGTTCAACAAAACAGGAAATAATGGAGTGTTTAACTATTAAAACATGGGAACAAATACAGTTCGACAATGAAGCCTATC
The DNA here is from genome assembly GCA_003506435.1 of Prolixibacteraceae bacterium. Lineage (GTDB taxonomy): Bacteria > Bacteroidota > Bacteroidia > Bacteroidales > Prolixibacteraceae > GWE2-42-39. The sequence continues at coordinate 133,510 of DOAQ01000025.1, forward strand.
TGGACAATGTACTGATATATAAAAACGGCAGGAATTACTGTACCTACAATAAAAGTGCGATGCGAATGGCCGACTCCTTTCGGGAACATCCTTTTATAATTGAGTACCTGCATGTAAACAAAAACGACTGTCTGATAAAAATAACTTTCTCTCCCAATACCTTTGAGAGTATTAAAAAAAAGTACAAAGTTATTGCTCTCCCAATGGAATCCGATCACCTGCACCGTTGGTTGGTTTATACTCAATATCCTCCGGTTAGCGATTATAGTTATCACATCTGGTCACGGATTCTCCGCTTAGAGTTAAAAAATGCCCCGGCAATAAAAAAACAATGCGTGATGAACAGCAACGTATAGTATCCTTCCAAAAATATTTCGGACCGGGAGAATTAGTTGTCAGGCAATACAATGTTCCTGACCAATCCAAACATAACCTGAATTAACCATGAACGACGAAGAATTGAAGATACTGGACTCAATGTGCAAATCGCTCAAAGCACTGCATGAAAAACTCTCGGTCTGCGAGGATGATCTGTACCGGCATATTTGTGAAAAAATTGAGGAATTGGAACTATTAATAAACAACGGACCAAATAATAATGATATACTGATTGACAGTATAATCAACAAATTGGAAGATATAAATAACGCATTGCAAAAAATGAACTATCGTTTATCATCCAAATTAGAGACAAATCCTACTTGTTTTGGGTTCGGAAAGAGTACAAAAAAACATATCCGTTTGCTGAAAACTTTATCTTCTTCTGATCAGTTTAAAATACAAAACTTGAATTAATCAAGTCGCCTTTTGTTAAAATAGCAAAAGGCTTCTTTCCTTATTGCCGAAATGGTTAACTTTACCGCCATCGAGAATTTGAACATGAAGAAGATTGTCAATCTTATCGTTTTGCTTTTTTTGCTTGCTGCCTGTGAGGATGTTTTCAACCCTCCGCCAAAAGCGTTTTTGAATGCCACCCTCCGCTATACCGATAACGACAAAAATGAACTGATCAAAAATATTGAGGTGAGCGTCACAGGGGTCGCCATGGAAGAGCCCTGGATTGAACAGGATACCACCCGGAGTATTTTAATCCCTCTGAATGACACTCCCGCCACTGATTATATATTTGTTCTGAACGGTGTAACGGATACAATCCAGATCATTGCCGACTCGAAACTGATTTACGAATCAATGGAAACCGGTTTTTATCCTGAATTCAAAATTCTGGATATTTTGTATACCACCCGGCGAATTGATTTTATTGAGGTGAAAGACAGTGCTGTAACGAAAGAATGGAATGAGAATATTATTATCAATATTAATACTGATATTTTTATCAATAACTAGCTTTTCCCAGGAAGAAAGGGAGATGCAAAAGCGGCCGCCACGGACCGACAAATTTATCCGGATGAAAGGGATACGGGTAGGATATGATGTTACCCGACCGATTCAGTATCTGTGGAACATTGGCGACCGGTATGGCTCCGAAATCTCGTTCGATATGGAAGTTGCTCCCAATACGTTCCCGGTTTTTGAAACAGGCTGGGAAGCTCAAAAAATTAACAGCGACTACATGCACTACCGCAGTTCGGGCAGTTATTCACGTTTGGGAGTCGATTACAACTTTCTTGTAGCCGAACACAAAAACGACAAGGATATTCTTTTCATGGGGCTACGATATGGTTTCACGCTTGCCAAACAGCAGGTCGAATCGTTTACCAGCACCAGTTACTGGGAACAGTCGGGAGGCCGGTTCCCATCGCAAAACTTTAACGCCCACTGGGCAGAAATTGTGCTCGGTACCCGCATCGAGGTACTGAAAAATGTTTTTCTTGGCTGGTCAATCCGCGGAAAGATTGAAATCAGCCACAAAGATTTCGACATGCCTCCGGTTTATTTTATCCCGGGTTACGGCAAAGCCGAAAACGGATTTAACTTCGATTTTTCGTATTCTGTTTTATATAATCTGCCGGTTGATGTATTGAAGGTTTTCAAAAAAGGGGAATAGCGATTCGGCCCGCACATTCTTTTGCCTGAAATAGTTCAGAATCAAAATAGATTATCCGTATGAAGAAATCAGAAATTGCCAAAGAAAAATTTCAATGCTTCAATTGTTGCCAATCAGTACTGCTCCCGTTTTCCGAAGAGTCAGGCCTTCCTGAAAAAACCGCTTTATTACTTGCCTTTGGTTTTGGCGGCGGCATGGGACGCGGTGCAACCTGTGGCGCAGTTACCGGGGCATACATGGTACTCGGATTGAAAAATACCCCCGTTGCAAGCATCCCCGAAGCCAAGGCAAAAATCAAAGCCACAGTGAAAGAATTCAACAGGAAGTTTATTGAAAAACACGGTTCGCTGGTTTGCAGAGAGTTGATTGGCTACGACCTTTCGATTCCTGAAGAAGCAGAGAAAGCTTCGGAAGCAGACGTTTTTAATACCATCTGCCCCATATTAGTGGCATCTTCCGTTGAAATAATAGAGTCGGAATTCTAACCAAACTGTCTTTCTTCCGTTTAAGGAGAATGAATTTAAAATCATTACAATATGACATGCAATGTTGGAATGACCGACCGGATTATCCGTATTGTTATCGGTCTCATTATCGTTGTTTTGGGTGTTTACTTTAACAGTTGGTGGGGCCTGATCGGAATTATCCCGCTGGCAACCGGCATATTCAAGTGGTGCCCGCTGTACGTGCCGTTTAAGATTTCGACCGTATGTAAAAAGGAAGATTGACCCCCTGCGAAAGATAATTTACAGTACAACAGAAACAGAGGATTCTGCGTGTTCAGGGGACGTTGTCCATTGTTGGTTATACCAATTTGATCAATGAGTGGAGAGGTTTGTTGTAATCATTGTTATCCCTTCTGCTGAAGGGTGTAAACAGTGAAAAAAAGGAACAAAGAAAAAACAACGCAAATTAAAGTCACAAAACGGTAATAGCGTATTTTAAATAGTTTCAGCACGAGCGACAGGAGACATATACCGGAACAAATGACCACCCCTTTAAAAAATGAAATGGCTCGCAACTCTTTCGAAATCTCATTTCCGGCAGTTTCCGGAACCTGCACCTGCCCCGAAAGCAATATCCAAAGAGCATAAATGCCAAGCGCAATGAAAATAAAACGGCCAACATCTGTAAACCGTTCTTTATTATCAACCCATCCGAAAATAATGAAAACGACTGCCCCGAAAATTCCAAATTGCATTGAGCTGGTAAATGTCAGCAGAAGGTTCTGTTCCATGATTTTACTATTTATCAGCAAAAGTGTTAATTTTTCCTTAAAGAAAAAAGGGCTTTTATGCCCGGTTTAAATTAATGGCTACTTTTGCCCCTTAACACTTTTAAACTGGATATTTATGTCAGAACTTGATATTAACCCCCGAGCCAAGGCATTGATCTTCGATCTCGACGGAACCATTATCGACTCAATGCCTATTCATTTTATTGCATGGAGGAATGCTACGGCTCCTTACGGCATTGATTTCACGGTTGAACTGTTCGACCAACTGGCGGGGATCCCGCTCTACCCCACAGTTTTGAAGCTGAATGCAATGTTCGGAACGGATATGGACCCAAAAACACTGGGCGATGCCAAAGAGGGCGAGTACGAGGCCAACATGCACAAGGCAACAGCCATTGAACCGGTTGTAAACCTGATAAAAAAATACTATGGGAAGATGCCGATGGCTGTCGGGACCGGAAGTGAACGACGACTGGCGCTGAAAGCGCTTGCCAGTATCGGATTAAAAGATTATTTTCAAATCATCATTGGTTCCGACAACGTGGAAAAACACAAGCCGCATCCCGACACGTTTCTGAAAGCTGCTGAAATGATGGGGGTTGAGCCCCAGTTTTGCCATGTCTTTGAAGATGGTATTTTGGGTATACAGGCCGCACAAACCGGAGGAATGATGGTGACCGACGTTCGCGATTATTACAAGGTAAGTATCGGAAAAAAAGTTTATTAAACAGAAATAACTATGAAAAGGTTTTTATTGATTTTTGCATTGCTGCTGACCGGGCTCTTTGCCTGCAAACAAGTTGAAACCGGACTGACGGTTGCTTTTTACAATACCGAAAACCTTTTCGACACAGAAGACGATCCGCATAAAAATGATAACGAATTTTTGCCCGACAGCGAAAAGCAGTGGACCCCGGAACGCTACCGGAAAAAACTGGACGATATTGCCCGGGTGCTTTACGAAATCGATACTCTTGGATTGCCTGTTGTAATCGGCCTGTGCGAAATAGAAAACCGCAAGGTGCTTGAAGATTTGATTGCATCCGGCCGGCTGAAATCCGGAAAGTATGCCATTGCCCACCAGGAGAGTCCCGACACGCGCGGTATTGATGTGGCCTTGCTATACCAACCTGACCGTTTCACGTTGGAAGGTTTCGAAGCCATTCCGATCATTTTTGAAAATGAGCCCGGACATAAAACCCGCGACATTCTGCACGTTTCAGGAAAAATAGGAAAAGAAACCTTTCATGTGTTTGTAAACCACTGGCCGTCGCGTATCGGCGGAACGGACGAGTCGGAGCCCAACCGCGTGTTTGCAGCTTCGGTACTGAAACAAAAAGTAGATGAGGTGCTGGCCGGGAACCCTTCAGCAAACATCATCATCATGGGCGATATGAACGACGAGCCGCAAAATAAAAGCCTGCTGGAAACTCTTGCCGCCAAAGCGCCGGGAAGTAGTTCTCAACTGGTGAACCTGATGTTACCACTTGACGAACAAAACCTGGGAAGCTACAACTACCGGAATGAATGGAACATGCTCGACAACCTGGTGGTTTCGCATTCGCTGCTTGACGGGAAACGCCTTGATGTGAAAGACGCGCAGGGGTATATCTTCAGAAAAGACTGGATTGAATTTAAAAACAACAAGGGAGCCGTTTCGCCCAACCGTACCTACGGAGGGCCGAAATATTATGGTGGGGTGAGTGATCATTTTCCGGTCTATTTTGTTTTGAAGAGATACTGACCATGGATTTTAAAATTGCATCGGACTACAAACCAACCGGCGACCAGCCTGAAGCTATCCGCCAACTGGTGGAAGGACTTGAAGAGGGAGTTCCTTTTCAAACCCTGCTTGGCGTGACTGGTTCAGGAAAAACATTTACCATGGCCAATGTAATTGAACAGGTGCAGCGCCCTACCTTGATTCTAAGCCACAATAAAACACTGGCGGCACAGCTTTACGGCGAAATGAAACAGTTTTTTCCTGAAAATGCCGTTGAATATTTCGTTTCGTATTACGATTATTACCAGCCCGAAGCCTATCTGCCAACCACCAACACCTATATAGAGAAAGACCTTTCCATCAATAAGGATATTGAAAAATTGCGGTTGAGCACCACCTCGGCGTTGCTTTCCGGAAGACGTGATGTGATTGTGGTTTCGTCGGTTTCGTGTTTGTACGGAATCGGAAATCCAGAGGATTTTCATGCCAATGTCACCAAAATAGTGAAAGGGCAAACTGTAGGGCGGAATGTTTTTCTTCGCAAGCTGGTCGATGCCATCTATTCGCGCAGTGAAATTGATTTTCAGCGTGGTAATTTCAGGGTGAAGGGCGACACGGTGGATGTTTTTCCGGCGTATGCCGACATTGCCTACAAAATTATTTTCTGGGGCGACGAAATTGAGGAAATCCATTCGTTCAACCCGGAAAGCGGCGGAATAATCGATGAACTTGATGAAGCAATAATTTATCCGGCCAATATTTTCGTGACGACCAAAGAACGTATGAATCTGGCCATCCGGCAAATTCAGGACGACCTGGTAAAACAGATTGATTTTTTCAAATCGAACGGAAAATTCGAGGAGGCCAAACGCATTGAAGAGCGGGTCGAGTACGACCTGGAAATGATGCGCGAACTGGGTTATTGCCCGGGCGTCGAGAATTATTCCCGTTATTTCGACGGGCGTGAAGCGGGAACCCGTCCGTTCTGTCTGCTCGATTATTTTCCGAAAGATTTTCTCACGGTGATCGACGAGAGCCATGCAACCCTTCCGCAAATCAGGGCCATGTATGGCGGCGACCATTCACGTAAAATAAACCTGGTTGAATATGCGTTCCGGCTTCCGGCCGCTATCGACAACCGCCCGCTGCGTTTCGAGGAATTTGAGAGCCTCGCCGGACAAACCGTATTTGTGAGCGCGACCCCGGCCGATTACGAACTGGAGAAATCGGAAGGCGTGGTGGTGGAACAGATCATTCGCCCAACCGGACTGCTTGATCCGGTTATTGACGTGCGCCCAAGCATCAATCAGATAGATAATCTGATGCACGAGATTTCGTTGCGTACCGAGCGCAACGAGCGGGTACTGGTGACGACCCTCACCAAACGCATGGCCGAAGAACTGAGCAAATATCTGCTGAACTTCGGGGTGAAAACCCGCTACATCCATTCTGATGTGGACACACTGGAACGGGTACAAATCATGGAAGACCTGCGCAAAGGAACATTCGATGTACTAGTGGGCATCAACCTGCTGCGTGAGGGGTTAGACTTGCCTGAAGTATCGCTGGTTGCCATTCTCGATGCCGACAAGGAAGGGTTTCTGCGGTCGGAACGTTCACTCACGCAAACGGCGGGACGCGCGGCCCGTAACCTCAACGGCATGGTAATCATGTATGCCGATAAAATCACCGACTCGATGCAGAAAACCATCGACTCAACCAACTACCGCCGCGAAAAACAGTTGAAATACAATACCGAAAATAATATCACTCCAACAGCCATCGTAAAACCGACCCGCGAAATAATCGGCTACGAATTCCGCAGCAACAAAACGGAACCCTATTCAGGCGGCGCTTCTCATCCCGATGTAGCTGCCGATCCGGTCGTTCAGTACATGAGCATACCAGCTCTCGAAAAAGCCATCGAGAAAGTGAAAAAAGAAATGCAGGCGGCTTCCAAAGAGCTCGACTTTATTACTGCGGCCCAGTTGCGCGACGAAATGTACCGCCTTCAGGAAATATTGAAGGAAAAGAAGTGAGTTATGAGTTGGGAGTTGGGAGTTTTGAGTTGGGAGATGCTTTTCAGGAATTAAACCCGGAGGGTTTGCATGGTTGTAAAAACGGGTAATAGAATAAGCCTTTCCATTTCCGAAACAAGTTCGGCATGACGATTTATGGGGTATTTACCGTGATTAAAAGTTGCCTTGCCACCAGAAAAAATTGACCCAAGCCCCAGAGACGAGTCACCCTGAACTTGTTTCAGGGTCTGTTGCTTTACTGTGCCTCACCCGTGTCCACTCTGTTCTCTCTGTTTTTCAACATTTTTGACATAGAGAAACATCGGGAAATAGCACCGAGAACATAGATTTTTTTCTCTCCCGGAACAACCGGAAGTGATGAAAATTTAACTTCTACCTAAGTTTTTTATTAAAATTCTATTCCAGGCTTTCCAAAATTCCTTTCAACATACCGTTGGTGTCGAACTCCCCTTTCTTTGAATAGCCGGTGCGAATCACAATCAATTCACGAGAAGGAATAATAAAGATAAACTGTCCGTCGTGGCCTTTGCATACGTAAGTATCTTTGGGTGCATCCGGCTGGTCGCCAGAAAGGTTGAGCCAGAAAAATGCGCCATATTTTCCGGCTGAACCTTTCGCTTCCGATGCAGTATAATCGACCCAGTTTTCAGGAAGCAATTGCTCGCCCAGCCAGTTCCCTTTGTTCATATAAAGCAAGGCAAAACGGGCATAGTCGCGCATTGAGGCATACAGGTACGATGAACCGACAAACGTTCCGGAAGCATCCACCTCAAACACGGCACCCCGCATCCCGATCTTATTGAAAAGCGTCTCGCGGGGAAAACGGTAATAATCGGCATCCGAAGAAAACGAACGGCGCAGAACCCTGCTAACCAGGTTGGTGGTTCCGGATGCATACACCCAAACCGAATCGGCCGGATGCACCATTGGCTTTTGTGCGGTGTAGGTTCCCATATCGCCAACCGTGTGCAGCATGATGGTCACATCCGACAGGTTGCCATAATTTTCGTTCCACTCCAGGCCGCTGTTCATGTGCAACAGGTTGTTTATGGTGATATTTTTCCGCTCATCGTTTTGCCATTCATCCAGGTTCAGTGGTTGATTGATGTCCAGTTTGCCCTCTTTTACCCGCAACCCGACCAGTGCGTTGGTGAAACTTTTGGCCATCGACCAGCTTAAAAACCGGTTGCCGGGGGTGAAATCTTCGCGGTAAACTTCCGCAACCGGATGTCCTTTGTAAACCACCATTAGCGCGAATGTACCTTTATACGGAATGGTGTCAGCCATGGCCTGTTCTACCGCTTTATCCAGTTTATCCAGATTGATTCCCACGGGAATGGTATCAGCAATCAAATCGCCCATTGGCCATGGAATAGTGTCGGGGTTTTCGGGCAGCGCTTCAACCCTTTGGTAAGGGCGGTTTTTAATCTCCTCTTCGGAATAATCTTTTACCAGCGTGCAACCATAACCATCAATGTAAACGGCTTTCGATTTGCCCCACAAAAAGCGGCTGGTAACTTCCTTCTTTTCCCGATCAACGGCATTGCGGGTATATTTGATAAATGAAAAATTAAGATCTTCCCTTTCCATTGCTTTCTGGCTGCGTCCGGCAACAAAAACGCCCGAAGCCAGGTTTTTGGCCGCATAACCGGTGATCACCGGCATCAGTTGGTTCAGGTAAAAACCACCGCTCAGCAAAATGATGAGCACAACGATAAAAACAATCCGTTTCTTCATAATTCAAATTTTTGGTTATGAAATTTATCAGAAGTAAAGGTATGATTTTCTGTACGAATGAGAACAAACAGCAGCAGCGGAAAAGCTTCGGGGAGCCGGGCCCTGTTTATTTTTCCCCTGCTATGTCTTTAATTTCTTTCTTCAGCAGTGCATTTTCCGCAGAAAGATCACGGATCATTTCAAGAACAGTTTTATCGTAGGCAACGAGCGGTTCAGCTACCTCCTGTGTTTCTTTTTGATCAAAAAGCATGTTCCCCCTGCCGGTAAGCAGCCAGTCGCCGTTAATAGTATCAAATGACGATAAAAGTTTTAAGATAAAATCAAAGCTGGGTTTGTTACCCCGTCCTTTCTCATCAATGATGTTATGTACCACTGTGGGGTGAACGCCAAGCCTCTTCGCAAACTGATTTTTATTCAGTCCAAATGTTATCATAACCTCAGCCACTCTTTTATTTATCGTCATTTGATAATTATTTTGAATAAAAATTTTGATTATATATACAAATGATTATATATTTGCTTATCAAACAAAAACCCCTTATTGCCTATGACCAAACTGAATTAAATAAATTTAAAAAATTCCGGGCTGAATAGTCAATCCGGGAAACCTCCTGCGGTTCCTGAACAAAAAGTATTGGCGTACTATATGGGAAACCGCAGGAATTAGTATAAATCAAATCTTTCAAATTTATGAAAAACCATGTAAAAACACGTCCCTGTATCAGAGGAATTTTTATGCTTCTGATAATACTGTCTGATCCCGAAATTTATGGGGTTCAGGTCGGACAGGTTCCTGTTCATCATTCCGAACCCGAAGAACACAAAAATCATCAGGAATAAAGCGCCCACACCGGAGGTTTTCCGGATTCAATATGAAATTTAATATAAACAGTAAACAGCAAGTATGATGAAGTTAATCCCCTGCATAACCGGTATGCTCTTCCCGCTCATTCTGCTCTTCTCAAAGAGTACTGATCCGGGAGGAAAAGTCTGTGACCAACTGCCTGCCATTAAATACGAACGAAAAGAAAAACAAACGGACCCGGTTACGATGTCCGTGTGCCGGATATCCGAAGGCAATTTATGCGGAAGTTCTCTGTATTTTGTGATTCCGGATGAATGGGAAGAAAACAGGAATCACCGGAAATAAGACAAAGCGGAACCCACGCGGTTTTGCCATTATTGCGAACGGGTAGAGGTTGTCCAAAAACTCTGTGATACGTTGTGTATATTCTCTGTAATTTATATGGGAAACTGCTAATCGATAAACTTTGCAGAATTACATAAAGTCGTTTACAGAGTTGCACAGGATCAGTAAAATGATGATCTGTCTTTTTGGATAACCTCTTTTTCCATTCATTTCGCCCTTCGTATCCACCCCCTCATTGAAAAAAAGGAGAAGAATTTTTGGTGTGATGGGGTGCGATGCAATTCCGGCCTGCAAAAAACAGCTTTCTATTCCGAAAAAAACCGGCAAGTTTTTATCGCTTGCCGGTTGTATTGAATAGGATTTTTCAATCAAACAATTGTTGCCGTATTGTAATTCGAGAGGTAAAAAAATTACAACAAACCTTCACCATATTCCCATCCATCACGGACTGGTTCTTTAATATAGTTGTCCAGCTCAGGACGCCCGACAGCCTTCATGTTTTTAGCATCGTAGTTAATGGTTCCTCCAAATCGTTGTGCAAGAACACCAATCTGTGCCATTTCCATCAGGCTGGCTGCATAATCAAAGTTTGATCCGGGCAGGGTGTCATTTTTAATTGCGGCAACCCATTCCTGTACCGGCTTTTCTTCTTCAACCCGTGGAATTGTCTGTGCGGGGGGATTTTTCTGAAATTCATTCCACTCTTCATCAGGAACCAATAATTTGGGGTTGTTGGGCCTTCCTCCGGTGATCAGTGTTTTTTTATCGCCAATCATAATCATACCGCTTCCGGGAAGTTCATCAATTCCCCATCCCGGTCTGACAGCAGGTTTTTCAATTCCTTCGTACCATTTCATGGTTACCGGGACCTTGTTTCCGCGGGCAGCAAATTGCCAGGTTACAACCGATTCTTCAGCAACAAAACTATGGTCGGGTACAGGATTGGGTACAATCGCATCCACCGTGTGCGGCAATCCCAAATCCAACGCCCAGAAAGGGGCATCGAGGGTATGACAGCACCAGTCGCCCAGCTTGCCGTTTCCAAAATCGTAGAAACCGCGCCATGTTTTCGGTGCATACAAATTATTGAACGGATGCACGGCAACCGGTCCCAACCATAAGTCGTAATCCAAACCAGCAGGTACCTCATCAACCGGTGGCGGGAAAGATGCCGGCTTTCCAAAATAACTATCTTTTACAAAATCGATTTTTCCCTGCCAGGCAATCACTTCCTTCACCTCTCCAAGTACGCCTGCTTCGTACCATTCCTTAATTAACCGTATCCCGTTGGTCGCATGCCCCTGGTTTCCCATTTGAGAAACAATGCCATAATATTTGGCTGCTTTTTGTAGCGTCCGCAACTGCCAGATATTATGTGCCAAAGGTTTCTCTACCAATACATGTTTCCCAAGTTGCATGGCCGCCATTGCTGCCGGGAAGTGCGTATGATCAGGTGTCGCAATTATTACGGCATCGATGTCTTTTGCCATTTCATCGAACATCACCCTAAAATCTTTGTACTGCTTTGCATCGGGGCAAGCCTTAAATCCGCTTTGCGACATTCGGTCATCCACATCGCACATGGCGACAATACTGTTTTTAGGGACTTGGGTCCAACTGGCGCTTCCTCGTCCGCCAACGCCTATCATAGCTATGTTTAGCCTGTTGTTTGGCGAACAACTTATGAGGTTCGGAATAAACAATGTTCCTGCGGTAACCGCAGAGGCTGATCGAAGAAACGATCTTCGTGTCAAATGTTTCATTTTAATTTAGTTTATGTCGGTTATTGTTTAGGTAATATTCATTTGCATTCGTTGTTTCTCTCGCTCGACAAACTCTCAAACTTCGTTTGGCCTTTGCCCTCGCTTGATCGAAACGTTCATTTAAAATCAGCAGGATCAACAGCCTCCGCTCAATTTGTAAAGCCTGAAAATAAAATCACAAACCGGTCTGTTCTGGTTGCCTAAAATTAATTAAAAAACGATTGCTTCCAAATATTTTATGAGATAGGTTCAAATTTGAAAAGTATGAAACAACACGTCTGGCAAAACAAAGGCTTCACGGGTGCCTGCTGTTGCAGAGAATAAAAGGGCAAGTAAGAAAACAGAAGAAGCTACATCATGAATATGCGGTAATTCTTATATCGGGTCCAAGTTCAGAAATTATTTTTCACCCAGTTGATCAGCGCCTGTTCCGGAATGAGGTTCATGCAGTTGAAATGCTTTTTCGGACATTTGTGTTTACCCAGTTTTGAGCAGGGGCGACATTTCAGTCCACCGACTTCAAGCATCTTTGACCCCTCGCCCGGAAGATATGGATACATGCCCAATTGCGGAACGGTATTGCCCCAAACCGATACTATTTTTTTACGGAAAGCGGCGGCTATGTGCATTAGTCCGGTGTCGTTGCTGATGACCAGCCGGGCCTGCTCAACCAGCGAAGCCGACTGATTGATGTTCAGTTTTCCGCAGAAATCGATTACGTTTCCATCGGCAACTGTCATGATGGACTGTGCCATTTCCATTTCCTTTTCGCCTCCCAGAAGCACAAAATTGTATTGTGTATTGCTGACAAGAGGCAGGTATTTCGCAGCAGGCAGCCGCTTGGTAAAATAGGTTCCGGCTAAAATAACGGCAACATATCCTTTCTGAAATCGTTCCGGCAATTCACCAATATCAAATTTTTCGTTTTCGGGAATAAAATAATCGAGGCCTTTCCCGTCGTCTTTTATGCCAAAACTTTTTATCGTATCGAGGTAGCGTTCAACAATGTGTATATTGGGAAGCTGATCGATCTTGAAAGTGACCAGCATCCACTTTTCGAAATTCAGCTTCTTAAATGAGAATGACTTGCTTCGAAGATGCCATTTGACTTTCAGGCTGCGGAGGTTATGATGAAGATCGATCACATAATCGTATTTTTCTGCCTTCAGCGATGGAATAATTTCTTCGAGTTTCTTTTCGAACGAGTAAATTTTGTCGATATACGGGTTGGCTTCCAGCAGGCAACGGTGTTTTTGCTTGGTCAGAAAATGAATTTCTGCATCCTCTAACCGGGTTCTCAATTGTCTGACGACCGGCGTTGTCAACACAATATCGCCGATGGAACTAAACCGTATGATTAAAATTTTCTGCTTCAACTTTAAAAATAAAAAACCCTGAAGTTTTGCCTTCAGGGTAAATATAATGAGAATTGCTAATTCTAAACGGATTCAGCCAGAACAATTATTCTATTGCCCTTATTTTCGATCACTCCCCCGTTAATTTCAAAAAACTGTTCCTCATCGTTGAGGTCAACAATTTTGATCGTCCCTTTATCAAGCATTGAGATGATCGGAGCATGGTTTTTCAATATCTCGAAAGATCCTTTGCTGCCGGGTACTTTTATCAGTTTAACCTCTCCGGAAAATACTTTTTTATCGGGTGTGATGATTTCCAATAACATGAACTGTGTTTTAGCTTGTTAATTATTGGCTTCTGCCAGCATTCTTTCACCTTTTGCAATGGCTTCCTCAATGGTTCCCACAAAGTTAAACGCTGCTTCCGGATACTGATCCACTTCGCCTTCCATAATCATGTTAAACCCTTTGATGGTATCTTCAATAGATACCAATTTCCCTTTCATACCGGAAAAATGTTCGGCCACAAAGAAAGGCTGCGAAAGGAAACGCTGCACACGGCGTGCGCGGTGTACCACCAGCTTGTCGTCTTCCGAAAGTTCATCCATTCCAAGGATGGCAATAATATCCTGAAGTTCCTTGTAACGTTGCAATAGTTCTTTCACCCGTTGTGCGCAGGAATAATGTTCCTTGCCAACCACTTCGGCAGTCAGAATACGCGACGTTGAATCAAGCGGGTCGACTGCCGGGTAGATACCCAACTCTGATATTTTACGGCTCAGTACCGTAGTTGCATCGAGGTGGGCAAATGTCGTTGCCGGAGCAGGGTCGGTAAGGTCATCGGCAGGCACATAAACAGCCTGCACCGAAGTGATTGAACCGTTTTTGGTTGACGTAATACGTTCCTGCATAATCCCCATCTCGGTAGCCAGCGTTGGCTGGTAACCCACGGCTGACGGCATGCGTCCCAGCAGCGCCGAGACTTCCGATCCGGCCTGTGTGAAACGGAACACGTTGTCGACGAAAAACAGGATGTCGCGGCCACCGCCGGTACTTCCATCCCCATCGCGCAAACTCTCTGCAATGGTCAATCCCGAAAGCGCTACACGTGCACGTGCGCCCGGAGGTTCGTTCATCTGACCGAACACCAGCGCCAGCTTCGAGCTTTTCACGGCCTCGTTGTCCACTTTCGACAAGTCCCAGCCGCCCGCTTCCATCGACTTTTTAAATTCTTCACCATAGTTCACGATGTTGGCTTCGATCATTTCGCGAAGCAGGTCGTTCCCCTCGCGGGTACGTTCGCCCACGCCGGCGAATACCGAAAGTCCGCTGTGTGCAAGGGCAATATTGTTAATTAATTCCTGGATCAAAACTGTTTTCCCCACACCGGCGCCACCGAATAAACCAATTTTACCTCCTTTGGCATACGGTTCAATCAGGTCAATCACTTTAATCCCGGTGAACAAAACTTCTTTTTCGGTGGTCAGGTCTTCGTATTTTGGCGGTTCGTTATGAATATTCAGACCTTCCTTTGGTAACTTTTCCAGCCCGTCAACCGGGTCGCCGGTTACGTTAAGCAAACGCCCGAGAGCAATTTGGCCTTTGGGCATGGTAATCGGACTACCGGTGGCAATTACATCCATACCGCGTCTCAACCCATCGGTCGAGTCCATCGAAACGGCGCGCACCGTATTTTCGCCGATGTGTTGTTGGCACTCGGCAACCAGATTATCTTTTCCTTCGCGGACGATTTCCAGCGCATCGTAAATTTTGGGAAGATCACTTCCTTCACGGTCGAAGCTAATGTCCAAAACAGGACCGATTATCTGTACAATTCTACCTATATTTTGACTCATGAAATATAATTTAAAAGTCGTGCCGGAAATTACGAAAACCTACTGATTTGAACAAATATATCAAGTTTGAAAAATTGCGAAAAGCTCATTCAGGTATTGAGCCTGATTAATGGTCCCTTTTCATCATCATTTCTGAAAGCGAAACCAATCCGTTTTTTCTATCCTGAGGTACAGCAAGCTCATCCAGATTTTTCATTGCAGCTTTGTAAAAGGCTTCAATTTCATTTTGGGTGATCTGCTGAATATTCAGTTCAGAATAAATTTTCCGGACTGCATCAATTTTTTCAGAAATATCAAACCGTTTTGCCGTAATCCATCCGAGCAACTGTTGTTTTGTTTTTTCTTTTGCTAATTCAAGTGCTTTTAACAGCAAAAAAGTTTTTTTGTTTGTGGTAATATCGCCGCCGATCGTTTTTCCGAATTTTTCTTCGTCAGCAAAAACATCCAACAGGTCGTCCTGAAGTTGAAAAGCCATGCCCAGATTGATGCCAAATTCGTAAAGTGAATCAGCAACCGGCTGATCTGCTCCGGCAGCCAGAGCCCCCGCTTTCAGGCTACAGGCAAGTAATACTGCTGTTTTCAGCCGGATCATTTCCAGATATTCGCCGATGGTAACATCCATGCGGGTTTCGAAGTCCATGTCATATTGCTGCCCCTCGCAAATCTCGATTGCCGTTTGCGAAAAAAGTTGCGTTACCTGTCGAATGTCGGGCAATTCGGTTTGCAGGATGTATTGATAAGCCAGAATTGACATGGCATCGCCGGAGAGAATGGCCGCATTTTCGCTGAATTTTTTGTGCACTACAGGTTGTCCCCGGCGCATGTCAGCGCAATCCATAATATCGTCGTGCAACAAGGTGAAATTGTGAAAAATTTCGATAGCCAGTGCAGCGGGAAAGGCTTTTTCAATGTCGTCCCGAAACATATTGTATGCCAGCAAAGCCATCACCGGACGAAGCCGTTTGCCTCCCATGTTCAGTGTATACGAAACAGGATGGTACAAATTCAGCGGTTCGGTAGCGCCAATCCGGTCAGCTTCTTTCTGAATTTTTTCAGCAATAATGGTTTGAAGTTGTTGTATGGTATACATAAAGGACTATTCCTCCTGAATTCCTTGAATTTATGAGGCCGTCCAAAAAATCCGGGACAGAGTGACGCAAATTGCGGATTTTAGAACTTTCCGGACAACTTCATATCTTATTACTATTAATTAATCATCTCAAATCCGCAAAATGGAACCAGCACTTTCGGGATTCTAATTCCTTCCGGAGTCTGGTTGTTTTCGAGCAATGCGGCAACAATACGCGGCAAAGCCAGCGCGCTGCCGTTCAGCGTGTGCGCAATCTGCGGTTTTTTGGTTATTTCGTCGCGGTAACGAAGTTTCAAACGGTTGGCCTGAAACGATTCGAAGTTGGAAACCGAACTCACTTCGAGCCATTTTTCCTGGGCTGCCGAATACACTTCAAAATCGTAGGTAAGGGCCGAAGTAAAACTCATATCGCCACCGCACAAACGAAGAATGCGGTAAGGCAGTTCCAGTTTCTCAACCAATCCGGCCACGTGGGCTACCATCTCGTCGAGCCGCTCGTACGAAGTTTCGGGAAGCGCAACCTGCACAATTTCCACCTTGTCGAACTGGTGCAGCCGGTTGAGGCCGCGCACATCTTTTCCGTATGAACCGGCTTCGCGGCGGAAACAGGCGCTGTACGCACAGTTTTTCACCGGAAAGTCTTTCACTTCAAGAATCACGTCGCGGTAAATATTGGTAACCGGAACTTCCGCTGTCGGGATCAGATACAGGTTGTCTAAAGTAACGTGGTACATCTGGCCTTCCTTGTCGGGCAACTGACCGGTGCCAAAACCCGAATCTTCGTTTACCATCAGCGGCGGCTGCACTTCCAAATAACCGGCTTTTCCGGCTTCCGTTAAAAAGAAATTGATCAGCGCCCGTTGCAGTATAGAACCTTTTCCTTTGTAAACAGGAAACCCTGCCCCTGTAAGTTTCACGCCCAGTTCAAAGTCAATAATATCGTATTTCTTTGCCAGTTCCCAGTGGGGTAATTTGTCTTCAGGCAAAACGGGTATTTCGTCTTTGCGGGCAACAATCAGGTTGTCTTCAGGCGTTTTCCCTACCGGAACAATCTCTGCCGGAATATTGGGTAGTTGTACCTGCAAGGCAAAAACCTGATCATCTATTTTTGCAAATTCTTCGTCAAGTTGTTTAATCGATTCTTTCAGCTCGGCTGTTTTATCTTTGGCAACATCTGCTTCACTTTTTTTGCCTTCGCGCATCAGGTTGCCTATTTCTTTCGAAATGCGGTTCATCTCCGATTTTACCTGGTCGCCTTTGGCCTGTATTTCGTTTTTCTTTTTGTACAAAGCAATGATTTCGTCAACAATTTGTTGCGCATTGAAATTTTTCTTCTTCAATTTTTCAACCACCAGTTCGGGGTTTTCCTGAATGAATCGTAAGTTGAGCATTTTTGAGCTATTTTTAAAAATGTTTTATTCTGAAAATAAATGAAAGAATTGTTTTTATCTTCCTTAAAATGTTCCGAAGCTACACGCAGGGCGGGAGTTTTCCGATAAACTCTCTACGAAGAACTGCTTTTCAAATTACTAATTTCCTGCCAACGAAGCAACCAAACCCGGCTTGCGGGTAATTTGCTGTTTGCGGTAGTTAATTTCTCTCTCCCTTGTGTAATCTTTCATATAGTAATTTGTTTATGTCACAAATAATTCTGTCAACCTTATAAAAGCCTAATGTAAAGCAAGTGCCATATATTAATATCAATGTTAGATTTAGCGTTGAATATAATATTGTCCAACTTTTTGGAACTAAAACGTCAAGATGAAGTGTTGAATATTTCAATGCAGATGCTAGTAAAAAAATAATTGCGCAATGAAGAGAACCTTCGCCAGCTTTTGCAATCCTATCAATCATTAACGGCTCTTTCGTGCTATCAAGTCCTCTTGTCCAAGAAAAACAAACCGATGAAATTGCGGCAAGAATAGCAAAGCCATAATTTGTCAAATTTGTCGTGTCTTCTTCTATGTTTTTAAATCCATAAATAACAATACTTGCTCCTAATATACTAAAGAAAAAATTAGGAAGAATAACCAAAAATACTTTGTAATAGTTGTCGAAAAAAACATACTTTAAGCCTTTCCCAATTCTGGAAAGTGTCCACCAAAACGGGAATAGAATTTTCTTAAATAGTTTTTTCAAGGTCGTCATTTTAATTACCGCCAACTTGAATATAGCACTAATTTATTCTACTTGTAATTTAGGAAACAAATGTAGAAATAAAAAAATCTCCTGCCTTCGAAAAGACAGGAGATTCTTCAAAAATCTATACTAAAAATCTTACTAGTTAGCTGAAACTACAGGTTCAACTGATATATAAGATTTGTTGTCTCTTTTCTTTTTGAAAACAACAGTACCATCGATCAATGCAAAAATAGTATGATCTCTTCCCATTCCTACATTCAAACCCGGATGATGAGATGTACCTCTCTGGCGAACTAAAATGTTCCCAGCTTTGCAAACCTGACCGCCGTAAATTTTTACTCCCAGTCGTTTGCTTTCCGATTCGCGACCGTTCTTCGAACTACCGACACCTTTCTTATGAGCCATGGTTTCTAAATTTTAAATTATCCTACAATTTCTTCAATTTGGATCTTTGTCAGGTACTGACGGTGACCATTGAATTTTCTGTAACCTTTTCTACGTTTCTTCTTAAATACAAGTACTTTGTCGCCTTTAATGTGTTCCAACACTTTGGCAGTTACTTTGGCGCCTTTCACCTTTGGGGTTCCGACTTTCACTTTGCCTTCGTTGTCAACTAAAAGTACATCTTTGAACTCAACCGATTCACCTTCTGCATTTTCCAAACGGTGAACGTAAACTTTCTGGTCTTTTTCAACCTTAAACTGCTGTCCTGCAATTTCTACAATTACGTACATTATCTGTTCTTTATTATGAACTCCGGCAGGCGGAACCCAACTTTGAGATCACTTATCGGGCCTGCTCGAAAACTTTGGACTGCAAAAGTATATATTTTCAACTGACTACCAAAAGTTTTCAACAAAAAATTTTCGGTGTCTGTCAAGGTGGCGGGTATTATGCACCATAACGGTTCGCAGTTACGCCCAAGGCGGGATTTTACCGATAAACTTCGGATGAAGAGTACCCGTCATCCCAATGAATATCGGGATATGATTTTCTACCAAAGAAGCGCCGAGAATCGGCTTGTGGGGTGGTTTGCTGTTGGCAGCAGGCCACTAGTTTTTTCAGATTTTTATCTTTAAGTTTTGCAGCAATAACTTGTCCGCCGAGCATTTGGGTAGGCAAGCTCTTTAGCTGGTTTTGGTTGTGTGTCGGCTTTTTGAGTGACAACCGATGTGCTTGACTACGAAGCGTGGGCTATCTTGGTCCAATAAATCTGTCTCCGTTAAAGTGGATCATGTGGTCAGGCACTTCCATTAACCAAACTTCAGTCTCCCAAGCTATGTTGTTTGAATGTTTCTTAAACTCTGCCATATCGGGAAATGCTGTTACATAAACCTTTCCTGCTTTACAGTTTTTCAGAAATTCTTCAAGTTCGAGAAGTCGTTTGGGTGAAACTGGTCCGTGTGAAGTAACTGCTTCAATTAAAAACAACCAATTTCTTTTGATATCATAGATTACAACGTCTGGAAGTTTACTATGCTGATCAATTGGAATGCCTAAATCTTTTAAACTTTTTTCGTCAACAAACAGGTCTTTTTTAGCTGTGTCGCCCAAATATAGAAGGGTTCCACCATTAGCAAATCTGGGGGCAAACTGTTCAACAATAGCAGCTTGAACTTCGTTGTGTTTTCCTGCTGAAAGTTTGATTGTCTCACCGTTTTGAAGCGTTACTGGAATTTGATTTAGTTCTCTCCCTTTCAAGTAAACCTCAGATAGTTTGCCAACGGTTGCAATAAAGTTTTCTATGGTCTTTTCCCAATTCTTTGTTTTGTATGATTTGATAACTTCTAAAACTTCATTTGTCAATGCGTAGTGTGCATTTGGGCTGTTTACAGGTAAATCAGGCTTATCGGGATTGTAGTCAACTACTCTTGCTTGAACAAATTGGTGAAGCACATGTCGCCTAAATGTTTCTCTTGTGTTTGGCGCATACGATTTTCCATAATGCTCATTTACAAAAGACATTATACCTTTTGTGACTCCTAAACTTTGTCGGGTTGCGTTTGACCAATGATCGTTTTCCTTAATGTTGCAAACGGCTAAAAATGTAAGAGCCGCCATTTCATTGTATTGTGCTGGCGGCAGTCCCAATGCTTTTAATATTTCCTGTGCTTCTTCTAATTTACTCATATCAGTTTAGTATGACTTCCATTTCAAAAAGCTCGCTGACAATATGATTAACATTTATCATTGAGTAGTCGTTTGAAAGTATGATTTTATTTCCTATTTTTTTAATATCGTTCAACGGTGGAAGTCTCATTTCCCTTAGCTCTGTTGCACTCACATTTACATTTCCATTGAAAATTTGAAAGTAGGTGTCAAAGAGTTCGCTGTTTAATAATGCACAAAGCCCAACAAGTTCGTTTCTTTCTAAATGTCCGTGTTTTCGATAAATATAATTCACCTTGTTTTCAACTCCTATAAAGTCAGATTTTATATAATTGCAAAAGTAAGGAGCCGCAATTAGTCGGCTCTTGTCGTCCTTAGTGCTAAAACGTCTTAATAAAATGTAGTTCTTGTTTGGGATTAATAAAGATTTAGAACCGTTTTCAATCCTAATGAACTGTCCTTTTTCTTTAAGTTGCTTTGGCCACTCTAAAATCATTTTGTTCACATTGTGAAGCCAAAATAAAGGAGCTAGAAATACAGTCCCGTTTTCATAATTATTTTGGATATAATCCAAAGCACGAAAAGAAACAACCGGACCCGTTGAGATTTGAATATTGTAGTCTCTTAAAACATTCTCCCAAGAAGCTACTAAATTCAAAATACTTTCTTCTTTGTCGCTTGTCGGCAAATGCAAAATCTTTTCCTTTGAGTTTAGGTCAAGAAGCTCAGAAGAAGCAAAATACTTTATTGTTGGTTCAAAAATGTCTCTTATGCCTACGCTTGAAGAAACGAGAACTTGTTTATTTGGGTCAATTGTTTCACGTATTGCTTTCACTATAACAGTTTCTTGAAGAACACTATCCCGGTTAAAAGTATCTTTTCGTGAATTGAATAAATGTATTTTGTCAATTTGGACAGTATTAAAAAACAATTCTCTAAATGCCTTGAAGTAATTTCCTGAAGCAAAACTTCTTGGTGTAATAAAAATCAATTCTCCATTTTCTGACAGAAGCTTTGAAGCAATACCCATAAAAATTGAATAAATATTGGGTTGTCCACTTACAAGCATATTAGCTGCAATTGTCTTTTCATCGTCTTTGGCAAGTTTGAAATATGGTGGATTTGAAATAATTAAATCAAACTGTTCTCCATTATAATTCCTTTTTAATGCTTTCGCATTGTCTAAAATAAAGTCATGAATATGAAGCAAATATTGAAGTCTTACACCTTTTTCTAAAAGCCATTTTTTTAAATAAGTCAAAGTCTTCTGAGAAGATGAAATTAAGTCAGGGTCTGTCTCATAGGCAACTAAGTCAATAATTTCAATATCGTTTCGGCTCTCAATTAAGTGTTCAATTAAAGCACATGTCAAAATTGCTGTACCACAACCGGGGTCTAAAATTCTGATTGAAGTTTTAGTCAGGTCGCAGTATGAAGCCATTAAGCGAGCAATTGGTGTCGGTGTGAAAAATTGACCGTTGTCCTTCTTATGTTTTGTCGTAACTTGCTGTGTATAATAAATACCTAACCTGTCTGCATAATCACTTGGCAGTTCTCTTTCAAAAGGTTCGATATATAACTTGTTATCCATACATGCAAAAGTACTAAAAAGGAGATGTTATTGTCTTGTGGGTGGGTAAGAAAACAGCTCTTTTGCAAACTTTTGTCTTGTGTCGGTGGAGCGGTTTGAAATGTGCTGTTTTGTGCGTTGCCCGTTCATTATCCTTGTCCTTTTGCTCCAAAATTATCGCTGTGTCTGTCCTTTTTTGGCTTGCTACAACTCATACCCATCCCCAAATATACCGTACTTTTCTTTAAACTCCTCTCCGTTTTATTTATTTGTTCAACAAGTTTTGCAGTTGGGTTCCGGACGTTTTTATTATTGAAATACAATGTTTTCGTGGCTTTTCGATTTTGCGGCAGTTGAGCGCAAGTTCGTTATTCGCCCGTGGTTTGGGCTGTTTAACCGGTTGGCTATTTTTAAACAAAAAAAAGACCGCCTCCGAATAAACAGAGACGGCCTTCGCTTTGAAACCTTTTCCCTAAAACCTATATCCAAGTGAGAGGCCGAAGCCTGTATTTTTTTTCGATGATTTATCGGTTAAAATCCGTTTGTCTTCAGGGTTAATATTCAGCATCCCAAACTGGGTGTCCAATTGTAAAAATAACCCGCCTGCCATTTGGTATCCGATAAAGATGTTGGCGCCTGCATCAAATGCTTTATAATAGGGCACGGTCAACGGATCGCCGGTCTCTACAACGCTTTTGAATTCAATGTCCTGTTCAAGGCTTATCGAGCCGCCTTCCGTTTTTACATTGCCCCCGATTGCATAACCGAGGTAAGGCCCAAATCCAAGCATAAAAAATCCATTGCCCAACGAAGCTTTGTACACCATATTTAAAGGCATTTCAATATAATTGAGCTTGGTTGTGCTTGTTAAGGAGCCTTCGGTATATTTTGCACCTTTCGTTGCATACATTAACCCGGGTTGAAAATAGAATTCAGGGGCAATGGGCATCTGAATATTGATCCCGCCATGAAACCCCATCAGCATGTCATTTTCAAGATCGTCGCCACTCGAAAGTTTCCCGTTCAGATTTTGAAAATTTACTCCGCCGAGAATGCCAAATGACATTTTTGTTTGATCCTGGGCGACTGCCAACGATGCAGAAAGCACAAGAATGATTGCAATTGATAATAGTCTGTTTTTCATTTGTTTATTTTAAAATTGTAATTTTTATAACTGAATTATTGAATAATTGCTTATGGCATAGTTTGTCATCCTGAGTGAAGCGAAGGATCTAATGACCAGAGCTATTTTCAACGGATGCTTCACTGCGTTCAGCATGACAAAACCAGGTTAACACAACGCTAGTTCGCTCTTTCTTTTTCAGCTTCAGCCTTCATCTTTTCATTTGCAGTGATCAAAAACTCAACCCTGCGGTTTTGCGAACGGCCATCGTCTGTAGTATTGCTGTATTTTGGTAAAGTTTCGCCAAATCCTTTAATCCGTACACGACTGTATGCAATTCCCTCGCCGGTCAGATAGTCGGACACGACGCCGGCGCGTTTTTCTGAAAGGGTCCGGTTATACGTTTCACTTCCTTTGTCATCGGTATGTCCCTGTATTTCAATATCCGTATCGGGATAAGCGTTCAGTACCACAACCAATTTATCGAGGTTGGTCCGTGCATCAGCCGACAGGCTCGAACGATCGAACCCAAACAAAACATTGCTGCTGAATTCCACAACGATACCTTCGCCTACACGTTCAACTTTTGCACCGGGAACGGTATTTTCAATTTCCCTGGCCTGCTTGTCCATTTTATTGCCAATGATGGCGCCGGTAGCGCCTCCGACAGCAGCTCCGATAATTGCACCCAGTCCGGTATTCCCGGCAGCTTTGCCAATTACTGCGCCCATTGCTCCACCTGCTACAACTCCCACGGCTCCACCTTTTTGTGTTTTATTTAAAGATGCGCACCCTGAAAAAAGGATAGCTGTGCCTAAAAGCAAGATCATACTGATTCTTATTTTTTTCATATTCGATGAATTTAATTGTTAAAAGTCTTCATTCTTGTTTCGGTAAAGGTCGGCTCTTAAAAACGTATATGAGTTACATAACTTTTGATAAGAGTTACATCATTCACACATTTCGGCGCGACGGATAAAATTAATGTGTGAATGATGTAACTCTTCCACGGAATTGTGTAACGCATTTCAGTGCATAGAATCTCACCTTTGTTACGTGAAAATTCTTTCACATCAAGAACTAAAAGAAATGAACAAAGCAGAAATCAAAGGAAATTGGAACGAACAGAAAGGCAAACTCAAACAGAAATTTGCAGTTTTAACTGACAATGACCTGTTGCTGTTGGATGGCAAAAAAGAGGAATTGCTTGGAAGGCTTCAAATAAAGCTTGGCAAAACGAAAGAGGAATTGCAAAAAATCATCTCTGAGTTATAATAAATCAGGATTCCAAATACTACACACATCCTCTATAACGGGTGAACGATTGAACTCTTTCACTAAATCATGTCAGAACCTCAGAGGCCAATAAAAATAGTTACTCTGAAATGACTTTCTAATTAAAGTAAAAAAAATAATATGAAAAAACTCTTTATAACCCTTGCCATCGCATCGGTTGCTTTTATTTCCGGGTGCGAAAAAGATGAGTACCAGGAAACGGTCGGAGTATGCCCGCTTGTGGTATCGACAGTCCCCATTGATAAAGCTGTCAATGTACCTCTCAGTCAAATTATTACTGCAACCTTCAATGAAAAGATGGACCCGGAAACGATAACCGAAGCATCTTTTCTATTGAAACAAGGTGAAACATCAATTACCGGAAACGTTACATACAGCGGATTAACTGCGTCACTCGAACCTTCTGTTTTTCTTGCCCCCTTTACACTTTATACAGGAAGGGTAAAAACACTGGCAAAGGATTTAATGCGTAATTCCTTACAAACCGACTACGTGTGGACCTTCACAACCATTCCTGAAGTCGTATTGTCTTCCTTGCCGATAGCAGGCGGAACAACCAGCGGAGCAGGGACTTTTAACCAGGGCTCTTTGGTTACCGTTGTTGCAACACCAAACCCAGGTTATTCATTTGCCAACTGGACCGAAAACGGGACGGCTGTTTCAACAAATCCAAGTTATCAGTTTACGATGGCCGGGAACAAGGCATTAGTGGCAAACTTTACTCTTCAATATGTGGTAAACTTATTGTCAAACCCGGTATTAGGCGGAACGACAAGTGGTTCGGGCAGTTTTAATGCAGGGTCTAATGTAACAGTTACGGCATTCCCGAATGCTGAATATAACTTTGTAAACTGGACCGAAGGAACAACGATTGCATCAACAAATGCAATTTATACTTTTCAGTTAAATGCAAGCAGAACTTTAGTCGCCAATTATGTACTCAAAACCTATACATTAAATGTAACAGCAACCAACGGAACCGCTGTAAAAAATCCCAGCCAGCTAAGCTACAACAGCGGGACGATAGTAGAACTTACGGCAACGCCCAATACAGGGTATAACTTCACTTCATGGAGTGGCGATGCGACGGGTTTCATAAATCCATTGTCAGTAACCATGAATGCAAATAAAAATATCACCGCGAATTTTGCAATTAACACCTACACATTAAATGTAACAGCGAATAACGGGACCGTTGTACGAAATCCAAACCAGGCAACCTACAATAGCGGGACGACGGTACAGCTTACGGCAACTCCCAATGCAGGATATACATTTACTTCGTGGAGCGGCGATGCGACGGGTATTACAAATCCGTTGACCGTGACCATGAATGCAAATAAAAATATCACCGCGAACTTTACATTAAACACGTATACATTAAGTGTAATCGCAAATAACGGAGCTGTTGTAAGAAATCCAAACCAGGCAACTTATAATAGCGGGACGACGGTAGAACTTACGGCAACACCCAATGCAGGATATACTTTTACTTCATGGAGTGGTGATGCGACGGGCTCTTCAAATCCGTTGACCGTGACCATGAATGCAAATAAGAGCATTGTCGCAAACTTTACATTAAACACCTATACATTAAATGTAACGGCAAATAACGGGACTGTTGTACGAAATCCAAATCAGGCAACTTACAATGGAGGGACAACAGTACAGCTTACAGCAACACCCAATGCAGGATATACCTTTACCTCATGGAGCGGCGATGCTACAGGCTCGACAAATCCGTTGACTGTGACGATGAATGCGGATAAAAACATCACTGCAAACTTCACATTAAACGTCTATACATTAAATGTAATTGCAAATAACGGTACTGTTGTGAAAAATCCAAATCAGGCAACTTACGATAGCGGAACGACGGTACAGCTCACCGCAACGCCTAATGCAGGATATACATTTACCTCATGGAGCGGCGATGCCACGGGCTCGACAAATCCGTTGACTGTGACCATGAATGCAAATAAAAACATCACTGCAAACTTTACATTAAACACCTACACATTAAACGTAATAGCAAATAACGGAACTGTTTTACGAAATCCGGATCAGCCAACTTACGATAACGGAACGACGGTACAGCTTACTGCAATACCCAATGTCGGATATACCTTTGTCTCATGGAGTGGCGATGCTACAGGCTCGACAAACCCGTTGACCGTGACCATGAATGCGGATAAAAATATCACCGCGAACTTTGTAATTAACGTTTACACATTAAACGTAACAGCAACCAACGGGAGCGTTCTGAAAAATCCGGACCAGCCAACGTATAATGGTGGAACGACGGTACAGCTTACAGCAACGCCCAATTCAGGATATGCCTTTATCTCATGGAGTGGCGATGCAACAGGTTCAACAAACCCGTTGACAGTAACCATGAATGCGGATAAAAATATTACCGCGAACTTTGCAATGACAGGCCCGTTAGCGATTGATCTTACCTGTGCTGCACCGTATGCAGTAATGGCCGGATCAACCATTACCAGTACCGGTCCATCAATAATTAACGGAGATGTTGCATTAAGCCCCGGATCTGCGCTGGTTGGTTTCCCTCCAGGCGTAATTAATGGAACGCAGCAAATTACAACTCCGATAGCAGCAGCCGCAAAACTCTGCTTAACGACAGCTTATATCGATGGTCAAGGCAGATCATTAAATGCAATTTCATTACCCGGACAACTCGGTGGTTTAACCCTTGCCCCTGGCCTTTATTCAAACTCATCAACGAGTGGAATATCAGGAACCGGAGCGAATGGAATTTTAACCCTGGATGCTCAAGGTAACTCAAATGCAGTTTGGATATTCCAAATTGGATCTACACTTACTACAGATCCTGCAACCAGTATTGTTTTGGCTGGTGGCGCACAAGCTGCAAACATCTTTTGGATTGTTGGCACTTCAGCAACACTTGGCACAACCTCTGTTTTCTACGGAAATATTCTGGCTGATCAATCAATAACGCTCAATACGGGTGCTGTACTTAACGGAAGAGCATTGACAAGGATTGCTGCGGTTTCACTGGATGCCAGTACAATTACAAAACCATAAACTACTTTAATTATGAAACCGATTACAAATTTAAAGAAGGGATCGCGCATAGCGCGGTTCCTTTATAACCTGACCCTTAAAAGTGTTATTGTTGGCGCTTTGATTTTGACTGGTATCCAATCGCCTCTTCAGGCCCAGGATGCAAAGTTCACGAAACCATCCTGGTGGTTTGGCGCAGCAGGCGGTTTAAACTTGAATTTCTACCGCGGAACCACGCAACAATTGACTTCAGCAGATTTTCTCACTCCAACGGCCTTTCATGATGGCCAGGGAATCGGATTTTTTGCCCTTCCTATCCTGGAGTTTCATCGTCCGGATACACGGCTGGGCTTTATGCTCCAGGCCGGATACGAAAGCCGAAAAGGTGAGTGGGAACAGGTAGTCACACCTTGTAACTGCCCGGCAGACTTATCGACTGACCTTTCGTATGTTACAGTAGAACCAAGCTTGCGTATTGCCCCCTTCAAATCGAATTTTTATGTATATGGAGGTCCGCGTCTGGGCATCAATATCAATAAACAATTTGTATATGAGCAAGGGATTAATCCGGCCTTCCCGGAACAAGTGGCTGAACCGGATCTGACCGGAGATTTCAGCAATATGGACAAATACCTGATCTCGATGCAAGTCGGGGCCGGATATGATATTTCGCTTTCGGCAGAGGCCCGGCAGACACAAGTTGTGCTTTCTCCTTTTATCGCTTTTCATCCCTATTTCGGGCAGAATCCACGGACAATAGAATCATGGAACCTGACCACTCTGAGGGCAGGACTTGCCCTTAAGTTTGGACGGGGACGTGAGGTACATCAGGAGATAATCACTCCATTGCCCGTAAAGAAAATAGAGGTGGTAGTTCCGGAAGTAAAATTTACGGCCAATGCGCCAAAAAACGTCCCTGTCGAACGCAGGGTACGGGAAACATTCCCGCTTCGTAACTATGTATTCTTCAATGAAGGATCGACTGAAATACCAAACCGCTATGTGCTGCTCCGTAAGAATCAGGTAAAAGACTTCAGGGAAGACCAACTGGAAGTATTCGCACCGAAAGAATTGTCGGGTCGATCAAAACGCC
This sequence comes from Prolixibacteraceae bacterium, assembly GCA_003506435.1. Lineage (GTDB taxonomy): Bacteria > Bacteroidota > Bacteroidia > Bacteroidales > Prolixibacteraceae > GWE2-42-39. Next base: position 161,846 of record DOAQ01000025.1, read on the forward strand.
AGATGACGGTCTATTATAATGTTCTGAACATCCTCGGCGACCGGATGGTAAAAAACCCTGCAACAACTGTTACCTTGTCCGGATCTTCAATGGGAGGGATACAAGACGGGAAAGCAATGGCCGAATCGACTAAACTATACCTTGTTGATGTATTTGGAATTGAAGCTTCCCGGATTACTACCGAAGGCCGGATTAAACCTGTCATTCCATCTGAACAGCCGTGGGGCCAACTCGAATTGACACTCCTTCGCGAGGGAGACCGCAGGGTTTCCATCGGGAGCGGTTCGCCTGAATTGCTGATGGAGTTCCAGAGTGGACCGGATGCACCGCTTAAACCAGTGGAGATCGTTGCCGTTCAGGAAGCGCCAATCGACAGCTATGTTACTTTTAATGCCGATGGCGCCAATGAAGCATTCTCTTCATGGTCGATGAGAATTGCAGATGAACAGGGAAAAGTACAAAACTTTGGGCCCTATATACAGGAAACAGTGAGCATTCCCGGAAAATCAATTTTGGGTACCCGCCCGGAAGGCGACTATAAGGTGACAATGATCGGCCAGTTAAAAGATGGCAAGGCAATAGAGAAGGAAACTTCGGTACACATGGTACTCTGGACACCTCCTGTAGATGAAGAGATGATGAGGTTCAGCGTATTGTATGAATTCAACGACTCAAAGGCCATCATGATTTACGAAAAGTACCTTACCGACGTGGTTGTACCAAAGATTCCGAAAGGGGGAACAGCTATCATACATGGTCATACCGATATTATCGGTGGTGAAGATATCAACCTGAAATTGTCATTGGCCCGGGCTAACGATGTCAAAGGCATTCTTGAAAAAGGTCTTACCAAGGCCGGACGAAACGATGTGAAATTTGAAGTACTCGGATTTGGTGAAGATCAGGATTTAGCGCCGTTTGATAATAAATACCCGGAAGAACGTTTTTATAACCGTACAGTTATAATTGACATTATTCCTAAGAAATAAGATTTTTAATCAATCATTTTGATCTTTTATTACTTGAAAGAGGCTGTCTCAAAAGAGTTCAGCCTCTTTTTATTTTAGCCAATATTGGACTCAAATATGAAAATTCTCCTCGCGTAATTCTGCAATATTTCGAAGTCTTTTTACATCGAACCCACGAGTTCTGTTTGCCGGGCTCTTATCTGTTCCAGTTCTGTTTTTTTCTTATACGTGTCGGTGCCAATATAGGAAGCTTTAGCAGCCAGCACTGCATCCTGCTTGGTTTTGTTCAGTTTGTTGAAAACTTCGGCTTCCATGAGATTGTCGATATATTGTCCTCCCAGCCAGGAAGCCAGGTCAAGAATGCTTTTTTCGTAGTCGCCGTTTAGTATTCCGCAAACAAATGAAGATGCCGTGGCCGGGACATCAGCCAACATACCGTAGGTTGGAATCAGTTTCACTGCTTCGAGCAAGAACCATTTCTGTTCCGAATCGACCGAAGCCAGGCAGCAGGCGAAACTCTTGAACCATGTTTCCGGGACATCAGCAGAAAGCGGGATCAGCGCATCGGTACGAGCCATTGTTTCTCTCATGTAACTGATCCGGGGCCTTTCGGTTTGGCTGCCGTCGAGTACGGCAATTTCACCGGCAACCTGATAAATATGTGTCCCCTGCGACTTCAGTACTACTGCGGGATAGGAAAATTTGGTATAATACTGCATGGGATGCCTGTTGGCCGACAGAAAATTTGTATTGTTCCCCTGATAAGTACTAAGTATGCTGGTTGTACCAACATAGAATTCATCGGCCGGGGCTCCATCCGGTTTATTTACCCAGGTGCAAACCAATTGAACACCAATCTGTTTTGTTCCCCATATTTTGCTTTCGTGAGCTTCGTAAATGTACTGTACAAGGTTCAGTTGCGGAAAGAACAGGCTTTTCACGCTCAGCGCAAAAGCATAAGGTTTTTCCGGCGAGTAGATATAAACTTGTTCCGGCACTTCATTAAGCTGATCGAATGCCAGTCCAAGTCCGACATTGACAAATGCTTTGCGGCTTTTGTCGCCAACCTCGGCCACAACCTGAACTTCCAACGGAGCTTTTAATTCTTTCGTATCGGTATAATGATACCAGGCAACAGCATCGCCTTTGGCATCGGTAGTAACGGTGATGACTTTTCCTTTTTGCCCGTCGTCGCTGCGCAGTTCTCCGGGAGAATTCATCATCAGACTGAATTTTGCCTGAGTATTGGCTTTTCCTGTTTTGTAAACGATTTTGGCGGGCAATAAATCAGAAGCAGGAATCAGTCCCCGTTCGTTCGCATCGGCAAGCGGGTTAAATTTTGGATAAACCTCAACATTGGTTGGTCCGTCAAAAGGTTTGTCCTGTGGAAGTTTTCGCAGGATATCGTTGGCAATTTTCCGGGCATCGGGCGCTTTATCGGGGCCTGTTTTATGAGCGTAAACTTCTACCTTGACGTATACATTTCCTGCGGCTGCATAATAAAAATGACGAAATTCCTTGCCAAAATCCCACTTGGCTTCGGCATCATGAAAATTGCCTTTCAGTAAAGAATTCACGTAGTTGAACATGGCGTCAATATTCATCCCGAATTCTTTCTTTTTCATTTTTTCGCCGCCTTGTTTCACGCGATAATCACTGCCTTCTTCCGGGTCGATGTTTACCTGGCAGAAGGTTCGCCCTTTATCGCGTTTGGTAATGGCATCTTCGGTATCGCCTTCCAGATCGATAAAAGCAATGTTTGCCAATGAAAGTTTGCGATCGAGCGAACGTTGCGTCTTAAAAAGTGATGCCATCGGATTTTCATCAAGCGGATTGGTGACGTATTTGGTCACTTCAATCAGAACGTTGATGTCGTTCTTTTCTTCGCTTTGCTGAAATGATTGTATTTCCAGCTTTTCGGAAATACCTTCTTCTTTACTAAGAATTTTGTTAGAAACAAGGATTTCGGGAGTCAGGGATTCAACATTGCCTTCAAATATTCCGTAGCCGGGAACATTTTTCAGCAGATTTTTTTGTGTGTAGGCTGTATTCCAGAGCAGGAATGCAAGCACAACCATAAAGATTTTCTTCATAGATTTTGGTTTTTTGTTTGCCCTGCTTTTCCTGTACAGAAAAGACAGAGCGTAGTAACAAATGTACAATTTGCCGGAATACCTTTTGCAGAAAGAATAATTTTTACATCGCACTTTTTTTGAGCGTTATTTTCTCTTGACAGCGAACGAGATAAAAAGGGGAAATATTTTTGATGCAATCTTTATTGATTGTTTTTCAGCGTCAGCACACAATGAACAGGAAAATGGTCCGACAATTTCTCGCGGCCTGTTTCAAACCCGTAACTTTCAAATACCGGGTTGTGCAAAATATAATCAATGCGGAACGAGGGCAACCTTCCGTTGTAGGTGTTGCCAATACCATGTCCCGATTCCACAAAAGCATCTTTCAGATCGCCTCGTACTTTCCGGTACGAATAGGAAACCGGGGTGTCGTTAAAATCGCCGCAAACAATTACCGGGTAGGGGCAGTTCCGGATGTGCCCGTCAAGTATCCGGGCTTGTTCTGCCCGTTTTATAAACGCTTGTTTTAGTTTCGAGCCAACCTTCTTTACCTTGTCGTAGTTTTTCGGTTTGTTGGTATACCGCAATGAGTCGATCGTGTTTAGTTCATGCGGTTTCAAACGGTTCGATTGCAAGTGACAGTTATATATCCGAAAGGTATCTTTATGAATGATCAGGTCGGCAAAAACGATCATGTTTCCCGTGTTCTCGTACTGAATTTCTCCTGTACCTGCGACAGGATAGCGCGTGTAAGTAACCGGTCCGCCTGTGCGGGAGGAACGTACCACCTGCATCCGGTTAATGTTGCCAAGTTTGGTTTTTATGGCATCCATCCGGAAACTCTGGCTGGTAATATTGGCTTCCTGCAAACAGATGATATCAAATTTCCCGTCTTCAAGATATTGAACTACTTTTTCAACCGTTGCCATTTTGGGTGAGACGCCGTCGGCAACGAAATATTTCACATTGTAACTGCAAACACGAATGCCTTCTTTCGGAGCTTTTTCTCCTTCAAACTGGACATAATTTCCCAAAAATCCGAACCCGACAAGGATGGCAAGAATGGAAATGAGAGAATATTTTGCATTGAAGACGAACCAGTAAAGGACAAACAGGATATTAACCAGTACAATATACGGATATACCAGTCCAAAGAAGGCCGGTATCCAGAATTTCGCAGGGTTGATAAACACGGCAGTATACGAAAACAACAGGCAGACTGCAACCAGAATATTAATGAGGATGAATATATTTTTGAATAAACGTCTCAAGTTGAATAAGGTTAGTGGCACATGTTTCGTCTGTTACAAATATAAGATATAATTTGGTTCATTCCGTTTAGTGAGAGTTTCACTCTAAGTGAAGCTCTCACTAAAAAGACCTTCTATCCAACAATATTTTTCATTTCAATTTCAGTGTCTGAAAGAATTCCCAGCCCCAGTTCTGCTGCTATTTTCAGGTGTTCCACAGTAAACGGGTCGATGCCCATCAGGCGGCAGGCAACGGCGTCGGCTGCCACAACATCGGCGCTTATTATCAACACGTGCTCTCCGCTTTTTCCTGAGACAGTTGACAGCAAATGTCCCGCATCGATTACCGTCAGATCGGGTTTTTTATAATACAGGAATTCTGCGATGCAACGGTTTGCCGCGGCTTGCCTGTAAAAATCCTGATCCAGTATGCAGCCTGTCAGGTTTTTCAATCCCCCGGAGATGATGGTTTCCGGGTCGGTTTTCAGTACCGGCACATCAATCAGCAAACTTCCGTCGGAGAACGCATTGTGAATACGGGCGCGGGTCAGTACCGAAGCCCCCGGAATATCCTGTCCCCTGAAAAACAGTTCATGGTTGCCGGGAAGAACTTTGGCCGCAGCATCTTTCGCCACCCGCTCAATTCCGCTGTTCTTATAGCATTTGGTCCATTCATCGATGCAGTGGTCGAATACATAAACTGCTTTGCATTTATTTTTATAACATTGTTTTGTGATGTGCTTTACCAGCAAAGGATGGGTGGTAAGCCCTTCTTCGGGCAAAGCATTCCGGCTGATATCGGGCTTCAGCACCACGAGGGTCCCTTCTTTCACAAAGCGGGATAAACCTCCCATTTCAGAGAGGGTACGGTCGAATAGTTGCTGATAATCGTTACCCCGGGCAACAATCACTTTTGTTTTTCTGGTACCCGATACAAACGAACTGGCGGCTGAAAAAAAGGAAGTGCTGCATGCAAATGCAGTTCCCATGCTGGTTTTGCGTAAAAAATCCCGTCGTCTCATTGTTTTTGTTCTCGGGTTGCAATTTACGGTTTTTGGGCCGAAATCATACGGTCTTTATCGTGTATATCTTTCCGAAATTCGATATTCACGTACCCGAAATCATGTAAAAGCTGTGCACATTCCGGTGCCATCGCTTCATTAATTTCCCAGTAAACCCGGCCTTTGGGTGTCAATGATTGTTTAGCAAACAGTAAAATTGCCCGGTAAAAAAGCAGCGGGTTGTTATCGGGAACAAACAGGGCTGTCGCGGGTTCGTAATCCAGTACATTGGCTTGCATGCGCGTCTTTTCGCTTTCACGTATATATGGAGGATTCGATACCAGCACATCGTATTGCTGACAGTTTGCGTTTGATCCGGGCTGAAGGATATTCATTCTGAAAAATGAAACTTCGGTCTGATTCAGCATTGCATTTTCGCGGGCCAGTTGCAAACAGGTTTCTGAAATATCGCAGGCAGAAACACGGGCTGTGGGCAGGTGTTTTTTCAGCGAAACAGGAATGCAGCCCGTCCCGGTTCCGATGTCAAGGATGCGGATTTCCGGGGCAAAAGTTTCCTTCAAAATCCAATCGATCAGTTCTTCCGTTTCGGGGCGGGGAATCAGCACGCCGGGACGACAAAAAAACTTTAGCCCGAAAAATTCCGTTTCTCCTAAAATATATTGAATGGGTTCCTGTTTTTTCAGTCGTGCAGTCATCTCTTCCAGCTTTTTTCGTTCAATGTCAGAAAGAATTTCGTTGCGGGCCAGCAGAATTTGTGTCCGGTTGTACGATTTTAGATGCTGAAGGACAAGGGAACTCATCGCGTTGATCTCGGCTGCGGGATAAATGCCTGCCAATTCTTTTTTGATATGTGCAATGCCTGCCTGCATTTTTGTATTTTTGGCAAAGTTAAACTTTTCCGGCGATGGCAACCGATCAAAAATACATGCAACGCAGCCTCGAACTGGCGGCGCTCGGGCTTGGAGATGTAGCTCCCAACCCGATGGTGGGCTGCGTGGTGGTACACGACGGAAAAATTATCGGCGAAGGGTACCACCAAAAATACGGTGACGCCCATGCCGAAGTAAATGCCATCCGTTCAGTAAAAAATAAGGAACTGCTTTCCGAATCGACCTTGTATGTGACCCTCGAACCCTGCGCCCACTTCGGGAAAACACCCCCCTGCTCTGATCTTATCATTGAAAACCGGATTCCAAAGGTAGTGGTCGGAACCATCGACCCGTTTGCAGAGGTAGCAGGCAAAGGCATTGAAAAAATGCGCAAAGCCGGTATCGATGTGGAGGTGGGGATGCTCGAAAACGAATGCCGCGAACTGAACCGTCGGTTTTTTACTTTTCATGAGAAAAAACGTCCGTATATTTTCCTGAAATGGGCGCAAACCGCCGATGGTTTTATCGACCGGGAGCGAAACGGGAACGGCGAGAAACCGGCATGGATCACCAACGAACTGGCACGGCGGCTGGTGCACAAACAACGCAGCGAAGAAGCGGCCATCCTGATTGGTACCAATACTGCTGAAAAAGACAACCCCTCGCTTACCGTCCGCGAATGGAAAGGAAACCAACCCTACCGCATGACGCTTGACCGTACCGGCAGGTTATCACCGGATTTGCATCTTTTCGACGGAGCAGCGCCAACCGTAATTTTTACGGCAACCGAAGCGGAGCCAAAGACACTGGTCGAATTTGTACCAATTGATTTCAGTAACGACCCTCTCCCTCTGATTATGGATCATTTGTATCGGAACAATATCCAGTCGGTAATTATTGAAGGAGGCGCCCGCCTGCTTACCAGCGTCATTTCGTCCGGACTGTGGGACGAGGCGCATGTGTACTTTGGCAACCAATTTTTCGGCAAGGGAATAAAAGCTCCCCAAATATCAGGAAAAATAATCGACGTTGAACAACTGGATGAATGCCGGTTGACGGTGATGAGGAATGCTGATAAATGACAACTGGTATTCGACTTCTTTCGATAATGAACGCTAACGGTCTGGCGGTATATTGCTCCACATCTTAATGGCCTGTCCCGAATTTCTTTCGGAGAACCGCTGTATGCGTTTTCGGTCATTCCGGCGAAGGCCGGAATCTCATAAGTCACAGATGACTGCAATGTCTTAAAGAAAGGTTTACCTGGTATGTCATTGAAAGGGAGGAGCGAAGCTCGCGTATGTACAGTGGTGGAGCACTCGGGATCGAACCCCGATGCTCCCGATGTACATCGGGATTACGGGCTGTGAACTTTGTTGTCCGCACCGAAACCCCAATTGACATATAGTTTTTGTTAACGCCAGGTTTTCGATTCCGTCAGGCGAGTTTAACCGTCTGATTGAGCAACTCAACATTGAAATTTACCTTGGCATTCAATGCTTTAAATACTTTTATTATTGTCTCAAACCTTGCGTCTGTCAAACTATTCTCTAATTTTGAAATTTGAGCTTTCTTTACTCCAACAAGTTCGCCAAGTTGCTCCTGTGTCAGGTTACGCTCTTTTCTCGCTTGTTTAATTGCTTCTCCAAGCAAGTCTAGTCTCAACTCGCTTTCAAATGCGTCACGTTTTGGTGTTCCAATTTCGCCAATATATTTGTCAGTGATTTCTTCTAAACTGTAAGTTTTCAATTCTTTATTTTTCATCTCCGGAGATTTTTAGTTCAAAATATCGTTTTCTTATTCGCTCTGCCTTTTCAATGTCGCCTAAAGGCGTTTTATCAGTCTTTTTTATTCGTCCGTGGGTCGATATTACAACTGTTTTGGTATTTCCTGCCTTGTCCCAAAAAGCAAAAAGCCTGTAATGGGTTTTATTGAACAAAGTCCTGAACTCCCAGATTTCTCCTTTGAGTTTTTTAAAAAGTTCCTTGTCGTTAGAGAATTTTGCCTTTACCACGTTGTAGATAACTTTGTCCCTTGTCTTTTCGTCAAGACTGCCAAGGAATTGAGCAGCCTCCTCTAAAAACCGAACCTGAAATTTTTCATCCATCGTGTCATTCTTTTACAAATATAAATGTTTCTTTATTAGGAAACAAATGTCGTGTTTGTGCAGCAATTAAACTTGGCGTTAACGCTCGAAACTATATGCAGTTCCCTAGATTGCGGGTTGCTATCCTGTCGAACCCCGATGCTCCCGAGGCCTCGGGATTGCGTGCTGCGGACTTTGTTGTCCGCACCGAAACCCCAATTGACATATAGTTTTTGTTAGCAACAGGCATTTTATCCAATTTGTTTCTTGCAGATTATGTACCAAAATCTTTGTATGGGTTTATCTTCCAAGTCAATTTTTGGTTCATTAATTACTTCGGCATCTGTCAAACCATAATTGCCAAAATCTGATTTAATTGAGTCTGAGTCATAAAAGAATAAAGTAACGCCCGGCCAAGTTTCAAATGTGTCTTTGCTTATTTCTTTTCCTTGTCCATATCTAAAATCCATTTTTGAAATGGATACAAAAACCATGTATCCATTAGGTTTAAGCTGATTATAACAATCTTCAATTAGTTTTGCTCGTTCTTGTGCGCTTAATAAATGGATTAAAGCATAACTGAAAATACCATCATATAATTCTTGGTCAAATGGCATTGAACCAACAGAACCGTGATATACTTTTATACTATCTCCAAAGTGTTTTTGTGCTATATCAATTGCCGTTTCAGAAATCTCGATACCAGTTACCTTGAATCCATTGTCAGTAAAAATCTTGGCATTTCTACCGTAACCAAATCCAGGAATTAGGATTTTATTTATTTCGTATTTTTTAAATAATTCTAACGTTTCAATGGCAGAGTAGGCTGGTTCCCATCCCCACATTTCTTGTTTATCTCTAAAACTTGTCTCCCAAAATTCTGTCATATTATTTCTCGTTAAATTAATGTGTGTCTCACTCCTATGCTTGTTGCTAACGGTTGGCGGGTATGGTTAGTTGCCGATTTCTAAGCACTTTCCTATCAGGTTACAACAACTTTTGATACGAGCTGTGCCGCTCGAATACGCACTGCACCGGCAATTAACTATACCGCGTGTTGCAACTGGTATTCATTCATTCATTTCTGTCTGTTTGTCATTTATTTAGCTTTGCTTGTCAAATCATTATCAATATGTACCAACCTATCCACGAAGCACAAATTTATTTTGTTTTTTTGAGCGTGGGCAATCCTAAAACCGTCCTGAAAGGCGGTTACTCGGGCTGGAGAGGCGGAAGCTCTTNNATTATGGTGCAATTGGTGCAATTATGGTGCAATTCATAATTCATAATAAGAACCTGCTCCTTTAGTTTCCGATGATTTTAAAATGCCTTTATCCACCAATTCTGACAAGTCTCTTGTTGCTGTGTTCCTCGCAACTCCATAATTTGCCTGATATTCACTATTGGTAATCTTCCCGTTTTCTTTTACAAACTTTATTGCTTGAATCTGTCGCTCATTTAAGCCTAATGATTTCAAGTATTCCATATCGAAAACATCTTTTCTAAACTCAACCCAAAAACCTGACATATCGTAGAAATACTTTGGTTTTGGAATCCCAAACTGCACACATTCGTTTATTATTTTCAAAGTTCCTCTTCCCCATGATTCAATATATCCACTTCTAAATAGGGCATTTGCAATATCAGGATTATAAGGCTTTGAAGGGTGCTTGTCCAATAGTTTTTCAATAGTCCAGTTTTCAGGCAATTGACCTTCATTCCAAAATATTAATTTGTCATTATAAACACTAATTTGTATAGGAACACCACCGGAATAATCTTTATGTGATACTGCATTTAAGAGGGCTTCACGAACGGCATCTTTGGGATATTCGTATTTCTCAACTCTGTTTAAACCTTCGTAACTTATTGATGATTTGATATATTTTGAAAAAAGCAAATCTATTGTTTTCTCAATTTGCTCGAACAAATTTCCATGAACTTCGTCTTGAAACTTTAAATCGTCATCGGCTTCAAAGTAACCAATCTTGATGTAAGCACCAGAAACAAATTTATCAGGATTAGGATGAAACAAGAGTATAGCTGCCCGTTTCAGATATTCATTTTCATTTAATTGCAAGTTGTCAATTAGAAGTTCATTTGAGTCGGTCAAAACGTCTTCTTCAATTCGCTGAGCCTTAACCGCTTTTTTCCTGAAAAAATCAAAAGTTTCTTTCTTTAAGTCATTAATGGAAACATTGGGAATAGGAACTGCATCCCATCGTTTACCTTTTCGTTGCAACAAAAATTTATCAAGGGCTGCGCCTTTTAACTCCTGTTTGGTGCTCCCGCATCGATAATGATATTGCCCTTTGTAGTTGACCGGATAAGGATATGCTTCAACTGAAATTTCAATAAACTCACCTTTTTCAGTTTGATGCAAATTGACATCAACCAGAATGCCGAGAATATCTTTTGTTTTGTTGGGAATGTCTTCAAGTAGTTTCTTCGAATCTTTGAGTCCAACAACTTCACCAACATCATTTTTGCCAATATAAATCTTGCCACCGTTGGCATTTGCAAAACCGCAAATCCATTTCAGATATTCATCTCTCCAAGACTCTTTGTATTCAATATTTTGGTTTTCTGCCATATACTTATTTCAATAGTTTTTTATAGTAACGATTTCGTTGTTTAAACATTTTATCAAAATAGTCAATTTTTGTGTCCCGATAATCAAAAATGACTGGTGGTTTGCCGGAACGTTGAATCCGTCCGATATACTGGACAAGTTTGCCCTCAAACGCAAATGGATAAGTAATGAAAAGGCATTCCAAATTATCAATATCAACTCCCTCTCCAAAATATTGTCCTGTGGAAATTACTATTTTGTAATGACCTTGTTTCAATTGTTCAAGTTTGCTTTTTCGGCTTTGTTCCGAATCATCACCATGAATTGTAATAGTTTCAAACTTGTCTTTAAGGTATAAATTTAGAATGTCCACATGGGCTTTTCGTTCGGTAAGAACAAGTATTGTTTTGAAACGATTGACATTTTTTTCTATATCCTCAATAATCAATGCGTTTCGTTGAGTGTCGTGAATTAATATCCTTGATATGGTTTCGTACTTGTCAATTTTATAATCAAACGGGGCAAAAAGATTAGTTTCCCTGATATTTATTTCAGCCTTGATGTTATTTTCCTTAATTTGTTGTTTTTGTTCGGCATTATAAAGAATATTCCCGATGTAAACATAAATCAGTTTTTCATCGTTGTTTTTCCGCTTTGGTGTGGCAGTTAAACCATACAAATAGAACGAATTAAAATTAACCATCGCTTCCCTGAATGATTTTGCCGGAATATGGTGGCATTCGTCGACTATTATTGTTCCGAAACTATTGGCTATTTTAGAAATTTCCTCGCAACGGGTGAGCGATTGAATCATTGCAACCGTTATTTCTTTACCAATTGTAAAGTTTTGGTTACCAATTTGCCCGATTTCTCTTTTTGGTATTTTTAAAAAGCTTTGAATGCGCTCAATCCATTGGTCAAATAATTGTTTGCGATGAACAACTATTAAGGCTGGTTGTCGTTTTTGTGCAATAATTTCAAGCCCGATAATTGTTTTGCCTGAACCAGGTGGAGAAACAATTACTCCAAAATCTTTTTCAGCGATTTTTTCTATTGCAGCTTCCTGATGAGGCAAAAGTTCAATTTCTGAATCATATTCCACAGAATCGAGCTTTTTACGATTGTCTATTACTTTGAATGAAATACTTTCCTGTTTGCAGAAATTTACAATGTTTGCAACAAAACCTCTCGGAATAATAACTCCGTCGGTAGTTTCCTCAATCAACCTGAAATATTTTTCAATATTAAATGTTGACTTACCCATGTTCTTTTTTACCAAATAATCGGAATTGAGAAAATTCAGATTATCCCTAAGAAAGGCAATAAGTTTCTTGTTTAATTGAAAGCGTTTTAGGTAAACTTGGCTGCTGATTTGGATTTCAACTTCGGTCGGCGTTGCCAGAATAATATTTGATTTTATTGATTCCTGAGGCTTTTGATAAAAAAAACCTTCATAAATACCTAGAAACTTTTCTTTTGAGAGTTTCTTAAAACTTGCAATCGTTTCAAATTGATTAGTAAATGGCTCAAATGTTTCAGCATCCAGAAACATCGAATTGCCATTACGAGTGGTCTTCCCATTTAAAGGCAATGCTATTAAATTACCCAGCCCTTTGCCTGAATGAAAATCCTGATTTGGGAATAACCTGTCAAAACTTGGTTCTTTTTCGAAATGCGATATTATGGTTGCTTCCCTCAATATTTCGAACATTAACTTGCGGCTTTGCTCAGCCGGAAAGTTTTCTTCAAAGAAAATCCATAAATGCCCACCATTACCCGAGCGTGAACGTTCAATGTATGATGGTATTTCAAACTTTGAGCAGGTTTGATGCAGTTTTAATATAGAATCTTTCCAGTTTTCCTCATCAAAATCGGCGGCTATGAAATGGGAAGTATTGTCTTCTAAAAGTGGATAAATCCCAACAGTTTCCTTCCCTAACAAATGATTCTGAATTGCTTCATCGCCAAAAGGTAAAAACTCCTTTTTTGTATAATCTTTGAACGAACCTCCGGCAGCTTTGTGTTTATTGTACTCGCTCCAATCAACCTTGTAAGCAGGCATATAACCACTTTTCCCGTCTTTTTCCCAACGAACGGCATAAACATCTTGCCGACCTTGAAAGAGGGATTTAAGAAGGGTTATATGGTTTTGGTTGTTCATTTTCCTTGACTAACTCTATTTTTAACTGTCTCTATGATTTCTCTTAATTGATAAATTTCAAAAATACAAGTTTATTATCTATCTAGTACCGTGGGCGTTGGCAAAATTGCACTCTTTGGAAAAGCTTTGGTTTGTGTGGCTTTGCCAATGTGTGCAATGTGGGTGGGGTTTCCTTCTTCTCTTTTGCGGGCAGGAAGAAAAAAACAAAATAAATTTCCATCAAAATTGCACTATCCTGTCAAAAAACTAAATCCTTTCTTATTTCAATTTTATCTTTACTGTATCAGGTTGTCGCTGTCTTTTTACACACTTGCCGTTAACGTTCGAAACTATATGCAGTTCCTTAGATTGCGGGTTGCTTTCCTGTCGAATCCCGATGCTCCCGAGGCCTCGGGATTGCGGGCTGTGAACTTCCAAATCTGCACCGAAACGGCAATTGACATATAGTTTTTGTTAACGCCAGGCTTATTTCGTCGATACAATTCCTTTGAATCTTTTTGATTGAGTGTAAATTGTCGCACCAAGTAATTTCCATTCTACAATTCCAACTACAAAATATTGGAATTTATTGTTGTCGTCTGTCGTGTATACTTTTATTGTATTTGGTCTCCAAATTGTCCCACTAGTAAAACCAGTTATCGTGGAATATGCTGATATTGGAATATTTGTGAGACCTTGTTTGTCCGTCCCATATTTTACTCCTAAGTTTTTTTTTGAAATCCAATTATCTTCTAAAATAATTTGGACAAAGTAGGTTGCATATCGACTTAAGCTGTCCTCCGATGCAAAAAACCATGAGTTTATTTCATTTGAATTTGCCCCTTTGTTATAGCTGTCTTTTGCTGGTTGTCCAAGAACTGAAAGAAGACCAAGAACGAAAAAAACAGCAGCAAATAGTCCTATTTTTTCTTTAACTAATTTTGTAGCCCTGAAACAAATAACTAAAAATAGATTACAAGTCCAAGATTTAATATACCCCAAATTAAATATAGCATACTCGTTTTGTTTTGGTTGTCATTATGTCGTTGTGCCTGTCTGTCAAAAGCTTGCCGTTAACGTTCGAAACTATATGCAGTTCCTTAGATTGCGGGTTGCTTTCCTGTCGAACCCCGATGCTCCCGAGGCCTCGGGATTGCGGGCTGCGAACTTCCAAATCTGCACCGAAACGGCAATTATCATATATTTTTTGTTAGCGGTAGTTTTTATTTCAAGTTTCGAGATTTCAACTCTTTTTCAATTTCGTTTTCTATAATCTTATTATTAGTTGAATTTTTAATTATTACATATGCCAATATTAGAGGAAAGAACGTGAAAAATTCTAATCCATTTTTTACAGCACTATAAATTGCAATCCCAATAGTAAAACCAACAATTGAAGCATCAATTATTTTATTGGTCTTTAATTTCTTTATTTTATGCAAAAGTTCTTGGTCGCTTAAGTCTGTCAAGTTTTCTGTTTTCATATATCATTTTTTTATCAAGTCAATTATAATTCCGATGCAAAGAAATACAAAAGTGAAAGTAATCATTCCTAATAAATAAGAGATAAGAGCTTTCACATAGTTTGCTATTTTTCCTTTGTCAAAGAATTGTCCAATAGCATAAGTGGCATAAATTAATCCCACAAAAACTCCAATTGACATAAAATCAATATGACTCAAACAATGAATAATTGCAAATACTGCAAGAATTAACATTCCAATACCCATTATAAAGCAAAGGAGGATTAAAATTTCAAAAAAGTTATATGGATATTTCCTGAAAAAAACTTTTATCCACAATCCAATAAAAACAGCCATAATAATGTTTGCATAACCATAGTTTTCTTGTACCCATTTAAAAATTGCAAGCGTTACCGTCTTTGTATCTTCTAAACCTTCTATTACTCCATCAACCGCTCCTTCTTCAAAATGAAAAATCCTAACAATTATTGTGTAAATTAAAGAGGTAATCAGGATAAACATGATTGGTTTCACAAGACGATTTCTGTCTTCTGAAATAAATGCACTAATATTTTTTCCAGGTCTTATAAGTAATTCCTTTATTGTGTATAGAAATCCTTTTTGAAAATTCAAAACACTTGTAATTTCAGATAATATATAGCGACCATTTATCCTTTCTAATTTCTGTGGATGTCCGCAATTAGAACAATAATTGCCTTCAAATTCACTATCGCATTTTTTACAGATATTCATTGATGTTTATGTTTTTGTCAATCATTTGGGACTTTAAATTTCAATAAGCAGGTGGCTTTCATTAAATTACCGCTAACGTTCGGAACTATATGCAGTTGCCGACTGCGGGTTGCTTTCCTGTCGAGCCACGCCGCCGTTGTTGCGGGCTACACAGCTTGTTGTCAGCACGGAAACGGCAATTGACATATAGTTTTTGTTATGTGCCGTTTTATATTAGGTCAAATCCGTGCCATATTGATGGATTAGTAATAATGTTTGCGATTATATTTGAACATATATCAACTCCAAATTTTTTCAAACTTTCAAAAATTCTATTTTTTGCCTTTACTGGGTCTTTCTCTTCTCTTGCAATTTCTTTCAATTCCTTGAATTGTTTTCCACTAATCTCATCCCTTATTGATTCGATAAAAATCTCGATAATTTGCTTTTGAAATTGTTTTTGTTCTTGAGTCTGCTCTTGATTTTGAGAAACATGTAAGGTTATTGAATTGTCCATTGAATTATTTGGTGAAGTTGGCAATCCAATCTTTGAAATCTGATTTACTAATGTTTCTATAAAGATTTTTAGAGATTTTTTTTCTCTTTCAAGTGTAATTCCGCTTATTCCAATATCTCTTTTTGAACTCACAAGCATGAATACATTATTTCTTATTCGTGTTAAATCGACTTTAAAAGCGTCACTGGCTGGAAAATAATCTACTATTATTGAATGAACTGAATTAGTTATCTGATATAATTTTTCTCTGTCCAGATGCTCGATTGAATCATTATATTCACTTAAAAGCAAAATAATTTTATCTGTGTCCATATTATTGTATTAAAAGATTTTAACTCTAATTATATATGCCTCTGTGTCTGTTTTAAATGGCACATAACGGTTGGTGCAAGTGGAGTGCGGGATTTTGAAACGGTTCCCAGTCAAACCTGCACGGAGCCAAGCCGGCGTACTACTAAATATCATTTAAAATCCGTCATCCGTCAAAGACGGATTGGCGGTGGTTAAACAGGGCGCAAACGCTGGAACACCACGCCCGCCCGCATTACATTTGCACATTGTTATGGGGGCGTTTTTTTTGTTTTTTTCATTGCCACAACGATTACTTTCCTTCAATAATTTGCTTTAATTTTAGATTTATGCTGTCAAATTTTTCTGATAAATCTTTGCTAAATTGATTTTGAGGAATACTTAATAAGTTGAATTTTCCACTCGTTTCAAAATGTTCTATGATTTTAAGTGAAGTAGAAATATCATTTGTAAGTTCCATTTTATTCATTTCTTGGAACATTTCCACCAGTCCTTTTTGAGTGCCAGAAAGTAAATTGTAATTTTTATTTTCATGCAGACTTTCTTCTAACAGTTTTTTTAGTTTAGCTGCTCTTTCTTCGGGAGTTTGCAATTCTGTAACTGAAGATTCTAAACTGTCAAGTAGCTTTATTATAAGTGCTTTATTCATTAAATTTAAATTTTAGTTTTTCTGAATTTCAGATATTTTAATGTAAACGTTATCCCGCCAATAAGTATCATCATTGGCAATGTTTCAGCGAGTAATCCAACAATACCAAAAAATGAAAAAAAGTCATTAGAGTTTTCAAAGTACATGCTTTCAATACCTTTAATTAATGCAGTTATTATCCATGTTGGAATAAAAACTAAAAACAACAAACTCCCCAGCTTTTTATATTTTTTTGAGAAGTAAGCAAAAAATCCAAGGGTCAATCCAACAATAATAACCCAAATTGCATATCCAATCATTAATCTTGTGTCTTCCATTTTTATTTAGTTTTTAACATTTTCAATTTCAGCGTATTTATTCTCAATTTTATCCATGATTCTCTGAGCAATTTTCTCGAAGTTTTCATCAGAGTCAATGTAATACACACTTGCAAGTAAAATGTGATTTTTGTATCTAATCCCCTTCATTTTTGCTTTATATTTTTTCGGCGAACAATTTGAGCTTGCTGTATAATTTATTTCCTCGTAATTATCGAAAGGAGGTAATTTTTCAACTTTAATGTCTTTACATTTTAAATTATAAAGAACTTGATTCAAAATAGCGTTTGCACTTTTATCTAAATCCCAGTTTTCATAAACTCCTTGTTTTGCATCCATGTATGTGCACATAAAATGAAAATCGTTCAAATTCATTTCATAAATGTGCACTTCATTGCATATTTCTTTATATTTTTCCTTTCCTTTTTCAATTTCGGAGAAATTTTCAGTCCATTTTTCCGGTAATTGTAAGAAATACCAATCGACTCTTTCCGTAACCCAGGGACTTGTCAAATAATAGCTTGAGTCTTTTGGTTTTGTGTTGTTTAAGCTACTGAAATATATTAGCAGAACCAAGCCAATTATTCCGATTATGATTGCGTTTTTTTTATTCATAGAATTATAGATTTTGATTTTTGATGATATCAGATAATTCTGAGATATAAATTCCCCTTAATTTATAAACCTCATTATCAAGTAATCTTTTACGTTCGATTATATAATCTTCGATTATTTTTTTTCTATTTTTTGTAAGAGAAAATAATTCATCTTTAAGCTGAAATTGTCCATTTTTAAAAGAATCTATCATTACTGACTCTTTTATTGCAAATTGTTCTAATTGAAAAAGAAGAGAAATTGATAATTGTTGAATTTTTACAGTGGCATTATAATAATTCTCAGCCGATTTACGGAAAGAGCTATCTTCGAAATAAACAAATATTTTAAGAAAAGTGCTAATTACTTTTGCTCCTTGAAACCTAATATCTTCTGTTTGTTTTAATATTAAATCAAGATTTTTTGCATTATTCGCAAGGACATCCAATACTTTTGAAGAATAATCTATAAAAAAAGAAGCATCATCATTAAAAGTTAATGCTATTCCTTTTTTTTCTCTCAAAAATTCATTTTTCCTTTGAACGGCAAAACTAATTTCATTTTTTACGGTTTCAATTTCTTTTGTTATTAAACCAATGTCTTCTTTGGTCGCCAGGTTTTTCCCTTTTTCTGAAAAATAGCTTTTACCAAATGCTATATAGATTCCAAGAAATAAAATAATTATATCAAAAGCAATCTGTAAATAATTCATTTAATATGCTTATTTATTGGTTTTTAATTAACTTATTATACTGTTTTCTTTTCTGCCTCAAGAACAATTTCAAGTAGTTGAAAATCTTTATCAGTAGCTTTCATACCTGCAATTTTCTTCTCAAAGTGCTTTTTAATTTTTTGAATATGTGCATAGTCGTTAACAGGCAATATCAGTTTCAGAATTCCAACGATTATGAAAATTATCACTGCTATTTTCCAATCTAAAAAGGCAAGCCAAACGATAGGAATAAATCTCAGCATACTTGCGAAATAAAACCAAAAATACCAGTCTGGTAAAAATTCATTTTGAAGCTTAATATTTGTGGTTCCCACAGCATATCTTCTGATTTTCCTTGTTGTCCTTTGGAAAAGGAAGCAGTAAATATTTACAATTCCTAAAATCGAATATGCAATTATTAATAAATTTTTTGTTGCCATTTTGCTTCATTTAAAATGCCCCATAACGGTCACTTGCAAGTTGTCGTTGCGGATTTCGAAGAGCGTCAGCGTCCGCAGGACGAAGACGGTCAAGAAAGGAGCAGAGACAACGCACACCACTGCACCCGCAATGCAATTTGCAATTTGTTAGCGCAAGTTTTTTTTATTTATGTCAAGTTTAAATTTTTCATCGTTAGCAGTTGCTTCAAATATTTCAATCGGAGTTGATTTTGTTTTTATCAAATCGATTATTTCTTTTTTATGTGGTTCCTCCATTTTGTAGCCAAATATTATCTCTTTTATGCACTCGTCAGGAATCTTAACTGTCTGTCGTGCTTTGTAGCGCATGATGATTCTAATTTCTCTTTCATAAGCCCAGTCGATAGATTTTGTCATAAATAATTGCATAAAATCGGCAACGGGGTCTTTCGGGAATAGAGACAATTTTGGGAATTTGTCACTATATGTAACTGGCCCAATGCTTCTCACTATTTTTAATAAAATATTATAGTCTAACCCAATGCAATAACCTTTATGCGAATCTGCATAATGAGACCACATTAAAATATTTGACTTATTTTCAGAAAGAGAATAAATACCGATTTCTTCATTTATTTCCTTTATAAAATTTTCATGTCTTTCTTTGGAATATTTACTGTCGATAAATGCACCAGAACCAATTCTTTCTTTGATTATTCTATCCCTCTCAGAATGCGTCATAAGAGGCCATTCAATGATAGACATTTGATACATTCTTTTATAAATTTTTCTCGGTTTTAGGTCTTTTTTTCGATATTGAAATGGTAATGAACTATCAAATGGGTCATTAAATTGGTTCGGGCTAGATAGATAAAGTTCGTTATGTGTTAAAATTCTTCGATGAAATTCAAGCGGGTCTTTTGTTTTGTCCCAAACTCTGTATTTATAAGCGATTAGTTTGTCATTCGAACTTTTATTCGAATGGAACAATCTTTCTTTTAGTTTTCTACAGAGATTCATTTATAGGTAATGATTGAGTTTTTCAAAATTTGCGCTAACTTTTTTATACATATACCTTCTCCCTGTTGCAGGTTAATATATCCACCCAAAAAATGGAGATATTGTTTACCTTTTTGCATTCCTGAGGTACACAATGTTTTTTATCTGTTTTCTCTCTATAAATCATCGAATGGCGATTTTATCCGTTGTAAACTGCTGGTCGAAACATGGGTATATATTTCTGTTGTTTTGCTGCTCTTGTACTCTGGCAATTCATGGTACTGCTCCAACGGGCATTTGCCGCGGTCTTCAGTTGCCGGTTGATGGCCGGATAGTAATCAAAAGCAATCGTTACAACCGGAACCCGCTTGTGTTCTGCATACATGAGTGTTATGGCTGGCCTGTTGATCACCTGTCGTTGATTTTTCCTTAAAATTAAATACATTCTGATTAATACGCAATAACCGATTTTTTTCAGGCGCAAATGGCAATTGTACTGAAACAATGCAATAACCAATCTCTCCCATCTCGTCACTGCGTAATCGTACCTCGCCGGTACGTTATCGCACCGCTGAGGTGCGTTGTCGCAGCCCGGAGGTGGGTGAACGCACCAAATCGGTGCGATTGTCCACCAAATTGCTAAGTGGACGTTGCAATTTAGTGCGATCACGCACCAAATTGATAAGTGGACATTGCAAAATGGTGCGATCGCGCACCCCGGCGGTGCGTTGTCGCACCAAACCGGTGCGAATTCCCTTTGCCGGGGTAAAAAAGAGCATTCAATGAACGGTTATGGGCGAGGCAAACCCCGGGTCCCGGCCCGGAAGCATTGCCTTATCCTGTTATTGAGCGGGTTGGGCCGTTGCCTGACCGGCTTGTTTAAACAGCTTGCCCAGATCGTCGACAATAGCCTGTGAGCCGGGCATACCCAGTTTTACGTTCATCTTTGCTTTCATATAGATGAACCGTGCCACTTCATAGGCTTCCGAACCTGCCAGTTGTTTGGTGTCGCGCACCATTTCAATCAGTTGCTCCAGGTCGTTTTCGACTGACGAGAGAAATGAATACAGTTCCAGATCGTTGGGCGCTGCTTCGAGCAGGCCGGACCCCGGGTTAAGCGACGCATTCCGCGAGGCGTAATCGAAACTCTTTTCGACAAAAGGTTTACGTCCGTCGTTCATCACTTGCAGCGAACTGCGTTCGGCATTCGAAAGTTTAAGCAGAAAGGGCATTGTTGTTTTTAACGTATTAATACCCTGAAAAGCCTGCCCTTTGGTTTCTTCTGTCAGGGTAATATTGATTCGATTCTCCATAACAATTGTTTTTTTTAGTTTATAGTTTTTGTTTGATTGATCCCGCCTCCGGGACGACGGGTGGATATTAAAATTTAATAATCAAAGAAGTGGATCATCTGCCGGTTGTAGCCTGCAAAAATGCCGACACCGTTGGTAATGTTTGAATATACTTTTATGGTTTCGGCATAGGGGTTCATACGTTGACTTACCTGCAAAATGTAAGTTTTGTAGTAACGGTAAAATTCAGGACTACAGGTTTCAATGTACAACCAGTACTCTTTACCTTCTTTCTTTCCGTTCTGCATGGCCCACGAGAGGTTCCAGTCTCCCAGAAACAAACCGGCATCCTGTTCGTTTTTGTTTTCTCCGATTACTGCGTTTGTATACGACGCGATGTTGACAATCCAACTGCAATCGGAGAAGACAGGCAACAGGCTAAACCGTTCGGGAATGTATCCTTCAACCCGCTCTTTAATAACTTCCCGTATAATAATTTGCTCGAAAGTGGAAAGTTCTGCCGGACTGTATTTGTTGGCAAATTGCCGGGTATATTGTACAACGAAGTATGGGTTGTCATAATATTGTCCGTATAAATCATCCAACACTGCCAGTATGTCTTCGGGGATACTTTTTTTGCGCATACTTTCAATGGCTTCGGGGGAAACCAGATAACGAAATTCAGGATTATACTTTTTAAACTGAAAGCGGTAAAACTCCTCTCCTGTATTCCCCATACTGACAGATACAGGTAATACATCGTAGTCGAGCAGGTCGTTCGGAAACATGTATTTTGACCAGACTGTGGTGAAAGGAAGAACTTCGCATTCGGGCTTCCCGGGAACCGATGAAGTAGCGGTTATCGTCCGGAAGCCTGGCAACTCAACAGTGAGGGTATAGGCTGTTCCTGTTTGGGGATATCTTTCTGAAGAATAAACTCCGTCTCCGGTATGTTCCGCCAAAATCTCTTCTGTTGCCGACCGGATGGTCACCGTGGCATTGTCGATATACCGGTCGGTTGAATCTTTCGCCCCTTTTGAATACGTCAGCAATATTTTCCATGGTTCGTCTTCAGTAAACAACGCATTGACCACCACCTGTGAAGGAACTTCGGGATAACTGAACCCGACATCTTTGATGCAGGAACCTGCAATAAAAACGATGACTAGTATGGTAAAAATTCTTTTCATGTCAGAAGATTATACGGTAACTAACAGAAGGTAAAAACGGGAAAATGCAAACCTGCCGGTATTTCCGGACTCCGTCGCTTTCGGTAACAGGATAATACATATACGGATTTTGGCGGGCGTACACATTGTATACCCCCAGTTTCAGTTCGCGGGTACTGTTTCTTTCTTCTTTGCGGATCGTTATTCCCAGGTCGAGGTGATGAAAAGCAGGCAACCGGTAATTGTTTTGTCCACTGAAGGTCTGGATGCGATTCGAGTCTTTAATATCTTCTCCGGTAATGGAATCGGAAAAATAGTCGTCAAGTAAATCCGGGTAGCCCGGATAATCCTGTTCAGCAATAGTTGCCGCCATACCGGTTTGGAAAACCCACATAGCTGAAAAATCGACAACTGGCGATAGTTTCCAGATGAAACCCAGGTTCAGGTCGTGACGGCGGTCGTATTTGTACGGGAAATAATTTCCGTTGTTCATTTCCGGGAAACGACGCTGGTTCCACGACAAGGTATAGTTTGCCCAGCATTTCAGCTTGTTGAATTCATAATTTACGGCGTTTTCAATCCCCCATGAGCGACCTTTCCCTTGTGCAACCAGTGTTTCCCAGTCGTCCGAAATATCCATGAAACTGTAACCGGCTTCGTAGGCAATCACTCCTTTCATTCGTTTATAATAGGCGGCGGTAACCAGACTCAGGCGCTTCGTAATATCGAAGCTGCCGCTGATGCTTTGCATCGATGAGCGTTCGGGCGCAATAGTTGCCGTTGCCGGAACCCAGATGTCGGAAGGAAGACCAATACTGCTGTTGGTCAGCAGGTGGATGGGCTGAAACATTTCGGACCACGAAAAGCTAAATGCAGCTTTATCGGATGCCAGAAAGTCGATATTCAGACGGGGCGATATTTTCTGAAATACCGTTTGCCCGGTTTTGTACAGATCGTAACGTAATCCGGCATTAACTATCCATTTCTTGCCGATGCTGAAATGATCTTCGGCAAACAGGCTGCCTGTAAAGTTTTGCTGGTGCCGATTCCCTCTGATTGTATTATTGGCATCGCTTTTTTGTATCTTTTGTTCGCCGGGAATAAAATAATTCAGCGATGCTTCAGCGCCGAATTTTACTTTGTGTAAGTTGTTTGGGAACCAGTCGAATTCCAGTTTTAACTGGTTGGTATTTACTTTTGATACATATTCAATATCCGTCCAATTTTCAGTCTCTTCCCCTTCTTCGGATACCTTTTGGCTAAACCGGCTGTAAATAGCATAATTAAAAAGTCCTGACGATAATGAAGTATTCAGGAATAAACGGCTGTTTATTTGCCGGTTCCACCGGGTTGCGAAAACCGAATTCCCCCATTTCAGGTTTACATCGATATAATCTTTTCGCAGGGTGCCGGTGTTTTCTGTTTTTGTCATAAACTCTGAAAACAAGCGGTCGCCTCCTTTATACATGCTAACATACAGATGGTTTTTCGGGTCGAGGGTGAAATTTAGTTTCGTGTTGAGATCGTAAAAATAAAGACCGGGTATTACTGCTTCCTCAGAATCTTGCTGACTGATTTTTGCTATGCCGGTAACCAACAAGTCGAGTAACGTACGCCGGGCTGAAATCAGGTACGACGATTTGCCTTTTTTTATTGGCCCTTCGTGGGTGAGTTTCGACGAGAGCAACCCCAGTGTAAGGTCGGTGTGCCGTTCGTATTTATTGCCTTCTTTCATCCGTACATCAATTACTGACGACAGCCGCCCCCCGAAGCGGGACGGGAAGTTTCCCTTGTACAGATCGACGCTTTGAATGGCTTCGGGATTAAATACCGAAACAAAACCGAAAAGGTGTGTGGCATTGTATACCGGGACGCCATCAAGCAGGATCAGGTTCTGGTCGGGACTTCCGCCACGTACAAATATCCCGGCGCTTCCTTCCTGTCCTTGCTGTACGCCGGGGAATTGGGCAAGCGCTTTCAATACATCGTTCTCTCCCAGGAACCCGGGAAGGCTCTGAACAACATTCATCGGCAGGCGTTCAACACTATGCAGTTTATCATTTGAGACTTTTCCGGCTTTTACAATTACCTCGTCCAATTGATTGTCGGATAATAAAGAAAACCGGATGATCGTATCTGAACGAAGAAGGATCGTCGCGGACTGACTTTTGTACCCCACAAAGGAAACCTGTAACCGAACATTTCCGGCAGGCAGCGATAAACTGTAAAACCCATACTGATTGGTAGCAACGCCGCTCCCCGAGGTTGAATCGTACACGGTAGCCCCATATAGGCGCTCCCCGTTTTGGGCATCGCTTACATAGCCCGAAATGGTTTTCGTGTTTTGAGCCCAAACATCAGAGCCTATAAAGAGTAAAAAGGAAATGAAAAATATTCGCATGTTATTATTTTTTCCAAAGTGGGTACGAAAGGTTTAACTGCAACCGGTTGGTTTGATAATAGAATAAAAATGCCGGATCGCTGCCATCAACCGACGCCTTGTTTTGTATTCGCTGTTCGTTGAATCCCCGGAGATATTGCAGGCTCCATCTCAACTTGTGTTTTTGACTGCCAATGCCAATGGTCCAGTTGTATTCCGGATTCTTCAGGATGCTGGTATAATCATTTAGTATCCGGCAGTATTCAATGCCTCCGGTAATAAAATAATCGCGGGGAAACAACAAATTCAGATTTAAAGGAAATACCAGGTATTGTCGGTGAAATCTCCTCCAGTCGTAAACAAAATATAAGTCCGTTCCCTGATCTGTTTCTCTTGACTGAATATCAGGCGCACCTTGTTGTAACTCAGCATACCGATATTTAGCACCACCGGAAATTGAAAAATGCCACCAGATTGGAGCAGAAACATAAAATCCCAGTCCTGTGCCCCAGTTATTTTTACTCTGATAATTATGTCCGATTGTGAGTTCTTTTTTCATTACCCACGAACCTTCGGTGGATAAGCCAAATTCAAACTTGGGCTGGGCAAGACAGCCAAATGTTATAGCAGTAAGCAATATTAAAAGTGCAATTTGTTTCATTTTATTTGCTTTTCCAGAGTGGGTACGACAGGCTTAAACGGAGCATGCTATAATTGTATGCCACATAGGTATAGCCGTTGTACCCGTCGGATGATTTTTTTGCAAAATTCTGATATTCATCATTCCATACATAGCTTAACGACCAGTGTATCTTATGCTTCCGGCTTTCGATACCAGTAACCCAGTTGTGTTCCGGGTTTTGGTAGATCTTTTCGTAATTAATAAGCCATGCATTCTCAATTCCTCCAAATACAAGAAAATTCTTACTTACATTGAATTGAAGGTATACCGGAATTACAAAATAATGGTGTGGAAACTTTTCCCAATAACCTCGGATTGGAGTAAATGGATCATTGTCTCCGGATATGTGATATTGCTTTATTTCCCGTAACTGGTAGACAATGCCTGATAGTACAGAGAAACGATAAACCAACGATTTCGAGGCATATATACCTGCACCGGAGGCAAAGCCGTTCTTTAAAGAAGCGGAGTATTCGCCTAATTCACTTACCGGCACCCATGCCCCTTGCGTAGTAAGGCCAAACTCGAACTTGGGCTGGGCAAGACAGCCAATGCAAAAACTAACAAGTAATATAAAAAACAGGAATATCTTCATTTTATCTGCTTTTCAAGAGTGGGTACGACAGGTTTAACTGCAACCGGTTCGTTTGATAATAGAATAAAAATGCCGGATCGCTGCCATCAGCCGACGCCTTGTTTTGTATTCGCTGTTCATTGAATCCCCGGAGATATTGCAGGCTCCATCTCAGCTTGTGTTTTTGACTGCCAATGCCAATGGTCCAGTTGTATTCCGGATTCTTCAGGATGCTGGTATAATCATTTAGTACCCGGCAGTATTCAATGCCTCCGGTAATGAACACATTGCGGGTTACCAGCAAATTCAGGTTGAAAGGAACTACCATATAATAGCGTTGAAACTTGCGGTAATCATATCCCGACAAATATGCTCCAGGTCTATTCTCATGAGGAGTCCAGATAGCATCTCCTTTTTGTATCTCGGAATATCGGCAACCAACTCCTCCTGAAAGCGAAAAACGCCACCATACAGGCACAAAAATATATGCCCCAAAAGCTGTTCCCCAGTTATGCCTTTCTCCAATATGTCCTCCAGGGACTGTTAATTCTTTCTTCATTACCCATGAGCCTTCGGTGGATAAGCCAAGTTCGAATTTAGGCTGGGAAGAGGCATTTAGAATGATGAAAAATGCTAAAAACAAGAAAACGAATACATGTTTCATATTATTGGTTTTAAAAAGGGTTTTGCCTGCTATTCTGATTAACAGGCAAAACCCAATGTGTATTAATCGTTGATCAACATTTGAATCGCATCATTTTCACTTCCTACCTGTCCTGAATAAAACCAGTAATTCATCCAAACCCAGGGACCTGTGTATCCGTCATCAATGTCTGCATAATAATCGATTCCTGAATCCCAGAGACGATCATAATAGTGTGCAAGTTCCGAACTGTTTAACTGGTACCATCCCGGAGTTTCACTCCCATAAAAAGGGTCGGACCATTCTTCCGGATCATACCCGGTACCTCCAATCTGTAAAAACTGAGGGTAATAATAAAAATGAGTTTGTTTATCACTCCATGAGAAGAGTACTTTTCTCTCCTGGTGGTAATAAAGTTCGTAGTAAATTGTTTCCACCTCATCTTCACCGGGATATGCAATTGCATCGTATCGGAGCTCTACTGTTAACCGTTTCGATCCGTCTGTTCTTGAAACTTGTTCAACCACACTGCCAAAATAGTAACCACATGATTTTAACGTAGGTCGGCTATAAACTTTTAACAAAGGATCTTCTGTATCAATTTCCCCGTTCAGAAAACGATTAAGCGTTTCTTTTTTCCCGTCCAATGCAATAAACTGGTCTTTTCTGTTGAAATAAAACAGTTGATCTCCAATCTTAACCATTCCCTTTGGATTCAGAATACCATCCCACGAGAAATTGTAAAACGGATAAGTTACCGATGAATCCCTCCAACTGAAATATCCAATATTGGCCAATTCATTGGCATATTTCATCATTTGTTCATAGTTCATACCACTTTGCAGTTTGTTGCAAATTTCGGCCCTGTACGTTTTTGCAGAGGTGAAACCCAACGGACGTTCCCATTCGAGTTGTTCTTCCGGCCCAACATTACGTAGTTGGGTTATGGCGTTCTCGGCGCTTGTTTTATCCCTAAACACCAAATAATCGTCTTCCAGATATACATCCGGTTTTTCGGTAGCTGCCAGATCAGTTTCCTGATCAATTTCCAGCCCGTCTTTCTGACAAGCGTTAAACACTGTTAATACCATAGCAATTGCTGCTAAAAACATTAATTTTTTCATACTTTTGAAAAGTTTGTGGGAGAGGGCAGTTGCTGCTGCCCCTTCCCGGTTAAAAACAAATTGTACAGACCCGGCTTTTTTTACAAGGGCCGGGTTTTTCCCTTTTTAAATTTTATTGAACGAACCTGCTGGTTTAAAAACCAGACCAGGGTATATGTCAATTATTTATGGCCTGCCGCTGCATACCATTCCTATTTTGTTCCCCTAAAATCCCATCCTTATCTAATCGCGCTCAGAGTGTTCTTCCGAAAACCAAATTACAAAGAATAATAGTTTCGAAATGTTAAATTATAAAAAAAATAATTGGAGTACAGTAATTCAGAATAATTCTATATAATAAAAAGCAGGATGAGGAAAAGGAAAGGAAAGTAATGGGATGTAATAAATAGAAACTAGAAACCAGTTACATATCGTGGCCCGTCTCTCAGAATGGGTATTCGCAGAACCCGCTCGACATACTGGAAATAGTAGAAAAGTTTATGATTAATCTCCAACCCGTAATCAATGTCGTCTTCATAATTAATCGGGTTGTTTAGCAGATGGCCATAAGGAAAACTGTTGATTTTTGCATTCCACGCATGGGTATACTGCCGGTTCCAGCTTTCATAATAGTCCTGCGAATGATACCAGTCGGGCTTGCTGTTGGTGGCAAACCATACTTCGAATCCCGGCTCCATCACAATCATTTCATATTGTGTACTGTCCTGAGCATTGCTTTCTTCCGGACTTTCCGGCAGTTTTTTGGTAGAACTGCATGATAAAATCAGTGCAAATACTGCAAAAATAATCAGCGCCCGCATAGCATTTTTTCGTTTAATTTTTTCTCTGTTTGTTTTTTACTCTTTATCTAAAGAAATTGATACATTTATTACCGGAAAAAATACCAGGGAACAACATGTTTGAGTTTTTAACCGATATCTGGCCGCAAACCACAAGTATAATTACTCCTCTTTACATCGTTACAACAATCTTTATTGCTGTTTTGATTGTTCTGGAGAACCGGAGCCCGGTAAAAACCATCAGTTGGGTGCTGGTATTGGTGCTTATACCCATTGGGGGGATTATTGTTTACCTGTTTTTCGGTCAGGAATACCGCAAACGAAAGATGTTTTCGCGGAAAGGGCTGCACGACCTGGAACAACTTCGTAAGCTGACCACCGAGCAGTTGAAAGTTCTCCACCAGTATAAATTCAGCCAGTTGCTGCACAGCAAAAAACACCTGATGAACCTGTTACTGAATAATTCGAATTCGATACTTACCAACGACAATGAAGTAAAAATACTAAAAAACGGGAGCGAGAAATTCGCGGAGTTATTCAGTGAAATAGAAAAAGCCAGGCACCACGTACACCTCGAATATTATATTATCGACGATGATGAAACCGGCAATTACCTGCGCGAACTACTGATCAGAAAAGCGCGTGAAGGTGTTGAAGTACGCCTGATTTACGACGACGTGGGCAGTTGGGAGCTGAAGCGGAAGTTTATCCGACCGATGAGAGAGGCGGGCATTAAAATCGACTGTTTTATCAAAGTCCGTTTTCCGACGCTTACCTCGAAGGTAAATTACCGGAACCACCGTAAGATTGTTGTAATCGACGGGCAGGTTGCTTTTACCGGCGGTATCAATATTGCCGACCGCTACCTGAAAGGCTTACCCGGCATCGGTCCCTGGCGCGACACCCATCTGAAACTGACCGGGGGAGCGGCAACTGCATTGCAAATTATTTTTATGGCCGACTGGTATTTTGTGACGAAAGAAATTCTGCGGGGAGACCAGTATTTTAAACCGTTCAAGGCAGGAAAGGGAAAGGTGGTCCAGATATGTGCCTCGGGGCCCGATTCCGATTGGGAAGGCATTCATCAGGCCTATTTTTCGGCCATAGCAACTGCTACCAATTACGTGTATATTGCATCTCCATACCTTCTTCCCACGGTCGATTTGCTGGCCGCCATTAAAACAGCGGCGCTCAGCGGGATTGATGTACGAATTCTTCTGCCCGATAAATCGGATGCGCACATTCCCAAATGGGGAACTGAATCGTATATCGAAGAATTGCTGGAAGCCGGGGTGAAGATTTATTTTTACATGGCCGGTTTTACGCACAGCAAAGTGATTGTCGCGGATGGCGTGTTTTCGACGGTTGGTACCGCCAATGTTGATTTTCGGAGTCTGGAAACCAATTTCGAGGTGAATGCAATGATTTATGATGAAGAGATTGCGGCAAAACTTACCCGGCAGTTTTTGGACGACCTTTCGCATAGCTGGCAAGTGTCTGCCGGAGAATGGGAGAAACGCCCCTGGCACCGGAAAGCCAAGGAATCGTTTGCCCGTATTTTCAGTCCGCTGCTGTAAAAATGAAAGGATTAGATTTGAAGTCCCGGTTTGAAAAAAGGAGATACAAGATTTTGTTAATTACACTTGAGAAGTAAACATATATGAAGAGTTCAGGAACAATTGACGAGTACATACTTAATTGCGGCGAATGGCAGGCATCGTTAAACTTGTTACGCGACATCATTTGTTCGACCGGGTTGCAGGAAACCGTTAAATGGGGTGGCCCGGTATTTCAGTCTGAAAATAAAAATATTGCCGGGATGGCCGCCTTCAAATCGTACGTGGCTATTTGGTTTTACCAGGGAGCCTTGCTGAAAGACGAAGAAAAAAAACTGATGAGCGCGCAGGAGGGAGTGACCAAAGCGCTCCGGCAGTGGCGGTTTTCATCGATTGATGAAATCGCTGAGAATGCGGCAATATTAAAAGCCTATCTGGAAGAGGCCATTAAAAACCAGAAGCAGGGGAAAGAAATAAAACCCGATAAAAATAAACCGCTTGTTATCCCGGAGGAGTTGAACAGGCTTTTGTCTTCCAATCTGAAATTGAAGCAATGTTTCGAGGCATTCTCCGTAGCGAAAAGAAGGGAATTTGCTGAATATATTTTGGCGGCAAAACGGGAAGAAACCAGGCTGAACCGATTGGATAAGGTTGTACCCATGATTTTAAGCGGCATCGGGCTCTATGATAAGTATCTGAGAAAATAATATTAACGAATGATGGAATTAAAAAAATCGGAATGGAACAAGTGAAGAACAACAAAAGAATAATCGGCACCGTGATTGGCTCGGCAGTCGGTTTAATAGTGGTAGTCTTAATTCAGCAACTGTTTTTTAAAACTCCTGCTTTTGATAAAATGTTAATGAAGGTTGCTGACGAACTGAACGCGAACTGTCCGGTCATGGTCGATTCTGAAACCCGGCTCGACAATGCCTTTGCCATGCCCGGCAACGTTTTTCAGTATAACTACACACTGGTGAATCTGGTGAAGGATTCCATCAATATTCAGGATTTTGAAGAATACATGAAACCCCGGATCGTGAGCAACGCGAAAACCAACCCCGATTTACAGCTTTTCCGCGACAACAAGGTAACGATGAACTATTATTACAAAGACCTGAACGGGATATTTGTAAGCAAAATATCGATTTCTCCCGATCAGTATTCTGAATAGTTACAGCCTCAAAAACAGAAGTCAAAAAGCGTAGAATAAATAAGTATTTCAACCAAAGGAAAATAAGAAAAAAACACTTATTTTTCTGAAGATGAAAACCATTGACACAAAAAAAACCAAAATCGCTGCAATTATTGTTGCTGTGGTTTTGGTTTTTTTGTTTTCTTCCTGTTCCACCTATCGCAATGGTTTTATCAAAACGCTGCCTGAAACGATGAACAGTTATTCGGTAAATCCGGATTCCATTCGGCAGAAGAAGGTTGAACTGAGAACTGAATCAGCACAAATTGTTTCCAGCCTTGGATCAGTTAAAATCAGGGAACAGGCCATTCCTCCCGCATTGTTGAACCGGCTTTTCGGGAATTTGCAGGCGCATTACCAGATTGATTCGGGCTATCACCGGCTATTGCATTCTGCAAAAGATGATTCACTGAAAACGCTTGCCCGCAGCCGACTGATCGAATCGGCAGCAGACTATCATCAGTTGTTTCAGCATAATAAAGACCTGCGAAGGCTGATTAACCGCGGTGATCAGGCATTTCATGTTGGCAGGAAAACCCTGTTGCATTCGCAGAAATTTTTATGGGCCCCTGCAAACCGGGAACTGTTGAAACAGATTGTTCCCGACAAATTGGCCCGTCACACCAAATGCTGTTTCCTTTGCCGGAAATGTGCCGACAACAGCAATGCTGCGATATATAACACCGTTGGTTTTTTCAGCGAACTGTTCGGTCGTTCGGTTGCCCGCATCCATGAGGAACCGGAGCCTGAAAAGAATGTCGCCCGGCTGATGCCATATCTTCAAAAGTGGGATATTGTCCTCCAAAAATCACCCGGAAGGCTCACCGACCGGTTTATTCCCGGTTACTTTGGTCATGCCGCCATTTACATGGGCGACAGTATTTTTGTTGAAAGTATTCAGGAAGGAGTGATCAACACGGGTCCTTTCCTTTTTGCGGAAGGGGGTTCGTTCCTAATCGTTCGCTTAACTACAATTTCAGAAGAAAAAGGAAAGCGGATCAGACAACTGGCAAGCTGCCAGACCGGTAAAAAATACGATTTCAATTTTGATGTTAATTCGCCCGATTGCCTGTTTTGCACCGAACTAATATATCTTGTTTATGAAGATATTGACTGGCAAACCAGAAAATCGGCCGGGAGAATTACAATGTCGCCCGACAATATTATTCAAACAGTGCTTGACGGCGATAAATTTTATTTTCCGCTTTTTTTCGATGAGGAGCAGTTGATCGAGAACCCGTCGCCTGCTTTTGTAGAATCTCTTCTGAAAAGGGAGGAAGCAAACTAAAACAGCTTTTTGCGTTTCACGAGATACGAAAACAAAACCTGCTTAAAATCGTCGTTGATGTCGGCCTCGGCCAGGTCGATGTGGTACTGGCCGCATTTGACCTTCAGCTCATCGAAATACGCCTGCATTGCTTTTTTATATTTGCTCTTCAGTTCGTGCGGCGAAAATTTCAGATGTTCACCCGATTCCAGATCAACAAAACGATACGGACGGTTGCGGAAATCAAAATCCTGTTCCTGCTTTTTGTCGGTTACATGGAAAAGCAACACTTCGTGTTTGTTGTATCGCAGGTGTTGCAGGGCCGAAAAAAGTTCGTCGGATTGTTCGCTTTCCACCATGTCTGAAAAAATTATCACCAGTGAGCGTTTGTGGATGTTTTCGGCAAGGGCATGAAGCGCTTCCACGGTATTGGTGGTTTTCTTCAGTTCGTACTTTTCGGGATCGAGCAGTTCGGCCAGCTTGCTGTACATCAATTCGGCATGAACCGATGAAAGCCGGGCTTCGGAATGAAATTCAATCTGATCGGAAAACAAAGTAAGCCCGACTGCATCGCGCTGTTTACGTAACAGATAGATCAGCGCGGCGCTGCAATACACCGAAAAGGCCAGCTTGTTGTACTGTTGCTTTTTTCCTTTTTCATACGGGAAAAGCATCGACGACGAATGGTCGATCACAATCTGGCAACGCAGGTTGGTTTCTTCCTCGTATTGCTTCACATACAAACGGCCCGAACGGGCATACAGCTTCCAGTCGATATGCTTGGTCGATTCGCCCTGGTTGTATTGCCGGTGTTCTGCAAATTCTACCGAAAAGCCATGAAACGGGCTGCGGTGAAGGCCTGTGATAAAACCTTCAACCACTTCTTTGGCAATCAACTCCAGGTTGTCGAATTGATGAAACTGCTGTATGTCGATTAATTTATGCACGGTTTTCTGTTCAGAAATAAAAAAGGCATAAGAAAAACGTACTTATGCCTTCGTATCTTTTAAAAGACGAATATTACAACAACGATTCAACTTTGGCTGCCAGCGTTGTTTTCGGCGCTGCGCCAACGTGCTTGTCAACCACAACGCCACCTTTGATGAACAACAGCGTGGGAATATTACGGATACCATATTTTGAAGCAGTTCCCGGGTTGCTGTCAACATCCACTTTGGCAACAATTAAACGACCTGCATAATCCTGCGACAATTCTTCAACTACCGGCGCTACCATGCGGCACGGGCCACACCATTCCGCCCAAAAATCAACAATTACCAGCTTATCCGACTGAAGAACAAGTTCTTCAAAATTCGCGTCATTAACTTCTAAAGCCATAATTTACTATTTTATTTGTTTATATTTTCCCCAAATGCGGACTACAAAATTAGCTTAATTAATTTTAAAAGCAATGTGTTCATGCCCTTCAAAAAAATTGATCACCTCATTGTTTATATCTATCCGGGTTGTTCTTGAGAACATCTGAAGAGAGATATTTGTTTCCGTGTCGCGAATATTAAATTTCAGAATTACAGAGCCTTTGTTTTTTGCCGTCATATCTTCGAAGTCGGAAATGAATTCTGAAGTAAGGGCATTGAGCGGCATCATTAACGTGATGCTTTTTACCAGATTCTTTCGTACTTCCTGAAGCAAATCGATGCGGCTGACCTTGAATTCGAGCTGGTCGGAGCCAAAACGGTTTTGTATCGAACCTTTTATCAGCAAATACAAGCCGGGTTTGCAGTATTTCCCGAATTCGACATAGTCTTTGGCAAAAAAGAACATCTTGTATGAATCGGCATAATCAGTGAAAGTCATTGAGCAATACGGTTTCCCGGTTTTTCCGTATGCTTCGCGGGCTTCGGTCACCATTCCGGCAAAAGTCAGATCTTTGCCTTTCAGGTTTTCGATACCATTGTTCAGGTCGGCCAGCGTTATGCCTTTCGAGGTGAAATTGTTGATTTCCAGTTTGAATTCGTCCAACGGGTGCGACGACAGGTAAATGCCAATCAGACTTTTTTCCTTTTCCAGAAGAATGATGCTTGGCCATTCTTCTACTTTAGGAGGTTCCGGCTTTTGTATATCCTCACTACTGCCAGTATTACCAAAAATACTCATTTGCGTAGTACTCTTCAACTGATGAATTTGATTTCCGAACTTTATCAATTTCTCAATAAACGATGAATCGCCATCTTTATCAATCTCGAAAAACTGGCTGCGTGTGTATTTTCCAAATCCGTCGAAAGCGCCTGAAATAGCCAGCGCTTCGAGGTTTTTCTTGTTTACCGACTGGAGGCTGACACGTTCAGCAAAATCGTAAATATCCTTGAATTCACCACCTTTTTCGCGTGCTTTGATAATATCCTGAACAGCTCCCTCTCCTACACCTTTTACAGCCGCCATTCCGAAACGCACATCGCCGTTTTTGTTCACCGTAAATTTAATGAAACTCTCGTTCACATCCGGTCCCAGTACATTGATGCCCATTCGTTTACTTTCTTCCATCAGCTTGGTAATCTCCGTAATATTATTGAGATTCCGGCTCATGTTGGCAGCCATAAACTCGCCGGGGAAATGCGCTTTCAAATAGCCTGTCTGGTAGGCCACGTAAGCATAACAAACCGAGTGTGACTTGTTGAACGCGTAACTGGCAAAAGCTTCCCAGTCTTTCCAGATTTTATCGATCAGTGGTTCCGGGTCTTTATTCACTTCCTGACAACCCTTTATAAATTCAGGATTGCCCTTGCAACCATCCATAAACTTCATTTTCAGCTTGTCCATCATGGCTTTTACCTTTTTACCCATAGCTTTTCGCAGCGAGTCGGAGTCGCCGCGGGTAAAATTGGCCAGGGCCCGCGACTGCAACATCACCTGTTCCTGATAAACGGTGACTCCATAGGTATCGTTCAGATAGGGTTCCATCAACGGGTGGTCGTATTCAATTTTTTCGCGCCCGTGCTTCCGGTTAATGAACGACGGAATGTATTCCATTGGGCCCGGACGATACAAAGCGTTCATGGCAACTAAATCTTCAAAGCGGTTGGGTTTCAGGTTTCGCAGGTGCTTTTTCATCCCGGGCGATTCAAACTGGAAGATGCCGGTGGTGTCGCCGTGGCTGAACAGTTCGAATGTTTTTCCGTCGTCACCGGGAATTTTGTCAATATCAATTGTAATTCCTTTTGAAAGTTTGATATTCTCAATAGTTTCCTTGATAATCGAAAGGGTTTTCAGTCCCAGGAAGTCCATTTTCAGCAAGCCGATGCTTTCCACAAAACGTCCGTCGTACTGGGTGGTGTACAATTCTTCGTCCTTGGTTGGCATGATCGGGATGTGGTCAGAAAGCGGGTCGCGGCTGATCAAAACTCCGCAGGCATGAACGCCTGTCTGGCGCACCGATCCTTCCAGCGTTTCGGCAAATTTCAGTGTAGAGCGGATCAATTCGTTGTTCGAGTTTTTCTCCTGTTTCAGTTCCGGGCTGTCGTGATAGGCCTGAATAAAATTCATCTTGGGTGCTTCGGGAACCAGCTTGGCCAGACGATCGGCTTCGGAAAGAGGCAGTTTCAGTACCCGCGCCACATCGCGGATAGCCATTTTGGTTGCCATGGTGCCGAAAGTACAAATGTGTGCCACCTTGTCTTTACCGTATTTGTTGGTTACCCAGTCGAGTACCATTTGGCGTCCGTCGTCGTCGAAGTCGATATCCACATCAGGCATCGAAACACGGTCGGGATTCAGGAAACGCTCGAAAAGCAGGTCGTACTTTATCGGATCGATATTGGTAATTCCCACGCAATACGAAACCACTGATCCGGCCGCTGATCCACGACCGGGACCCACCAAAACATTCATTCGCCGTGCTGCGTTGATAAAGTCCTGCGTGATGAGGAAGTAACCCGGAAACCCCATTGTTTTAATCGTGTTCAGCTCGAACGCGATGCGCTCTTTTACATCTTCCGGTACCGGGTCGCCATACCGGGGCTTAGCGCCTTCATAAGTTAAATGCTCCAGATAATCGGATTCAAATTTTACCCGGACCACTTTTTCATAACCTCCCAACCGGTCGTATGCATCCTGTCCGAATTCAGCCAAAAGCATTTCTTCTGAAAATTGTTCCCGGTATTCTTCTTCCTTGCCAAAAATTTCAGGAATGGGAAACACGGGCATGATCGGATCGGAATCGAGCTTAAATTCTTCGATCTTGGCTACAATCTCACTGGTGTTTTCAAGAGCCTGCGGAACGTCTTTGAACAGATGGTTCATCTCGGCCGTGGTTTTAAACCACTCCTGTTTCGTATAGCGCATGCGGTCGGGGTCGTCCAAATCCTTTCCCGTATTCAAACAGATCAGCAGGTCGTGGGCATCGGCATCTTCCGCATTGATGAAATGCACGTCGTTGGTCGCAATTACCTTCACATTGTGTTTTTCTGCCAGTTCGAGTATTTTTACGTTTACTTCCACCTGGCGGTCATAAACATCCCTTCTCTGCTGGGGTAATTCGGAAGGGTGACGTTGCAGCTCCAGATAATAATCGTCGCCAAAAACACGTTTGAACCATTCTATGGTTTTATCTGCATCCGACAAATTATTGCTCATTATTTTTTGCGGAATTTCTCCGCCGAGGCAGGACGAAGAAATAATCAGGCCTTCACTGTATTTCTCAAGAATTTCCTTATCGATGCGGGGCTTGTAATAAAAACCTTCGATGTTGGCCAGCGATATCAGTTTGAGCAGGTTATGGTAGCCGGTTTTATTTTTGGCCAGCAGGATCAGGTGGTCGCCCGAGCGGTCGATCTTCGGGTCAGTTTTGTCAAAACGCGAGCGGGCAGACACATAGGTTTCGCAGCCCAGTATCGGTTTGATACCTTCCTTCCGGCAAACATCGTAAAATTCTTTTATACCGAACATATTTCCGTGGTCGGTCAGCGCCAGGGCTGTCATCCCGTCGCCTTTGGCTTTGGTTACCAAACCGCGGACACTGGCCGCGCCATCCAGAATTGAATATTGTGAGTGAACGTGTAAATGCGTAAATGAGATCATAATCAATGATTTATTTTTAAGAAAAACGGTTTCTTAGATGAAGATACCGAAAAGTAAATTTACGCAATTCGGCAGGGAATTTTGGGTGGTGTTAATAAAGATTGAAAAAATGAAGCCAGGTTTGCAGAACGAAATACAAATCACTTTTAAATTGAAGCCAGTACCTGGTATGTCAAATTACCCTCAAATCCGTGGCTTTGTGCAAAGCGCAGTAATTTGGCTTTTTTGTCGTACGGATTTCTTGCGGCGGTTTTTCGCGCTTTCTCCTGAAGAAGTTTTTTCAGGGTTTCCATGTAATCATTTTCGTCAATTTCCTGCAATGCCTGTGCAATATTTTCTGAAGAAATGCCTTTTTGCCGGAGCATGTACGAGAGTTTTACCCGTCCCCATTTGTTAAAACGAAATTTGTCTTTCACAAAGGAAACAGAATACCGGGCATCATCAACAAACTTTTCTTCCGTCAGCTTTTTCAATACTTTTTCGGTCATTTCTCCGGTTGCGCCCCAATCGTCCAGTTTATCCCGGATTTCGGAACTGCATTTCTCGGCCCGGCTGCACAAGGCTGCTGCTTTTGAATAATATGTACTAAAATCGTCCACTCCCGGCAAAAAAGGTTTCTGTAAAATTACAAATTTTGCAGCACTGATCCGATGCAACGCAGTTATCGAAGCTAAATGGCAAATTGTTTTTCAGGCTTGAAAAATGCTTCAATTTCCTGAAGGGTAGTTTCTGTTTTGGTCACGTCGCGGACGATCTTTCCTTTTTCGAGGATGACAATGCGGCTGCACACGTCGGCAATGTTATCGAGTGTGTGGTCCGAAATCAGGAAAGTTGTTCCGTTTGCCGCAGAGAAATCCTTAATTAACTCGCGCAGGCGGAATTGCGATCCCGGGTCGAGGTTGCCGAAAGGTTCGTCGAGAACGACTACCTGCGGATTTCCCATCAGGGCGGCAACAATGCCTGTTTTTTTCTGATTTCCTTTCGAAAAGTCGCGGATAAATTTCTTTTTGCCCAAAATTTCACCGTTAAAAAGTTCGGTATATTGTGTCAGAAAATGATCGATATCGGTTTTGTTCATTCCCCGTAACTCGCCCACAAAACTGAAATATTCTTCGGCCGACAGGTACCCGATGATAAAACTTTCGTCGATAAAAGCGCCGGTAAATTCTTTCCAGTTTTCCGATTTGCTGACTTCGATGCCGGTATTCAAAATACTGCCTTTGCTGGCCACAATCAGGTCAAGCAGCAGATTGAAAAAAGTAGTTTTGCCGGCCCCGTTGTTTCCAACCAGTCCGAACACTTCACCTTTATTGATGGTCAGTTCCGGAATATTCAGTACAATTTCCTTGTTGTATGCTTTAATTAAATTGGTTACCTGTATCATGATTTAGCTGTTTTTGTAGTTTTTAATAAGTTCGTGTTTTTTGTTGAGGTAGGCTTTCGCAAAATAGTTGATGAGTACCGGTTGCAAAAGAATGCCGAGCAATCCGAGCGTTCCAAGGAAGGCAAAGGCAAACACTGTTCCGCCGATCAGTTTTAAAAGTGAAAAAAGCAGGATTGGCCCGACAAACAACGGGAAACCCATTAACCACTGGCTGACTCCGACTCCTTGATAATTGAACATGGAAGAACCTCCCAAATCGACTGCTTTTTTGCTGAAAAGCCCGAAAAGAAAGATCAGATATATATTTATTCCGAGATTGTAAAACAGCATCACCAAATGAATGTATATGATCTTTACGTGCATGAAAGCATAAGGCAGCGACAACAGGTAAAACAAACCGCAAATCACCACATTCAGAATATAAAATGAATGCAGAAATTGTTTCATACGCATGTTTTGTGTCATCAGCAAAGGGAAATAGCGGCTGTGCCAGGCCGGGAAAAACTGTCCATAGGAGATTGAAAAAAGAGAAGTAAGAAAAAGACCGCCCAGTACAAATACAAAATCCGGAACTTCTTTGCCATCGGTGCGATAAATGAGAAGTCCGTAAAATAAAAACAACAACGTCATCATTGCCTGCGAACGAGGCCGTTTGTTCCGCCAGATAAGGCGAAGGTCGAGGGCGATGAATTTGCCGTATTCGCCCAGATTGTTCAGCCACGAGAAATCGCGAATTTTCTCATCTTTTTTACCCGAATCGATCAGGTTCAGGTACAAATTACTTTTCAGATATCGGAAATTCAACATATAAAATACCGGAGGCAGCGCCAATACAGCCAGTATTGAAAAGGGTTTTTCTATTACCATTTGCAAATACGACGCAAACAGTTTCCGGAAGTCGGCCAATCCAAAATAGTCAATTGCAAAAATGGCCGCGATAACAGCGACAAACACATAAAAACCATAATTGCTTTCGTTGAATTTCCATTTTAGCCAGGTACTTAAATAATGGCTTGATATGATCAAAAGAATCAGGCTAAAGAACCAGAAAATTGCAGGCATCGTTCCTTTTTCCGGAGCGACCAATGTGAAACAAACAGGCACCAGAAAAAATAAGGGAAGAATGTTGAAAAAATTGAACACCGAGCGTCCCAGTAAATAACGGATGATCCGGCTTCGCTTGATGTTAATAACCAATAGCGGTTTAATCTGGATGGTTGGCAAGGCTTGCATCAGTTGCCGGATAATTAAATCGACGCCAAAATAAGCCAACAGGAAGCCGTTAAAAATAAAAACGGGATCATCATTGGGGAATTTTTCCGGAAGAATATCTCCGAGAGACATTCCGAGAATAAAAAAGGTGGCAAAGAAATACAGCGCCAGGAAGCTCAGCAGTATTTTCGTTCCCAAACTTTTCCCGAAACTGGCCGAGCGGGTGAACTCGCGCCACGAAAAAAGAAAAAGATTTTGTTTCATGTAAAAAATAAATTTTATGGGTTTGGAAGTATTCGGAATGAAGTTAAATATAGATAATCATGATTTTTGAATGCGTGAATATCGAACATCTTTGGTGATATTTTATCTGTTCTTGTTTTTTGTTTTTCAAATGTACAAAAATTTTAAATCAGGATTGTTTGCCGGGTTACAATGCTGTTACAAACCACGGAATACCGGTTCGTCGGAAATCTCTTTTGCGGCTTCGCGTCTTTGCATGAACCCGGCTGCTACTATTTGGGTTTTGAATTCTGGAATTTTGCCTGTTTATATCCCCCGGGCTTTCCGGTGAGCCTCGTTGATGCTGGCATTCAACTCGAAGCCAATCAATAAAATAACAGAGAGAATGTATAGCAGAAAGAGTACCACCAGCAGGGTGCCAATGGAACCATACAACTTGTTGTACTGCCCGAAATTATTGATATAGTAAGTGAATCCGAAGATGGCGAGAACACTGAGAATGGTGGCCAAGGTGCTTCCGGCAGAAATAAAGCGCCATTTGGTTTTTTTTGCAGGAGCCAAATAATACAGGAACGAATTGCCGAAAAAGAGCAAAGCAACAATAACGATCCATTTCCCGGACAGCAATAAAAAGTAGGTAAAATCATCTTTCAGAAGGCCTTCTTTAACGGCAATATTGATCAGGTACTGGCCGCCGGTGAGCAGCCCAATGGTTATGGTGAGCAAAAGCGAAATAATGATCATCAAAACAATGGCAATAAACCGTTGTCCCAGCCAGGTGCGGCGTTCAAAACTGTGCAGCGAGGCATCGAACGCGCTCATCATGGAGGCCAGTCCGTTGGTCGAAAAAATAAGCGCCATGAAAAAACCGATCGACAGCAAATCACCGCGGGGACGGGTAATAATGTCCTGAACCGTGTCTTCAATGGCTTCGAATACACTGCCAGGTACCAGATTGTGTATCAGAATGAAAAGTTCATTATGAAAATTCTTGATTGGTATGTAGGGAATGAGGGTAAAAAGAAAAATAATGGCAGGGAAAAGCGCCATGAAAAAGCTAAAAGCGATGGCCGAGGCGCGGGTAGTAATTGCCCCGTCGACAATGCTTCGCCAGAAAAAGATCCACACATTATAAATTGGAATACCATCAAAACCGGGAAAAGTTACTCTTCGGGCTTTTATCAAAATCTTTTCCCATAAACGAATTGCTTTATGTACGATCTTTTGCCGCATCAGGCCTGCTTTTCAATCCGGAGCTGATGAATCATTGCTTTGCCGTTACTGGTTTTCATCAAAAAAACAACGCGGAAATTTCCCTTTGACGTTTCCAGGCTGCCGATGGCATAACCGGCTCCTTCGTTTCCGCTGTCGCGTTGATGTATCAATGAGAAATTTTCAGGAGGATATTCTTTAAAGAACTTGGCAATCAGTTGCTGTGCCTGCGATTTACTGAATACATCGTCGTGCCCGGGTACCACCAGCTCAATGTTCTGGTTAAAATATTCGGCCAGCGCTTTGTCGTTGCCCGATTTCAGGCTTAAAATCAAATCGTCGGGAATTTGTGCAAATACTGATGAAGTCAGAAAAAAAACCGCAATAAAAATAAATAGCGTATGCAAATGTTTGTTCATGATCTGTGTATTCCGTTTAAAATAGTTTCAACCCAATAAATGGCAAATATCGTGCAAATTATTTTAGGGAACGAATACCTTTGTAAAGGTAATAAATTTAACACCGGAAAATTAATGAAAATAAAGCTGCTGGTAATCGGGAAAACAGATGAAAAATACCTGCAAAACGGGATTGAAATTTTCAGCAAAAGAATACCTCATTACATTCCTTTTGAAATGAAGATTATCCCCGATTTGAAAGATACCCGCAACCTGACCGAAGTCCGGCAAAAAGAAAAGGAAGGTGAACTTATTCTCCGGCAACTGGGCAGTGGCGACGAACTGATTTTACTGGACGAAAACGGGCAGCAAAACAGCTCGGCAGATTTTGCACGGTTTTTGGAGAAGAAAATGCTGGCCGGCACCAAACAACTGGTTTTTGTGATTGGCGGACCATACGGTTTTTCGGCAAATGTGTATGAAAAAGCCATGCAAAAAATAAGCTTGTCGGCAATGACTTTCTCGCATCAAATGGTGAGACTGATTTTTCTGGAACAATTGTACCGGGCTTTTACGATCATCAAAGGCGAACCGTACCATCATGAATAATGAAGCTATAAACAACTGAACTCTTTCAGTATGGAAAACATAAAAAAGTATTACTTCCTGATTGTTTCCATTGTCGTTTTTGCGGCCGCTATTTTCATGGAGCACGACGTGATGCAAAACCAGCCCGAAACGCGGCTGGTGAACCAATTTCAAAGTACGTTTCTGCTTCAGGAAAAAAACCTTGACCGGTACATGAACCAGATTGCCGGAGTGATTGATTCCGGAGAAATTGATAAAAGTTACATTTCTGAATTTGCGTATCTCATCCCGACGCTTGAAAACGAAGGACTGGGGTTTTTAATTTTGAAACAGGACGAAATTATTTTCTGGTCGGATAACCATTTTGGATTTTCTCCTTTGCAATACAAACAAATCCGGAACGAGAAGATACTTTTTTTACCTAACGGGATATTTTTCGCCAAACATTTGGCCATAAAAAACCATCAGATCATTGGTCTGATCCATCTTAAAAATAAGTACCCGTTCGAAAACCAGTATCTGAAGAACAGCTTTGCCGAGCCTTTCGATTTGCCTGACAGTTACCAGGTAAGCATTGAAGAAGTCCGTAATTCGATTGCCGTAACCAGCAACAGCAACGATGTTGTTTTTTATATCCGCCCTCTCGGGAAAATCAGGTGCAACAAGTCGGATTTGTATTTTCCGGCGTTCCTGTATTTTGCAGGGTTTATACTTCTTTTGTTTTATTCCCGCCGGGTGATCAAAGACCATAAAGAGATTTTTATCCTGAAGATGTTTGCCCTCGGGGGTGCCCTTTTTTCGGGTTACTGGCTGCATGTCACCTTCGGGTTTCCGTCCCTGCTAAAATCGTTCAGCTTTTTTGGTCCCGATTATTATGCCAGCTCCGCCTGGATACCATCGCTGGGCGACTTTTTCCTGCTGTCGGGACTTTTCTTTTTCTGGAGTATCAATTTTGCCAAAGATCTTTCTATTCCGGCCCGCAGAAGCGGGTCATACCTTGCTCTTTCGTTTGTATTTTCCGGCCTGCTGTACCTGTTTGCGGGATACCTGATCAGCAATATGATACTGAACAGCAACATTTCGTTAAAACTTAGCCGGATCAGCGATTTTGATCTGCACAGCCTTGCTGCATATTTTTCCATCGCGTTTTTATTGTTTTCCACTTTTCTGATCAATCAAAAAGTTGTTCGGATCAGTAAACATTTTGTCAGTCGGAAACGGTTTCTGACCATTTTTACGCCATTGGTTGTAGTTGCCATTGTACTGTCTTCTGTCTTCAGGAATGTTCACTTTTTTATGATCACCCTTTTCCTGCTTACCAGTGTGATTTTATTTCTTATGAAGCAACGGCAAACACACCGCTTTTCATTTTCTTTTATTGTTTTGTTCGTGTCTTTGTTCTCTGTTTTCTCGGTATTTGTTATATACAAAGAATTGACAATCCGCGACATGCAGGTTCAAAGGCTAATGGCTGTAAACCTGAGTTCGGAGCACGACCCGGTGGGCGAAGTTTACCTGACCGATATTCAATACCGGATGAATACAGACTCGGTGATTCCCAGCCTGGTTAATTCTTCGTACAATGAACTGGAAGAGTACCTGATCCGGAATTATTTTGGCGGTTATTTTTCGAAGTTCGATATTCAGACAACCATTTGCACCGGAGCCGACAGTGTATGGGTGCAACCCGACGATTCGATGGAACCGTGTTTCCCGTTTTTCGATGAAATGATTGCCAAATCGGGGACCAAGTTGCCCAATTGCAATTTTTACCACATGAACAACAGGAATGGTTTGATTTCTTATCTTGGCAAACTATACTACCCGCTTATTTCCGACTCGCTGGGAATTTCGATTTTTATTGAACTGAACTCGAAAATTGTTTCCGAAGGGATTGGCTTCCCTGAATTGCTGATGGACCAGTCGCTTATAAAACCCAACAAATACAAGGATTTTTCGTATGCCAAATATTTTAACAACGAGCTGGTAAACCGGAATGGCGAATATTTATACAATTCGTACTTCCTGTCGTATGGAATTCCGACCCTGCAAAAAGAATTTCAGTTGTTTCGGTGGGACGGATACAACCATCTGGTATACAGGCTGGGGAGTACCAATTTCATTGTGGTCAGTAACCGGTCGCTCAGCATCCTCGATTTTCTGATTTCGTTCCC
The DNA here is from genome assembly GCA_003506435.1 of Prolixibacteraceae bacterium. Classification (GTDB taxonomy): domain Bacteria; phylum Bacteroidota; class Bacteroidia; order Bacteroidales; family Prolixibacteraceae; genus GWE2-42-39. Next base: position 206,448 of record DOAQ01000025.1, read on the forward strand.
CTATATTTTTGTGTTTTACATGATGTTCACCCTGCTTTTTATTTTTATCGGGAATTCGGCCTACCGCATACAACCCGTTTCATACGACCTGAAATTTAAAATTCAGGCGGCAATTATTTCGGTAGTTCTTGTTTCCTTGGTTGTTGTAGCCGCAGGGACGTTATTTTATAATATTCAGGATTACAATAAGAAGCACCAGACCGGGCTTCAGGAAAAAATGCGTTCCATTTCCGAAGAAATTATGACCCGTCTGGCTGATTCCGAAGAAGTAACCCCCGACCTGCATGCATGGTTGCTTCGCGAGTTGCACAAACTATCGAATATTTTTGCAACTGATATCAACATTTATAATTTCAACGGCGAACTGATGGCTACTTCGCGACCCGAAATGTTCAACAAAGGAATTATTGCCACCCGGATGAATACCGAAGCATATTATCAACTGATGGAAAATTATGTGGCCAATTATTTTCAGCCCGAACATATTGGAAGCCTTTATTATCTGTCTGCCTATGAGCCTATTCTGAACAGCAAAGGCAATTATATGGGTTTTCTGAACCTTCCGTATTTTACCCGTGAAGACAGCCTCGACCAGGAAATTTCGACTTTTATTGTTGCGTTCATCAATTTGTATGTCATCCTATTCCTGACCAGCGTGATTTTTGCCGTGCTGATATCCAACCAGATCACCCGACCGCTGAGCCTCATCCGCAACAAACTGAAAGGCATTCAACTGGGCAAAAAAAGCGAGCAGATCAATTACAATGCGCAGGATGAAATTGGCGCGTTGGTAAAGGAATACAATAAAAAGGTGGACGAGCTGGCCGAAAGCGCCGAATTGCTGGCAAAAACGGAACGTGAACTTGCCTGGCGCGAAATGGCCAAACAAATCGCTCATGAAATTAAAAATCCGCTGACCCCAATGAAACTGCATGTGCAGTATCTTCAGCGGGTGAAAAAGGAAGGCATGGAAATCAGCGATGCCCAGTTTGAAAAAGTTACGCAAACTCTTATTGAACAGATTGATACCCTGTCGGATATTGCCACCGAATTCTCGAATTTTGCGAAAATACCGCAGGCAAAGAATGAAATGATCGACTTGGTTGATAAATTGAAAACTGTAGTAGAACTATTTGAGGCAAACCCGGGGAATAAAATTTCGCTGCAACTAAACGGGATTGACAAATTATTGATTTATGCCGACCGGGAACAGATTTCGAGTGCCTTTGTAAACCTCATGAAGAACGCAATTCAGGCTATTCCTGAAGACCGCGCAGGGGAAATAACCATTACACTGAAGAAAGAAACGGATAAAGCAATTATTTCGGTAGCTGATAATGGTACCGGCATCCGTGACGATTTGCGCGACCGCATGTTCGAACCGAATTTCACTACCAAAACCAGCGGCATGGGACTGGGCCTATCCATCGTGAAAAAAGTAGTCGATAACCTGCAGGGGCGCATTTGGTACGAAACATCAATCGATCTTGGAACAACCTTTTATATCGAAATCCCTGTTTATACTAAAAAATGATAAAACTTACCGTTCTGGTTGAAAATACCGCCGGAAATAAATGTCGCGCCGAGCATGGCCTTTCGTATCTGGTTGAAGCCGACAAACCGGTTTTGTTCGATACAGGTGCATCCGACCTGTTCATTCAGAATGCCCAACAACTCAACATTAACCTTGATTTGGTTGAGACAGTGGTTTTAAGTCACGGGCACAACGACCATTCCGGAGGATTATCGTTTCTGAAAAACAAAAAGCTGATTTGTCATCCGGATGTTTTTACAAACCGCTACCGGAAAGTGGATGGTATACCCTTGGGATTCCGGCTTAGCTTTACTGAGACAGAAAAATTGTTTGATGTTCAAATGAGCCGCGAACCGGTACAACTTTTGCAACAAATCTGGTTTTTAGGCGAAGTACCCCGCCGGAATAATTTTGAAGCAAAAGAAACCGCTTTTAAATTTGAAGACGGTTCCGACGATTTCACACTGGACGATTCGGGATTGGCAATCGTTGGCAATGATGGGCTGATCGTGGTTTCGGGCTGTGCCCATGCCGGTATTTGCAATACGGTTGATCATGCCATACAAGTCACGGGTGTACAAAAAGTACAGGCGGTAATTGGCGGTTTTCACCTTAAACGCGACGATGAACTCACCCGGCAAACCATCGGGTATCTGAAAAAACTGAATGTTCAGCAGGTAATCCCGTCCCACTGCACCATGTTGCCCGCACTGGCTGCCTTTTACAACGAATGGCAATTTGTTCAGTTAAAAAGCGGCAATGTGCTGAGGTTTTGAAAGATCGAATGAAAGATGCAGCGATATTTATCGAGTTGGACATAATGCTAAAATCCATCCACGATAATTAGTGCAAAATTGAGTTGAGTTAAAGACTTAAAAAATAGTTTAACTTTGTCGTATTAAACATAGAGAATTAGAAAAATGCTTTTCGAAGAATATCAATATTTTAACTATCAATTCCCCGAACCACAATATTTGGGAGCAAAACATACTCTTCTTCCTTGGATAAATCAATTTATACCCAAAAATGTATCGACTGCAATTGACGCTTTTGCAGGTTCTCAATCTGTCTCATATCTTTTTAAACAGTTAGGATTTAAAACTATTACAAATGATTTTCTAAATTTCAACAATCAAATTGGGTTATCGCTTATTGAAAACAAAAAGATAAAACTCACAAAAGACGATTTACAATTACTCTTTCAACCTTCAAAAAGCAAAGATGCTTTTGACCTGATAGAAAATACTTTTACAGAAGTGTTTTTTGAAAAGAGCGAAGCAACGTTTTTAGATAATTTCAGGGCAAATATTCCATTACTAGACAATTTATATAAACAGGCTCTTGCTTTTACAGTAATTAATCGAAGCATGACAAGAAAAATAACGATGGGACATTTTGGACATACACAAGCTTTGGTTTATGCAAGTAATCCAGAAAGAATAAAACGCAACCGGAGTTTAGTAAGACCTATTAAAGAAATATTTGAAGAAATATTACCTAAATATAACAATGCAATTTTTGATAACAAACGTGAAAATCAAAGTTATAACCAAAACATTTTAGAGTTATTGCCTAATATTAAAAATATAGATTTAGCATATTTCGATCCACCGTATTGCGATAGCCATGCAGATTATCAAGGTTTTTATCATTTATTAGAAACATACACAGAATATTGGAAGGATAAAGAATTTGTAAACGGAATTAAGCGATATGAACCACAACGCGTTAGTGGTTTTGATAAAAAGAGAGATGTTATTGCTTCTTTTGAGAAATTGTTTGGATTGTCAGAAGAAATTCCTCATTGGTTAATTAGTTACAATAATCGTAGCTATCCGGGAATTGAAGAATTTGAGAAACTGATTTCAAAATATAGAGATGTTAAAGTGGAAGTCAAAACCTATCAGAATGGAAGAGGAGGGAAAGGTAGTGTAGCGGGGAGTCAAGAAATTTTATTTGTATGCAATCCTAAAAAGAAACATTTTGTTTCAACTAACCATAAAGAACAATTGATAGATGAAAGATTTTAATTATTGGAAGAAATTATACGAAAGCGAAAAACTGGAAGAGTTTAGCAATGATAAAACCGGACTTTTATGGCTGAAAACTAAATCTATCATTCGAAAGGAACTTATTTCCGAATTTATTAAAGTCAACGAAATTACTCTATATGAAACAGCATTGGCAAAGCAGTTTATTGAATTATTCGATTTGTTTTGTAAAGATATTTCAAAATCCAACAAACTTTTGAACGAATTCATAAAAACAGAAAATCAAAAACAGGTACAAACTCTTGATACAACGCAATTAGTTTCTGAATTATACAAGCTCAAAAATTTTGAGTGGGGTGGAGATTATCAAAACTCTTTAGATAAATATCTGGTAAGCCGCTATGTAAAGGTTCATAAATCGTTCGATACTCTTATCTCTAAATTTGAAACAGAAATTAATATTGCTGTTCAAGGTTATGTTTTAAATAGCTGGTACAACCATTGGAGCAGCATTGTAATTGAGCATATTTTTAAATCACATCCCAAAGTTTTACCTACTGTTGGACAAATAAAAAGTGTCGACTTTTTCATTAATGATGTGCCATTTGATTTGAAAGTAACTTATCTGCCTGCAGAATATATTAAAGACAAGCGAAAAGAAAAAGGGTTTTCAGTAGAACTAACTTTTTTGAAAAAGAAAGCAGACGAAGCACAAATAAGTTTCGACAAAACTGCGAAACCATCTGACATTTTCTATGAGATTATTGAAAAAATGAAAGACAAAAATGATGAGTTTTGCTTAGATGTTTTGACAACCTTGAAAAGCGAGAAGCTTGAAATTTTAAAAGAAGTGCAAAACAACCCTAAAATTTTAGCAACATGGCTTTATGAAAATCAAGGCGAAATGCGTTTCGGTTCTGAAAATCGTTTGTTTTTGGTACTTGTGGATACTGACGACTTCAATAATTCTTGGAAATTGAAGAGAAATCTTGACCTTTTAAGACCAACAATTCTTTCGTATTTAGATAACTTTCAAAATAAGAAGACTGACGATTTAAAAGTAACATTTGAATTTAAGGGCAAGCCTCATCCATTTACCGCATTGACTGACATAATATTCGTCGTAAAGTAGAACAAGAAGCACTACGCAACCTGCAGTTATCGGAAATGGCCTTCTCATCCCAACTTGTATGCACCTTTCTCGCTGGTAAGTTCGTGTCGAGTAATAGTTTTGGGCTTATGCACATACTCCCATCCGATAGATGAGTGGTTAACGAAAAATCGTTGCACTTGATACCAATGCAACAAAAACAAGCAAGGACAAACCACAATCTGAATTCCTTCTATTTTCCGCAAACTTTTTTCTATTTTTGCAGGCTTAAAATAAATAGCTTTCAACTAATCAATCAGATAGAAATGGAGATTCCCGCAAAGTACAATCCTGCTGAAACAGAAGATAAATGGTATCGTTACTGGATGGAAAAAGGTTTTTTTCATTCGGAACCCGACGAACGTGAACCTTACACGATAGTGATTCCGCCGCCTAACGTCACCGGTGTGTTGCACATGGGGCACATGCTCAACAATACCATTCAGGATATTCTGACCCGCAGAGCAAGAATGTTGGGCAAGAACGCTTGCTGGGTTCCGGGAACCGACCATGCTTCAATTGCCACCGAAGCCAAAGTAGTTGGAAAACTGAAAGATCAGGGCATTTCGAAATTCGACCTGAGCCGCGATGAATTTCTGGAACACGCATGGGAATGGACCCACAAACACGGCGGCATCATTCTCGAACAGTTGAAAAAACTCGGCGCTTCGTGCGACTGGGATCGTACTGCTTTCACAATGGACGAACCACGCAGTGAATCAGTTATTAATGTGTTTGTCGACTTGTACAACAAAGGATTGATTTACCGCGGAGTACGTATGGTCAACTGGGACCCGGCAGCAAAAACAGCTTTGTCCGACGAAGAAGTGATTTACAAAGAAGTGCAGTCGAAACTATATTACCTGAAATATAAAATAGAAGAGGCCCCCTCTAACTCCCTCCAAGGGGGAGAGAAAATGCCGGAAGGTTCCAACTCCTTCCCCTTGGGGGAAGGTCGGGAAGGGGCTTCTTTCGTGACCATCGCAACGACCCGCCCTGAAACCATCTTGGGCGATACCGCCGTTTGCGTGAATCCAAACGATCCGCGTTTTACTCACCTGAAAGGCAAACGGGTGCTGGTTCCGCTGATCAACCGTTCCATCCCGATCATCGAAGATGAATATGTGGATATGGAATTCGGCACCGGCTGCCTGAAAATTACGCCAGCCCACGATGTAAATGACTACGAAATCGGGCTGCGATTCAACCTTCCGAGCATCGATATTTTTAACGACGATGGTACGATGAGCGAAAAGGCGGAATTGTTTATCGGGGAAGACCGCATGGTGGTGCGCGAAAAAATTATGGTTGATCTTGAAAAAGCGGGCAATGTTGCCAAAGTGGAAGATTACACCAATAAAGTAGGTTTCTCGGAACGTACCCATGTGCCAATCGAACCAAAATTGTCGGCTCAGTGGTTCCTGAAAATGGAAGAATTGGTAAAACCGGCATTGGCAAACGTGATGGACGATACTATCATGTTTTATCCGCCGAAATTTAAAAATACCTACCGCCACTGGATGGAAAACATCAAGGACTGGTGCATTAGCCGCCAGTTATGGTGGGGTCACCGCATTCCGGTGTGGTATATTAAAACATCGGCCCCCCTAAATCCCCCCGAAGGGGGGACTTGGGGCTTTGTAGTCGCTGAGAGTGAAGAGAAAGCAAGGGAACTTGTGCTTGTCAAACACCCCTCCTTGGGAGGGGACGGGGGAGGCTCTTTTTCGCTTTCCCAGGACGAAGATGTGCTCGACACCTGGTTTTCCAGTTGGTTGTGGCCAATCTCTGTTTTCGACGGAATCCGCGATCCGGAAAACAAAGAAATTCAATATTATTATCCAACGAACGATTTGGTTACCGCTCCCGATATTATTTTCTTCTGGGTAGCCCGCATGATCATTACCGGGTACGAATACCGCCAGAAGTACCCATTCAAAAACGTTTATTTCACCGGAATGGTGCGCGACAAACTCCGCCGTAAAATGTCGAAATCGTTGGGTAACTCGCCCGATCCGCTCGACCTGATTGCCACCTATGGCGCCGATGGTGTCCGCGTAGGCATGTTGCTTTGCTCACCTGCCGGCGGCGATTTGCTGTTCGACGAGAGCCTGCCGCAACAGGGTGCCGGTTTTGTTACCAAAATATGGAACTCGTTTCGGTTGGTGAACGGCTGGGAAGTAGATCACAAAATTCCCCAACCTGAACATTCAAAATTAGCCATCAACTGGTTCCACGAAAAATTCAGCCAGATTGTTGAGCAAACCGACGATCATTTCGACAAGTTCCGCATCTCGGACGCTTTGATGAGCGTTTACACCACGGTACGCGACGAGTTTTCGGGCTGGTTGCTCGAAATGGTAAAACCTGCCTACCAACAACCCATCGACGGCAAAACCTATCAGGAATTGATTGACATTTTTGATGAAGTGTTACGGTTCCTGCATCCGTTTATGCCGTTTGTAAGCGAGGAAATATGGCAATTGCTGAAAGAGCGCAAAGATGGCGAAAGCATCATGATCAGCGCCTGGCCAAAATCAACCGGTTACGACGAAACCATGATTGCCCGGTTTGAAGATGTAAAAGAAGCCATTGCAGGATTACGCACTATCCGGACTAAAAATAATATTCCAAATAAAGATCAACTTGAGTTGTCCATTATTCAGGGCGACAAAGGTTTTGCTCCCGAATTCAACAGTGTGCTGGTGAAAATGGGCAACTTGTCGGCATTAAATATGGTGAACGAAGAAGTGAAAGGTGCTGCTTCATTCCTGGTAAAATCAACTACTTTCTTTGTGCCGCTTGGTGAGAAAGTAGATATTGAAGAAGAACTGAAAAAACTTCAGTCGGAACTGGATTATGCGAAAGGCTTCCTGTCCTCAGTATTGAAAAAACTAAGCAACGAACGCTTTGTAAGCAGCGCCCCGGCCAATGTGGTTGCTACCGAACGCGCCAAACAGGCCGACGCCGAAGCCAAAATCAAAGTTTTGGAAGAACAGATTACCAATTTGAAATAAGAAACCGGTAGCTCCTACGAATAAAATACGAACTTTTGCAACCAATTGATAATAAACTTGTCTGTATTTCTACAGACAGGTTTTTTTTATGCTAAAACTTTTGGTACAAATATTGCGTAACAAAAACTGAAGCTGTTATCAAATTCATTCAGTAAAACCGGATGCTATGAAAACTTCTACAAAACAAAAAATGAAAGGTGCAGGCAGATTTATATTCCTGATCGCACTTTTGTTCGTCCTTCCGCATTGCTATCAGGACGAAGACATGAATTACCGCATTTTAATCGAAAACCACTGCGAATTTGCCCTCAAGGTTTATTACGATAATCAGGATATAGAATATTACGACGATTACGTGGACGATATAACTACAACAGGATCAGTTTCTCTGGTAGAACCCTACGGTTCAAAACTAATTCATTCAAAGTATTCTTCCGTATGGATTGAACCGGACGAAGATGGACTAAAATCCGGCAAATTCAGAAGTTACAACGATGGGAGCTGGCGGAAACGGATTGATGTATATGAACAAGACTTTCGAGGTGATTATTAAATTTTACCATTCGAATTTCCCAGAGGGGTCGGTTTTTACCGGTCCCTCTTTTTTATATTGAAAAATCCTATTGATCTTCGATATTTTTGATAAACAAATAGTTGGTTAGTTTGTGGTATATACCGTAACTTTATACAAAAACCAATTCGATGAACCGGATGAAATTCATTTCTGTACTATTTCTTTTATTCTTTTTCACTGAAGTTTTTGCACAACAGGATTTACTGACGATTCAACAGGCTGTTTCGCATGCCATTGAAAAGAACCCCGAAATTAACCAAATGCGGGCTGTTCTTCAGCAAAAGGAAAACGAATGGCGCACTCTCACGGGTATTGAAGCTCCCGAAATCAGTTATTTTGAGGAAGGAATGAACAGCGCTGAAACAAAACCTTTTGAGGAAAGGAGACTGAGTGTTTCGCAAACTATAGACTTCCCGCTGACTACAATGTATCGCCTGAAAGCCAACGAAAAAGAAAAACAGGCGTTGGAATACCGGATCAAAGCGTATGAAAACGAAGTGAAATGCACGGTGAAACGGCATTATGTAGAAGTTTTATATGCTTTGTATTATCAGAAACTTTCAGAAAATCAGCATCGGCTGGCCGAAGAACTTTATACTGCAACCTATTCCCGCTTTGAAACCGGCATGGGCAATGGCATGGATTTGACCAAAGCCGAATTACAACATGCCGAGGCACAAAACCAACTGGACGATGCAGAGCAAGTTCTTCACATGGCGCGTTACAGCTTGTTTAATGCAATGGGCTTGCCGACTGACGAACAAAAATACAGCATCCAGTTTATGGATTCGTTGCGAACCACTGATATCGATATTCAGCAAATACAGGCATTGGCACAGTTGGAAGAACAACCACTTTATCTGTCTGCGTTGCGGGAATACGAGGCTGAACAAAATCGGGTGAAAGAAGCCCGCAGTAATATCCTGCCCGATCTTCGGTTTAATTTGTATAAACAGAATTACGGCGATGGGTTTAATTACAACGGCTTTGAATTGGGATTGAGTATTCCGATATGGCTGCCTTTCGAACAAAAAGGGAAAATTGAAATGGCCAAAGCACGCGAGGTGGAAATTGAATGGAAGCAAAAAGGAATTGAACTGGACATGAAAATGCAGATTGAACATGCCTGGCACAGTTACAAAACCAGTAAATCGACCATTGAACGGTACAGGCAGACCATCCGTAAAAAAGCTGAAAATCTGCATGAACTTAGCTTAAAAGCCTACCGGTTGGGCGAAATCGACCTGCTCAATCTGATTAACTCGCAACAAATCTACCTAAGTAGTCAGAAGCAATACCTGACGGCCTTACGTGATTATTACCTTCAGCTTGTTGCCCTTGAAAAATTCCTCGATCAGGAACTTGTTTATTAGAAATAAAAGCAAAACGATGATAACAACATTCAAAAAAAACCGGATTTTATTTTTTTCTGCATTGGCAGGATGGCTTCTTTTCGCTTGCAGCAGCGAACAAAAAAAGGAAACAAAGGAAGTAGTTGAAGCGCCTCCTTCGGTAACCGCCGAAACACGACAGGCAATTATCGAACTTTCGGAGAAAGATGCACAAACTTTGCATATTGAAACAGTTGCAGTGGGCGGCGCCATCGAAAATTACACACTTTCGGTTCCGGGTGTGGTATTTCCGGCACCGGGCAATCTGAGCCTGATCAGTACTCCGGTTGAAGGCCGGGTGAGCGCCATCAATGTCAGGGAAGGCAACCGGGTGAGAAAAGGGCAAGAGCTTTTCCGGATTGAAAGTTTAGTTTTTGGTAACCTGGTGGCCGAATTCATGCAGGCCTATGCCGAAGAAAAATATCAGAAGTCGCGCCTCGACCGGTTGGAGCAATTGGTACAGGAAACCATCAGTTCGAAAAGCGAACTGGAGCGCGCCAATTCCGATTTTCAGCGGGCAACAGCTTTGGCGATTGCGTCCATTGCCAAGCTGAAAGCTATTGGAGTGAGCAACCGGGAAATTGAGGATTTTAAAAGTGCAGAACAAATTAACCCGACGTTGAGGATTTATTCAACTATCGACGGCATTTTCGATCAGCAGGAAGTTGAACTGGGGCAGTCAGTCAATGCACTGGAAAAACTCGGAAGAGTGATCAATCTTAGCAGGGTACAAGTGAAGGCGTATCTTTCGCCCGACGACGGCGTTTTTGTGTCGGAAGGCGACACGGTTCTGGTAACCCGGCGCAACGAAAATGCAACGAAAATCAGGGGACAGGTGGAGACCATCAATCCGGCGCTGGATGAAACCAACCGGTCGATGGTGGCCAACATTATTATCGATACTGAAAATAACTGGCCACAGCCCGGAGAAACGGTCCGTCTGGAAATTATGACCGGCAAACTCGAAAATGTGCTTTCTGTTCCGGTTTCCGCATTGACATACGAAGGCAACCAACCAATTGTATTCGTCAAAAAAGGTGACCGGCAATTCGAAAAAAGAGAAATCTCATTGCGCGAAATCCGCGATAATTATGTCGTTTTGCAAAGTGAGTTGCAGGTTGGGGAACAGGTTGCTGTCACGCAGGTATTTTCGCTGAAAGCTTTGTCGAGGTATGAACAAATTGCTGAAGAATAATCTTCCGAAAAAACAAAAATCATGCTCAACCAAATAATTACATTCAGTGTCCGTCAAAAGTATGTAGCCTTGTCGTTGGTTGTGTTGATGGCTGCGGCAGGTGTATTCTCATTGCTGCGGATACCTATCAATTCCCTGCCCGATGTGACACCTGTTCAGGTTTTAGTGATCACCAAAGCGGGACGTTATTCTCCGCCCGATGTCGAGAAACTGGTAAGTTACCCGATTGAAACAGCCATGAACGGCCTGCCCGATGTGAAGGAAGTACGTTCCATTTCGCAGTTTGGCTTATCGGCTGTGACGGTTGAATTTGAAGAGGGTACCGACATTTATTTTGCACGTCAGATGGTGAGTCAGCGCACCCAGTCGATAGCAGGCGACCTACCGCCCGATGTTTCGGTGCCGCAACTGGGGCCGATTTCCACCGCGCTGGGCGAAATTTACCAGTATGTAGTGAAGGGTGAAAACTATTCGCTGACCGAACTGCGTGAAATACAGGATTGGCTGATTGTCCCTCAGTTAAAAATTGTAAAGGGGGTTACCGAAATCAATTCGTTCGGAGGTTTTGTGAAACAATATGAGGTGATTGTTCAGCCCGGGAAACTGAGGATGTACGGGATTGGCATCGGCGAGGTGATCATGGCAATCAACGACAACAACTCGGTTTCGGGAGGCAATTTTCTGGAACACAACCGTGAACAGTACATTGTTCGTGGCTTCGGGCAAATCAATAAGGTAGATGACATTCGAAATATTGTAGTCGCCAACTTCAATAATAAACCTGTTTTCATTAAAGACATTGCAAAAGTGACCATTGGCACACAGGTTCGGCAAGGCGGTGTTACCCGCGATGGAAAAGGCGAAGTGGTGACTGGCATTGTGATGATGCTTCGCGGAGGTAACGGACGGGAGGTAATTTCAGAAATAGAAACAAAAATTGAGAATATAAACCAGAACCTGCCCAAAGGTGTCAGTATTGAAAAATTTTACGACCAGTCGGACTTGATTAGCCGCACCACAGGCACTATTACAACCAATTTGCTCGAAGGCGGTATGCTGGTAATTGTGGTGCTTTTGCTGCTTTTAGGCGAATTTACCGGGGCAATAATTGTTGCCATGGTCATCCCGTTTTCCATGTTGTTTGCCTTTATCGGCATGCGCGAATTTGGTCTGGCGGCCAATCTGATGAGTTTGGGAGCTATTGACTTCGGAATGGTGGTCGACGGCTCGGTGGTGATGGTCGAAAACATTATTCATCGGTTGAGTGGTCAAGAAAAGGAGAAGTCGGACGATGCAATTATTTCAGCAGCCAAACAGGTAGTGCGGCCTATTTTCTTCGGGGTGATGATCATCCTGATGGTGTATGTGCCGATTATGACTTTCAGCGGGATGGAAGGCATCCTTTTCCGACCGATGGCAATAACAGTTGCTGCGGCAGTCCTGGGCTCGCTCATCCTTGCACTGGTATTTGTTCCGGCCATTTCTTCGCTGATTTTCAGAAAAGGAATCCGGGTTCGCCGCAATTACGTGATCGAATGGATGAAACCACGCTATATAGCCGGATTGAAAAAATACATGAACCGGAAAGTATTGGTTTTCTCAACTACACTGGCGGTGTTCATTATTTCGATGTTGGTCATGTTTCGGCTGGGAAGCGAGTTTTTGCCGGAATTGGATGAAGGTTCTATCCTGATTGAACAGGTGCGCATGCCTTCGGTAACACTTGACGAATCGATCGGAAATGCCAACTGGCTGGCCGGAAAGCTCATGCAAAATATTCCTGAAATAAAGACAGTTGTTCCGAAAACCGGGCGTTCCGACCTTGCCAACGACTGGATGGGCGTTCACCAGACCGATGTTTGGGTGGTTCTGAAAAATCCCGATGAATGGCGAAAAGGAATGACCAAAGAAGATATTATCACTGCTATTGAACCGTATTTACAAACGGAACCGGGACTGGCATACAATTTTACACAACCCATTGCCATGCGGGTTGATGAGCTGACCAGCGGCGTGAAATCGGATCTTGCCGTGAAAATTTACGGTGAAGATTTAGATGAACTGAACCGCATTGGCGAATCAATCTCAAAATTGCTCCCATCTCTCGATGGTACTGCTAACTTTTTTGTGGAACAATCCATCGGGCAACCGTATTTGACCATTGAAATTGACAGGGAAGCTGTGGCTTCTTTTGGACTAAATGTAGACGATGTGCAAACCGTAATTGAAGCGGGCATCGGCGGACAGGTTGCCGGGCAATTGTACGAAGGACAGCGCCGTTTTGATATTCAGGTACGCTATCCCGAAGAAATACGTTCGCGGCTGGAAGATATTCAGGAAATACCGGTGCATCTGCCCAATGGACAATTTATTCCGCTGAAACGGCTGAGTAAAATCGTGGCACAGGAAGGCCCGCGTGAAATTCAGCGTGAAAATGGCTGGCGACGGATGATCGTGGGCATCAACATTGAAAAAATTGACATCGGTACGTATGTCGAAAATTTACAGACAGCCATTCGCGAAAAAGCAGAAGTACCGACCGGCTATTTTCTCGAATACGGCGGAACTTTTGAAAACCAGCAACGGGCAATGAAGCATTTGCTATTGGTCGTGCCTCTGTCTTTATTTATTATTATCGGCTTGCTTTACCTGAATTTCGGAAGCATGCGTTATGCGATGATGATTCTTCTGAACCTGCCGTTTGCCTTGTCGGGCGGGGTATTCCTGTTGTGGATGCGCGGTATGTATCTATCTATCTCGGCCAGCATCGGATTTGTGGCCCTTTTTGGGGTCGCAGTACTCAATGGTATTGTGCTGATTGATCATCTGAATGAAATACGCAAAGAAAAGGGCAGCCTGAAAAGATTGGTCATCAACGGTTCGGCCGACCGATTACGACCCGTGTTGATGACGGCGCTGGTGGCCAGCCTCGGTTTTATCCCGATGGCTTTCAATACAGGTCCCGGCTCCGAAGTACAACGGCCATTGGCAACGGTTGTTATTGGCGGACTGATTACATCAACATTCCTCACTTTGTTGGTTTTGCCAATCGTGTATTACTGGCTTGAGAGAGGGAAGAAGAAGGTGGTGACAGAGTAGAGTATCTCAATCAGGATAATTCAAACTCTCTAAATTTTTATTAATTTGGAACATAAACTTGCCAAATTTAAGGAACTTCGTGAACTGATTACTTCACAACAATTGTGAAAGTTGAATGCAGTATTCGGTATTTACGGGAAAATTTCATGTTTATGGAAAGGCTGAAAACCAAAGAATACAAGCGCATATTTGCCAATAACTATTTTTGGCGCACATACGACCGGCAGGAAATTGATCTGGTGGAAGAGCGTGAAGGAAAACTTTTTGGCTACGAGTTCAAATACCACGAAAAATTAAAGTGCCTAAAGCTTGGGTGGAAACCTATCCTGAATCGGAATTTACGGTTATTTCGAAAGAGAACTTTCTGGAGTTCCTGATTTAACAGGACTGGCAAAAAAAATATCCCGCTTTCAAACGGGATATTTTTGGAAGATTTATTTACTTTTCAATCTTTTCTTTTTCCGGCTCTTTCTTGTCTTGGTCCTCATCCGGGGCAAGCGATTTTTTGAATTCTTTCATTCCTTGTCCCACTCCTTTCATCAGTTCAGGAATTTTTTTGCCACCAAAAAGCAATAGTGCAATGGCAACGATAAGAACTACTTGCCAAGGACCGATCATGCCTGCGATAATAAATAAGTTCATAGCTCAATGTGTTAAAAGGTTTCTGCAAAAGTAATATTTTTTTGGACTTTCTATTTGCCCGTAATAAGTTTAAATATATCGTTCCCGTTTGCGTAGAGCACCAGAGCCAGTAAAATAATCATTCCGGTAATTTGTGCGTATTCCAGAAATTTCTCGCCGGGTTTTTTGCCGGTTACCATTTCAAACACAAGGAACATCACGTGCCCGCCGTCCAGTGCGGGAATAGGCAACAGGTTCATTACGGCCAGAATGATTGACAGGAAGGCCGTCATGGTCCAGAATGCGTACCAGTTCCATGCCCCGGGGAAAATATTGCCAATAGCGATAAAACCACCCAACGATTCGTAGGCTTTGGTTTTGGGCGAGAAAATGAGTTTAAACTGTTTCAGATAATCCTGAATAGTGGTAAATCCCTTTTTAATACCGGCCGGTATCGATTCAAAAAAACCGTATTCGATGGTTCGTAACTCGAAATCACTGCGGATAGGTGCTTCAGGATGAATTCCAAGCAACCCGGTTTCGTTAAGTTTAACCGGAATATTCAGTGTGTCGTTATCGCGCAAAACCTGAACCAGGATACTTTCGTTTTTGTGGTTTCTCAGGTACTGTTGAAACTGGTCGTAATAAATAAATTCCTGTGAATCGATCGTGATAATCTGGTCGCCTTTCTGCATTCCGGCTTGTTCTGCAACCGATTCTTTACCAAATCTTGCTGCCTTGAATTCGAACAAGTAGCGGGGATCTATTACACTTTTTGCCTTCACAAGCAGTGTGACATCTTCGTCTGAAATCTCCACATCAATTTGCTGTCCGTCGCGCTCTACCTGAATAGTTTTCGCATTGTCGAGCAATACGGTTGGAATCACTTTATAAAAGTTTTCTACCTTTTTGTGGTCGACCGAAATAATTTTATCGCCGGTTTGCAGACCGATCTGTTCACCTGTTTCATCAACCATAATACCGTATTTGGCATTTTCGGTAGGCAGGTAACTTTCGCCCCAAACGTAAAGCACTCCTATATAAATTACCAGGGCAAAAATAAAATTCATGGTTACCCCGCCAATCATGATCAACAGGCGTTGCCATGTTTTTTTCGCACGGAATTCGTAATCCTGCGGTGGCAACTTCATGGCTTCCCTGTCCATCGACTCGTCGATCATTCCCGATATTTTCACATAACCGCCCAGTGGAAGCCACCCGATTCCGTATTCGGTATCTCCTTTTTTTGTTTTAAAAAGCGAAAACCAGGGATCGAAAAACAGGTAAAACTTTTCAACCCGGGTTTTAAACAAGCGTGCGAACATAAAATGCCCAAACTCGTGCAAAATAACGAGCAGGGATAAACTTAAGATTAATTGCGCCGCTTTAATTACTACTGACTCCATTTATTTCTCTCCTATGCTGTCTTAATTTTTAATTTTTCTTTGATGATCGAGTAAGTCAACAAACGAACCTCTTTGTCGGTTTGAATATAGTCATTCAAATCGGGATTTTTGATAAAAGTTGTTTTTTGCATACTTTCCTCAATAATATCGGGCATTTCAACAAAGCGCAACTGGTCTTTCAGAAAAGCCTGAACCACTATTTCGTTGGCTGCATTTAAAATACAAGGCATGTTTCCTGCCCGGCGAAGCGCTTCGTAGGCAAGGGCCAGGTTACGAAAGTTTTTCGGGTCGGGCTGTTCGAAAGTGAGCTTTGGATGATCGAGGAAATTGAACCGTTCGAAATTACTGGGCAGGCGTTGCGGGTAGCTCAGTGCATACAAAATAGGAAGCTTCATGTCGGGAAGCCCCATTTGTGCTTTTATTGATCCGTCGCGGAACTGAACCAGCGAATGGACAATACTTTGCGGATGGATAATTACATCGATCTGCTCTAGCTTCAGTCCAAATAGCCATTTGGCTTCAATTATCTCGAATCCTTTGTTCATCATGCTGGCCGAGTCGATAGTGAGTTTAGTGCCCATGCTCCAGTTCGGGTGTTTCAGGGCATCGTCTTTGGTAACTTTCTGAAGTTGTTCCATTGAATAGCCGCGAAAAGGACCTCCTGATGCCGTGAGGTAAATCTTCTCGATTTCATTATTGAATTCGCCGCTCAGACATTGAAATATTGCCGAATGTTCCGAATCGACCGGTAAAATGCTTGCATTGTTTTCGATGGCAACCTGGTTGATGATTTCTCCGGCTACCACCATTGTTTCCTTGTTGGCCAGTGCAATTTGTTTTCCGGCTTTTGCAGCATTGAAAGTTGGCATCAATCCCGAATAGCCGACCATCGCGGTAAGTACAATGTCAACGGTGTCCATCTGCACCACATCGGCAATGGCTTTTGACCCTGCAAACACCTTGATCGGTTCATTTTTCAAGGCTTCCTTCAAAATTTCGTAACGGCATTCATTGGCAATTACCACCACGTTGGGCTGGTATTTTTTTGCCTGCTGAATTAATAGTTCGATACTGTTATTGGCTGTAAGCACTTCCACCTCAAAACGATCGGGATACTGATCAACCACTTCCAGCGCTTGGGTGCCAATTGACCCTGTCGATCCGAGGATTGCTATTCGTTTCTTCATTCCGAATACTTAAAATTCTATATACTGTTCAGGATTTACCGCTACCCCGTTATACCAAAGTTCGAAATGCAGGTGCGGCCCGGTCGAAAGCTCGCCGCTGTTACCCATAATGGCAATAGCTTCGCCTGCTTTTACTTGGTCGCCGGTTGTTTTCAGCAATTCGGAATTGTGTTTATAAATTGAAATGATGTTTTTTTCATGCTGAACATAGATCACATACCCGGTATTAATCGTGTAATCGGCAAAAATTACAGTTCCGTCCAATACAGAAGAAACCCGCGAGTTGGGTTGTGCGATAATATCAACGGCATAATGACCTTCAGATGTATCAAAAGGCTGATTAACAATACCCTTTATCGGAGGAAAGAAATGGATCTGTGAAATATTGCGTCCCGGTTTTCCTTTTTGCTGAAGCGACAGGTTCAACTGTTCTTCCATCAGTTTTTGCCTGAATACCGAATCGTGGTTATACGAGTTGAATTTCACTTTCGATCCCACCATACTCGAATCCATCCGGTCTCTATCGGTATCCGGAATTTCACCTTTGATAACTGCTTTTATTTTCTGAAAATAGCTATCCCGTATTGCCAATTGGTTTTCAAGCGAATCGACCAGAATTGAACTGTTAATGATCATTTTCCGCTCTTCCTGGCTTGGGTAGCCGGGAATATATTCGCGCAGAGGCGTGTATGCAATAATTACTGTTGTAATGATCACCAGAAAAAAAGAAAGCATCCCTCCAACAGTTAATACGCGGAGTCTCGAAAGTTTTAAACTCCATACCGTCTGGTAAGTCGAATCGTTGTAAATAATTAACCTGTAACGGCTTTTAAGATTCTGAAATAGTCTCTTTTTTTCTTTTTTCTTGTCCATCGGTTATTTTTGGAGCTAACAAAATTAGAAAGAATTAGCTAAAAGCATCGTTGAAAATACATTATTATCACTTTTTAACAGAAGGGGTAAAATGAAAAAAGAGAACTGGTTTTCCAATTCTCTTTCTTTGTAGCGGGAGCCGGACTTGAACCGACGACCTTTGGGTTATGAGCCCAACGAGCTACCAACTGCTCCATCCCGCAATATATCTTTAATATTTTTGAAGTCTTTTTCAGAACGCTTTAGCGGCTGCAAATGTATAAAGTTTTACCAGAATCTCAAAAAAATTCAAAAAATAAATAAAACTATTTACAAAGCACGTTGCTCTTTCCTGATTAAAAACATTATACACCAATAATTTTCAATCTATTTTTTAAGATAATCATGATTTAAATTTCCTCACAATCTTCCCGTTCTCATTGCGTGGCAGTTGATCAGTGAAAATTATTTTCCGGGGTCGTTCGTAAGGGGTCAAAAAAAATTCTGCTTTTTGCTGAATTTTGGTTTCCAATTCGTTCGACGGTTTTCCCTCAATAACCAGCACCAGCTTTTGTCCCAGTTTTTCGTCGGGTTCCGACGAAACCATAAACGGTTGTGAAATAAAGTCTCCCAGTTTCTTTTCAATCTGTTCAGGATAAAATTTCAATCCCCCGGAAATAATTACATGATCGGCACGACCGAGGATTTTGAATTCGGAAGACGAAATAATCTCAACCAAATCGGTAGTTGTCAGCCAGCCATCCTGCCCTTCTGCAAAAATCTCGAGGCAGTCATCTTCATTTTTTCGGATTGAAATTCCCGGCAGACAGTGATAATTTTCAGAGCGGTTGTTCCCTGATAATTTTCGCACGGCAATGTGGCTGGCCGTTTCAGTCATCCCGTAGGTTGAAACAACATCATTTCCCAATGCGCTGATTTTGTTTTCGAGCTGTGCCGAAACAGCCGATCCGCCAACCAGCAGGTGTCGGATGTTTTCAATATTGGCTTTTCCTTCCTTTGCTTCCAGAACGTTTCCAATCTGCAAAGGAACCATCGCCCCAAAGTCGAATTTTTCCTGATCGAGAAAGCTGAAATCGGTAGCCGGATCAACCACCGACAGGTTCATTTTTCCGGCAAACGCCCGAACTACCATCATTTTTCCGGCAATATACCGGCACGACAAACTCAGTAACAAACGGTCGTTTTCTTTTAAATTGAAATATTGGATGGTGCGTTCCGCGCTTTTTTGCATCACCTGTTTCGGAAGCCGGATGGGTTTGGGTTGCCCTGTGCTGCCCGATGTTTTCACTTCCACAAAATCATTTCCGTTGAACCATTCCTGAACAAACAAATAAAATTCGTGTTCCCAGTCGCTCAACGTTTGCTGAAGTTTTCTTTCAGCCACCCGGGCTATTTCATCGTGGGTAAAAACTTCATTGAAAATGGAAATATGACAAGGTTGATTCATCGTTTCAATCCAGATTAATTTTCCAGTTTTTGGAGAGAAAATGCCAAAGCCGGTCGTTTACAATGGTCAGCGGAGAATCGAAATTATTGGCGAAAAGTTTACCGGTTCCGAGTCCTTGTTCCATTTCAATTGGTTTTGTTGCTGCCCACTGTGTGATGGCATTCAGCCCGACATTCGATTCAAGGTAAGAAGTGATCCACCATTTTACACCAGCGTTTTCAGCCTGTGTAATCCATTCGTTGCAACCGGAAATACCACCGTGCAAACTAGGTTTTAGTACCAGAAAAGCAGGTTTAATTTGTGCCAGTATTTCTTTTTTTTGCTGTTTTTCGGTGATCCCGATCAGCTCCTCATCGAGGGCAATGGGGAGAGGCGACTGTTTGCAAAGCCGTGCCATCTCGTTCCACTGCCGGGCAGCAACGGGCTGTTCAATGGAATGAATCTCCAGTTCTGCCAATTGTTTCAGTTTTTCCAGTGCTTCTTCGGGTTTAAATGCGCCGTTGGCGTCTACCCGGAGAATAATTTCTTTTGCTGAAAACTCTTTTCGGATGTTTTTCAGAAGCGCCAGTTCAGTTTCAAAATCAATGGCGCCGATTTTTAGTTTGATGCAGCGGAACCCTTGTTCCAGTTTTTCACGGATTTGCTGCTGCATGTATTCCGGGTTGCCCATCCAAATCAGCCCGTTGATCGGGATTCCTCTTTTCCCTTCCGTAAAATCAGAAGGAAAAAGAATGCGCCTGCCACCGTTTTTCAAATCAAAAAAAGCCGTTTCGAGCCCAAATTGAATGGAAGGCCATTCTATTAATTCCTGAATATTTTTGCTGAAAAATTCAATGTCTTCACAAACCTGAATCAACTTTCCGTTCATTTCTTCCGGGTTCTCCAAACTGAGACCGGGCAATGGTGCACATTCGCCAATCCCGGTTTTCCCGTTTTCTTCGAGAAAAATAAACCACGAATCGCGTGTATTGTAGGTTCCGCGCGATGTTCCCGCCGGACGATGAAACTGAAGCGTATATTTTTTGAAGCGGGCTTTCATTTTTAGCTTAAAAAAAATCCCAGACAAAATAAAACTGAAAAAGCAAAAGCACTCAGGGCAAGCCTTTTCAGAAAAGGATCGAGTTTTTTTAGTTCCGATGTCTGAAAAATCCGGATCAGGTCGAAGATGAGAAGCGGCGCTGATAGTAAAAACAGCCATTGCCACGGAGAACGCAATTGAGTTATAGTAAAAATAGCGGCAGCGATCAGCCCGAAGATGATCAGTGCGGCATGGTAAATCTTTCCGTTGCGGCTTCCCATACGCACTGCCAACGTAATTTTGCCCGATTGCCGGTCGTTTTCGATGTCGCGTATATTGTTCAAATTGAGAACTCCCGTACTGAAAAAACCAATGCTGATGGCCGGCAGAACAATTTCAGCAGAAAGATATTGCGCGTTCAGGAAAAAAGTTCCCAGCACCGGCAACAAACCAAAAAACAGGAAAACTGACAGGTCGCCTAACCCAACGTAACCGTACGAACGTTTTCCGGCAGTGTAAAAAAATGCGGCCAGCAGCGATAAAATCCCAAATCCCAAAAACCAAAAGAAAGCTGTGTGCGATTTTTCCCATGTTCCTTCATATACCAGCCAAAGGCCAAAAAGCATACACAGTACAATCAAAATAAACATTCCGGTTTGCATTTCTTTTTTGCTGATTTCCCCGCCCTGCATGGTGCGCACGGGGCCAACCCGTTGTTGGTTATCGGTGCCTCGCTGGAAATCGCCGTAATCGTTGGCAAAATTGGAAAAAATCTGAAGCGAGGTTGCCGTTACAATTGCCAGCAAACATACCAGCCAATCGAATTCGCCGTAAAAATATGCCAGCCCGCTCCCGGTGATAATACCGGAAAGCGCCAACGGCAATGTACGTGGCCGCGCTGCTTTGATCCAACTTTTTGTGCTTGCCATTTTGCTATTACTACGTTATCATCATCCTATAGTATCTGTTTTATATTATTTCTTATTCCAATTATTTTCTTGAATAAATCAGAAGAAGAATAATAACATAGTATACCATTTTTGTCAATAATGATGTATTCTCCATGTTTATTTCCTGTCTTATCTTCACATTTTAATCCTATGGGAACTTTATTAATGATCTGTTCTGTACACGACTTACTTTTGTCTTGATATAAAGTTTCCATAAAATATCTTTTTTCTGAAACATATAGAGTTTTAAGCGAACTTATATAAGCAGAGTCATCAATCCATTGTCCTATAATATCTCTATTATCAGATTTTGCAATGTTAATGAAAACTTGTTCTTCTTCTATTATTAAGCCTTGTACTTTTGTTTCTGTATTTTCCTCGTTATAATGTGTATATGCCCATGCTATTTCTGTTGATTGACCTTTTATATAATAGAAAATTCGTCCGATTTTAGCAGCCCTGAAAAGCTTATTTTTTAATTCTTCGCCTATTTTTTTTAATTCTGATTCAAATAACTTATAATCTAATATTATTGAAAGATGTCCTTTTTTACGAGATGAATAATATCTCTGCTCAATAATTCTATAATCAATGATTGATGGTAATATTCTTACATTTCTATTATCTCTATAGAATTTGAACAAATATTCAGGGGAAGAAATAAATTGATCAATGATTTCTTTTCTAAAGAATGTATAGTTTTTTTCGTCTAATTCAATTTGATAATATTTTAAACCTCTCCCCTTTAATCTATTCATTATTATTCTCTTTTGTTTATCTGGCATTTTGTATCCAAAATATATGGCTTTTACAGCACGATAGTCATAATCTTGTTCTCCAACATCCTCTGAAATAATTCTGATTTCTTTTTCATAAGACCATTTCTTTGATTTTATCCCTGCTACTTTTTTATAAAAATCTAAACTATTGTTTTTTAAATCGTTGATATCTATCTGAGGAGGTTTCATTTTATATTTAACGGGGAAATATCTGAGTTTACTAAATGAACTCTCATTTAATAGAATATCTAAATCATATTCGATACAAAAACCTTTGTGTCCATCCGCATAATGAGCCCAAAGTAATTCATCATCGTATGTTTCTGAGAGAGAATATATTCCCATTTCATTTCTTCTTAATAAAAGATCATCTATACCTCCATTCAATTCTTCAATCTTATCCCTTGATTGTTTGCCTAAAAGTTTTCCAAAAAATCCAATTTGTAGTTTAAACTTATCAGAAAAGACCAGCATCTCACAAGGATCATTTAGATATTCAGCACTTGAAGCATAGAAATAATTATTTACAAGCGAAGCTAAATCACGTTTAAAATGACCACCCCTATACTTATATATATTCATTTTTAAGCTCTTAGTTCTTAAAACACCAATTTTTCAACCAGCTTTTGTACATCGGATCGAGCAAAGAAATATTGCTTCCAAGTATATCAATAATTTCTTTGTTTTCGAGTGTTTTTTTAATCTTAACCACATTTGCAGAGGTTCCCAATTTATATTCCTCCAATGTCTCCTTGGAACTAAATTGCTCTATCCCATTGATTAAAGCTTTTAAAAAATCCAGTTGAGGATTGGTAAGTTCGTCGGTTTTCGACTGAAAAAGTAAACTTAGTTGGGCAACAATTCCTTCGTGAGCCTCGTGAATAATTGCTTCAGAACAACGATCAGAAGTACGCAGCCAACTTTGTTGAGCCAATTGTTGCACGTAATACGGATGGCATTCAACCAAATCGGCAATCAATGCGGCATTGTTCTCATCAATGTGCTTTTGTGTTTCTTCGAAACGCTTGCAAATAAAAGGTATCCAGTCGTTACGTTTTATTTTTTCCAGAAACATCAAATCGCCAAATTTGTAAAATGGCATCGACGATTTGGTAAATACATCCATCAGCATGTGGCGCTTGCTTCCGTACAGGCAATAAGCAACATGCTGGTGTTTTTGCCATTGCGATCGTAATTTTTTCTGAAAAGCCAACGGGTTTTCAAACCCTGAAATATTCTGAAATTCATCGATGCAAATGATAAATTTACAGCCTTTTTCAATGGCCAGATTTTCTGCCATATTCAGAATATCATCCGGTTGTTTTATTACTTCTTTCCAGTCAAGACTCAGTGAAACAGTATTTTGTGAATCGGGACTAAATGACAACTTAGGAAGAAAACGGCCCAAAAACTTACTGGCGTTACTCAATAATATTTCCATCTTTGAAGATGAAGCCTTTAAAACCTCAACTGCCAGATGCTGGTAAAACTGCTCTTCGGTCCGAACACTAAATACATCCAGAAAGCAAAAACGCAGCTCATTATTAGAAGCCATTGCTTCGCTAGCCGCAGCTTGCACCAAAGACGATTTTCCCCAACGTCTCGGCGAAATAAGAATGGTGCTTGTCAGCGAATTAAAATTCCTGATTAACTGTTGTCTTTCCTGATCTCTATTGGTAAAATTCTGATCGATGGCTAATTTTCCAAAAACAAAAGGAGTTTCCATATTCAATCATTTTGACAACAAATTTAGGAGTTTTTATCCAACTTACCAAAAGGTAACTTACCAAAAGGTAACTTACCAAAAGGTAAGCCGCCGGAATCTTTATATCACGGGAACTTCGGGAACTTTTTGAAGTCTGGTTTGCGTTTTTCGAGGAATGCATGTTTTCCTTCCTGTGCTTCTTCAGTTAAATAATAAAGAAGAGTTGCATTCCCGGCAAATTCCTGGATACCGATTTGTCCGTCGAGTTCGGCATTCAATCCGAGTTTCAGCATTCGCAGTGCCAGTGGACTGTGTTCCTGCATTTTTTCGGCCCAGGCAACTACCTCATCTTCTAGCTGATCGAATGGAACGACTTTATTCACCAATCCCATTTCCAGCGCTTCGGCAGCCGAATACTGGCAGCACATGAACCAAATTTCGCGGGCTTTTTTCTGTCCCACAATGCTGGCCAGATACGACGAACCCAGCCCGGCATCGAAACTGCCTACTTTGGGACCGGTTTGCCCGAAGATGGCATTCTCCGAAGCGATACTGATATCGCAAACCACGTGCAACACGTGGCCGCCTCCAATGGCATAGCCGTTTACCATCGCAATAACCGGCTTGGGCATCGAGCGGATTTGCTTTTGCACTTCCAAAATATTGAGGCGGGGAATTCCATCTTTGTCGATGTAGCCACCTTTGCCTTTCACCGTTTGATCGCCACCGGCACAAAAAGCCTTATCGCCCGCGCCGGTCAGCACCACCACATTGATGCGCTGATCCTCGCGGCAAAAACGCAACGCTTCACTCATTTCGTTCACGGTAGTTGGCCGGAACGCATTGCGGTAGCGTTCGCGGTTAATGGTGATTTTCCCGATTCCATTGTAATAATCAAAGAAAATATCTTCGTATTCTTTAATGGTCTGCCATTCGCGTTTTGTTGCCATCTTGATTTAATTTAATGTTCAAAATTTCAGGAACTAAATTTATTATTTTGTCCCAAACCCTTTAAAAAACGTATAACTAAACACTCCGTCCGGTTCGGCAGTCCGGTATAAATCCTGGATACCTTTCCCGAAAGATTGCCGGTCGATCAAGCCTTTCTGTACCGAATCGTTTTCAATGCCTTCGATCATTGCAGTAAACGTGTTTTTTATAAAGCCTTCGACCAGTTGAGGCCTACTCGAATCGACATAAACCATGCGGGGAGAAACGATCACATCTGAAAACCCGGCAGACTTTAACAGGGGGTACAATTCACGGCCAATATTCGAGTTCCCTCCATTTTGTTTTTGAAGCTGAACCTGACAATCGATAGCCAGATGCGCATATTTGCTATCGGGATAAAAAAATGTTGACCCGTGATCTCCTTCGATGACCATTATTGATCCCCCTTTCTTCAGTACCCTTTTCAACTCAATGAGCGCCTTCGCCGGATCGTGAAGGTGTTCCAGCACAAAACAGACGATCACGCTATCGAAAAGTTCGGCTTTAAACGGTAAATTAAAAATGTCGGCTTGCCGGAATTCGACATTTTTAATGCCCATCTCCCCAATGGAGGCACGTGCCTGATTAACCGATTCTTCCGAAATATCGACTGAGATGAAATTTGTCCGGAGATTTTTGGTGGCAATTATTTTGGTTTGTGCACCGACTCCGCAACCGGCTTCGAGGACAAGACTGTCTTCTGCGAATAATGAATCGTTGTGAATAATATCGTCTAACGTATCAGCCTGATCGTTCAGCCTCGTGGCTTCGCGGGTTGAATATCCGTGAACGTATTTTATTTCTGTCATGTGTATTTTTTATGTGTATGGTTTGCAAAATTATTTATTTCTCAAGATTTTATCAGCATTGTCGTTTGTCGTTTTGCAGGCTGAAAGCACAATTTATTTCAGCCCAATGGCATCGCCTTGGGTTACTAAAATAGGTATTCCCATTGCGCCCTGAAAGGGCAACTTAATCAGTCCACAAATATCGTTCATCATAATCAATTCCATATTCTTTCAAAAACGCAATTAGTTCTTCTTTAAATGTCATCTTTTTATGATGTTCTTCCTGATTTTGAATATATCCCTTGGTTTTGTCATGCAGCGATTGGCTAACTGAAAAACCAGCGTATCCTCCCTGCCATGCAAATTGTTTGTAATGCGTTCCACGAGTTTTTACCCATCTGCTGCTGTGACGTTTTATTTCTTCCGTCAACTTGGCAAGCGCGATGTTTTTTGACATGACGCATAGGATGTGGATGTGATCTTCGGTTCCGTTTATAATGATTGGTATTGATTCGTTGTCTTTAATGATTGAACCGATATAGGCATATAAATCAGATTTGTCTTTATCAAGTATCGGGACGAATGGATAATTAACATGATAGATAAGGTGTATGTACAATTTTGATAATGATTGTGCCATATTCTGCTTTATTAAACTGCCCTTACAGGGCGAAAACAACGGTCGGTTTCCATATTATCCCAAGGCGTTGCCATTGGGCTGAAATAAGCTGTCCCTTCGGGACGAAATTGCTATTTCATGCATTTAAACAATTCCCGAAATACCCGGGTATTGGTTTCCGCATAGGTAAAAATTTCGAGCAATACTGGTTTTTCGTGAAGCGGCGAATAAAATTCGGTTAGCGCTGAAATCAGTTCGGTTGCACTGGTTGCACTGAAATAATTCAGGTCAAACGCTTTTGCCAGCGCTTCGGCTTTTCGGGTGTTTTCAGCAAAAAAATGTTCGTTGAAAACAGGCGATTCGCCCGGCCCTTTAATCATGCTGAAAATATTTCCACCGCCATTGTGAATGACGATGATCCGCAGGTTGGCTCCCAGGTATTTGTTCCAAAGCGCATTCGAATCGTAGAAAAACGACAGATCGCCCACAATTACCGTATTTATTTTTTCAGAATCGCTGGCAAACCCGACAGCGGTTGAAAGACAACCATCGATACCGCTGGTTCCACGGTTGCCAAAATACATCGCGTTTTTTACCGGCGGACAAATCATCGTATATCGAACCGGCGAACTGTTCCCCAAATGAACTACCGAATTCTCAGGAATAGAACTTGCCAACTGCCCAAAAACTTTCAGGTCGCAAAATTCAGTTTCTGCAATAAATGCATCCCGAAGTTGATTTACCTGCATTTCTTTGTTTTTCCAGAGTCGCTGAAAACCATTATCTTTTTTCTGAAGTTTTTCAGAAAGCGCATCAAAGAAATCAGCCGTATCCATGTTCACAACTTTAGTGAGCGACTGATAGGTGTCGAAATGTTCCCCGGAAAGGCTCAGGTGCCAATGTTGCGCAGGTTTGTATTTCCGAAGAAATTGTTTGACGGATTTTGAAACCAAGGTTCCGCCAAAACTAATCAGTAAATCAGGCTGAAAATCTTCGATCCGGTCATTCAGAATGGCAGACATCAGCAAATCAACACTATTGCAAAACTGCGTATCGGAAAGGTTCGACAGGTGTTCGGTTAAAACAGCGGCCCCTGCTTTTCCGCAAAATGCGGCCAAACTGTTTTCCAATCCCGGATTGGGATTTTGCTGTCCGGCCAACATCAATATTTTCTTTGCCTGCTGAATTTCTCCGGCCAGTTTTTCAAGTTCCGTTTCAGTAAGAACTGATTCCGTTTCAGCCGTTTCAATCAGTTTTACATCGGGCAATTCGGCTTCCAAAAAGTTATGCAGAGGCTCTTCCAACGGGATATTGATATGAACCGGGCCGGGCGTTCCGGTAACCGCAGCATTCAAGCACTCGTTGATGGAACGGGCTGCAAACCACAATTCCTTTTCGCTTTCTCCCAAAGGCAAGGTAAAATTCTTCTTGCTGAAATTGCTGTAAATATTTTCCTGCCGGATGCATTGATTTTCGGCCTGATCGATCCAATATTCAGGACGGTCGGCGGTGAGCAAAACCAGCGGAACATTTTGGTAAAATGCTTCGGCAACAGCAGGCGCATAATTTAATGTAGCTGTTCCCGAGCTGCAAACCAGCGCCACCGGATTTTGTTTTTCGAGCGCCAGTCCAAGCGCAAAATAAGCGCCACTACGTTCGTCCACCACATTACGGCAGTTAAATTCCAGCCTCCCGGCAAAGGTGTTAATCATCGGGGCGTTGCGGCTTCCGGGAGAAATTACAATATCGGTAATTCCCTTTTTCAGTAGCAGGGCCGCCAGTTGTTGTATGTGTTTTTTATCTGAAATCATTCTGTCTCGGTTTGAAGAACTGAAAGTAATGTCCGGGCTTTCTGAATGGTTTCTTCCCATTCCTGTTCAGGCACCGATTTGGCCGTGATGCCGCCTCCGACGTACAAAACAAACTGTTCGGGCAATACCTCCATGCAACGCAAATTTACGAAAAGCCTGACTTCATTATTCAATCGCCAGGGGCCAAGGTAGCCGGTGTAATATTTTCGGTGGTGTTTTTCATGAAGACGGATAAAATCGTCGGCCAAATCTTTTGGTAATCCGCAAACGGCGGGGGTCGGGTGCAAATCGGCAATGAAATCGCCCAAACAATGGTTAATTTTTTCGGCTTGAAAATAAAACGAAGTGGTAAGATGGGCAACTTTACCGCTCTCCATCGTGTCGGGGCCTTTCGTTTTGTACCGGTCGATGTTGAACCGGTGAAAAACATCGAGCATGTAGCGCGAAACAAAAGCCTGTTCTTCAATATCTTTGGTGTGCCAGGCATAATCAGAATCAGCATGACGGACCTGTGTGCCTGCCAGCGAAACGGTTTCATAGTTATCTCCTTCCGATCGCAGCAATATTTCCGGAGTGGCTCCCATCCAGGTTCCGGCCGCTGGTAAGTTGACCAGATAACAGAAAGCATTGGGCGTCTGTGCTTTTAGCTTCAGAAAAGTTTCGCCCAGCAAATTATCTTCCCGGGAAACCGGAATACGGCGCGAAATAATGACTTTTGATAATGCACCGTTCCTTATTTCAGAAACTGTATTTTCAATGATATTAAGATATTCTTCTTTTGACAGAAACAGGTATGGTTTTTTCTGTTCATTCTCAACCTTAAACGGGCGAAGTTTGGTTATATCCAACTTGTCAATTTCCTGAATATTTACGGCCAGAAATCCGGGTTTCAGCAAAATAACAGGACTTGTTTCAGTGATACGGAAAGGTGCAAAAACAAAACCTTTTTCGCCGTTCAACTGGTTGAACTGCTTTAAAAAAACAACATCTTCAGGATTTGCGGCCAGCAATCCGGCATCTGCCTCGCCCGGGAAAAACCAGGCTGCAAAAGCAATGTTTTTATCCAGAAGCTGGTCGATTAAATTTGAATATTTCTTATTTGCCATTCCTTTCAATAATCATATTGGTGACCCTTTCCACGGAAATGAGCCGACCGTTTTTATCTTCTATCCGAACATCCCAGACATGGGTTTGGTTTCCGGCATGAACGATTTTTGCAGTTGCAAACACCATTCCTTCTGAAATGCTTCCCGTGTGATTGGCGCTGATCTGGATGCCACGGGAATCGTATTTGTTCATGTCGACCAGCAACATACTGCCCAGACCGGCAACCGATTCGGCCAGTGCAATACTGGCACCGCCGTGTAACATGCCGCCCGGACGAAACGTTCGCTGGTCGACAGGCATGGTCGCTTTTACAAAATCGACGCCCACTTCTGTAAAAATAATTCCAAGAGTGTCAACCAATGTATTTTTTGCAAACTGGTTGATTAACCCGATAGGTGTATCGATAGAAAGTTTTGGATAGTCCATTTGTCAAATCATTTGATGTCGTGAATTTATACAAATGTAACCAACCCGCCAATTATAATTTTCATCAACCGGGGTTAAACCCGAACAAAAAAATTCCACTCCCCGCGAAGAAAGTGGAACAAGACTAGTATATTGAATTGGTTTTTTGAGAGACTCAAACGTCGAAATAATTTTCGCTACTCATTTCAACCCCACTCAAAGTCATTTCTTCCGGCGGATTTTCGTTGTTGTCGGAAAGAAACAGCAATTTGGCTTCATGTTTCTTCAGCGTGAGGTTTATGTCGCGCAGTTTACCAAGGCCAACACTACTCCCGGGGTTCCATAAATACACCCAACTCGAATTATGTCCGCATACATCGTTAATAGAGAAACTTTCACTGATTTCCTGTTCCGAATCATTGAAAATCAAAAGTCCCCATCCTTTGTATTTTTTATAGCGGCGTACGGCCACTTTGCACGATTTCAGGTTGGGCCAATACGGGAAAACGGCGCTCTGCGGCCTCTTTTGTGGTTGTAAAAACCTCCAGAAAAGCAGTTGCTCATCGTTCCATGCCGAGAACCGGTCGGAAGTACTGATCGACCCGCCAAGAATGCTGTTCCACAGCGTGAGGCTTTCGCGTTCCGTTTTGTCTAGTTTTATATTTTCGTTACGCAAAAACAAAACATCAGGATCGTTTTGCCAAAGTACGTTATTAAGGTATTGGGTATAATAACTTTCCTGAAGTGAATTTACAACCCCTCCTTCAGTCCAGCCATCTTCCACGTCATTCGAAACACGCATGGCGTCGACATACCCGATCATCGGGGCATAAGGCGAACGGGAAGCAAGCAGGAAACTGCCGGCCCCGATTTCTTCCCTGATCAGTCGGATCACTTCAATGAACGCTTGAACGGAAGTTTTTCCGGGGACAAAACGTTTTACAGATGCAGCATTTTTCAAGCCCCAATCCAGGTAATCGATCTTGAAGAAGATGAAGCCCATGCGACGGTAGGTCCTGAATACCTTGCGAAGATATTTTTGTACTTCCGGGTGGCTGGGGTCCAGCGAATATTGTTTCCCTTGCGGGCCGTCTTCTTCAATAATCAATTCGTCGTTCAGATTTTTATTGAGCCAATCTTTATGGTGTTTGAATAATTTGCTGTTTTCGTCAACCTTGAAAGGTGCAATCCAGATACCTGCCTGAAATCTTCGCTGGAAGATCTGCCGGGCTGCAACTTCCAATCCTTCTGGCCAGTTTTCGTTGACATCAAGCCAGTCGCCATGCACACAGTAACAATCGTCAATTTGCAAGGTTTGCAACGGAAGTTTTGGGTCAATTTTATCGAGGGCCTCCAATTCGGTGAGCAAATGACTGTAACTAAATTCTTTATGAAATTCGTATTTTGAACACCAGTGATAGCTGGTGTTGGTGTCGCGGCGAGCCACGTTTTGTTCCGAAATATTCCATGCCAGATGTTGCAGTGTATCAAAAGGCTGATTCCCGTAGAACACGTAAATATCAGGTAATTTCAGAAAATCGTCGGCAAGCGGAATATTCTCGGTCAGGTAACCGGCTTCAAAGAAATAGGTTTCGTGACCCGGATCGCGATCTTTCAACCCCCACCGGTGTGACCGGCTGTAAAATGTACTTCGCTGCAGGAAATTTTCGTGTTCGTAAGCTCCGATTGCCATGGTGTCGCCGTTCGAAGCAACCAACCCGGAAACCATATAACTGTCGTACGACCAGGTTTGTTCCCCGGCCTGATTGCCCCAATTCTGGCTGCTGGGGTTTGGGTAGCTGTAAACACCACTTTGCCCTCCTGAACCCAGACCTTGTTTAAAGTAACTTTCAACCCCGGTTATTTCAGCTTCTCCGATCGGGCAAAACAGGTGTGGCGCAGTCTGCACCCCACTGATTTCAGCGCCAATCGACACCGAGCCTGAATGTATTTTCAGGTCGAGCATGATATAGCCGTTGTCTAATTCGTAAATGATACGTTTCCCTTTTGGCGAATCGCCCATGAAAGTATTTCGTGCAAAAACGGCCTGTCCGTCAATCGAAGGTCTGCATTTTCGCAACCGGATATTTCCGGCAATCAAATCAAAAGTTCCGTCTTTATGTAGTATCCATTCGGGTTTTCCCAGCCTGAAATTTAAAAGGCTAAAACCATTGGTAGTGTCCGAAGACATCGCGGCCATTGGAAATGGAACCAGGGTTGCCCCAATTCCGGCGCCAAGCATTTTCAGGAAAGTTCTTCTTTCCAGCGATGAGTTAGCCATACGTATAAATTCGTTTTGATTGGTTAAGCGTAAATTTAACAACTTTTAACAATCTTACACAATTTTTGTTTTTCATGCTTAAAAAACAAAATACTGTTAGTCAGTGTATTGCTTAAAAAACATGTTTTTAAATAGAGTATTTGCTTCCTTTTTAATAAAAGAGTCCATCATTTTTCACTGGTTTGGGCAAAAAAGCAACAAAAATTATATCTATTTAATCCAGCCTTTCAATATTTCAATCAATTTTAACTTCTGTTCTTCCGAAAACGAATTGATCCGGGTCCGGTGGGCGCCTCCTTCCAGTACCATTTTTACCAGGTTATCTTTCTTCGGAACAATAGCTCCCGAAGCGGTCCACGGATCATTTTTGCCATATATAAACATCATTTTCTCATTGGTTGTATGAATAAACTGATGCAGATTTTCCATGGTTGCCGGGTTAAAAACCGGGTTCATGCCTTCAGGAAGGAAAATGTTTGCCAAATAGTTCCGGGCGCTGGGTATCGATAAGTAGTTCCTGAATTTTTTAGTATCATAACCATAGTATCCCAGTTCACACGCAGCCTGTACAAAAAACGGAAGGGTTGGTGCAATCCCTTCTTCTGAAAAATAATCAGAAGAAGCCACTTTCATCAGGTGATCGAAGATTTCCCTGTCGGTAGCCGTTACTGCCGGTATTTCTTTCACCTGATTACCCCATTGCCAGAAGGAAAAAGAATATTCGAGTACGCAAAAATCGAAGACTTTGTCCAATGGCATTTTATAGGTGTATTTTTTTTCTTCTGAAAACTCTTTCAACAGGGACAGCATTTGTGTTTTGCGTTTCAACGCTTCTTTTTGGAAATTACAGACGGCTTTCCGTTCGCTGGCAGTACCGGCTTTTTTTGCAATGAATGGTTCGTGCCGTCCATCTTCAACAGCAAAATTTACAGGACCGACATAAGCCACTGTTACATCTACATCTTCAGGAAAAAAACTACGGTGCGACATAGCCGTTTGCCCGCCTTTGCTGATTCCTGTACTGATCCACTTCGATGAATAATATTTCCTCAAAAGCTGAATAACCCGGTGTTGATCGGTTGCTGCGTTTTCCACCGTCAGGTAGTTCCAGTTCAATGGTTCGGGAACCGACTTCCCGAAATAGCGGTGTTCGATGCAAATCTGGTTCGCATCAAGCATCGGGCTGAGTTCATTGATGTAATCAGATTTTACTGCATAATTGGCATTGTATCCTTCTGTGATAACAACCACAGGGTTTTCAATCCCCTTGTCGGCAACAACTACCCGCTGAAGGAAAAATCCATCGGTGGTATCTTTATGGTTCAAGGGCTGGCGGATCATAATTTCATAAGCAGCCTGAAAAAATTCGTTGCTTTCGATCCGGGTGACGTTCTTTATTTCAGCCTGTGAATTTAAAAAACCGACTAAATCCTGACTGTTTGTAAATAGTGGAAAGGCAATGAAAAGAAGGAGGCGGGTAATAAATTTAAAAATGTTGCTCATTGTGTCGTCTTTAAAAGCATCAGCAAAACATGCCTGAAATTTAAAAGAGCATAAAGGTAAAAATATGATTTGATTTCGCCTTTTTCGAATAGTGATCTTTTTTTGAATTGCAGCCGTTTCAGATTATCTGTTTTTACTGTCTGATGCCCGTCAAATCTTAAATAATAATTAACTCAGGGATGTATTGACAGGAATGTGTCCAAACAAACAAAAAATAAAAGATATATTTGTCCTTTATAATATAAAAACGTTGCGACATGAAGAACATTTTATGCCCGATCTCCGATGAGCGGATCAACGAACAGGTAACACGATTGAATGCCCTTTTTGCCATTGTTACCGTTGTTTTGGCATTCGTCAGTAAATCACCCGTGTTTTTGATTTTTCTGATGGCCGATTTTTTCATGCGCGCTTTTACCAGATTAAAATATTCGCCTATCAGTTACATGAGTGTTGGGTTGAGCAATGCCTTACAATTACCGGCAAAGTCTATCGATAAAGCGCCCAAAATTTTTGCGGCCCGTCTCGGATTTGTTATGACCACTGTAATAAGCCTGCTTTTTATTCTGAACTTGAAACTCGCAGCCCTTGTCGTTGCAGGGGTACTGGTATTTTTTGCGACCCTTGAATTTGCATTTGCAATTTGTGTGGGTTGTGCTATCTATTCGTATTTTGTCTTACCATTTTATAAAAAGTAATATCTCGAACAAAAAGAGGCTGTCCAAAAAGTTCTAAAATACGCAATTCGCGTCACCCTGAACTTTTTTCAGGGTCTGATTATTAGAAAGATGAGATCCCGAAACAAGTTCGGGATGACTCGATCCCAGACTTTTTGGACAGCCTCTTTATTTGGATATATCTCGCTTAATTTTAATTCCCCATTTCCGACAGAAACTTTATCCGCACCAAGCGGATATCGTCTTCGGAAT
This sequence comes from Prolixibacteraceae bacterium, assembly GCA_003506435.1. Taxonomy (GTDB): domain Bacteria; phylum Bacteroidota; class Bacteroidia; order Bacteroidales; family Prolixibacteraceae; genus GWE2-42-39. The sequence continues at coordinate 240,815 of DOAQ01000025.1, forward strand.
AATCGTCTTCACCGAGTTCTTTCAGTGCATCTGAAATGGAATCGGTTTTGGCATTCCGGAAATAATCAAATATTTCTTCCTGATGGTCTTCATCCAAAATGTCGTTGATGTAATAGTCGATATTGATTTTGGTACCTGAATTTACGATCACCTCGATTTCCGAGATCAGGTCTTTCATTTCGATTCCCTGTGCTTCAGCAATGTCGTCGAGTGCAAGCATCCGGTCGATGCTTTGAATGATGTAAACTTTCATCTTCGATTTGTTGGCTACGGTACGAACCACCATGTCCTGCGGACGTTCAATATCGTTTTCCTCAACATACCGTTTGATCAGTTCCACGAATTCTTTTCCGTAGCGTTTTGCTTTTCCTTCGCCGACACCCTGTATAAACTTCAGTTCTTCAAGCGAAACCGGGTATTGCAGCGACATATCGGAAAGCGATGGATCCTGAAAAATAACGAATGGAGGCAGGTTGTATCTTTTTGCAACTTGTTTCCGCAGATCTTTCAGCATGGCAAACAGTTCCGGATCACCGTCCGATCCTCCGGCAGGAGCCCCACTGGCAGAAATATCTTCGTCCCGTATATCGTAATCGTGATTGCGTACCAGCATGAAATCGCGCGGGTGCTTCAGAAATTCGTGCCCGGCATCGGTCATCTTCAGCAATCCGTAGTTTTCAATATCTTTTGAGATCAATCCTTTCACCATGCTCTGGCGAAATACGGCATTCCAGAATTTTTCGCCATGGTCGTTGCCCGAGCCAAACGCCTTGAGCTGGTAATGCTTGAACGATTTCACTGCGGCCGACTTTTTGCCGACTAAAATATCAGAAATATGCTCGGCTTTGTATTTTTCCTTTACTTCGATAATTGCATTCAACGCCCGGCAGATTTCATCTTTTGATTCCACCTGTTCTTTGGGATTCAGGCAATTGTCGCAATTACCACACGGTTCCTTGAGCGTTTCTCCAAAATAATTCAGCAGAATAATTCTCCGGCAGATGGCCGATTCGGCATACGAAGCCGTATCGAGCAGGAGTTGACGACCGATCTCCTGTTCGGCCACCGGTTTGCCCTGCATGAATTTTTCAAGTTTCTGAATGTCTTTGTGGGCATAAAATGTGATGCACTTTCCTTCGCCTCCGTCGCGTCCGGCGCGTCCGGTCTCCTGGTAATAACCTTCCAGACTTTTCGGGATATCGTAATGAATCACAAAACGCACGTCAGGCTTGTCGATACCCATTCCGAAAGCAATGGTCGCCACAATAACATCCACTTCTTCCATCAAAAATTTATCCTGATTTCCTGAACGTGTTGCCGAATCCATGCCAGCATGGTAGGCCAATGCCTTGATGTCGTTTACCCGGAGCGCTTCGGCCAGTTCTTCCACTTTTTTTCGGCTCAGGCAATAAATAATCCCCGATTTTCCGGCGTTCTCTTTGATGAACCGGATGATCTGAGCTTCAGGTTTGACTTTCGGGCGAATTTCGTAGTACAGGTTTGCCCTGTTAAACGATGCCTTGAATACCTGTGCATCCTGCATACCGAGGTTTTTTTGAATATCGTGCTGAACTTTGGCCGTAGCGGTAGCTGTTAATGCAACAATCGGAGCTTTTCCTATTTCAGAAACTATGGGTCTGATCCGCCGGTATTCAGGACGAAAGTCGTGACCCCATTCGGAAATGCAATGAGCCTCGTCGATTGCATAAAACGAAATTTTTAAACCTTTCAGAAAATCTACATTTTCCTGTTTCGTAAGACTCTCCGGCGCCACATAGAGAAGCTTGGTTTTTCCGCTCGTCACATCGTCCTTAACTTGTTGTATGGCTGCCTTGTTCAGCGATGAATTCAGAAAATGGGCAATGCCGTCTTCCGTACCAAAGCTGCGAATTGAGTCGACCTGATTTTTCATTAAGGCGATAAGCGGAGAAATAATGATGGCTGTCCCTTCCATCAAAAGTGCGGGCAATTGGTAGCAAAGTGATTTACCACCCCCTGTCGGCATCAATACAAACGTATCGTTCCCATCGAGTACGCTTCGTATTACTTGCTCCTGCTGGCCTTTAAACCGATCAAATCCAAAGTATTTTTGCAAATGCTCTGTTAATGTAATTTCTCTTCCCATGTAAAATCGAAATAAATAACCAATAATCTTTCACGTTCGCTTTTTCGCAATCTCGAAGGTAAGTAAATTATCAATGAAATTCTAATCATTTTTCCCGTTTTAAACTCTCTTTAAATTGATTTAAAAAAATTTAAGATACCAAATCACCAATAAAACTTATATTTGTCGGGAATTTTTGAAAAAATGAATCCTTCATTATTTTTCTTTTTAGAATGAGCGAAGAAACGAACAAAGAACAACAAAGCACCAAAAAGCGAAAAAGAAGTAAGGGCAAGGAAGCAGAAATGTCGTTTCTTGAACATCTGGAAGTATTGCGCTGGCATATCGTCAGATCGTTTGCTGCCATCTTGGTTTTTGCTATTTTAGCTTTCATTTTCAGTGATTTTATTTTCGATGCGATCATATTAAAACCCAGAAGCGTTGATTTCTGGACCAACCGTATGTTTGCAATAGCTGCTGACTATTTTGGAATGGAGTCGTTGAGGATCAACACAACACCTTTAAGCCTGATCAGTATCTCAATGTCAGGACAATTTTCGGCAGATATGACAATTTCCCTGATTACCGGTTTGATTGTTGCTTCTCCTTACGTGATCTACGAATTCTGGAGTTTCATGAAACCAGCCCTTTATGATAACGAAAGAAAACATGCCCGTGGCGCTGCTTTCTACATGTCGGTATTATTTGTCATGGGCGTTTTATTTGGGTACTACCTGATTGTGCCTCTTTCTATTGACTTTTTGGGGTCCTATTCGGTAAGCGCCGAGGTGACCAATCAAATTTATATGATTTCATATATCAGTACAGTTGCTTCAATTTGTTTGGCAAGCGGGGTGGTTTTCGAGTTGCCGATCTTTATATTCTTTCTAAGTAAAGTCGGGCTGATTTCTCCTGAGTTCCTGAGAAAATACCGGAAGCATGCTTACATTGTATTATTAATACTTGCCGCGATCATAACACCTCCCGATATTTTTAGCCAGGTATTGGTTTGTATCCCTTTGGTTATCTTATATGAAGTCAGCATCGTTGTTTCGAAACATGTAGTTAAACGGGCTGAACGAGAAATGGCAGCCAGTTAATTTTTCAGAAAATGAAACTACGGGCCGAAAATATTGTTAAGAGATACCGGAAAAGAACGGTTGTAAAAGGGGTTTCGTTTGAAGTTAACCAAGGCGAAATTGTGGGGTTGCTGGGTCCAAACGGCGCAGGGAAAACCACTTCGTTTTACATGATCGTAGGATTGATAAAACCGTTGGAAGGCAAAATTTTTATCGATGATGAAGAAATTACCAAACTGCCGGTTTATCGCAGGGCTCAGAAAGGCATTGGCTACCTGTCGCAGGAAGCTTCTGTTTTTCGGAAAATGAGTATTGAAGATAACCTGTGGGCCGTGCTCGAAATGACCGATTACAGCAAAGAATATCAGAAAGAAAAAGTAGAAAGCCTGCTCACCGAATTTGGGTTGCAGCACATCCGTAAAAGTAAAGGATACCAGCTTTCGGGAGGCGAACGCCGCCGTACTGAGATTGCCCGCGCGCTGGCCATCGACCCGAAATTTATTTTGCTCGACGAACCGTTTGCAGGCGTTGACCCGATTGCAGTTGAAGATATTCAGCAAATTGTCATGAAGCTGAAGGAAAAAAATATCGGTGTGCTGATCACCGACCACAACGTCCACGAAACATTGACTATCACCGACCGTTCGTATCTTTTATTTGAAGGCTCGATCATGAAAGCCGGAACTGCCGAAGAACTGGCCAACGACGAAGATGTACGCCGCGTTTACCTGGGGCAAAATTTCGAATTGAGATAGAACCAATTTATAACATTCTTTCGAGCTTCTGTTTTTCTCCGGAGGACAATGTAAAGGAATAGTTAAATTGGTTAATTGACAAATGGTTACCGGGGTTTCAATAATTTCTTCGTCTTCGTAATTTTCAATAAATTTCTTTTTTAATACTGGTTTGGCCGTTTGGAAATAATGGTTTATATTTGCGCCGCATTTGGCGGGCGTGGCGGAATTGGTAGACGTGCCAGACTTAGGATCTGGTGCCTTACGGCGTGGGGGTTCGAGTCCCTTCGTCCGCACAACAAAAACAAACAACCGTGTAGCTGAACCAAACCGGAGAAGCATACGGTTTTTATTAATTTATGACAACAGGTTTCAGGAACAGGGAAATAGCAAAATCGTCTTTTCCTCACTGGGTTCCAATAAAATTAAGTCGGAAAGTATGAATATTACAAGAGAAAACATCGGCGAATTAAATGCGATCATCAACGTATCGATTGAAAAAAGCGATTACGAAGCAACAGTAAACGACGTTTTGAGAGATTACCGCAAAAAGGCAAATATGCCGGGTTTCCGTCCGGGGAAAGTGCCGGCCGGCTTGATCAAAAAAATGTATGGCAAGGCAATATTAGTTGACGAAGTGAACAAGCTTCTTTCAAATAACCTTTCGAAATACATCGTAGATGAAAAACTGAATATTTTAGGCGATCCGCTTCCAAACGAAGAAAAGCAGGAAGAAATTGACTGGGACACTGCTGAAAATTTCAATTTCGTATTCGACATCGGTATTGCTCCTGAAATTGAAGTAAAACTCGATAAACGCAGCAAATATCCATATTACGCGATCACCGCCGATAGCGATACCATTCAGAAACAAATCGACGCGTATACCGGCCGTTTCGGAGAAAATATACCGGTTGAGACCGTTGAAGAAAACGATACCATTCGCGGTAATTTCATACAACTGGATGCCGACGGAAACGAACTGGAAGGCGGAATTAAAGCTGAAAAAGTGGTTATTGCTGTTGACCTGATGAAAGATAATGCAGTTCAGAACGAATTTATAGGTAAGAAGAATGACGATGTGATTGTTTTCGATCCGGTAAAAACCTTTGAAAGCAAGCACGAAGTAGGGCACATGCTTAACATCAGCCACGAAGAAGCTGAAAAAATTGAAGGCAATTTTAAATTTACAATTATTGAAATTTTGCGTTTCAAAAAAGCAGAACTCAACGAAGAGCTGTTTAAAAAAGTACTGGGCGACGATACTGAAGTAAAAACCGAAGAAGAATTCAAAGCCAGCATTAAAAGCGACATTGAAGACAGCCTGAAATATTCGAGCGACTATAAGTTTGCCATCGACACACGCGACATGCTGGTTGAAAAAACCAAAATGGAATTACCCGACGATTTCCTGAAACGCTGGTTGGTTGCCACGAATAAAGAATTAACCAAGGAACAAATTGATAACGATTACGATCATTTCATCGTCGACCTGAAATGGCAGTTGATTAAAGACAAGCTGATCAAGGAAAACGAAGTCGTAATAAAGGAAGAAGACTTGAACGCAATGGCCAAAGAAATGGCGAAAATGCAATTTCGTCAATACGGCATGAATAACGTCCCCGACGAATATCTTGAAAATTATGCAGGACAGATACTTTCCAAGGAAGAAGACAAACGCAGGGTTTTCAATAAAGTACAGGAAGATAAATTACTGGATGTAATTAAATCGAAAGTAAACGTCGATATCAGGGAAGTCAGTCAGGAAGAATTCAATAAACTACTTGAAAAATAGCCATTAGCCGAAAGGTTAAAGCATATTTATTTTAACTTTGTAAGCCCCGGCGAAAATTTGTTCTTCGCAATCGTTGGACGTTCAGCCGGGTTTACAAAGTTTTTTTCATTTAAAACAGGAAAACAGATGAACGACGGAAAAGAATTTCAAAAATATGCCACCGGGCACCTGGGCATCAGCAGTTTGAAGATGCACAATTACACATCGATATTTACCAACAGTTTAACGCCTTACATTATTGAAGAACGCCAGTTAAATGTTGCTTCGATGGACGTTTTCTCACGTTTGATGATGGACCGGATTATTTTTCTGGGCACCCCGATCGACGATTACATTGCCAATATATTACAGGCACAGTTGCTGTTTCTTGAGTCAACCGATCCGACGAAAGACATTCAGATTTATTTTAATACGCCGGGAGGTTCGGTACATGCCGGGTTGGGCATTTACGACACCATGCAATACATTTCTCCCGATATTGCTACTATTTGTACAGGAATGGCTGCTTCAATGGGCGCGGTGTTGCTAACCGCCGGAACCAAGGGCAAACGTTCGGCCCTGAAACACTCGCGGGTAATGATTCATCAGCCGATGGGAGGCGCTCAGGGACAGGCTTCGGATATTGAAATTACGGCCCGCGAAATTTCGAAACTGAAAAGAGAGTTGTACGAAATTATTGCCAGACATTCGGACAACCCATACGAAAAAGTGGAAAAAGATTCGGATCGCGACTACTGGATGACTTCGGAAGAAGCCAGAGATTACGGAATGATCGACGAAATTTTGATACGAAACGGGAAATAAAAAAGGGACTGAATTATGGATAAATGTTCGTTTTGCGGCAGAGAGAAAAAAGAGGTTAACCTCCTGATTGCAGGGATGGACGGGCATATCTGTGACCGTTGTATAGAACAGGCGTATGCCATTGTTGAAGAAGAATTCAAGAAAGAAGACAACTTCGACATGAGCGGCATTAAATTGCTGAAGCCAAAAGAAATTAAAGAATTCCTCGACCAATATGTAATTGGGCAGGATCAGGCAAAAAAAATCTTGTCGGTAGCGGTTTACAACCATTACAAACGTCTGGGACAGAAGGTTCAGGATGACGAAACGGAAATTGAAAAATCAAATATTGTTCTGGTAGGAGAAACAGGAACCGGCAAAACGTTGCTGGCCCGCACCATTGCCAAAATGCTGCATGTGCCGTTTACCATTGTTGACGCTACGGTTTTAACTGAAGCCGGTTATGTGGGCGAAGACATCGAAAGTTTGCTGACCCGCTTGTTGCAGGCCGCCGACTACAATGTGGAAGCCGCCGAAAAGGGGATTGTGTTCATCGACGAGATTGACAAAATTGCCCGCAAAGGCGATAATCCGTCCATCACCCGCGATGTGTCGGGCGAAGGCGTTCAACAAGGTCTGCTGAAATTGCTCGAAGGATCGGTTGTCAACGTACCCCCGCAGGGAGGCCGTAAACATCCTGAACAAAAGATGATCCCGGTGAACACCAAAAATATACTTTTCATTTGTGGCGGCGCTTTCGATGGTATCGAGAAAAAGATTGCCCAGCGGCTGAATACGAAAGTGGTTGGTTACGGGGCGCAAAAAAATGCCGATCATCTCGATCGCAACAACATGCTTCAGTATATTTCCCCACAGGACTTGAAATCATTTGGTCTGATTCCTGAAATTATTGGACGTATGCCGGTACTCACATATCTGGAGCCACTCGACAGGGAAACCCTTCGGAGCATTCTCACCGAACCGAAAAATTCGCTGATCAAACAATACATTAAATTGTTCAAGCTCGATGATATTGAATTGTCGTTTGATGAAGACGCACTCCAGTTTATTGTTGACAAGGCCATTGAATTCAAGTTGGGAGCCCGCGGGTTGCGGTCGATCTGCGAAAGCATCATGGTCGATGCCATGTTCGATAGCCCGAGCGACGGTATAAAAGATTTGAAAATCAATTTGGAATATGCCAAATTAAAAATCGATACGGGCAACCTGCAACGATTAAAGGCAAGCTAGTCATTAATCATTTTCATACTGAAATTTAAACCACATACGATGCACTCTCCGGGGTGCATTTTTATTTTGCAAACTATTTTTCTATAAACATGCAGCCTCTCTGAAGTCTTGTCAATTTCAATGAAATAATTTTTAAGACGAAAAGTTGCAATAATTAATTGTACCGGACAATAAAACAACGCAATGCCAATCGCCTCTCTCCTTTGGGGAGAGGTTGGAAGAGGGGCTTTCTATTCTTCAGCTAACCCTTGCGGCAATTCTTTGCTGGTTTTGGCCCCGAGTTCCCGAAGCTTTTCAGCCGAACGGATCAGGTTGCCGCGGCCATCTTTCAGTTTATTGTAAGCAGAATCGTAATTTTTGCGGGTAGTATCGAGGTTTTTGCCAATCGTTTCAAGGTCGTCGACAAAACCGACAAACTTATCGTACAACGCGCCGCCCTGACGTGCAATTTCAAGCGCATTGCGGGTTTGGTTTTCCTGTTGCCAGATGGATGCAATGGTGCGCAACGTCGCCAGCAGCGTTGATGGGCTGACGATCACCACCTTGTTGTCCCATGCATACGAAAATAATTCCTGATCTTCCTGAATGGCAATACTGAATGATGATTCGATCGGGATGAACAGCAACACAAAATCAGGACTGTTAAAATTCGGCGAGTTTTGATAATGCTTTTCGCTCAGTCCTCTGATATGTGTTTTCAGGCTGAGTAAATGCTCTTTTACATACACCTGGCGACGGTCTTCATCGGTTGCGTTCACCAGTCGTTCGTAGGCTACCAGCGATACTTTCGAGTCGACAATGATGTGTTTATTCTCCGGCAAATGAATCACAATGTCGGGCTGGAAGCGTTTACTGTCCTCCGAAATAACGCTTTCCTGCTTTTCATATTCGCGGCCTTCCATTAGTCCGGAACGTTCGAGGATTCGTTCCAGAATTACCTCGCCCCAGTTGCCCTGCTTTTTCACATCGCCTTTCAGCGCTTTGGTCAGGTTATTGGCGTCGTCGCTGATTTTCAGGTTCAGGTCTTGCAGCTTCTTCAGTTCGGCTTTCAGATCCGTCTGGTCTTTCAGTCCCTTTTCGTAGGTTTCTTCCACCTTCTTTTCGAAAAGCTGAATTTTTTCCTTCAGGGGCGATAAAATATCGTTGATGTTTTTCTGGTTGGTTTCGGTAAATTCAGCGCTGTTTTTCTTCAAAATACGGTTGGCGACATTTTCAAATTCGGTAGTGAATTTTTTCTGAAGTTCCTCCATTTCCTGTTTCTGGGTTTGCAGTTTCTCGCGGAGGTTGCGAAATTCCTCCTCAGCACGAGCCAGCCGCTGGCCTTTTTCTTCATTGCCCTGACGAAGTTCTTTTAACTCGTTTTCCAGATTCAGTTTTTCTTTCTGTAAAACGGAGACCCGCTCTTCTGCGACCGATTTTTGCTTGTCAAGTTCTGACTTTTCAGCCAGCATTAATTTTTCGGATTGGGCGTTTTTCGACTTCAGAAAAAAATAAACAACAAGGACGCCAAGCGCCACTCCGGAGAATAAAAACAAAATTTCCATGCGATTGAATTTGAAGCTAAAATACAAAAAGTAAATTGCTTCGAGGTGGTAATTTTGGTTCTGAATTTTCCAAAATGAATAAACTCAGTGTAACGTCTATGTTATTGTTTTTACCACAGAGAAGTTACACTGAGAATGTCGCAGAGCACTGAGACAAATAATAAAAGTTGTCTGATTGCTAGTCCAATTTGCGTTTAATGCCGCACCCAACAGGTTTGGTTTCGCTCATGGCGATTGGCTTCCCGGCAGCAAGGTGTTCAATAGCATCCTTCAGGTAGTGGTTTTTAACTGCTGAAGCTTCCTTGTAATTGTCGTCGATTGCTCCCTTGTAAACCAGTTGAAAGTTCTTGTCGAACAGAAAAACATGCGGGGTCGTTTGTCCGCCGAAAGCATTTGCCAGCAAACTTTCATGGTCGAGCAAATACGGGAACTGGTAGCCTTTGGCCTGCGCATGTTCCTTCATGGCGCTCAGCGATTCGTCGCCATCGCGTTTCTGATGATTCGAATTCAGTACGGCCATTCCAACGCCGTTCGATTTTCCCCAGTTGCAAATTTCGTTGTACCGGTTTTCCCAGCCTAAAACAAACGGGCAGGTATTGCATGAAAAGATGAGTACCAATCCGTTTTCTCCCTTCAGGTCGTTTAACGAAACCGATATTCCTGAAACACTTTCCATCTTCGTTTCAGTGAGGTTGGCTTTTTCGCCAATATTCAGAGCAGGATGAGCTGCCCGGGCAGCAGATACTGCAAACAAAAACACAAAAAATAATAGATTTCTCATGACTAAAATTGTATTGGTTACGCAATTTGTAACAGTTCCCGGAACAGACTTGTTTTTGCAATGTTCTTAAAAATTCTAAATAAATTGTTAATACAGAGTGGGATAAATCATTTATGAACTAAAAAACATTGCATGATGAATAAAGAAAAGTCAGGAAGGCATTTTGCAATAGTTTTCCTATTTTTATTCTGAAAAAGAAACTGACATGGATGTAAAAATTGAAGCAAGCTGGAAAGAACAATTATCTGACGAATTTGAGAAGGATTATTTTAAGAACCTGACCTCATTTGTTCGCGATGAATACCAGAAACAACATATCTTCCCTCCCGGAAAACTGATTTTTAATGCGTTCGATCAGTGTCCGTTCGATCAGGTGAAGGTGGTAATTCTGGGGCAGGACCCCTACCACGGACCGGGACAGGCGCACGGGCTTTGTTTTTCGGTGAACGACGGCATCGAGTTTCCGCCCAGTCTGCAAAACATCTTCAAGGAAGTGCAACTGGATACCGGCGCGCCCATTCCAAAGTCGGGAAACCTCGAACGTTGGGCCCGGCAAGGCGTACTTTTGCTGAACGCGACATTGACGGTCCGTGCCCATCAGGCAGGTTCACACCAGCGCAAAGGCTGGGAAGAATTTACCGATGCAGCCATCCGCAAACTGGCTGAAGAAAAGGAAGACCTTGTATTTATTCTGTGGGGTTCGTATGCCATCAAAAAAGGGGAATTCATTAATCCGGACAAACATCTGATTTTAACATCGGTCCATCCGTCGCCGCTTTCGGCCAGCCGGGGATTCTTTGGGAACAAACATTTCAGCCGGGCAAATGAATATTTGCGGCAACATGGAAAAGAGCCTATCGCCTGGTAAAAAGTTGACAGTTTTTAGTCTCAGTTTTCAGAAATAACGCCTTTGAAAATTTCTCCCCTGATTCAGGGAGATGTCCGAAGGACAAGGGTACAATCGGGCATCAAATATCGAACAAGAAAGAAGAGCTTATTTTTATTTCCGTTTGAGATCGAGATACGAATAATCAAACCCGTTTTTTTCATCGTGAAGATCTTCGCGGGCCAGTTCCTCCCATTCGCTGTAATTGATTTCAGGAAAAAATGTATCGGCTTCAAAATCCTTGTGTACCAGTGTGAGATACAATTTGCCGGCTACCGGGAAAAATTGCCGGTAAATCATACCGCCACCGATGATGAAAACTTCGTCTTCGTTTTTTACTTTTTCAATGGCCTCGTCAATCGAAAAAACCACTTCGCAACCCTCGAACCGGTCATCCGTTTTGTCGGTAATTACAATGTGGCGGCGGTTGGGCAGCGGCCATTTCGGCAACGACAACAAGGTGTTGCGGCCCATAATCATCGCATGTCCACTGGTAATTTGCTTGAAACGTTTCAAATCGGTGGGTAAATGAAACAACAAATCGTTGTTTTTACCGATGGCAAAATTTTGCGCGATGGCTACAATGATGGAGATATTTTTATGAATCATACGTTTTATTAAAGCAAGTGAGGGTTTCACTTTGAGTGAAGCCCTCACTATTAAACTATTTTATACTGCTACTTTCCCCGGAATGTGCGGACGCGATTCGTAACCAACCAATTCAAAATCGTTGTATTTGAAATCGAAAATGCTTTTCACTTCCGGGTTAATTTTCATCTGCGGAAGTTTCATCGGTTCGCGGGTCAACTGCAACTTCACTTGTTCCAGATGGTTCTGGTAAATATGTACATCGCCTCCTGTCCACACAAAATCGCCGGGTTGCAGGCCGGTTACCTGCGCCATCATCATGGTCAGTAAAGCATACGACGCAATGTTGAAGGGAACGCCTATAAACACATCGCAACTGCGCTGATACAACTGGCACGAGAGTTTTCCGTCGGCTACATAGAACTGGAACAGAAGATGACAGGGAGGCAGGTTCATTTTACTGAGTTCTCCAACGTTCCAGGCGCTCACCAAATGACGGCGCGAATCAGGATTATTTTTAATGCTGTTCACCACCTGGGTGATCTGGTCGACATGACCACCATCGGGTGTCGGCCACGACCGCCACTGGTAGCCGTAAATATGTCCGAGATTACCGTCAGCATCAGCCCATTCGTTCCAGATGCGTACGCCGTTGTCGGTTAAATATTTTATATTGGTGTCGCCAGCCAAAAACCATAGCAGTTCGTGGATAATCGACTTCAAATGCAGCTTTTTAGTCGTCATCACCGGAAAACCTTCGCTTAGATTGAAACGCATCTGGTGTCCGAAAACACTGATGGTTCCGGTGCCTGTGCGATCCTGTTTTTCGGTGCCGTTCGTTAACACATGATCAAGTAAATCGAGATATTGCCTCATAATCAGTTCCCTTCAGATTTAAATAAAATTAGATAACGCTGACCGAAGGTAAAAGTTTTCAGAAGAACCCACAACAGGAAGTTTTCAACGAATGTTGATACAGACAAGCAACATTCCTCTCCCAAAAAATCGCATGATGATTTGGCCCTTTCGGATCGTCATTTGCGGAAAAAACAAATTGCAGTTTATCTATAAACTTTCGGACGGGAGATGTTTGTGTTTGAAAGCAAACGGGAATGTGAGTCCCAACACAAGTGCATACGCCGCGAAGCAAAGCCAAATAGTCGGCCAGTCGCGCAAACCGTTTGCTGCTGTAAAGTAATCCACCACCAGCCCGCTGCAATATCCGCCCAATGTAGCGCCAAAACCATTCGTCACCAACATAAAAAGACCCTGGGCGCTGGCTCTGAAATTTGATGGTACTTCTTTTTCAACAAATAGAGAACCCGAAATATTGAAAAAATCGAATGCCATTCCGTAAATGATCATGGACAAAATTAACAAAGGAAGACCACTCCCGGGGTCTCCAAAACTGAAAAGCCCGAAACGCAATACCCATGCAAAGATGGCGATTATCATTACTTTTTTAATTCCAAATTTGTTCAGAAAAAAAGGTATGGTAAGGATGAATAGCGTTTCTGACATCTGTGAAATTGAAAGCAAAACAATCGGGTGTTTTACTCCGAAAGTATCGGGATGGGTCAGGTTGAAACTTTCCAGAAACGATCCGCCAAATGCATTGGTAATTTGCAGGGCAGCGCCCAGAAACATGGCGAACAGAAAAAATACGGCCATTTTACTTTGTTTAAACAGCACCAATGCATCGAGCCCGAGGGTAGAAAGCAATCCTCTGTTTTTGTTGGAATTTTCCGGTTTACATGGAGGCATCGTGAAGGCATAAATACCTAGCGCAACAGATGATACTGAACTGAAGACCAACTGCATGGAACTCGACTTCCATCCGCAAAGATCGACAATCCACATGGCCAGAATAAATCCGATAGTTCCCCAAACACGGATGGGAGGGAAGTCTTTCACTACATTGTACCCCTTTTGTTCCAGAACGATATACGAAACGGTGCTGTTCAGTGCAATGGTCGGCATGTAAAACATTGAATTGAGCAACATCACATAAAAAAACGTATTGGCGTCCTTTACTGTCGATGCCCACAGCAACATGACTGCTCCAAGCAAATGGCAGATCCCCAGTAACCGTTCTGCATTGATCCACTTATCGGCGATGATACCCATCACGGCAGGCATAAACATGGATGCAATGCCCAGAGTTGAAAAAACAGCGCCGATCTCAACGCCACTAAAATGCAGTGTTCCACCCAGGTAACCACCAATAGAAATCAACCATGCTCCCCATATAAAAAATTGCAGGAAGTTCATCGTAATAAGACGGTACTTAATTCCCATAACCCAATGTTTTATTCGTCTTGATAAATGTATGGCACAACGACAGTAACTATTTTTTACGTCTGGTTATTTCGTCGCGGATGGTCGATGCCCTTTCGTAATCCTCGTTTGTGATTGCCTCTTTTAGTAATTCATTTAATTCGGCAATCGTATAGTTTTTGTATTCTGTTTCTCGTGGGGGTCTTTTATGTTCCTTTTCTTTTCCGATACCGAAACCCTGTTCGTCTTCAAGTACAATACCCGCTTTTTGCAGAATTTCTTCGGAAGTATAAATCGGGCATTTAAAACGAAGGGCCAACGCAACGGCATCGGAAGTACGCGAATCAATACGAACGTGTTTTTCGCCGCTTGTACAAATCAATTCCGAATAAAAAATACCTTCTTCCAGTTTGTAAATAATTACTTCTTCAATCTTTATTTCAAAAACAGAAGCCAGGTTTTTAAATAAATCATGAGTAAGCGGACGCGGTGGTTTTAGTCCTTCCAGTTGAATTGCAATCGCCTGGGCTTCAACCGGGCCGATGATGATGGGAATACGCCGGTCGCCATTTTCTTCTGTTAATACCAACGCATAAGCGCCCGATTGGGTCTGGCTGACGGATAATCCTAAAATATTAAGTCTTACTTTCTGCATTCCGTGTCTTTCGGCAAAGGTCGTGAACAACAAATATAATAATAGTTTTTTTTTCGGAAGGTAATTTGGCTGTTCTGTTCAAAACAATTTATAAAACTGGTTTTATTTCTTTGTAATTCAGATATTTTTCAGGACAAGAAAGGAAATCGCATTTTTTGCCACGATGTGTGAATCATGTAAATTATACGGAAAACTGTGTAACACTTTTCTCTTTTGTTGCAGCCACCTTTGCTATGTTTCGCGGTTGCAATAAATTCAGGATTAATGAATCGTCATTCTGCTAAAAAATATATCTTCTCAGGAAGGCTTGACAGGTACTTTCTGGGTGTACACAGCGCCTGGAAATTTACCGGTCTTTTTTTTAAGGAAGTAGTGAAAAGGCCATTTCACCTGCGCGAGGTAATTCATCAGTGTTTCGAGGTGGGGTTAAAATCGCTGCCGCTGATTACGCTTACCGGGTTTATTGTGGGTATTGTTTTTACCAAACAATCGCGTCCGCCGCTGGAAGACTTTGGAGCGTCATCGTGGCTCCCTTCCTTAATCGGGATTGCCATTATAAAAGCTTTGGGCCCGTTGGTTACGGCGCTTATCTGTGCCGGCAAAGTGGGATCGGGCATTGGCGCCGAACTGGGTTCCATGAAAGTGACCGAGCAGATTGACGCCATGGAGGTATCGGCAATCAATCCGTTTAAATATTTAGTTGTTACCCGCGTGCTGGCCACAACCATAACCATCCCGATACTGGCATTGTATTGCAGTTTTGTCGGCTTGTATGGTTCGTATTTAAATGTTCACGCAGAAGAAACCAGCAGCCTGATCAGCTTTTACCAGAGCGCGTTTAATACCATCAGCTTTTTGGATATAATTACCTCGGTGACCAAAACAATTGTTTACGGATTTACGATTGGCATCGTTGGGACGTACAAGGGATATTATGCCACACAAGGAACCCGGGGCGTTGGCAAAGCGGCCAACCAGGCAGTAGTGCTTGCCATGTTCCTGATATTTATAGAGGAAGTAATTATTGTCCAGATTGCCAATTGGATGAGATAACCGCAAACCATGGAAAACGTGAAACAACATATCATCAATAAAGAGAAACCGGTTATTTCCATTACCGGATTGTATAAGTCGTTTGACGAGTTGCCGGTTTTGAACGGAATTGACTTTCAACTTTTTGAAGGCGAAAATGTAGCCATACTCGGAAAATCAGGTTCAGGAAAATCGGTTTTGATTAAAATTATTGTGGGCTTGCTGAAACCCGACAAAGGCGAAGTGCTGGTGCTGGGAAAACAGGTCAGTCAGTTAATCGGGAAAGAACTTGATGCACTGCGTTTACGAATCGGGTTTTCGTTTCAGAACAGCGCTTTGTACGACAGCATGAACGTTTACCAGAACCTTGCCTTTCCGTTGACCATGAATTTGAAAAACCTGACCAAAAAGGAAATCGACGCTGCGGTTGACGAAGTTCTGGATGCAGTGGGTTTAACAAACAAAATCGAACAAATGCCTTCTGATCTTTCAGGCGGGCAACGCAAACGGATTGGCATTGCGCGCACGCTGATTCTTAAACCTGAAATCATGTTGTATGACGAACCTACTTCGGGGCTCGATCCGGTTACAAGCGCCGAAATTATTGAACTCATCAATGAAGTTCAGCAGAAATACAACACCAGCTCGGTGATTATAACACACGACCTGACCTGTGCAAAAAATACCGCCAACCGGATCGCCATGCTGATTGATGGGAAATTCTTAAAAGTCGGCAATTTCAACGAGGTTTTTGAAACCGATAACGAGCAGGTAAAAGGCTTCTTTAATTACAATTTTATACAATAAAAACGATGAATGAATCACCAAATAAACGTGCAGTAATCGTCGGCCTTTTTGTTTTTCTGGGGCTGGTATTTCTTCTGGCCGCAATTCTTATTGTAGGCAACCTGCGTGAAACCTTCAACCGAAAAATGGAATTGGTTTCACTTTTCGATGATGTAAGCGGTTTGCAGCCGGGTAATAATGTCTGGTTTTCGGGAGTTAAAGTAGGCACTGTAAGCGAAATGGATTTTTTTGGAAAATCGCAGGTGAAAGTACATTTGAATGTTGCCACAAAAGCACAACAATATATCCGGAAGGATGCCAAGGTAAAAATAAGCAACGACGGGCTGATTGGAAACCGGATACTGGTTATTTACGACGGCACCGAAGAATTTGCTGAAGTGCAGGATGGAGATACTCTGGAAGTAGAGAAAACCTTTTCTTCGGAGGACGTGATCAATATGCTTCAGGAAAATAATAAAAACCTTTTGGCCATCACCGGCGATTTTAAGGTCATCAGCAAAAAGCTGGCTAACGGAGAAGGAACGGTCGGAAAATTACTGAACGACACGTCGGTATATGCAAACATCAATGCAGCAACGGCTTCACTTCAGCTTGCATCGGCAAAAGCGCAGCAATTGGTCAGCTCACTCGCAACTTTTAGTTCAGGCTTGAATAAAAAAGGCACGCTGGTCAACGAGCTGACAACCGATACGGTCGTTTTTAAATCGGTGAAAGCGTCGGTTTTGCAATTACAGCAAATTGCCGACACGGCATCGGTACTGGTCGAAAACCTCAAAGCGGCAGGCAGCAATCCGAATACTTCGATTGGCGTATTGCTGCACGATGAAGAAGCCGGTGCATATTTAAAAACATCGCTTAAAAATCTGGAAAGCAGTTCGAAAAAACTGGATGAAGACCTGGAAGCTGTACAGCACAATTTCTTACTTCGGGGTTATTTCAAAAAGAAAGCAAAAGCCGCTGAAAGCGATTCCCCGGATAAATAGGAACCCGGCACAATTCCGCCATTCAGTCATTTTCCCGGATGTGTGAATCATGTAACTTGTTTAAAAAGTTATGTAACACATTTCGAGGGAATTGCTTTTAGATTTGCAGAAAAGGCGAAGAACTGCGGTTCTCTCCGGAAAGCAATGGGAATGAAAAATACCACTAATAAAGAATTGAAATGGGAAAATTTAGTCCTGTCATCAAAGTAATCCCGAAACTTCGTGATGCAACAGCGCATTCGATGACGAAACTCAGCGAAAAAACACTGGAAAAAACGGATACGGCGAGTCGCTTTTTAACCGATGTGGCCGATGTCTCCCTGTTTATGACACACCTTACCAAGGAGATGTTTTCGCGTCACTTTGAGTTTAAGGAATTTTTGCGCCAGTGCTTTCAAATCGGATACAAATCATTACCACTTATTTCAATCACCGGGGCCATTATCGGGTTGGTACTTACGATACAGTCGCGCCCGGTACTGGTCGATTTTGGGGCCGTATCAATGCTTCCCGGAATGGTTGCCGTTTCATTGATCCGGGAAATGGGGCCGGTTATCACAGCTTTAATTTGCGCCGGAAAAATTGGCTCCGGAATGGGAGCAGAATTAGGTTCGATGAAAGTAACAGAACAAATTGAATCGATGGAAGTTTCGTCAACCAATCCGATGCGGTTTTTAGTTGTCACCCGGGTGCTGGCAGCAACGCTGATGATTCCCCTGCTGATTTTATATGCCGATTTACTGGGCATACTGGGAAGCTGGGCAGGCGCAAACATCAAAGGCGATGTAACGTTTACCCTGTTTTTTTCGCAGGCTTTTGGCGTTATTGATTTTCTTGATTTTTTACCGGCTGTTATTAAATCGTTCTTCTTCGGAGCCATTATCGGATTGGTGGGTTGCTATAAAGGATACAATGCCGGGCGTGGGACCGAAAGTGTGGGTATTGCAGCCAATTCGGCTGTGGTGCTGGCTTCGCTCCTCGTAATAATTACTGATATGATTGCCGTACAAATTACTGATATGCTATGAGCACAGTCCATCCAGATATAAGAAAGAATGCTTCGCCCGAAGCGACAAGCAAGGAGCCGGTTATTGAAATCAGTAACCTGAAGAAATCATTTGGCACCCAGCCTGTGCTGACCGATATTTCGCTAAAACTTTTTAATGGTGAAAACCTGGTGGTGCTGGGCAAATCAGGCTCCGGAAAATCGGTACTGATCAAATGTATTGTTCGCTTATTAAATCCTGACGGAGGAATGATTCATGTGCTTGGCGAAGATGTGAGCCAATTAGGAAGCGATGGTTTGGGCAAATTGAGACAGAAAATTGGTTTCCTTTTTCAGAGCGGCGCATTATACGATTCAATGACAGTGAAGGAAAACATGGAATTTCCTTTGCGAAGAATAAAAAAAGGCCTCAGCGAAAAAGAAATTTCAGAAAAAGTGATTGAAGTACTGGAAAATGTTGGTTTGGCCGACTCATTGAATAAAATGCCGTCGCAACTTTCGGGAGGGATGCGAAAGCGGATCAGCCTGGCCCGCACCATTATTGTTGACCCGATGATCATGCTGTACGACGAACCCACAACAGGGCTCGACCCGGTAACATCGGACGAAATAAGCAGCCTCATCAACGATATTCAGAAAAAATATAAAACCTCGTCTATCATCATTACGCACGATATTGAATGTGCCCGAAATACCGCGAACCGGATTATCATGTTACAAGACGGGGAAGTTTACCAGGAAGGGAAACCGGACGAGTTTGAAAAGTCGTCGGACCCGCGAATCAAATCATTCTTTAAATAAATCACAATACATACGATTATGGATACACATACACCGAAATTTAAAATACGCCTGGGACTTTTTGTCGCAGGGGGCCTGGCCCTTTTTGTATTGGCCATTTTCATTATCGGAAAACAAAAAAACCTCTTTAACCCGGTTTTTAATCTTACTACAACTTTTTACAATGTGAGCGGCCTGCAAGTTGGAAATAACATCCGCTTCTCCGGGATCAATGTGGGTACAGTTGACAACATCAGCATCATCAACGATTCAACGGTACGGGTAGATATGCTGGTCAGGCAGGAGGTGAAACAGTTTATAAAATCGGACTGCATCATTGCAATTGGCTCGGAAGGGTTGATTGGCGACCGTCTGTTGATTATTACCCAGGGAAGTACTGATTCTCCTTTGGCAAAAAACAATCAGCAGCTTAAATCGGTTGAACCGGTTGAAACAGATGCCATCATGATAAGCCTGAAGATCACGGCAGAGAATGCTGAAATAATTACCCAGCAACTTGCTGAGATCATGTTGAAAATAAACAGTGGAGAAGGAACGCTTGGCCGGTTGATCCAGGATACAACCATTGCCCGAAATTTGGATCAGACGATCATAAATCTTAAAAAAAGCAGCAAAGGATTGAATGAAAACATGGAAGCAGCCAAGCATAATTTTCTTTTGAAAGGATATTTCAATAAAAAGGAAAGAGAAGCAGAAAAAAAGAAAAAGGACGCTGAAGAAAAAGCAGAGGATAAAAAATAAACAAACAATGCAAAACGACTATTTTCCGGAATAAGACAGCTTCTTAAGAATATTCAGAAATGAAAGATATAAATGGGATTCAAATTTATTATCACGCTTCTTCTGGTCTCTGCGTTAACAAGTGGTTCCGCATTTGCTCAGCAAACTCCTGAAAAAAAGGATTCAACCCATCTTTATGAGAATATTCAAACCTATTCCGAAGGCAGCAAATTCAGGAAGTTTATGTACCGGTTATTTTTCAAACCGGTTGCTCCTGCTCCGCAAAAAAAGAAAAGTGGAAAGAAAATTTACAAGAAACTGATTCAAAAACCATACAGCGCCTTTGAAGGAAAAACCATCCGGCACATCAATATTGAAACGCTTGATCCATTTGGCAGTTCGATTGGCGATACCATTGCAGCACCTGATAATTTCTTTTCAAGGACAGGAAATAAGTTGCACATCAAATCGCAGCGCGTAACCATCCGGAACCTTTTGCTCATCCATCCAAATCAACAGTTCGATTCGCTGCTGGTAAAAGAATCAGAGCGCTTGGTGCGAAGCAGGCCCTATCTGCGCGATGTTTCTTTTTTCGTAAAATCAGTTTCAAAAAGCTCTGATTCGATTGATGTTTTTATCCGCGCATTGGACATCTGGAGCATTATTCCCCGGTTTTCAACATCCGTTTCGCACACTACCGTTGGTTTTACTGATAAAAATTTTTTAGGGTTGGGACACGAATTTAAAAATAATATTACCCGGAATTATCACGAAGGAAATTATTCGTACTATACCAATTATTCGGTTCCGAACATCAGGAACACATTCGTCAGCACGATTTTAAACTACGAAAATGACGGAGATAAATCCTTCAACAGAAGTTTAACCATCGACCGCCCGTTCTTTTCGCCTTTTACCAGGTGGGCGGCAGGAATAAATTTTACACAGCAGTTCCTGAACGATTCCGTACCGACCGATGATTTGCATCTCGGGCTGCTGAGGTTCAAATTTAATTCTCAGGATTATTGGGCGGGTAATGCCATACAGCTTTTCAAAGGCAATCCGGAATACAAACGTACAACGAATTTCATTTCTGCCGTGCGTTTTTTGCGGGTCCGTTATATCGAGAAGCCAAACGAAATGTATGATACTCAGCACATGTTTACTAACGAGAATTTCTATTTGGCAGGTATCGGCGTTTCGACACGTAAATATGTACAGGACAAATTCATTTTTAAATATGGCATTACCGAAGATGTGCCCATCGGAAAGGTTCTCAGCCTGACAGGAGGCTTTCAGGAAAAAAATAATACAGGGCGTTTTTATCTGGGGGCACGTGCTTCGATGGGAAATTATTATCCGTGGGGATACCTGAGTTCCACTATTGAATACGGAACATTCTTTTATAAATCGCATGTTGAGGAAGGTGTTTTTACCGCAGGTGTGAATTATTTTACCGGATTAATTGAAGTCGGCAAATGGAAATTCAGGCAATTTGTAAAACCCGAGGTCACGATTGGGATCAACCGTTTTGCTTCCGATAGTTTAACGCTCAACGATGGTTACGGGCTTGATGGTTTCCGCACCACTGCGCTTAAAGGCACGAGCCGCCTGTTGCTTACCCTGCAAACCCAGGCATACGCGCCCTTCAATTTTATTGGGTTCCGGTTTGGCCCTTATTTCATTTATTCCATGGGCATGCTTGGTGATGAAATACAAGGATTTAAAAACAGCAAAGTGTATTCACAAATAGGAATCGGTGTTTTAATTAAAAACGAAAACCTGGTGCTAAATACCTTTCAAATCTCTCTTTCGTTTTATCCCATTATTCCGGAGAAGGGAAAGAATATCTTTAAGATAAATTCGTTCAGTACAGGCGATTTTGGTTTTCGTGATTTTGAAATCGGGAAACCCGGGCCAGTGGATTTTCGATAAAAAGAACAATCTAAACATAAATGGTATGCAATTAAAAAACACGGCAAAAAAAATAGGATACCTCCTTATCGAAAGTTTTAAAGGATTTAAGAATGACAATGCTGTGAAACTCAGTGCCGCATTGTCCTATTACACCATCTTCTCTTTACCACCGTTATTGATTATCATCATTTTCCTGAGTGGGATAATCTTCGGAGCAGATGCAGTAAGTGGCGAGATTTTCGGGCAGATTAACGGTTTGGTTGGAAATGATGCAGCACTGCAAATTCAGGGAATAATAAAAAACGTAAAACTTTTGAACAGCAATAACTATGCTCCTACTTTCGGAATCATTATTTTATTAGTCGGGGCTTCCGGTGTATTTGCCGAAATTCAGGACTCTATTAATTTTATATGGGGAATTGAAGCAAAGCCCAAACGCGGGTTTATAAAATATGTATATAATCGTCTTATATCGTTTTCCATGATTGGTTCTGTTGGCTTTTTACTGTTGGTGGGGCTGATTATAAATTCTTTAATGGACATTTTAAGTAAAAGGCTGGAAGCATATTTTCCACATGATATCATTTATTTATTTTATGCAATCAATATACTTATGGTTTTCCTCATCATTACTCTTCTGTTTGTCCTGATTTTTAAAACATTGCCCGATGGAAAAGTAGCCCTGAGAGATTGCATTACCGGGGCATCTTTCACTGCTTTACTTTTCATGATTGGCAAGTTCGCCATCGGATTTTACCTGGGAAAATACAATGTCACTTCTATTTATGGTGCTGCCAGTTCCATCATTATTATTCTTATTTGGGTCTATTATTCAGCCATAATACTCTATTTCGGCGCCGAATTCACCAAAGTATTTGCATACACTCATGGGAAAAAGATAATTCCCTATGGGTATTCCATTCGAATTGAAAAGGGAAATAACAAGACTCAATAAGTCGGAATTCTGAAATTCTTTTGCCAGCCAATATAATAATCCGGGTACAGCGCATGTTTAAACATCCGCATAACATCTTCACTGTAATACATTTAACCAACTCCAGACTCTCTTTTGAGTTGTCGGGCATTTATATTATTAGAGTTTCATGAATATTACATTACCTTTACCTAAATGAGAAAAATAGTAACCTACTTGTTTTTCCTTCTGTTTCTTGTGGTAAACAATGCCTGGACCCCGGAAATTGAGTCAGAAGAAATAGCAAATGATGACATTTATACGGCAGTGAGTTTATCGGAAACCGGATTAGCCAGAGATGTATTCAATCTGGCAATTAAAGGTTTAAAGAAGCTCGATACCGAAGGAAAATTAAATAATCCAACGATTGTTACCATCGCCGATTATTCGCAATCGAGCAATCGGAAACGCTTGTATGTTATTGATTTGAAGAACAGGAAACTTTTGTTTAACACCTATGTTGCGCATGGCCGGAATACCGGTGATGAGTATGCCCGGTATTTTTCGAACGAGAACGGTTCTTTAAAAAGCAGTCTGGGTTTTTATATTACTGAAAATCCGATCGTTGGTTCCACTACCGGATATGCGCTGATGATCAATGGTGTTGAGAAAGGTTTTAACGATCGTGCTGCAAAACGTGCAATCATTATCCATGCGGCTGAATATGCGACCGAAAATTTCATTAAAAAATACGGACGGCTCGGACGGAGCTTAGGCTGCCCTGCCCTTCCGCCTGACATGAATAAACCGATTATTGATCGCATTAAAGGAGGAACATGCCTGTTTATTTACAACCCCGACAACAACTACATTTGCAGCTCGTCACTATTGAATTAAGCCATACACATCCTTCAGTAAAGTTACTTTCTGCCCGTCAACAATTACCGGCATATAAACAATGAAAACCGGTATTTTTTTTGTCAGCTTTATTATTTTGCTTTCGGTGTTTTGCTTCCCGCTTTTTAATTCATTCGCATCCACCTTGCCTTCTGTAAGCAATTCAGCAAGTTCAACAGGTTTTTCCAGACGAATACAACCGTGGCTCAAAAAGCGGAGTTCTTTCGTAAAAGCTCCTTTCGAATTCGTGTCATGCAAGTATATACTGAATGGATTTTGCAGATTAAATTTGAGAACACCCAGCGAATTGTTTGGCCCGGTAGACTCACGAAAAAAGTAGGGAAAGTTTTTCTCATTATAGTCGGCCCAGTTTAATTCCAGATCATCGACAACGTTTCCTTTTGCATCAACCACCTCAAAATTATTTCTTTCGAGGTAGCTCTCATCCTTTTGTATTTTGGGTAAAAGCTCTTTTGATGCAATTGAGAAAGGGACATTCCAGTATGGGAAAGTAACAATACTTGTGATGTACGATGCAATCGCAGGTGTAGGGTTTCTTTTCTTGCCAACCACTATTTTCATTTTCAAAACCAACTGATCATTTCGATGATATCGTGCTTCGGTTTCAGGAATATTGACAACGATGTATTCCGGTTGATGGTTAACCGCAATATAGTTCAGGTATTTCATAGCCAGAACTACTTTTTTGTAATTCAATGTATCTGTTGCGCGGATGGAATCTTTCAGGTATTTTTTCAGGACCAGATAATCCGGATCTTTACAACCGAGCCTTGAAATTATTTTTGAAACCGGACCCTTGTATCTCGAATTCCTTAACTGATAAATATAAACAGAATCCCGTGGGGCGCTCACTTCATCATAATCAAAATGGACAACTCCTTCCTGCATGTCTTTGATGAAATTTAAAATCAAACCGGTTATTTGTTGATCCGTTTTCTCTTTTAACGCATTGCCTGTCGATTTCCTGTTGTGCAATACATTAAGAAGCTGAACCGTCAGTTGTTTATCCGCGACCGACACAAATTGCCGGGCTTTCTCAATTTCAGTAAGCCATTCGGTTGCTCTTTTCATGTCTTTGCGCGACGAAAACCAATAAAGCGGCTCATTGTTAATGGTGTAAAATGTTTCCACCATCGGGGTTTTCTTTATTTCGGCCGGTTGCGAAAAACCGGCGGATGCAAAACAACTGACGATGAATACAAAGAGTATTTTCTTGTGAAAATTGACACCTGTTTTCTTCTTTGGATAACACATATAAAGGATATTAAACCAGTTCGATTTATAACAAAGATGGTTCCTTTGCCCCTGAAAAGTTTTACACAATTTCGGCAAAGAGTTACATCATTCACACGTTTGGTGTTAGATAAGGCACCGTGAATAGGATAATAGGCAAATCGGCGCCGGCTACTGCCAGCTTTTATACCTATCCGGAGGAGCGGAGCTTCTGTTTTTTAAACATTAAACGCTAATTTTATTCCTCCAATCAGCATGTTGACCCCAAACACACCCAGAATAATTCCCATAATTTTCTCGATGATTACAACGTTTTTTGTTCCTAAAAACCTGACAATGTGGTTGCTGTTGATAAAGGCCAGATAACTTATAAATACAAGCAATGCAAGTATGATAATGGTTATAAGCAGATGAAAAAAGTTGGCATTTACAACAAAATTCATGGCAGTTACAATTGTTCCGGGACCAGCCATAATGGGTATGGCTAGAGGTGATATGGTAACACCATCGTCGTAAACGGTTTCTTTCAGCAGATGTGCTTCGTTTTTGTTCGACTGGAGCATTCCAAAGCCGATGTAGAAAACCAAAATACCACCAAATATTTTAAAGGCCGGAATGGTTAAGCCGAAAATCTGGAAGATATATTTGCCAATTAAAATAAATGCAACAATAATAACAAAGGCTACCAGACAAGCGGTTGTCGCAATCTCCCTCTTTTTCTTTTGCTCCTGTCCTTCGGTTAGCTTGATAAAAATGGGGACATTGGTTATAGGGTTCATGATCGCAAAAAATGCCGTAAAAACGGTTAGCGAATAGGCGAGAATATTTTCCATGTGGTAATTTGAGATTTTGATATGCAATCAAAAATGCTCTTTTTACTACCAAAAACTGTTACACAATTTTGGCAAAGAGTTACATCATTCACAGGTTTGGTGTTAGAACGGATACCCGATTGCTACGTTCAGAACCAGGTTGTCGCGCCGCCACACCGAACTTGTGAAATCGATCTGGTTGGTCACCCAGCGATGGTTTTCTTCGAGCCAGGGTTTTCGCAAGGGCATGGCCAGGTCGAACCGCAAAATGAAAAAAGAAACATCAACCCGTAATCCCATTCCTGCACCAACAGCCAGTTCATTCGTAAATTTGGAAATTTTAAACGGGCTTCCAATATCGGAAGGATTTGATTTCAGCGACCACACATTTCCGGCATCAACAAAGATTGCCCCTTTAAAATAGTTGTAAATAGTGAAGCGATATTCTACATTCGTTTCCAGTTTTACATCGCCGCCCAATTGTAAAAAACCTTTGTTGTTGGTGTCCTGATAAAAAGTACCCGGACCAACGGAATTAATATGGAAAGCGCGGATACTGTTTGGCCCGCCGCTGAAAAACTGTTTGGTATAAGGTAAAACCGAAGAGTTGCCATACGGTTTAGCCACACCTGCGAAAAACCGCATGGCCAGTTTATTTTTGTCCCTGAAATTATAATATGCCCGGCTGTCCAAACTCAATTTTGCGAATTGTGAATAAATAGAACCAACCACTTTTGACGGATTATCGGACGATACTTTTTCGCCGCCAATCCGGTTTGCCAATGAAAAGGCATTTCCGGCAACTTCCGAATTTAAATGAAAATAGGATTGCAGCTTTTTCCCGGTCAGCATTTGTTCGTTGTAGGTAAACGAATAACTTCCTCCTGCAACAAACTGCTCTTCATAGCTTTTTTTCAGAAAAGGGTTTGCTTCCAATAAATCGGTGAATGCCGTTGATTCGTTCCCGACTGAAGTATAACTGATGTCGATTGGGTTCAATTCATGTTCTTTCCGGATATTTTCTTTCCATTTAAAACCATAAACGAAGCGGAAGGTGCGCATATCGAAATAATTGACCCGTTTCATGTAATTGTATGAAAGCAAAAAACTTGTTTTGGGAATATAGATACTGCTTGTCTGCCTGATATTGAACGGAACAAGAAAACGTGGAAATGTCAGCTCCAGTTGGGGGTTCCACGAATAGGAATACAAAT
This sequence comes from Prolixibacteraceae bacterium, assembly GCA_003506435.1. Taxonomy (GTDB): domain Bacteria; phylum Bacteroidota; class Bacteroidia; order Bacteroidales; family Prolixibacteraceae; genus GWE2-42-39. The sequence continues at coordinate 267,648 of DOAQ01000025.1, forward strand.
TTTCACCCGTTCCACCCAGTTGAGCCTCAAATGATCCGGCCAGGTTCAGATTGAGCAATTCCGCCCCATTGAAGGTGTTCCGGTTCAGAATACTTAAATTCATCCGCGGCCCGGCGTAATTATTCGATTTCGAAACAAGGTCTATTTCTGCCCTGAATGTGCGTTTGGGCATGGGCGTCATCAGAATATTTACATCCAGTAAACCCGGAACTGAAGCATTGTTTTCCGAAAAATTCACCTGTACCAATTTAAAACTTCCCATTGACATCAGACGGTTCAATGTGATGATGTGATTCTGTCGCGAAAAAACCTCCGGTTTTCGTAAATAAATTGATTTTAAAAGTACTTCCGGTTTAATCGCCATTCGTTCTTTTTTGCCGAAGAACACAATATTCTGAACTATTAACGTGTCTCTTGTATTGCGTGTACGTCTCTCATTTAAAGAATAATTCTGGTTGACAAACACATTGTTGATGTGATACACCGTAAGCGCATTTTTCGGAATACTGTCTTTTAAAGTCAACTTGAAGGTTACCGTTTGATTTTCGTTTGAGGTGTCGGCTTTAAAAAGCAAATAATCGGGATTGAAATAAAAATAGCCTTTATTCTTTAAGAAAGCATCGATCCGCATACGCTCGTTTTTCAAAATATCGAGCTTGTAATCGTCGCTCGGTTTAATCAATGATTTATGTTTTTCAGCAAGGATCAGGCGGCTTAAACTGTCATCTGAAATAACATAAACAAGATCTTTAATGACGTATGGTTGGTGAAGATGACTAGTGTAAATCAGTTTGGCAGTACGCTTTTTTTCAACGGTTTCCGATTCAGTAAAACTTTTGAATATGCCTATATTGAAAAACCGGGCATCGATTATCGCAGATGTAACTCCGGGTTTAACATTGCTCATCAGTACCGGGGCTTCCCCTCTTTTCTTCAGCCACTGTTTCAATTTGGTTTTCGGATTTTCACCGGCTGCATTATACATCCACAATTTCGGGCGGATGCCAAAAAAACCTTTGTTCGGCGCCGGACGCAAGGCTTCCTCCGCTACGGCTTTGATCGATCGTGTATTCAGTTTATCGGCTGATTCCAGTTTAATTTCCGCACCGGTATAAAGCTTTTCACCCTCGGGTAAATGCCTCGTCCCGCTGCATGCCGCCAAAAACAGACAGCCTAAAATCAGTATGAAATTATTCTTGATTGGGTGTGCCATTTTTGTTCCGAATTATTGTTGAATCTCTTCTGCTTTTAAGCGATTTGAATAATCGGCTCCACCGGTTGAAATCGCGGACATAAACAACACCGACCCCGGTTTCAACCAACTGGCCTTCAATAGCTCCTTCGTATTGGTTATGCCGGAACCCTTTCATTCTGAACCGGCCATCTTTCGTCAGTTTATATTCGATGGTAACGTCGCTCGTAATATCGCTTGCCGAATTTTGTTTCGCCTGATCTCCTTCAACATCAACAGTGCCTCCAAGCTGAACCGACAAACGTTCGTTGAAAAGTTGCTTTTTCACGCCAATTTCCACTTGTGTCCTTCCTTTGGCTTGTCCTGACTGATAATCGTCGTACGACTGAATATCAAAATTCAGTTCTACTCCGGGTATCACTTTTGAACTCAACTGGTTTAACTGAGCCGATAAAAATTTGCTCACCGTTGACCGGATTAACGTTGAAGTGCCGCCTGCCGATTCAGTCTGAAACGGATTTTCCTGAACAAACCGGCCCAAAACCAATAAGGCAAAAACCTGTTTGTTCAAGGCTGATTCATCCTCGTTTAACAAGCTCAGTTTCTGGTTCACCGCTCCGCCTAAAATTCCTTTGTCTTCGGGTGATAATTGTATTTCAAAATGAATTTCCGGATGCAAAATTTCTCCGCGCAATTTCAGGATTACCGAAAACGGATAACGTTGTTTGTATCCGCCTTTATCAACATCGCTCAAACCGGATATCTGGTCGGCCACCAGGTCGTATGGCGAAGCCCTGACTGTATATTTTGCGTTGATATTGATATTGGCATCCAGCGGATCGCCGTTCCACACAATTGAACTTCCGGCATCAATATCAAATCTTTTTTTGATAATCGATTCCAGCGAAACCATATAACTGCCTTCGCTCAAATTGTAGGCCCCGGTCAGGCTCATTTTCCCGCTTTGGTCCATCGTGAAACTTAATGCAGCCTCGCCTTTAACTACCAGCGAATCGGTTGAAGCGGGGTCCATTAACAGCCGGAGCGTTGCTTCTTTGTCGATTTCAATAATGGAAGAGAGATCAAAACCAGTTATACCGGTTGATTGTTTTCCCTTTTTATCACCCCTGGTCAGGATTGGATTGAATACGGTTGGATCTTCAAATTCGACCACATCTTCTCCTTTATCGGTGGTCAGCCGGTCTTCGGGGACAGCAAAGGTGAAGTTTGAACCTTTTTTCATTTTAAACCGGGCTTTTACCACCGGGAGCGTCATAGGGCCTGTTACATCTATTTTGCTATCGATAACCATTCGTCCGAAAAATTCCTTGTTGTCTTTTGAAGTGGTATTGAAAAGCAAAAAATCTTTTGTTGTTACATTGAATGCAAAATTAAAATTGCTGAATTGGTTCATTTTTACTGCCCCGTTCAGGATCGCTGTATTTTGTTTGTCATCAGAAAGCGTGAAATTTTCAAAATAAATACCATCGTTTTTCAGTTGGATTGTTTCATGTTTCAATCCGAACCGGTTATTAAGAAATGCAGGTTTAATAAACGCATTATTGAAAACCAACTGCCCGGTAATTCCCGGTGCACCGGTATTTCCTTCAACCAAAATGTCGCCGCTGAGCGATCCCGATGCTTCGGTTATTTGCCCCATCGAAAACGCTTCAACGGTTTTTAACGAAAGCGATTGAACCTCTGTTTTAATGTTGATTGCATGATCGCCGCCGTTTGGAATATAGTACCCTTTCGCGGTCAGGTTGTTATCGGTACCGGATAAGTTCACATCAACGTCAAACCGGTCTGCTTTAGGATTTTCTGCTTTCACTGTTAAATTTCCGACGGGAACATCACGAACAACCAGGTTGTTAATCTTCGCATCAGCAATTACCCCATACGAACCGGCAACTCTTTTGAGCAATAAATTTCCATCCAGATTGCCTTTCACCAGATTGCTGTCTTTTTCGATGATTCGTGAAATGTCGTCCAGCCTGAAGTTTTTGACAGCAACGTTCAGGTCATCGTTGAACCGGTCGTTTACCGAAGCGATATTCACCTGGCTTTCTGCATGGTTCATAAAAAGGTGGTGAATCAAAAATCCCTGTTCCCCGAATTCGATATAATTATCTGCGGCGATGTTCCATTGGTTATCCATCAGGTAGAATTCTGTCGGATCGAACGTGAGTTTGTAGTTTGCATTCTCCTTTGTAATCTGAGACCGGATCAGCAGTTTCTTGTTTTTGCCATCGATTGACGAGATATTTGCAAGCATCCGGTTTTCTGCCAGTTTCCCTTCCAGCAAAAAATTGTCCAACTTAATTTGTGAGTTTGAAATAGCCCCGCTCGAAATTTTATAATTCAGGGCCGTGTTATCTGAATTCACATCAATCGTAAAATCGTTCATCTCAGTAGTTCCGTAAACCACTTTTTTTAGGGTTGCATTCAGTTTCAGGTCGTTTTTTTCGCTGTCGAAACTTCCCTGAATGATTCCCGTATCGAATTCTTTTAGCTCAGGAACAAGCACTTCTGAAAGAATAGGATGATTGTGAAGTTGTATTTCAAAATTGAATTTTGAGGGTTCATTTTTTGTAGTTTCTTGTATCGAACCGGAAACCGGGAAATAATTATTTACGAACTGACGAAGCACTGAAGGAATTGCCGCCGGAGAAACAGTTCCGGAATAGTTGATCCCAATAAGCGCACTGCTTGCATTCATTTTGCGTTCGCCCGGTTCGTTTACCGAAGCAGTCAGAACGTTATCGAGTACATATTTTTTTCCATTGCGGGCAACAATCATGTTGGTGATTCCAGCCGTTCCGCTCATTTCATTAACGGATACACCTTTTAAATCTGCCGAAGCGACAAAAGCGATCCGTGTATCATCTTTGGCAAGATGGATTTTTTGAAGATCGGCTCCCTGTACATCAAGCCGAAACCGGACCTGTTCCTGTCCGGGATTTAAGTTTACCAGCCCATCCAGATCGAATACCGCATTTTCATCGTTCAGATTTATTTTTCCTTCGAATTGCTTGCCGGTAACCGTTCCATTCAAAGTCAGATGCTGATAATTATATTGATTTAAGTAAAGTTGTGTCGCTTCAGCCTTGATTTTTGCATTGATTGTTTTCAAATCCAAGCCCTGTCCGTTTGCTTCTGCGGCCAACGATACCGGGCCATACAGGATGGTGTCTTTGAGCAAACGCCCCAACTCGAAATTGTCCAGATTCACTTTTCCACTGAAATTTTCATCCCGATCAAGCGCCGCCGAAAGGTTTGCATCGCCAAAACTGCTGCTCATATTCGCAGTTGATTCAAACGATTTCAGGTGCCCTTTAAACGCAAGCTGCAAACTGATACGTTCAGGAAGTTCAATGGCTTTGGGAATTAATGTGTCGCCGATCATTTGAATATCTTCTTTGCCTGAACGTATTTCCAGCCTGGGAAAATCAAAAAAAGCGGTTTCATATTCAAGCAAACCTTTGATATTGAAATCGGTTTCGAGTACCGAATTTATTCCGGTTTTTACGATCAGGTTTTTGCCGCTTAGATTATCCATTGGACCGGAAATTAATCCTGTAATTGTTGTAATGTTCGTTCGGTTTTTAAAGAAGGATTGTTCAATCAGTTTTTGATTGAAATAGAGCACATCGGAGTTACTGAACGATACATTCCGCATATCTAAATTCAGGTTGCTGAATTTATAGGAATTTGTAAAGGTTTCTAATGAAGCAAATTGAATGCTGAAATCGGCATCGATGGTAGAGGATGGAGTTTTGAGCTTCAGATTTTTTGTTGTGATGGAATGTTCATCCATACTAAAATCGGTTTCCAGACTATTGATTACAAAGTTATTCTGATCGATAGCGCTGAATTTTTGAACAGAAATTCGGATGAGGCCCGGGTCGTAATGAAAATCTTTTGCGTTAAGCGATAGCTGTTTGAAATACAAATGACCGGCATTAAATTCATTTTTAACTTCAGGCTTGTCCCCTACCCTGTAATCGAATAAATTTTCCTCCATTTCAATTTGGTTCACCGAAACTTTCCAATTGTTTTTCGCTGGTGAAACCGGGGCGACGATCGCGTCTGAAAATACTTCCGGCGCGAAATCGTGATACTGGATTTTGCTTTTCGAAAAGTTAATCGATCCGATGGCTAAAAGCTCCGTTTGTAAGTCGATTGAAGCGTCTTCCAGTTCGCCCCGGCCGATGGTTGCATGAACGGACAGATTGCCAACTGAATCGACATAATTTATTGTGGAATTGTTGATCCGGAGATTTTTTGCTGCTATTTTGGGTAATATACTTTCCGGATCATTTTCCTTGCTGTTTGCCGGTTCCCGTGCCAAAACTTTTAAGTTCAGGTTTTCAACCAGCAGATCATTAATACGATAAACCGATTTTTCGAGATCGACCTCATCCACGCGAAATTCCGATTCTTTGAGCGCAGCAAATACATTCATCCCGGCATATTCATCGTTGTACGAAAACCGGATATTATCCAAATACACCTTATCGAGACTGAATGTCCATTTGGAGGCCGTTTGTGTTTCGGTTTTTATTTGGTTGGTTGTATCGGCAAATGCAGTAATCAGAAAATTGTAGTTGAACAGGGGATCGGTTTTGGTGCTGTAAAGCCTGACTGTTGCGTCTTCCAGCGCAAAAGAACGGATGGTGATTGTATTGAAGAATAAGTCGTAAAGGGCAATATTCACTTTCGTCTTTCCGGCATAAAGCAAGGTATCGTTTTGTGTATCTTCAAGGTAAAGGCCTTCAACTATAACTGATTTTGGGAATGAAATACGGACGTTTTTCAGTTCAACCGTTGTGTGGGTTTTATTGCTGATGAAGGATGTGGCATATTGAACAAGTTTTGTCTGAATGGCAGGAATCTGGATAAGCGCGGCAATTATCAGGAATAAAAGCACAAAACTTAGAGCGGCCCACAAGACCGCTTTTATCGTTTTCCGTATAACTGATTTCACTTTTCCCATTTTCAAATTGTCTCATTTCCACATTTTCAAACTGTCTCATTCATATAGCCGAAGCCGGTTTCTAAGCGCGATAATTTCATCCTGCATCGCAATTATTCGTTGTAACAAATGGGTGATCGTCTCAATACCTTCAATGTTAATATCCAATTCGTAATATAAGCAAATAAATTTTTCTAATTGCCGAAGTTGTCCTGCATCAATAAAAGCGGATTCCTGAATGGTCGTAATTTTAATCAATCCGGTTTGTTGCAACAAACTGACAAATGAAACATCAATGTGGTGATTGACACAAAATTCATTGATTGCTATTAATTTATCTATTTGCATGGTTCTGTTTTTTAAAATTACGTCTTTGCTAATTCGGCAAATAATACTTTTTGCTTATCGGTCAGATTTGTTGGAATTTTAATAGTCCAGGTTACCAGTAAGTCTCCAAAATGACCTTCATTTTTATAAACCGGGAAGCCTTTCCCTTTCAGTTTTACTTTGCTTCCGTTTTGTGTTTCGGGTTTTACCTTTAGTTTAACCTGCCCGTTTAAAGTATCCAGGGTGATCTCGCCACCCAGCACGGCTGTGTACAAATCCAAATCGACTGTGGCGTATAAATTATTCTCCAACCGTTTGAACCTGGCATGGTTGGCAATTGAAAAGGTGATGTACAAATCGCCATTGGGTCCTCCGTTCATTCCCGGACTGCCATGTCCTGAAATTTTTATGGTTTGTCCGTTCTCAATTCCAGCAGGAATTGTTATCCGGATATTTTTCCCGTTTACCGAAACCGTTTGCTTGTGCGTTGTGTACGCATCAATCAATTCGAGATGCAATTCTGTATTGTAATCTTCGCCCCGGTATTTCATCTGCCTGCTTCGTCCACCCCCGGCAGCTCCGCCAAACATCGATTCAAAAAAATCGGAAAAATCGGACCCCGATTGTGTCCCTGAATACCTTGCTCCACGCGAATTCGACGATTGTCGCTGATACTGTTTTGCTTTTTCAAATTCTTCTGCATGTTGCCAGTCTTTCCCGTATTCATCGTATTTTTTCCGCTTTTCAGGATCGCTCAATACTTCGTTGGCTTCGTTGATCTGCTGAAAATTTTTCTTCGCATCCTTATCATTCGGATTCAAATCGGGGTGAAACTTCCGGGCCAGTTTCCGATAGGCATTTTTGATGTCTTTCGGTGTTGCCGATTTTTCTACCCTCAGAATTTTATAATAGTCAACGAAATCCATTTATGTTATAAAAATGCTGTTTATCATCTTTTTTAATACAACAGGGTTAACTGGTTTTGAAATGTAGTTCGTACACCCTGCTTTAATTGCCTTTGCCCGGTCTCCATTCAGTCCATAAGCTGTTTGCGCAATAATGGGCACCCTGGTATTAAATTTTCGAATCTGCCTTGTGGCTTCATATCCGTCCATTCCCGGCATTTTAATATCCATCAGCACCAAATCGATGTCGGGATTATTGCGGCAGGCTTCAACTGCCTCATATCCGGTGCTGGCATTTATTACTTCTTTCGCTACTTCTTTTATTAAAATTGAAATCAGTATTTTCGAGACTTCGTCATCTTCGGCAATTAGTATTTTCAGGTTTCCTACTTGTTCCTCTGGCGCATTATCCGATATATCGGTGATTTTTACTTCCTGTACAGGAATATATGGAATGGTAAAAAAGAAAGTAGAACCTTTTTTACCATTGATTCCGGGTAACGTTGGCTTACCCAAATCACTCTCAACCCAGATTTTGCCACCGAGCATTTTTACATACGCTTTTGAAATAGCCAGCCCCAACCCTGAGCCTTCGTAATTACGGGTCAGCGATTCGCTGCCCTGCCTGAACCGTTCAAAAATTAATTCTTTATGCGTTTGAGGAACACCCATACCGGTATCTTTTACAAAAAATTCCAGTTCGACAGGTTCACTGTCCGTTTTTAATATGTACCCAAATTCTATTGAACCTGCATCGGTAAATTTGATTGCATTTTTCACAAGGTTAGTGAGTACTGCAAAGACTTTTTCCCTGTCGGTTTTAATAGTGGCTTTTTTTGTCGGCAACTGGTTTTTAAAGGAAATATGTACGTTTTTTTGTTCGGCTTCTCGTTTGAAAAAGTTGAAAATTTCCTCCATCTGCTCGTTTATATTCGTATCTGAGATAGAAATTTCCACTTGTCCCGCTTCTACTTTCGAGATGCTAATAATGTCGTTGATGATATTGAGCATGCGGGCGCCGCTTTTCTCGATGATGCCAATATATTCCTGCTGTTTTTCACCGGTCAGATATGGTTCTTTCAGTAGTTCGGTAAAGCCCAGTATTCCGTTCATTGGAGTTCGTATTTCGTGGCTCATATTTGCCAGGAAAGCTGATTTCAAACGGTCGCTCTCTTCAGCTTTCTCTTTGGCTTCTATCAATTCTTTCTCGGCAAGTTTGCGCTCCGTAATGTCTTTTGTAAACCCCAGAAACCGTGTTTCGGTAAGTTTAACGCCATCAAGCGACCACCATCTGTTAGTGCCGTCTTTATGTTTGAATGACAATTCTGTCCTTGCTGTACCACCTTGATTTAATCTGCTGAATTGAGACAAACCCTCCGCAAGCGAATCTTCCGATAGTATTTCAGGAACTGACATTGTTAAAAGTTCGGCTCTCGAATATCCGCTCATCTTGCAAGCCGATTCGTTCACGTCAATGTACTTTCCGTTTTCATCGGCAACAAAAACGCCATCGGGTGCATTATCAATATAACTTCGGAATTTTTCTTCGCTTTGTTTCAGAATTTTTTCAGAATTTTTTCGTTCGGTGATGTCCCTGATATTGCATTGAATCACCTTCTTCTTGTTCACTAAATATACATTGCTGACAAACTCAACATTAATTTTTCGTCCGTCAGAAGTTTCGAGCGGCAGGTTATCATAGCGGACATATTTTTTCCGTTGCAATTCCAGAAATTTATCTTCATTGGCAGCAATGTCTTTGAAAAATCCGATTTCCCATAACTCTTTATCGATAAAATTTTCTTTCGAATACCCCAGCAAATCAACCAGAAACGGATTCACATCAATAATCTTTCCGTTTTCTGCATCCAGGATAAGAATTCCGTCTTTTGCCGATTCAAAGAGTCGACGATACCGGGTTTCCAGCATGGTTAATGATTCCTCTGTTCGTTTTCGCCTGGTAATATCCCGGATATTGCATTGGATTAGTTGATGATTGTTTTCTACATATACATTGCAGATGAATTCAACATCCAGCTTTCGTCCGTCAGCCGTTTCAAACGGTAAATCATCGTACCGTAAATGTCCTTTCTGCTGCATTTCCAGAAATTCAGCTTTGCTATCGACAATATTCTTTAAAAATCCGATTTCCCATATTGCTTTTTCAAAGAATTTTTCTTTTGAATAACCAAGCAAATCAACCAAATATGAATTCACATCGATAACCATCCCTGTTTCGGCATTCAGAATAAGTATCCCATCTTTTGCCGTTTCAAAAAGGCGGTGATAACGAACTTCAGAAGTAACTAATGCATTTTTTAATGCCGACTTCGGTTCTTCTTTTCCGGATTCTATACCGGGCTCATGTTTTACTGAAGTTTCCATTGTCAATTACTATTAAGGTAATGCAAATTTGATCAGTGCGGCATTAAACTTCTGAGTTTCCTCAAGAAACAAGCTATGACCGCTTTTTTCAAAAGCAATGAGGTGTGAACCTGAGATTCCGGATTTCATCTGTTCTGCCAGGTCAAACGAGCATATTTTGTCTTTTTTGCCATGCAAAATCAGCGTTGGAATTGTAATTTTTGCAAGGTCGGTTCTCAAGTCGGTATCGCGCAATGCAACTAAACACTGAGCTGTTGCATGTGAAGAAGCGCTCAACCCAATTCCATTCAGCCAACTGCCAATCCCTTCATTTAATGAGGTTTCTGTTGCTGAAAATATTTTTGCAAAATTGGATACGAGCTGAGGCCTGTCCTGATAGTTCAACTTAATCAAGTCATCAACTGCACTTTTGGGCAGATTATATGGAAAGTCATCACGTTGCGTCCAAATCGGGACGGCTGCACCTGCTAAAACTAATTTACATATCCGGGCCTTATTATATGCCGATACAAATCGAACAGCAATTGCACCACCCATCGAAAAGCCAACTAAAACAGCATCTTTTATATCCAGTTTGCCCAGAACCTTTTTGATATCTGTCGCATGTACATCGTAATTATATTCTCCGTACGGTTTATCCGATTTGCCAAAACCCCTTAATGTGATGCCAATTACACGGAATCCTTCATTTATCAAATCGTTGTATTGGTATTCATACATTTCATCACTCAACGGCCAACCATGAATTAATACAACAGGCCTGCCATCGCCTGCATCAGTAATATGAAGACGCACATTGGGTTCTACTTTAATGTATTCTGCCCTCACTTTACCTGCCTTTGTTTTATCTTTTAATTTGTTTTCCATTTTCGTATATTATTTAATTTGAGTTTCTATCTGGCATGATCCATTGTTTTTTCGTCAATCGTGACGTCCAGTCCTTTTGCAACTGCCATTCCCAATTGAATATCGGCACGGAAGAAATGGCACAACTGGCGGTTGATTATTTCATCTCTCTTCTCTCCGCAAATGCCGCTCATGGCGCTTACAATGTTGTTTGCCAGATTGATTCTGTCCTGTTCATTCATGGCTTCCCGGTACAAGATACCGGGCTGTGTGAAGTAGTCATCATCGTTTTCGTTGCGGTCGAACCAGCCGGCAACGGTTGATTCCAATTGCATAGCCGGTTCCTTGTAACTTTCGTCAGCAACAATATCATCGAAACTATTGGGACGGTAATTTGGTTTTGAACCTCCGTTATCACCGGTTTGCATCTGTCCGTCGCGCTGATAATTTGCAACAGAATAAGGGCATTCGTTCACTGGAATCTGTTCATAGTTAGCGCCCAGACGATAACGCTGTGCATCGGGATAAGAGAGCAAACGCCCCTGAAGCATTTTATCAGGCGAATAACCAATGCCGTCGACCACATGGGCCGGATCAAATGCAGCTTGCTCAACATCGCGGAAATAATTTTCCGGAATCCGGTTCAGTTCCATTATTCCCACATCGATCAACGGGAAGTCTTTGTGACTCCATACTTTTGTAACATCAAACGGATTGAATTTAAAGCTTTTTGCCTGTTCGTCAGTCATTACCTGTATCCTCATCGCCCATTTTGGAAAATCTTTCCGCTCAATGGCTTCCACCATGTCCCGTTGGGAATGGTCGAGGTCTGTTACCTTCATTTCGTTGGCTTCTTTATCTGTGAAATTTTTAATTCCCTGCAAGGTTATGAAATGAAATTTTGCCCAAATGCGTTCATTATTTTTATTAAAAAGTGAAAACGTATGGCTTCCAAAGCCATGCATGTGACGGTAGGAGTAGGGTGTTCCACGATCACTCATCAGGATTATTACCTGGTGCAGACTTTCAGGGTTCAGGCTCCAGAAATCCCACACCATTGTTGGGCTTTTACAATTCGTTTTTGGATCACGCTTTTGTGTGTGGATGAAGTGCGAAAACTTTTTTGGGTCTTTAATGAAGAACACAGGCGTGTTATTGCCTACCAAATCCCAATTTCCATCTTCGGTATAAAACTTCAGTGCAAAACCACGGGGGTCCCTTTCTGTGTCAGCACTTCCTTTTTCTCCGGCGACGAGTGAAAATCGGGCAAACATGGGCGTTTGCTTACCAATTTCAGAAAATATCTTTGCCTTGGTGTATTGGGTAATATCGTTGGTAACGGTGAAGGTGCCAAAAGCTCCTGTCCCTTTGGCATGAACAACTCGTTCAGGAATTCGCTCACGGTTGAAATGTGCCATATCTTCGTGCAGAAAATAGTCCTGCAACAGGATGGGTCCGCGGGGGCCAACAGTCATCGAGTTTTCAAACTCAAAAAATGGTCTTCCGCTTGCTGTGGTTAGCTTTTTCTTTTCCATTGTTATATTGATTTAATGATGCAATAAACTTGTTGATCTGGTAATTGAATTCGTAGGGATTTTCGATGTTACTTAAATGACCGGCATGTTCCAGTATATTCAGGATTGAACCTTTGATTTTTTCATGCATAAACCGAGCGGTAGAAGGAGGCGTGATTATATCTTTTTTTCCCACCATAATGAGCGTTGGCATCTTTATTTCCGGAAGTTTATAGCAGGTTTCTTTACGCTCAGATAAAGCATGCAAGGTATTGCAAAGCGATTGTATTGAAGTTTTCACGATCATCTCCTTTACGGTAATGATCTTTTCCTTGCTTGTTGCAAAAGATTCAGGAGCAAAAAGATTTTTCATACTCTCATCAGCATATTTTTCCACGCCGTTTTCCCGGATATTTTCAATGGCTTTCATCCGTTTTTCTTTTGCTACGGATGAGTCGGCAATGCAGTTGGTGTCGCTCAATATTAGCGCATTAAAACGCTTCGGATAGTTTTCAATTGCATTTAAAGCAATGTATCCGCCCATTGATAAACCACACAGCACCGCTTTGTCAATCTTCAGGACATCCATAATACCAAGCAGGTCACTTACAAATAGTTCAATAGAAAAATCCTCGTCGCCGGAAACGGATTTCCCATGCCCGCGGACGTCATACGCAACCACACGGTAATTTTCGATAAGCGCTTCCACCTGGTTGGTCCACATCGACTTATTCAAAGGAAAACCATGAATAAGAATAATAACCGGAGCATTGTCCGGTCCTTCATCGTTGTAACTGACCGTGAGGTCATTTACCGTTATATTGATATTGTTTCCGATGTAACGCATGGTTTTTTGTTTTTAGATTTCTTCTACTATAATTGCATTTTCATCTACCTCCAAGGTTGCCAGTTGTTTTTTTATTGCCTCCATCATTGGAGGAGGACCGCAGACGTAAAATTTTTTGGCAGAGCCGTCAATGTGGCTTTTGAGGAAACTTGCGGTGATTTGCCCATGTGCGTATTTATCCACCTTTTCATCGGATAAAATATTGATGAAATTCTTGCCTAGTAATTCTTTAAATTCATCTGAAAGAATAATGTCCTTTTTTGTTTTGTTGGCAAATATTAGTTTGTTACCACTAATTTTATTTTTTGACTGAAGATATCTGAAGATGCAAATAAACGGAGTAACACCCGCGCCACCGGCAATAAATACACCTTCTCCTTTGTAAGCAATTGCGCCAAAAACATCGTGCACAATCAACTCGTCATCTTTTTTTAATTTCAGAAATTCGTTGGTAACACCTTTGTGAGAAGGGTAGGTTTTAATGGTAAATTCGAGAAAATTGTTATTGGGAAGGCACGTGAAGGTGAACGGTCTTTTTTTATCCTTCCATCCGTCTTTATTTATCGCAATTTCCGTAGCCTGTCCGGGAGTGTAGTCGTATTGATCCGGTTTTTCTGTAACTATCTGCAACACATCGTGAGTGATGTGCCTGATTGATTTGATTTTTACCAGATGTTGTTTCATCGTATTCTATATTATTTTGAATTTATACTGTCCGTTTTGGTTTCAGAACTTTATTTTCTTCCTTAACTCTCACGAATAGCATCAGGGCATTAAGCAGGGTAAACGTAATTGCAGTGAAATACAAATGAAATATCATTGGAATGACAGCAATTTCAACAACGACAATCAGATAATTCGGATGCTTAAAATAGTTGTATAGACCTTTAAAGTGAATTCATGGCGATAAGTAATTCTTTGTTCCCTTTCATTTTTATGTGAGTTTTAATTAATGAATTTTATGGGAACTAAGGTAGAAGCCCGTAGCAGGTGAAGTTTTACAAAATTCTTTAAAAGAGTTACATTATTCACACATTCTGCCACGTATTCTCCTTCGTTTTATTCTGTACCCAATATGAGGATTTAATACAGCTCGCGGTATCAATGAATTATGGAGGTTTTTTCAATCCATTCCCTAATTAGACTCAATTGACTAATTACTGAATAGCTTTCCTTCGTCTGAAGGTTCCAATTGCATATTCAAACATTTCTGACCCATTTTAGTGAGTTCAACTTCGCATGAAATCTCTATCTCATCGCTGACCATTATACCTCCTGACTCAGTGGTTGTGTTCCATGTCAAACCCCAATCACTTCTATTAATTGTTGCTGTAACTGTAAATCCGGCTCTTTCATTCCCCCATGGATCATTCAACATTCCTCCGAATTGTACATTCAACTTTACATTTTGGGTAGTGCCCACCATGGTTAATTTTCCCCATAATTCGTGATTACCATCCGCATTTGCGGGCCCGATAGTACTTGAAGTAAATGTTATTTGTTTATGGTTTTTTACATCAAGAAAATCATGACTTTTCAAATGCTTATCTCTTTTCTCATCACCCGTATTTATTGATGAAGCATCTATCCACAGATCCACTTCGGCAGTTCTAAAACCTTTGGCATAGGTATAAATACTTGCATCAAATGTTTTGAATGTTCCTCTAACATGTGCAATCATTAAGTGCCTGACTTTAAAGCTGATTTCACTATGTGACTGATCAATTGCCCATTTTGTTTTTGTACTGATTTCTGATTTTTTCATTTTTCTGTTTTTTAAAAGGTTTGTTTAATTTGTTCCATCTCCGCATTGTATTCACCACGGCGTGCGGCATAGTTGCATTTGGCACGGTGGTAAAGAGCTTTTTGTGCCTGATTTACATTTGCTTCCTTTCCCATCCATATTTCCAGCGCTGGTTGTTGTAAGGCGCGGCCATAAGAAAATGACAATTCCCATGGTGATTTTGACCTGAATATGATATTCATGGCATTCAACCGATCCGAAGCCAGTTCAGCCGATTGTCCACCCGACAGAAACGTAATTCCGGGAACAGCAGCGGGGACTGATCGCAGAAGGCATTTTAGGGTAGCGTCAGCCACTTCATCCACAAATTCCTGTTTTGGGCAGGTTAATCCGGGTACAATCATGTTTGGCTTCAGGATGATACCTTCCAGCAACACTTCTTGCAGATATAGTTGGTTGAAAACAATTCGCAGCACTTCTTCTGTTACTTTGAAACATTGCGCCATGGTATGGTTGCCATCCATAAGCACTTCGGGTTCAACAATTGGAACCAGACCAGCTTCCTGGCATGATGCAGCGTAACGAGCCAGAGTATGTGCATTAGCTAAAATACATGACCTGGAAGGGATGCCATTTCCAATTACAATCACCGCCCGCCACTTGGCAAAACGGGCTCCCATCTGATAATATTCAAGCAATCGGTCGCGCAATCCATCAAGTCCTTCGGATATTTTCTCTCCGGGATGACCTGCCAGTTCTTTTGCCCCGGTATCAACTTTGATTCCGGGAATGATTCCGGCGTCGGCGATGACTTTAATCATCGGAATATTGTCTTTTGTTTTTTGGCGGATGGTTTCGTCAAAGAGGATTGCTCCGCTGATGGACTCTCCGAGGCCGGGTGTTGTAACAATCATTTCCCGATATGCACGCCGGGTTTCCACGGTCTGCGGAATTCCCAACTTTGCAAACCGTTTGTTGCAGGTCGGAAAACTTTCGTCCATAGCCAGAAGTCCCTTGTTGCCGGCCACCATTGCTTTTGCGGTACTTATAAGTTCTTGCGATTTCATCATTGTTAATTTAATCCTGATGCCTGAAAACTGAAGTGAATGCAACATCGAACATTCGCCCGTGTTTTATCGGAATTAACTTTGTTTTTTTGTTGGAATAATGAATAAGGGTACCCGGGTTTGTCTCAGAACTTTTTCCGCAGTGCTTCCAAGAACAATGTTTTCAAGCCATTTACGGCTGTGCGAACCCAAAACAATAATATCAGCATGCGATTTTTTCGCTGTCATTAAAATTGATTCTGCAATATCGCCCGTCGAAACAATGGTTTGAATAGTTGCATCGTCAAGGTGTCGTTTTGTTTTATCAAGAAAGTGTTGAGATGCTGATTTTAACCCGTCAACAGTACCTAACAGAACCTGGCTGACATCCATGTAGCCACCAAAACCCATTATCGGAGAATATTCGGTTGAAGTATAATACGCCGGATCGGTTGATACATGCAACAATATAACTTCAGCTCCCATTGTTTTAGCCAATGAAAATCCTTGTTCTGCTACTTTCTGTGCGGTTGGATTATAGTCCAGTGCAATCAATACTTTTTTTATTCTATCTGTTTTCATGTTCGTTGATATTTGTTTCTGTATATAATATGATCGTGTTCTTTTTCATGAATTTGAATGAGAGACCTGTTTAATCTCCCCGGCTACCATCCAAATCGTCATGGTCATCTCCACCTAAACTGTAATAGTTGTTTTCTTCGTCTTCATTTCCAATATCTTCCTGTTTATCATCTAACTCCGAGCCTGGAATATCCAAATCATTACTTGATAGCTTGTCTCTTGATGGCTCTTTATTCTTCGAAATATCCTCTGGATTTACGTCTTCTTTTTTCAGATAATGACTGTAAATGTCTTCGCTTTCCGGATAGACCGGGTATCCCGGAAGAATATTTCGTTCTTCGTGACCTGCTTGCCTGACGGGTGGGTCCTGATTGGTATGTGTTTTTTCCATTTTTGTTGTGATTTTTAATTGACCCAAGTTAAATGCTCATTGCCAGATAAGTGTTACACAACTTTTTAAAAGAGTTACATCATTCACACATTGAAATCATTTTTGAGAGTTCACAGATTACTGTATCCGGATTATTTTTCCGGATTGAATAATTTATTTGTGATTACTTTTTAGGAACAATGTCAATAATAACAGTGCGGTTATAAAAACGTTCTTCCGGCAAATTATTCTCAAACGGCGATCGGCTTTGATCTTCCCCAAACCCGTATACTTCAATTGTTACATCGTTTCTGCCGGCTTTCGACAGCGCACGCTTTAAAATGTTGCTGACATCGGTCGCCCTGGCCAATGATAATTTTTGGTTATTGTTTTCCTCTCCAATAATATCGGTGTACCCATGAATGATAAGGGTTCCTTCTTTCGGTATTTTGGGCGTTACAATATCGGTGAGGTATTTCTCATAAATGGAAATTGACTTTGAGTCGTTGAATTCAAAGATCACGCTAAATCTCATTCCTTCCTCGTTTATGAGCTGGGTCCAAAGCGCTACATGGATGGTGGTATCTTTTCTAATCGTGTTGCCGTTTTTGGTTTGTCCTTCCATCGTAATCCTGAAGTCGCCTTCAGGTTGGTCGCCCAAAAAAGATCTTCCCGGGATGCTCACTTTCTCTTGGGTGTAAGGGCCAAGGTAGTGTGAACTTCCTGTTTCATCGCTGATTTCCATCGACCATGACGAAAATGCTTCATCCGCTCCTTCGGCATAAAATGTGACGTAGCTGTCGGGCGGCGCTTCCTGTACACCATTTATCTCAACAGGTTTTAGCGGGGCGCCCGGTCCGGCCTGGAATTCCATTAACATGGCCGATGAACGGCTTTCGATAGAAACCCTGCGGTCTCCTTCGCGAAGGAGTTCCAATTCGAGTTTGCCATCCGGCTGTTCCGAAGGAAGTTTTGGTTTGTCGCGCCCTTCGATGTTAATCCTCGAAGCATTAATCTGAAATACACCGGTCAGGTATTTTTTGATGGATTCGGCCATTGCCCTGCCATCTTCCGGGCCTTTTTCCGACGACCCGACCAACATGATGGCCGATGAAGGATTCTTTTCCAAACGGTCGCCAACAATGTTCAACACATTATAATAGGCCGTCATTTGTCGTCTTGAGCGTCCGGATATATTTTTAGAAGCAAAACTTTCGAGTTGATCTTCTTTAAATTCTTTTACCTGGTCCGCTGTCAGCAATACATAGCGGTCGGGAATATCGGTCGAACCCAAATCGAAAAACACGTAGTTGCGAAGCGGGAATGTTTCCCTCACCCTGCGCTCAACAGGAATGTTCTTCGGCGAATGAACAAAAAACCGGACTTCAGGATCACGCAGTTTGGGCCGGTATCCAATGGTGTACGTTGAAGTAGTGAAATCGTCATCAAGTTTGTCGCGTCGCAGGTCGAAATAGAATATATCGTCATCGCCCAGTCCGCCTATGTCGCGGTTGGAAGACAAATAACCTGTTTTCCCATCTTCGATAAAAATAATTCCATAGTCATCGGAGTACGAATTAAATGGGTATTTCATAGGTTTTGCCTTTTCCAATGTGCCATTCTTATTCAGTGCAACACAAATATCCAAACCTCCAAAACCCTGGTAGCCGTCGGAAGAAAAATAGAAATTTCCGGCCTTATCGATGTACGCAAACTTTTCCCTGTTAAACGTATTGATGTTGGGTCCCATATTGACGGGATCGCTCCATTTGTTGCTTTCACGGTTACAATAATAGATATCCGTTTCACCATAGCCGCCGGGCATGTCTGATGCAAAGTAAATTTTCGAACCATCAGGCGACAGATACGGAATTGCCACGGAAAAACTATCACTATTGAAAGCGAACGGCACTGAGTTCATCCGTTGATCGTCCTTTATCGCTGAAATAAAAATCTTGTTTCTTTCTATCTTCAGTGATTTTTTATTCAAGCCCTTCAAATATTTTTCAACCCGGGAAATATAGATGGTGTCGCCGTTTTTTGAGAAACATGCCGGGCCATCGTTGTATTTTTTGTTCTTTTTGATAAAAGGGACCACATCGGTAAAGTCCATATTGTTACTGCCTTTTTTTGCATAATACAGATCCATGTAGTTTGCTCCGGTCCACCCGTAAATTTTTTCGTGACCGGGTGTTTTCCGCGATGAAGTGAATAAAATACCATCCTTGTAGAACACAGGACAGAAGTCTGCATTATCGGTGTTCAGCGCTGAAACATTGCTGATGGTAATTGGCTCGTCCCATTTTTGATCGTCTAAAACGATATCGATTGAAGAGCTGAAAAATTTTCCTCTGGGGTCGGAGGGCATCAACTCGCTGTATTTACTAAAAGCAACTTTTGCCTGATTATACTTTCCGTTTTCTCTCAGAACCAATCCGTAGTTCAGATAAAATTCCGGCTTACTGAAGGTACCTGCCGCATTCACTTTGTCGTAAGCGGCCTGTTGCTCGTTTTTATATTGTTTCATGATGCGGTAACATTCGCCCAATTTGAAGTAAACATCAGCGCCAGGGTTTTTTTCGGCTTCTTTTTCGTAAAGTTTTGCCGCACGAAAATAATCCCAACTTTTGAAAAGCCGGTCGGCCTTTGGAGTTTGCGCAATGGCCGTAAAGCAAAACAGCGCAACGATGATTATACTGTATATTCGTTTCATAGTCGAATGCTATTCGTGATGATTATTTTAAAAATACCGGGGGTTTGTCATTTTTGTTTTCGTCCTGCCAATATCCCAGCCCAGCATAATCTCGTGGGTTCCGTTGTTGTATTTGCCGTTTCTGTTCAGGTAATAATCGTACGAATATCCCAGGCGCAGAAACCGGGCAATATCGAATTCGAGTATCCCGATAAGCATGTTATCGGAACCAGCCATGTTCACCCTTTTATTTGTTCTGAAGCCTGCTCCGACAAATACTTTCTGAGAGACAAGAAGTGAACCGGTTATTTCTGTGACCAAAGGAGCTGATTGTACATATTTCATCAATAAGGAAGGCCTGAAATCGAATGTTTCGTTTAAATGAAAAACGATCCCTGAAGTAAGATAGTATTGTCTGTAAAACTTAGCAAAATTGGGATCGGGGGCATTGTCCAAACCGAATTTTGATTGCACCAGGTGGTTCACGCTCAACCCGAAATAAAACCGGGGCAAATAAAAATACAAACCGGTACCTGCATCGAAAACCCAATTTGAATAGGTATCCCCATCAAATGCCGGATCATTTTCATCTTCTACATTTATATCATCCAATTCAATCCGCACATTGTTCATCATTCCGGTCAATCCAAAGGCAAGTTTGGATTTTATACCCACCGGAAGATGATACGCATAGGTTAGATTGAAGCCCGTGTTTTTCATCGGGCCTGTGTTGTCGTTGTAAAACTGGAATCCAAGTCCCACATTGCTGTTTGGTATGGCGCTGTGTACGCTTAACGATTGGCTTCCCGGAGCGCCTGACATTCCGGTCCATTGGCTACGGCTGACCAATGAGCCTGACAATGTTTCCCGGCTACCTGCATATCCGGGGTTCACATAAACCGGGTTGAAGAAATACATCGAGAACCCCGCGTCCTGCTGGGCAAGCGTGGTTAACGAGAACAGTGCCATCATGATAGTTATAAATATTTTCATGTGTTCATTTTTTCAAAGTTAGTTCGTGCGATTTTCGTATTAACTATTGTTTTTCAGTTAAGTATCCAACGCATGGAATAGCCACAAATAATCATTTTCGGTTTGTATAAGCTTGGGCTTTTATGGCTATTTCATGTGTGTCTTTTTTTATTTCATTTAGAATAACTAAACATGACTAGCTAACTATCTTTTAATGAACACCCAACCACGCTTTTCAAACTTGCTGTAGTTGATGATATAATAATAAGTTCCATCGGGCAAATTGTTACCGTTCATGTTTTGGCCGGTCCATATCTTGCTTGTGTTGTTGTAATCGGAACCCATCCAAACCTTGCTTCCCCAGCGGTTGATGATCTTGACGCTGTTTTCCGGATAATAGCTGAGCACAGGGATTTTCCAATAATCATTCAGGCCATCACCGTTCGGAGAGAACCCATTGTAAAATTCCAAATCGGGTATCTCTACCGTAATCACCTGAGTGGTTATGTCTGTTCCGCAACTGTTCGAAACAATTAATGTCACCGTGTATGTTCCGGTTGTGGCATACGCGTTCGTCGGATTAGCAGAAGTGGAAGTATGACCATCGCCAAAATCCCACGCATACGTTGTTGCGTTTGTTGAACCATCTGTAAATGAATAAGTCATCAACTCCGAAAAAACAGAAGTAAATTCTGCTAAAGGCAATGAATTTATAGCAACAATGGTTACCGAAGATGTTGCCGTACATCCGTTCCCATCGGTCACAATAACCGTGTAAACGCCTGTTGAAAGGTTGTTTGCCGTGGCCGATGTCTGAACTGGAGAGGTATCCCACGAATAGGAATAAGATACTGTACCGCCAGTGGCCGTGGCCGTTGCGCTTCCTGTATTATTTCCAAAACACAAAATATTTGTCTGTGTTGCCGAAACAGTTAATTTAGTTGGCTGTGCTATGGTTACCGGGATAGCGAATGTGTTTAACATGGCATCCCTGACGGTAACTACATAATTACCTGCCGGCAATGTATTGAATGTGCCGGACGTTTGGTAAAAGCCTTCGTTGAGTATATATTCGTAGGGCGTGGTTCCACCCGATCCGGCGACTGTAACACTTCCCGTATTTTCGCCGAAACAAAGAACATTTTCATGCGATGTTTTGATTCCGGACAAGGGTGTCAATGGCTGTGTAATGGTTACGGGAACATCGAATGTACAACGATTGTTATCCTGTACAGTTACAATGTAATCACCGGAAATGAGCGAATTGAAAGTCCCGGAAACCTGATAGTTGCCTGAGCCAAGTTTATACTGATAAGGCGCTGTACCTCCCGACCCGGCAACTGTTACACTGCCGTTATTGCCACCGGGCACTGAGACATTGGTTTGTGAGGCGATGTTCCCGGTCAGGACACCTGAAATTAGAATGGTTTGTGTGCATTTGCCGATGCTACCACAGATATCAGAAACAGAGTATTCCCTGGTGATGGAATAGGGTTCGGGATAACCGGGGACCGTGATTCTTTCAAAAGAGAGCCGAAAAGAAGCAGAATTCAATGTGCAATTATTCAAAATAATTCCTCCTGCAAGCAGAAAGGATTCCAGGTCGGCATAAGCGGGAACCGTTTCAACCGCACACAATACCTCTATTGTCGGACAGATGATTTCTAAAACAGGCGCTGCGTGTACATATACCCACCCCGATTGTACTTCGCCCGGGCAATTACCAGTCAACGTTTCCTGAACTTCCAACAAATAAGCGCCAACAGTATTCCATGTATTTGAAAATAAATTAACTGATCCGGTTTGCTGAATTACATGATTAATTTTCCATGTATACGTTGATTCTGACCCCACGATTGAATCTACCCAATATTGTTTCTCTGCCCCAACAAAGGCATTGTCGGGCATCGATAATTGTGCCGTTGCCTTAAAGGAACAGAACAGCGTTATCGCGATTATGAGAATAAAAAGGGACCGGTTAATCATGGGATTCTGTATTAAATCTTAATTGTGGTAGATCGGTGAAGTAATTGGTAATGTGTTTACCGTGATAACAGCGCTTCCCGTTTGTGTTTGCGAACAAGTTGTTGTGCTTGCATCTGTTACGCTTACCAATACATACGTAAATGTTCCTGTTACAGAAGTTGGCGCAGCTACGGTTACGCTGTTGCCCGAAGTAGTGGTAACGATCAGGTCTGAACCCCCATTTATTTTATAGGTGAACGTATAAGGCGCAGTGCCGTTGGCTCCGGTGAAGGTTAAATTAGGCGCAATGTCATTCTTACATACTGCGGTAGTTCCGGCAATTGTTGCTGTGGGCAACGGATTTACCGTGACGACAGCGCTTCCTGTCTGTGTTTGCGAACAAGCTGTTGCGCTTGCATCTGCTACGCTTACCAATGCATACGTAAATGTTCCTGATGCTGTTGTTGGCGCAGCTACGGTTACACTGTTGCCCGAAGTGGTAGTGATGGTCTGGTTTAAACCTCCGTTAATCGTATAGGTGAACGTATAAGGCGCAGTGCCATTGGCTCCGGTAAAGGTTACATCAGGCGCAGTGCCATTCTTACATACCGCCGTAGTTCCGGCAATTATTGCTGTGGGCAACGGATTTACCGTGACGACAGCGCTTCCGGCCTGTGTTTGCGAACAAGCTGTTGCGCTTGCATCTGCTACGCTTACTAATGTATATGTAAATGTTCCTGATGTTGTCGTTGGCGCAGCTACAGTTACACTGTTGCCCGATGAGGTAGTAACAGTCAGGTTTGAACCCGCATTGATTGTATACGTGAATGTATAAGGAGCTGTGCCGTTGGCTCCGGTAAAGGTTATATTCGGCGCCGTTCCATTTCGGCATACTGTGGTTGTTCCGGCAATTATTGCTGTGGGCAACGGGTTCACTGTAACCACCACTTCAACAGGCAATGGATTGGCACAACCGGTAGCATTTGTTTCGAGTACCTGTACCGTATAAGTACCGGCAGTCATCCATAAAACAGTTGCTAAATTAGATGTAGTGCTTGTCAGCACCCAATTAAGCGAGGTTGTTGCACCATCAACTTTCCATGCATACGTAGAGCCAACCGTGTTAATTACTCCGTATGGTTCTGCCACTCCTGAAATACAAACAGTTTGGGCACCCTGATTCGGGTAAGGCTGAGCTATTGCCCCTAACGCACTCACGGAGAGCATCAGCATAATAAGCCATCGTAATGAAAGAAGTTTTGTTTTCATGATTTGTAATTTTATTTTCTGATTCATATATTCTTGTTTCTGTGTTATTTATTGATGATAGATCGCTGATGTCAGGGGCAAAGGATTAACAGTTATTGCCAGAGTTGAAGCCGTTCCATCGCCGCCACAGGAATTATTTCCCTTTACAGTAATAGTACCCGAAACAGCCGAAACGCCATAATTAACGGTAATGCTGTTTGTCGAACTGGTTCCTGTTGCCCCTGTTGGCAATGTCCAACTATAAGATGCCGCTTCGGCAATTACAGGAACAGAATAACTAACTCCGGCTTGTCCCTGGCATACGGTAGTGGTACCGGTGATAGCTCCTGCTGCTGCCGGTACAAAATTTACAATATTGTTATTTAAGGTAATCGCTCCCGCAGTTGAAAGCCCCCTGCCCAGAAGCGATGAACCTTCCAATAAGTTGATCGCATCTTTAACAACTGCTGTACCTCTGAAAACAGAACCGGCGCCTAAATCGAATTGTCCGCCTATTTGCCAATACACATTGCACAAAGAGGCTGAATTAACTAAGGTAACAGTTGATGTTATGGAGGCGCCTATTAGTAAAGCGCCATCTATCTGGATAATAAATAAGGCATTTGGATCACCTCCTCCATTCAGGGTTAAATTTCCGTTTAATGATGCGGCAGCTCCCAGGTCGTAAAGGCCGGGAGTTAAACTCTGGCCCTCCAGCGTCGTCGAAATAACAGTACCGCCGGTACGACCTTCCAAATCGTTATATGCAGCAAGCACAGCGGTTGCCGCTAAACCCGAAGTACTATTCGTTACATGTATCTGTCCATCAACAGTTCCCGGCGGAAAAGCATTGAAAACACCTGCATTGGTGCCAACATCGCCGATCACGGAGGTTGCCCCAACGTTGTTAAATGCCCCGTTCGCGGTAAACAGCGCAAAGCTGGAAGCTGCACCTAAATCAGGTGCCTGTCCGAAATTTACATTCGGTACCAAAAACAGAATAAACACGATTAAAGCATTGATTCGCTGTGCCTTCATTTTGTTTCTTTTTTGATTAGGGAACAAATTTCCACGATAAAACAAAGGTCGGCACCTTCATTGCACAAAGTGTTACACAACTTTGAGTAATAGTTATATCATTCACACATTTACAAGTGGGATGGACGAAGGTGTGAATGATGTAATTCTTTCCCGGAATTCTGTAACGGTTTTGGGAATAAGTTGCGGCATCTTTGAATTTGAGCCTGATTATTCGGAAAACTTACTTTCGCTGTAACAATTTTAATTTATGAGACAGAAATTATTTTTAAAGATTGTACTCGGAATAGTTGCTTTTGCACTATTGCTGATCTTGCTGACAACAGTTGTTGCTGAACCCTGGATTGGGAAAAAAATTCAGGCCGCTTTCAATAAAAGCTCCGGTAATTACCTGCTGGAAATAGGCGACGTTGACATATCGATCATTAAATCGGGAGTCGAACTGGAAAATGTTACCCTGATTCCAAAGCAGGGACAGGACAGTCTTCCTGATCTAAGAGGAGAAATAGCTTCCGTAAATTTCAAAGGGATCAAGCTGGTAAAGGCTTTATTCAGAAAAGATATCGACATTCGCGAAGTAAACGTTTCCAACATTCGTATTACAGGGAGAACTCCATTCCCGAAAAAAGACATACCTCCAAAAGTTTCGTCATTAAATATCCGGATTGACAGCCTGTTTTTTGATAACGTGACCGTTGATATAGAAAGCACATCAACAGCACGGGCTTATTCAGTAAACGATGGCATTTTGAAAATATACGATTTGCGGGTTAATAAACTGGATACCCTGTCGCCCGGTCTTATTAAATATCTTGATTTCGATGTGCAGGAACTTCGTACGGTTTCGCCTGACAGTATGTACACGTTTACAGCCACCGGCATCAACTATTCCGAAACTTCAAATAACCTGGCGGTCGACAGCTTTTCTGTTCATCCGAATTACTCTGATTCTGTATTCACCGCCCGGCGCCGCTTTGAAACCGATCGTTTTGATGCCAGGTTTAGCCATATCTTCTTTCACGGTTGTTCGGCCATTGAGTATATCAAATCCGGACGGCTGACAAGTTCCTGGGTCGGAATCGGGAGAATGGACATGAACGTTTTTCGCGATAAGCGTAAAAAATTCAGGCATGTGAACAAGCCTGCGTTTCAGAATGTGATTTACAACTATCCCGGAATCATCGATATTGATTCAATCGGCATTTTAAGCGGGAACATTACCTATATTGAACATGTTGAGAAGGCAACCGAGCCGGGTTGGATCAGTTTTAATGAATTAAATGCCCGTATTTACACCATTACGAACGACACGGTACATAAAACAGAAAAACCGGTTACCGAATTGAAAGCGGATGCATTGTTGATGGGAAAAGCGAAAATATCCATTTTATTGAGAGCGAAGCTTTTCGACAGGCAAAACACATTCACAGTGAATGGTTCCCTCGCGGAAATGGAGGTATCGGAACTGAACCCCATGCTGGATAAAAATGCGTTTATTTTTGCATCGGCGGGCACAATCGATGCAATGAATTTCAGCTTTACAGCCAACAACACGAAAGCAACCGGACAAATGATCCTGCTTTATCATGGTTTGGATCTTGCCGTTAAAAATAAACGGACGAACGATACGACTGCCATTATCGAGAAGGTGATGTCGTTATTTGTCAACAAAAAAATAATGGATTCAAACCCAATGCCGGGCGAGGGTGTGAGAATTGGAATTATAGACCAGGAAAGGGATACTGAACGGTTTTTATTTAATTACAGCTTCAAATCGATTCTGTCGGGAATTAAATCGAGCATTACCAAAAACCCGAAAAAGAAACAAAAAGAAAAGAATATTAATATCTAAAACAAAAAACGAACATCGTTAAAACATTCGTTTTCATCTGTTTACATTCTGCATCTGTGGAGAATATCGGAATCGAACCGATGACCTTTTGACTGCCAGTCAAACGCTCTAGCCAACTGAGCTAATCCCCCGTTTTTTAAATATTTCAATTTCACTTTTAGTTTTGGAATCGAACCGATGACCTTCCCGATTCCAATCGGGACGCTCTAGCCAACTGAGCTAATCCCCCCTTTGAGGCGACAAATATATAAATATTTTTAATCTGCAATGAGTTGACTTCACCGAAAATTTTATTCCTGCCGGAATTTTGCCAGCAAGTCACTGGGAATGGCTTGGCGCTTTTTTGCCGGGGCTTTTTTATTGAAGCTCATCGTTCGGTGATCCTTCGCTGATGGTTCGGTGATCCTTCGCTCATCCTATACTCATATAAATTATAAGACCTGACAGGTTTTGGAAACGCTGTCAGGTCAATAAGGTTAAAGTTTCAGACAAAATAATCAGCGTGCCGGTATCTCATTTTCCTGTTGGTCGGTATTACCCGGCATGTCGAATGCCGTTACGGTGATCTTTTCTCCAGCCAGATTTTCGTTTGCTACAGTGGCTGTATAAATCCAGTCCATTTCAGAAGCTCCGGGTACAGCTTCACCTTCTTCAACTAAGGAGCCATCCATATTTTCGATCTTCACATGAACAGAAGAAACAGCAAAATCGTCAGTTACCGTAATGGTAATGGTACTGCCAACAGCACCGCTGTAACCATCCATATTGATCAATTCTATTTGCGGGGAATTGAAATAATCGGCTATCGCTATGTTAAAAGCGGAGATCCCGCCTGTGGCCTTTGATGCATAGAGCACTTTTGTAGCAGGATTGGCAATAGCCGATTTGCCGTAGATAATACCACGCTGAAATTTACGACGGATGTTTTTCTGATCTTCAGAGGGTTCTTCTTCAGAACTCACAGGAACTCTTGATACAAAAATCTTGTCGTCGGATTTACGGCGACGGAAGATAAAATTGCCTACCCGGCCGCTAAGGCCTTCGGTGGCAATGTTCTTTTTTGATTGTGCCATACGTTAATTGTTTTTGTCCCGGAGGGGACGATTAATAATGAATATATATCCGCTTTTATGAATCGAAACCAATTTAAGTTCAAACGGTTTTTTGTTTGTAATGCAATAATTCAACGAACCAATAATCGCAAGGATTATAAATCCCCCTGTTACCAAGGTGTAAATTACAAATAAGTGTTAGTAATCAACATATTCGCTCGTTTTTAAGAATTGACTACTATCATCTTATGTCTATCTTAATAGGATTTATACATCCTGTAATTTCATTGCAACAAATATTTAAATCTTCCACATTGGAAACATAAATACCGTTTTTTGCATTTTCTCCTTCAATAATATTTCCCTCAATGGTTATATGTTTATGTAACCCATATAAAAACTTGTTCGGTGCATCTACATTGATAGCAATACCACAGCTTCCTGCAATTGTTCCTGCACCAGTACCACAACGAATAATAGAGTTATATCGAATAATTACATTTTCTGATGTTGGCCCTTCATACCAATTACCTTCTGCTCCAATTTGAATGCCAGTCCCTGTCGATTCCCTGATCAGGTTGTGTTCAATAAGTACATTTCGTGTTTTTATAAGAAACCCTCTGGCCCGGTTACTTGTTACCGAACATCCGGTAATTTCCACACGAGGTAAACGGGTAATATTGATAAGATAAAAATTTTCAAGATCGGAAGGAAGTTCTTCATTTAAAGTGATATGTGAATATAATCCTTCGATATTGTTTTCCCTTGATCTGACTACAACTTTTTTTACAACTTCCAAACCCGACGTGGTAACTAATTCTAAAGTATCACCTACGTCAGGATAATCAAGAATTTGAGCATGTAACTTTGCTTTTGAAACTAAATTGTACCCCTTACCTGTAGGTTTAATAATGGTAAGATAATAGTTGTGAATATTAATCGCATCGTCTCCCTGACCTTCAAACAGACAATTCTCATATCGAATGAACCCTTTGCAGGAAGTAAAGTGCGAAGCATCAGTATTGGTTGACATTAATTGACCAGCAACGGGAACAATCCGCACTCCATTGAGGTGAATATTTTCGGAACGGTGCCCCAAAATACCCATTCCTGGTTGTGAATGAATTGTAACATCTTCAATTTCGATGTCTTTAGATTCAAACAGTAATATTGCCGGACGGAAATGTAAAGTGTGAGCAATTGTTACAATATTACCTTTTACATCTTGATTAAGTTTACAGTATATCCTTAATGTTTGCGGCGCTATCATTTCATGATGGGGAAAATAATTTAAATCCTGCAAAATCATCCGGTGAGACTTGACATCCCATATATGCAAACGACATAAGGGCATATTAGCTGTTACCGAATATAAATCACTAAACTTTACATCAAACCATTCCTTTTGTACCTCAATAATTTCTCCAACTGAATACGGTTTACGTTTATAATCAATTGTTAATCCTTCAATCTTTACATTTTTACAATTGGTTAAAGAGACAGGCTCCATCCATCCTTCGCATAACAATGTGGCTCCATGTGCTTCTACAATGACGTTACGTGTCCCATCAAAATTTAATCCTTTTACATACGGATAATAAGGACGGAAAATGGAATCAGACGGATTCCCTTTTATACTCCCGTTTAATATGCCATTCATCAATTTCACGGCCTTTTCATCTTTGAAATTATAAATTCCAGGAGGAAAATATAATTTAGTTCCAGGGGATGATTTGCAATAATTCACGGCCTCACGTAATTGTGTGGCATCATTTTGACCATCATCAGGTATCGCACTAAACTCAGTCACATTAACCACGTTTAATGATTTTTCGGGTTTAAAGGAAAAGATTGAAATACCCAATGCTATAATGTAGAGTAGTTTGCCAATATATTTCATGATTTATAAGATTACGCATGATTGTCCTTTTACACTGAGTTGAAGTTGATAATATCCATTTCTTTTCTCCACGGAAGAAATGATCTTTCGGTTTAATTTTTTTTCATTTAGCATTTGTTCGGGGATAACTAATATTCTGTTTTTTACCTCTCCGAGCTTGCCAGACGACAGATCTAACCTGATAATTTCTCCTTTTTCAAAACATACAGTAGCTACCATATCTCCATAACATGCCAACTTAAACGAAAAGTCTTTCCAACTATCCGGGACCGCAGGGGCAATCAAAATCTGTTCACCTTTACTCTGGACAAGCATTTGGTTCAAAGCATAAGTGTAATTACCGGATGCTGTTGAAAACCAAGGGTGCATTCTTACTTTCGGTTCGTTTATTTCAAATAATTCTGAAAAACAACCTGCTCCATTGGCTGCCTCTTTCAATAACTTTTCTGGTTCGTTTCTGTCGCCTAATAAATCAAGGGCTGAGGCCATCCATCCTGCATACCATGCACACAAAGAGTTCCCTACCGGGTACATGTTGCCTGAAGATTTTCCTTCTTTTACAAAATTGTAAACTGCATTACGTTGAAGCATGTTTCCCGAATCAAATACTGGATAGGGGAATAATCCGCCCAAAGAAGCTACACTTTTTTCAGTGCAATCCTTATATGGAATATATTTTTCATCTTTTGTTGGCAGATTTTCTCTTAGTTTGATCGCGATTTGTTTCCATTTTTCTGCTTCTTCTTTATTCTCCTCCAATATCCCGGAAGCATTGTCTGCCGCTTCCAGTGTATAGATTGCACCGCAGGCAGTCATAAAGGGGTTCTGTTTGGCTGGTCCTAAACGTTCCAGATCGGTGCACTTACCGATAAACATGCTGCCGTTACTATCTTCATAAACCATATTTGAAACGTAAAACCTTGCACATTCCTTTATTATTGGGTACCCGACTGTTTTCAGGTAGGTCGCATCATTGGTATACTGATACTGAAGCCATGCTGATAAAGCAATGTTTGACATGTGAAATACATGATCAAGCCAAAAACCTGAAGGAGTACCTTCTTCTCCGTCTTCCATCGCTTCCCACGGATAATGTGCCCCATATATGCCTTGGTTTCCGTAATGAGAGATTCGTTTTATCGCTTGGGGAAGTATCGAATAACGGAATTCAGGGCACCTTTTTGATATATCCAGATGGTTACTGCTTGCCAGTGCCTGAAAACAGAACATCTCGTCCCAACCAAAATACCGACCAGCCCAGTGAGTGTTAAATATCCCGACCGGGAATGACCATTTTGTTGCATTTGCCTTTAGGTGATATTGGGCGGTATTATAAACCTTTTCCATTGGTTTATCAGGAAGGTTCACATACGACTCATTCCAGTACTTTTCCCATCCGGTTTCGTGTGTGGCCCGTATTTCTTCATATCCTGATTCCCGCACATAAGACTGTATTCTCTCCTGCCTTTCCTGGTAATCATTCCCGTCCATCGAATCGGAAAACAAAAGGTAATAAGTAATTTCTGCGGGATGTTTAGCATCTAGCTTTATCCCTGAATCAAGAGAAACAGTCTGTCCGTCAATGATGGGGGAACATAACCGATCAGAAAAAACAGAAATAATCCCTTTTGCCGGTTTATAGCCATCCGATTCGTACCGATATTCCACACTTTGGATTTTTTCATTCCATGAACATCTACTAACCACACGTTTAGGAGAATGGGTCCCATTGCTGGGAGGAGTAAACTGATATTTAAATGAAGCCTTTATTGAAGTTACTTCGGGTGATTTTGTATAAAATCGTTTCTTTATAACTATTAAATCGTGGAGCAGATGGGTAAAAACAATGGTTTCCACAGTAAGGGAATCCCCATAAGTGTTTTGGCAGATAACTTCAGCTTTTCTGGTGTCCAATGTCTGTTCCCATGAGTCCGGTTGTATATAAACCTGGCCGTTGACCGTATATTCTTGTTCAAAATGGCCAAAAGGGATGAGTTCGTCTTTTGGCGGCCCATAACGACGTCCGGCCCAATAAATTACCGGAGTCATAGATACATACTGCTGTTGATGTTGTCCCCCCGTATAATCAATCAGCAAGTTTAGGCTACCGTTACTAACAAGTGGCGGAACATAACTATTAGGAATAGAATCAAGAGTACCTAACACAGAATGAATAAAGCACGATGTATCTTGAGCAAGTAAAATAGATTTAGATAAAAAAAACAGTACAAGAACTATTATAATTCTGAATCCCATATTAATATTTTTTATAGATATAAAGAAGTTCTGATAAATTACCCATATTATAGGATATGGACAAAGTATCAGAACTTTAATAACTAGTTGGTTAAGGTTGTATAAATTGTCCAAATTTTAGAATCACCATTTGCCGCAATGACTTTATATTTTAAGACACTTGAATAATCACCAATTTCACCTAATTCTGGGGCGCCTTCAATTGGTTTAATAATAGCTCCAGTGGATATATCAGCATACCCAATAATATTTGTAAGAGCAATCTGTTTTACTATTTCTTCTGTAAAAGAACCACTTGCATTAGGGATTGTTAAATAGTTGTAAATAGTATTTTCTGATATTACAGTCTTATTTTGAAGTTGTTTTACAGCTAGTCGCTCAACTCCGTTGTCATTTTTTACTGTATATCGGTATTCAAAATCTAAATCTAAAATTTCGGATTCTTTATAACTTGGCAGTTCTCCTAACCCCCAATCAATACATGAAGGAGTGAACAGGACAACCATTAAAAAAATAATATGTGCATATTTCATTTTAATTATATTTAAATGATTACCAATCTAAATTTTGAACTAAATTCTCATTTGCTTTTATTTCCGAATCAGGAATTGGAAAATACAATCTTTTAGGATACTCAAAATTTAATTCGGAAGTAAAAAAAGGACATTCTATTATATGAACCTTCCCATCTATTATATCAATAGCGTGTAACTTATATCCATCTAATTCAGGTATTGAAGTGGCATTTTCTGCTTTAGCCCAACGAATTAATGACCAATACCTATCATCTTCCTCAAATAATTCAACCCGTCTTTCTAATTTGTATAGTTTCCAAAATTCAGATGCTGAAATACTTGAAGGGATTTCAGGTAATCCTCCATGAAAGGTTCTTGTTTTGTTGGTATATTCAATAGCTTTTGAAATATTTCCTTTCCTGTAATAGGCTTCTGCTTTATTCAGATAAACCTCTCCTAAGCGTAATATAGGCTCAGCCCAGCTAACATAGTAGCTATTATAAAAATAATTGATGTCTTTTTCATACCACCATTTTCGTGTTATGTATCCTGCTTTTGGCATTCCCCATGTACCCTGAATGTTTGATGTCCAGTGCATATTTCCTCCTCTTCTACAGGTTATCAGTGTTTGCCAAAGCATTGATGAGTCTCTTGCTATAGAAACTTCAAATCGATCATCCCGATTTTTCCACATTTGTCCCGGATACATACCTTCAAATTCTTCTCCTTTTTTTTGAACTGCTATTCCATTTTTGTTAAATAAATAAGCATCGACTATTTCCTGCGAAGGCCAACGGGCAGGCCAGCAATTAAAAACGTTATTTAATTGAGGAACAGCCGTAGAAATAAGCTTAGTACCATTGGAAACATTGGGAGAATTATAAAACATACGAGTTTGTTGAAATGTATTATATTCGTTACCTCTGTCAAAAACTAAAATAACCTCAGGAGATTTTATAGTAGTAGCATATGTTTGGAAGATATTGTAATATGTATCCAATTTATAATTCAGTAATTCAATTTCATCAGCAGAGCTGATAACTTTGTCATAATCCCCTGCTTGGAGAGCCACCATATTTATAAAAGCATAGGCAGTACCTCTATTTAGCCTTCCCCTATCATTAGTTTCAGGAAGGTCTATAGCTGCTGCTGCCAGATCATTCAAAATAAATGTATAGGTATCCTCTTCGGAGGATCTCACCAAATCTAAGTTAGCATCCGCACTTAATACTTTATCTACGATAATGAGTCCTCCAAATCGTCTTACTTGCCAGAAATAAATCATAGCGCGCATCATTCTTGCTTCTGCAATAAGCTGTTTACAGATAGTTTCGCTGATATCATTGTTATTTGTTAGCTTTTCTATTGCAAGGTTACATTTCCTGATAGATGAAAATTTATTCCAGCCAGCATTATATGTATTGTCTATAGTACTTGCCTGAATACTATTTATACCATTATTCCCAACTATATTATCAGTCCAGTCATCAGTATAATTTTGAGAATATAAACCAACAGCATCAGAGTAGATATCTAAAATGAAATCTTTTGCCATCGTAGCATTATTCCATACTTCATCTTCCGTGTATGTGTCAAGGGGTTTTTTATCCAGCAAGTCCTCTTTACACGAAAGACATAATAAGCATAAGAAAGCTAATGAATATATTATTCTATTTTTCATTGTATATAGATTTAATAATTTTTTAAAATACAATATTAACTCCAAGAGTATAAGTTCTTGAAACAGGGTATCCCATATTATTTTTATCAGATGTTTCCGGATCCATGTAATATTTATTTATAGGAGAAATTGTAAAAATATTTGTTCCGCTAAAGATGAGTGATAACCCATAAATTGATTTTGTTCTTCGCAATAGAGTTTTCTTAAAATCATAACTTACGCTTAAACTCTTTAACCTCAAATACCAGGCATCCCTAAGCCAAAAACTTGATATCACACTATTGTTCCCTCCATTTACACCTGAAACTGTAGTAATTCTGGGAAATAATGCATCTTGATTATTCACAGTCCAGTAATCTCCTTGAATCTTATAATCTATATCACTAATATTACTGTTTAGCCACCTATCCCCCAGGTATATCTGCCGGTTACTTGTTCCCTGAAATAAAGCATTCAGAGAAAATCCCTTATATGTTAAATCCATATTAATTCCATAAGTAATGTGAGGAAAATCCCCTTTCCCAATCCTGACTTTATCTTCGTCATCAATTATTCCGTCTCCATTAACATCTCTATATTTTAAATCTCCTGGTTTTAATTCTGTTGCAGATATTCTTCGAGGAGAATCTAAAATATCATCTAATGAAGTATAAAAACCTTCACAAATCAACCCAACTGTATAATAGTCTTTTTGATGTGTTAATCTTTTGTATGGATTTTTTAGGGAAACGCTGTCTTCATCAAATTTTGATTCCCATAACATATCATAATAGGAAATGTTGCCTCCAACTGAAACATTTACTTCACCAATTTGAGTTTTATAATTTATATTAGCTTCTATACCTCCTCTTCGCTTGGCAGAATTGGTATTAATTTCAGGCAAAGCTTTACCCAAAGGCGTTGTATAACGATTTTGGGGACTGAATATATAACCTGTTGTTCTATAGTAGAACCAATCAAGAGTTCCTTCTAGTTTCCTATTGTGAAAAGAAAAATCAATTCCAATGTTTTTACAAGTTTGATTGTACCAGGTAAGGTCGTAACTCGTAAGGTTACCTTCTCTAAATCCTGTAACCCATTCCCCACCAATATAATAAACATCACTTTGCAAGGAATAGGTTGGGTAATAAGCAAACCTGCTAACGCCCTCATCTGTACCTGTTCTACCTATGGATCCACGAACTTTAAAAGAACTTAAGTTAAAAATATTCATTATCGGTTTCATAAAAGGTTCCTGATCCATATTCCACCCAGCCGAAACGGCAGGAAAAAATCCCCAACGTCTACCTTTGGGAAAATTATCATTTCCATCATATCTACAACTTCCTTCAAGAATGTATTTTTGTTTATAATCATATTTAATGCGTCCGACTATGCCCCTGCGACCTTTTTCTGCTGCACTGCCTCCAATTGTTTCGCCGTCAGTTGATCCTGCAAATAATTCATCTACTGAATCCGAAATAAAACCGCGTCTGGATGCACTGAACCAGTCGGTTCGATTTTCTCTTTCGGTATAAACTCCTGTAAGTTCAATTGTATGACGGTCAGTAAAAGTGTGTTTGTAATTTACATGGGTTTCCAGATTATATTCCCAAGTCCTTCCGGTATATTCATACAGGTTACCTGTTCCCATGTCTTCTGGATTATTATCCCAGTCATAAAGTTGGGTGCAATACTTCAGATTAGCTATCCAATTTTTATCAAATTGGTGTAATAAGGAAAAATTTCCAACTGTTTTCAGATTTAATCCTTTGATCCATGGAACATCCCAAGATAAAGTTATTAGTCCATTTACCCTATTATCTTCATTGTTTCGGCTTCCTGCCCCAGGATCAGTTCTAGCTATTGGACTTTGATAATTATAATAATTCCCGTAAGGATTAAAGTAGATTGTGCTACCTGGTGACTGATCTCTCAGAAGACACCATAAAGTCCAGGTATCAGTCGCAGGATATTTATCAACACCTCTTTGGGCTGTAAAGTTCCCATTCACAGTTAATCCTATCTTATTAAATATATGGGATACGTTGGAACGGAAAGAATACCTAGTTTCGCCATAATCACCAAGTTTGTAGATTGCCTGCTGGTTATAATAATCCAAAGACATATAAATTTTTGTATTATTGACCGTCCCGTTTAGGGAAATATTCTGTTTACTTTGTGGAGTAAGATTACGCACCACTAAATCATATGCATTATAAGATGGATACTTATCGGGATCAAGATTATTTTTTATAATGTTAAGTGCTTCATCACTATAAGTCTCAGGTAACCAATCATTTAAAGCTGCTTGATTATATATTATTGCTCTTTCATATAACGAAAGGAATTCCGGTTCCTGAGTTACATGCTGAAATGAAAATTTTCCACTATAAGTAAAACGAATATCGTTGGCTGTTCCTTTTTTTGTTGTCACTAAAACAATTCCGTTTGCTGAATTCATTCCATAAATAGCTGTTGCTGCTGCATCCTTCAAGATTGAGATTTCTTCAATGTCTTCCGGCGGAATCATTGCAAATTCAGATTTACTGGATATGATATTATCGATGACATAAAGTGGTTCGCCCCCACCGCGTATTGAAATAGTAGGCAATGATCCAAATTCTCCACCGTTCTCGCGTGTAAATAGCCCTGGTGCTCGTCCAGCTAAGCTATGAACAACAGTAGAATAAGAAACATCTTCTAGTTTGTCCATTTTAATTGTTGATAAAGAACTAGCCATTTTGGTTTTAGTAGTGGTTCCATATCCAACAGCAACAACCTCCTCAATACCAACAGTTTCTTCTTCTAACTTCATATCAAAAGATGTTTTTCCGGCCACTGCAACTTCCTGTGATCTCATCCCTACAAATGAAAATACCAGTGTGGCATCGCTAGGAACATTCGAAAGAGAGTACTTTCCGTCAAAATCAGTAATAATTCCCTGAGTTGTCCCTTTTATTACTACTGAAACACCTGGAAGCGGGGCGCCGGACGAGTCGGTAACCTTACCTGAGACCGTTTTTTGCTGCTGTACTGTATCCGCTTCGGAACCAGACAATACAATTTGTCGTCCATCAATTTTCCAGGAAATGCCGGTTCCAGAGAAAAGAGTGTTCAATAATTCCGTCACCTTCACTTCTTTAACCGATAAATCAACTTTTCGGTCTACATCAACCATGCTCCGACTGTATAAAAAATAGAAATCGGTCTGTTCTTCAACAGACTGCAATACCGCTTCGACTGTTGCATTTTTTAAATTAACAGAAATGTTTGTCGTTTGGGCATAGGTTTTTACAGCAAAAGCCTGAATACCTCCCAGTAAAATAATCAAACATGTTAGTCTCATGTACATCAGAGTTTTTTTTATCCGGGGATCTAATCCTCCCTGGATAAAGAAGTTAAACTTTTTTTTCATAAATTTGACTGATTTTTAATTAATAGATCAAAACCAGCCTGCCGCGAATGTGCAAGATTCCGACAGGCTTTTTTATTTCATGTGTATATTTCTTTAAAGTTTTAATGTATAATTTTCGTATTAACATCCTTTCTCTAATTAACTTTCCAACGCATGGAATAGCCAAATATCATGTTCTGTTGATGCGAATGCAATTTCCATGGCTATTTCTTCATAAGCTGAATTTTTTGCTGAATTTTATCATTCTCTTTTTCTTCTTTCAGGGTGTACGTTATTGGCAGGGCTTGTGAAATCAAGTTCATACACTGTCCGATTTTCTCATTTTCGAGGGTGCAGGTCAGTTCGTATGCATTGAGCAAGGAATCGCTGACGGATATTTCAACATTATACCACCGGCTTAGTTTTTTGATTGCTGATTCAAGTCTTTCGTTGCGCATCACCAGTTTGCCGTTGATCCATGCGATAGCATTTTCAGGATGAATTTCGTCGCGGGTGAATTTTTTATTTACTGCATCAAATTGGATACGCTGTCCCGGTATAAGATCAATCTTTCCCGCCTGACCTTCCAGACGGATTTTTCCTTCGAGCAGGGTAGCCTCAAAAAAATTATCGGACGAATAAGCATATAGATTGAAATGTGTCCCCGTGACAACCGTCGTCATGATCGGGTTATTGACAATAAATGGTTTCTCCGGATTTGATTTTACTTCAAAATAGGCTTCTCCGTCGACAAAAACCTGCCGGTCGTTTCCCTTGAAATATTCGGGATATTTTATCGTGGTTCCGTCGTTCAGCCAGACCAGCGTACCGTCTGGAAGCTCAATTTTGGTGCGGGTCCCGGGTTTGGTATATGTTTCACGGACCGAAACTTCTCCGGAAACTTTTGCTCCGGTTGACGGGTCCAGGTAAAGGTATGCTGTAAGGATTAACAAAGGAAGCAGCAGGATTGCAGCCACTTTTGTAAATAACCGATAGATTGTTTTTACAGGAGTTTCTTTTCGAGAAGATTGTTGATTCAAACGATAATGTACCTTTTTTAGCAGAACATCGAAATCAGGTTTATTGCCGGTCAGGCTGATACGGGAATTGGCCCAGATTTCGCCCAGTACTTTCCGCACCTGATCTTCATTATCCGGATTTATCAGCCAGTTCCTGATCTGCTCAGACTGGTTTCCGTGGGTTTTCCCTTCGAGATATTTTTTTATTTCCGGATAATCCATGTTTGTCGAAATTTCTGTTGCTCATATACTACGAAACGAAAAGCCTGTTCCCCCTATCCGGATCAGAAATTTTTTTAATGAAACATGATAAAATAGAAAAGGATTCCCAAAATACCGTCTTTCCCAAGCTGTTCTTTTAATGTTTTCAAAGCTGAAGACATCTGATTTTCAACGGTTTTTACCGAGATATTTAAACGAGTGGCAATTTCTTTGTTCGAGTACCCCTGTTCCCTGCTTAGTTTAAAAATTTCTTTTCTTTTTTCCGGAAAGCTGTCAATTATTTCAGTTGCCAGACTGTTGATATTATTGAATTCGATGGCGTAGCTGGTTTCATTGGAAACAGTTGAAAATTGGCCCCCGAAATTTTCGATTTTCTGTTTTTCGGATTTTTCTTTCCGCAGCCATGAAATGGTTTCAGAGTAGGTAATTGAGAAAATAAATGATTTGAAAGAAAGGTGCTCGTCTATCTGCGATCGTTTCTCCCAAATTTTCATAAAAACCAACTGAGTGATTTCTTCGGCAATGTATGGTTCTTTGGTAATGCTCAGTGAAAACGCGTAAAGACTTTCAGAATATTTTTTAAACAAAGCATCAAAAGCTGAAAAATCATCTTTTTTGAGGCTTTCAACATATTTCTTGTCTTCACTTACCATTTGTCTATTCGCTGATGAACAGCAAAAATAGAAAATTCAATCGGGAAATATGTCAGTCAATAATTTATTGACAAGAAGTTCATTCAGGCCTGCGTTTCGACACGAAAAAAAAGAGGGACTGTCCAAAAAGTTCTAAAATCCGCAATTCGCGTCACCCTGCCCCGAAACTTCGGGGTATTCAGGGTCTGACGATCAGAAAGATGAGATCCCGAAGCAAGTTCGGGATGACTCGATCCCAAACTTTTTGGACAGCCTCATTGTTACACATGTTCGGGGATGCGGAAAGAATCCCTGTATTCCCTTGTCAGCATTCTGTCTGCTTCGGGATCATTTTTAAATTTCATTGTTTTAGGATCGAATTCGAGTGTACGGCCGAGCCTGTATGCTATATTCCCCAAATGGATCAGGGTACAGGAATAGAAACCTTCTTCGATGTCGGCTTTTGCCAATGCCTGATCGTTGGCCCGGATCGCCCGGATAAAGTTTTCGTAATGGTTTCCAAGTCCGTCACCCGTGTCGGTCAATTCTGCTTTCTTTCCTTTATAAACCTGCCAGTCGTTCACGTTTTTACTCATGTATCCTTCCGACCCGTAAAAGAGGTTCCCTATATTATTTGTGGCGCTGGTCATGTACGTATTGTTTTTTTCTTCAACCGGCCGGGTAAATCCTTCGGGGTTGCTCATCCAGTGCCGAACTTCAAACTGAAGTATTTTCTTTTTGTCTCCGCCTGTCTTGTCTGCCGGAAATTCGAATATTGTCATTAGTTGGTTCGGAGTGTTCTGGGCATCGTCGAACATGAAATGCCCTCCCACCGCGGTGATCTTTACCGGAAGTTTCACTCCAAGCCCCCAGCGGGCAATGTCTATTTCATGAACTCCCTGGTTGCCCATGTCGCCGTTCCCGTATTCCCAGTTCCAATGCCAGTTATAATGGAACCGGTTCCGGTTGAAAGGTTGTTCCTTTGCGGGTCCCTGCCAGAGATTATAATCTACATTCTTTAAATAATCGCGGGTGTATGGCGGCTCAAAGCCTTTACTGTCGATGGTAAAAGCAAATTTCTCCTCGGGCGACATTGGGCCGTCGGGGTATTTCCCGATGGAATTGCGCCATTTGTAACACATGCCTTTGGCCATGTAAATTTCTCCCAATTTTCCTGAATGAAGATAATCGGCCATGCTGATAGCGCATGGGTTGCTCCGTTGCTCTGCCCCATCCTGAACGATCACTTTGTATTTCCGGGCTGCTTCAACCAGCTTCCGGCCTTCGAATATATTGTGGCAGCAAGGTTTTTCGACCGAAACATGTTTCCCGGCCTGGATAGCCCAGATCGAGGCCAGTGCATGCCAGTGGTTGGGCGTGACCACCGAAACAGCATCAATATCCTTGTCCTCGTATAACTTGCGCAAATCCTGATACAGTTTTGGTTCGCGAAGTCCTTTGTCTGTATAATATTTTTTTACCCGTTCAGGAAATAAATTGGTGTCGATGTCGCAAAGGGCCCGAACTTCAACTCCTTCCAGTTGCTGGAATGCCTGTAAATGGACCATGCCCTGTCCACGCACCCCAATAATGGCTACATTCACACGGTCGTTGGCTCCTTTCCAGTTGCTGTTTGCCAGAATGGTCGGAGCGGCTACCAATCCGATACTCCCGGCAGTTGTGGTTTTGATAAATTTTCTTCGTTCCATAGTTTGTGTTTTATACGTTTTTTGATTTTCTCACTTTTAAAATATTCCCTTATTTGTATTTCAGGGCAAAATCATCTGAATATGTATTGATTTCATCATCATACAAATGATTCCCTGTAATAATTACCCTGTACCTGAAGGTCACAGATTGCCCGGCAGAAATATTAAAATTCAATTGTTCTTTGCCATTGGTGAAATCATTCGAACCAAGCGGATTCGCTGCAAATAATCCATAATCCCTCGCATGCCAGAAGGTCGGATAATTTGGATTTTTGGGATGATCGCAAATGACTACTGAAATTTTTTCATTGCCAATGTTTCCATATAAATCCATCCATTTTGCACGTGTTCCCCAGACATCCGGACCAGATTTTCCTTCACTGCTTCTGTAATTTCCGGATACTTTTTCATTCGACATTACGTCCACTTCAGTGGGGTGTCCATCAGCGCTATAAAAGGTAGTTTTCTCATGCGAAGGCAATTCGAGTTCGCGGGCAACACGAATAGCGAACATACCCTCCTTCGTATCAGGCATTGTTACTTCTTTTTTTCCGGCTGTTAATGTTGTAATTCTATCAATAATGCGTGTTGACCCCCGGGCAATAAAATGATATTCTGTTTTTTCCGACAAAAGTTCGTCACCCGTTTTATCCGTCCAACTTTCCACCGTAGTCATTATTCCTTCACCAACGCCTCCCGACAATTTCTTTACCCGGAGGTGTTTGATTACCCCACCATTCGTATTGGTTGTCCCTAATCCACGAGAACCATTGCCCCAGAAATCGACGCCGTCAACATTGCCATACGTCAACCACATACCAATCTGGTGAGGATGGTCGGTTCGTTCTCCCGTTTTAGGTTTTATTGGAAATCCACGCGTAATTTCAGTACCTGTTGAAGTAAACACAGGATAAAGTACTGGTTTACAAATATTATCAGGCCATATATACGAAGTAAAAAGTTTCCCGCCTATTACAACATCAATTCTTTTATTGGCAACATCTTCAACAAAAGTAATTTTCGAATTCTGATCTTTTTGATCTCCTTTTTTAGATTTTGAACTGCCTGGAGTAGAAAGAATAGCAGCTAAAATTATAATTGACAGTGATAATTTTTTCATTCTTTAAATCATTATTATATCTGATCATTTTCAATTAGTTGGCTGAATAAAGAACGTTGTTCTTTCAGGGCAGAGAGTTTGTCGTCCGGGTTGGAAAGAGATTCAAGAAGGAGCCAACCGTTATATTTTACTTCGTTCAGTAAACTGAAAAGTTGGGGATATGGATAATTTGATTGGTCTAACTCGTGTATATGAATGGTATCACCCAACCACTTCTTTACCATATTGAAATTCTCTTCGAGGCCGGGCGGCAGAAGATCGGTGTCATTACAATTCCAGCACATCTTCACATTGGGTTCTGTAACCTGATCAAAGATTGCTTTCATATTGGGCAGTTCTGCGGTAATTGGGCCGTGTATTTCGACCCGTATCAACTGATCAAAATCCTGTGCGAATTTTCCAACTTCGTTCAGGGAAGCCGCGATTTGTGCAATTGTTTTTTCTTTTGCAACTTCAGCCGGAAGTGTATTGGGTTTAACTTTTAGACCAGTTGCCCCAATATCGCTGCAAAGTTTGATGTATTCCTTTGTTTTTTCTATGTTAGTCCGCAATTTACTGGTATCAGGACTGTGGTATTCAAAGTTTGATCCATATCCAAGGCAAATAATGCCACTGTCTTCAAATTGTTTTTTCACTTCCAAACGCTGGATGGCGCTAAGATTGGCTTCCACTTTATGTGCATGTTGGGTACGTAATTCAACGCCCCCAATTCCTAACGCCTTGCAATTGGCAATCAAGGTGGATAAATCCCAGTCCTTTGCCCATTGAAAAGTAACCATACCAAATTTCATTTTTGATTTTCTGGGTTTTGCACCGGCTAATAAAGGATTTATCATTGCTACACCGATACCGGCAAGTCCGGCAATTTTTAAAAACTCTCTTCGATTATTTTCCATACGTTTATTTTTACAATGATTATATGCTGCTACGATTATTTGTCGAATCGTCTGAAAAACAGCAGATGATTCGTGTTTACATGGGAGTTTAGTTTTTTAATTTTAATATTCCTGAAATGAATAATAAGTTTTAATTTGAGCATAGTTCGTTTGTTATTAATATTTCCCGTATTGCTGCAAGGTATCCCACATGGCCCAGAAGTTTTCGGGCGAAACATCGTCCTGTACATTGTGGACAGGGGCAAAAACAAAACCGCCGCCGGGAGCCAGAATATCGATGATACGTTTTACCTCGTCGGCTACTT
Organism: Prolixibacteraceae bacterium; assembly: GCA_003506435.1. Classification (GTDB taxonomy): domain Bacteria; phylum Bacteroidota; class Bacteroidia; order Bacteroidales; family Prolixibacteraceae; genus GWE2-42-39. The sequence goes on from DOAQ01000025.1 coordinate 310,831, forward strand.
GTTGCGGGGAACCGTTGTTCAGCGTTGATTGTGTATCAACACCACCGCCCCAAAAGGTGAGCACGTCGCCAAAATCACGTTTCAGGCCAACCAAATCCATGCCGGCAGCCGAAAACTGAACTGGGTTCAGAATATCAAGCCCGGCATCGATTAAATCGGGAAGAATTTCACGGATGGCGCCGCAACTGTGCATGAATATTTTCACGTGTGGCAAGCGTTTTTTTACATGCGAAAAAATAGTTTTGAACCGTGGGATCACCATTTGCCGCAAGGTTTCCGGGTCGATGATGGTGGTGCTTTGCGAACCCAGGTCATCACACTCCGAAACAACTTGTATTTTCTGCTCATTGCCGGTTTCGATGGCCCAGTCGATAATAGCATCCCAATAGCGGATTTTATCTTCGACAATGATATCGAACAGCGCCTCAACACCTGCCGGATCAAGCATGGTATCCATAAACCAGTTCTCGTATCCCCGGATACGGAGGCTATTTTCTGTCAGTCCTGCGGTATTTCGGTCGGCTATTCCGCAAAAATCTTCGATTCCAATAATCTGTTCATCGAGATATTTCCGAAGTACTGAAATATATGAATCCCAATCGGGACGCGGCAGAAGATGCAGCGACCCGAAGAGAGAATCAGCATTCCCGATGGGCGATGAAATCAGGTTAAAATAAATATCTTTCCCTTTTTCGTATCGCCAGTCGCAACCGTAAAAATCGGTTACTTCAATTATGTTCCCGGAAACCCGTTTGGCATTCTGGTAATCGGAAATTCGTTTGGCACCTAACCGGCGGGTATCTGATTTTAAAAACCGCAGATTTTCTTCACTTGGCGTAATAATTTGCTGAATGGGATCAATTTCATCGTCGCCAATGTCGCACGGCAGACCGCGATACTGCATGGCCCGCAGATAGGCATTTTTTGTAATGGCCGTTACGGTTGTTCCGGCCAAATCGTAGGGAACCCTGTCCGGTTCCTGATGGTTTATACTTTTTATTATTCGTTCCCGACTGTTCATAACATGAATTTTAAACGATAGAGTTCATTTTTACGATGCACTGTTTTGCTGGATTCCCAATATTTAAGAGAACTAAAATGTTTCATAAAAACTACCTGTTAATAGTCAATAATAATCCGCGTATTTGCAGCCTGATAAATATCCAGAATAAGAGCAACTGATTTGCGGGCTTCATTTCCGTCAATTTCAAACGGTATTCCTTTTTCGATAGCCGTAATAAATGCAGCAATATTTTTTGCATGATTCGTATAGGAAATAGCAGCAGGGTCAGATACACCGCCGCCGCCTTCTATTTTGCCGTACTTTTGAATGATCTTTGTGTCTTCTTCGTTCATATCCGTGAATTGCCAGACATGCAGGCTGTTTTCAACCAAAACAATGGTGCCTTTGGTTCCGGTAATCTCCAAACGGCGAAATTGCCCCGGATACGAGGCCGTTGTCCCATAAATTACGCCAAGCGCCTTGTTCCTAAATTGAACGATGCTCACTGCCGTATCTTCTGTCTCAATTTGGGGATGCCCCTGCCTGGAGTACAATGCACCCAAGCTGTCAACCGGCCCCATGAGGTATTGCAGCAAATCGATCATGTGAATGGACTGATTCATCAAAGCGCCGCCACCATCCAAATCCCATGTTCCGTGCCATCCTTTGTAGTATTCGTCGGTACGCCACCACGGAACATAAACAGCCGCGTAAGTAATGACGCCTAACCGTTCGTTGTCAATGGCTTCTTTTATAATTTGAGTGGTTTCGTTATACCTGAAATTAAAGATACCGCCAAGATATGTCCCGGCTTTTTCGTGTGCTTCAATCATTCGATCGATCCTGTCAAGTTTAATTTCCAGGGGTTTCTCGCAAAGTACATGTTTCCCGTACCGGGCTGCCTCTATGGCAGGTTCTATATGCGCACCGCTTGGTGTAGCAATCATCACGATCTCAATCTCATCCGATTGTAACATGCTACTCGTCGTATCCCAACTTTTAACTCCGTATTTTTTTGCTATTACCTCTGCCTTTTCCTTCCTGATGTTACTAAAACCAACCAGTGTGGCATTCGGTAAAGATTGAATGGCCCGGGCATGAAAATCAGCAATCATACCAGCACCGACAATTCCTATTTTCCAGCGTTTCATAATTATTTTGTTTTACTATCGGGCCCTCTCTGAAAACCGGACCCGATACTATGATTAAATATTGACAGTTGTAATTTTCGGTACCAGCAGATGAATGATCAGCAAAGCGATCAAATATCCACAGCCTGCAATAGCAAACGGAATCGCATATCCGTCAACACCAACATTCTGAAGTATTTTTCCAACGCCAAAAGCAACAATGGCGCCGCCTACGGCCCCGGCAAAACCGCCAAAGCCAGCCACTGTTCCCGTTGCTTTCTTCGGAAAAATATCCGACATCAGGCTGAAAACATTCGCCGACCAGCCGCAATGTCCGCCAGCCGCAAGAGCAATCAATCCGACGGCAACCCATAAGCTGGAAGTGTGCGGGACAATCATCACCGGGACGGCAAATAATCCGCAGGCCAGCAGACCAAGTTTCCGTCCCTTGTTCAGGCCAAATCCCATTTTCAGGAATTTAGACGACAACCAGCCCAGAAAAATCCCAATCGCCCACGATGCCAGGTAAATGGTAAAAAACGGAAGCCCGATATCTTTCAGATTGACACCAAATTTTTCGTTCAGAAATTTAGCCCCCCAGAAAAGGTAAAACCACCAGATGGGATCAGCCATGAATTTGGCAATGGCAATGGCCCAAGCACCACGGTGGGGAAGAATGTCTTTCCATCCAATACGCTCATTGTTCTCCTTTACGTCGTTGTCGGAATTAATATATTGAAGTTCCGTTTCTGAAACCTGCGGACTTTGTTCGGGCCTCCGGAAATATTTCAGCCAAAGCAATACCCAGATAATGCTGATCGGAAAAGTCCAGAGAAAACCGACCCGCCAGTTGTCGAAACCGAGTACCAGCGCGGGAATGACGAGCGGTGAAAGGATAGTTCCCATGTTTGCTCCGCCATTGAAAATTCCAACGGCAAGCGCGCGGTCTTTCTTCGGGAACCATTCGGCAACGGCTTTTATTGCCGAAGGGAAGTTGCCCGATTGCCCGATTGCCAGGCTGAAACGTGCCACTGCAAAACCGATCCACGAACGGGAAAGCGCATGCCCCAATGTGGCCAGGCTCCAGATTCCAATTGAAACCAGATACCCCTTCCGCGTTCCGATGGTGTCGATTATCCGGCCCATCAGTATAAAACAAATAGCATAAGCGATCATGAATACGCTGTTGATGATACCGTATTGTTCTTCCGACCAGCCAATACTTTTTTGCAGATCGGGAGCCAGAATGCCCAGCGCCGACCGGTCGATGTACAGGATGGTGGTGGCAATGAAAAGCAGGGACAGAATGACCCAGCGAAAGTTGGTTTGTGTTTTTTGGTTTTTTCTCATAATCTATGAAGCCAGTTGTTCCAGTTGTTTTTTTGAAAGTGTGACGGACAGGCTTTGCAGGTTTTCTTCTACCTGGGAAACCGTGCTTCCGGCAAGAAGCGGAATGATTCCGGGTGGGGTTTGCATCATCCAGACCAGAACAACTGCATTGGCTGAAACGCCGAGTTCCCCGGCAACGGTTTTTAATTTTTCGAGTTTGTGCCCGGTATTCTGTCCCCGGAATTGTTCGGGAAGTGGTATGTCATTTCTGGTATATGCCCCTGCAAGAAGCGGGGAATATGCAACGATGCTTAGTTTCCTGACAGAGCAGAACTCCTGTATTTCGGGAGTAAGAATTTGTTGATTGCCAAAATCGGCCCAAAGAGCAGGCTGCAAATACGTATGAAATTGCTGAATACACGAGAAGCCTTCCCATCCCTGATTTTTCGCAGCCTGATTTGCTTCGCCCAGTTGCCAGGCATGGAAATTACTCGCCCCGGCAAACCGGATTTTTCCGGATTTTTTAAGCTGATAAAATGCCTCCATAAATTCTTCGGGTGGGGTTCCGGCATCGTAGGCATGGACGTAGTAGAGGTCAATGGTTTCAATATCCAGCCGTTTCAGGCTTTTTTCACATTCCGAAAGAATGATTTCTTTTTTCAGGGAGCGGGGAATATTACCGTACGGGAATCCCACTTTCGATGCGACAAACAGGGTTTGCCTGTTGCCCCGTTGTTTCATCCATCTCCCGATCAGTTGTTCGCTTTCGCCCCCCTTGAAGCCCGGTATCCAACTGGCATATTTGTTTGCTGTATCAAGAAAAGAGCCGCCATGCGAGACATATACGTCGAGAATGGCATGAGAAGTTTGTTCGTCTGTTTTAGTGCCGAAATACATGGTCCCCAGTCCCATGCAACTGATCCGTTCTCTTGTATTTCCCAATTCAACTTTTTGCATTTGAATTCTTTTTTATTTGATCTTTTATTAGAGGGAGTTTCTGAAAATGATATCAGGAGAAAATACCTCATTGGTATAACCCGGGTTATTAATGAATTTTGAAATTGCCTGCCCAATTTTTGCAAAGTCAGAACTGATCACTGTGATTCCGTTGCGGATAATTTCTTTCATAGGAGATTCGTTATACGAAAGAATTCCCAAATCTTTTCCGACCTGAAGCCCCATTTCTTCACCTATTTTAATCAGGGCAATCAGGTCGTCATCTTCAATTACCCAATAAGCATGTTTGGGAACGATCAAATCGCAGGTTACTTTTTTCTCAATACCATGCGGAATATCATGCTTGCTGCAAAATTCGGTAAACGTATTTTTAATTTCTTCCGGATGTCCTCTCCGTGGAGGAAAAACCAAGGTGAACCGGTCAAACCGGTCGAGGCGGGGCCTGAGTTTTTCAAGCGAATTGAGTACCCCGGCATAAAAATTCTGGCAGATTACGGAAGTGCCTTTAACCAAAGGAGGCCTGATGATTTGCAGGAGCTTTCCGGGAGGAATTCGGGCCAGTAATTTTTCTACTGAAGGATCTTCGAACCCGGTAATCGCATACAGTCCGTACAAGCCTAAATTTTCCTGCAATACGGATTTGAATATTTTGGGATTGCAATGATGAAAATACAAATCGATGGTAATATCACTCCCGTTGATTCCTTCTATGATGCTGTTGTAAAGGGTTTCATGATATGAATAAAAACCGGTGAGGAACAAAAAAACTTTTAACTCGCGTTTCACATTCACATCGCGAACGAAATAGCCGACTTTATCTTCCGAAACAATAATGCCCCTTTCTTTCAGGACGTTCATTGCCATAACAACGGTCATCCGGGCAACGCCAAGCCGCTGCATAAATTTATTGACCGACGGGATCGGATCGCCTTTTGCAACCGAATTGTTCGCAATGGCATCCATAATGCCATTTACAATCTTTTCCCTTTTCGACTTGTGAGCGCTGTTGTCAATATAATCAAAAATGTCGGACATGTTCTATTCTATTCTATTTTTCAAATATACAAGCTATTGTTTTTGTTTGAATTAAGAGTAGAACAGATTAATTGAAATAGAATAGAAATTTAGAATTAGTATGGATAAACGGAATGTTTGATTTAAGAAGCTAAAAGAAGAATGATTTTACCCCAGATTTTTAGACACTACCCAGAAATGGGGTCGCCGGGAGAGAAAGTGTGTACTATTGTCTGGTAAATTTGAGGAAAAACCAACTTGTTTGTGTTAAAGGTTTGTTACACTAATTAAATTGAAGAGCCATTCTTTTTGAATGAATGATTCAAATCCATGTTTTAATCTTTAATCTCCTTTATTCTTAAGTATAAAAAAGCTGCTATGTTTTCTACAATTTCTTCTATGTTCTCAGTAGGAGTATGCCCTGCTCCTTCAATTGCATAAACTTTGTTTTTTACTCCAACACTGTCCAATACCACGGATATCCACTGGCAATTACTGTAAGGTACAATAGAATCGGCCGTTCCATGTATAAAAATGGTTGGGGGATCATTTACATCTATAATCTTATCCATTCGCAACTTGTCAGGACTCCCCCACAAATTAACAAAGGCAATTAAACCATTTTTATCCCAAGGGGAAGCAATAGTGGCATCTTTGTAACAAAGATTAGTAGATAGTATTCCACCAGCAGAACCTCCTCCAATAACAATACAATTTTTATTAATACCGTATAGTTCATTATTTTCTCTCATCCAGTCGAGAGCCTCCATTATATCCTCCATTGCATCGTTTATAGTACCAGTCATATCTTCTTTTGGATTCTGTCTTAATCGATAATTTGCCGATACTGAAACATATCCCCTTTGAGCAAAAGCATAAGCAAGTGATTTGATATAGCCCTGGGTTTTTGTACCTTCAGTAAAACCACCTCCATGCACCCATAAAATTACAGGCCGTTTTTCTACTGTATCTCCTTTGGGAGTATATATGTCTAAACAAAGTTTTTCTGATTCTTTTTTCTCATTAATAACTTCAGCAAAAAGAATATCCTTTACTATTTCAATACTGTCGAAGATTGGGCTTATGTATCTTAATGTGTTATCCTTCGAATAAGAATAGAATTTCTGCTGCTTTTCTGACTTACCCGCTACTATAAAAATTAGTAGCAGTGAAAATATAAAGAACACAATTGTTTTCTTAATAATGGATTTCATAATCATTTTGATTTATTCAGATTCATATTATTATAATTGGCTTATTTAGTTTATTGATTATTTGCGCTGAGCAACAGTGTTTATACGAATTTGCATGACATTAAATCATTCTTTAAACTTAGTTATTATACGCCTGACTATCCAAATTCAGGTCCACTGATCAGGAACTGGTTTTTAATATTTATTGGTGAAACGTTTTCTCCTAAATACATCCTCATAAATTCACGCTGTGTTGTGAACCCAAGTGATTCCATCCATTTGATAAAATCTGACTGATAAGCCGGGATATCAACAACCCATGAACGATGGTCGTTATTCTCTATGATTCTTGATATAAGTTTCTTAGCGACAGTACAATTTCTTGCACTAAGAGGACCTATTTGTGTATACTTTGCCCCTTTGCGTCCAAATACACAACCGGAAATTATTTCATCATTTGTCGACACCCACGCCAACTCAGGGCTATTTTTTATCAATTCTTTTAAAAGAACCTCTCGGGTTGTACCAAATGCTATACAGTCAAATTCAACAACATCTTGAAAATGATAATTTTTCATTAATCTTACCGAAGTATCTTCTTTTAATTGAGTATTTGCTTCTGGAGAAAAGGTCATTCTAAAAATTTGATATTCATCCTTAAATTTTAACTTTTTATAAATGGGATAACCTGCACTAGTTGCATCGAGCTTAATGTGCTGGCCATTCTGTAAAAGATTAATAGCCTGATTTAATAACATGGTACTAATTCCCATTCCCCGGAATTCTCTATCTACCAGTACCATCCCAATCCATGCAATTTGATTATTATAATTGAATACCGTTATTGTTGCTACAATCTTGCATTTACAGATGGCAACTAAACATAGGTTTTCTTTCCTTCCCACCATAAAGTCCCAGTCGTTTTGTGTCTGGTTCCAATTTTCATTCAATGAAAGTTGAAATCCAAAGGGAATATCCTCAAAACACATCTTTCTAATTTCAATACCTTTGTCTTGCATTTTATCCATATAGAAGCAAGTTCTTAACGTTTTATAAAAACACCTTTCAGCCTTATATCTTTCGATGAACTTCCAACCATTACTTCAAACTCCCCGGGTTCTACAATTGGTTTCATATCCGAACCGATTAAAGCCAGGTCGTCTGGAGTAAGTTTAAACTCTACTGTCTCCTGTTCTCCCGGGGTCAGCCATACTTTTCTGAACCCTTTGAGTTCAATACATGGTATGACTACCGAACTGATTTTGTCGCTGATGTACAGTTGTACTACCTCTGCACCCTCACGTTTCCCGGTATTTTTTACATCAACGCTGATAAATACATCAGAAGCCAGCCCATCGTTGTCCTGATGTATTTTGAGGTTGCTGTATTCAAATTCGGTATAGCTTAAACCAAACCCAAATTCGTACAACGGGGACATAGGTATATCCCTGTAGCCTTCAAGGTTCCCCAAGTGTTTTTTTGCAGGGTTATGGTTATAATATACAGGGAGTTGTCCTGAATGTCTGGGTACAGTTATAGACAAGCGCCCGCTGGGATTATAGTCTCCAAACAGCACATCAGCTATGGCATCCCCGCCTTTTTCGCCCGGAATCCAGGCTTCCACTATTGCTGGAACATTTTCTGAAACCCACCTTGTTGACAGAGGCCGCCCATTGATGAGGATAACAACAGTAGGCGTCCCGGTTGAATGGACTGCCCGTATGAGTTCTTCCTGTAAACCTGTTAAATCCAGACTGGCCATATCCTTCCCTTCGCCAACTGTGCCGATACTATTTCCTCTGCTGTCGGTTGCGCGCCATTCGTTTTCCCCCACTACAACGATGGCTACATCAGCTTTCTTTGCTGCTTTACGGGCTTTCTCTATTTCATCATGACCAGTTTTTAGAACATCGCAGCCTTTCACATAGCTCACTTTTGCAGATGCAGGAACTTTATTTTTTATCCCGTCAAGGACTGTAACAATATCCTGCAAAACGGATAAAGAAGTGTAATCCCCCAATTGATTCCGTTCATCATCGGCATTCGGACCGATTACTGCTATTGATTTTATATTTTTATCCAGAGGGAGCAGGTTGCCTTCATTCTTCAACAAAACAATCCCCTCTTTTGCAGCCTGAAGTGCCAGTTCCTGGCTCTCAGGGGTGTGGCTTGCTTTTACTGCCTGACCTGGGTCTACAAACGGGTTTTCAAAAAGCCCCATTTGGAATTTCAGCCTCAAAACCCTTGTTACAGCCTGATCGATTTTACTTATATGGATATTACCTTCCCTCACATTTTCGGCCATGGGTACCATATAGGCGGGTTCGTAAGTTATCCCCACATCAACCCCGGCATTTATCGCTTTAATGCCTGCTTCTTTTTGGTTATCCGCAAGCCTTTCCTGTACAATGGTGGCAAAACCGTATCCTTCGCTCATAACCAGCCCTTTGAACTCCAGCTCTTCCCTTAAAATATTTGTAAGCAATTTTTCTGAAGCATGGGTAGGAATACCATCGATTGAAGGGTAGGTTGCCATAACGCCAAGTGCCCCGGCTTTTTTAATCCCTGCTTCCCATGGAGGAAGGAATACTTCACGGAGTTGCCGCTCTGAAATCTCCATAGGGCTTCGCTCGTAGCCTCCTGTTCCCTGGCTTTGCCCTGGAAAATGGCAGAGACCGGCAATGACTTTATCTTTTGAAGAGATGTCTTCGCCCTGCGCTCCTTTCACGATGGATTCTGCAATCCTTGAACACAGAAACGGGTCTTCGGAATAACCTTCCTCATTTCTGCCTAATCGGGGATCTCTGTTGGGCTCAACGACCAACGTATACAACTGGTGCACTCCAACGCTTCTTGCTTCTTTAGCAGCAGTAGAATAAATCTTTTCGACTAAATCCATGTTCCAGGTACTTCCAATGGCCAACCCTTCCGGGAAAATTGTCCCTCCGGAAGCTCTGTATCCATGCGTGCCTTCTTCAATGATAAAAAGAGGAATACCCAGCCTCGTCTCTTCACGGGCAATCTTTTGAAGTTCATTGAGATATTCTGCCTGTTGCTTTGTTCCTTTATGCAATACCCTGTCAGGGATACTATAAAAACCACCGCCCGGGCCGACCCCGTTAATAAATGTTCCCCGGGCAAACTGTTTGCACTTTTCCATTTTTTCTTCAACGCTTTCGCCCAGTTCTTTAACAAACAGGGCCGGCATATTTAATTGCCCTATCTTTTCTTCCAGGGTCATTTTTGAAAGAAGGTTCCCAACCCGCTTTTCAATTGGTTGGCCGGGATTGCGGTAAATGGGAAGTTCCTCTTCATTTCCTCCCCGCTGTTCTTTTATATACCCGGCAACATCTTTAACTGGTGCAATCCAAAGGCCATTCTCCGGATTTTTTGCATAAGTACACAATTCTTCCAGCATTGACGTTAAGGTTGTCTGGTTTTTAGCCTCGGGGAAAATATCATGTCCGCACAAGACCAGCCAACCCCCCATAGTTGTGGTCTTATCGATCAATTTTTTTATGTACGCGAAATCATATCCGTCACAGGACATTCCCAATACGTTCGACAGATCGCAATATTGCGGGTCATTGGGCGCTTCATCAAGCCAACTGCGTCCGGCGATAAAACGTTTGGCAATAAGCGGGACATAGCTTTGGGTGATTTGTCCTTTGCCCACAAACGACTGGCCACATGGATAAGCAAAGGTAACCGGTCTTATGCCAATCAGATGTTCGATGGTATCACTTGCACAATCAATATCCAGGGCAAGTTTTTCAAGCGTAAAATCTTCTAAGGCGTTTCCCCTTGTAAATGGAAAGTTTACAGAACAAGGATGGCTTGTCGTATGATTGGCGATTTCATGCCCATTGGTCGCCGCTACTTTCCATGTTTCAATCCTCTTTTTTAGGTTTTCCGGATTTACATAAAAGGTGGCCTTTACATCATACTTGTCAAAAACAGGAACTCCATTATCAACCTGGCTGGCCCTCCCATCATCAAAACTGAGACTAATTGCTGCCTTCTTCCCTGCTGGCCATTTAAAACCGGATGAAGATATTTTGTCTTCAGCGAGATTATATGCTTGTCCAAAACATGTATACTGGATAATCCAAAATGTGAGAATCAATATAATTCCGACTATCCTATTAAATATTACCAGTATCTTCATTTTTGTTTATTAATTCGATTTGGATTGTTTGTAACTTTTAAAAATCTATCAATACCTGTAATATGACTTGAGGGGAAGAAACATAAAACTAATAATGCCGCCATTTCAACCAAGTTCTTATTGACCACCCAGTAGCTTCCTTCTACATGTGCATTAATGCCTAAACCTGCAAAAGGTGGATAGGCAATGTAATAAAGCAGTAACAGTGCTATCCCGGCAATCTTACATGGTTTCGATAGTAATCCAATAAACAACCCCAGCCCAATTAATACCAATCCCCATTCGTTGAGAATATCAACCATATTCATTATCGACTCAGAATGTACCATTGCTTTAAAAACAGGAGAAAGTGGTCCTACCGAACCAAGCAGGTATCCTTTCGCGGTCCAGCCTGGAGTATAGAGTTTTACCAGACCTTCGTATAAAAAATGCCATCCGATCAGGACTCTCAATAGTGTTAATGAAAAAACTTGCCAGGATGAATAATTATCTTGTATTTTTTTATTCATAATAAGTTCTTGATTTTAAAGTTTAACCAATAATTGCTTTTTCATTTTCCTTGTCCCAACGAACCTGCTTCTTATGGACATAAGCCAAATTGGCAAGGTTAAACGTTACTGCTTCTTCAAAGCCCATGTCAATATTACAACTTGTTTCCCCATGCCCACGGATTGTATCGACCCATTCTTTAAGGTGTAGAAAAGTTGCATCGACTATTTTATTGTCAATAAAAGTTGGGCCATATCCTCCTTTCATATAAACTTTAGAAGTAGCAGAAGATACAGCGTCAATATCGGAACTAGGGTCATAGTAATAAAACGGATCGGAAGGAGAAGTTTTAATGTCTTTATACCGCACCGAATTACGGTCCTTAAATAGCATAATTGCCCTGTCGATATCCATTGTGGCTTCGGAACCCAATATGCGCGATTGCTGATACGCCTCGTTTTTTAATGTACCATTATAAGTCATTGTGAGCCCTCTTTCAGGATAATTAAAAACGGCATTGAATATATCGGGCATGTCGCCATGATGCTTATAATAATATTGTCCCCCCGTAGCAACAACTGTCTCGGGAATGCCCAGTCGTAAAATCTGGTTTATGCAATCATATTGATGTGAAAAGTCATTCCCGGTAATACTTGTCCCATAGTCGCTGTAGCGTTGCCAGCTAAAATACCTTTCATAGTCGAACTCGCATTTGGGAGCATTACCAAGGAACTCTTCCCAATTGATGTTGTCCTTATTACCCAAACGGTGGTCAAACGCATCATCCCTGATCCATGCCCCAAAGATGGTGTTCCTGTTCGTATAAGTTTGAACCATGTTGACATCCCCTAAAACACCTTTCAGGTATAATTCCCGTGCTATTTTAAAGCTCATTTGCTGGCGGTTCTGATGTCCCAACTGGAAAACAACGCTTGCGGATTTTATCGTATCTCTTAGCTTAACAGCGTCTTCAATACTATGGGCCATCGGTTTTTCGAGATAAACATGTATGCCTGCTTTAGCTGCTTCTATTGCAATTTGAGCATGAGTGTGGTCTGCCGTTGCAATTATTATTGCGTCAATCTCTTTATTGGCAATCATCTCCCGGTAATTTGGGTAAATTTTTGCCGGTTTTGTTTTTCCTTTGCCACTTTTGCTGCGAATAAGACTTTTCGAGATTTCAACTCCTCTTTGAGAATGGACTTCGAACGTATCGCAAATCCCGGCAATTTCTACATTTAAGTCTTCATTTTCAGCATAGGTTGTCCTGAAATAGTTGTTATACTGGCCATTTACTGTATTTTTCTCTATTATTTCAGGATGGGCATATCCCAGGGATAGTAATAAATCTTCCCCGCGCCAGCCAACACCCACCAAGCCTATGCGTAATGTATTGTTGTTCTTTCCGGTTGGAGGATTAAGTTTTTGAGTTGGAGCTTCGAGCTTGTCAATCCTTAATACTTTCAGATAGTCATCGCCTTTTTGATTAATTTCTTTTGTAATATTGTTTTTAAAGGCAAAAGCGAAATAACCCAGAAATGGTACCGCAGCTAATCCTTTTAAAAAATCTCTCCGTTGTAATTTATTCATAGTTATTAAGTTTAGTTTTCAAGATTGATCCAGTGTTTTAAAAAAGGACAAATCCCTTTTAATCTTTTTATATATTTCATCTGCTTCCATTTCCGGATGGAGAGACCCATTCTCTGCCCCTCCTAAATCATATTCGCAATGTACAGAGTAAGCTGCATGGATATTCAGGCGCTTAATTTCTTTGATGAATTTTCTGTAATTGACCATGCCTTCACCTAAAGGAATTATTTTTGTATTCCATTTTTCCGACTTATCTTTTTCCCATATAAAATCTTTAATGTCAATCGTCTTGATCCACGGAGATACCAATTCCAATCCCAGAGGCCATGAATAAACGCCTTCGGCGGTCGCGTGCATAATATCGTACTGTACACCAATATATTCAGGGTCCGAATCTTTCAATAAATAATGCAGGTCCCAAACCGGAGCTCCAACCATATTATAGGGACCTGAATGATTTTGTATACAGCCATGTATTTGGTATTTCCTGTTCAAACTTTCAAGGCTTTGAATTGTGCGTTTATGCTTATCGAGGTTTTGATTGATACTTAGCGAGTGGTCGTACGTTAAACGCCCCATTCGATAATACCTGATACCCAATGAAGAAGCAGTCTCCAGAATATCTTCAGTAATCGGGTCATTAGCATCAACAATATCTGTGGCAATCATAGAAATGACTTTGCCAACTTTTTGCAATTCTTTTGAAACCTTGGGCAATTCATCTTTTACATTTTCGGGAATCACCTGTCCGTCCTTGCGAACAGGCAGGTCAACACCATCAAACCCCAGCTTTGCGATAATCTCAGCCAGTTGTTGATAATCAAGAAACTGGAGGCACTTTGAAAAGATACAAATCGTAGGACATGTTGAAACTTGTGGTGTTAGAGCCATAATATCAGGACTTACAGTTATCCCTGCTACTACGACAAACCCGGTTTTGATAAAATTTCTTCTGGTAGAATTCATCATTCAAAATATTTTATTGCACAAAAGGCATTTTTTGTAGTATTTAAAGCACATATCTTTTCTGGTTCACATATTCAGCAATATAAGGATGTGATTTTGGTATATTAACCTAAAAAATAAAGGCAGGAGAAGAGCAATAAATTACATTATTTTCTTCTCCCTGCCTTACTTATTCTAATTCAGTGTTATTAATTATAACCTGGATTTTGAGGCATTAAATTTGGGTTACGGTCTAATTCATCCTGTGGCAATGCTAACAGGTAATCTTTTGAAGAAGTGAAGTTTGAGTGAGGTTCAATTGAATTCGCTCCTTTAAAAACCTGATCGCCCAACTGACGACGTTTAATATCGTACCAACGCTTGCACTCAAGAGGAAATTCCATCAACCTTTCCTTCAATACAGCATTGATAAAATCAGTTTTTGACATACCTGTTTGAAGGTTGGCAGGAACAGTTCCTCCAAAACGGGCACGTTCCCTGACTTTATTGATGTATTCATAGGCCTTTGCGGTAGGCCCATTATTGACTTCTGCCAGTGCTTCTGCAGCAATCAGGTAGACTTCTGCAAACCGGAAGATTGGCCAATTTGCCGAGGTGTAGCTACCATCACTTGAAGCTTTAGCACCCGGATACAGACAAAATTTTCCAAAATGAATACGAGGAATTGGCCAATTTGTATAAGGGGTCATTACGCCCTTAACCAGTGTTTCTGTAACAAAGGTTGTCGCCATTCGGTGATCGCCTGTTTCGTATAAATTATATAAACCAGAGGAAGGGACGACAACACTCCATCCGTTCATTTTTGCACCAGAGACACCAGTCATTGGTCCCCAAAAATTATAAGATTTAGAATACCCGCCTTGAAAGTCAACCGTCCAGATATGTTCCGTCTGATCCCCGTTATCGCCTTTCCAGAGCTCAGTAAAATCACTTACAAACGAATAGCCATAAGTAGGAGCATTGTTGATAACATCTTCTGCATACTGAGCAGCTTTATCGTACTGCCCAAGCGTTAAGTAAATTGATGCCAGTAACGTTTTGGCTGAACCTTTGGTGGGACGGCAGCGAATGTTGTTTGGATATTTATCCGGCAAGTTTTCGGCCGCGAACTCACAATCGGCAATCATATTCTGATATACTTCAGCAGCCGGAGTTTTGGAAATATTTGCGACTGAAGTTGGTTCGGTCACAAAATTTGCGATATAGGGTATGTCTCCAAATAATTGTACCAGATAATAATAGCAAAGTGCTTTTAAAACCATTGCTTCGGCCTTTAACTGTTTTGCTTTGGCCCCATCTTTATTTGGAATAGATTCAGCTCCAACCAGAGCAGCATTTGCAATTCCAATTGACTTATATAATTCCGGCCAGATTGCATTTGTCAAGCCATTATTTGCATCCGAGTTAAAGCTATTCATCTGTATCCGTGCTGCAGCAGTACCAAGGTCGCCAATATCGCATGCGTCACCCAATAATATCATAGTTAATGGCAGTGCACGGCCAAATAAAGGCTCCCTGGCAAACCTTGAATATACGCCTAATACCGCAGCCTCCACTTCTGTTTCGGTTTGGAAATAAGATTCCGGGGCTAATACGCCAATCGGATGTTCTTCAAGATCATTGCAGGATGCGATACTAAAAGTTAAAGCAAAAACTGCTATAATTCTATATAAAATATTCCTTTCCATTTCTGTTTAATTTAGCATGATTAAAAAGCAAGATTAAGCCCAAAAGTTACCGACCTTGTACTGGGGTATGAGCCATAATCCAATCCCAGACGAGTATTACCATCATTGTAGCTGACATCAGGATTATAGCCGGTATATTTTGTAATAGTCCACAGGTTTTGCCCGCTAACATAAATACGCAATTTTTCGACACCTATCTTCCCACTAATATTCTTTGGTACGTTGTATCCTAATGACATATTTTTTAAACGAGTATAAGAACCATCCTCTACCCACCGTGAAGATGTAATTGAGCTATACGTGGCTGCTTTAGGTATGTCGGTATCTGTATGAGTAGGGGTCCATCGGTTCAGTACGGTTGCCATTTGGTTTTCTTTTCCATTACACCATTCCAGTTCCATACGAGTAAAATTCATGATGTCGTTTCCAACTACTCCCTGAAAAAAGATATTTAAGTCGAAATTTTTATACCGCAAAGTATTGTTCAATCCAAAAATAAAATCAGGGTGTGGATTGCCTATGATAGTGCGATCGCTGCTATTGACGACGCCATCGGGTTCCATAACCAGATTATTCTCGGCATCACGACCCGCTATATCCCTGTAAATTGGGGCTCCGGTCTCTTTATTAACACCATCATAAATATATCCGTAGAATGAACCAACCGGAGAACCTTCGGTAAGTATGTTGGTTTCATCGCCAACAATATGGCCTGGCCTCCATTTTTCTATCACATCGCCTGAAGGGAGTACTAAAATCTTATTCCGGTTAAACGAAAGATTGAAATCGGTTGACCAAATGAATTCGTTTTTCTTTAGGTTAACCGTATTCAAACTAAACTCGAATCCTTTATTCTCAACAGATCCAATATTCTTGAGGGTTGTATAATACCCTGAATACTCGGGAAGAGGAACCTCATAAAGCAAATCTTCTGTTTTCTTGTAGTAATAATCCGCGGTTAAACTTACCCGCCCGTTCCATAAGCCAATATCAAGGCCTATATCTGTTTGTTTTGTACTTTCCCATGACAAGTCGGCATTTGCAACTGTATTTGGAATCACTGCACTAACAAAGACTTCATTAATTATCGCTTGCGTAGCGACAAAGGTTGCCAGTGATCTGTATATCCCTATCTCGGTATTGCCTGTTACACCATAACTTGCTCTGAATTTCAACTGACTGATATCGGTCAGTGACTGCATAAAAGGTTCTTGCATAATATTCCATGCAAAAGCACCAGATGGAAAAAATCCCCATTTATTGTTTTCCCCAAATCTTGAAGATCCATCGTATCTTCCAGTAAAGGTGAATAAATACCTGTTCTTTAGATTATAATTTGCCCGGCCAAAATACGATGCTAATTTCCATTCGGTTAAATCTGAATAACCTATTTGCGGAGAAGAGCCTCCATCCAGATTCCAGAAAAGAAAAGAATCAGTAATGAAATTTTGAGTTCTGGTAGTCCAGTATTCGCCTCTGTTCGATGTGTAAGAACAACCTGCCAATAGGGTCAACTTGTGTATTTCATTAAATGTTTTGTTATAAGAAAGGTAGTTTTCATTTGAGATTAAAGTTGATTTAGTGGCACCGATAGCAGCATTGCCACCTACACTTTTCCCGTCAACAAGCGTTTTAGGGACATAAGATCCATCCCTGCTATTGCCGGTCCGCACATCTAAAGTTGACTTAAGCACCAACCCGTCCAGAAGCGTCAAATCGACATAACCAGTTCCCTGAAACATGTCATCGACCGATTCACTAACATTTTCCATTGCATTTGCATACGGATTATCATACGGATCACCATAAGGCGACACCGTGTAGGAACCATCTGCATTATAAATTCCGATTGTAGGTGTAATGGTTAAAGCTCCAGAAATTACGTTATATTGCTCCTGGCTTTTAATACCGTTTTGCAGTGTTCTCCGGTAAAACATCTTTGTGCCGATCTTTAAGTTTTTCCCGGCATCAAAATCAAGGTTAATTAAACCTGTGTAACGTTTGTAATCCGAATTGATCACTATCCCATCCTGATCGTAATAACCTAAAGAAGTATAAAACCTAAAATTTTCTCTACCACCTGATGCTGATACCTGATGATTCTGGATGCTTCCTGTCCTGAATATAACATCCTGCCAATTAGTGCCTTCTCCTAAACTTGAAGGATTAGCAAACGGGGCAGTACTTCCTGTGTTAATACGGGCTTCATTGATATACTCTGCAAACTCAGTGGCATTTAGCACATTAATTGTTTTTGAAACCATGTCAAAACTATACGATGAGTTAAGTTCAATCTTGGTATCGCCCGTTTTCCCTGATTTGGTAGTAATCAAAACAACCCCATTGGCGCCACGCGAACCGTAAATTGCTGTAGCTGAAGCATCTTTCAAAATTTCAATTGATTCAATATCTTCAGGAGGAGGTACAGATCCACCGGCAAAACCGTCAATTACGTAAAGAGGGGCACTACTTGCATTAATTGAAGTTCCTCCACGTATTCGGATGCGAATATCACCCCCTGGTTCACTGCCATTTCTGGAGGTAATCTGAACCCCTGTTGCCCGACCCTGTAATGCCTGATCAATTCCAGCAGAAGGAAAAGCAGTTAAGTCATCTGATGAAACAGACGTAATTGAACCTGTCAAATCGCTTTTTTTCATGGTTCCATAACCAATGGCAACTACTTCTTCAATACCTATAACCTCTTCAATCATCGTAACATTGATGACAGATTTACCGGAAACGGAGAATTCTACCGTTTTCATCCCCACGAATGAAAACACAAGTGTGGCATCACCAGGCACATTTGATAACGAGAAATTACCCTCGAAATCAGTAATAGTTCCATTTGTGACACCTTTCACCACCACCGAAACGCCAGGGAGCGACTGCCCCGCCGAATCGGAGACTTTTCCGGTAACCGTAATTTTCGACTGTCCGCTAACCACCTGATTTTGATTTTCCCTGCTGGTTAAAACAATCTGACGGTTCTGAATAGAAAAATCGATGCCTGTTGATTCCAGCAACTGGCTTAACAACTGTTCTATCTTCTGGTCTTTAGCCTGGATATTGACTAACTGATCAACATCCACATAATCCTGATTGTAGAGGAAATAATAGTCGCTCTGGTTTTCAATCTCATTTAGAACGCTTTCCAGCTTCGTTCTTTCAAAATTCATTGAAAACTTCGCTTGCTGCGAATACGAGTCGACAGCAAATACCTGAATGATTCCAAGGCAAAAGAAAAATAAACTCCATCTGATCATACGTAGTGCTTTTTTAAGGGCCTGCCATGGCAGTTCCCCTTGTTCTCGTTTTTTTTTCATAAATTTACGTTTGTAATGTTATTAAAAATGTTCACTGCATTTTGCTATGCATTACCTGTCAGGAAAGTGGTCGCAACACTTTCCTGATTTTATTTTAAAGCTGTTTTTTCAACCTTACTTCAATAATTTTATTCTCAAACTTGCCGTCTTTATTGATCTTTCTTTCTTTTATTTCGTATTCGACAGGCGCTGTCAACGAAATCAACCGGAGTACTTCTTCCAGGGGTTCACCGCCAAATGTTGCCCGGTAACGAAAACTCTGCACTTCAGCATCAACAATATCGAATTTTACATTGTACCAACGGCCAACACGGTTCATTACCTCGCCCAATGGTTCGTTTCGGAAAACCAACAGCCCGTCTTTCCACGATGTCAGATAACTGGCATCAACGGTTGTGATTTTACCGCTCCGGTTTTCTTTATTATAAAAAAAACCTTCGTTCGGGTTCAATGTTTCAACAAATGAATTGTCTTTCCCAAGTAACTGTACTTTCCCTTCTTCCAAAACAACTTCTACTGAATTCTCTTCTGCCATTGAAACGACACTGAATTTTGTCCCGAGTACTTTTACATCCATAACCTCCGTTTGAACTACAAAAGGAGATGAGGCATCGTGATGAACATTAAAATAAGCCTCACCTTCGAGTACCAACTGGCGGTCTTTTTGAAAATTGGCCTTGTATTTTAACCGGGCATCGCCGTTCAGGCTAACTTTTGTCCCATCGGGTAAATCAAAATGGGTTCGCATACCGGCCGGTGAAACAATTTCAACCCATGAGGAGGTGTCAGACAAATTAAAAGTCTGGTTTAAAAGGCTAAATGCAGAATAAATCAGCAAAGGCAACAGCAAAACTGCCGCAATACGGGCGTAAACGCTGATAAACCGTTGGCGGAACCCAATCGTATTCTTTTCGGCAAGTATCTTTTCTTTCAGCTTATTAAAAACTGCGGATAAGTCTTTTTCTGCATGGTTTTCGTTTAACCCGAACTCTTCCCAGTGGCTGTCAATCACTGATTTTATATCGCTGTGATATCTGAAATCCTGAAACCATTGGACAATTCGTTTTAAATCGCGGAAAGAATATTGTCCTTTTGTGTAATTCCGGATCAAGGCCGGATCAACTTTTTCTTTCATAGGGTTCGCTTTATCGTCTGATTCAACTATTATATCCGGCGAAAAGAAAAAGTCCTATTGGAATTTTGATTTTTTTTCAGGAAACAAACAAAAAATAAAACAACAGGGAGGAAACATCGTTGTCGTCAAACGATTTCTTCAAATAGTTCATCGCTTCGGTGATCTGATTTTTAACAGTTTTGGGCGATATCCCCATTTCATCGGCTATTTCACCAATCGATTTTCCTTCTTTTTTACGTTTCAGGAATATTTCTTTTCGCTTTTCAGGAAGGCGCCCTATCAGAAAATCGAGTTTTTGAAGCAGGGCCTCGAATTCAATGCGGGATTCCAGTTCCGGTTTCTCTTCGCTGATCCATTCAAACAATTCGTGTTTGTATTTGTCCTCCTTCATTTTTTTATTGAAGTTTTTCCGGATGGCATTGAAGGCAATAGTAAACAAATACGATTTGAATGATTTGTCGGTTTTCAGACTACCCCGTTTTTCCCAGATTTTCAGAAATACTTCCTGCACAATTTCCTCTGATTCGCTGTCTGATTTCAGGTAAGAAAAGGAAAAATGATACAACTTTTGACTATACAGATCAAATAATTGCTGAAAAGCAACCGGCGAGTTATTTCGTAGCAGAATAACCAGTTCCTGTTCGGTATAGCGATCGGTATCTTTCATTCTCCAAAAGTATGGAAAAATAGATGACCGCAAAAATAATCCGGTTCCGGGGGAAAAAGGAAACGCCCGAAAGTATTTCTATATTACCACGGTACAATTACAATTGTGTCCTTCGCTTTTTGTAAACTCTTGATGTTTACTTTGAGTTTTGGTAGCTTTGTGGCAGAAAATTAATAGCTACAAAAGTCACTAAAATCAACTATTTCACAAAGAAGACAGAGCTAATATATTTACTGAACGCACATTATTTAAAATGTCAATTCCAGGTCGGCATTTACCGGCAAATGGTCGGAAAAAGGCACCCGGGGTGTTTCGGTTGAAATAACTTTCCACTGCTTTTCAGGAAAGCAGAAAATGTAATCGATCTTTGATTTTGGATTATTGGCCGGAATTGTAAAGTCGGAATTTGTAACCTGCTTCCATGCCGCCATTCCCTGGTTGATTTCCGGCGAATCGGGCGTTGCGTTAAAATCACCGCATACGATCATCGGATACGGATTGCCTTTCAGCGTTTCGTTCAATGCTTTTACCTGCTCCTGACGAACCGATGATATTGTATAATCGAGGTGAGTGCATACAAAAGTCAGCAACTGACCGTTGGGCAGCTCAATGTTACTGAACAGCATAGCCCGTTGTTCTTTCGCGCCTTCGGGGAAAGGCAGCATGATCCGGCGTGTTTCCACAAACGGGAATTTGGAAAGAATGCCGATCCCATAATATCCACCCTCGTGAGGTATTGTTTTGGCATAGGCGGTCAGCATCCCGGTACGGAAGCCCAATTCGGTGATAAAATCTTTCCCGTTTTGATGTGGCGCCCGCGGACGGTGTGTTTTTACATCAACTTCCTGCAAAGCTACCATGTCGGGATTCTGACTTTTGATGAACCCGGCCAGCTCTTCCAGCGAGGCCAGTTCCCCGAAACGGAGGTTATAACACAGTATTTTTAGTTTTACCGGTTCGTTACTTTTATTTTCCTGAGCTGTTGCACGTGGAATAAACAAAATAAAGTGAAGGGCTATAAGAAGAAATAAGATATGTTTTGTTTTCATCGGTTATAATTTTTCAATTTTTAAATCAAAACAGGAAATGCCATCCGATCCGACAGTAACTTCTTTATATTCGCGGACGACCCATTGACGGGTTGTCACCACAAAAATAAACTGAGTTGTTTTTCCTTCCACACTTTCGATAACTTCAAACTTGTAATTTCCTTCCGGAAATTCCGATTTCAGTTTATTCTGAAGTGTTTTGGCGGCTACCCCGACCAACACCGTTTTATCATCCAGTTTTTCTTTTATCGTTGCTACGCCTGTTGTCAACTGGTTTTCATTTTCAAAAGAAATGGATGCAAAAGTCATGTTGATAGACCCATTGGCTGTTACTATTGTTACAGGAATAGTAAAATAACTACACCCGTCGCTTATCGGGGTATTCTTCATTTCAGCAACTGTGTGCCCGATAAGTATGCCGGAGCCTTCAACCCGCGTACCAGAATAACGGTTCCATGCAAAAAGTGCTATTTTTACGGTTTCCGCAGCAATTGAAACCATTGGGTTTTGTATTTCAGACAAATTGTACACTGCATCAACCCTGTGAAGTACAGCAACATGATTTTGGTTGGCGCGAATACGGCTGATCACGGCAGAATAATCGCCCGTATTGAAAAGTTTTTCGTTACTAAAGCGCGAATAAAACTGGATGGAAACCGTGTTGTCTTTTTCCCCTTCAGGCAGTTCCGGCGATGGATCGTCCTTCTTGCCGCAGGAAACAAAAGCCCAGAAACTTATTGCCAGTAAAATCAGGAGGATGAAGTTGTTTAAAGTTGACGT
>DOAQ01000026.1 GCA_003506435.1 Prolixibacteraceae bacterium
TTATTATATATTTATTTGGTATTAGTAGGCCGCGTTAAACTTTGCTTTTACCACTTCCTTTATCTCCTGCATGCCGACTTTTTGGCCCAATTCCCGTTCCAGTGAAGTCACCCCGTAGCTGATAAACCCACAGGGGTTGATATAACTGAAATAGCGCATGTCGGTATTCACATTCAGGGCAAATCCGTGCATGGTAACGTAACGGCTCACCCGCACCCCGATGGCACAAATTTTCCGGGTTTTGGCAGGTATTTCGGCATCGAGCCAGACGCCGGTAGCGCCTTCCTTTCGACTGCCGGTCAGTCCGTATTCAGCAATCGTGGCAATAATGGCATCTTCCATTTTTTCAATATACTCGCGAACGCCTATTTTGTATTGTTCAAGGTCGATGATCGGGTAGCCAACCAGTTGCCCCGGACCATGATACGTAATGTCTCCGCCCCGGTTGATCTTGTAAAAAACAGCATCAATTTTTTTCAGAAAATCGCCATGGATAAGCAGGTTGTTTTCATCTCCGCTTTTCCCCAGTGTGTACACATGCGGGTGTTCGACCAGTAAAAAACGGTTTTTGTCGGTGGGGGAATTGCCCGATCTCTTTTGCTGAACAATCTCATTAAGAATTTCTTCCTGGTAATCCCAGCATTCTTTATAGTCTTTTAAACCGACATCTTCGTAATTAAAATTTGTCATTTTTTATTTGGAATTTGGATTTTTTTTGATTTTATGCTTCCACATGTCTTTCCGCACAGTACGACGAACGTACCAGCGGACTGCTTTCAACAAAAGAAAAACCCTTTTCGAGCCCGATTGTTCGGTATTTTTCAAATTGTTCGGGTGTAATGTATTCCGAAACGGGCAAATGCAGGAGCGTTGGCGCCAGATATTGCCCGATAGTCATCACTTTGCAACCGGAGGCCAGCAGTTCGTCCATGGTTTGCAGTACTTCGGCTTCGGTTTCGCCCAGCCCGAGCATAATTCCCGATTTGGCAATCCATCCTGATTCAGCAATGATTTTGATTACTTCGAGACTGCGCCGGTACTTGGCGGCGCTGCGGATTTGCGGGGTTAGCCGCTCCACGGTTTCCAGATTGTGCGAAATGACTTCCGGCTGTGCATCAATCACCTGTTGGATCAATTCTTTTTTACCCTGAAAATCGGGGATCAGTACTTCCAATTTTGTTTGCGGGTTCAGTTTTTTTACTTCAGAAATAGTCTCGGCCCAAACCGATGCGCCCAGATCGGGCAGGTCGTCTCGGTCGACGGAGGTGATCACACAATGTTTCAACCCCATTATTTGTACCGAGCGGGCAACCCACCGGGGTTCTTCCGTATCAACGGGAAGCGGTTTCCCTGTTTTTACACCGCAGAATTTGCAGTTGCGGGTACAAATATCGCCAAGGATCATCAGGGTGGCAGTGCCCCGGTTCCAGCATTCGCCAATGTTCGGGCAATTTCCGCTGGTGCAAATCGTGTGCAGTCCGTGTTGGGCAACCAGGTTTTTCACTTTCGAGTAGCTTTCCCCCTTGGGCATCTTCATTTTCATCCAGCGGGGCAGTCGCTGGCGGTCTTTCAAATCGTTTGTCATTGCGAACAAATTTGTGCAAAAATAGGGCAATTAATTTAAAACGAGCCTCTGAAATTCAATAAAGAGAAAAACTTTAGAGCCTGTTCTTCAAAGGAAAATTATTAACTTTGAAACCACATGTAATATTATAAAAATGATTAATTCAATTAATGTTCGAAAATACAGGAATCTCGATGAACTAAAGATTAGGTCGTTAGTTCAGGTTAATTTAATTACCGGGAAAAATAATACTGGAAAATCAACATTGCTTGAAGCTATTGCCATTTATACAGCCAAAAGCAATCTAGGTATTATTTCTCAAATACTTGAAGAAAGAGGAGAAAGTTATCGACAAACACCTGGAAATAAAAACATTACTGAATCCAACACGAAAACCCTTTCTTCATTATTTACCAATCGAGTCGTTAGTTTTAATCATACTGATTCCATAACAATTGGCCCTATTGAAAATACATTATTTGGAGAACAAAACTCAACAGAAGATTTAGTTTCATTACGATTTGTAAAATATATTGATGAGGTTATTGATCAGTCAGATAGTATTATAAGGAGACAACGAAAAATAATTGAGGATGATCGTAATAATCTAATTGATTTCAAAGTAGGATTTGAAATGCGCGTAGGAACCAATTCTTTTCTTGTTCCATTGGAAGAAGAACGATTTTTCAGAATTGGATTCAGAGGGTCTTTAAGTACGGAAAAGTTTCAATTTATACGAACCAGAAACATAGATAGGGAAATAAATGGAAAACTATGGGATAATATTACACTAACAGAAAAGGAACAATTCGTCATAGGAGCTCTTAAGATAATTGAACCTTTAGTTGAACGAATTGCATTTATTGAAGAAGGATTAAGATACAGAACCGCAGTTGTAAAACTGTCAAACAACAATGCTGTATTTCCTCTACAAAGCATGGGAGACGGTATAAATAGAATCTTAACAATTATTTTGGCTTTGGTCAATTCTGACAATGGGATATTGCTAATCGATGAATTTGAAAACGGATTGCATCATTCCGTACAAGAAAAATTATGGGAAATTATATTCAACCTTTCTTTCAAACTAAATGTTCAGGTATTTGCAACAACCCACAGTGAAGATTGCATTTCCGGATTTCAAAATATATTGAATTCTCCATCTAACAGTATTGAAGGAAAACTTATTCGTCTTGATAATGTTGACGGAAAAATTAAGCAGGTAGAATTCACAAAGAATGAACTTCAGATTGCTTCAAATAAAAGAATTGAAATCCGCTAACCATGAGAATAGAGGAAAAATTTGATCAGAAACTCTTAGTTGAAGGGAATGATGATCAGCGTGTAATTTGGGCATTATGTGATCGTTTTAAAATACATGAATCATTTGATGTTATCGATTGTGAAGGAATATCTGAACTACTTAAAGAAATACCAGTAAGATTAAAACAATCAGGAATTCGAACAATAGGTATTATTGTTGATGCAGACTCAGACATCTCAGCAAGGTGGGATAAATTTAAAAGTATATTTGACACTTTAAACTATATCATACCCGAAGAATTGCCTGTCGATGGATTAGTTGTCAGGATAATAGATCAAATATCCATTGGAATATGGATTATGCCTAATAATGACATAAACGGTATGCTAGAAGACTTTATTTCTTTTCTTATCCCTAATGATGACAGACTTTTACCAATTGTAAAAGATCATGTTTCAGATATAGAAAGAAAAGCATTAAATAAATATATTCCACAGCATAGATCGAAAGCAATTATTCACTCTTGGCTCTCGTTACAGGAAGATCCTGGGATACCAATGGGACAAGGTATAACAAAAAGATATCTTTCTATTGACGAACAAATTTGTGTTAGTTTTATTTGCTGGCTCAATAGATTATTTAACGAAAAATAGTGATGACCAAAAAAGGCGTAAAAACCTCGCTTCTTTCCTATTTTGAAAAAGTTGATTATATAATATCTAATTGTAGATTAATAGCTTTTCTGGGGGTATTTTCCTTTTTTTTACTAAAGAGTGTTTCTGCGCAAAACATTGACATTAACGACCTGACTCTCGCGGGCAAATATTTTCAGGACGGTGAATTTGAAAAAGCGGCTGACCTGTACCTGAGAATCTACGATGCATCGCTGCAGCCGGTTTATTTTACTATTTTCCTGAACTGCATGATTGAACTGAAAGATTTTGAACGTGCAGAAAAGGAAATAAAAAAGAACTTACGAGGTTCGCAACGCCGCCCTGAATTGTATATACAGTACGGGTATATTCTGAAATTACAAAACCGTAATGAAGAAGCGGACAAGAATTTTAAAAAGGCATTGGAAGAAGTAGGTCGAAATAAGTCGGCATACGATCTGCTGGCCAATGAATTTCTGAACAGGGGCGAATTTGAATATGCTGAAAAAGTTTATGCGCAAGGGCAGAAGAGCTTACCGGACGAAGATTTTCATTACGAACTGGCGCGCACGTACATGTATCAGCGAAACTACGACCGCATGCTCGACGAATATCTGGAAGTGTTGCGGATGGACGAAAACAACCTGGTCAATGTTCAGAATAATATTCTTTCGGCTCTTTCTCTCGACGTGGATGGTTCGCTAAACGACCTGTTCCGGACAAAACTTCTGAAACAGATACAAGGCGAACCCAATAAAATTGTATACAACCGTTTGCTGATCTGGTTTTTCATTCAGGAAAAACGGTTTGCGAATGCGTTGCGCCAGCAAATCGCCCTTGACAAACGCATTGGGACAGAAGATGAGTTCATTTTAAATCTGGCTGATATAGCTGGTCGTAACAAGGAATACGATGAAGCGCTGAAAGCCTACGATTACTTGCTTTCGAAAGGGAATCAGGCGCCTGTTTATGCGAAGATGGTCAAGGCAAGGATGGGGCTGTATTACCGCCGTTTTCTCGATTTCGGAAAACCCTCACTGGCAGAAGCCGAAAACATGAATACGCTTTTCAACGAATGTTTTTCTATCCTGGGTTATTCGGTTGAGAGTTACAAATTACTGATTGACCATGCCCACTTGCTCGCATTTTACCTGAACCGTACCGGACAGGCCCTCGAATTATTAAATAATGGATTAAAAATGCAAGGTCTGAATCCACTTCAATATTCAGAAATAAAAATGGAAATTGCCGATATGCAGGTTTATAAAGGCGATGAATGGGATGCAGTGCTGGAATATTCGCAGGTAATTGAATACAATAAAACCAATGCGTTGGGCGATGAGGCCAAGCTGAAAAAAGCCCGGCTCAGCTATTATTTGGGCGATTTTAAATGGGCGCAGGCCCAACTGGATGTGATTAAAGCAAGCACTTCGAAAATGACGTCGAACGATGCCTTTGAACTGTCGATGATGATTGGAAGTAACCTGAATCTGGACACCACGGATGTGCCAATGCAGATGTTTGCACGGGCCGATTTGTACCTTTTCCGGAACCAGGATTCGCTGGCATTGCAGGTGTTCGATTCCATCTATGCCGAATACCCGATGCACAGTTTGCACGACGAGATTTTATTCCGTAAAGCCACGATATTTCGAAAACATGGAAATTATGAATTGGCTGCTGAAAACCTGAAAATCATTGTTGAAAAAAGCAGTTACGATTTGCTGGCCGATGATGCGCTTTTTACACTGGCCGAAATCTATCAGCTTCATTTGAACCGGAAAGAAGAAGCCCGGGAACTTTACAGGCAGATGCTGTCTCGCTATCCGGGAAGCGTTTATGTGGTCGAGAGTCGTAACCGCTTCCGTTACCTGCGTGGCGATACGGTGGATCAGGAATCAGAATCTTCTAACGGAAACAAGAATTAATGAAGCGACAAAAAAAAGCCTATTTGTTTGCTTTTGCTGCGGTATTTTGCTGGTCGTCGGTTGCTACAGCCTTTAAAATCGGACTTCAGCATTTGTTGGTTCTTCATCTGATTTTGGTAGCGTCAATCACTTCATTTTTCGTTTTTCTGCTGATCATTTTATTACAGAAACGCAGCGCCGAACTTCTCACTGGCGGCACAACTGGCATTTGGCGGTCGGCATTGCTGGGGGCCTTGAACCCGCCGGTATATTACATGGTTTTGTTCTCCGCCTACAATCTGCTGCCTGCGCAGGTGGCGCAACCTCTGAACATGGTCTGGCCCATCATGCTCGCCCTTTTATCGGTTCCTTTTCTGAAGCAAAAACTCAGGTGGAGGCATGTTGTTGCCATTTTTATCAGTTTTGCCGGGGTCTTTTTCATTTCCTCGCAGGGCGGTTCTAACGGACTTGCCAACACCAGCCTGACCGGAGTCATTCTGGCTTTGTCGGCCAGTGTTTTGTGGTCGCTTTACTGGATCTTTAATGTGCGCGACAAACGACCCGAATTGATTAAATTATTCTGGAACTTTTTTTTCGGTTCATTGTACATGCTCATCGCAGTGGCCTTGTTTTCCGACACGGACCTTCATTGGGGGACGGGCGTATTGACCGGTATTTACATTGGCCTTTTCGAACTTGGCTTTGCCTATATTTTCTGGATGCAGGCCATGCAGTTGAGCGAAAATAATGCCCAGATCGGCAACCTGGTTTTTATTACACCTTTCGTTTCGCTGATATTTATTCATCTGTTTTTGCACGAAACTATTTATTACACAACCTTCATAGGCCTGTTTTTTATTGTAGGTGGAATAGTCATTCAGCAGGTAAAACCAAAATTGAAGATTAAAAAGTAGATTTTTCTTGCTCTTATCTTTCAGGAAATCGTATTTTTGCGGTGCATTTTCTGAGGCAGGTCTTACCTCCTTGTTAATCAAAAGCCTTCTTAGCTCAGTGGTAGAGCAGCTCACTCGTAATGAGCAGGTCGCGGGTTCAACTCCCGTGGAAGGCTCTTTTTCTTTCCTTCTCCGATTTCCTTCAGGGTAAAAATTCTACCTTTGAACGATTAGTTTAATGGTATTCATGGAAAAAACAACCAAACGTATTTTAGGAATCGACCCGGGAACCAATATAATGGGGTACGGATTGATTGAGATTGAAAACAACAAACCCAAAATTCTTCAGGTGGGGGTTGTGAAAACTACCGGCTACGACAACCATTATTTAAAACTGAAGCATATTTTTAACCGGTCCGAATACTTGTTTAACGAATTTTTGCCCGATGAACTGGCTATTGAATCTCCTTTCTATGGAAAAGATATTCAGGCCATGCTGAAATTGGGACGGGCACAGGGTATTGTGATGGGGCTTGCTTTGCAGCGCGATATTCCGGTTTTTGAATATGCCCCGCTGAAAGTGAAACAGTCGATCACCGGCATGGGACGCGCGGCCAAAGAACAGGTTGCTTATTTCCTGAAGAACATGTTGGCGCTTGATGAATGGCCCAAAGAGTTGGATGCCACCGATGCTGTGGCTGTAGCTATTTGCCATTATCTCCAGCAGAAAAATCCGGTCACCAAAGGCGGGTATAAAAACTGGGGAGACTTTATAAAAAAAAATCCAGGCCGCATAAAATAAAACCGCACTGCATGACATAAAAAATCCCGTCTCTCTTTTTTAGAAACGGGACTGCTATATTTTTTGGATTCAGTTTAAATAATTTGTCCGGCAATTTTATTCCTGATCTCGACAAACTCTTCCGGGCTTAATTTCAACTTCTTTGTAAAATTCAGCAAATCGCCTTCGTTTTGCATGGGTATTAAATGAATATGCGCATGAGGAACTTCCAACCCAAGTACCAGAACACCCACTTTAACGCAGGGAATGGCTTTTTTCAGACCTTCGGCAACTTTTTTGGCAAACAACTGAAGTCCGGCATACGTTTCATTATCCAGATCGAAAAGATAATCGACTTCTTTTTTCGGGATTACCAGTGTGTGTCCTTTGGCAACTGGCATGATGTCGAGAAATGCGTAATAGTTTTCATCTTCGGCCACTTTGTACGAAGGAATTTCTCCATTTACGATTCGTGTAAAGATGCTTGCCATGGCTTCAAAATTTATAGTGAAATATCAACAATCTCGAAAGGAATAGTCCCCGATGGTACTTTTATTTCAACCACATCGCCAACTTTTTTGCCCATTAAACCTTTGGCAATGGGTGTGGCAATCGAAATCTTTCCGGCCTTTAAATCTGCTTCATGCTCCGACACGATGGTGTACTGCATGGTTGCATTGTTCTTTATATTTTTAATGGTGACCTTGTTCAGAATCTGAACACAGGAAGTGTCGATCTTCGATTCGTCGATAATCCGGGCACTGGCTATTTTCCCGCGCAAAATAGCAATTTTTGCCTCCAGCATGCCTTGCGCATCTTTGGCCGCATCATATTCTGCGTTTTCAGAAATATCGCCTTTTTCGATGGCTTCTCCAATTTGTTTCGAAATAGCAGGCCGTTCAACGGTCATCAGATGTTCCAGTTCATCTTTCATTTTTTTCAGACCTTCTTCCGTAATGTATGAAACCTTTCCCATGATTGTATTTTTTTTCAACTATATAAAACAAAAAGAATTCCGGCTTTGCGGAACTCTTTCGAACAAAATTATATAAATTTTTCGAGTTATTCGAACAGTTCTCCTTAAAAAATCTTTTAAATCACTGTCAATAAATTTGTTCTAGTATTTTGTTTGGATGATTTCTGAATAAATGATTGCTTTTTTCATTGAAAAGCCTTTCATTAAATCATGTATTCTTTCCTTCTTCTTTACCGGTTCCTTTTTCTGGATATTTTCTACCTTTTTAAGTCCTGACGCCCTTTTGGGTATTCCTCTTTCCGCTAATTCGTGGCTCAGAAATGGCTGGCGGCGTACCAAAGTTTCCTTTTTCTGTTTCGGCATGGAGGGATGCGACGAAGGTGCGGTTTCCTGTTTCGGAGAATTAACAACAGGCTCTTCGTCAAAGAGCGACTCGCCCATCATTTTTTCGAAAAATGAAGGAATTCCGGAACCGGTTGTGCCAGCGGTCTTCTTTTTATTCTTGTTTACCGCTCCCACGATTGAAAGGATAATTGCAAGGATGATAAAAATATATTCTTCCATAAAGGATGATTTCTTCGTCTGAATAAAATAATTTTGTAATTCTCCGGTTTAAAGTACTAAAGATATAAAAAAATGGCGGACATATTCAAAAGTTATTTTCGGTTGATTGTTTTGGTGGCTTTCGTCTTTTTGCTTCCGGTATCTTGTGAAAAGGAATATGAGGGTCGGATTCCTTATGTGCCTGTCAATATTAATGTTGTGGTTTCAAGTTATATTGATCTGAATGTTCCCGGTAATTATATCTATTTTCCAAATTACGGTTTTGCCGGGGTGATTCTGTTTTGTGTCGATAATATTAACCGGACCTATTACGCATTTGATGCAGCCTGTACTCATGATATATCGAGTGATTGTTCTTTGCTGGAAGAAGGAGCGATTGAAGGAGTTGTAGCAACCTGTCCCTGTTGCGGCTCGAAGTTCATTTTATTTAGCGGTGGGTCTGTTTTTAATGGCCCTGCTATTGAACCGCTGAAACAATACCGTGTTCAGGTGCTGGATAATGGCGCCCGCCTTCGGATTTACAATTAGCAAACGGAGAAATGGCGCATGGCGGATATTTGATTCTCGTTGGATGCTTGATTCCAGCGTGTTTAATTGCTGAATCGTTTACTTGTTAGAATGATCCCTGTGTGGTTGTTTTGGTGGTTATCGTTGCTGTCATTGTTGGGCTGTTTCTGAACACTGCGACTATAATCTGAAACTGTATATTTTCGTCTTTAAACGGTTGCTGTTAAATCAATTCAAATACTTTTCGCCCCGTTAACTCAAATAAAAATACCTTGTTGAATTCGGATTGGAATTTCCAGTTCGACAGTTTATTGGCAATATTGTATGATACCGGGCTATCGGTGAGATCAGTAGTGATGATGAGCCAAATCTGGCTGGGTTTTTTTCGCCGGTACAAATATAGTTTTTCTTCTTTCGCCCGGATGGTGTATTCAATATTCTCGAACGACGGTTCGGGTGGAATATAGGTTGAATCGCCTCTTGAAAAATGACTGTTTTGCTTGCTGATTCCGGGTTCGTGTAATTTGGTGAGTTCGATACCTGTCGCTATTTTTTGAGCATTTCGCAGCATAAAATCGGGCGATTCCGTTTTGCTGATTTTGCCTTTTGGAAACAAGTCGTACTCTTGCCGAAAAAGCTCCAGAATGAGCTTTTCTTCTTCCTTTTGGTTGAAATGATTTAGCGACTGCGAACTCACGGACTTTTGTTTTTATTCTGAATCAGAAGACTTTAAAGTTACTTTTTAATTGAGTAAATTGAAAATAAAAATTTTTATCAGCGCACAAAAAAAGGGCAATCGAAACGACTGCCCTTTAACTATTGAAGATTGTATTTTTAGTATCTGTAATGTTCGGGTTTGTATGGTCCTTCAACCGGCACGCCGATGTAATCAGCCTGTTCTTTTGAAAGTTTTGTGAGTTTAACACCCAGTTGTTCGAGGTGCAGACGGGCCACTTCTTCATCGAGTTTTTTCGGTAATCGGTATACATCAATTGCATAGTAGTGGTTCCAAAGTTCGATTTGTGCCAACGTTTGGTTGGTAAACGAGTTGCTCATTACAAACGACGGATGACCGGTAGCACAGCCGAGGTTCACCAAACGGCCTTCAGCCAAAAGGAAAATGGCATGTCCGTCGGGGTACACGTATTTATCGACCTGCGGTTTGATGTTCACTTTTTTGATACCCGGCCATTTTTCGAGTTTCGAAACCTGAATTTCGTTGTCGAAGTGCCCAATATTGCAAACAATTGCCTGATCTTTCATCGCGGCCATTTGCTGGGCAGTAATAATGTCCTTGTTCCCGGTGGTAGTTACAAAAATATTTCCTTCCGGAATGGCATCGTCCATTGTTTTTACCTCGAAGCCTTCCATTGCAGCCTGAAGTGCGCAAATCGGGTCAATTTCAGTAATAATAACACGGGCGCCGTAACTTCTCATTGAGTGGGAACAGCCTTTACCCACATCGCCGTAACCGGCAACTACAACCACTTTACCTGCGATCATCACATCGGTTGCGCGTTTGATGCCGTCGGCCAGCGATTCGCGGCATCCGTACAGGTTGTCGAATTTCGATTTGGTAACCGAATCGTTTACATTGAACGCCGGGAACAACAGCGAACCTTCTTCCATCATCTGGTACAGGCGGTGAACACCGGTTGTTGTTTCTTCCGAAACTCCTTTAATCTCAGGGGCTGTGCGCGACCAGCGTTGCGGGTCTTCAGCCTGAATTCGCTTCAGCACGTTGTACAGTTGCTGTTCATCTTCAGCTTCCAATTCAACATTCAGAACAGATGGATTCTTTTCGGCTTTAAAACCAAGATGGACCATTACAGTTGCATCGCCGCCGTCGTCAACAATCAGGGTCGGGCCAAGACCGTTTCCAAAATCGAGCGCTTTTTCGGTACACCACCAGTATTCTTCCAGTGTTTCGCCTTTCCATGCAAAAACCGGAATCCCGGCAGCAGCAATGGCCGCGGCAGCGTGATCCTGCGTACTGAAAATATTGCAACTGCACCAGCGCACTTCGGCACCCAGTGTTTTTAATGTTTCGATCAGAACAGCCGTTTGGATGGTCATGTGCAGCGAACCCATGATACGGGCTCCCGCCAATGGTTGTTCTTTTTTATATTTTTCGCGGATGGCCATCAGCCCCGGCATCTCTTTCTCAGCAATTTCAATTTCTTTTCTTCCAAAACCGGCCAACGAAATATCGGCCACTTTGTAAGCAAGCGTTGTTTTTGTAAGTGTACTCATTTATTAATTGTTTTTTTGATGGTGCAAATATAAGCATGGGAATGCTTTAGAAACAAATAAAATAACGACTGTCCGAAAATAAAATAGCGACAACCACTTTACCATGGCCGTTGCCGGGCATTGCTTTTTTGTAATTTAAAGTTTTTGCTGCTTTAAAATTTCCTCAAATTTTCCGGATTTAATAAAGGCCTGTTTCTTTTTGTTTACCTGTATGATTTCTAAAAAACCCAGTTCGACAAGCATCTTCAAATCGGTTCTTGCCGTAAAATTTGAGACGAGAAATCGTTTCTCTATCTCTTTTATGTGTAATATCCTCTCCGGGTCATCATTTACTATCTTAAGAACCTGGGCCATTCGTTCATTTACAAAGGGAATTTTCATAAACCTGGCGGCCTGAAATACTTCTTTTTGTTTCCGGCTGATGTATTCTTTTAATGCATCATAGGCTTTTTCCATTGTCTGGATATGGTATGTTAAAAAGTAGCTTAAATCATTGTCGTCTATCTCTGTATATAAATATGCCTTTTCGTATTGATTTTTTGTGTCTTTGATTATTCTTGAAATAGATAAGTATTCAGTCATCCAATATCCATTTTTTAGCATGTACCAATAAAAAAGGGCTCTTGCTGTTCTTCCATTTCCGTCGGTAAATGGGTGAATCCAGCCAGTCATAAAATGGATGATGCAGCCTTTTATGATCGGATGAATAAAATTTTCAGATTCGTGGTTGAAGAAATTGCATAAATCGGTAATCAATTCATCCAGTTCACTACTGGGTGGAGGAGTATGGACAACTTCACTGTTGACATGGTTTACAACGTAAACCTCGTCGTTATCTCTGAATTTTCCTTCGTCTTCAGAATTGTCTAACGTTTTATTGGATATGAGCTGATGGATATAGAGTATTTTTTCGGGTGTAATTTCTTCATTTTTATATTGAACAATATGCTTCATAGTTATGAAATTGTTCATGATCATCTGTTCCGATCTGTTTTTAGGCTTTTGTTCCTGCTGGATCATCTCTTTCGCTTTTTTTCGCGTCGTATTGGCTCCTTCCATCTGGCTGCTGGAAATAGCTTCTTCGGTGATTGAGCTGAGAATGAATTTTGTTTTGTCTGTTTCGGCTATTCCGGTATTGCTGCCCAAAGTACCCCCTATATGCATGTCGAACTGGTGTAAAGCACGCTGCATATAGTCGGTAATCATATACCGGAAATTGTATTTGCCAAACGTAACCGTATTGCTTTTGATCATGCGATAGAGTTTTATCGCATTCCAAAATTCTTCCGGTTTATTGTCTTTAATCTTGTATTTTATTTTATCCCAATATAAATATTCATCCTGAATATTCTTTAAGGTACCCTCAAATTGCAGTTTTACCATTAATGAAAAAGTACCATCATCTTGTTTTTGTTTGGGAGGTTTTTCGATCATGACATTTCTTTTTTGATAAAAGTAGATAATAATTGCGAGGTTTTACTAAAATCTCGCAATTATTATCATTGTCCCGACGACCGGGGTTTTGATTCGGTCAGGCTTATTTCAATTGGCTTTTCAGCAATTTTACATTGTTTTCGAGCTTTTCAATGGCCTGATCTTTCCCGGTTAATTGCTTTTTCAGGTTTTGTATTTCTGTTTTCAGCTTATCGACTTCCTGCTGGTTTCCGGCAATTTTTTCTTCTTTTGCCTGAAGTTGTCCCTGCATGGTTTTCAATTCGTCGGTTCCACGTCCCAGATCGAAATTCAGCCGCGAAATTTCATTTTTCATTTCCGATAATTGCGCCGACAGGCTTCCCAATTCGGTTTCCTTCCGTAGCAGTTGTTGTTTGGCCGAGGCTGCCTCTTCAGTCAAACGCCGTTTCTCGTATTCAAAGGCATATATCTTTTCTTCGATGCTTGCATCTTTTGCTGAAACATCCGACGACAATACGTTGACTTTCCCGGTCAGCGAATCGATCATCTGATTTTTCACGGCATTGCTTTCCATCTGTTGCCCTTTCATCTTTTCAAAATCAGCGATCATTGTTTCAATGCGCTTGTCTTTTGTTTCGTGCTCGCCGGTCAGCTCCCTCACCCGGTTTTCGGCACGCAGTTTAAACGATTCCATTTCCAGATATTTCTTCTTCGAAACGCACGAGGAAATGCCAATCAGGATGATAAGCGTTGCAATGGAAAGTATTTTCTGCTTCATTATTTAAAGATTTTTATCAAAGATAATATGATTTACAGGGATTAAACGTTATAATCCCGTGTTCTGGTATATAATCTGTATTTTTATAAAAACTTTTCAGCATGAAACGACTTCTTTTTTTTATCATACTAATCGGTTTTTCGGTTGCTGCAATTGCACAGGTAAAAGTTATAAAAGGCAAAATTACCGACAATGAAAGCGACGAAGGAATTGCCTATACCAATATCGGAATTGAAGGCACATTGTATGGCACAGCCAGCAATACTGACGGTTTTTTCGAACTGAAGATTCCTGAAGAACACGAACAGGGATCTATCTATTTTTCGGCAGTTGGTTATGCCAACCGGGTTATTCCGGTCGGAGAATTAATCGGTCAGGAATTTGTGACCATCGCACTGGAAGAACAGACTTATGACATTGGCAACATTGATGTGGCGGCCCAATCGAAAGTTCTTTTCCGCATCATCCGCACTGCTTCTGAAAGGATAAAAGACAATTATCTTTCCGGTCCGTATGGGTTAAAAATTTATTATTCGGAAATGAAGGACGGGAAAAAGCGCGAAGCTGTCGTTCAGATGAGCGATCAGAACGGGTATCGGTCTCCCTCCGCATTGGATGCTTTCAGAAGCAGAAATTACAGGTTTACGGAAGCCAAACGCGATTTCGATGTGTATTCGTTTCCGCAGGGAACAACCGGGTTCGATGAACTGCTGCAAGCTGATCTGGCACGTGTGGGCAACACAATTTTGAATGCTGACCTGATCAATGACTACGATCTTCAACTGGAGAAATCTACCGTATTTAATGGCGATTCGGTGTGGGTGATCGATTACAAAACCAGTAAAACCGATCTGGCGCACACCGGTAGTTTCGGGTGCCGGAAATTTAACGGGAAAATCTATATCAGCAAAACTGATTACGGCATTGTGCGGAACGAACTGGAAATAGAATCGGGCCGACAAAACCCGCAGGGCAGATCACTTGCTGTTAAAACAAACGGTATTTCGGATGTTACCGAAAATATTACTGTTGGATATAAAAAAGCAGGCGGCAACTATGTACTGGCATTCGTTGATGCAAAAAAGCAATTTATAAATGCAGACCATCAGAAGTCGGCAATCGCCCAAACCCTGACCGTTATCGATGTTCAGACCAGCAACGTTTTGGTCATTTCAGACCGGGATTATTTTGAGAGCACTGCATTCAATGTGGCCTTTTGGGAGAAATTCATACGACCACAATAAATAAAAATTGTTAATATTTTAAAAATCATCTTAATAGCTGATAACTTATAAAACAAATTCAGCAACTTTGCCGTTCTAAAAAGACAAACCCGGATAAAAATGAATGTCGTTGTTATTCTGAAATTATTAAATGTTTTTTTGCTGGCTACAGTGAAATATTTTTTTTCTTTTCCGTATGCATTGGTTATCGGACTCAATTACGAGCAGGCCATTGTTTCGGTAATGGTTGGCGGTATTGCCGGTTTTTTCTTTTTTTATTACCTGAGCGAGCTGTTAATTCGAGGGTTTCATCGATATAAATGTGTATTGTGCAAAGTTGTCCCCGAATTTGTCAAAACGAAATATCAGAAACTTTGCGAAATGCGCAGCAAATCGCACGAACAAGTCCGTTTTACGAAGAAAAGCCGTTGGCTCATAAACGTAAAAACCAAATATGGACTCTGGGGTATTGTTATTAGTTCGCCGGTTATTTTAAGCATTCCAGTGGGGGCATTTTTAATAAAAAGATACTACTCCGGAACGAAAAATGTGTTTGGGTACATGATGATTTCTATTGTTGGATGGGCTGCCTTTTTTGCCGTAGTAACCATCATCTTTCCCGGACTAATTTAACCGGTTGCCTTCTTTCAACTGAAAAAATTACTGTTTTTCTGAATCAGTTTTCGGTCGGCTTCCGACCATTCAAGGATTTTGGTTTGATTGGGTAATATCCAACGCGAAGCAATATGTTCCGTCAATTGCAACGATCCGTTTTTAATCTGGCAAACAAAGGGGATCAGCCGGATTTGTTTTATTCCGTAATCGTGCTCAACCGGTTCGAGTTGCCCCGTAATTTCAATCTCAACCGAAAGTTCTTCCTGTATTTCCCGGAGTATTGATTCTTCAGCAGTTTCGTCCTTCCGGATTTTTCCTCCCGGAAATTCCCATTGAAACGGATGGTCTGTCCCGGGGCCGCGCTGAACAGCGAGTATTTTCCCTTTCTCCGTGATTATGGCACAGCTAACATCGATCATCGTTGGCAGTTTATCCTGCAATGGTATAAAAAATCTATCTTTATGACGAATAAAAATAAACTTTTCGTGACTGAAAACGACTTGCGGAAAATCATTGGTTCGTGGGACAGCTTGGCGCTTGTCATCAATCATATTTCGGAATATCCGGAGCATGTCAGTGCGTTGATGAATATTTCAATGGATGATAAACTGGAAGGCAGTTGGCGTGCCAGTTGGTTGATCAGTAAAATTCATGAAACGTACCCGGACCAGCTTGAGCCCTGGCTGGACCAGATTATCGATTTTTTACAAAAGACAACCGACAGCAGCAAGAAACGGGAATTCCTGAAGTTAATAAGCTATTATCCCGTTCCGGAAGAAAAAACGGCGCTGATGCTCGATTACTGCATCCGTCATTTTACTTCGGCCAGCGAGCCTGTTGCCGTGAGGGTTCATGCCATGCAGATTTTATTCAATATTTCGGAGCGCGAACCGGAACTCAAACACGAATTGATCCAACTGATCGAGCACGAAATAGAATATCATTCGAGTGCGGGAATTAAATCGAGAGGGAGCAAGTTGTTGCGAAAGTTATACCGGCAACAGGGTACAGATTATAAATCCGTTAACAATCGGGTGTAGCCGGATAGAAAGCCTATTTTTTTTAGATAAATTTTTCGGTGGTAAGAAAAAAAATATAATTTTGCACCGTCCTTAGAAAAAGGGCATCTAATGATTGACCTATGGTGTAATTGGCAACACGTCTGATTTTGGTTCAGAAGAGTCCAAGTTCGAGCCTTGGTAGGTCAACATCTTAAAATTGTCCTGTGGTGTAATTGGCAACACGTCTGACTCTGGATCAGAAGAGTCCAAGTTCGAGCCTTGGCAGGACAACATGTAAAAGAAAAAGCCTGTAAATCAATCGATTTACAGGCTTTTTCTTTTGCTGATATTTTATTCGGACTATTGTTTCAAATCCAGTTTAATGTTTAATTCATTCAATTGTGCGTCGGCAATTGACGACGGTGAATCCATCATTACATCGCGGCCTGAATTGTTTTTCGGGAATGCAATGGTGTCGCGGATACTGTCCAGCCCGGCAAACATTGAAGTCAGGCGGTCGAATCCAAAGGCGATACCGGCATGCGGTGGAGCGCCAAATTTGAAAGCATTCATCAGGAAGCCAAACTGATATTCGGCTTGTTCCGGGGTAAATCCGAGCATGTTGAACATCTTTGCCTGCAATCCTTTGTCGAAAATACGGACTGAACCTCCGCCGATTTCCACTCCGTTGATAACCAAATCGTACGCATTGGCACGAACGGCTCCGGGGTTGGTTTCGAGCATTGAGATGTCTTCCGGTTTCGGAGCGGTAAACGGATGGTGCATTGCATAGTAACGTTTCGTTTCTTCGTCCCACTCCAGCAGCGGAAAGTCGACTACCCACAATGGTTGAAACACCGATTTTTCGCGCAGTCCAAGTTGGTTGGCCATTTCGAGGCGTAGTTCGCCAAGTGCTTTTTGTGTTTGTTCTTTGGCGCCGGACAGTACCAGAATTAAGTCGCCCGGTTTCGCGCCGAACAGGTCGGCCCATTTTTTCAGTTCTTCCGGAGAATAAAATTTATCGACTGATGATTTCAAACTGCCATCAGTATTATATTTCAGGTAAACCATTCCTTTGGCTCCAATTTGCGGACGTTTTACCCATTCGGTAAGTGCATCGAGTTGTTTGCGGGTGTATTCCGAACAGCCTTCGGCACAAATCCCACCGACAAATTCAGCATCGTCGAAAACCGGGAAGCCTTTGCCTTTTGCCAGCCTGGTCAATTCCTTAATTTTCATTTCGAAACGGATGTCCGGTTTGTCGGAACCATAATTTTCCATTGCTTCGGAATAGGGCATCCGGGGAAATTCGCTAATTTCAATTCCTTTGATTTCTTTGAACATATAACGGGTCAATCCTTCGAATGTATTCAGAATGTCTTCCTGCTCGACAAACGACATTTCACAGTCTATTTGGGTAAACTCAGGCTGACGGTCGGCACGCAAATCCTCGTCGCGGAAACATTTCACAATTTGGTAGTAGCGGTCGAACCCGGCTACCATCAACAACTGTTTCAACTGTTGCGGCGATTGCGGAAGCGCGTAAAATTCGCCCGGGTTCATGCGTGAAGGAACCACGAAGTCGCGGGCTCCTTCCGGCGTCGATTTGATCAGAACCGGCGTTTCTGTTTCAATAAAATTGAGCCCGTTCAGATAGCTGCGTACGGCGTGAGCCATTTTTGCGCGAAGGACCAGTGTGTCGCGAACAGGCGCACGGCGCAAATCGAGGTAGCGGTATTTCATGCGGATATCGTCGCCGCCGTCGCTTTCATCTTCAATTGTGAAAGGCGGCACCTCCGAAGCATTCAAAATTTGTAGGCCCAAAACTTCAATTTCAATATCTCCGGTCGGAATATTTTTGTTTTTATTGCTTCGTTCGAGGACAATCCCTTTCGATTGGATTACAAATTCGCGCCCCAGCTTTTTCATCTTTTCGGTGACTTCAGGATTGGTTTTTTCATCGAAAACCAACTGCGTAAGCCCGTAACGGTCGCGCAGGTCGATAAATGTCATCCCTCCGAATTCGCGTTTGCGTTGGACCCACCCGGCCAGGGTAACTTCGGCGCCCTGATGTTCGAGGCGCAATTCGCCACATGTATGTGTTCTGTACATTGATGCTCAATTTTAATTTTGCTTGCAAAAATACACAGATTATCAGAATTAAAAACAGCATATTTGCTTTATGTTTGTATTTAAAAAGTGAATTTCCATGGAGCCATTTACGGATGAATATTTCATGAAACGGGCGATTCAGGAAGCAGTGACGGCTTTTGAAAAGGATGAAATCCCGGTTGGGGCAGTGGTAGTTGCCAACAATCGCATCATTGCGCGGGCCCATAATTTAACTGAA
The DNA here is from genome assembly GCA_003506435.1 of Prolixibacteraceae bacterium. GTDB lineage: Bacteria > Bacteroidota > Bacteroidia > Bacteroidales > Prolixibacteraceae > GWE2-42-39. Next base: position 18,743 of record DOAQ01000026.1, read on the forward strand.
ACACTAACCGATGTGACGGCTCATGCCGAGATGCAGGCAATTACTGCCGCAGCCAATCTGCTGGGAGCAAAATACCTGAACGAATGCACCTTGTACGTGACGCTCGAACCTTGTGTGATGTGTGCCGGGGCTTTGGGCTGGTCGCAGGTTGGGAAACTGGTATATGGAGCAAGTGATGATAAACGAGGGTTTACCAAATTCGCCCCTGCCGCTTTGCATCCAAAAACTGAAGTCGTTTCGGGCATTATGGCCAATGACTGCGCCGATTTGATGACAGAGTTCTTCAGGAAAAAACGGTAACAGAAGAAAATATTTATTCGTTCACTATAAATCCTACCTTTTTCAAATCATTCCAAAATGCAGGGTACGATTTGGTTACCACCATTGGCTCTTCAACGGTTACCGGGCCGTATGTTTGACATGCAGGAGCAAAAGCCATTGCCATGCGGTGGTCTTTGTAGGTTGAAATAGATGGATTGTCCACTTTTTCCAAGGGAAAAGTTCCGTCCCATTGCAGTTCACCGTGTGCCGGCTCTGTAATTTCAGCCCCAAATTTGGCCAGTTCGTTTTGCAGGGCTTCAATGCGGTTGGTTTCTTTTATTTTCAGGGTTTCCAGACCGGTGAAATGAAACGGCACATTTTTCATCACGCACAAAACGGCGAAAGTTTGCGCCACATCCGGGTTTTCAATAAAATTAAGCTGAAGGTTTTTCGGAAGTGGTTTTTCTGTCTTGCTCAGACGGACACCTTTTTCGGTTTCTTCTGAAACTACCCCGAACGGTTCAAACCATTTAGCAATAACACAGTCGCCCTGAAGACTGTCCAGTTTCAGATCTTCCAGTTCCAGGTCAACTTCTTCGGCCAGTGCGGTCATCTGGTACCAGTACGAAGCACTCGACCAGTCGGCTTCAACGATATACTGAACGGGACGATACGTCTGTTCCGCAATTCGGATTTCGTTCCCTTTCCACGCGTGCTTCACCCCGAATTGTTCCATCAGTTTCAGGGTGAGTTCAATGTACGAGCGCGATATAATTTTATTTTTCAACCTCAGCGTCAAACCGCCATCAATCGACGGGGCGATCATCAGCAGGGCCGAAATATACTGGCTGGAAACGCTGCCATCAAGTTCGATGATGTCGCCTTTCAGATGTGATCCGTAGATTTTTAGTGGCGGGAAACCCTCGTTTTCGAGGTATTCAATGCGTGCGCCGAGCGAGTTCAACGCATCAACCAGAATGCCAATGGGACGTTGTTTCATGCGTTCCGAGCCGGTGAGGGTCCATTCACCTACGATCATGGAAAGGAAAGCCGTAAGAAAACGCATCGCTGTTCCGGCGTGACCAATATCGAAATGATTGGTGTTCGATGTGAAAGCCTGCTCCATTACCCGGGTATCGTCGCTGTCCGACAGATTTTTAATCGGGTAGGGGCTGTAACTAAGCGCGTTGATGATCAGCGCACGGTTGGCAATGCTTTTCGATGCCGGAAGTTGAATGCTTCCTTTCAGGGTTTTATCGGGTTTCGATACAGAATATTTCATGTTCAAATTACGAGTTACAAAAAGCCCCCTTCTTATTCCCCCAAAGGGGGAAAGATACGGTTGCGATAGTTCAATGTTATATGCTTTCTGATTTGTTACTGTCCAAAAGTCCTTCTCCTTTGGAGAAGGATTTAGGATGAGGCTTTTCCATCATCAAATAGTATTCCAGCGCTTCAAAAACTTCTGCTTTTGTGCAGTTCTGGTTGATTTCTACTTTCCCGATTTCGGGAATCAGCGTAAAATTGATGCGCCCGGCTTCATTTTTTTTGTCGTGCGTCATTAGTTCGAATAAAGCATCAAAGTCGTTTTCGGTAATTTCGAATTTGCCGTACCGTTCCAACAGCCATTGGCTGATTTGCTGCAACAGCACTGCCTCGAAACCGCATTTTTTTGCTGAAAGGAAAAGTTCGACAATCATCCCGTAAACCACTGCATAGCCATGTAGGATGGGTTTTCCAGTTTTCATGGCATAGCTTTCGAAAGCATGGCCAACGGTATGTCCCAGGTTCAGCGCCTTGCGGATGTTTTTTTCGGTGGGGTCGTTCATTACGAACCATTTTTTCACAGCAACCGAGTGGGCAATTATTTCCTGAAGCGCTTCGTAGTTGATATTTTTCAGGTCGAATTTCTGTAATTCGTCCCAGTGTTCCGGGCTTTTGATGAACCCGTGTTTGATCATTTCAGCATAGCCCGAAAGGAAATTTGCATGATCGATGGTTTTCAGGAAATTGGTATTGATGATAACCGTTACCGGCTCCTGAAATACGCCGATCTCATTTTTTAGTCCATTGAAATTGAAGCCGGTTTTCCCGCCCAAAGAAGCATCAACCTGTGCCAGCAAGGTGGTGGGGATGTTTACAAAATCGAGCCCCCGTTTAAAGGTCGAAGCAGCAAAGCCGCCCAGATCGGTGAGCATGCCTCCGCCCAAATTGATCAGCAGCGATTTGCGGTCGGCGCCATTCTCCGACAGGAATTGCCATACTTTTTCAACTGAACCAATTTTTTTATTTTCCTCACCTGCTTCAATTTCCAGCCATTTGATCTGAAGCTGGTCGATAACCGGCTGAACAAGAGGAAGACACTTCTGTTCGGCATTCTCTTCGGTCAGTAAAAAAACTTTTTCTTTCGGGTACTTTTCAACCACTGACAGAAGTTCTTTTACTATATCCTGTGAAAAAACAATATTTGAATGTATTTTTGATTCAACCATTGGTCTGTTTTTATGGATGGTCAAAGTTAAAATAATTTTGCCAGTGGCTGGCTATCCCGGATTTACAGGTTTGCTTTTTTACGATTCGTTAAACGTGTTATGGAATTTTCAAATCAGATACGCACCAAAAAAATTAAACGGAACTTCAATCTTGTAGTTCTTTTGTTCATTCTTGCAGCCCTTTATTTTCTGTGGAAAAAAGAGGATATGATTACAATTTATATCGGCATCGGACTGGTTGTTTTTGTTGTCCTTGTTTTGGTGATTAATTTCAATTATGTGTCATTCAGTTCTGCAAATGGTAAAATTTCGGTCCGGTACTATCCGGTAATTACTTTATTTGGCAGGGAATACAGCTCAATTGACTTCCAGCATGAGTTGCTGTATAAATATGATTTAAAAACCACATTCCCGTTCCGCGATTTAACACTGACCGTAAAGACCCAGCGGGGCGTTGCCGATTATCCGACGGTCAGCCTTACTGCCCTTACGAAAAATGAATTAAATGCAATCCGGCAGGAACTGGAAACGATTCTGGCCCGTCAGGGAACCTCGCGGAGAAAACAGGGGAATTAAATAGTAAAGTTGTAACGCATAGAGAAAGTACGAATTAGGAGGATTTATAAAATACTATTACAACATCAACTCGTTGTTCAAACACTTCTTCCCAACCGGATACTTCCCTGCCCAAAAACATTGCTGTTATAATTTACAGAGCTCCTCTCCTGTTTAGTTATCCCTTTTTTCAACTTCAAAATATTGGTTCAATTGTCTGGTATCATAAATAAAAAGTTTAATGTTACGAGTACGATTTGTCAAAATGCTATTCAACGGACATCAGGTTACAAACCTGAGAGAGTTTAGCCCCTTGTTCCCGCTATGCTCAAACTGGCAGTTGGAAAATTTATGCCCAGTTACCGTCGCAATAGCCAGGTTTCATCCAGGGCAGGTTTTCATGGTTGTAGAATGGGGCCAGTTGCATGGCCATTTCTTTCATTTTCGCTTCATCCATCGGTTGAAAATTCCGCAGGATTTCGAGGTTTGATTTTACAACTTCTATACTGTCAAGTCCAAGCACTATTACATCAGGGCCTTTCAGCGACAAGGCGTACCTGACCAAATCTTCCGGGTTGAGCCCTTTGACTGTTTCCCGGGGACGGACAACCTTCATCAGGATCACCCCCATTCCTTTTTCCTTTGCTGCCGGGATAACCAACTCCTGCCTGTGTTGCGGGTTGCTGGCCTGCCCCCAGTGGTTCATGGCAATAAGCATGGTGTCGAAATCCCCGCGTCCGGCCAATTCCTTCATCGCTGCCGCATCGGAATGTCCCGAAAAACCGATGAACCGGGTAACTTTCTGGTCTTTCATTTTGTGGAGGATATCGATCAGGTTCCCCTTTTCACTGAGTTTTTCCACGTCCTCCATCGATCGCACATCGTGGATCATCAGTTGGTCGAGATGATCTGTTTGCAGGCGTTTCAGGCTGGTTTCTATCTGGCGCATCGCTTCGTTGGGGTCCCGACTGGTGACTTTGGTCGAAAGAAAAATCTCTTTACGGCGTGTGGCAACTACCGGCCCCAGACGTTCTTCGCTAACGATTATCCGGGGACTCTTTTTCTTGCCGGGAGGTGTTCCAATTGTATTGTCATAGGCAAATGCCGTATCCCAGTAGTAAAGCCCGTTGTCCAGCGTGAAGTGGAGCAGTTCCCGTGCCTCGTCGTCGCTGTCGACATGACAGAAACGTGAGCCCAGGCCGCAAACAATGCGCGGTACACGCACCCCCGTTTTTCCCAAGATTGTGGTAGGCAGACCTTTTGCATCGTATTCCTGCGAAGAACCTGCCATCCTGAAAACAGAGCAGGAAGGCAAAAAGTCTGACCCGGCCATCAACAAACCGGCGCCAACAGCGCTTTTTATAAATTTCCGGCGGGATGAATTATTATTGTCCATTTTTACAGTTTTTATCATTCAATTTAATTGTTTTTTTATCAGCGTACACAATGCGCTTCTGTAAATTCAACCTTGGTCCCGTCATCATTTTTCATATTCAGGAGCCAGCGGTTACCTTTTCCCACCATCGGTTTGGCAAGTTGGGTTTTTCCCCGGCGTTCTTTCAGGGTGTATATGGTTTCCTGCATATCATCTACCAAAAAACAGGGATGGCTGAAGTTTACATCGTCTGACGGGTAATGCTCAACCATCTCGGCACAATCGGGTATCTGAAGGTAGTTCATCTGTACGATTTCGGCATGGTTTTCAGGGTAGCGCCACATCTCTTTAAACCCAAGGATGCCCACATAAAATGGGTCGTTGTCAATCACTCCGTTACAATACAGCCCGACGTGGTGGAGCCGTTTGGAAATCCGGTTTTCTGACAAAAACTTCCCCTTTGAAAGCCGATGCAACGAAGAGGGTTTCAGGTCGATAAACTCAACCGGGACGCCCGCCCGGTCGTATACAAGAATAACTTCGTTCCCTGCCCCGTCAAGGGTAACTTTCTCCGGTACTTCCACTCCTCTTTGCTGAAGGAACTTCCGCATTTGTTCCAGATGGTCTGTTTCAAATGAAACCGATACCAATCGTGTTTTGCTTTTTGCCTCTTTATCTTCGATAAATTCAAGGAACTGGCGGTCGTTTACTTTGAACGAGATTACTTTCCCTAATTCGGATTGGTATGAAAATGCCTCATCAAACCCGAGAAAATCACCGTAAAAATCCCTGGCAAGCTGAAAATCGCTCACCAAAAAAGTCATTTTGGCGATACCCCAGATCGGAGGGCGAAAAATTACCTGAGCAAAGCATCCCAAAGAAAAGAAGTAAACGATAAATAAAACAATTAGAAACTTTCTCATATTGCTATTATTAAATTCATTAAGCACCCTATTCAATAAGGTATGTTGATTTCAAACCATTTGCCTTCAAACTGTATCCTCAACAAGCCCGGACTTTCCAAGAGTTTAATTTTTGTAGGAAGCGGGTACCTCCCTCGCGTCCCGTTTGTATAGATAATTAAAGGAGTAAGTGGCGGTACCGGGTTTTTACTTTTCCAGGAGGGGAATGCACTTTTTCCCCCGAAGAGATGCGTATGTGCCCATCCGTTCGAAGGATCAAGCAACTCCGTATCCAATACCCCTTCAAGGCAATTAACAAGTCGTATTATAGAATAATATTCTTTGAATTTTAAGGTGATCCCATCTGGTTTCTTCTCCTCATCCGGTATTTCACCGTGTGACACACGGATACCATATCCACCAAGGAACAGATAAATGGGTTCGGGTTTATTGTGCCAGAATACATGAATCTCCCCGTCATTACCGATCAGGTTATGTTTAATTATTTCATCGTACCCGTTTGGTTCAAGCAGATATTTGGATTCAACATGGTCTGCCTCCACTTTTACGGGCATTGCACGTTCGTTGTAAACCCAGTCGATGCCGTTTACCGAGAACCCTGTACGCCCTGCTCCAATGGCAGGGCCGCCTTCGCCAACAGTGCAAAACCCCAGGTAACTTGAATAAGCATATTGGTCGTATTTTGTACCGATTTGCCAGGATTTCCGGTCATGTTTGAAGGGTTGCCCGGCGGGATATAAACGGGCTTCGCCATCTATGGGGCTGACCCTTACCGTGAACTGTGCCCCGGGGACAGCCAGTTTCCCCCCGGCACCGTCGGCGGGCATGGGTTCTTCAACCGCTGTCCAGAACGGATCGTCTTCAGGTATCAGTAAACATGCCAAGCCATGTGTTGCCCAATAGGGGTCGCCGGGGGAAATATAACCTTCAGCAACACTGGCATTGGCTGCCCAGTAGCCGATGGTCAACAACTTATTGTCATCGAGGCAACCATGTTTCCAAAAATATTTTAATTCGCCGGAAGCAATTCTTCGGGCCTGTCCCGGAGGCAAGGTGCAATTCCCGCTAAGCGATGCCCAGGCGATGGCTGCATTATCGGCAAAACGGTAACTTAATGAACGCCCCCACGGGATAGGCCCGCCGTCCCGCCCAAATAAAAAAGGCAATGTTTCAAAAAAATGGGCAGAAACCTGTTTGATCCTGGCGCCAAACTGGTCGTGCCATTTTTTGTCGAACTTGTCTAAAACGTGGAGATAGAGTTGAAAACCCCACAAATTGTAATGATCAAATCCCCGGTTGCTGCCGTCGATGAACCAACCATCTCCCCGGTACCACCCCAGCAGGCGTTCAAACATCTGTGCCAGATGTTCCCGGTTGGCATCGTATCCGTACTTTTCCAAAAGGGGTGCGGCAACCATGTGAAAAAAATGATGGTTGTTGTCGTAGGTTTTGTTAAAAGCCTGCTTCTGCAGGTAATTTAAAATATTGCGTTTTTGTGCCTCGCTTAAAGGGTCCCAGAAAAGAACCGGGTTCAGGTAAGCCCCCAAGGCAAATACCGACCCTACTTGGTCAAATGGTTCCGGGTTTCCCCAGAATACAGGGCTGCCGGGGTCTGTCCCTTTGGTAATAGCCTTGATATACGGTGCAGAAATAGATCCATTGTATCCAGGAACCTCGTCTTTCCCGGTAGCCGTTGTATAAATGATAACAGCCATCATGCTCCGTTCCAGTGCCCTCTTGTTTTCTTCGCGGGAGTCTTTGAATTTTAAATTGCAGTAGTCGTAACTGTTCTTGTTCAAATGAGGCATCCCGGTTTCCCGGTCGAAATAAGGCAGTACCCCGGCAATAATCTGTTCCGTTATTTCAAGCCAGTGTTCACGGGTATACCCGGTGTACGGACTTAATGTATGGTTTTTTGTTGCGTGAGTGAACTGATTTTTTTGAGCCTCTTTACAACTGACATGCCCGCCTGTGCCTGTTAAAAAGACACAAGAAAACAAAATAAAGATACTGAGGAACCGTGTGCTGATGTTTGTCATTTCGGTAATAGTTTACGGGATTATGCCCCGACTGTTTCTAAATCACTCTATTCACGTGCCTTTTCCTGTGCAATGGTAGCGCTCCTTGTATGTTCTTCGTGCGTTTTTAATTCGTATTCATCCAAGATTTCTCTTACCTTGACATCAGGAGAAAGACTTTCAATAATGGCCCATTCCTCTTCATGGAATAGTGAGATACGGACTTTTCTTCCATATTTTTGCTGAATTTCATTGAACCGTTTGTTGTAGGGCCAAAGATGCAGAAATGCTTTTTCCAGATTAACCGGAGCACAAATCAGATTTGAATTCCAAATACCGGTTTGGCTGACTACTTCCCCAGTAATGTCACATATTTTCGAAGTATTCTTATTCGTGCTGGATACAACCACACATTTATTTCTCCAGGCTTGTGCATTAATCATTTGTCCCGCAGGAAAAGCTGACGAAAAGAAAATGATCTCTGCACCCTGCTTGCGGTACATATCCCAACCGTCGTTCCATAACATATCGAAACAAATTTGAATGCCTATTTTCCCGAAATCAGTCTGGATAACTGGCTGGAATAAAGAGCCGGGAGTGGTTCCTCCAAGTATTTCATCTTTAGTCGGATGGATTTTCTGATAGGTACCGATTCGTGTGCCTTGCCTGTTGATAACAATTGCTGAATTGTAAACCCTCTTTTGATCGTCAGTTGTATATACAGGACAAACCGTATAACAATGGTTTTTTTTCGAATAGTCGGAAAATTGTTCTGCAATCCCTTCGGAAATAAGCGGCCTCTCTGCTTTAGTATAGTTTTTCTTGACATTGGTAAAAGCGAAAACTTCAGGCAGGCATACAATTTCGGGTTGATAAGGTTCCAAACGTTTGAGCTCTTCCAATACTTTTGCAGCCATCAACTCTGGTGTCTCGGCATAAATTCCTTCCTGGGAAAAGCTGGCAACCCACACTTCGCGGGGCAACCTTTGTCCGGTTTCATCTTTATTGGACATTACTGAAGCAGACACTCCAAGTGTACCCAGTGTGGCCATTCCTGCTGTTGCTGCAGAACTTTGCAAAAAATGGCGGCGTGATAAATTTGTTGACTTCATATAAATTTGAATCTTTTATTTGATGCAAAGCATTTTGCATGATAATTCATATTAAACTTTAATAAAAATCTTCTTTTTATACATGTAGTACAGCAACAACCACTCACCTGCCAGATAACCTGCAACATGAACCAGTTTCCCTGCATCTCCCAATGGGTTAATTATCCAGCCAACAAAAGCATCGGTGACATTATCGACGGGAACAATTGCATTAAGCAGATAAATAAAAATGGCATTCATACCGATCACCCTGAAATAGAATGACCACTTTTGAATATGCCAGATATCTATTATCAGATAAAAAAGAGCGATCAGCAAAAAGCTGATTCCTCCGGCCAGCAGATTATAAGTTGATGTCCAGCATTTCTTGATGATCGGGTAAAAAGGTGAAAATAATAAGGCAACAATAATCAGGGCGATGCCAATAACAGTAAGTATTCCGGTTTTCCGATATTCGGTGAGTGATTCCCGTTGAAGGATATTTCCTGCTATGGTCCCCATCAGGGTAATGCCTATGGCCGAAACAATGCATAATAATCCCAGTGCGTCAAATACTCCACCGGTTGCAACCATATTCGCATCGGGACCATAAGCCAACCGGCCCGGCAAAAACAAACGGTCGATATACCCGTTGATGCAGCCTTCGGGGGTCAGTATACCGGCCCCTATTCCCGGAACCGGAATAAAAAGCTGTACACATGCGATACCTGCAAGAATGCCAATCAGCCAAAACAGCGATGTTTTAAACGATTTGGAAAAGACTACGATTACAAAAGCAAAAAAATAAGCAATCCCAATCTGTGCCAGGACACTGGCATACCGGGCATCAGCAAAACCTTTCCGAAATATGCCATT
>DOAQ01000045.1 GCA_003506435.1 Prolixibacteraceae bacterium
ACAAAGAATACGGATTTACTTGTCCATAAAGCAAACTGATGGTAATAGTTGTAGGCCCGGTCGAAAACAACCATACAGTACGAGATCAGCTCCAGTTCCTTCAAAAAGTTTTTGTCGTGTACTTTGGCTTCCGTTATTTTAATAAACCGTCCAACCGACTGTACAGCATCGATGAGCATATGAACCTTTAGCCCGCCTTTCTTTTTGCCATCATTCTTGGGATTGCGCCCAACTCCTTTCAGAATGTCACTGAATAAACGGATAGTGGTGGAATCAATAAGTAATACTTCTTTAAAGGTGAGCCCAAATGTCCGGCTGTCCGACAAAAAACTTTGATAATGGCGTACCAAACTAAAATATACATCTTCAAAGAACTTACTGTCCCGGTTCCGCATCCCATCGCAGGCGGTGCTTTTGGCCGGGGCCTTCTCAAGTCCCAGAAGGTTCAGCTTTCCGCTCATTGCACGCAGCCTCTCACAAATCTCGGTCATCGAATCGCAGCGGCTAAAGATGCCGAAAAGAACAGTTGTCAACTGTGTTTTTGCCTTAAAGGCTTTATAATAATAGTCGGCGTTGTGCTTCTTTACCAAATTGGGTAAATTGATCTCGTCAATCAAATTTATAACCTGTTTGAAGATCGGCTGTCCGACAAATTTTATTTCCGTATTTTTGCCCATGTTGTGGTCTTATTGCAAAACAAACTTACACATGGGGCCAAACCTTCGGGGAGTAACCCCAACTTTTAATTTATTCCTCGTTTAGTAGTGACAAAAAATAAAGAAGCTGTTTCTTCTGTAATTTTTTCTATTTTTACTCACCAAAGTTCAAAACGCCTGCTCATGGTAAAACCTTCGGCATATCTGTTATTTTCACTTGCCCTGATTATTCTGGTGTACCAGTATTCCTTTTCATATACCCCATCCGGAAGAAAAATATATTTTGAAGATGCGACTATCGACACCCTGAAATTCAGAAATGATCTAAAAAAATTCAGCGAGCTAAACAAAACAAATTTCGATAGTTTGTTGTACGAATGCCACAACTTAATGAAACAATCGAAAAAGATCAATCTTGAATGGGGGCTTTTTATTGCAAATTTTGAAATTTCGTATGCACATTTAAAACTTGGATCTATTGATTCGGCAATGTATTATGCCAATGAAACATTAAAAATTGCTGAATTGAATACTGCGCCCGAGTGGCTGGCAAATAGCCATAAACGGCTTGGATCGTGCTATCAGGCCAAAGGTGATTACGAAAATGCCATGCTGCATTTTATTGAAGCTGAAAAAATTGCCCGTGATAATAAACTGAACCATCTTATCATTGATATTTTAAACTACAAGGGGAACACCTTCCTTTTAATGAAAGATTACCCATCCGCTCTCCAACATTTTCATTCCATATCGGAAGAATATGCAGATTCGTTATCCGCTTTTGACAGGTTCAGGGTAACCAACAGCATTGCCAATGTTTATTACGATCAGAATTTATATGACAAAGCTTTTGAGTATTTTCAGAAGGCAAAAATATACGCGCTGGAAACAGGTGATTCAATCCATATCGCGTTGATCGATCAAAATCTGGGGAATGTATTTTTACAGCAAAACCGGCTAGATGAGGCAGAGGCATATATTAATAAGGCAATTCTTTACTTTAAAAAGGTAAATGATAAGGTGACCCTGGAATTGTTGTTTCGGACCACGGGAAGTATCCAATGCAGAAAAGGGAATTATGATAATGCAGAAAAAAACTTCATCCGGTCTGTACAATTATCCCGCCAATTAAAAAATTTCCGTTTGTTGTCGATCAATTATCACAATCTGGCCTCCAATTTTAATTCGTGGAGATCAAAAGAACCTCGTCGACTTGAATTATTTGAAAAAGAAAATGCATGTCTACGCCTGGAAATAGCATGTAAGGATAGCCTTTATGACAAGGAAACAACCAAAACAATACACGAACTTGAACGGAAATACGAAACAGAAAAAAAGAATACCCAAATAGCTTTACTTGAAAAAGAAACCGAGGCACAAAAAACCAGGCAAATGTTCATGTTTGCCGGAATGGGCATACTGATATTAATGATGGGCATACTGGTTGTATTATTTCAATATGTGAGAAAAGCTAATCGTATGTTGCTTCATAAAAATCACCGGATTGAATCGCAAAAGGAGCAAATCCAGGTTCAAAACAAACTGCTTGAAGTTTCAGTAAATACCCAAAATAAACTTTTCAATATTGTTGCCCACGATTTGCGGAGCCCGCTTGCTTCCATCTCGAATATCGGGGTACTTTTAAAAATGGCTTTCGAAAGAAAAGATGATAAAATGTTGGAAGAACTGATAGGAAAACTTACCCAGCGGAACGATCAGGTACTTCAACTGACCGATAATCTCTTGAACTGGGCCAGCAGCCAGTCCGGAAAAATGAGGTTCATTCCCGGCAGGTTCAATCTGAAAACCATCCTTCATGAAACAATTTCCGTATTTGAAGAAAACCTGATCCAGAAAAATATTAGACTTGAAGTTGAAATTCCCGACAACATTGACATTTTTGTGGATAATACCACCATCAAAACGGTTTTCCGTAATTTAATAAACAATGCAGTAAAATTTACCCATATTGGGGGAATGATAGCCATTCGCCACCAGATAAATGATAAAAAAGTTATCGTTCAGGTATCAGACAATGGCATTGGTATTCCTGAATACATCCGGAATGTTATTTTTGATGTTACCGACAAAAAACAACAAACAGGTACTTCGGGTGAAAAAAGTACAGGACTTGGCCTGGTGGTCTGCAAAGAGTTTGTGGAACGCAACAATGGTCGTATATGGCTTGAAAGTACCGAAGGAAAGGGAAGCAATTTCTACGTTTCACTCCCTTGTTATATCCATGATACCGAATTGTACCCCGAATCCTGATTTTCCGATTCTCTTTCAACTGACTTCCGGTACCGGATATATTTATCTGTCAGTTCTTGCCAATCATCCGGTTTGCCGATATTTGTTACTTTTGCCAAAAATTTTACGATGATCCCATATTTGCAGGCTGAAAATTTATCGAAACGTTATGGCGATTTGGTACTGTTCGAAAATATATCTTTTACCATTTTTCAGAAACAAAAAGTCGCATTGATAGCCAAAAATGGCGTTGGAAAAACATCGCTGATGGAACTGCTTGCCGGTAACGACAGTCCGGATGCAGGTAAAATCACCATTACCAGCGGACTGAAAGTAGGCTACCTCAAACAAAACCAGGATTGGAACTATAAATCAACCGTATTCGACGAAGTGTTCCGTTCGAATAACGAGAAACTGCAAATAATCAGCCAGTTCGAAGAAGCGGTTTTACATGAAGACAAAGAAGCTATTTCACGATATTCCGAATTGATGGACAAGCACCAGTCATGGGATGCTGAAGTAAAAGTAAAACAAATACTTACCCAGTTAAAAATCACCGAATACGATCAGAAAATAGGAGAACTTTCGGGTGGGCAGCAAAAGCGGATTGCACTGGCGAATGTGCTTATTAATGAGCCCGACATCCTGCTGCTCGACGAACCAACCAACCATCTCGACCTGGAAATGATCGAATGGCTGGAAAATTATCTCGAAAAAACCAACTGTACCTTGTTCATGGTTACCCACGACCGCTATTTTCTCGACCGTATTTGCGATGAGGTTTTAGAAATGGATTCCAATTCGATATATCGTTACAAAGGCAATTATTCCTGGTTTCTGGAAAAACGTGCAGAACGAATGGAAATGCTTCAGGCTGGCGTCGATAAAGCGAAAAACCTATTGCGCACTGAACTCGAATGGGCGCGGCGAATGCCCAAGGCACGCGGACACAAAGCAAAATACCGTATGGATCAGGTGGAAGAGCTCAAATCGGCAGCCTCGCTCAACCTGAAATCAAAAGAACTGGAACTGGGTTTTCAGTCGGCGCGGACGGGAAAAAAAATCATCGATATCGACAACATCAGTAAAAGCTTTGGCGATTTAAAACTGATTGAAGATTTCAGTTACAAGTTTGCCCGATACGAAAAGGTTGGCATTATCGGCAAAAACGGGACCGGAAAATCTACGTTTCTAAACCTGCTCACCGGTTTTCTTCAACCCGACAAAGGTATAATTGAAGTGGGGCAAACTATCCGCATTGGTTATTATCAGCAGGAAGGGATAAACTTTAACCCAAGCGAGAAAGTCCTCGATGTAGTTAAAAAGATTGCCGAAGTAGTGAATTTCGACAATGGAAAAAGTTTCACTGCTTCTCAGTTGCTGACCTATTTTCTATTTCCTCCCGAAGTTCAGTACAACCTGATTGAAAAGTTAAGCGGAGGCGAAAAACGGAGGTTGTACCTCTGTACTGTGCTGATGCAAAATCCGAATTTTCTGATCCTCGACGAGCCAACCAACGACCTCGATATCATGACACTGAATGTGCTCGAAGAGTATCTGGCTGGATTCAATGGTTCGGTGATCATTGTTTCGCACGACCGGTATTTTATGGATAAAATCGTCGACCACCTGTTTGTGTTCGAAGGAAACGGGACCATCAAAGATTTTCCGGGAAGTTATACCCATTTCAGAAATAAACAAATAGACGACGAGCAAAAAGAAAAGGCAAGCATTGCTCCAATTCCTTTAGAAAACAAGGAAAGACTTAAGAACCGTGTGCAAAAACTCAGTTACAGCGAGAAGCAGGAATTTGAAAAACTGGGAACTGAAATTTCAGCTCTCGAAAATGAAAAGAAAGAAATTGAAACGGCCTTAAACTCAGGCGAATTATCGAATGATGAATTACTTCGACAATCGCAGCGCTTTGCCGAAATTTCAGAAATTCTGGATGAAAAAGAAATGCGCTGGCTTGAACTAAGCGAAAAATTATGACATAAAAAAAGCCTCACAATTGTGAGGCCCAAAATTTTAAATGTTCAAAATATTATTAAGCTATTCTAACATTGACTGCATTTAAACCTTTTCTTCCTTCTTCCAGATCAAAAGTCACTTCGTCGTTCTCTCTGATACTGTCTTTAAGACCATTCGAATGCACAAAATATTCTTTTGTTGAATCTGCATCTTTAATAAATCCGAATCCTTTTGATTCGTTGAAAAATTTTACTGTTCCTTTATTCATGATATAAATATAAATTAATGGGCGCAAGGTACGTTTAATTATCGAGATATTAACTTTTTACAAAAGATTACTAAAAAAATTCTTTTCTGTGTTAAATTACCCCGACAATTTTCCTTATTTCTTGTCAATCGGAACAATCCCGGCCATTTCCCCGATAATATTAACCAGTTCAGTCCCGGTTGGAATTACAATTTTCGCGTTTTTTTCGAGCGATACTTCCACTGCTTCCAGTTTCCGCAATAGTTGCGCATTTCCAACGAAATATTTATCAGCCGCTTCATTCACCAGTTTAATGGCTTCGGCTTCCCCTTCAGCATGTAATATTTTCGATTGTTTGAAACCTTCAGCTTCTTTTATTTTTGCTCGTTTTACCCCATCAGCAACCGTTTCGGCAGCCGTAGCAGAATCAATCGCAGCAATTTTTTCATTTTCAGCTTTTACCACCTTGTTCATGGTTTCCTGAACATCTTTCGGCGGATCGATTTCTTTTAACTCGGTGCGTACAATTTCAATTCCCCAGCTTTGGGTTTCGTTATGAAGTGTTTTATACAAGTCGGAATTGATCTTTCCTCTTTCGCTATTGGCCGATTTAAGCGTGAGCGTACCAATGATATTACGAAGAGTGGTGCGGGCAAGATTTACGATCTGCCATTTGTAATTATTCACATTGTAAATCGAACCTTTAACGCTCTCTTCATCTGACTTCACCCGGAAATACACCTGGGCATCAACACTGGCATTCAGATTATCGTTTGTAATAATTTCCTGAGGTTCGGCATCTACCATTTGCTCGGTAACATTTACCATGAACAACCTGTCGATTACCGGAATAATCCAGTGAAAACCGGGATTTGCAAAATGCTTATACTTTCCAAGCCGCTCGATCAAACCTCGCTGGGTTGGCCGTACAATTCGTATTCCTGCCAAAAATATAACTACAACAGGAATTAGTAAGTACAAATAGTTCATTTTGATTTTCTTTCTTTTTTTGAGTATTAATAATTAGAAGATTCAGATGTGTATTTTTCAAGAATTGCTTCCAGTTCTCTCTTTGTTTTCAGTAGTTTAATCGACAAAATGCTTAGCATATCCTCTTTCGAACCATCTCTCCAGAACAAGTCGGCTTCTGTCAATTGCGGATATTCTTTTTTCAAATCCATTTTAATGTTATTCCAATAAACCATATCAAATTCTTGTGTCATTTTATAATATTTTAGTGAATAAATCGAATAATAGTATTGCCAGTATAGCCCAACTATAAAACAGTGATTTTCAGAGAAAAAAAAGGCTTGTGCAAAAAAGTGTAGATAAAAGTTTTGAGAGTCAGGTAATCAATATTTGGGGTGAAAGTACGATTAAATATCCGTGAAATCATTATACAATTAATTATAAAAGTTACATTATTCACACATCGTCCTGTAAAAACGGGAAAAGCAAGATTTCCCGGACAAAATTCAGGCGGTATCTTAACTGAGTATTAGCTTTTCCCTAATAAGCCAAATAAAAAGCATGATTACCAGATTTTTAGCTTATATTTAAACTTTCGTAAACATTATCAGGGAATTAAATGTTTCCATAAATTGAAAGGAATAATCGTAATGAGTGAAAAAAAGCAAAATGAAATTAAATCTGTCGATCTAACAAAGTTACAGGAAGTTATTATCGATAGCCGCACAAGAATATACATTGCAATCAATGCTGATCCGGAAGAAGCCAGAAGCCGTTATTTGGAAAGAGTTGGCTATAAAAAATTGTAATATCTCCGGTTCTGACGGTCAAATTAGTCCAATGTAATATTCAGTTTGAAAGATTTTTCAATATGCGATGAAGGTTTTTTTCTTATAAAATACGGGATTTAAAATTGACAATACAATGAAAACAAAAGTTTTAAGCTTGATTTCGGTTTTTCTTTTAGCGACGACAGCTATTTTTGCAGGCAATACTAAAACCGAAAAATTCAAGGTCTATGGTAACTGCGATATGTGTGAAGAACGTATCGAAAAAGCAATAAAAGCCATGGATGGTGTCACCAAAGCCGACTGGTACAAAGAAACCAAAATGCTAAAAGTTACCTTCGACGAATCGAAAGTAAAACTTGATGACATCCACAAAGAACTTGCTAAGGTTGGCCACGACACCGATAAGGTTAAAGCCGACGACAAAGTTTACAATGCGCTGCACGAATGTTGCAAATATCGGAAATAATAGTTTTTCAGCCTTATAAATAATCCCTTTAGGGTTGTCTGTTTTATGAAACTATGGGGTACGTGAATTACGAAAAAAAGACAAGATGGGTCGTATTACTTACGGCAGTAACCATGATTGTTGAAATCATATTCGGGATCACTTCCGGTTCAATGGCGCTGCTCGCCGACGGAATTCACATGGGTTCGCATGTTCTTGCAATTGGACTGAGCTGGTTGGCCTATATTTTTGTGAGACGCCTCGAAAAAAATAAAAAATTTACCGGTAATACTGAAAAGATACTTTCTCTTTCGGGCTACAGCAGTGGTTTAATGTTGCTGATATTTTCTTTTGTAATATTGGTTGAAGCTGCCTCCCGGGTATTTAACCCGGTTGAAATTGTGTATAAAGATGCCATTTGGGTAGCAACAATCGGGCTTATGGTGAATATTATCAGCGCTGTAATTCTTCACCATGACCACGATCACTCCGATCACAACATACAAGCTGCTTATCTGCATGTACTTGCCGATTCGCTAACAAGCCTTTCCGCAATACTGGGGTTGACTGCTGCCCTGATTTGGGGAATTCCGTTTATCGATATTATTGCGGCTTTTATCAGCTCGCTGGTAATTATTAAATGGTCGGTCGGGTTACTGAAAGATTCCGGAAAAATATTACTGGATATAAAATCAGACAAACCCTAACAGGCATCTTTGGCACAACAGAACCCGGTATTGAACGGAGAAGTATCCATCGAATTAAAGAACGGACGGTATTTGTCTCGCTATCAATTTCCGTCGCAAAAGCGCCTCTTTTCCCTGTAAATTCAAAAAAAAGAAAAAACCTCCGGCAGGTTGTACCGAATCGTTTATATTTGCTGATGCGATAAACGAAAACACATTAGATGAAGCTCAAATTATTATTTCTCCTGCTCTCATTTTTCGGAATTCTGTGTACAGCTTTTTCCCAGGAAAATTCTGTATCGTACAAGTTAATTGAGAACCTGCCGTATTCCGATGTTTACGAGGGGGCCAAAACCGATTATATGCTCGAACGCTGCAAGCTCGACATCTACTATCCTGAAAATAAGAAAGACTTCGCAACTGTGGTATGGTTTCATGGCGGAGGATTGACCAGCGGACAAAAATATATTGCCAATGAGCTGAAAAATAAAGGCATTGCCGTAGTTGCTGTCAACTACCGCTTGTATCCAAAAGTGAAAT
Organism: Prolixibacteraceae bacterium; assembly: GCA_003506435.1. Taxonomy (GTDB): domain Bacteria; phylum Bacteroidota; class Bacteroidia; order Bacteroidales; family Prolixibacteraceae; genus GWE2-42-39. Next base: position 8,556 of record DOAQ01000045.1, read on the forward strand.
GCCCGGTTTATATTGACGATGCTGCGGCTTCGGTTGCCTGGGTTTTCCGAAATATTGAAAAATACGGTGGCAACCGCGCAAAGATTTTCGTTTCCGGTCACTCGGCAGGCGGCTATCTGGCCAGCATGATTGGCCTCGATAAAAGTTACCTGTCCAAATTTGGTATTGATGCTGACTCAATTGCCGGCCTGGTACCTTTCAGCGGGCACACCATTACCCACATGGCCGTGCGCGACGAAATGGGCATAAAAAGGGAACAACCCATTGTCGATAAATACGCCCCGTTATATCATGTGCGTCCTGATGCGCCGCCATTGGTGTTGATAACCGGCGACCGCGAACTGGAGATGTTGGGCCGCTACGAAGAAAATGCGTACATGTACCGGATGATGAAGGTTGCCGGACATCAAAAGACCAGTCTCTATGAACTCGATGGGTTCGATCATGGGGCAATGAATGGTCCGGCCAATCACATTCTGTTAAAACAAATAGATCAAATTTTAAAATTGAAACAAAATTGAAAACGTATAATTGGGCAATACTTGGCTGTGGCAAGATCGCAGGAAAATTTGTCAATGACCTGAAATTGTTACCAAACGCCAGGCTTTATGCTGCCGCATCGCGAGATATGGAACGTGCCAAACAGTTTGCCAGCGATCACGGATTTGAAAAAACGTATGACAGTTACGAAGAAATGGTTGCCGATCCGGCTGTCGATATAGTATATGTAGCCACTCCGCATTCGCATCATCGCGAACATGCGATTTTGTGTTTGAAGCACAAAAAAGCTGTTTTGTGCGAAAAAGCATTTGCCATCAATTCGCACGAAGTAGCCGAAATGGTTGCCTGTGCAAGGGAAAACAATACCTTTCTGATGGAGGCTTTCTGGACGCGGTTTCAGCCCAGTTTCAACAAAGCGCTGGAAATTCTTGATTCAGGCCGCCTCGGTGCGTTGAAGATTGTCCGTTCCGACTTCGCATTCAAGGCCGAATATAATCCGGAGAAACGCCTGTACAATGTTGATTTGGGTGGTGGTTCACTACTGGATATTGGCATTTATCCTGTTTTTGCCTCGCTTGCCACCTTGGGCAAACCATCGGAAATACGCACAATGGCCGAATTCAGTCCGACGGGTACCGAGGAAACTGTTCTTATGACATTTAAATATCCGGGCGGACAAATGGCCAGTCTGACTTCCAGTTTTGCCTGCCATTCCTCTATCGAAACCGAATTCTGGTGCGAAAAAGGCACGCTCAAACTCAACCGCCGCTGGTTCACTCCAACGACTATATCTATCTGGGATTCAACCACACAAAAACAAGAATTAATTGAGACGGGCCCTATCGAAGGAGCGGGTTATTACTACGAAGCAGCCCATGTAATGCAATGCCTTGACCAGGGTAAAACAGAGAGCGATTTGATGCCTCTTTCGTTTTCTGCCGACATGATGGAGATTCTGGACCGGGTAAGAAAAGATGCAAACATCGTTTTTCCCAAACATGATTAATTACAGAAAATAATTGTGGTTGTCGAAAAAATCGACCCGTTAGGCGCAGTTTTACATTTATTCACAGAATTTCTTATTCGCCAATAAACTAATATTCGTACTTTTATTGCGAAAACTTATAAAAACATATTTTTTTATTCTGTTTAGGCCATGAAATACATTATTCTCACCTCCTCCATTTTTTACCTGTTGGGACTAAAATTCACATCAAATATTGATCTGAATGCTAAATTTCAAACCGATACGGTACAGACAAAAAAAGAAATTATCCTGCCTCCGAAAGAATTAAAAGAAGAACGTCCGAAAGGAATGACAGAGAAAAAAGATTCTGTTACAACTGTGTCCGGGGGTTCCAACGAATTACTGGCTCCCTATGTAAAAGTCAGGATTAATTAATCATCTTCAGGAGTTACACTTTAACAAACTCCTGAATTAGGATTTCAAATAGTCTGCGGCCTCATAATCAGCGCTGAAGGTAAATCTTTCAGCCATGTGCTGTTTGCACGAACCAGTTTTTCCCAACCCTCCAAACTGATAAGCATTAAATCATTTTCATTTAGAAAGCCTGTTTCACCCATTTTTTCACCCAAAATAGTGATATGATCCGGCGCCTGTTGTTCAATGGCTCGCAGAGATTCTTTCACCGTTACATCAGAGCCTAGTTTGCCTGTCGCGTCAAAAATAGTAATCTGCACTCCTGAGTTGGAAATAAATTTACGGGCATATTCGATCAAAAAACCATCTCCGTTGCCGAAGAACGGTAAAAAAATCCTGTCAATATTTTGCAGATTATTATCGATAAGAATACCTACCGGAATTTTACTCTTAGCCAATACATGCATGGTCAACTCAGCAAAAGAAGAAGTTTTGAAGAGCTTTTCCTTCCCCGAAACTCTATCCAGCAAATAATCCGGATTGAAGAAACGTGTTGAATAACCCAATAAATTTCCAAGCAAACTTCCTTTGAAAATAGAATGCCCAATGCCTACGAGCAACAAATCATAATCTCCCTCGTTTATCGTTTCCACAATATCACTTTGAATATCTTCTGATATTTTAAATATTTTCTCAACCGGCTGGTTTAATTTTTTTGATTCGGCGACTAATGGATCAAAACTCTCTCGTTCATAATCATCCATCTTGAACTTGTTCAACAAGCTGTTCGGAGATACATGAAGCGCGCTTATCTGGGTATTTCCGTTTTTACTTTTTACAAGAAAATTTGCAAGTCTCAGAAGCACTACTCCCATTTCAGGTTTTCCGAATGAGATAAGTATCTTGAATTTGCCCATGTCTATTATTTCCTGCATTTCAGCTTTTGCTTTTTTCTTAAAAAGTTTGTCAATAATATGCAGTACCGGTGCAGTCATAAAAGTTGTGACAAGCGCCATAATTACCAGCATTGTAAAAATTTCAGATGATAATATCCCCAGGTCGTATCCGATATTTAAAACAACAAGCTCTACCAGACCACGCGTATTCATTAAGGCTCCGATCATAAAACTGTCACGCCAGCTTTGGCCGACAAATTTTGCAGCCAATGTACTGCCTGCAAACTTTCCGGTTACTGCAACCAAAATAACCAATCCGCAAATTTTCCACAAGTACGGATCATTCAGCAAACCGATCTGTGTTCGTAAACCAGTGAATACAAAAAACAGGGGAAGCAATAAAACCAATGCAACATCTTCTACTTTTTCGATGAAAATTTGTTTGAATTTCTGGTTGTCGGGCATAATTACACCAGCCATGAATGCTCCGAAAAGGGCATGAATTCCGATAATTTCTGTTGCATAAGAAGATAAAAGCAGCACCAGAAAGAAGATGGCTACAACCGATTTGCTCAGGTTCTCCCGTGAAGTATGCAGGTCGCCCACCCGTTTTAAAAAAGGCATGACCAGTTTCAGCATAACAAACACATAAACAAGCGCCATCAATATCGTTGGCATCGAACTTATAAAGGAACCGGCTTTTGCAATGGCAATAACTGCAGCCAGCAACGACCATGCAGTGATATCGTCCGCTGCAGCACAAGTAATGACAATAGCTCCCAACCGTGTTTTATAGATACCTCTTTCCTGAACAATTCTTGCCAAAACAGGGAATGCAGTAATACTCATGGATATTCCTAAAAACAAGCCAAAGGAAGCAAACGGTACACCCTGCGGGGCAAATGAACTATAAATGAAATAGGCCAGTCCCATCCCTAATGTAAAAGGGATTATAATACTGGCGTGGCTCACAACCACAGCTTCATGCGCCTGATTTTTGAGAACCTTTAGATCTAGTTCCATGCCAATTACAAACATAAACAAGATCAATCCGATCTGGCTCAGAAACTGGAGATTGCCCAAAGATTGTACAGGAAAGAGAGCTGCGGAAAACCCGGGGAAATACATACCTAAAAGCGAAGGCCCAAGCACAATACCTGCTATAATTTCCCCGATAACAGTGGGCTGTCCTATTTTTTTGCAAAACCATCCAAAAAGGCGGGCAACCAGGATAATTGTTACAATTTGCAGAAGCAGGATGGCCAACGGGTGTGTCAGGTTATGAATAAAGGTTTCGGTAAACATAGACAATTGACTTTCACCTGTTTCATGTACTGTCACGTTCATCCCCGGCTCAAGCTCTCCTCCAAGCTGTACAATCCAGTACATCAAGGCGGAAAAGCCGCCAATGGTACCAATGTAAAAAAATAAGTTCCTTAACCGCTTCATCTCCAAAGGGTATTAAATAGTGCTGCAAAAATGACAACAATAATTATATAAAAGTCGGCAAGAGCGGCAAACAGAAATAAATCTGTAACAAGCTGGCGAAAAAATGTAATGAATTACAACTGTACTTTTTTAAGAAAATCGTCCCGGTATGCATTTCCCAGCGAAAGCACCAAAGGTTTTCCTGAAATTTGCAAGATGTTGGTGGTAATTTCATCATGAGAAAAAAACTGAACCGAACGTAAAGCAATCACCTCTTTTTTATTTACCTGGCAAAATTCATTGACAGGCAAATACTGTATTAACCTGTCAAAGGATACATTTTTCAGAACAAGTTTTTTCCCATCATGCAACAATGCGTTTTTATCGCGGCTATCTGTTACGGAAGTTGCAATATAGGCTACCTGGTCAAAAAACAACAGGGTTTTGCCCTTGTCTGTGTTTAGCTGAATAAAATTTTTCGCCGTCCGGATTTGCCACAACCTCTCCTGTACTTTATTTACGGCGATTTGCAAACGTTCTTTGGTGACCGGCTTTCGTACGTAATCAACTGCATCCAGATCAAAAGCTTCGGCTGCATATTCTTTATAAGCTGTGGTAAAAACGACCGGTTTACCATTTAGAAGATTGGCAATGCTCAACCCGTCCATTCCCGGCATTTCAATGTCCAGAAAGCACAGATCGAACTCAAGCAAGGGCAATTCTTTCAGAAATGTCTCCGCATTGTCAAATGCTTTTATTACTTCCAGCTCCGGAATCTGTTCGCAAAGCATTTTCAGATATTTCAGGCCAGGCAGTTCATCGTCCAGCAGTAAGCATTTCAGTTTTGTATTCAAGCAATTTTATTTTTAAATGTGCATGATAAACATCCCCATCAACGAATCTTTCCAGTTTGTAATGATCTTTATAAATTATCCTGAGTCTTTGGTCAAGAGCTTGTGTCCCGATACCGCTATGCGCTTTATTCAACGGTGTTTTCCCTGATATTTTATTGGATACGGACAAATAAAAATTGCCGTCGCTAAATCCGAGAATGATGGAAATAAAAGCTTCAGAACTGTGTATATCAGCATGTTTAAACGCATTTTCTATCAGATCGACTGAAATAAGCGGCGCCAAAAGTTCCTGATCAAACAAAGACTCATTTTCACTGATCTTTGATTTAACTTTCAAGTCAAACAAGGGGCTCAATTTAATTTTATTAATTTCGATCAGACTGAGTGCAAATTCAACTTCTTCACGGGAAGTAACAAATTTCCTGCGGCTCTCATATAAAATGTAATCCAGCACATTCGCCAGTTTGTCGAGGGCAAAATAAGTCTGGTAAGCATGCGATTGGATCGAGTTCAGTACATTTTTAAAAAGGTGCGGGTTAAGTTTTGACTCCAGCGTCTCCAGTTGCAGATTATTGATTTTAAGCTCAAGCTCATTGTATTTCGCTTCAATGCTTACTTTTTTCTTCTCCGATTTAATCAAACGCACAATCAGATAGGCAAGTGTAAAAATCAACAGGATAAAACCTGTTAAAACGATGATATTTTGTGCCGTTGGTATTATATCCATTTATATTTAAGTTATTTCGGATATAAAATTAAAACCTTTATCTGTTTTCCAGCCTCCCCTCCAAATTATTTTCCCGATCTTTCTCAAATGGGATACATGGTTTAAAAATTACAGCGTCGATCCCCGATTTCAGATTGTGGAGCAATAATTTTTCGGATCTGTTACTTGACGCAATGACAGGCATATCAGGATACAATTCATGAAGATATCGGACCAATTCTTTTGAAATATTTTTACCTGTAATACAGATGGCGTAAACTCCTGTATTGATTTTTGAAATGATCTCCTCTGAACGCGCACTCGCAGCAGAAATCACCGGGACAGAACTTTCCAAACAAATCTTTTTAAGAGTAATATTTGATAATGTACGCCGGACATAAAAACCAGCAACCCCTGTTTTTTCAAGCTTTTGGGTCAGATCGGGTAGCCTGGAGATTATGGCATGTTCAATCCCAATCGAAATAATTACCGGTTTTCCAACATTGGAAAGCAACTTTTTAAGCCTTCCTTCTCCCGGCATAATAAAAAAATCGGCAAGAATTGCATCAGCATCGGTTGTCCTCATTTCAAACTCATCTCCTGTGCATAACAGGGAATACACCCACCTGTCTCTGAGCCGGAATCCCTTCGGGAATGAACTGAACTCCGGTTTTGTGGAGAGATAACGGGAACCGACAGGAACATAAAACCATCTGTTCAGTAAACTTTCATATAAAAATCGCATTATTCCTATGAGATACGGTTCTTTATTCCGTGAAGAAACATTGACACAGTCCATCGTATTTTTATTTTCGCCCAAAATTATCCGGTTCATTTTCAGCGAATAACAACAATGCAACAGATTGATTAAAGAATGCATCAAAAGAGCAAAATATTGTAATAAGAATATTGATGTGTACGCATCAATATTTGTAATAATTTTCCGTTTCTCGTTGTTCTTCCCCGGAATAAAAAAGTAATTTTGAAAGAGAACTTCAATTCATTTACAGTATGGCCGAAGCAATCCGTCAAAATGATACTATAATCAACAGTTGGGAGCAATTGTGCGAAGAAGTGTATTTCGATGCATGGAAACCGGAATTCAAAAGATACCGGTCGGACTATGCTTTCCGGGGCTTGTCGGACATGAATTACGAACTAAAAAACAGCTTTTTGCGCAACTCCGGCGACCGTCCGGAACTGGAATACCACCTGCTGCGAAACTTCCGTAAATATTCGATCACCAAAGACCCGGAATTGACCAGTACATTTTGGCGTTCGTTGGTACTCGCCCAACACCACGGTTTGCCAACCCGTCTGCTCGACTGGACCTATTCGCCTTTTATTGCCATGCACTTTGCCACTGCCAATACCGAAAAATTCGACATCGACGGAGTGATCTGGAAAGTTGATTTCGTGAAGGTAAATCAACTGGTAGCCGAACCTTTAAATATCTTGCTGAAAGAAGAAAAGTGCAATGCGTTTACTGTGGAAATGCTCGAAAAAACAGAATCGTTATACGAATTTGACCAAAAACTTGGCTCCGACCAGGTTTGTTTCTTCGAACCGCCATCGCTTGACGAACGCATCGTCAACCAGTTCGCCCTGTTTTCGGTGATGAGTAATCCCACCTCCATCCTCGATCACTGGCTGGTAAAACATCCCGATATGTTCCGAAGAATTATTATTCCGAAGGAGATAAAATGGCAAGTACGCGACAAACTCGATCAGGCAAATATCACCGAACGGGTATTATTTCCCGGTCTCGACGGACTGGCCCGCTGGCTGAAACGCCATTACCAGCCTGCCTGACAAATTCTTAAAAAGGCGACGGCATACCTGTAATGTTCAGAAATTTTTGATACGACTTTTCCCAATCAAGTTTTTCTGAAGGTTCGAACTGAACAACTCCAAAGGAATGACGTATGATTTCCCTGATTTCATCAAGCGATTTTACATGTCCCAATGCTTTTGCCTGCATTAAAATATTACCGATTGCCGTAGCTTCAGTAGGACCGGCAATAACCGGCAAACCGGTAGCATCGGCAGTTAGCTGGCACAGGAAATGGTTATTCGAACCGCCGCCAATAATATGGATTTTCCTAATTTTATTTTCTCCCAATGAAATAATCTGATCCAAAGTAAAGCGATATTTTAACGCAAGACTATCGTATATGCAGCGAATAATTTCACCGTGTGTCCCGGGTGCTCCCTGCCCTGTTTTTTCACAGAAAGCACAAATGGCGCGGGGCATATCAGCCGGATTCAAAAATGACGAATCATCCGGATCGACAATGTATTTAAAGGGTTCTGACACACTAGCCAGTTCCACCATTTCTGGCCATGAATATTCCACTTCTCGCGCCCATATTCTCCGGCATTCCTGAATAAGCCACATCCCCATAATAGTTTTTGAAAAACGGGTTGTCCCTTCTACCCCGCCTTCGTTGGTAAAATTCAGCTTCAGGGTATCTTCTGAAATAATCGGGACCGGGCTTTCGATACCCATAATCGACCAGGTACCCGAACTAATGAAAACCCAGTCATTGCCTTCTGCCGGCACTGAAGCAACTGCAGAAGCAGTATCATGCCCGCCAACTGCAACGACCGGAATCTTTTTGCTGCCGGTTTGTTCCATTACTTCAGGCAACAATTCACCGGTAATTGTTCCGGGCCAGACAATCTGCTGAAGAAGCGATTTGTCAATTCCGGCTTTAGCAATTAGTTCCAACTGCCATTCGTTGGTTCCCGGCTTTAGCATCTGGCTGGTACTGGCAATCGAAAATTCAGCTTTTTTCACCCCTGAGAACAAGTATGCCAGAGCATCGGGCATGAACAAAATATCGCTGGTAATTTTCAGGATTGATGCATCTTTCTGCACCATTGAAAACAACTGAAACAGACTATTGAACTGCATGAACTGGATGCCGGTCTGCAAATACACTTCCTCTTTTGGAATCTGCTGAAACAACTCTTCTATTGACTGATCGGTACGCGAATCGCGGTAAGCAAAAGGCAACGATATGATTTGTCCTTCGTTGTTCAGATGAACAAAATCGACTCCCCAGGTATCAATTCCAATCGATTCGGGCTGAATGTGAAATTCGCGGATGCATTTTTCCAGCCCGGTTTTTAATTCACCAAACAAACTGAAAATATTCCAGAAATAGCTTCCGTGAATCAACAGCATCCGGTTTTCAAAACGATGAATTTCAGTAAGTTCAAGTTTTCCTTCGTTCAATGTTCCGAGAATTGCCCTTCCGCTTGATGCACCCAAATCAAAAGCAAGAAAATGATGCCTGTTCATAGTAGTTTTTTTGAAAATTGACAGGCAAAATAAATACTTTTTCAGAAACTATCCTGATGTGTGCTGAAATTAATTTAGCATTTTTTTAGCAAAGCCTATGTATTGCTCCCAGTCGTACGCGGTAATATCGTGCTTCCCGGTCCGGATATGATAACTGACTATACCTTTAACAGGCGAATCGGGTTCCGGCATTTCGGTGGCAGGCAAACCTTCCAGTCCGTACAACTGATATACCGGCGAAGCAAACTTTGCTGACAAAAATTCGCCACGCGGGTCGGCCCAAAGATCTTCTGTGGCGCTTGCCACATACAAAGGGCGCGGGGCTATTAAAGCCAGTAACATGTGCTGATCGACAGGTAGTTTTTCCTCGTGATTATTGTATTTGTTGAAATTGTTGCAAAACCAGTGCGGGAAACTGGTATTGATACGGGCCACTGTTTCGCCAAACTTTCTGCGCGAAAGAGCGGCGCCGCCGCATCCTGAATCATTTGAAATGACAGCGGCAAAACGCCGGTCGGTTGCCCCTGCCCATAATGCAGTCTTTCCAAGGCGTGAATGCCCGATTACGGCAACTTTAGTTGCATCAATGTCTTTGTCAGTTTCAAAATAATCCAAAGCTCTCGACAGGCCCCAGGCCCATGCAGCAATTGCTCCCCATTCATCGTCGGCAGGTTCGCTTTGCGACTTATCGTAGAAAAGCGGGTGAATGCCATCTCCAAAATTATCCCGGTCAGGATCAACATCTCCGTAATAAATAGTCGCCACACCACATCCCGATTTTATGATTTCTTCAACAGGCCACCGGCTCGATCTTACTCCGCGCGACTGTTCAGTAATCTGGTTATTTACAATCCCGAAAGCAGGGTTATCCCTTACCCACGATTCGGTTAAACGAATAGCTGCATCGTTGATAATGGTGTGGTTGCCATAAAAATTATAACCCAGAAACAACGGGAAGTTCTGAATTCCTTTCGGCAAATAAATCAGTATTTCGACATTGAGTTCCTTGTCATTTTTAACAAAGGTCAGCACTACCTGTTTTCTTTTAGCAATACCGCCCAGTGCATTTTCATCTTCGTCAACAACCCTGCTGCGGGCTATTTTTAAATCTCCCGGAATACGGCCATAAACTTCATCCTGAAACATTTTCAGAACCTCGGGCCGTCTGATTTTTTCCCAACTCTTGACATTTTTAATCTTCTTCCCTTTCAAAGAGACCAAAACTTCCGGCAATTCGTAAACCGGCACGTCTTTCTCATCAGTAATTGCCTGGCGAACTTGTGCATTCATGAGGACAGGAATGATAAGTAATAAAGTAATAAAAAATGTTTTCATTGTAGTTATTCTTTTTTAAATATTTTACTTATCCCCTTTCCCAGCGTCCCTATCGTTTCAATACTCCTGAACCCAGAGAGATCGGATAAATCATCATACTCTTTCTGAAAATGATTGAACTGTTGCGGATAAACCACAATAATGTTGTTATTTGTAAAATGTTTTTCAAGCTTGTGAGGAATATTATCCAGTAACGAGTAATATGAAACAGAATTTCTTCTCGCAGAGATAAATATCACCAGATCGTCGGGATTGGTTTGTTCTGAAATCACGGAAAAATCTTCAATTCCTTCAAATGTTTGAAAACTTATTATGACTGTCAAATGTCTTTTTTGTATTAATTCCTGAATTTCATTCTGCGTATTTGCGTTGCCAAAGTGCAGCACCGGAATACTAAGTTCATTCGACAACCTGAATATTTTTTGCACCCATAATTCGAATCCATCTTCCCTTTCCGATAAAGGAGGAGAAATTATTACTATTCTTTTCTGAACAACAAATGGCTTTTCTAAAAAACAAACGAACAGGTTTTTGCTGATATTATTGATCAGGGAATTCATTTTTTCACCCAGTAATTTATCAATCAAACTGGTTTTCTGAGGCCAGCCGAGAATAATTATATCGGCCATAATTTCTTTCGAAATTCTTGAAATCCCGCTTACCGGATTATGATCTATTGTTGTTATGGAATCAATTCTTGTTTCCGTTGCAGCGCCTTGTCTGACTTGTTCTTCAAGTTTACTTCTTGTCGTAATAATATTTGCCTCCGCCTGGTCATTATTAGGCACAACGGACAGGATAGAAATCGGATTTGGTGACTTTTTATCCTTAATTAATAACGCAAACTCCAAAAGTTTTTCAACGTTCAGAATGTTTGCTATCGGTAATAAAATATGTTCTCTTGTTCCTGTGGTGGTCTTCTCAACAGAAAAAGTATCTTTTTGTCTGGAGAGCAATAGCTTTTTCGCAGCTTTTTCGGTTGCAAAAGAAGCGACTATACAGGTTATCAGGATCAGAATGATTGTTCCGTTGAGAATATTTTCGTCGAGTATATCCGACTGGTATCCAACAAGGATTACTGCCAGGGTAGCAGCAGCATGTGAACTGCTCAATCCAAAAATAAGCTGACGCTGCGCCCCTGAATATTTAAAAATGAGTTGGGTGAAAAGAGCTGCAAACCATTTACCAAACAACGCGACCAATGTCAAAACGACTGCAATAATTACAGCTTCGGGACCTCTCAGAATTACGCTGATATCGACAAGCATGCCCACTGATATCAGGAAAAACGGTATAAACAACGAGTTTCCGATAAATTCGATCCGGTTCATCAATGCCGAGGAATGCGGTATCAACGGATTCAATGCAAGTCCTGCAACGAAAGCGCCGATAATGGGTTCAAGGCCGGAAACTTCAGCGAGAAAGGCAGCAAAAAATACGATTGATAAAACAAAAATGTAATGTGCATGTTTCTCACTTTCCATCTTTTGAAAAAACCACCTGGCAATCTTTGGAACGACCAGAAACATGATGGCCGAAAAGATAATGAGCGAAATACCCAGTCGTATCCAAAACTCCTGATTCAGACTGCCACTGCTGTTGCCAATAATTACAGCTAATGTGATCAAAACAGCAGTGTCTGTTAAAATAGTTCCACCCACAGTAATCGCAACAGCCTGATTTTTAGAAACACCCAATCGACTGACAATGGGATATGCCACCAGGGTGTGAGTTGAAAACATGCTTGCCGTAAGAAAACTTGCATTCAGGTCATATCCCAAAAGATAGTGACAAACCGGAAACCCGATGCTCATTGGAATGATAAATGTAAATAGCCCGAACAAGAAACTTTTATTTCGGTTTGCCTTAAACTCATTTAAATCCAGATCAAGCCCGGCAATAAACATGATATACAGCAAGCCAATAGTTGAAAAAAGTTCAACAGCGCTGTTTTTTTCGAGAATATTAGCTCCGTAGGGACCGATGATCATGCCGGAAATAATCAACCCGATAATGCCCGGGATATTTAGTTTTCGAAGGATAATCGGGGCCAGGAGGATGATGAATAAAATAACGGAAAAAACGAGTACCGGATTGGTTAGCGGATAATTAAATTCATTAAAAAAATATTCAAAAAAATTGGCCATTGTTCTATCTCGTTAAGAAATTCATACCCCCAATCGATTACTTTTTTCGCACTGGCAAGATACAAATAACTTATTTTATCTGGAAAAAAGATAAAACTGATTTCCGGGAAAAAGATGAAGCTTATTTTACCGGAAATTCCGTTGTTTTAAAGTATAAAACAATTTTACAGCAAACGCCGGAGCATTTATCTGACGACACAAAATGCACCCGATAGCTACGAAGCTGACGGCTTGTTTTGGGGTCTGTTATTCTGCCGTGGCTGCTGGCTTCGTTTTTTTCCGTAAAACGGTCGTTTGCCGTCTCTTCTGCCACCGCCGCCGCTTTTGGCTTTCCACGCCGGTCCTTCGCTCAGTCCTTCAGGCAAAGGCAATTTGATAATTTCCCGCTCAATAAGCTGCTCAATACGATGGAACTTGCCCATATCCTTCTCGTTCACCAGGCTAATTGCCACTCCCGTTTTATCGGCACGGGCAGTCCGTCCCACGCGGTGTACGTAATCTTCTGCTGAAGAAGGAACATCGTAATTAATAATCAGGTTAATATCTTTGATGTCGATTCCCCGGCTAAGTACGTCGGTGGCGACCAAAATACGGGTACGTTTCGCTTTAAAATCCATCAGCACCTCTTCGCGCTCTTTCTGTTCCAGATCGGAAGAAATACCTTTTACTGTGTTCCCGTGTTTCCGTAATGCACGGGCAATTTCAAATACATTTTTTTTTGTCGAGCTGAAAACAAGGATGCTGTCGTAATCTGTTTTACCACTGATCAGACTATCGATCAGGGCAATTTTTTGTTCGTTGTAAACCAGATATGCAGCCTGAAGTACACCCTCGGCAGGTTTCGAAATCTCAGTACTGATTTCAACCGGTTCATTTAATATTTTTGAAGCCAGTTCCCTGATCTTTTTAGGCATGGTAGCTGAGAACATCAGTGTTTGCCGTTTTTCAGGAACATAACTGAGAATACGGAGAATATCGTCGTGGAAACCAATATCAAGCATTCGGTCGGCTTCATCAAGAATGACATATTTTACCTTGTCGAATTTAACGTAGCCCAGGTTCAAATGCGAAATCAGTTTTCCCGGAGTTGCAACAATAATATTTGTTCCGGAAGTCAACGCGCGGCTCTCCTGCTCCCAGTCGGAGCCTTCGCGGCCGCCATACACGGCTACTGAATTGACATTCAGAAAATAACTAAAACCTTGTATCTGCTGGTTAATCTGGATGGCCAGTTCCCGGGTCGGAACGATAATCAGAGTTGAGAGGTCGTGGTTGTTGTCTGCTGCTATTTTGTCCAGAATTGGAAGGGCAAAAGCTGCTGTTTTTCCTGTGCCGGTCTGCGCACAGGCTAATAAATCTTTGTCATCTAAAATAATCGGGATTACCATTTCCTGGATAGGGGAAGCTTTTTCATAACTCATGTAACCAATTGCATCCAGAATCTGGTCATGTAAATCGAACTCATCAAACCTCATATTGTCTTTTATAAAAATCGGATCAAAGGTAATACATTGCGGCCATCAAATGATATATTGCTGGATATGAATTTGGTATTTCATGATTATTTGATCTGTACTTCCTTCAAAATAGAAATCCGCAATACATTTTTGGTGTTCTCTTCAATCTTAAAGCGATCATCAATTCGTTTTCCGACAATCCAAACCACTTTGTTTCCGCTAGCCAGTATCCATGCATTTTCCTTTTCCGGAATCGAATATTTTTCGTCGATAAAATAATCGCTGAGCTTTTTGTAGCCCGACATGCCCAGCGGCTGAAAATATTCTCCTTCCTGCCATTTCCGAAGGAGCAGGGGAAATTCAAGCTTGTTAAAGTCGAAATCGGCAACCAGCGGGTTTCTGGAAAACTGAAATGATGAATTCCGAACTTTTTGTTCAATTTTCATTCGGAACGGGTTTTCAATCCCGATGCAACCTTCTTCAATGTAAAACAAATCCGGATGGTCGTTTTCTACAGTGGTAACAATTAGTTCATCACGGTCTTTCACCAAACGATGGGTTGAAGTATAAAATTTCTTTCCTGATTCGCCATCAAGGGAAGCAATAATATCATCGACCTGTTCAGCCGAAAAACCTTTTTCCCGAAGCAACTCAAACAAGATTGTCCTTGCAGCATCCGTTGTTTCAATGGCCGAAATCCGGATGGTATCGCCCCATGGATGTTCCGTTACTGCATCCGCTTTTATCTCATCGATTTTTTGCTGAAACAGCATCTCGGTCTGGTCCAGATTATCGATGGTTTTAATAATATTTTTTCGGAACGAAGGATGAAATTCATCAAACATCGGGAGAATTTTATGCCGGATGAAATTGCGTTGAATGCTGGTGTCGCTGTTCGAAGAGTCTTCGCGGAACTGAATATGATGCAGAGCTGCATAATTGCGTATCGAAAGACGGTCGGCAAATAAAATCGGACGAATGAGCTTTCCTGATTTTGCTTTTATTCCGGAAAGCCCGCGGATACCGGTTCCCCGCCCCAGGTTGATAAAAAATGTCTCCATTATATCATCCTGATGATGGGCCGTTGCCAGACAATCGAATTTTTCATCATCCATCAGTTTCCGGAACCACGAATAACGCAAATCGCGGGCCGCCATTTCAATTGAAATACCTTCCTGACGGGCATATTCAAGTGTATCAAACCGGTTCACAAAAAGCCGGATATTGTGTTCGTCGCAATAATTAACCACAAATTCTTCATCGCCGTCCGACTCTTCTCCCCGAAGTTGAAAATTACAATGGGCTACCGAAAAATCGTATCCTGCTTTCTGAAAAAGATACAGCATCACCATCGAATCCAATCCACCGCTCACCGCCAGCAAAACTTTTTGCAAGGGGTCAAACAGGTCTTCTTTCCGAATATATGTAAGAAATTTTTCCAGCATAGCTGAAGATGTGATACATGTTACTCAATACTCACGACTCAATACTCATTATTACAAAGTTATTCGTTTTAGAATTATAAATGAATCACTTTTCATACCTGCGGAAGAAACTTCTCAGACGACTGGAAAGCTGATCGAAAACTGGCTTCGAAAATTCGATGAACAAATCCTGTGGAGAAGGCATTGGATAAGCACGATTATTCAAAATCGCAATATGATTGGAATCAAGTACTTCCTTGTCGCCCACAAAAATGCCGTACGCATTACTCCACATAAACTGCCCCGGTATTCGTTCTGTCATTAGCACACTGTTGTTTGCCTGAAAATCGAATATTTCGTACTTCAATAATCCTTCGGTTAAAACCTGATCGTTTATAATTTTAATGGTTCCTTTGTAATTATGCACTTTCGTTTCATAAACTACGGTATCCTTTCTATTCACTTTAACCCGTTCTTCAACCACCTTACTTAATGGTTGTTCGCTTTCATTGTGCTGGCTTCTTCCGATATGAAAATCATAGAAATTCATTTTCAGGATCATATCAGGATGTTCAATTTTGAAGTTGCCTGCTTCATTTTCAGAATAAAAATTCACAAAACTTTTTTCCGGATAGCTGTATTTCAACATCCCCAGTACGCGATCGTAAAAGTACACCGCCGACAGGTTATACAATTCCGAAAAAACAGGTATCTGCTCAACAATCACGATATAGGTGGCCCGTTTTTTTGACTCGATGATCATCCGATTTACATCTTCATACCCCGGGATCAACTGATCGGCTTTTACAAAATACAGATAGGCCTGCCGGGCATCGCTTTTGTTCCCCGATTTCATCAATTCGAGAGCTTCATTGTACACTTCACCGGCAGCTTTTTCTTTTGCAGGGCGCATTTCCGAAATGTATGTTTTCGGATCAGAAATCAAATTCCGGGCTGCGGGAACTTTTCGTATCTGTTCGGAAAGCTTGTTCACTTTTTCCATTATCCGGACGGTTTCGCCCCATTTGAAACGGTCGTTGCCAGTCAATATCAAATCAATTTCTTCCTGATAATAGCTGATGGCTGATGAATAACCTTCTTCTATAACCTGAATTGCATTTCTGTTGTCCGGATCGGACTGAAGCCGTTCAACAGCTTTGGACAGCGCTTCGTAGTAATCGCCACGTTCGAGCGCTTTTTTCCCGGTTGAACACGAGAAAAGAATAAAAATCGAAAAAAGCAAAGGATAAAAAAGTCGTTTCATAATTTTATTTTTGGGTGATTGGTTACAATGATAATGCCAGACGTACCCCATACGCCGGGCCCATTTTAACAGGAAAAAATGAAATCCGGGAATTCTTTTTTACCGGACAAACCAGGTTACCGATAGCAATGCCCATAACGGCACCAACAAAAACATCGCTTGTCCAGTGGCGGTTGTCGTAAATGCGCGACAAACCGGCAAGACCTGCCAGAGAATAGGACAGCACCGGAACCCAAACCGTTTCGCGGTATTGATTGGCAATTACCGATGCTACCGAAAAAACAGCAACAGTATGCCCGGAAGGGAAACTACTCCCCTCAAAAGGACCTTCAAAATCAAAAGGTGATACATCGATGCTACTGTCTGGTCGCTGACGGCCCAGCAAATATTTGGGAATGCGCACAAACAAACTCGCCAGTGCAAAACTCTCGACAGCCAGCAAGGCTGTACTTTCCGATTTCCGGTTTTTTGCGAGTAACCCATAGCCGTACAACGCCCCGCACACGGCCAGCGAATATTCAGCGCCAAACGGTTCAAACGCATTTTTGCTGACATCATCGAGGAAACCGGCCCGATGCTCCTGCATCCAATCGGCAACAGGTTCATCGGCAAACAACAATGCGCCGGTGCTTGCGGCAAAAACGGCAAAACGTTGCCAGTCGGCCTGATCCCAACGAACCGGGGAACGAACAATTTCTTTGGAGTCGTACCAATATTTTTTCAGATACTGTTTATTTAACCGGATTGTATCAATCCGGGCAGAAAGCATGACAGGTAAAACGATAAACAAAAGTCCGGTCAATATTTTTCGGTTATTCATAAACGAAGCCAACACAAGGGTTTTTAATACCGATCAAAATTAGAGTAATTTTTATTCCTGACAAGAAAATAAAAATTCCGGTTAGCATTACTATTTTGAATAAATTGCCAAAAAAATTAGACATGATCGAAAAACTGAACAGCAACAAGACCTTCACTCAGATTGATTTCGGAAAAATACCCGTTGCCGGAATTGAGTTTGATGATTGCGAATTTATTAATTGCAACTTCTCGAACAGTAAATTAAACGATACCGATTTTCTGAATTGCAGGTTTGTTAATTGCAATTTTATGATGGCAAAAACAGTGAATACCGGGCTCAAAGACGTAACATTTAAAGGGTGCAAATTGATGGGATTTGATTTCAGTATTTGTAATGATTTTTTGTTTCAGGTAGAATTTGAACATTGCCAGCTTGATTATGCTCTCTTTAGTAAAAAGAAAATGAAAAAGACCCGGTTTGCCAACTGTTCGATTAAAGAAGCCGATTTCTCAGAAACGAATTTATCGGAAGCAAAATTTGACAATTCTGATTTGAGCGGTTCTCTATTTCAGCACTGCAATCTCGAAAAAACAGACTTTCGTACTGCCATTAATTTTACAATTGATCCTGAAAACAACCGAATGAAGGGAGCCCGATTTTCAGCTTATTCGCTGGCCGGACTCCTGAGTAAATACGGACTAAATATAGAGTAAGAAGAGAATATTGCTCATACATTTCTATGTTTCAGATGAAGGGAAACCTGTTTTTATTTTATTTTTATGCAATATTTTCTGGAAAAATAATATTTAAATGTTGTAATCAAACTGACGGTACCATCCTTCTTTTTTAATTTTTGACAACTTCAAAACACAAAATAATGAGGAAAATAAATTTCATTGCTGCAATTCTCATCTTGATCGTTACTCAAAATACTTACGCGCAGTATTATACGACAGCGAAAACACCACAGCGGATTATTATTAATCTCACAGAAACACCTGCCATAAGCATGGCGGTTACATGGAGAACTGTGGATGAAATAAACAAACCGGAAGTACAAATAGCAGAAGCTACAAACTGGACAGAGTTTGAGAAAAATACCAGATCGATATATCCTCAAAGCAAAAAATTTATAACTGATAAAAAATTTGAGGTATTTCAGCATTCCGCAATTATGGATGGGTTGAAACCCAATACACTGTATGTTTATCGCGTTGGAGGAGACTCTGCATGGAGTGAATGGAACCAATTCAGGACTGCCCAGGATATAACTGCTCCTTTTAAATTTATTTTTCTGGGTGATATCCAAAATAGTTTAAAACAACATTGTTCCCGCGTCTTGAGAGAAGCCTACAAAACAGCCCCGGATGCAGCTTTCTGGTTACTTCCCGGAGATATTACGGATGCTCCTCTTGATGATCAGTATGATGAATTGTTTTATGCCGGTGGTTTTATATTTGGCTCCACTCCTTCTATTTTAACTGCCGATAATCACGACAATGAATACCTGCGTGAAGATGGATCTATCGTAACCGATAATAAAGGACGTAAAATAAAAAGCAATGTACCTTCCACAATGTTTCTTGAACATTTTACATTACCGGAAAACGGAATGCCCGAATATAAAGAGACATCCTATTATGTGGATTATCAGGGCGTAAGAATGATTGTGATAAACACTTCCAAAACCAAAAAACTGAACGAACAGGTACCATGGATTGAAAAGTTACTGGCAAACAATCCTAATAAATGGACGGTCGTATCTTTTCATCACCCATTTTATTCTGCCGGAAGAGATAGGGATGAACAAGATACAAGAAATGCATTTCTTCCGGTTTTCGACAAATACAATGTTGACTTGGTCTTAACAGGGCATGATCATGCTTATTCAAGAAGTTACAAACTTAGAGACGGAACCAAAGTTCCCTGGAATAAAAAGGGGACTGTTTACGTTGTTTCTGTATCCGGACCTAAAATGTATGCTGCCAACTCCAACTACAACAATATCATGGAAAAAACCGGAGGAAATACACAATTGTTTCAAGTAATTTCTGTTGACAGAGGAAAATTGATATACGAATCGTACACTCCGACTGGCAGTTTATACGACTCATTCAGGTTGTCAAAATAATCCATTTGCCGACTACGAGATTTAAATCTTCGACGTATTCACTAGCTGGGCTACTGGAAAATATGGGTCGAATATTGGATTGAAAAATATCGAAACAGCATTTTAGTTACACTATTATATTTGCGCAAATAAAAAATCGCAATTCGACATTCAGAATTCATCATTTAAAATCATTCCATCCGTTTTGCTTCTTCCCAAATCACATCCATTTCGGCCAGGCTCATTTGTTTCAGGTCGATGCCCTTTTTCAAAGTCTGGCTTTCGAGATAATTAAAACGTTTGATGAATTTCAGGTTGGTCCGTTCGAGCGCTGCTTCCGGGTCAATGCCATACAGACGGGCAGCATTTACCATCGCAAAAAACAAGTCGCCAAATTCGGCTTCCATTTTATCGGCATCGGTATTATCAATCTCCTGCTGAAGTTCGGTAATTTCTTCCTTTACTTTGTCCCATACCTGTTCCCGATATTCCCAGTCGAACCCGACCCCGCTGGCTTTCTCCTGAATCCGGTTTGCTTTTACCAAAGCAGGCAGCGAAACCGGAACGCCTTCCAAAACCTGGTTTTTTTTACGGCCTTTTTCCTTCAGTTTCAGAGCTTCCCAGTTTTGCTCCACTTCCCGTGCGCTACCAACCTCCACATCGCCAAAAATGTGCGGGTGACGGTAAATTAGTTTTTCATTCAGCCCCTTGATCACATCGGCCATGCCAAACGCTTTTTTTTCCTCACCGATTTTGGCATAAAACACGATATGCAGAAGCAAATCGCCCAACTCTTTTTTTATTTCCGACAGGTCTCCCTGTAAAATTGCATCACCCAACTCATACGTTTCTTCAATGGTCAATTTGCGTAACGATTCGAAGGTTTGTTCCCTGTCCCAGGGGCATTTCTCGCGCAATTCATCCATGATGTCGAGCAATTCACCAAATATTTTTAACCGTTCATCCATTCTCTTAAAAATCAAATCAAAAAATAGGAATAGCAAATGTACAATCTTTCAGCCAGAAAGAAAGGTTCGATGGCAGATGCAAAAAAAATTGAGATAAGTTTTCTCTTTTTAATTAAATCTGATACCTTAACGCAAAAAATAAATAACGTATGAAGGGATATTTCAGACTGTTTTGTTTATTGGCTTTTTTTACTCTGTCAGTCGTTTATCCGACATCATCCCAAGTGCTATCGTTTTACATCAACGGTAAAATTACCGATAAAGAGAGTAACAAACCCATTCATTTGGCTGAACTTTTTATATCCGGTTCATCTATTGGCACTGCCACCGACGAAAAAGGCAACTTCAAAATAAGCATTCCGCTTTTACCTTGCTATTTGGTTGTTACGCACCGCGACTACGATCCTTTTGCAACGTATATCGAAAATTTCATGGATTCAATCCATATTGCGTTGAGTCCTTCATCTATCAATCCGGACGACTATACAAAATTAAGCAACAGCGAACGAAAAAAAGAAGTTCGTTTTTTTTGCCAGCAGTTTATTGGCGACGACCTGCATACATCGTATAATGTATTAAACGAGTCGGTGCTGTATTTTACCCGCACCGAGAATAATTTTCAGGCGACATCGAACATGCCGCTTGTAATTATAAACAACCATTTGGGGTATAAAATCCGGGTACTGATCCGCGAATTCGATATTACCAAACGCGACGACCTTACCCACGAAGACGTTCCGTTGAACTCCTATTCAGGCTTTTTTGTCCGGCGTATTATGGGACATTATTATTACGAACCCATTGATCACGGATCAGAAGCGCAACTAAAAAGATACGAGAAGAACCGGCAAAATTTTTATTACGGCTCGTACCGGCATTTTCTGAAAGCGTTGTACGATGGTGAAATCATGGAACAGGGGTATCAACTCACGTTTTATCCTCCGGAAGCAATACGCAATGGAATTACATTTACCAATTTAAGCTCGGTAAAACATTCGCCCAGCAGAATTAAAGAATGCGTTATGAATGCCGATTCTATGAAAGTTGATTTTTACAGCGATGCCAATGGATTTCCGATCAACCTGACCAAATCGTTTGAATCGTTTAACAAAGAAACATCGGTGATCTTTCCAAGCTCGATATCTGTAAAAATAAGGCCCAATGGTACCAGCCCGAATGTTCCGTTCGACGTGAAAGGCCCGATGGGAGATTATTACTTTATAAACACCTTGCCTGATGATTATGAGCCTATCAGAAAGGAAGAGCCAACTCCTACCGACAACAATGCCCGAATTCAGGAATTGATCAAACTTTACGAGCAATAAAATCAGGATTACAAAATTTTTGCGCGATCGTGAACTTTTCGGTTTTCAGTTGTACTATATAAGAAACAGTAAAGCGGAATCACGATGCAGCAATTTTCAAAAAAGTACAAGATATTCATTCTGCTGATCATCTGTCTGATTGCAGGGTTTGCTTTGTTGGCAGGCCCTTCGGGTAACAATGCCGGATTCAGTACAACCATGTTCAGCTTTCGCCGGATCAGTTTGGCCCCAATAATTATAATGGTTTCGTATGCCGGTTTTATTTGGCTAATTTTGAAAAAACCTTCAGATTAAATGTTGGGCAAACAAATTACCACATACAGCGATGAAAAATTAATGCAACTGATCTGCGGCGGCAATCAGTATGCTTTTAATGTATTGTATCATCGTCACAAAAACCGGATGTATTATTATTTCTACCGGATGCTGAATAATTCGGAAGAGCAGGCCAACGATTTTTTGCAGGAGTTGTTTCTGAAAATTATTGAAAAGCCTGAAGCATTTAATCCGGAATACAAATTCCGGAGCTGGATTTTTTCAATCGCCGGAAACATGTGCAAAAATGAATACCGCAGACGCGAAATACATGGCGAAATTATTACCGGCAATTTTACGAATGATGAAACCGAAGAACTGAATTTTTCGACATATAGCACAGAACAAGCTGTTGAAAAAGTTTTTGAAACCCTGAACCGGCTGGACCAGGATCACCGGTCAACCTTTCTGCTGAGGTACCGCGAAGGCTTTTCGATAAAAGAAATTGCAGGTATTTTAGACATTGCTGATGGTACTGTAAAATCGAGGTTGCATAATGCAAAAAAGCAACTGGCCCGCAAACTCGATTACTTAAAAGATGAGATTGATATGAAATGAGGAATATCAAAAAAAACTTTAAAAGCTGGAATGATGAAACGGAATATAGATAAAAAGCTTTTTGAACTGATGCAAAGCAACCATGTCGGCGAACCAAAAGAGGAAATTGAAGATCGCCTGATGTACACGTTTATGCTGAAAAACGGCACGTCAACGCTCCGGCAAAATTCATTTGCAGAATTTGCCGGCTGGTTCTTTTCCTTTAAAAATATGGGTATAAAAACCGCGACCCTTTCCTGTTTGCTTATTGTTACCCTGATGAATACAAATTTGCATCAAAAACAGGCAACCTCAAGTATTTGCGATTCAACATTCGTGGAAAAAGCACTGGTACTCGATAGCACCAGCTTGTCTTCCGATTTTAATGTTAACTCCAAAGACACTTCATTCTGAAAAAACGAGTAACTGCCGGATTCTCAATTTTTAAATTTGTAT
The DNA here is from genome assembly GCA_003506435.1 of Prolixibacteraceae bacterium. GTDB lineage: Bacteria > Bacteroidota > Bacteroidia > Bacteroidales > Prolixibacteraceae > GWE2-42-39. Next base: position 31,769 of record DOAQ01000045.1, read on the forward strand.
GAAAGTTTGGTTCTTTTCCCGTCAGGAATTTTAGCCTGAAGAGGCTGTCCAAAAAGTCCTAAAATCCGCAACTCACGTCACCCTGAATTTATTTCAGGGTCTGATTATTAGGACGATGAGATCCCGAAACAAGTTCGGGAGGACCCTATTCCAGAGTTTTTGGACAGCCTCTTTTCTATTTGTGAAAAA
>DOAQ01000009.1 GCA_003506435.1 Prolixibacteraceae bacterium
CAATCGACTTTTGACAACTTCGATGCGTCAAACTTAAAAGATTCTAAGTGTACTCAGTTTTATTGGAAAGATGATCCCTATATCTCTGGGATTTTAGGAAAGAATACATTTCGGTATCGGGAACTGGATTTACTTGGACATTACACGAAAATGGAAACTGCGATTGAGCATATCTTACCTTTAAAAAAACTTTTAATAAATAAGCTATGCTTATCCAATGATCCTGTAGAGAGCAAAAAATCAGTCAGTGAATTTATTAAAACAAATTCTTCCAAATGGGAGGAGTTTATAGAAAATAATCATGAAGAGAATAGTCTATACAAATTTTACCAAAACTCTGTACGATATATTTCTTTCACAAAAAATAAAGGAACCCGTAAGGTATATGAAGCTCCGGCAATGTGGGCTCATTATGGACAAAAACATAAAGGAGTTTGTCTGGTTTTTGACAAAAAACTTTTAAAAAAACTGATTAAACGTCAATTTCCACCATCCAATCTAAAAGGATTATCCGTTAGTTATAATTTGCATTGTTCTGAGCTGAAACAGATAGAAAAGAATGAACATGAGAGGCATGCAGAATTTTTTTTGAGGAATGCAAAAGATGTATTGTTCAAGAAAAATAGAGATTGGAGAGAAGAATCAGAATATCGATATGTTGTTATTTCTAATGATAGCTCGAATAACGGAAATGGCTTATGTTTTTTGGAAAATATCAATCAAGCATTAATCGCTGTGGTCTTAGGGATAGAATTCAACGAAAATTATAAATGTGCCATAATAAATTTGCTTAAAGGCAGCCATATAAGAGTCTATCAATTGTATTTTAAAAATGGAAAATTTGTTTTAAGTTTGGTTAATACGGATGAATTAATCGGTAGTCCCGAAGATATTTTGCAATATTGTTTAATTGATGAACTTTGATGTCTTGTAAAAAATGTTCAACCCACATCGGAGCTGAACCTACCTGCTATCCTGTATCCTCCGGTTTCGCCGGAGGTGATGAAGATTAAACTCCTTTGGAGTTATTAATTTTTTCCATGAATTTTCTTCCGGGACAAACTCAAACCGTCTTATCAAAATCGCCCGAACTGATGAGTTTATTGATAACGGCATAAATGGTAAGTCCCGAAGCCGATTTAATGCCCAGTTTGGCCGTAATGTTTTTCCGGTGCGAAATAACGGTATGGATGCTGATAAATAATTCTTCGGCAATATCGCGGTTGCTGTGCCCCAGGGCAACGAGGCGGATTACGTCGAGTTCGCGCTGCGACAGCGGACTGGTTTCTTCCGGAACAAAAGGGCTCAGTTCCGGATCGGTTAGCTTTTCGAGCTTCGAAAATATTTTGGCTTCATCGTCGTTGATGTAGATAACATCGTCGAAAAGTGACAGTACCTGTTCGTCGAAATAGGCATACACTACGGCCACCAGTTTAAACCCAAAATTAATGGCTTTCTGACGGAGGGCTTTCAGCCGCTCGCCTTTATTTCCTACATACCCTTGTGGGTTCACCAGCAGAATGGCCGGGCATTGCGATCTCAGGCAATCCTGTATGTCGGACGAATCAATGGAATCGATAATTTCGTACTGATACGAACGGCTGCGAAGAATAGCGCCGATTCCCCTGCGTATAATTTCCGACTGGTCGACGATATAGATTTTCTTTTTACTCATTTTTCCCTGCCTTTTCTTCCAGTTGACGTACAAGCGGAGCCAGAATCCGGTTTTCAATGCCGCTGTGGTCGTTTAAATCGTATTGCAGGTTGAACAGTTCCAGCAAAATCATGTTCCGGTAAAAGCGGTCTTTGGTAGGAGGAAAATGTTTGATCAGAAGGTGCATCAGGTCGTCCAGTTTTTCCTCAATGTCTGAATGGTGCTCCACAAATTCGTCGATGCGGTAATTCATCAGTTCACTGGGAGGCTCCCCGTTCTCCGAATAATTGTACAATGCCAGGATGTACGGGAAAACGGTTGTTTCCTCAAGCGACATGTGCTCGCTTACTTCCCGGGCATATTCCCTGAAAAACGATTTCAGCAACTTCGTGTCGGGGTTGTCGGTATTTTCAATGAAACGGTCAATCAATTCGCCGATAAAAGGAAGTTTCTCCTTCAGGTAATACCGGTGTCCGTTTTTCAGGTAACTGATCAGGCCGGGCAGCATGTTTACCGACAAAAACCCCTGTGCCGGGAACGAATGACTGTTGAACACGTTCATCACTACCAGTACCAGCAACGGATCGAGCTGGTGTTCCCTGCAAATCTCAAAAATTGTTTTATCCCCGAACCCAAGTGAAATTCCGAACCGTTCGATGATCAGAAGCAAACGTTCATTCGCGTTAATGACATCGGCCATTCGGAAATTTCCTTCAATCCGGAATTCATCTGTATGGTTCATACGTAGTTCTTTTTCTGTAAAATAAAGGAGATATTTTAAATTGTCGGACGAAATGCGGGACTTTTTATAGATTGAACTCATGAGAGATAAGGCACTTTAATGAATTAACAGATAAAATCCCCGGATGTTGAGTTTCATGCGGGAATCCTCTTCGTTCAAAAATTTCAAATGTCGGCAAACAACTATTGACGGTCAATCGCCGGAAGTTATGAATCCATCCTGTTTTAATCCCCATATTGTGGGAATGGTCGAACAACGGAAAAGAAAAAGTTAAATTTGTTTCGGTTGGCCCTGATATACTTTTCTTTTCCTTTTAAATTCTGTGTATTTTTAGAAGTGATTTAAAACGTCATTTATTAACCATTTATAAAAAACTGAAAATGAAAGAGAAAAGTATCCAATTGCTTAACAAAGCAATTTCCGACGAACTGTCGGCCGTACATCAGTACATGTATTTCCATTTTCTTTGCGATGACCAGGGTTACGACTTGCTGGCCACCCTGTTTAAAACAACCGCCATCCAGGAAATGATGCATATTGAAATTCTTGCTGAACGTATTTTATTTCTGAAAGGAGAAGTGGAAATGGTTGCTTCCGAAGGCGTGAAAAAAATTCACGATGTTCGCGAAATGCTTGTTATGGCAGGCAAAATGGAAGAAAGTAGCGCCAATGCCTACAACCTGTGGGCCAACGAATGTTCTCAGAATGCTGATTCGGCCACTAAAAAGATTTTCGAGACGCTTGTTGAAGACGAAGAACGCCATTACGACCAGTTTGACGTTGAAATGGAAAACCTCAAAAAATTCGGCGATAATTATCTCGCCTTGCAATCGATCGAGCGCAGTAAAAAGGTATCCGGAGGACATCCGGGAACTTTATAAATAACAATAAGCGCTAAAAAACGAAGAGGCTTTCCTGAACAGTTCATGTGAAACTGACTTTCCGGACGGCCTCTTCGTTTTTGTCTGTTTGATACAGATACACAACAGACTTTTCTGTTATCAACTGATAATTGCCAGTTTCTTTCCAACTTTTATAAACGCTTCAACAGCCCGGTCGATTTGTTCCGTAGTGTGGGCTGCCGACAGTTGAACGCGGATGCGCGCTCTTCCTTTTGGGACTACCGGAAATACAAAGCCGATCACGTAAATTCCTTCTTTCAGCAGTTCGTCGGCAAATTTAACGGCCAGTGGCGCATCGTAAATCATTACCGGAACAATTGCTGTTGTGCCTTTTACCAGGTCGAACCCGGCGGCTTCCATTTTGCCGCGGAAATAGCGGGCATTGGTCATGGTCCGGTTCTGAAGTTCGGATGATTTGCCCAGCATATCGAGAACTTTAAGCGTTGCGCCAACCGTTGCCGGGGCCAGAGTGTTCGAGAAAAGATACGGGCGCGAACGCTGGCGCAGCATTTCAATAATTTCTTTTCGTCCCGAAGTGCAACCTCCGTTTCCGCCCCCCAGCGCTTTGCCAAAGGTGGTGGTGATAATGTCGATTTTACCCATCAGTCCGAAATGTTCGGCAGTACCTCGGCCGGTTGGGCCAATGTAGCCGGTAGCGTGCGAATCGTCGACCATCACCAGCGCATCGTATTTTTCAGCCAGTTCAACAATTTCAGGAAGCCGGGCCAGGTCGCCGTCCATTGAAAAAACGCCGTCGGTAACAACGAGACGGTATTTTAAACCCTGCGATTCGTTCAGGCATTGTTCCAGTTCACTCATATCGGAATGTTTGTAACGGAGGCGTTGCGCCTTGCACAAGCGTACCCCGTCGATGATGGAAGCATGGTTCAATTCGTCGGAAATGATCATGCTGTCGTCGCCCAGCAACGGTTCGAAAACACCGCCGTTGGCATCGAAGGCTGCACAATACAGGATCGTATCTTCAGTTCCCAGAAATTCCGATGTTTTTTGTTCCAGTTCCTTGTGAATTTGCTGTGTGCCGCAAATAAAACGCACCGACGAAAGTCCGAAACCCCATTGGTTCATTACATTCTGCGCTGCTTGTATCACTTCGGGGTGATTGGCCAGCCCCAGGTAATTGTTGGCGCAAAAGTTAAGCACAGTTTGCCCGGTCGACACCGAAATCTGCGAACTCTGCGATGAGGTGATGATCCGTTCGGTTTTATAAAGTCCCTGTTCTTTTAGTCCTGCAAGAGTTTGCTGCAAATCTTCTTTTATTTTTCCGTACATGGCTGAATGATTTTATTCGTTTGCAAAGTAAGAAAAAGCCAATTGCTAAAAAAGTGACAAATACCAGAAGTTTATGAGAAATTAATTTCCAAAAACATAAACCTTCCTGCATTCCTTGCGTTTCCTGTAAGACAGGTATTCTTTTTTGACCTATCGCTTGATATGTATTATCTACCTGATTTTCAGTTGTTGGAAATGACTGAATATTGTGGTAAATTGAATAAGCAAAAATTGGAGAATGAAGGAATTTGCTGAAACAGAATTTATAATCAAGGAAAAACTTGACTTCTTTAACAGTCTGGAGAAGGCTGTTGTATTGATTGACAAGGATTTTAGGGTACATGCCTGCACCCGGTCCTTTACCGGTTTGTACATGAATTCGGAAAAACTTGAAAAAGGAGATTCTTTTTTGCAATTCATTTGTCCGGATGACTGGACTTCGTGTAAAAACCTGCTTGAGCAATTGATTACCGGGGAAAAGGAAACGTTGAAAACCGAAAAACGGTTTAAAAATGAAAACGGGCAATTCTTTTGGGTGGGAATAATTGCAAAACGCTGGGAAATACAAAAAAACGTATTCATTTTTTTGCTCTTCGACGATGTTTCAACCTTGAGAAATACGGAGGAAAAACTGGCCGATTCGGAAGTGAAGTATTCAAAGCTGATTGAGAATCTGCCCGTGGCGGTCTTTCATGTCAACCTGTTGGAGGCGGAACCAAAAGTTTATTTCAGCAAACAGTTTGAGAATTTGTTTAATATCAGCCCAGGGGATTTTGATGATAGTTTCATCGGTCTTCGAAAATATATCCATACTGACGATTTGCTAAAATTCAATCATTCACATTCCGATTTACAGGAAGAAAAAAACCTGATTGTTACGGAATACCGGTTGACCAATGATCTGAAGGAAACCTTTTGGGTGAGGGAACGCGCGCAATTGATCCGTGACAGGAACAATAAAGTTACCCAGATTTATGGGGTGATGATGGATGTAAGCAATGAAGTACTGGCCCAAAAGCAACTAATAAAAAGCGAACTCAAGCACCAGACCCTGATTGAATCGGCCAACGACCGGATTGGGGTGTTCGATAGGGAAGGCAAACTGATTTACGGAAACAGTCATTTCTTCCAAAGTCTGGGCATGGACCAGGAGGAATATTTGTCTTTGCCCTATCTCGATTACATCCATGAAAACGACCACGTAAAATATCAGGATGCAATCAGGGAAGTGCAGGAAAAAGGGCATGCTGCATACGAATACAGGGTCAGGCATAAAAAAGGATACTACCTGTACATGTACAGCAAGCTCACTTTGTTAAAAGATGAAAAGGGGAGAATTGACGGTATTCTAAGCATCAACCGGGACATTACAAAACTGAAAAAAATTGAGAGGGAACTTATACTGGCCCGGCTGAAAGCCGAAGAAAGCGACCGGCTGAAATCGGCATTCCTCGCCAACATGTCGCACGAAATCAGGACCCCGCTGAACGGGATTATCGGATTTTCGAAACTACTCTCGAACCCTGATGTAGTCGATAATAAGCGGAAAATGTATTCAGACATCATTGAACGCAATTCACAGCAACTGCTTTCCCTGATTTCGGATATTATTGACATTGCAAAGATTGAAAGCGACCAGTTGAAAATCCATAACGAACATCTGAACCTGAACGATTTGCTGGATGAGATATTCCAGATTTTCAGTAATGAGATCAATAACTATGAAGAGCGCAATGTAAAGTTATATTTGTCGAAAGGACTGAAACGGGAGCAGTCGTTTATTGTTGCCGACCGGTTCCGGCTGGCGCAGTTATTCAATAATCTGCTTAGCAATGCAATAAAATTTACCAGTGTTGGCAGTATCGAATTCGGGTATCGTTTTTCAGGAAAAGACTTTTTGTTTTTTGTAAAAGATACCGGGATCGGGATTCTTCCTGAAAAGCAGAAAATTATATTCGAACCATTCCGCCAGGAAGATGATACAATGACCCGGCAGTATGGCGGAACCGGCTTGGGTCTGGCTATTTGCAGCAAGCTGACTCAACTGATGGGCGGAAAAATCTGGCTGGAATCGGAAAAAGGAGTGGGCAGCATTTTCTATTTTAAACTGAAGCTCGATTTCTCGGAAAAAGCAGCGATAGTGAAAACTCCCGAACCAAAAACAGAACCCATAAAATGGGCTGGAAAAACCATCCTCATTGTCGATGATAACAAAGATGTGCTGACATACATGAATGAAATTCTGGGCGACTGCAAAGCAAAAATAATTACTGCCGAATCGGGCAATGAAGCAATTGAAATATGCAATTGGGCCGAAAAAATCGACCTCATTCTAATGGATATCCAGATGCCGGGAATGGATGGTTACGCAGCGACCCGCGAAATTCTGAAACTTTATCCCGATATTCCGGTTGTAGCTCAAACAGCCCATGCCATGGCAGGCGACGAAACCAAATGTCTTCGAGCAGGCTGTGTGGCCTATATTTCAAAGCCGATTGAGAAACAAAAACTTCAGCAAACAATTTCCGCTTTTTTATAAACAGGGTGTTGCGGCTTTTAACCGCATTCTTTTTTAAAAATCGAGTTTCAACTGGTCGGGCAGCAGGCGGAACGTTTTCCGGTGATAGCTGCAAATGCCGTGCACCTGAATTGCATCGCGATGCGCCTGTGTGGGGTAGCCTTTATTTTTCTGCCATTGATAATGTGGAAATTCTTCAGCAATGCGGTCCATAAAATCGTCGCGATAGGTTTTTGCAAGCACCGACGCGGCGGCAATCGAATAATATTTCCCGTCGCCTTTCACCACACAGGTATGCCCGATTTCAGGATATTTTTTGAATCGGTTGCCGTCAATCAGCAAATGAACGGGTTTTATTTTCAACGCTGCAATAGCGCGGTGCATCGCCAGAAACGAGGCATTCAAAATGTTGATCTGGTCAACTTCTTCGTTGCTGACAATACCTACTGCAAAAGCAAGCGCCTCTTTCTCGATAACAGGCCGAAGCTGATAGCGTTGTTTCTCGGTCAGTTGCTTCGAATCATTCAGTAAATCGCTTTCAAAATCAGAAGGCAAAATAACGGCTGCCGCAAACACCGGCCCGGCCAAACAACCGCGGCCTGCCTCGTCGCAGCCAGCTTCCATGCGGCCTTCTTCGAGATATGGTAAGAGCTTTATTTTCATTATTTAAAACTAAAAGCCCCCTTCTTATTCCCCCAAAGGGGGAAAGATCAGGTGCGTTGATTCAATATTTTATCACAAATTACTAATTACAGGCTAATCGCCCTTGCCCTTTGGGGAAGCCTCGGGGGAGATGGGGCTTTCCTTTTGTATCGCCGCCCAAACCACTTCCGCCGTTTTGTCCCAACTAAATTTTTCTTTCTGCCGGAAACCTTTTTCAATCAGTTCGTCGCGCAAGTTTTTGTCCTGTGCAATACGCATCATGGCATCTTTTATCTCCTCCGGAAAGGAAGGATCAACGTACACAACAGCATTGCCGCCCACTTCGGGCAATGATGTTGTGTTGGAAGAAATTACAGGCACCCCGGCGCTCATCGCTTCCACCACGGGAATTCCGAAACCTTCGAAAAACGGGACGAACGTCAGGCAAAGGGCAGCGCCCAGCACAAGGTGCAGCTCTTCCGACGAAATACGCCCGGTAAATATAACATCGCTTTTATGGCGCATCCGGCGAAAGGTTTTTTCAATATTGCCGGTTTTAAATAGTTCGCCACCGGCAATCACAAGTTTCATATTGGTCTTCGTGGCGTTTCGGAACGCATCGTATGCGCGCAGCAAGCCACAAATATTTTTACGCGGGTGCAGCGAACCGATAAACAAAAAGTATTCGCATCCGTCGGTATATTTTTGTCTGACGACTAGTTTTTCATCTTCCGAAACAGGCACATACAGGCTGTTGATGCCGTTGTAAGCCACATCGATTTTATCAGGATTAATTTTATACGAATGCACAATGTCGTCCTTCGAATAATTCGAAACCGTAACAATTCGCCGGGCTCGCCGTGCAAAACGCGGAAAGAAAAAATTATAATATTTCGCCTTCAGCCAGGGCAAATCGTTCGGGCGGTGTACAAAGTTGAGGTCGTGAATGGCCGCTATTTGCGGTACTTTGGTATTCAGCGACAAATAACCGTCGGGCGAAAAAAACAGGTCGGCTTTGTATTTTTTCAGGATGGCCGGAATCCGCAATTCGAACCAGATGATCCAAAGGAAGGGGTGCCGCGTAGGTGGCGAAACAATCACCGGGGTGATATTGTCAGAAAAAATGAATTCATCGCTGTATGGCCGGTCGAAAATAAAGATGAACTGGTGCCCGGGGTGGGCGCGGGTGATACGCGCAAGCGTTTCCTTCGTAAAAAAGCCGATCCCTTCCAGTTTTCCTTTCAGTAATAAACGGGTATTGACAGCAATATTCATTGGTTCATGCACGTTGATGATTTAGCCCAAATGTACAAAGTCTGAATAAAAAATTCTTACATTTGGTCAACATTAATTAACGATAACCGCAAAGACCAGGCCTTGAAACGGAAGTTTGTCACCAATCTCATCCTGCTGATTCTCCTGAATGTTTTGATCAAACCTTTCTGGATTTTCGGTATCGACATTCCTATTCAAAATGCGGTTGGCGCTGCCGGTTATGGTTTCTACGGATCGCTGCTCAGTTTCTCGATGATCCTGAACATCCTGCTCGACCTGGGCCTGACTAATTTCAACAACCGAAATATTGCCCAACACGGGCACATGCTGCGAAAATACCTCAGCAATATTGTGGGCCTGAAATTTCTGCTGTCAATCTTTTACGCGATTGTTTGTCTTTTGCTCGCCTGGATTGTCGGATACGACCGGCTTCAGTTTCATATCCTGTTTTTCCTGATCGCCAACCAGTTTATGATCTCGTTTACCTTGTATCTGCGATCAAATATCAGCGGGTTGCAGCTATTTCGGACCGACAGCCTTTTATCGGTACTCGACCGTTTTCTGGTGATCATCATTTGCAGTGTCTTGTTGTTCACTAACGTAACCGGTGGAGAATTTCGTATCGAATGGTTTGTGTACGCGCAAACGGCCGCTTATGCACTGGCTATGCTGATTTCATTCGGGGTAGTGCTGGCAAAATCAGGCAGAATCCGCATTAAATTCGACCCGCGTTTTTTCCGGGTGCTACTCCGGCAAAGTTACCCGTACGCGCTTTTAATATTGCTGATGTCGTTTTACAATCGCATCGATTCGGTAATGATCGAACGCCTGCTGCCCGATGGGAAAGAGCAGGCCGGAATTTATGCCAACGCTTTTCGCCTCCTCGAAGCTGCAACTATGTTTGGCTATCTTTTTGCCGGATTGCTGCTGCCCATTTTTGCTAAGATGATCAAACAAAAACAGGACATTTCGCAAATGCTGAAACTTTCATTTTTGCTCATCATCGTTCCGGCTGTTATCATCGGCATTTCTTCCAATTTCTATGAAAAGGAAATAATGACGCTGATATACCGTGAGAACATCGAATCGTCGTCGCCCATTTTCGCCTTGCTGATGATCAGTTTTGTTTCCATTTCAATCACCTATATTTTTGGTACGTTACTTACCGCCAACGGCAGTTTAAAGCAACTCAACATCATGGCTTTTGCCGGAATGGTGATTAATATTGGGCTCAATCTCATTTTAATTCCTGAAATAAAAGCGCTGGGTTCCGCCTGGTCGAGCCTGGTAACCCAAGGTTTCACGGCCTTGAGTCAGGTGCTGATTGCCGTTTCTGTTTTTAAACTAAAAATCAATTACAAACTTCTTGCAAAGCTGGGATTGTTTATTGTCTTCACCATTGTAGTTGGCAAACTGAGTTTATATTTTACCAGTTGGCTGGCCGGTTATTCGCTGATGATTATCGCCAGTCTGGGTTTTGCCTTTGCCACCCGACTGATCAACCTGAAAACTCTGTTGGGGGTTATTGCCAATGACGAAGCATAGAGTGAGGAGATTTCCCGGGTGAGGAGATTTTTAATCTCCTGTTTCAATCGGACACCCATGAAACAGAGTTGTGTTGTTTTTATTTAAATTCTATACTTTTGCCCTGAAAATTTATCGGGAATGAAAAAGGTAGTCATTGGTTTGTCTGGAGGCGTTGATTCGAGCGTTGCTGCGTACCTGCTGAAGCAGCAGGGCTACGATGTGACGGCTTTGTTTATGGTGAACTGGCACGACCGTACCGGCTCGCTTACGGGCAGTTGCACATGGGAAGACGATGCCTTGATTGCCGAAATGGTAGCCAAAAAACTCGACATGCCTTTTCATATTGTCGATCTCAGCAAAGATTACAAAAAGCGGGTGGTCGATTACATGTTCGACGAATACCGCAAGGGGCGCACGCCTAACCCCGATGTGCTTTGCAACCGCGAAATTAAATTTGATATTTTTCTGGATGAATGCCTGAAATATGGCGCCGACTACGTGGCTACCGGTCATTATTGCCGCAAAGAGGAATTTACGAAAGACGGACAAACGATCTACCGGCTTTTGGCCGGAACTGATAACAACAAAGACCAAAGCTATTTTCTGTGTCAACTGAATCAGCAACAACTCGCAAAGGCGCTGTTTCCGATTGGCCATCTTGAAAAACCAGAGGTGCGCAGGATTGCCGCCGAACTGCAATTGCCCACGGCCGATCGCAAAGATTCGCAGGGAATTTGTTTTGTCGGAAAAGTCGATTTGCCCACTTTTTTGCAGCAGCAACTGGAACCAAAAACCGGCAACGTGATTGAAGTTCAGGCTGAATTTATGGCCCGAAAAAAACAGGTGGAGCACACCACCGACAATTTCAAAAAGCTGTGTTTTGCCTATCCGTACAAACCCTGGAACGGAATAGTGATCGGTGAACACCGGGGCGCGCATTTTTACACCGTCGGGCAGCGTAAAGGCCTGAATATTGGAGGCCATCAGGAGCCACTTTTTATATTGGGAACCGATGTTACACGCAATATTATTTACGTGGGTGAAGGCACCGAACATCCCGGATTGTTCCGCCCCGGATTATTTATCCCTGCTGAAGAAACCCACTGGATTCGCACCGATTTGCAGATGCAGCCCGGCGACGAACGCTGCTACGAAGTGCGTATCCGCTACCGCCAGCCGCTCGAAAAAGCAACGCTTTATCAGCGCGAAGAAGGTATCTATATGCTTTTCGACAACGAGCAGCGCGGGGTTACTTCCGGCCAGTTTGCTGCCTGGTACGATGGCGACGAATTGATAGGTTCGGGGGTAATTGCCGGGTGAGGAGTCCCGTTTCGGGATCAATCTCCTGTTCTAATCGCAGTTAACTCCGAAATCGGGGCGCGCACCCGTGTCAACCTTTCCCCGTTACTATTAAAGCTCAAATGATGAGTAATTGGGTTGCAGATTGCGTTTGACGAGGACCTATTTTTGTTCCTGTGTCAGTAAAAAACAGTGCAATTAAATTTCAAAAAATTTATTCACCCCGGTTACACGGGTTTGAAAACTTTCTCAGGTGCCATTTCTATTGATTTTATGCCTTTACTTTCCTTGTATGGTGTCGTTACAGACTAGAGGAACGGAACCCTTCTCGTTAACGTTACACTCAAACGAGGAGCGGAGTCCGGCAAGACACTGATGATCTCCGAGATCGGCTTCGAAAACTCGAACCAGTCGTTACCAGCATTGTAGAATTGAAGTTCGTGTAGGTTTCCCGATGAAAAAGCTTTTGTTTATATTTGGAGTATGAAAATGACTGAGGTTAAAATATTAAAACAGATTAAGAGAATTGTCAAAGGAAAAGAGCCTTTGGCAAAAATTTATCTATATGGGTCACGTTCACGTGGCACTGCAAAAGATGATTCCGATTGGGACCTGTTGATTTTGCTCAATAAAGATAAAATTTCGCCAGAGGATGAACGAGAAATAACTTATCCGCTTTACGACCTTGAATTCGATACCGGAGAGATAATCAGTCCAATGATTTACACAGAGAAAGAATGGAATTCAAAATATAAGGTTACGCCTTTCTATCAAAATGTAATGAGGGAGGGAAAGCTCCTATGACAGACTATACATCAGAAGACTATATAAAATATAGGATTAAGCGTGCAAAAGAGGCCATAGATGAGGTTCGGGTTCATATCGAAAACAAATTCTGGAACACGGCAATAAACAGAATGTATTATGCTTGTTTTTATGCCGTTAGCGCTTTGTTAGCAAAAGATAAGTGTGAGGTTTCGAGTCATTCGGGTGTCCGTCAGAAATTTGGAGAGAACTTTGTTAAAACCGGCAAGATTGACAGGGATTTAGCCAGGCACTTTACAGAGCTATTTGAAAAAAGGCATAAAGGGGATTATAACGATTTCTACGATTACGATGAAGAAACGGTTCTTCGGTTATATCCTGTTTCTCAAAGGTTTATTGAGGAGATAGTAAAGATTTTGAACAAATAACAACTGTGGGCAACATCGCGATAATTAAGTACGGTTTTCGTGCTGTGTATGAGGCGTTTTACCTCGCAGTTCGCATCAATTCATACATGGTTATACCATTCAAAGATAATAGTGTACGCAATTATTAAAATAGAAATGACTACAAAACTCATAATTCTTTCAGTTTTTGACTTTATGAAGTCGAACAATTGGGTAATAAGCCTAGCCGCAATAATAATTTCGTTACTCTCCTCTTTGTTTGTCGTATTTGACAAGGTAAAAACATGGAATGAAAATTCTCAAATTAGGAAATTAAAAACGGACAAGGCTATATTACTACCGATTATTGAATTAGATATAAATGAGTTTAAATCTATTAGAGAGGAAAAAAAATCTACTACGACTTATTTCAGACACAAAGTAGAATATTCGGACATTTATTATCTTTTCCAATCCATTATCACAGATAAACTCTCGAACAGGGAAATTGCATTAAAAATAGATAGAATAAAAAACTTGAAAGATGAGGATTTAATCATCGCGAAAAAAGTTTCTAATAGCACTCATTTCTCATTTCAATTCAACCAAGAAATTATCGAATTGATTCATGATGTAAAAACATATTTGGCAGTGATAATTTAAAATCGACAACGGCTGTGGGGTAGAACAATGAATATAATTGACAGAATATCAGAGAATCTTAACGAAAAGCAACTTCGATTTGTTCCAACGACTGAAGGTTATGTTCGTGTTATAGCAGGTGCTGGTTCTGGTAAAACAAATGACCTATTCGCTTTGAATGGCGGGGATTAATAAAATTTACTTCCAACCTCTCTTAGTTACCGTTAAGCTCAAACGAAAGAAAGTAGAGGGAACAAGCTCCTGCTTTAACCGAAGTTAAAAACTTCGGCACCCTTTGCAAGTAACCATGTCCGTTATTGGTTTGCCGCCGGAAATACCAGCCGCAATTTCACTGTTTCGCTTTCAGGTATTGAATTTTTCACTGCGGGGAGCCACTGCGGGCCATCCTCAATAATTTCAATGGCAGGTTGATTATATTTTTCATTTGTACTGTGCAGAATTTTGAACGAGCCAGGTTTCCCGGTTTCATCCACCACAAACGACAGGCGTACCACTACTTTTTCTTTCGGTGAACCGATGCCGGGATGTTGAAGTTCATTGGAAAGATATTCGTTGTATGCCTCCCAACCATTGTGTGGAATAGCTTTTCCGTCGGTTCTTTGCTGAGTTTCAGAAACAGAGACAGATCCTGTCAGTGATTTCTTTTGTTGACTGCCATAACCGACCACCACCACTTCATCCAACGCCGTATCGGCTTTTTGATCAGCAATAAAGAATGCAGGCTCATTGGCAACCGGAGCCGTTGCCTGTTCTGTTATCGGGACGGCCTGTGCCAATGGTTTTTCCCGGGCCGAATCGGGTTGGTCAGAGGCTTCCGCTAATACCATCTTCATGGCACGGTCTGTTTTTGTCGTCTTCAATGCTTCTGTTACATCAAACGATCTTTTTTGCTTCGCTTGTTCTGCATGGTCCGGATTTAAAGAACTCTGTGTGCTGTTCATTGCAATCGGCACCACCCCAACTTCAGAATCTGTTATTTCAAGTTCCTCCTCTACAATTTTTATACGCTTTTCGGGAACGGTTTTTTGCGCCTGCTCTGTTTCATTTTTTTGCAAACCATGAGGCTCCGGGAGAATTTCCTTTGGAGCGGTAATTTCTTGTTTTTGCACATTTTCAGTGAGTACCGGGTTGGTTTTTTCTTCCGGGTTGAAAAGGAATATCGTGGAAATGACGATTAGCAAAACCGAGGCGGCCGCGTACCAGATGTATTTCCGGTTACTGCTTTCGCGGGTTTGTATTTTGGTTTTCAGTCCGGCGATGTCGGTAAAAATTTCTTCGGACGAAAAAGCAGACAGACCTTCCACCGCTTCTGCAAGGAACGGGTCTTTCTGCATTGCCCGTTCAAACGCATTACGTTCCGGGCCGGTCATTTCGTTTTGCACGTAACGCCTGATTTGCTCTTCCTGTTCGTATGTTCTTTTATCGGTCATGCTTGTTCTCCAAACAAATTTTCAAATTTCTTTTCCCGTTTTGCAAGAGGCTCTTTACTTTTTTATCGTCCCATCCCGTTTCATCCGAAATATCCCGGTAACTGTGGTTTTCAAAATAAAACAGATGCACGCACCGTTGCTGTTCGTCCTTCAGTTTTTCAATACAATTTTTTAGCGCCGAGTTCAGTTGCAAATTCTCATTGCTGTCAATAGGATGCAAATCGTCCGTTTTTTCCATAAATTCTTCCTGATCGGCCAGCCACAATTCTTCCCGCTTGTGAAGCGATTTTTCTTTGCGAAGTTCCATCAGGCAATAATTTTTACTGAAAACATATAGCCAGCTTTTAAAATTCTGAATATCGTGACGATGTAGTTCAACAGCCAGCAGTTCAAAAATCTGCATTACGGCATCCTTCGATTTTTCACGGTCGTCGAGGTATTTCAGGCACAAACCGTAAACCAGCGTCACGTAGCGCGAATACAAATAACCCAGTGCGTCAGCATTGTTTTTCGTTTTATACTGAAGCAATAATTCCCGGTCGTCCGGCTCGGCGCTATTTTTTGATTTCAGGAACAAAAGGAGAATATTGATTTTGGATAAATGTACAGCAATTTCAAAAAAAACTGAAAATTTTTATGGAATCTGTTTTGGCTTTGCATCCTATTGGCAAAACGTTCAATCAAAAAAACTTTTGTCATGAAAAAATTAGCAATTGTATCAATCTTCTTTTTGGGCATTCTGCTCAATGTCCGGGCAACCAATTCAATTTGGGTCAGCGGAAAAGTTTCCGACCCTTCCGGTAATGCAATTCCGGGTGTAACGGTCACCGTTCAGGAAAATGGGAAATACACGGTCACAGATCAGGCTGGAGAGTATAAAATCCTTGCTGAACGAACTGCTCATCTGATTTTTACTTTTGCCGGATTTCAGGAGAAAACCGTTGCAGTGAACGGAAATGCACTGATCAATATTACGCTTTTCCCGAGCGCTCTGGAAATCGTTGATTCAGAAGTTGAACTTTCTGAATGTGTTGTTGTGGGTTATGGCTCTCAGCAGAAATCGGCGATGACCGGAGCTGTTTCAATGGCTGCAAACCGTGGAAAAAATTTCAGTTTTGCCAAACAAAGTTATATGGCTGAAGGAATGCGTACCCCTGACTGGAACACCGAAAACTACGCTGCCATCACCGAAAACGGCTACAAAGATGTGTTTGCAAATCCGCTTTCTACTTTTTCAATTGATGTGGACAATGCTTCGTATTCAAATGTTCGCCGGTTCCTGAACATGGGGCAGATGCCGCCGATGGATGCGGTACGCATCGAGGAAATGATCAACTATTTCAGTTATAATTATAATAAGCCGGGGAAAAAGGAACCGTTTTCAATCAATTCGGAGTTGACAAGCTGTCCGTGGAACAGCAATCACCAGTTGCTTTTGGTCGCGCTTCAGGCAAAAGAAATTGAAAAGGAAAGTTTGCCGCCGTCGAACCTGGTTTTTCTTCTCGATGTTTCCGGATCAATGAACGCTCCCAATAAATTACCGCTGGTGAAATCGGCCATGCAAATGCTGGTAAACGAACTGCGACCGAACGACCGCGTGGCCATTGTGGTATATGCAGGCGCCGCCGGACTGGTTTTGGAATCAACGCCCGGCAATCAGAAACAAAAAATTATGGAATCCATTGAAAAGCTGGATGCAGGCGGCTCTACGGCAGGTGGCGAAGGATTACGGCTGGCATACAAAACGGCCCGTGAAAACTTTACGGAGGGTGGCAACAACCGAATCATTCTGGCTACCGACGGCGATTTCAATGTGGGCGTTTCGAGCACTTCGGAAATGGAACGTCTGGTTGAAAAAGAACGCGAATCAGGAATTTTTATGACCGTTTTGGGTTTCGGGATGGGCAATTACAAGGACGACAAAATGGAGACCATCGCCGATAAAGGAAACGGCAACTATGCTTACATCGATAATATTCTGGAAGCACGAAAAGTATTTGTAAAAGAATTTGGCGGCACTTTGTTTACTGTTGCCAAAGATGTGAAGCTGCAACTTGAATTCAATCCGCAATATGTGAAAGCCTACCGGCTGATCGGTTACGAAAATCGTTTACTAAACGATGAAGATTTCAAAGACGACAAAAAAGATGCAGGTGAAATGGGCGCCGGGCACCGGGTCACTGCCCTTTACGAAATCATTCCGGCAGGTTCCGTCGAAAAGGTACCGGAAATCGACGAACTGAAATACCAGCAACGGAAAAAAGAAGCGGACAGAAATTTCAGCAACGAATTGGTGACCATCAAAGCCCGGTACAAAGCGCTGGAAGGCAATCAAAGTTTCCCGATGGAGAAAGTGGTTTCGCCGCAAGCCGCCGTCTTTGAAAAAGCTTCAGAAAATATTCGTTTTGCATCGGCAGTCGCGGGTTTCGGAATGTTGCTCCGAAATTCGGAATACAAAGGCACTATCAGTTATGAAGAAGTTGCCCGCATTGCAAAAGATGCCAAAGGTGATGACGAAGAAGGGTATCGGGGCGAATTTGTGAGGCTGGTGAAAGTTGCCGAATCCCTCGCTCAGCCACGCGCTGAAGAATAAATTGTTTGCTTTCTGATTTTGAATATTTGTTTTCTGTAAAGGCCGGATTCATCGGGAGTCCGGCCTTCTGTTTTCAGGCAGAAAAAGAAAACAGTTTTTTACGCATAAAATAGTAACTTTGGGCTCAATTTAAAATTAGGCAGATGATTAAATCGATGACCGGCTTTGGAAAAGCTGAATTTGAAGTTGGAAACAAAAAAATTACTCTTGAAATTAAATCGCTGAACAGCAAACAACTCGATATAAACACGAGAATTCCCGCCTTGTACCGTGAAAAAGACATTGAAATCAGGAAACTTATATCGGAATATCTGGTTAGGGGAAAAGTTGATCTGGCTTTTTACATTGAAAATCTGGGTGAGGAAACCAATGCCGCGGTGAACGAAAGCATTGTGAAAAGTTATTTTCGGCAAATGGAAAAAATCAATGCAGAGCTGAATATTCCCATCAGCGAGTTGACCATACAATCAATCCTTCGTTTGCCCGATGCCGTTAAAATGACCTACGAACAACTTGATGAAGAGGAATGGAAGGTGATCAGGAAACAACTGATTGACGCGCTGAAGATGGTGAATGTTTTCCGCGAGCAGGAAGGTGATGCACTGGAAATTGACGTCCGTGGTAACATCGAAACCATCCTGTCGCTCCTGAAAGAAGTTGAACCGTATGAAGGACAACGGATCGAAACAGTGAAGGCCCGGATTAAAGATAGCATGGACGAACTGCAACTGAATGGCAATTTCGATAAAAACCGTTTTGAACAGGAATTGATTTATTATTTAGAAAAGCTGGATATTAACGAGGAGAAAGTACGTTTGCTGAACCATTGCCAGTATTTTCTGGAAACCTTGCACGAAGATAGCGTCGATTCGGGAAGGAAACTTGGATTTATTGCCCAGGAAATTGGTCGCGAAGTCAATACGTTAGGTTCGAAAGCCAACGAAAGCAACATTCAGAAAATTGTTGTAAAGATGAAAGACAACCTGGAACGTGTCAAGGAACAAGTGCTGAATGTGTTGTAAAAGCCCCATCCTGAATCCTTCCCCCAAGGGAAAGGACTTTGGCCTGTGGCAAATTAAGTTGGTATAATACATTTAACCATTGCAAACAAATCTTTCCCCCTTTGGGGGAATTAGAAGGGGGCTAAATGAAAGGAAAACTCATCATATTTTCGGCTCCGTCGGGGGCAGGTAAGACCACCATTGTGAAGCATTTGCTGACAGGTGGTTTCGATCTTGAATTCTCGATTTCGGCCACCAGTCGTGGAAAACGGCATACCGAAGCCGACGGGAAAGACTATTATTTTCTGACGCAGGAAGAATTTCAGAAGAAAGTGGAAGCCGGCGAATTTCTTGAATGGGAAGAGGTATATGCAGGGACCCGCTACGGTACTCTGAAATCGGAAGTTGAACGCATCCGCAACAACGGTAAACATGTCATTTTTGATGTGGATGTGATTGGTGGTCTCAACATTAAAAAGTTTTACGGCAACGAAGCGCTGGCTATTTTTGTCCAGCCCCCTTCGATTGAAGAACTTCGTAAACGCCTGGTTGCCCGTTCGACCGATTCGCCCGAAGTAATTGAAAAACGGGTGCAAAAAGCGGAATACGAACTTTCGTTTGCCCCCAAATTCGATGTTATTATTATAAATGAAAATCTGGAACAGGCTTTCGCTGAAGCAGAACAGATTGTAAAAGAATTTTTGTTTGAAAAATAAGAAAATTGACGATGAAGATCGGCTTGTATTTTGGCACGTTTAACCCCATTCACATTGGACATCTGGCTATAGCCAATTACATGCTCGAATTTGCCGGAATTGATCAGCTTTGGTTTGTGGTAAGCCCGCAAAGCCCCTTCAAGCAAAAGCAAAATATGCTTGACGATTATCAGCGGCTGGAACTGGTAAACCGAGCCATTGGCGACGACCTCCGCATGAGGGTCAGCAGCATCGAATTTAAACTTCCCAAACCATCGTATACAATCGATACATTAACATATTTGCAGGAGGAATTTCCTGCGCACCGGTTTTCAATTCTGATGGGCTCCGACAACCTCGAAAATTTTCATAAATGGAAAAACTACGAGCAAATTATTGAGAACTACCCGGTCATTATTTATCCGCGTCCCGGATTCGATCCCCTGACAGTGGAGGTTCATAAAAACATTCACATTACCGATGCTCCGATTATGGAGATATCGGCAACATTTATCCGCGAAGCCATCAAAGCAGGGAAAGACGTCCGCCATTTTGTTCCTGCCAAAGCCTGGCAGTACATCGAAGAAATGCACTTCTATACGAAATAGTTGAAAAGCATAAGCTTTGCGTCCGCACCGGAATAACGCTTTTGTCATTGCCTGCTGATTTCTTCATGCAGGTTTCCGGCTTCTTCGGACAGGACAATCTTCCCATATACACCCCGTTCAATGAGGTCAAGGTTCAGCTCGCTAAATGCCTGAAAATCAGATATTGTAAGTAGATAATGCTGCTCGTCATACCGCCACACGCGCATGCTGAAATTCTTATATTCCGCGACAGTTGATACATAGAAAAGATCACCGGTATAATCAATATATTCTCCCTGTTTATTTAGTATTTGTTTTCTTCCATCCGAAAAAGTGATAACCGGACTTAAATCTTCAACTGAACCGCCGTACACTCCGTTGCGGACGGAACTTCCCCATTTCACAGCACTCTTTGTCGCCGGTTCGGTGGTCACCCATTTCATACCTTCAAATGTTGCACGTAAAATCTCGTTACCCAAAGGGGTCACTTCATAAAGTTCAGCCCCCTGATCGGGTGCATAATAATTGTCGAACCGATATTCCGGGAAACCACCGTCGCCAAGCGTTGATGAAGTAAATCCACCACCGGTATTGGGCCAGGCATGAGCGAAAGTGCCACCCATTTCAGTGCAATAAGGAATTTCAAGATGAGTCACATTGCTGCTGGTAAAGCGGATCACAGCATATCCGGCGCCATCGGGCAGGAATTTGGTGCCGGGATAATCCAGGCGCGTGCCATAATACACGTCATACATGGTCGAGAGGCTTTTTATATCGGCCGCCGCTGAAACAAAACCGCCCACTGTACCACCATAGGTGTTATTCATATAGACCGGCACATCCTGAAGGGTGATCACTTTTTCGAGTAATGTGGAAGCGGACGGAGTTGTAATTCCGTCGCGTACTATCCGGAGTTTCGCTCTTTCAGTTTGGGCCAGGCTCCATGCCGAGTCTGTGCTCCACTCAATAAACTCACCAACCGACATGTTCGCAGCCGTCAGCAAAGCAGGTTTCTGCTCCCAAAATCCCTCCAATTGTTGTATTTTCGAATGATTAAATTCCCCCTTCGGCCAACTAATCACCGAATCATCGTCATTGTCGCACGAGAAAAAACTTACTCCAATTAACAAGTAAAATGCTACACACAGCATAAATTTCAAGGCTCTGGTGTTCATAGTGGTTTTTTTTATAAATTTATAAAGAAACCCAAAATTCCGGACAAAAAAGTTTGCTAAAAATTAATTGGTACATCTTATGGATTGATCTTTTCCAAAAGATTGCTCCCTGCTCAATAGCATATCTCCTTTTCAAAGTTTTCACACAGAACTGAATTAATATATGCAGATAATTCTATATTTGCATAAAAATTACTCCGAGTTACCCGGCTACGTGCAACGCATATGCCGGACTAACCGATGGGTTGTATGCGGAAACGAAACAGCCTCCCGACTTGGAAAGGAGAAAACAAAGGCTTCAAATGTGACTTAGATAGATTGCCAAAATGTCCCCTTTTCATATTTTTTGGAAAGGGGCATTTTTATGAGAAAGACATTTGAAAATACGTTGATTGTGGCCGGTTCGGGAAGGAATTGCGGCAAAACAAGTTTCCTTTGCGACCTCCTTCGGAATTTGCAACTCCCGGAAGTCGCGGCGGTTAAAATTACCCCGCATTTTCATGAATCCACGGATGGACTGGTCCTTTTAAACGATCATACGGCCTTTAAAATTTACAGGGAAGAAAACCGGGATTCGGAAAAAGACAGCAGTCGCTTTTTACAAGCCGGAGCAAAAACCTCAATTTATATTCAGACAGAAGACGATACTTTGTTGGAGGCTTTTGATTTTGCCTCTCATTTTCTTGGGGAAGGGCAGCCTGTTGTAATCGAATCGGCAGCGCTTGCAAAATACATTCATCCCGCGCTGTTTTTGTTTGTTCAGAAAGAAAATGAACCGGCAAAAAATTCGGCTGAAAGCATTTTGCCATTTGCCGACGGGATAATTTACTCAGATGGAAAACGATTCAGTATTTCTCCCAAACAAATCATTTTTGAGAAAACATGGAAAATCAGGTACCAATGATCAGTTTACAGGAAGCGCTTGCTATTGCCACGAAACAAACTGTGGTGATGCAGGTAGAAACATTAGATTACCTCGATTCGCAAGGCCGCATACTTGCTGAAAATGTGTTTTCGGATGTCGATATGCCGCCATTCAACAAATCGGCAATGGATGGATATGCCTGCCGGAAAGACGATCTTGGAAAAGAACTGGAACTGCTCGAAATTATTGCCGCCGGGAAAATGCCAACCCAAACGATTGGAGCCGGACAGTGCTCAAAAATAATGACTGGGGCAAAAGTGCCGGATGGCGCTGATTTGGTTTTCATGGTCGAACAAAGCGAACGGCTTCCGAATGGAAAAATCCGTTTTACAGGCGAAAAGACCAGTGCAAATATCTGTGTTCGTGGTGAAGATGTGCAGAGTGGTGATCGTGTATTAGCTGCCGGAATAAAAATAGAACCGCAGCATATTGCCATTCTGGCTTCAGTGGGATGTATCCGGCCAGTTGTTTATTGCCGTCCGACAGTGGGTATTATTTCAACCGGGAGCGAGTTGATTATTCCTTCAGGAAAACCAAATCCGGCGCAGATACGCAATTCGAATGGGCCGCAACTGGAAGCACAGGTCCGTAAAATGGGGTTGCCGGTTTGCAATTACGGAATCGTACCCGATGTGCAGGATGAAACTTTCCGCATCATTCAAAAATCGGTACACGAAAACGATGTGACGCTGATTTCCGGCGGCGTTTCGGTGGGCGATTTCGATTATGTGCCGCTGGTCATTCAGCAACTTGGTTTCACTGTTCATTTCAATAAACTAAGCGTGAAACCCGGTAAACACACCACATTTGCTTCAATGAGAAATGACGACGGGCAAACAAAATATATCATCGGGCTGCCGGGGAACCCGGTTTCGTCGTTTATCCAGTTTGAAATTTTTGCCAAAGTTTTTCTGAACAGGCTGATGAATTTCAGTGAAAAACATTTTTATCTGCCGTTGCCGCTGGCTCACGATTTCCGCAGAAGAAAATCAGACCGCGACGAGTTTTTACCCGTTTCGCTTACTGAAAACAACGAAGTAGAAATTATCCGGTACAATGGTTCCGCACATATTCATGCATATCACGGGGCATTGGGATTTGTTTTGATTGAAAAAGGAGTGGAAGAGATAACGAAAGGAAGTTTCATTCATGTACGACCGCTTTAACCGGCATATCAATTATCTGCGCATTTCGGTAACCGACCGTTGCAACCTGCGCTGCACCTACTGCATGCCGGAAGAGGGTATTCCGCTGATGCAGCATGACGATATTCTGAGTTTCGAAGAAATAACACAATTTACCCGGCTGGCAGTTTCGAAAGGAATCACCAAAGTGCGGCTGACCGGCGGTGAACCGTTGGTGCGAAAAGGAATTACGGAATTAGTTTCAATGCTGGCTTCCATTGAAGGTATTGAAGACCTGTCGATGACTACCAACGGAATTTTGCTGGAACAATTTGCCGGGGAACTGAAAAAATCCGGACTGCGGCGGGTTAATATCAGTATGGATACAGTGGATGACGACCGTTATTGCGAAATCACCCGGAACGGTGACCTTGGGAAAGTTTTTGCAGGAATAAAAGCAGCACAAAAAGCAGGTCTGGGACCGATAAAAATCAATTGTGTTTTGCTTGGGCAGCCGGATGAAGACACACAAAAGTTGAAGGATTTTTGCCGGGAGAATAAACTCAGTCTGCGGTTTATTCATCAGATGAACCTGAAGAACGGCGAATTTTCAAAAGTAGAAGGGGGAGAAGGCGGTAATTGCAGCCGTTGCAACCGGGTTCGCCTGTTGGCCAACGGCGATGTAAAACCCTGTTTGTTCAGCGATCTGGCTTTCAATATTCGTGAACTCGGACATGAAAAAGCCCTTCAACTGGCAATTGGCGAAAAGCCGCAAACCGGGACATTTAATCAGTCGGGGCAGTTTTATAATATTGGGGGATAAGGCGTTTCTCCCGAAAATGGAACAGGAAAAAACAACGAATATGGACATATCAAAAAAACAACTCACACACACCGATGAAAAAGGGCGGGCATCCATGGTCGATGTTTCCGGAAAGCCGGATCAGATTCGCGAAGCAACTGCTTCAGGAATAATTCTTTTGCAAAAGGAAACCCTTGAATTGATTCAGGAAAACAAAATAAAAAAGGGTGATGTGCTGACTGTTGCTGAAATTGCCGGTATTCAGGCGGCAAAAAAAACCAGCGAACTGATCCCTTTATGTCATCCGCTGCAAATCTCGAAAATAAATGTAACATGCAGCCTTGTTAAAAAGGGCATTGAAGCCGTTTGTACCGTAAAATGTACCGGACAAACCGGCGTTGAGATGGAAGCGCTTACAGGCGTCAATATTGCACTTCTGACCATTTACGACATGTGCAAAGCGGTTGACAAAAGTATGGTCATTTCTGATGTCCGGTTATTGAAGAAAACGAAAAAATAGAATTACGATGAATATCAAAGTTCATTCGGTAAATAGCTCAGAGAAAAAGGGTACGGTAAAAAAGCCGGTCGGAATGATTAGGCTAAGCAACATTGGTGTTGAAGGCGATGCGCATTCGGGCAACTGGCACCGGCAGGTGAGTTTGCTGGGAACCGAATCAATTGAGAAATTTTCTCAGGAGGCAGGCCGCAAAATTGGATTTGGCGAGTTCGCCGAAAACATTACCACCGAAGGGCTTTTACTTTACGAAACCAAACCGCTTGATCGCTTCAGAAACGAACAAATTGAACTGGAAGTGACCCAGATTGGCAAAAAATGTCATGGCGACAATTGCACCATTTTCCGCGAAGTGGGCAACTGTGTGATGCCCAAAGAAGGTATTTTTGCACGTGTGATCAGGGGAGGACAACTGAAAACAGGCGACGAACTGGAATACATTCCGCGCATTCTGAATATTCATATTATCACCCTCAGCGACCGTGCCAGCCGTGGTGAATACAGCGATCTCAGCGGACCGCAGATAAAAACAATTACGGAAAAATATTTTGCTGAATTGAAGCGCAAAACGCAATTTACTCATCATCTGATTGGCGATGATCCCGATGAACTGAGAAATCTGATCCGATTGGCTGTTGCCGAAAAAGCCGATGTAATTTTTACCACCGGCGGTACAGGTATCGGTTCCAGGGATATTACTCCGGAAACCATACAACCCATGCTCAACAAAGAGATTCCGGGCATCATGGAACTAATCCGGATGAAATATGGTCAGGAAAAACCAGCGGCCCTGCTTAGCCGCAGCATTGCCGGGTTGATTGGGCAAACACTGGTTTATACCCTTCCCGGAAGTGTGAAAGCCGTCACCGAATATTGCCGCGAAATTTTACCAACCATCGAACATTCGCTGTATATGATCAACGGGATCGACAGCCATTAAAACTGTGATAAACAAAAGCTCATTTCCTGAATTTGAAATTAATCACCCGAACATTTTCCTTTCAACAAAACACATCATGCACTGTTATTATCTGCAAAATAAATGATAGATGCCTGTTGTGTAAGAAACTTGTGACGAATAAGAGTAATCTTCAAAAATATGAATTATTTGAAGATTAGTGTGTTGTGGAGAATTTTTACCCCGCCGGATATTTTACAAAACAGATAAAACAGATAGAACGAATCAATGTAGTTCCATTATTTAAAAGTAAAATTCAAAAATGAAAGGTTATGAAAAATGGTTTTATTATCTCATTATTCTTGTTCGGATTAATGGCCTGTAATGGGAAAAGTGAAAAAGCGGTTTCCGAGAAACAGGTTACAACAGAAACAGAACGTATCGAACGGGGCGCTTATCTCGTAAATGCGATTGGATGTGCTGATTGCCACAGTCCTAAAATCATGACAGCAATGGGGCCGTCAGTTGATCCGAACACAAGTTTTGGCGGCCATATTGAAGGTGATTTATCCGGAAAAGTAAGTAAAGATGCGTTGGCAAATTGGGTGCTTTTTAACATGAGTTTAACTGCGGCTGTTGGTCCGTGGGGAATTTCATATGCTGCCAATATTTCGTCCGATGAATCAGGAATTGGAAATTGGACAGAAGAACAGTTTTTCAGGGCAATGCGAGAAGGACAATATAAAGGTCTTGTTAACTCAAGAAAACTTTTGCCTCCCATGCCCTGGGAAAATTATAAGCAAATCAGCGATGAGGATATGAGAGCAATCTTTGCTTATTTAAAAAGTACAAAACCTGTTCGGAATATTGTTCCGCAGCCGGTTACTCCCGAAAATTTGTAATAAAAGCAAAAGAGGTTGTTCAAAAAGTCTGTAATAGAGTCATCCCGAACTTGTTTCGGGATCTCATCTTTCTGATAGTCAGACCATGAAATACCCCGAAATTTCGGGGCAGGGTGACGCGAATTGCAGATTCCCAGACTTTTTGGACAACCTCTTTTTTATGTGTCATTGTTTTTAAGAATTGCGGATTTTTAGTTCGTACTGATATCAATTATTTCAGTATAAAAAGATGCTGTTCCGTTGCAGTTGGTTACTTTTAGTACCACATTAAATTCGCCATTGTGTTGATAGCTGTGATTTGGATTTTCCTCGTTCGATCCCTCTCCGTCGCCAAATGTCCAGTTGTATTTGGTACCTCCGTTTATGTTTTCTGAAACATTCTGAAACTGAACACACTGAAATATTCCGTTATCACACCGAAATTTCGAATACTGGAATTTTGCTGTGGGTATCAATGCCGCATCACAATCCACGTCACAATTATCTTTTTCGCAGGCAAAAGCAGCGAATACTAAAAAAACGAATAAAATTCTGGTCATATCTCTTGATGTAATTTTTGTTTGAAAGAGACCGGATCTTTAAAATCTGGTCCCGGTGTTGTTTAATTGTTTCTGAAATGGCTTATAATAAATTTGGTGAGTCATTAATAAAACGAAGGACTGTACCCGTAATGACCTTCAATAATAAATACTTCCTCCGGCTTTTCGATATCAATGTAACTGATAACCGGCAGGCTGTTTCCCGGTTGATAGGTAAAAACAATGAACTTCCCGTTGGGCGACCATGCTGGTTGTCGCTCAACACCTTCTATTCTCAACTGTTGTGTTGTATTTTTATCCAGATCAAGGATGATCAGATCAGATGCTTTAGGATGAAAACTGAAATCACGCCGGAAAACGAGCTTTTTGCTGTCGGGCGACCAGGCCGGTTCACCTTCATATTCCATGGTTGCAGTTACAGCGCTCATTGTTTTGCTTTCAAAATCATAAATCCAGATATCGTGTATCCCATTCTTGTTGTTTGAAAAGGCCATCTTCTTTCCATCCGGCGACAGAGCCGGATCCAGATTGACCCAGGCCGCATTTACAGGGTCGGGTGTTAAATTTACCAGCGATGAGTTGCTCAGGTCAAACTCATAAATGCATCCCAATCCATTTTCCCGGAAACTGCGGAAAATAATCCGTTTCGAATTGGTGTCCCAGATTGGCTGATCGTCCCACTCGTCGTAACCGGCTATGTGAATCCGTTTCGATTGATCGAATTGATAGACGAAAATGTCGGGATCATAGTAACTGATCGTATCGGCAAAAACCAAAGCCGACCCGTCGGGTGCCATTTTGGGTGTTGAAAAAGCCCAGGTACCATTCAGCAAGACTTCCGTTTTTCTATCCGACCAGTTCATCGATTTTATGGCATTAACTTTTTGTCCGGTGGTCTGGTAAAGCAGATTCATCGGTTTGATGGTCATGTTGTATGTAGCCGACAACTTACCTGATTGAGCATCTATTTTTACCTGTCCCTCTTTTTTCAATGTTATCATGCCTGAATTGTCAATTGTAGCAAGGTTTTCATTCGAGCTGCTCCAGACGACGGTTCGTGTAGAATCCTTTTGTCCATCAAAAATTGCTTCCATTAAAAATGAATCAGAAACCCAACACTCTTCCTTTGGAGTAATAATTTTTATCGTTTGAGGGCCGGTGTTCATCATCTCATCTTTTTCGCAGGCAGACAGAAGCAAACAACAGAAAAGGAAAAGTTTTTGTATACGTTTCTTCTCGTTGTAAAGTGTAATAATACGTTTCATCATTTTTCAATTTTGTTTTCTGTAATTCTGAAATCTTTTTTTGTAATACGATAGAAGACGATCATGTCCGCTTTTAGTTGCTTTGGGAAAATTATTTTTTTAATAAAAACGAGATGAATTGCTGGCTGAATTTTTTTTGTATTCCGTGAACAGGCGGCCCTGTATAGGCCGAAGAATACCTGGAAAAGGCGCTGACTCTGTAACCCGACAACGAAGCCGCCAACCTGAACTATGCTCTTTTGACGGCTGTGAAATGAACAAGATGAGTGAATCGGGAAAAGCATTCCGAAAAGGTGCTGGAAAGCAACAAAGCAAACGCCACTGCTTTGTGCAATCTGAGCGTTATTGTTTCGAAACAGAACCTGGAAGAAGCTATTCAGTTAAGTTGCCGGGCGATGGAAGCTGCGACTGACGATTCTAAATTTGGCTATACACATGCATTCTTCCTGAATCAAAATAAAAAAACAGCAGAAGCCATTCCCGTATTGAAAAAGATTTTGGCAAAATAACCAGCAGACCTGAATATCACTTCACGGGTATCACCGCCCATTCAGGAAAGACCGAAAGATCAATCCCCAATGCAATGCCTGCCCAAAACATTGAGAACAGCGTGATCAGAAAAATAGATACCAGATTAAGCCAAATACCTGCTTTTACCATTTGCCACATATTCACTTTCCCGCTTCCGTAGACAATGGCATTGGGGGGTGTGGCAACCGGAAACATAAACGCCATTGAGGCGGCCAGGGTTACAGGTAACATCAGCATCAGCGGGTTCATTTTTATTTGTACCGACAACGCGCCGACAATGGGCAAAAGCATTTCGGCAGTGGCCGTGTTTGAGGTAAATTCCGTCAAGCCGCACATTACCGCCGTTAAGGTAGCTACTACACCGGTAGCAGAGAAATGACTGGCTACCTGCAATTGCTCGCCGACGTATAACGACAAACCCGAATCGACAAATCCTTGTGCGAGAGCGAATCCGCCTCCGAACAGCAGTACGATCCCCCAGGGAATTTTTTTTGTTGTGTCCCAGTCCATTAATGCATCGTTCTTTTTCGAGGATGGAAAAATAAACAGCAACAAAGCAACAAAAATTGCGACAGTGCCGTCGTTTATCAGTCCGGAGGTATTTATTATTCTGCCCCAACCCGGCATACGGATTGAGCCCAATTCAATATCTTCCCGGAAGACCCATAGAAAAACCAAAAGGAGAAACAGGAACAGAACTCTCTTTTGTTCTGCTGTTGTCGGACCCAGTTTCTGGTATTCTTTCTGAAAAAAACTTCGCCCGAAATTTTGTACCGGCTTTTTATCCCGGAACAGGAAGAATAAAATAAGCAAACACGAAATAAACATCGCTATCGATAATGGCAGGGCAAAGACCAACCATTCGCTGAACGATATTTCCGGTCCCTGCGGGAAAAGGATATTAAAAATCCGGACAAAAGATAAATTTGGAGGTGTACCTACCAGGGTTGCAATTCCGCCTATTGATGAACCATAGGCAATTCCCAGCAGAATGCCGGCATTCAGTTTCCGGACATTTTCGGCACCGTGGAGTTTTTCCAACTGCCCGGCTACTGAAAGTGCGATTGGAAGCATCATCATGGCTGTTGCAGTATTTGACATCCACATGGAAAGAAAAGCGGACGCGAACAAAAAGCCAAACAAAACGGTAAAGGGTCTTCCTCCTACAACCGACAATATTTTCAGGGCAATTCGTTTGTGAAGGTCCCATTTTTCCATGGCAAGGGCCATTATGAACCCTCCGATAAACAGGAAGATAATATAATTGATGTACGAATTGGAAACAGCTTTGCCGTCCATGATCCCGAACAACGGAAAGAAAACAAGCGGAATTAAAGAGGTTACCGGAATAGGGATTGCTTCGGTTACCCACCAGACAGCCATCAGTATCGCAATTGCAGCGGTATAGGTAACTGCCGGAGAGCCGGGTTTCAGGTCAAATCCAAAAGCAATGACCGCAGAAATAACGAGTCCGATAACTAACGCAGGATATTTTATGGTTTTAGCGGGGGCTTCATTTTTTTCCATATTCATTTTTCAGGTTCATTCAGGGAAAAAGATACTACATAAAAACGTGAAATCCGTAATTTACAAACTAAAAAATCCCGACCATTATTCATAGCCGGGATTTTTAGTTTATTTCAGATTTTTATTTTACTGAAAATTTATAGATTGTCTGTGAAGTCAGCACTTCGCCTGGTTGTATCAGCGTGTTCGGAAAATTCGGATGATGCGGTGAATCCGGGTAATGTTGTGTTTCGAGGCAGAAGCCGTTCCTGTATTCGTATTTATTTCCTCGTTTTCCAATAATGTTCCCTTTCAGGAAGTTGCCGGTATAAAACTGAACGGCTGGTTCGGTTGTAAATACTTCCATATAACGGCCGCTGGTTTCTTCGTAAGCACTGGCACAGAAAGTCAGTTCACCTGCATTCTGATCCTTGTTCAGGATGTAATTGTGATCGTAACCGCTGCCAAATTTAAGTTGTTCCATCTCCGAGTCAATGCGTTCCCCGATTTTATAAGGTGTGGTAAAATCCATGTCGGTACCTTTTATACTGACAATTTCTCCGGTTGGTATCAGTTCGTTGTTGGCTACTGCGGTTGAACTGTCGGCATCGATGACCAGAATATGATCGAGTATGTCGCCCGTTCCTTCACCTTTCAGATTGAAATAAACATGATTGGTGAGGTTAAAATAACACGATTTATCGGTAGTGGCTTCGTAGTCAAGTATCAGTTCATTGGCGGCAGTGAGTGTGTAGGTAACTTTTACCTCTTTATTGCCGGGAAAACCACTGGCGCCGTCGGGGCTTTCCAGAAACATTTCCACAGCCGGGCCTTTATCGGTTACAATTTCTTTGGCATCCCAAACCTGACGGTAGAAACTCTGAGTTCCAGAGTGAAGACATGCTTGGTGATTATTTACTTCCAACGGATAGGTTACACTGTCGATTTCAAAACTTGCCCCGGCAATACGATTGGCATACGGGCCAACAACAGCGCCTTGTCCGGCATCGCCGTTCACATATTCGTCAATTGATTTATATCCCAGTACCACGTCTTCCATTTTGCCGTCTTTTCCGGGCACATAAACAGAAACGATTTTGGCCCCGTAGTTGGTCAAAGTAACTATCATCCCGTTGTCGTTCTTTAGGATGAACAGGGTGGTTTGCTTGTCGTTGACAACTTTTTCGAAGTCAGCTTTGGTGTAAGGCATTTGAACATCTTCTTTTTTAACTGTTGCACATGAAACAACCAGTAGAATCAATGCAAGAAAGGGAAAATACTTCATTGGATATTGAATTAATATGAACCTTAAAAATATAAAATTTACAGAATTAGCTTGTACCCCTTCCCGTGAACATTGATTATTTCAATAGTTGGTTCATCTTTCAGATGTTTCCGGAGTTTGGTAATATACACGTCCATGCTTCGGGCATTGAAATAATTATCGTCGATCCAGATGGTTTTCAAGGCAAAATTGCGTTCGAGAACCTTGTTTGCATTATTGCACAGAAGTCGCAGTAATTCCGACTCTTTGGTGGTCAGTTTCACCTGTTCGTCGCCATTGGCAAGAATTTGTTTGCGGGCATCGAATGTATAACAGCCCAGTTTAAAAATCGGCTGGTCATTGTTTTTATTATCCTGCGAAATACGCCGCATAATAGCTTCGATGCGCATGATCAGTTCTTCCATGCTGAAGGGCTTGGTGATATAATCATCGGCCCCAATTTTAAAGCCTTCAAGAATGTCTTCTTTCAAGTTTTTTGCAGTCAGAAAAATAATGGGAATGTCGGCATTGATCAGCCGGATATCCCGTGCAAGGGAGATCCCGTCCTTCTTTGGCATCATAATGTCGAGAATGCACAAATCGAAAGGTTGGTTCATAAACCCGTTGTAGGCAGCAATGCCATCGGGGTACAATTCTGTTTTATACCCTTTGGCAATAAGGTATTCCTTCAGTAAAAGTCCCAGGTTTTCGTCGTCTTCTGCTAAAAGTAATTTTGCTTTGTTTTCCATATTATCGTGTATTTTGAGGAAAATAAATGATGAATTTAGTTCCTTTATGTAGTGTACTCTCAACCTTAATTTTTCCCTGATGGGAATCTACAATTTTCTTCACATAACTCAATCCCAGACCGAAGCCTTTTACATCGTGCACGTTGCCGGTCGGGACACGGTAAAACCGCTCAAAAATCTGGTCAACATGCTCTTTCGAAATCCCGATTCCATTATCTTTCACCGAAACGATCAAAAACCCGTTTCTGTTCTCCGTACTGACAACGATCCGGGGTTCCTCTTTACTGTATTTTACTGCATTGTCGAGCAAGTTAAACAATACATTGGTAATATGCACCTCATCGCCCTTAATTTCTGCATTTGTGGCTTTCAAATCAGCTTCCAGAACACCATTTTTGCTTTTTACCCGCAACTCAAAATTCAGAATTACGGAACGAATGATCTCGTTTAAATCGATCTCCTTGAATTTCAGCTTCAGCCGGCCTTCGTTGAAAACGGCCATTTGCAATACTTTTTCAACCTGAAAACTTAAACGTTTGCTTTCCTGATAAATTACATTCGACACATGTTCAATGGTTCGTGCCGTGTTGGAAATCGAGTTGTCGCGCAACATCTGGCTGGCCAGCGAAATGGTTGAAATGGGCGTCTTCAGCTCGTGGGTCATGTTGTTGATGAAGTCGTTTTTGATCGACGACAATTTTTTCTGTTTCAGGATGATCATAATGGTAAAAACAAAAATTCCGATCAGCATGGCCGTTAGCACGAAAGTCGGGATAATCAGCATTCCGGTTTCTTTCAGTAAATAACCTTGCCGTTTTGGAAAATAGACATACAAATAGTTGGGTTTCGGGGTCAAGTCAGTGGGGAACAGAACTTGGGAGAACGGTTTGAATTTGCCATCTGATTTGTAATTTTTAGTACTTAAAACCAGTCGTTCAGTAGCTCCTGAAAATGACTTTATTGCATATTCAAATTCCAGTTCGATTCCGCTGTTTCTCAATTCTTGCCGTAGACCCCGATCTAGATTTTGTGCATCGATTCGTTGTTCGATAGGTAAATTAGCAACCTGTATTTTTCCTTGGTTGAATTCTTCCATATACGAAATCTGCTGTTCGAGATTTTTCTGGTATTGTTGGTTCCAGTAGCTGGTACTTTCATGTAATTTATCGAAAGCTGAAGGAAATTCTCCGGGACGTCCGCGTTCATTTCTTCGCGTCCCTATTGTGTCGACAAACGATACAGAAAGTTCTTCGCTAAAACTGGTTCCGCTGATCCTTCGTTCCGAAAATTGAAACGATACGCTTACCTCGGCTCTTGAATACGATTGCGGAACGATGCCGGACGGATCCTGCACACGGGGAAACAAATTGGAATTTCCGGCTGAACCTCTGAAAGGATTGCTGTTCATCCTGATTGCAGCCAGTTCTTCCCGTTCCATTCTGGCAATCAGTCTGAGTATGGCGCTGTTTGCCGCCTGGTCAAACTGTTCCCGTTTAATTTCCATTGCCTTTTGGATCGAATTGGTCTGAACCAGGATCAGGCTGACCATTACCAGCGCCATCAAAATGATTAAAGATAATATTATCTTCCTGCTCATAGTACAAAGATAACCTTTAAAAATAGTGAGAATTAATACTTAACAATATTTAACATGAATTTTTGGTTAATGCGCTGAAATATAGTCGTATATTCTGTACTTCTGTTTGTGTGATTGACGTTTTTCTCTTGTTTTTTTCGAATAATTAGCAAACGCATCCCGGCTGACTTGAACATTTATTTGTAACTTGTGCCCGGATTTATATTTATCTTTGTTTCGGGAAACATTGATCCTTTTTGGGATGAATCGTTTCTTTACAAAGTGAATTTAGGTTTTGGTTTTTTAGACGGGATAGTGATCCCGTCTTTTTAGTATCTATTGGGTTCCGGAAATTTAAGTTATATGAACGAACCCCCCACTAAAAACAAAAAACCCCGCCATCGGCGAGGTTCTGCACGGGAGGAGCGACTCGAACGCCCGACACCTGGTTTTGGAGACCAGTGCTCTACCAACTGAGCTACACCCGTTTTTATTTTGCGAGTGCAAATATAATAATAACTTCAAAACTACATACAAATTTCAGGAAATATTGAACGCCTTTTGGTTTTCAGCGAATCAAAGAATCATCACTATTTAAATGGGCAGGTGGATAATTGAACAATCAAACCATTTAGCAATTCAATCATCCCAAACCCTGTTTTATACAAAAATAAACTGCCTGTAATTGGTACAGTAATCCGTTTTAAAAGGATAGATTTGACTGGCTCGATAAAATAAATGAGTGAATTATAAACACGGAAGACAAAAAATATGATTTATTTTGAAATGGATTTGTGCTTTGTCAGTGTCTAAAATAAACACCTTCTTTATTAATGGTCAATACCTCCCGAGATAGCGAGATAAAGTTGGGGAACGGAGAAAAAATTAATTTAAAGGATTTTTTCACTGCCTATTATCCTGCGTTTAACTCATTTGCTGCGGGGTATATTGCTGATCCGGCAGTTTGTGAAGATGTCGTTCAGGAGGTTTTTATTTCGTTCTGGGAAAAACAAAAAACGTTTCCAAACGTGTATGCGGTAAAAGCTTTTTTTTATACTTCAATCCGTAATTCCTGTCTCGATTTTCTCAAACACACGATCGTTGAAGAAAAGTACAGAGCCATTAATAAGAACAGGAATGAATCAACCGAATCATTTCTGGAAGAGGTATTGAGAAAAGAAGCATACAGCGAAATCTACAACGAAATCAATAAGCTTCCGGAGATGGGTAAAAATGTATTGTTGCTTATCTTGCGCGAAAAATCAAACGAAGAAATCGCAACGATTTTAAATATTGCCGTCAACACGGTGAAAACCCATAAAGCAAGGGCTTATAAAGTTTTACGTAAAAACCTGAACGATCTGTTCCTGCTCTTGTTTCCATTTCCAAAACACCTGCCCCATTCTTAAAATTTCTTCTCAACGAATTAAATATCAAAGATCTTGCATCGAATATTTGCCAGCAACGATAACCCTATAACCCTATAACCATCCAGCCATTCAGCCATTCAGCCATTCAGCCATTCAACAATTCAACAATTTAGCAATTTAGCAATTTAGCAATTCAACCATTTCCCAATAAAATTTTAATTTTTTTTCCTTCCGTGTAATTCCCTTTTCATACTTTGTCGTTTTAATAGCAAAAATAGGATAACAGTGAAACCGGAACATACAAATATTCACGAATCTATACGGGCAGGATCGTTGATTGGAAAGTACCTCACAGGTAAAGAATCCGCAAAAGAGAAGGCTCAGTTAAAAGACTGGCTGAATGAGGATGCCCGTCATCAACAACTCTTCAATACATTGAAGAAAAATGGAAATATAGCTGACGCAATGGAAGAATTCGGAGTTCACGATAAAGAACAGGCATGGAAAAGGTACACAGAACGGCTTGCTGCTTTGTCGCTCCGGAAAATGCTATTCCGTTGGAAAGTCGCAGCCGTATTTTTCTTTCTGGTCGCCTGTACAGGAATATTGGCCTATATAAACAGCGGGTGGAACTCTTTGCCCGGTAATGAATCATACACAACAGTCTCAACGAATAACGGGCAGAATTCCAGAATTATCCTTCCCGATAGCTCGGTCGTATGGGTCAATTCAGGGACTACATTATCATATAACACCAATTTTGCAGCAAAAAACCGCCATATAAGATTGAGCGGTCAGGCTTTCTTTAAGGTGGCAAGGAATGAAGAAATGCCGCTGACGGTAACGTGTAACGATCTTCAGGTAAAAGTTTTGGGTACCGAATTCGATGTGTCTGCTTATCCCGAAGATCAAAACATCAGTGTGGTGTTGGAGTCCGGTAGTGTTAAGTTGTTGCATGCCAATGACAAGTCATTCGGTTACACACTGAGTCCGGGGGAAAAAGCTGAATTTAATGTTGCGCGCGGGAACTTATCTGTAAATAAAGTCAATAGTTATAATTATACCTCGTGGAAAGATGGAATATTAATTTTCGAGGACGCCCCGATGAGAGATGTAATTGAGAAACTGGAACGTTGGTATGACATAAACATTGAAGTGAAAAACGAAAATGTATATAAGCTGGTCTTCAATGCAACCATTGTCAACGAAAGTATGGGAGATATTTTCGACTTGATTAAATTCTCCTGTGCGGTCAATTATAAAATAATACCCAGCGATAAGCCGGAGGTTCCTGTACAGGTAATTCTTTCAAACTAACGCAAACGTAAACTTTAAAAATGAAGATCGCTTATGGAATAATCAAACAAACAGCTTAAAAGAATAAAGGAGGCGCGCAAACACCTCCCTTTAATTCTGTAATGCCTCTGAATTTCGACGCTCAGGAGGCATTTTTCCAGACAATTTGAATTAAGAATCCAAATCGTAACAAATTTATGAAAAAAAAACATTTTTCATTGATTTCCTGCATCTATAGATGGTGGGGGTCAAAACTAGGTATGAGAATGAGAACAACACTAATTGTATTACTAATCTGTATCGGTCAAACATTTGCTATTGACCTGTATTCTCAAAACGCACGAATAAATCTGAACATGTCCAATGCAACGATTAAAAGCGTTCTGGCAGCGATTGAAGATCAATCGGACTTCTATTTCATGTACGAAGCGCACAGTGTTAATGTAGACCAGAAAGTTACAGTATCGGCAGAGAATAAAACAGTTCCGGAAATCCTGAACAATCTGTTTGCTAATACGGGCATAACCTACAAAATTAATAACCGGCAAATCGCCTTAACTGTTGAGGTTTCAGGTATCATCGGGCAACAGTCAAAAACAGTTTCCGGCAAAGTCACAGACTCTTCCGGTTTCCCTCTCCCCGGCGTTTCGGTCGTCATAAAGGGAACTACCAACGGTATTATTACCGATGCCGACGGGAATTATTCACTGAAGAATGTTCCAGAAGGTGCCACACTGGTGTATTCGTTTGTGGGGATGAAAATGCAGGAAGTTTCGGTTGCCGGAAAAACCAGCATTAATGTTATCATGCTGGAAGAAACCATCGGCCTCGAAGAAGTAGTGGCAATTGGGTATGGAACAATGAAAAAAAGTGATCTCACCGGCTCTGTGTCTTCTATTAAAAGTGACGAAATTAACTCATTTGCTGCATCTAATATTTTACAGGCGTTACAAGGTCGCAGTTCCGGAGTTTTAGTTAAACAAAATAATGGATCTCCTGGCGGTGCAATCAGTGTTCGAATTAGAGGAACAAATTCAATTCAGGGAAGTAATGAACCCTTGTATGTAATTGATGGATTCCCATCTTCCAGCTCGAAACCTACTGTTTTGGATAATTCCAATATTGAAAGTGTGGAAATTTTAAAAGATGCCTCTGCTGTTGCGATTTATGGTTCAAGGGGAGCCAATGGGGTTATTTTAATAACGACCAAGAAAGGGAAAGAGGGACGAACTACTGTTGATTACGAAGCTTCTTTAGGGTTTCAATCGCTGAGAAAGAAAATAGAAATGATGAATGCCACAGAGTATGCTAATTTCTATAATCTTCAGCGGACAAATGATGGTTTGTCTCCTTATTTCTCGCAAGAACAGATTAATGGTTTTGGTGAAGGTTTTGACTGGCAGGATTTCGTATTTACTACTGCCCCTATACAAACACATGCACTAACAATAAGAGGAGGTAACCAAAAGACCAAATTCGCTATACTGGGAAATGTGTTTGACCAAAGAGGGATTATTGAGGGCAGTGGATATAAACGTTATTCAATAACTGCGAATATAGATCATAAAATCAGTGAAAAAATCAGTGTAAATTATTCTTCGACATTAACCAAGAATAGATTGGATAATAAAGACTGGGGAGGTGCCCGTTTTGGAGCCTCACTTATCAGCGTTGCATTGTGTGCTCCTCCGACACTTACGCCATATAACGAAGATGGAACATACAGGGCATTACACACAGCATATCCGTTTGTTTCAGAAGGTTTGACTAACCCACTTAATTATATAAAAGAAAGAGATGATGTTTCTAAATCGAATAAAGTTTTGGCGAATCTGTCTTTTGTATATAAACCAATTGATGGTTTAACTGTAAAAATATATGGAGGCGCAGAGAATAGTGATGATCGAAGTGATTACTATCAGACTTTAGGGTATGTTAATTCGCAAGGGAATGCAAGTGTTTCCACCTCTCAGTTTACAAGTTTTCTAAATGAGAATACAATAAACTACAATAAAATTTTTGGAAAGAAGCATAATTTTTCTGCATTGGCCGGTTTTACTTATCAGGACTTTATAACTACGTCTTTGAGTGGGAGTGGTTCAGGTTACTTAAGTGATGTAACAGAAACAGGAAATTTGGGTTCAGCCAATTTGCCGGGAATACCGGGAACTGGATATTCAAAATCTATTATCCTATCATATTTAGCCCGGCTAAATTATATTTTCAATAACAGGTATTTCCTCACAGTTAATTTTCGTAGCGACGGGTCATCTAAATATAGCGATGGGAATAAATGGGGCTATTTTCCTTCAGGAGCTATTGCCTGGAAAATTAAAGAAGAAAATTTCATGAAAGATATTGATGAAATATCTAATTTAAAACTGAGATCCAGTTATGGTGTTACTGGTAGTCAGGCTATCGGGGCGTATGCAACGCTCAATAACTTATCTTCCGGCAAAACTGTATTTGGCGATGCATTGTACACTTTCTTTGCGCCGGGAACCCGGTTGCCGGGAGATTTAAAATGGGAAACTACGGCTCAATTTGACCTTGGCCTGGATATTGGTATTTTAAGTAATCGATACAACTTTACATTTGATTACTACATTAAAGAGACTAAGGATTTACTTAACACTGTTCAGCTACCGTCGTCATCAGGTTTTACAAATACATTGCAGAATGTGGGTGTGATTCAAAATAAAGGATTTGAATTTTCTTTAGATGCAAAGGTATTAACTGGTAAATTTTCCTGGGATATAAATGGCAATCTGTCATTTAATAAATCAGAAGTCAAAAAGTTATATGGAGGTCAGGATATTTATGGAGGTTATGAGGATATGTTAATCATTGCTGATAATTGTAATTTGTTAAGGGAAGGTGAATCAATGAGTGTATTTTATGGGTATTTAAGTGATGGTTATGATGAAAAAGGTTTTGAAAAATATAAAGACCTTAATCCGGATGGCGTATTAACTCAGGATGATAAAACTGTAATTGGCAATCCTAATCCTGATTTCATTTATGGTTTAAATTCATTTATGGCTTATAAAGGATTCGAATTATCCTTGTTTTTTCAGGGTAGCTATGGAAATGACTTGGTGAATATAAGCTCAGTTGATAATTCGCTCAACTATGGTTATGGATCCAATATGTATAAAGAAGTCTATTATGATCATTGGACATCTGAAAATACTAATGCAAAATATCCTAAAATCACGAGAACGCAGAAAATGAATTTTTCCGACAGGCTAATTGAGGATGGATCATTCCTTAGATTAAGAAATATTCAACTAACCTACAATTTACCAGTCGATAAATGGAATATGAACTTTTTTCAAAATGTAAGATTGTATGTAAGTGCACAAAATTATTGGACATTAACAAAATATTCCGGATGGGATCCGGAAGTCAACTCCGTAGGTGGAGCCAGTTCCATTGCCCAAGGTATCGATCATCATTCATACCCGACAGCAAAGTCCTTTACATTCGGTATAAATGTTAGTTTTTAAAAAAAATTGAGAGATGAAAAATGCATTAATAATTTGTTTGATTATTATGTCGTTTGCTTCATGCAGCGATATATTGCAAGAAAAACCGCAGGCAATAGCTGTTGAAACTTTTTATAATACTGCTGGAGAAGTTGAAGCTGGAATTGCTGCAATTTACTCACCGCTTAGAAACAGCAATGCTTTTGGGGCCATTTATCTTTCTTTGCTTGATTGTTCGTCCGATCAGGTTAAAGCAGGAAGGGGCAGTTGGCAAAATCCAAGTGAATTTCAGGGGCTTAATACTACAAATGTTACCCGCGCACAAGGTGTTTGGACTCAGTTTTATTTGAGTATACGAAATGCAAATTTAATCATTCAAAATGTTCCTAACAGCACCATCTTGAATGATGCAGATAAAAATAAGTATATTGGGGAAGCTAAGTTTTTAAGGGCATTAACTTATTTCCATTTAATCAGAAACTGGGGAGCAGTTCCATTAAAGACAGAAGAAAACTTCAATGAATTTAATGTTCCAAGAACTTCAGAAACAGACATCTATAAATTAATTGTCTCAGACTTGGAATTTGCAGAAAGCGGATTGCCCGATGCTCCAAAGGTGGCTGGTTGTCCAAGCAAATGGTCCGCTAAAACTGTTCTTGCTGATGTATATTTTTATCAGGGGCAATACGACAAAGCAGTTTCAAAATCAGATGAAGTTATTAAATCAGGGAAATATTCTTTGGTTGAGGTTTCAAAACCGGAAGACTTTGAAAAACTTTTTGGCGCGGCAGTAGTTA
This sequence comes from Prolixibacteraceae bacterium, assembly GCA_003506435.1. GTDB lineage: Bacteria > Bacteroidota > Bacteroidia > Bacteroidales > Prolixibacteraceae > GWE2-42-39. Next base: position 40,694 of record DOAQ01000009.1, read on the forward strand.
GTTCAACAGAAGAAATCTTTTACTTAAAATACAACAATGACCAACCTTGGACTCATCCTCAATATCTCCACGGTGTAAAAGTCCCGTATATTGGCGTTGATGGATATTATGTCACTCAAAGCAATATAAATTATACCGTTTATAAAAATTGGGATGACAATGATTTAAGGAAGATTTATGGCTGGTATGCGTATAGCGGATTTGATCCTGGAACAATGCTGAATAAAAAATTTAATGATCTTGGTTCAAAGACACCTAAAAATGATTATCCATTATACAGGTATGCCGATCTCTTACTGATACATGCAGAAGCATCATGCAAGGCTGCCGGTAATCCGACAAGTGCAGGTGTGGAAGCGTTAAATAAGGTACATCGCAGAGCTTACGGTTATCCTTCCACACAGGTATCTCCTGTTGACTTCAAAGCGTCAGATTTTAACCGGGATTCGTTCATTGACCTATGTGTAAAAGAACGGGGTTATGAAACTCAGGGAGAAGGAAAAAGATGGCTTGACCTGAAACGTCTTGGAAAGGAAAAAGCTGCAGCAATTATCATGGCTACAAGAGGGGTTAATATCAGTGAAAGTCATTACTTATGGCCAATTCCACTGAATGAAATAAGCTATAATAAGGCTATAACTGATCAGAATCCGGGCTATTAGCATGAAAAAACAGATGAAGCTGTCCAAAAAGTTCTAAAATCGGCAATTCGCATCACCCTGCCCCGAAATTTCGGGGTATTTCAGGGTCTGATTATTAGAAAGATGAGATCCCGAAACAATCCCGATCTTCATCGGGACGGGATGACTCAGTCCCAGACTTTTTAGACAGCTTCATCATAGAATCTTTCTTCTATACAATTAAAGGAAGATGAGTATTCATTCTTATGGAGTAGCTCATCCTCTCAACTATTCGTTTTATAATATCAAAATCAGAGTTATATGACAGACAGACGTAATTTTCTTAAACAATTGTCAGCGGCAGGTATGGTCAGTTGTGTCCCGGGAATATTGAATGCACAAACTTTTCCGGCTATTCAATCCGGATCATCCGCTAATGGCACGAATAAGATATGGGCATGTTTCATGCACCTGTCTTTTAATTTTGCCGGGGGAATCCGCAATTGGGGAGGGATTCGCAGCGAATTCGAACCGGATCAATCTTTATGGGATGACGCGATAAAAAGAATGGACGAACGCGGAATCAATATGGTTTTAATGAACCTGGACGATTCCGTATTATGGCATAGCCATCCTGAAATTGCCCTCAAAAATTCCTGGACTCCGGAACGATTAAGAGAAGAACTTGAAAAAATCAGGAAACAGGGTATTGAGCCAATACCGATGTTAAATTTTGCCACGACACATGATGCCTGGCTTGGAAAATATTCAAAAATGGTGTCAACACAGCAGTATTATAAGGTTTGCAAGGACTTGATAGCTGAGGCTATTGAAATTTTTGATACACCCAGGTTTATTCATTTCGGCATGGATGAAGAAACCTATAATCACCAAAAACAGTTCGATTATATTGTGATCCGGCAAAATGACCTCTGGTGGGGTGATTTGTATTTCTACATCTCGGAAGCGATGACCCGCAGAGTTCGTCCATGGGTATGGTCAGATTACGTTTGGCATAATCCGGATAAATTTTTTAAGATGATGCCCAAATCTGTTGTCCAAAGCAACTGGTATTATGGTGAAAACTTTGATTTAACACAACTTGATGAAAACCGCCAACGATACGTGAAAGCGTATATCGATCTGGAAAAGGAAGGTTACGACCAGATACCGACAGGAAGTAACGATGGCTTTGTTTATGGTAACAGCAATGACAAATGTATCGGCAATACAGTAGATTTCTGTAGCAAGCATATTGATGACAAGAGATTACTGGGCTTTTTGCAGACATTCTGGATGCCCACCATTGAGAAATACAGGGGGCCAATCCTGCAGGCTATTGATTTAACAGGCGAGGCTAAAATGAAATTTGAAAATAAATCGAAATAAAATGAGTGTAAAAGAAACAGGGGTAAGTTATTATGGATTAAGTTACCCGGAACATGCAGAGAGAGATTTTAAGGAAATGATACAGCACAACTGCAATGCTGTAATCCTGGCATTATCAGAATTTGATATTGACTTTTGGTTTCCCAATATAATCAAGATAACACAAGTAGCCAAAGATCTTGGGTTAAAGGTTTATCTTGACACATGGGGCATTGGTAAATGGTTTGGCGGCGAACCTCCGAGTATATTTTTGACCAATAATCCGGGAAACAGGCAGGTTTCAGCAGTCACAAACGAACCATTACCGGCAGTGTGTTTCAATACAAAAGCTTTCAGGGATTATTTTTATGGGATATGTGAGAAACTGGCAACCAATGTCAATGCAGACGGATTTTTCTGGGATGAACCGCATTATGCCCTTCCTAAAAGTTATGCGTCCATAACAGGTGGAGCTGGCGACGACTGGTCGTGCCGTTGCCCCGTTTGCCAGGAAAAATTCAGGGCATTATACGGCTACGAGATGCCTAAAGTGATGACCAAAGAAGTCATTGTATTCCGCGAAAACGAAGCCCTGGAAATATTACGACATGCCTCTGAACTGATTAAAATGATCCGTCCTGAGAGTAAGATTGTATGCTGCGTCCATGCCACCATCAATACCTATTATGTGAAAGAAAACAGGGGATACGATGACTGGGAGAAAGTTTGTAAGGTGGATGCTTTTGACGTGTTCAGCACTACCATCATCAACTATAATTTACCCCGTGGTTATTTTAAATCGATCACCCAACGGACGGTTGATGTAGCTAAAAAACACGGTAAAATGTCGCAACGCTGGCTGATGGGATATTACAACGAACCGGAAAACCTGAATGAAATAAAAGATATTGTGCACCTGTACGATGAGATGGGGGTAGAAAGCCTTTTTGCCTGGACATACCGTGGAGGGCACGGGACTGTGCTTGCTGCTCCCCGTGCCCTGGAAATGTGGGATATGCTGGGAGAAGCCTATGGCGAAGTATTATCAAAAGAGTTTTCAATAAAGTAAGAAAAGGAGAAAACGAAAATGGAAAATCAGGATTTAGGCTATCTAAGCCAGGTTATTGAATCATTAAGGAAAATTGAAAAAGAACAAAGTCAAAATATAGAAAAGGCAGCAGAACTATTGGCTGGCGCTATTGAGAAAGACCAGTTGATCCATGTATATGGCGGAGGCGGGCATACCACCTTGGTAATGGGGGAAATGTTTTTCCGGGCAGGTGGCCTGGCCAATATAAACCCGATCATGGAAACAGGTTTGTCCGTTTTTAACCAGGCATTGAAATATCTGGAATTGGAAAGGACGGTCAATTATGGCAGCAGCATTGTGAAATACTATCGTATCCGGGAAGGCGAGGTTTTAATTATCTTCCACAACATTGGCATTAATGCGGCCACTATCGATGCAGCCATGGAAGCAAAAAAATGCGGGGCAAAAATTATCGCTGTAAGTTCTTCTTTCTGGCAAAATGAAATGCCCGCAGAACATTTCATCCGTCATCCCAGCAAAAAGAACCTCTTTGATTTTGCGGATGTCTGTATCGATGACTACAATCCGGTTGGTGATGCAGTCATTAAAGTCAACGGGTTTGATACACCAATTGCCCCTATCTCAAATATTACTGACTTTTATATAGCCCATCGTCTGGAAATAGCGACAATAAAGAAATGCGTGGAAAAAAATATTGTTCCTCCGGTATGGTCCAGCGCTAATGCTCCTGGTGGGGATGAAATCAATGCCAAATACGTGGAAAAATATTTGCCCCGTGTGAAATGCCTCTAAACATACAACTTTAAAACTGTAAAAATGAACCAGAATAATAATACGGACATGGAGAAAGCACTAACAGGCCTGCTTGAAAAATATCATGTAAAACCTTCTCTTCCATTTCATTTGCAAATGAGTGGAAAGGTTGGTGAACTGGATATGTTGTCGGGGTATAGTTTTGCTGAACCTGAGCTTCAGGAAAACCAGGTACCCCTTCTTACCTGGAGGGTAAAGCGGAAGTTTATTGAACTGAAAAAGATTGTGGAAGAATCGGTGATCGAGGATGTTTGTTTATTCCGGTTTTGCTGCATCGGGAATAAAGAAAAATGGTCACTTTTTTCGCTTCTGTACCGGGAAATGGATCTTTTTGAATTTATCGGGAATGGTAAAATCATATCTGTTCAGGGAGTAATAAGTGGAAACGAAGCCGGAAATCTAATCCTGCGCTTAGATAATAACGCCCTATGCAGTATCGAAGTAAGTACCCAGTTGCCATCCGGGATGCCAATGATCGACAGGCATGAGATCATAGCCCGGAGAGGAGTGGCAAGCGATGTGGTTGTCGATACACAAATTCCCCAGAGTTCAATCTATAGTTACACACAACAAGGTGAAAAAAGATACACCGATGTTGATATGGAACTGTATGGTTTCGACGATACCCGGATCGATCATATCCGTTCTGCTTTTCAGGTATTGAAACAACCGCAATTAATAAAAGAATGGCAATCTCAACACAAACGATTGGTAAATTTTATTTATTACATTAATAGCACAGAAATAGTATGAAGCCATTAAAAATAGCCATGTTGTCGCTTACACATGGACACACGAGAAAATATTACCAGACCCTGAACGACAATCCAAAACTGGAATGGGTGGCGGTATATGCCGAGACAGAAACCGTAAAGAATAATTTTCTGAAATGGGGATATGACATCCCGTGTTATATGGATGAAAAAGAAATGTTCGACAAACACCCGGATATAGAAGCAGTGGTAATGGCTTCGGCAAATTACATCCATCTCCGGCAATTCAGGGAATGTGCCAAACGGGGTATCCATGTTTTAAGTATGAAAATCCCCACATTCGATATGGATGAATATGCAGAAATTGAAGAACTGGTCGAAAAATCAGGGATTGTTTGCCATGTAGAACTGGAAATGCATTATAACCCTGTAACAACCAGACTCTATGAAATGATTGCCCGGAATGAGTTGGGGAAGATCAGCGCGATAAATGCTACCAACATCACCCTTTCGCCGGTATGGGCGTTCCCATGGCAGGGTATTCCCGAACAGAGTTACGGGAAACGGGTAAGCCTCAAGCCTGGTGATAAACGTTTCCGGGGAGGGGCATTGAGCGACCATCCCCATGTGTTTGATATGATCCGGTGGCTGACAAACAGTGAATTTGACTATGTGTATGCCGAAGCCGGGCCCAACATCCGGCAGGATATTGAGGTGGAGGATATCCTTCTGGTCAACGGCAAAATGAAAAACGGGGTCAGTTTTCTGTTCGACCCGTCATGGTCAAGGCTGGAGGAACGGCTGGAAGTCCCTGCTCCGGGATGGGAAATATTCCCAAAACGGATGGAAGTGAACCTGGCCATCAGTGGCGAAAACGGGGTTATCCTGGCTGATTGCTTCGGCCCTAATGTCTATCATAACGGGAAACCGAATGACCGTTACACGGTGCAATATACCTATTTCGACGAATGGATCGGGATGATGGACGAGTTCGTGGATTGCGTCCGGAATAAAAAAATGCCGAAAATTAACCTTAAATGGCATCGTAAAACCATCGAGGCCATGAATGCCTGTTACGAAAGTATAAGTTCGGGAAAACCTGTTTGTTTATAAATCAAATTTATGGAAAAGAAAGAAAACAATACCAAAATATGGGGGTGTCTTTTACACCTCAGTTTTAACATGTGGGAAGACTATATCTCACCGCACAGACCATTCAGGGGATTTCGCCCCTATCTGGAACTGAGTGAGCCCTTATGGAATGATGCCATCAACAAAATGGCAAAGGAGGAAATGAACATGGTGGTGATCGATTTGGGGGATGCCGTCCGGTATGAAAGCCACCCTGAGATTGCGGTAAATCATGCGTGGAGTACTGACCGTTTAAAAACTGAACTTGACAGAATCAGGTCTTTGGGTATGGAGCCAATTCCCAAGTTAAACTTTTCAGCCGGACATGATACCTGGATGGGTGAATATTCAAGAATGGTTTCAACCGAAGAATATTATAAATTTTGTACGGATATCATTAAGGAAGTTTGTACCCTGTTTGATACTCCCCGATTTTTCCATTTGGGTATGGATGAAGAAAGCATGGGGCATCAAAGTTATCAAAGCCATGTGATCATCAGGAAAAATGAGGCATGGTGGAAAGATTTCATTTTTCTTGTAGGAGAAGTAGATAAAAACAACTCCCGAGCCTGGATCTGGCCCGATTATATGTTGTGGAATGAAGCAGATCAGTTTTTTAAAAAGATGCCAAAATCAGTTGTTCAAAGTAATTGGTATTATGGAGAAAATTTTGACCTGGGGCAGATGAATGAGAATGAACAGAAGTATGTTAAATCATATATTGATTTGGAGATTCACGGATACGATCAAATTCCCACCGGCAGTTATCATGCTGACAACGAAAAAAGTATAAGTAATACGGTTCAATTTTGCAAAAAACACATCAATGATTCCAGATTGCTTGGCTTTTTGCAATCATTCTGGAAACCGACCATTGAAGAACACAGAGAACGGATTTTAAAAGGTATTGAATTAATGGGTGATGCTAAGCAGTGGTTTGAGAAGAACTCCTGATAGATATTTGTAATATAATACTTTAGGATAATGAATTTAAAAGCAATATTTTTTGTCTTAACTTTATTTCTTCTGTTTTTTATTTCATGTAATAATCAATCCGAAGAATGCAAAAATTCTGCAAAAAAGAACGGAAAGGTCAGGCTGGAGAGCAATAAAGTGACTACAATTGCAATAACAACAAAGGCTTCAGACCGTGAAAAGTTTGCTGCCCATGAGCTCATTTCCTATCTTTCGAAAATAACAGGCCGGGAAATACCGCTTCTGAATGTGGAAGATTCTGTTATATCGGATGGGACCATTGCTGTCGGGCAACTGGCTGTAAAGTCAGGGCTCATTTCTCCGGAAGAATTAAAGCCAGTTGCAGATGATGGTTTTGTAATCAAGATCAACGGAAAAAAGGGAGCTATTTGCGGTTGTCGGGATTTGGGAACAGTATATGGCGCATATGAGCTTTTAAAAAGGATAGGAGTAAAATTTTATTCACAGGATTGTGAAATCATCCCGAATAAACCTGATCTGATTATTCCTGAATTAGATCTGTCAATCACGCCTCATTATGATTTGAGGGCTATCTTCAAACTTGACGTGTATTATCATGGACTCCAGCCAAGCCTCAAATTAGGATATACACCCAATAATGATTTGGGTTATCATGGTGATCTTGGAGCTCCTGGTGAAAGAAACTGGGTTCATTCCGCTGGTTTTCTAATACCTTATCGCAAGTTTGGGAAGGAACATCCTGAATTTTTTGCCCTCCAAAAAAATGGGAAAAGAGATGAGGGCATGGGGAGATTGCAGTTGTGTTTATCCAACGAGACCATGCGAAAAGCAGGAGCAGAACAACTTTTATGGCTTATAGGACAACAAAAGGAAAGAACCTATTTTGTTGTTTCTCAAAGCGATGGTTTTTCTGACAGATGGTGCCATTGTCAAGATTGTCAGGCTTTGGATGCACAACAAGGGCAAATGACAGATCGTTTAATGGATTATGTAAATTATAATGCCAGAATAGTTACGAAAGAATTTCCAGGGAAAAAAATACTGACATTAGCCTATACTCCTGCTACCTCAAGACCTCCAATCAATATTCTCCCCGACTCAAATGTAATGATAATGTTTTGTCCTTTACATCCACCGAATCCTCCAGATACAGAATGTCACAGTCATGGACTTGATTGTCCAAAAAATAGTTGGGCATTGGAACAGCTTAAAGGTTGGCTTTCTTTATGCCCCGATAATATGTACGTATTCGATTATCCGAGAAATTATGTCAGATGGTATGAGCCATTTGGCAGTTTTTATGCTATGGTCGACAAACTGAACTTCTATTCATCTGCCGGAGTTCGTGGAATTGTTTACTGCGTCGTCCCTACCAATTTCCGTGACCTTTTCATGTTTGTGCAAAGCCGTTTGCTTTGGCAACCGGATTCCAATGTAGAAGATCTTATAGATGAGTTTATGTCTGTATATTATGGTCCTGCAGCATCTACAGTCCGCGAATACTTTGATTTTATGAATAATGAAATTAATCTCCGGTCAATTCATCAGATGTGTGAAAAATCAAACCCGGAACTGGTCACTCCTGAATTTGCCGGTAAGGCCTTGGAGATGTTTGAACGTGCTCAGGCAGCAGTAGTAAACGATTCAGTTTATTTACGCCGAGTGGAAGCTGAAAAGTTTTGTGTTCTTTGGTCAGATATAGATCAACGGAATACTATAAAAGATAATATCAAAACTGGCATTGTTGAGCATACCGAACGTTTTGGGGAATTAATACGCATAGCAAAAGAAATGGGAATCATTCAGGTTGGAGGCAACTTGGGTTTTAAAGAATGGGTACATAGTGTCTCCTTATTACGCCTGCAATCCGAATTATGGTATAATGATCCAGCCGTTGATGCTCTTATGAATCAACCTGAAAATCTTTTTAAACTTTGGTGAATAAACGATTTAGTTAGAAATACAAATGGATCAGGGTTTTCTGAACCTTATTTACATCTTGAACAGTATGAAAAAACTACTTATCCCTTACAAATGGGAGCTTGTTATTCTTTTATGGATCGCTTTTTTCTTCAATCAGGCAGATCGTCAAATATTTAATATTGTCCTTCCCTCCATGCGTGATGATCTGGGACTGACCGATGCCGATATGGGATTAATAGCATCCATCCTGATCCTGTTTTATGGATTAATGGTTCCCATCGGGGGCATATTGGGTGACCGGATCAATAAGAAATATATTATCATTGTCAGTTTGCTGGTTTGGAGTGCAGCAACACTGGCTACGGGATTAAGTTATACGTTGATTCAGTTAATTTTATTGAGGAGCATAGCAACTGGAGGAGGAGAAGCATTCTATTCCCCCTCTGCCAACGCCCTGATTTGTGAATATCATCAGAAAACAAGGGCTACTGCCATGTCAATCCATCAAACGGCTTTATATGTTGGAATAATCGGGAGCGGTTTCCTAACCGGTTATATTGCTGATATGTTTGGTTGGCGCGTAGCTTTTTATCTTTTTGGCGGATTTGGAGTATTACTATCGGGAATACTTTATTTCAGGCTAAAAGATTCTTTGATTATCCGAAATTCTGAAGCTAATACTGTTCCGAAGAAGACCGTCAAGGAAGTATTACAGGTATTTTTTAAAAAACCCACAGCGATATTGTTGACTCTGGCCTTTGCCGGAATGCAATTCACAGGGGTAGGTTTTATTACCTGGATGCCAACATTTTTACATGATAAGTTCAACTTTTCTCTTGCCCGCGCAGGATTTGACTCAACCTTTTACCATCATGTTGCCGCTTTTCTGGGAGTTATGATCGGGGCTGGTATTGCTGATAAACTGGCTCAAAAGATTTTTGGGGTGAGGGGTATTGTGCAAATGATTGGATTGATAATAGGGATTCCCTTTATTTATATAATGGGAAAAAGTGATTCATTGTTTATTATTTATGCAGCTATGGCAATATTTGGTTTTTGCCGGGGTTTGTATGATTCAAATATTTTTGCTGCCCTTTACGATGTAATTGAGATACCTTACAGAGCAACGGCAACAGGGATCATGCTGATGTTTGCGTTTATTGTGGGATCAGTTGCTCCCTATTTGCTGGGAATTTTGAAACCAATAGTTGGATTGTCTAACGGTTTGGCATTTTTATCTGTCGGATATTTTTTTGCGTCGTTATGTATATTAGTAGCTTTGATCTTTTTTTATAAGAGAGATAAAATATAATATGGAGATTTCATTACCTCATGCCACCTGCCCCTTCTTTGAGCATAGCGGTAAAGAGGTGCCAAACTCTCTCTCTGTTTTGTACCCTGATGTCCATTGAATAGCATTTTGATAAATCGTACTCATAACATTAGACTTTTATATGCCTTAGTTTATTGGATCACGTATACAAATATTCCAGCCAGTCCATCCGGTTCGGTAATTTTGTGACATTGATTTTGGGGTGAAATAGTTACGGGTATACCGAAAATCCATATTTTTAGGGTTTTGTTTTTCTGAACAGGAGAAAAGCAAAACCCTTTTTTTTTGAACTGATTAACGAAACGAGTGGCATACGAATTTATCATAGGAATCACGGAACATCGCGTTTTGGGGAATATTTTCTCCGCTTACCTGATCGAAAAAGAAAAGATGTTCTACTCGATCAAAAAGATGGTGAAAAAGTTCGACCTCGAACATTCCGATTATACGTTTACCGAACAGGAAAAGGAACTGGTAAAGCTGGTGGAAAATTACAGCGATGAAGCTCTGGTGCGCAAGTTTGCCCGCAAAGGCAAGACCGATAATTTCTTCCGGAACCTCGACCCGGCGCTTTTTCAGGAACATATCAGCCCGTATATCGACCGGCAGATTCTGAAATGTGTTTCTATCCTGATGGCCGGACGGGTGCGTGTTTTTCTGAAACAGGCCAAATATGCCAACCTGTACGATGAGGATGAAATGCAGATAAACCGCTCATTTGCCGGTTATATCTTTCAATTTGAACGGACCACCGAAGGTACCCGCTATAACCTGCTGATTGAACAGGACGGCGAGCATATCAATCTTCAGCATAAGAATGTGATGATTGTGGCGCACAACCCATGTTGCCTGGTTTTCAGGAATAAGCTGTACGCTTTTGAGAACCTCTCGTCAAAAAAGATAATGCCTTTTTTGCAGAAGGAATTTATTTCTGTTCCGAAGCAGGTCGAAGAAAAATACTACAAAACATTTGTGCTGAATACCATCAAGGAAAACCGTGTTCTGGCGAAAGGGTTTACCATTGAAGAAAAGGAAACCGATCATATCGTCATTCTCTCGCTGGAACCGACCCTTCAGTATAAACCTGCCTTTTTTGTGCGGTTCAGGCAAGGACAGAAAGAATACGATCCGAATATGCAATCGGGCGTTTTTGTCAGCATGGATGAAAAAGACGGGACGTATTTCTTTACAAAGATTAAACGCGACTTTCAGTGGGAAAACGGCATTTCTGATCTTCTTAAAGAACTTGGGCTGACAGAAAGCAGGAGCGCATACACACTTCCTATTACTGAATACCTCGACGATAGGGATACCTTATATGAACTGGTAAACTGGCTGAATATAAACCGGGAAACATTGGAACAGCAAGGTTTTTTACTTCAGCAAAACAAACTTGGCAAGATTTATTCAACCGACAAACAGGAACTCAATATTGAAATTAAAACCGAAGCCGACTGGTTCGATGTGTATGCCAAAGTAAAAATCGGGCCCTACGATATACCGTTTATCCAACTGAGAAAATACATTCTGAATAGCATCCGTGAATTTGAACTTCCCAACGGCGAAGTTGCTATTTTGCCAAAAGAATGGTTCACCCGCTACCAGGAAATTTTACCTTATGCAAAAGTTTCAGGAGACAGCTTCCGGCTGAAAAAATTTCATTACCAGTTGCTGCGAAAAAACCTCAAGGGCATTGATAAAACCTATATTGCGAGGTTGGAGGAAATCGGTGAGAACCGTCAGAAGATGATACTCCCTGATAAGCTAAAGGCAACTTTGCGTTCGTATCAGGAGGAAGGTTTTTCTTGGATGTTTCACCTGTATATCAATGGGTTCGGCGGTTGCCTGGCCGATGACATGGGGTTGGGGAAAACCTTGCAGACACTGGCTTTAATCCTGAAACTAAAACGGCTGAAACGCGGAATTGTAGTTCCTGAATTTGACAATCAGGACGCGCAACTCGACCTGTTTTCCGAACCGGTAACAGAACAGGTGCAACCTGCCTCGCTAATTGTTTTGCCCGTTTCGCTGATACATAACTGGGAGAACGAAATAAGAAAATTTACGCCTTCGCTGAAAGTTTGCAAATATGTTGGCAACCAACGCAGGAAGATGAATTTTGGAAAAACACTTTTGTATTACGATGTGGTTTTAACAACCTACGGAACCGTGCGCAACGATATTGAGATGCTGGCCGCCCATTCGTTCTTTTATCTGATACTCGACGAAAGCCAGTACATAAAAAATGCTTCATCGAAAACCTACAAAGCTGTCAGCCGTCTGGATTCGCTGCATCGGCTGGTACTGACCGGTACGCCCATCGAAAATTCACTGTCCGACCTTTGGTCTCAACTAAACTTTCTGAACCCCGGACTATTGGGTAATCAGGCCTTTTTCAAGCGCGAATTCCAGACGCCGATTGAGAAAAAGAACGACCCTGAGAAGCGCGAAAAACTGCAAATGCTGATCCGTCCGTTTGTTTTGCGGCGCACCAAGGAAGAGGTGGCAAAAGACCTGCCTGCGCTTACCGAACAAATCCGTTATTGTACCATGGCGCGCGGACAACGTGAATTTTACGAAAAGGAAAAATCGTTTATCCGGAATACCATTTTGCAGAACATCGAAAATCAGGGGCTTGAAAAATCGGCTTTCGTGGTGTTGCAGGGGCTGACCCGCCTCCGGCAACTGGCCAACCACCCGTCAATGGTTGAAAAGGCGGAAGAACTGGAATCAGGTAAGTTCAACGAAATTTTCCGCTGCCTCGAAAACCTGATGGCCGAAAAACACAAGGTGCTGATTTTTTCATCGTTCGTAAAACATCTTAATTTGCTGAAAGAACGTATCGAAGCCGAAAACTGGAAATACTCGGTACTGACCGGGCAAACCCGAAACCGGGGTGAGGTGATCAACGCATTCCAGAACGACCCCGACAACCGTATTTTCCTGATTTCGTTAAAAGCGGGTGGGGTAGGGCTGAACCTTACTTCGGCCGACTATGTTTTCATCATTGATCCTTGGTGGAACCCCGCCGCTGAAAACCAGGCCATCAGCCGGGCACACCGCATCGGGCAGGACAAGAAAGTGTTTGTGTACCGCTTTATTACCGAACATTCCATCGAAGAAAAAATCCAGTTGCTAAAAGACAAAAAATCATCGCTGGCCAGGAAATTTATCAGTTCCAATAATCCGTTCAAGGCTGTCACGAAGGAAGAAATTGTAGGATTGTTCAGCTAAAGTTGCCATGATTGAAATAAAATTCTTTATTCCGACAATGACCAGGGGTATGAAACCACCACCCTTGAAAATTTGGTTGATATTGACGGAACGACCAACCGTTTCATTTATGGTGCAGCCGTCCAGTTTAATTTGGGACGATTTCATCTTGGAGTGAAATATGGACAGTCTGATGAAAGCTATGTTGCCGCCTCAATCGGGTTTAAAATATTGAAGAACAGCCAACCTAAAGTGCAATAAAATAGTTCCATTTTTGTTGTAAAGTGCGATTCCGACGATACATTTTCAGATAGTTTCTAGTACAAAATTAGCATAATCCCGGAAGGATAATATAATCTGGAATGGAGGATGAATATGGAACCCTGTAGCCATATTTTAGGGCTAGTCGGATCAGTAAATATTTTGTGTCGTGATAATTAATCAATTGATTTTCACGAAAAAGCTGCTTCTTTTGAGATTTGTATGCATCTGGTATGTATTAAATAAAAAAGCAGCTAAGAAATTTTCCTAACTGCTTGATTTTCTTGTAGCGAGAGCCGGGCATGATCCGGCGACCTCATGATTATGAATCATAACTAATGCTTTCCTTTATATTCCATTGTTTGTTATATTGCTGTTTTATAGTTACTTGCTAATTTTTTATTTTCTTTTTTTTGCTCTTTTTTTTCTTTTTTGGTAAAATGTATGTAAATTGTATGCAAGAAAAATATTTACATACATCACAAATACCTAATAAAATCAGTATGTTTAGGGCATCTACTGTTGTAATTCTTGATCAGAGATTTCAGAAAAAGGACAAAACTTATGCAGTTAAACTCCGGGTTACTTACAATCGAGAACAGAAATATTATCTTTTGGGTAAAGATTTAGATATAGATCAATGGTCTTTGCTCCAGGAAAGAAACCCAAAGGACAAAGAGATAAAGCGTCTTAAATTACTATTTGCGGAGATTGAGAAGAAAGCCATCAAAATAATTGACGATATGGAAATCTTTTCTTTTCAGGAGTTTGAGAAAAAATTTAACCAGAAACCAAAATCCTCAACGGACGTAATGGATGCCCTCCATACAAAAATGGAAACATTAAAGGCAGAAGGACGCTTAAATTCAGCAGAAAGCTATAAAAGCACTTATAAATCTTTTACATCCTTTCTAACCTCATTGAATCGGAAGAAACTAAAATATGCCGATATTACCCCCGAATATTTGGAAGAATACGAGGCTTGGATGAAGGCGAATGGAAGTTCAATAACAACGATTGGCATTTATTTAAGGAACCTTCGAACAATATTCAATCAGGCAATCGAAGAAGGAATTTTTCAACATGAGTTTTATCCTTTCGGAAAAAGAAAATACCAGATTCCGGCGGGCCAAAATATCAAAAAGGCGTTACGGATAGATGACATCAAAAAAATTGTAGATTATAAACCTGAAACCCAGGCTGAAGCGAAAGCAAAAGACCTTTGGCTGTTTAGTTATTTATGCAATGGAGTAAACGTAAAAGATATTGTCCGGCTTCAATATCGAAATCTAAGTAAAAAGCACATCACTTTTATTCGCGCCAAAACGGAACGATCTACGAAATCAAACCAAAAGGAAATAGTCATTGTCCGAATGCCGGAAATCGATGAGATCATAAACAAATGGGGTATAAAACCTGAACAACCCAACAAATACATTTTTGATCTTATTTCTGAAAATGATACCCCGGTACAAGAACTGGCAAAAATAAAACAAGCCACTAAAACCATCAACAAATACATGAAGCGAATCGGTGAAAAATTGGAACTTGACCTTAAATTAACCACGTATACTGCCCGTCATTCATTTGCCACAACCGTAAATTATTATTTTAATCAGCAGATTATCAGCTAATTAATCGAACTAAAAAGAAAAAAGGGCAACAGATAAGTAGCAGAAGAAATACCTTATTACACTTCATTTTTGATATTTTCAAATAACTCTGTTGTAAAAATAAACAAATTATTTTATAAAGAGTCAGGTGTTCTGCGGTTTTTTGAAATCCATTTCAACCTTCCAGGCAAAGAGTAGTAGGAAGAACCAAACTGAAAAATGGCTTACATGAACTGTGTCTGTTGGAATTCTAAAAATTGCAGTAGGAATATTGCCTCGCTGGCATTTGCAACTTCGGTTACTTTGGCCAATGGGGTTCCTATTGAAACAGTTTCGAAAATGTTAGGACACACTTCTTTGAAAACGACTCAGATTTATGCGAGGATTGTGGATTCCAAGATTTCTAGAGACATGGCAATGCTAAAGGATAAACTGGGAGGTTAAAAAAATTTCCACTGCAGTAATATCTGCTTATGAAACGTTCTTTGAAATCCCTTTAATTTGAAGTTTGTTACTTAATGAAAAGCCAGTAGAAAAGAAGCGACAGTAAACCTTCATCAACAAGTGCTTTCTTAATGAAAGATTTCGCATTAGTAAGGTAGTTTTCGACCGTTTTTTTTGTAATGTTTAACCTTGCGGAAATCTCATCGTTCGACAGTCCTTCTTTTTTGCTCAAAAGGAAGATGGTCTTTTGCCGGTCGGGTAGCCAGTCAATTATTTTTTCTGCTTTTTCCAGCAAATCGTTATATTCAGTCTCTGTTACGGTGCTGTTGTCGTCTTCCAACGAATAGGCCGCGAATTTTTCCAGATGCTTTTTTTCTCTCATCAATTGCCGAAAGTGTTTGCGGATCGTATTGAAACAGATCATAAAAATCCAAGCGTCAAGGTTTTTTATTTCCTTTAATTTTTCGCGGTCTGTCCAAAGATTGACAAATACATCCTGAACAATACTTTCAGCGTCTTCCTTGTTTTTCAGATTTCGTAAAGAAAAAGCATACACTTTCTTATTGTATTTGCTGAAAATTTGATCGAAAGAAAGTGCATCACCCTTTACCAGATTCCGAATCAGGCTATGCTCGTTGTTTTCAATCGGCATAAAATTTATAGGTTTGATAGAACGAACAAAGATATCCTTTTTTATCCATTTAGGCGAACGGCTCTATTTAGAATAATTATAAATTGATGTTTTCTTTGGGAGTTTTGACCGACATCGGGAACATTCTATAAGAAAGTAAATAAAACGTCACAAAGCACGCCATATTAAATTTGGGAAGAAATGAGAAAATGATGATCTTTATTCTAAAAATCAATAATTTATAACCAGACAACAAAGATGAAAGTCGAACCTCATATCATAAGACGTTATCTGGATGGAACAGGAAAGAAGGACGATAAAGAAAAAATTATATCATGGTTTTCCGGTTCGCAGACAGTCACAGAACTACGCCAGGGTTACAAAAATTATTGGAACGAAATGACTGATTCTCTAGAAGTTGAAGGGTATAATGAGGAAAAAATACTGGGGAGAATATATCACCAAATAAAAATCGAAGAATCAAAGTTCCCGGAAAAACCAGCACAACGGAAATATACACAAAGAGTCATTACAATCTTCACCAAGGTTGCCGCTTTACTTTTCATACCTCTGACCATCTTTATTCTTCTGAACAAAGACCATCTTGTATCAACAGATTCCGATGTTGCCTGGTCAGAAATATATGCGCCAATGGGAACACGCGCCAAATTTTCCCTTCCCGATGGATCTACCGGATACCTTAACGCGGGGTCATCCATCCGGGTTCCCAATGTGTTTAAAGGAAAATCCAGAGAGATAGCACTGACAGGTGAAGCATACTTTGACGTTATTTCCAACCCACATAAACCTTTTGTTGTTTCAGGCAAAAATATCAGGGTTGTAGCTTTAGGAACTTCGTTTAATGTTGAAGCATATCCTGAAGATCAAATAAATAAGGTAACCCTCGTGAAAGGAAAGGTGGAAGTTTTTGGTGAAAAAAACAATAAGTCCAAGAGTCTTGGGTTGCTTAGCCCCGGAGAAATGTGTGTCTTCAACAGCACGCAATCTTCGTCAGAGTTTGTTCGTGTTGATGCGTCGAAAATTATTTCATGGAAAGACGGGAAACTGGTATTCATAAATGAACCGTTCCCTGAAGTAGTAAAAAAGTTAAATCGCAGGTATAGTGTCAATATCGTCATTGAAGACGAAAGGTTAAACAATTATTCCTACCTGGCCACTTTTGAAGATGAAACTCTCGAAGAAACGTTCAACCTATTGAAGCTTTCTGCCCCCATTGAAATAAGAGAACATGAAAGGGAGAAAAAGCCCGATGGTTCGTACGGGGAAAAAAAGATCGAATTCTATTTCAAAAACTAAACAGATAACTTAAACATTAAAACTTACCCGTATGAAAACATGAGATCCAAAAAGAAAAAAATCAGGAAAGTGCCTCACACTTCCCTGACTAAGTTCGATTAATAGCACATTATGTATTAACCTTTCAGATGTAAATTTATGAAAAAAATTTTGAAACGGTGGGCATTTTATGAAAGTGCCCTTAGAAAACCATTTTTAGTTATGCGTTGGAGTTTATTTATATTCATCATCAGCATTTTTCAGGCACAAGCTATTTCTGGCTTTGCCCAAAAAACAGAATTCTCATTGAGTTTTGAAAATGCTAGAGTTGCAACGGTCTTAAGCAAAATAGAAGACGAAAGTCATTTTTATTTCATGTGCAACAGAAAACTGGTTGACCTGGACAGGGCAATCAACATTCAGGTTAAGAATCAGTCCCTTGAAAAGGTTCTTGCCGAAATATTTAAGGGAACGGATGTTGAATATGTGATAACTGGTAAACAAATTGTTTTAACTTCCGGGAAAAACGACCCACAAATGAATGGAGTAAGTCAGCAACCTAGAACCGTTACAGGCAAGATTATCGATTTTTCCGGCGCTCCGCTTCCGGGCGTTTCCGTGGTACTAAAAGGCGCCACTACCGGAACGATTACGGACTTCGATGGAAATTACACGCTTGCCAATGTCCCTGCTGATGCTACGCTGGTGTTTTCGTTCGTGGGGATGAAAAGCCAGGAGGTTGAGGTTGCCGGGAAACAAACAATTAATGTTGTTTTGGAAGATGAAACTATTGGTATTGAAGAAGTTGTAGCCGTTGGTTATGGCACCATGCGAAAAAAAGATTTAACAGGTTCTGTAGCTTCAGTAAATAGTGAAAATTTAAAAAATATTCCGGTAACCTCAGCGGCGCAGGCAATTGTCGGACAACTGGCAGGGGTACAGGTAACCCGTACCGAAGGGTCCCCCGATGCAGCTATTACAATCCGTGTCAGGGGTGGCGGTTCTATTACCCAGGACAATTCCCCTCTATTTGTTGTCGATGGTTTACCGGTAGATAATATTAATGATATAGCGCCTACCGATATTGAATCGATCGATGTGCTGAAAGACGCTTCTTCAACAGCCATTTATGGGGCAAGGGGTGCTAACGGGGTAATTCTTGTTACCACAAAAAGCGGTAAACTGGGAGACAAAAGTACTGTGAGTTACAATACATACTTCGGGGTAAAACAAATCACTAAAACTCTTGATGTGTTAGACCCATACGAATTTGCCCTTTACCAGTTTGAGGGCGATTGGTTAAGAGACCCAAGATCAACTACAATGAAATCCCGTTTTGGCGACTTCAGGGATATTGAACTTTATAAAGAAACAAATGGAACCGACTGGCAGGATGAGCTTTTCGGCAGGACAGGGACTAATATGTACCATAACCTGTCTTTTTCAGGGGGAACTAAAACATCGAAATTCAATATCAGCCTAACATACAATGATACGAAAGAAATCATGCTCGGCTCAGGCTATACAACAACTAATCTGACCATGAATTATTTCAAGGAAATAAATAACTGGCTGTCGATTAAGTTCAGCCCCAGGATTTCAGATTCACATATTAAAGGAGCCGGTACCTCCACGGGAGCATGGCGTTTAACCAATGCCATACAATACCGGCCGGTTAACGGGTTAATGGATTTCCTGGATATGGATTTAGTAGAGGATTTGTCGGAAATTGAACCTTATGCTGCTACCCAATATAACCCGGTTGACATGACCAATGACGATTACCGGAGGAACAACAGATTGAATGTGTACCTTAACGGGGAAGCTATGATCAAATTTACAAAGGATTTAACCTACCAGTTTTTCTATGGGGTACAGATGGGTGAAGATGAGAATGATAATTTTTACGGGTTAAATACATTTAATACTTACTATACCGGAAGGCCCGCGACCAGGAAAACAGAAACAAATCTTAGGGGCTACCGGGTATCGAATACCTTAACCTACAGTAAAAGGGACTTTTTCCCGGGCCATAACCTGACTGTTTTAATAGGAGAAGAATTGACCAGCAGACAGTCAAACACGATTGATGTACAGGCTACTTATTACCCTTTGGAAATCGACCCGGTTAGTGCACTTTCAATGATACAACTGGCTAATATACCCCTGATATCGTCAAGTATCGGTCAAAAAGTAAGGGTGTCCTCCTATTTTGGGCGGTTAAATTACAATTACAAAGGAAAGTATTCGGCAACCATGACCATGAGGGCTGACGGTTCCAGCAAATTTGCCCCCGGCAACCAATGGGGGTATTTCCCTTCAGTGGGTTTGGGATGGAACATCTCGGAAGAGGGATTTTTAAAGGATTCCTCTTGGCTGTCATTCCTGAAACTTCGGGCCAGTTACGGGGAAGCCGGGAACAACCGGATTTCAGATAACGCATGGCAAAAAACATTTAGTGTAGGGACAGCAAACTTGTACATGGGGGCAGACCAAACATCAAAAAACCCGGTACTTTTAGCCAGTTCCACCCTTTCAAATGAAAAATTAAAATGGGAAACTACCATAACCCAGAATATAGGGCTTGATTTTAACCTCTTTAAAAACCGCATATCCGGTACGGTTGATGCCTATATGAACAGGACGAAGGACTTGTTGATCAAGAGTATTATCCCGGCATCCTCGGGTTATTCAAACCAGTGGCAGAATATCGGTGAAACATCCAACAGGGGGATAGAACTGGAGCTAGATGGAGCTATCATAAAGAGGGATGATTTTATATTGTCAGCATCTTTTAATATAGGCATAAATAAAAGCAGGATTGAGAAACTGGGGGAAGTTAAAAGCTGGGTGGAATCATCCGGTGTATTAACATCAGGTCTTGCTCAAACGCTCTGCCTCGAGGATTATATTGTAGAAGAAGGCGGGCAGGTAGGCCAGATGTATGGCTGGTTAATTGACGGGAACGGGATGTATTCATTCGACGATTTCTATTATAATGCCGAGACTGGTGTTTATACCCTAAAAGAGGGGGTACCGAATGACAAAAGTCTGATTGCCCCTTACTGGTTTGGCCCCGGAACCCTTAAATTAAAAGATTTGAATGGCGATGGGATCGTGGATGCGAAAGACAAAGTGGTTTTAGGGAATGCCAACCCGAAACATACCGGGGGTTTTAACCTTACGGCCCAATTTAAAGGGTTCGATTGTTCAGCTTATTTTAACTGGGTTTACGGCAATGATATATTTAACATGAATAAAGGTCTCTTCACATGCAAATACAGTGGATTTGACTACAAAAACATCCTGAACATTATGAACTCGGACAACCGGTTTACAACCATCAGTAAAGAAACAGGGGAAATAGTAAAGGATCCGGTAGGATTAGCAGCTATGAACGAAAATGCAAATATGTGGTCGCCGCAATATGGAGATCCCCGTGTAACTGATTTTTTAATCGAAGATGGTTCGTTTTTGCGTTTAAATACGCTGACCTTGGGTTATACGCTGCCCAAAAGCCTGACAGGTAAAATCGGCATCCAGCGGTTAAGGGTTTATGTATCAGGGTATAATTTATGGACATGGACAAATTATTCAGGTTATGACCCTGAGGTCAGCACCGCCCGTGGTACCCCTCTGACCCCCGGTATCGACTTTCAGGCATACCCCAGGAGCCGTGAATTTAACGTAGGTTTAAATGTTGAATTTTAAAAAAGGAAAAAATGAAACACATAAAAATATATAAAATTTTGGTAATAATGCTTTTGGCGCTTTGTATCACCAGTTCATGTAAAGACTACCTTAATGACCAATCCCCGTCAACATTTACGGAAAGCACCATATTTTCCAATATCGATTTTGCACAAAAAGCTGTATTTGCTGGGTATGGTGCTATAAATAACATATCTGCATATGCATGGTACTCAATGTATTTTTTTGCCGATTCTGATATTGAATTTGGTCAATATACCACCAGTTCAGATGGCGGGTACACAATTATGCGTTATGAAACCACAGAAACCACCAACTACTTACAAAATACATGGACAGCTTTATATAATGCAATCGAGAAAGTCAATATCTGTATTGACAATTTACCCGGAAGCCCTGTATGGGAAAATGAGGAAACTGCAGATGAAGCACGCCGCTTATACGGGGAGGTAGTAGCGCTTAGGGCGATGATTTATCATACCCTGGTGAGTGTATGGGGCGATGTGCCTTTTATCATTAAATCTACCCAGGGCGACAGTGAATTTTCTCTACCCAAAACAGACCGTGATGAGATTTACGAATACCTCATCACGGAACTAAAAGAAGTTGAAGACTATGTACCCTGGATGAGTGAAACTACTGAACGGATCAGTAAAGGGTTTATCAAAGGCTTACGGGCAAGGATGGCATTATCGTATGCCGGATATTCATTGAGAAACAAGACTTTCGAAACCCGCAGGGGAAGGAACTGGCAGGACTATTACCCCATTGCCCGCCAGGAATGCCTGGAGGTAATGGAAAGCGGCAAACACCAGTTGAACCCTTCGTTCGAGAACATTTTCAGGACAATTTGCACGTATACCCATGATTTAACTTATAAGGAAAGTATGTTCGAACTGGCATTTGGCAAGTATGATGTAGGTTATATGGGGACTTTTTGGAGTGGGACGACACACATTGCCAGTGACCCTATATATGGCAGGGGAGGAAGTAATATCGCCAGTTCCCCGGCTTATTATTATTCCTTCGATACGAAAGATACGCGCAGGGATATTACGATGGTATTATTCCACTATAATTCCAGCGCTTATCCGGGGCAGCAGGTGCTTATGGACAATAACGGGTACACGTATTGGGAACCTGCTAAATTCAGGAAAGAATGGATAAGGCCTTTAATGGGAGGAGAATCGACAGCCGGCACCGGGGTTAACCGTCCGTGGATGCGCTATTCCGATGTTATTTTAATGTTTGCTGAAGCAGAGAATGAAGTAAACGGCCCGACACAGGCAGCCAAAGATGCGCTGGCAATGGTCCGCAAGCGTGCATTTCCCCAACATGTCTGGTCGGAAAAGGTGGATGCTTATGTCAACTCGGTAGCAGCAAGCAAGGAAAGTTTCTTCAATGCAATAGTAAACGAAAGGGCCTGGGAGTTTGGTGGTGAACAATACCGGAAGTTTGACCTTGTGAGGTGGAACCTCCTTGGGGCAAAAATCAATGAAATGAAAGAGGAATGGTGGAAAATTGTAAACAATGACCCCAAATATCAAAGTATAGTGCCAGACTATTTGTACTGGAAACGTTCAACGGAAAATCCCGAATATATAGAGATATTAAACCCGGATTCCCGTTTATCCAATACCACAATAACAGGTTATACCAAAGCGTCATGGTTGCCGCTCATGTCAACTGCGTCTAAGGACAGGCTGCAAAACACGATATTTCCGTATATTGCAAGAGGGTATAACCCGGCTAAAAATAACCATTTAGTACATATACATGCCACTGTAATATCAGATAGCAATGGTGTATTGAGTAATGACCAGATTCCTCAATAAAAAAAGGATGACGGAACAAATTTCATTTAACATTAAAATTTATGATAATTATGAAAAAACAGATAAGATATAAAATTCTTTATGCATTTGTTCTATGCGTAATATTGTTAATGCCCTCCTGTAAGGAGGATACTGAAACAGAAGATTTGTTTAGCAAGTTGTTCAGGCCGCCGGTAATTACAGCTACGGTAAATGGCGCCAGTGTCAGTTTCACGTGGACAGCAGTCGGGGACGGGCTATACATGATAGAGGTGAGCCGCGATAGTTTACTGTTCTCAACCGACCTCCAGATTTTTGAAGTTGACGGAAAAGTGGAATATACGGTTGAAGATCTATATAGCATGACCATGTATTCAGCAAGGGTAAAAGCAATAAGTGCGAATCCGGAAGTAGATGATTCCGGATACCAGGAGATTACCTTTACCACAGGACAGGAAAATCTCTTTTATTCAGTTGCAGATGGGGATATCGGTATGAGCAGTGTATTGCTGAAGTGGGTCAAAGGGAAAGATGTTTCCCATATCGTGGTATCTGCAGCAGGAGTTGACGACAGGATGGTTACCTTGTCAAATGATGATAAAAGTGCAGGGGGAAAATTGATTGGAGGGCTGAATCCAGGTACAAAGTATACCTTTACTATTTATCTGGGGACCAGGCTTAGAGGAACAATTTCTGCAACAACAAAAAAATAGTGTCAACTCCTTTTTGTCATTCCAACGTAAGAGGAATCTCATGATTGGATAATCATATCAAGGCAATGCTGAATATTGTCCCTGCTTGTTTTTTTACCAGTAGGGTAGGCGTTGCCTTGATCTTGAATCATCAAAGTTCTCTGATAGAAAGTGCGGGTAGTTATCTTTTTAGTTGTTTAAATGAAAAACCCAACCATATTTAATAACCATAAAAAAAAGTACGTGACAGGTTCTCTTACAGAATTGGCGATGAGGAGATATTTATTTCTTTTCGGCATGTTTATTCTGACTACCATGAAAGGCTTTTCCCAATTTCAGCCTATCGATGAATCAGGATTGCAAAAGATATATGTTAGTACCACCGGGAGTGATTCCGGTACAGGCCTGGTTGATTCGCCCTATTTTTCAATTAAAAAAGCCCTAACCGAGGCGATGAACCTAAAAAAAACAGGTACAGGGGTCAAGGTAATTATAGCTGGCGGAACCTACCGGAAAGGAGCAGCTACCGACTCTTATACGTACAACTTATCTAGTTCTGCTGCCGAGACAACAAACGCCCCCCTGGTTATTGAAGGTGCAGGTTGGGATGCTTCAAACCCGTACAATACGGGTGATGTCATTATTTCTGCTTCAGAGGACTGGTCGGGTGGTTGGACAAGAAATGCCGATGGCACCTGGTTTAAAGACTGGCCTTATGCCTGGGGTGTGCCTGCCAGGCCAACCGGATTGAAACGTGCTGTAAGCGATGCTTTTGTTCGCCGAGAGTTGGTCCATGTAAACGGACAAACTTTTTATCAACTCAACCCTCCAACAGGCTATATCAATGTAAATACTTTTGCTGGGGAAAATCCTTTACCTACCAATGCCAACGGTGACAGGCTTACTCCTGAAGAAGGCGCATTCTGGGTAACCGACGCGGCAGGATCGGCACAAGGCAAAATTACAATTAAACCCCCTTCATCCTTTAGCCCTTCGTTTGACCTGAATGCATCTAGCAATCTTGTGGAAGTAACCACTAAACGCGGGTTACTTCAGATAACTTGCCCTGCAACTTCTACCGTAACCAATATCGTTATTCGAAATCTTACTTTTCAGCATGCTGCCGGCAGCTATCCGGTTTTAATTATGCGCCAGAATAATTTGCTGATCGAAGACTGCCGGTTTATAAAATGTCATAATGGCGGATTGCATGTAAATAGCCAGAATGTTTTGCTCAGACGGGTGGAATGTTCAGGAAACGGGGAATGGGGGCTGGGGCTGTCGCACGTAACCAATGCCCTTGTGTCGGAATGTAAATTGAATGGCAACAGCCGTCATGCCCAAATTATCGCTTACCCCGACTGGTCAGCCTGCGCAAGTAAACTGGGGTATTGTACGAATGTTACAATTTATCGCACCGAATCCAATAACAATAGTGTACGCGGCATATGGTGGGATCAGCGCAATGTGGATTGTTCAATCGTGGAAAGCGTTTCGATAGGGAATACCGATATAGGATATTATATGGAAGCCAACAATTCGGAAGGGAATAATTATGAAGGAATGGGGACCGGAACAGTTGGAATTAATGGAATACTCAACCTTGGCGTACGTCCTACCGTTAGGGTAATACGTTGCGTGTCGGCACATAACCGTCCTCTCCCGGCAATGATGCCCTATTCTTTTAAAGGACAGGGTTTAGAAATTGCAGCCAGTGAGAATGTTTATGTCGAAGGCAGCCTGATCTATGATAGTGAAATTCAGGTTAGCTGCCATCAGGATAAACGGGGCGAAATACGCAATGTGATGTTTAAAAACAATATCATTGCGTCACAGGCTTCGGGAAAACCCTTGTATTCTTATTACAATAGTTCGCCTGATGGTGAAACCATTGATGCCGTAAACGATAATGGTGTTGTAGTTGCAATACTAAAAGGGAGCTGGTATTCTTTATTCGATGCACTGAGCGGCAGTACCAATTACAACCGCTATTTCTACCCCGATGCCAACGCTTTCTTTTCGCGGGCACAAAGACAAAACAATGTAACGCCTGCCCTCGACCTGGCAGGTTGGCGAAGTGCGCACCTTAACAATCCAAATAACGGTTTTGCCGACAAAGCCGTAGATGCCAATTCAGTCCTTGTCAACAGTGCCTACGATGAGACAAAACCATTGGTGGGCATCACTGTCAATACAAAATATGTGGCTGAAACTGACCCGTCAACGAATGTTTTCACGATAACCCGGGTGTCAGGAGTAGGTTATGGCGCTCCCCTGACCGTGAATTATTCGGTCCGGGCCAATGCGGGCGATGCTACGAATGGGACAGACTTTCAGTCCCTGCCGGGTACTGTCGTTATACCGGCCAACAGCCGGTCGGTAGACATAACT
Source organism: Prolixibacteraceae bacterium (assembly GCA_003506435.1). Classification (GTDB taxonomy): domain Bacteria; phylum Bacteroidota; class Bacteroidia; order Bacteroidales; family Prolixibacteraceae; genus GWE2-42-39. The sequence goes on from DOAQ01000009.1 coordinate 66,669, forward strand.
GTAACGCCTGTAAATGATGGAATTACTGAAAACAGTGAACCTCTCGTCCTTGTGCTGGATGTGGCAGCCACAAACTATGTAGTGGCCAATCCAAAAGATTCGGTTATGCTTACCGATTCAAAATATACAGAAATTGTAGTCGATGGATTACTCCTGGACCCGGACACGGCCACACTTATGAATGGTTCATCCCAACAGCTTGTGGCAACGGTTAGTCCGGCGAACGCAACGGACCAAAAGCTGATCTGGAACTCTTCAAATCCTTTGGCAGCAACCATCAATACCCAGGGATTAGTGACAGGGACGGGCTGTGGTACCACAGTAATTACAGCAAGAAGCCAAAGCGGCGATAAGGTGGCAAGCAGCGCTATCAATGTTATAAGCCCCGCTGTTACCTCTATAACCCTTGACCATTCCACGCTTGCACTCAATACCGATATGCAATCGCAATTAACGGCAACTGTTACCCCTGCCAATGTTTGTGAGCCAATGATCTGGGGTTCGGGTAACACAGGCGTCGCATCGGTAAACAATTCAGGAAAAGTTACCGGTATTTCGCCCGGAACTGCAACCATCACCGTTTCATCACCCGACGGGACTATAAAGGCAAGTTGCACCGTTACCGTATCGTATTCAACTACTCTGGTAAACCTTGCATTGAACAGGCCGGTTACGGTTAGTGCGTATGTTACAGATTATCCCGGTTCCAATGCGGTTGATGGTGATAAAGTGAGCAACGCAAGCAGGTGGTATGAAGGGGTAGCAGTATCCATCACGCCACAATGGATAGAAATAAACCTGGAAAGGAATTGTAACATTACAGGTTTCGCAACCTGGACAGGGGCATTGGGGTACTACAATCAGCCAATTAACGATTTCCAGTTTCAGTATTGGGATGGCTCTGCATGGAGAACAATAATCTCGGAAACCGGAAATACAGATGCTACCTATGAGAAAAATTTTACACCTGTTATAGCAAGCAAAGTCCGGCTGTATATCACCAAAGTTGACAATGTTTATGTCCGGCTATATGAAATTGAGGTTTACGGAAACTCAGTGCAACCAACAGGGATTAACCTGTTAAAAGATTTATCAAAAGCGGTTGTTTTGCCATTTCCCAATCCAATTTTGGACGAAGACCTAACCATTTTGCTAAAGGGTTTTGATCCTTATAAATTGGTTGATTTGTCAATTTCCGACATAACGGGCAGGCAAGTATTTGAAAGAAAGGTGGTCCCCGCAGAATTGGAAGGATTGCCTATAAGATTCAGCCGGAATGTGTTTACGAATGGCGTTTATTTCATAAAAGCAGAAAATGAGGCTGGAATCTGTAAGGTGGTGAAAATTATAGTTTTATAGTTAATTTAATAAAAATAGTACCATGTTAGAATTCCCAACAAACCTAAAGTCATTAGAATCATGAAAAGAGAAATATCAAGAAGAAAAGCCCTGCAAATCATCGGGGCTATGAGGTTGGTAGCATCGTCCCCTTTTCCGGCCTTATCATCACTGCAGAATATGCAGATGAAAAATAGTAAAAAACTGAAAAAGCAAAGGTATTTTGCATATCGTTCTTTTTGTCCAGAATATGAAACGATGAAAAAGTTTAGGGGAATTGGCGTCAATACCTTTAACTTCATGGTATCTAATCGAATTAATGTCATCATTTGTGCCTATTGTATTAATTCTTAAATAAGAAAAAAGTGAAAATTATCCAACTAAAAAACAAGTTCAATCCAATAGCAGTTATTTTCTATTTATTGCTTGTATTATTTTCCTGTCAAACAGCCAAAAACCAAGTTGAAAACACAAGTCCAAATGATATTTTAATTCCGGGCCATTGGCAGTTTGCAGGGCATCTTGGCGAATATATTGACCGTATCTCAGAACAGCGGATCCTTGATAAAAAAAACTGGGATGTGATTTATCCTGAAACCGAAGAAGCCTTCCGTTTGAGGGAAGATGATAATAATTATCCCAAAAACGGGCAATGGCGGGGGGAGTTCTGGGGCAAATATCTTTTGTCGGCAATTGCAGCAGCCCGTTACTATCATTCAGATGAATTGAATGTAAGAATTGCAGATGCGGTAAAGGGTTTGCTATCCACACAGGAACCCAACGGGTATATCGGAACGTATGCCCATTCTGATTTTGTTGTGGGAAACACCTGGAATGTGTGGGACCAGAAATATACACTTTGGGGTTTGGTAGAGGCTTGGGAACTTTTGGGCGATGATCATATTTTGGCCGCGGCCAAACAATTTGCCGACCATTTAATAACAGAAGTTGGCCCCGAAGCGGTTGATATTGTGAAAACCGGTAATTTTTATGGGATGCCAAGTAGTTCGATACTTTATCCTATGGTGAAATTATACAATTCAACGGGAGAAAAAAAATACCTGGAATATGCTGAATATATCGTCAAACAATGGTCCGAACATCCCGCTGAGTTGCCAGATATCTTGAACAAGGGCTTAAATGGAAAACCTGTACATACCTGGTTTCCTAAAACTGATCCGTTCGAATGGGCCAAAAGCTATGAATTCACATCGTGTGTTGAAGGATTGGTCGAGCTGTACAAAGTGACAGGAAACAAACAATACTTTGTTGCGGCAACGAACATCCATTCAGTTTTGGTCGAATGGGAACGGACACCAGTAGGCAGTGTAAGTTTCAATGACAAATATGTAGGTTCAAGAGGTCTGATTAATACCCTTTCTGAAATTTGCGATGCTGTATATTGGAATCGTCTATCTTTTAAATTATTTAAACAAACCGGCGATGAAAAATACATTGATGAAATTGAACGAACATTGTATAATTCATTATTGTGTTCCTTCAATACAGAGGGCAACTGGGGCCTTCGCCGGTTAAGGATGTCACATACCCATATTCCGGCACAAAATCATTTTTTGCAGCACCATCAATGTTGCACCGATAACTTACCAAGAGGGTTATTTCAGGCTGCCGAGGCGGTCCTGACTACAAAAAATGGAGATGTTTGCCTGTCATTGTTTAGTGAAGGAGAGGGTGATATAGTGCTTCCTTCAGGCCGAAAATCACATGTGAAGATTGAAGGTGATGTTCTGAATAATGCTGGAATCAGAACGATTTTATCGTTGGACCAGGCAGAACAATTTGGTTTTGTCATCAGGATACCGAAATGGAGCAATCAACCAATTATCAAGGTCAACGGTATTCCACAAAACGGGTCAATATCTGATCGTTGGATGACTATAAATCGAACGTGGAAAAATGGGGATGTCATTGAAATTTCGTTTAACCTGTCAGTGAGATGGGAAGCTTTTGATACGACAAAATCAACCACATTATTTCACAAAATTGATTTTTACGATAACGAATGGGCAAAAATGAAATTTGCAGGTGGAAGCAATAAGGTAAATAATCAAAGATATGGACATGTAAAAAGTATCCCTGTAAATGAAGCACTACCGCATAAGCCTGCAGTAACATTTTTTTATGGGCCACTTGCGCTTGCCAGAGACATAAGAGTCACTGGGGCGGATGTCTTTTCAACAATAGAAGATACATCTTTATCCAAAAATATATCTTTTCGTTTAATTGATTCTCCTTTAGGAATTTGGAAAGCATTTGAAATTAACCTGGGAAATGAAAAAAGCGTGAGATTTTGTGATTTTTCATCGGCAGGCAATACTTGGGACAAATTGTCATTATTTAATACATGGTGTATACTAAAAAAGTGATCTTATGAGAGTAATACAAAAAAAGTCATTAGGACTAATTATGCTGGCTGGCATAAGTTCAATTGCATTAGGAGAATCAAAACCAGCGATTCGCTCTTCAAAACTTCCTAATGTTGTTTTAATTTTTGTTGACGACATGGGCTACGGCGATCTGATCTGTTATGGCGCAACTCAATATAAAACACCGAATCTGGATCGGATGGCAGCGCAGGGCGCTCGCTTTACCAGTTTTATGTCGGCGCAGGCAGTTTGCAGTGCTTCGCGTGCCGGAATTTTAACCGGGTGTTATCCAAACCGGGTGGGCATTACAGGAGCGTTAATGCCCGATGCCCTGATTGGATTAAATCCGTCAGAAGAAATCATTCCTGAAGTGCTGAAAAAGCAGAATTACAAAACTGCTGCAATCGGCAAATGGCATTTGGGATACCAACATAAATTTCTGCCCCTTCAACAAGGGTTTGATGAGTATTTTGGTCTGCCGTATTCGAATGATATGTGGCCGGTTGATTATGACGGAAAGCCTGCTGCTGAAAACTCAAACAAAGCCCGCTATCCAGTACTTCCGATGATCGATGGCAATGAAAAAGTCAGGGAAATCCGAACGCTCAAAGATCAATCGGAGTTAACAACGCTTTATACTGAACGAGCCGTTCGGTTTATTGATGCCAATAAAAAAAATCCATTCTTTCTTTATCTGGCTCATTCCATGCCACATGTGCCTTTGGCCGTTTCTTCCAGATTTAAAGGAAAAAGCGAACAGGGTTTGTTCGGTGATGTGATCATGGAAATTGACTGGTCAGTTGGAGAAATCATAAAAATGCTCGAAAAAAATGGGTTGAGTGAAAATACTCTGATTATTTTTACTTCGGATAACGGACCTTGGCAAAATTTTGGCAACAATGCTGGATCAACCGGAGGCTTGCGCGAAGGGAAAGGCAATAGTTTTGAAGGCGGACAGCGCGAACCCTGTATTATGAAATGGCCTGGTCATATTCCTCAAGGGATTATTTGTAACAAATTGACTTCGGCCATCGATATTCTTCCAACTTTGGCAGCAATTACAAAGGCTCCACTTCCCGAAAAAAGAATTGACGGAGTGAACATTTTGCCTCTTTTATTGGGTGACGAAAATGCAAATCCACGGGAAACGTTTCTATATTATTACCGCAAAAACAGTCTGGAAGCAGTCCGGAAAGGAAATTGGAAGCTGGTCTTTGCACATCCGGGACGAACTTACATCGGGTTTAAGCCTGGAGCTGACGGTTATCCGGGAGGTACAAATGAAAATTTCCAGTTTGAAGAAGGGCTGTATGATCTTCGTCGTGATCCAGGAGAACGATACGATGTAAAGGAATATTATCCTGAAGTGGTTGCCGAACTCAAAAAACTGGCAGATGAAGCACGGATTGATTTGGGTGATGATATTCAAGATATAAAAGGGCTAAATAGAAGAGAACCTGGCCGAATATCTGAAAATTAATCCAACTTCATAAAGAATTTTGAGATAACAAAATCCAAATCTTATCAAGCTGCTTAAGCCTGCCGGGATAACAGGGCCTGTCCATCTAATAAGTTATAAAAATGAAACCAGATTAAGTAAATAGATTTAGAATGATTATTTATATTAAAATCACTTCCCTTTTTATGGGATTTATCTTGGCGTTGTCAGGCTGTGTGGAGGTGACTACTTATCCAGTTCCACCAGATGAAGTAAAGTTTGATACTTATGAGTTAAGTGTTAATAGTAAACCGGTTGATATTTACACCTGCCGTGTTTCAAAATTCCCAATTAATCAGGTTTGGCCTGGATACCAGCGTCCAATTGACCAAACCGAATTGGCAGGCTTTGCATACTGGGATATGCAGGAGAGTGTAAAGGTGGAGATATCCGCTAAAGAGAGAGTTGAAAAAGTTATAATCCGCCCCCTTTCCTTGGGCATCGAACCTGTAATAAAGGATAATAAAATAAGTTTTACTCTTGATCGTATTACCCCTGTGATTATAGAAGTTAATGGTTGTCATCATGCATTACATCTATTTCCAAATCCTGAAATAAAAGATATTTCGGAATCCAAGTCTTCCCATATGCATTATTTTGGTGCAGGTGTACATGATATAGGCAGGCTACAATTACAGGATAATGACACGGTGTATATTGCAGGAGGCACTGTGGTTTACGGTTATATAACCGCTGTAAATGCCCGTAATATCCATATTCATGGCAGGGGGGTACTGGACGGCAGCCGTATCCCCAGGTCTAATCTCCCTTACATAGGCCCCGGGTGTATCACATTATTCGGGTGTAGTAATATTTCTATTGACGGGGTTATTTTGAGGGACCCAAACAGGTGGTGCCTCAATTTGTTTGGTTGCCGGGATGCAAATATCTCAAATGTAAAACTAATTGGTTTATGGAGGTATAATTCCGACGGGATCAATGTAAGCAATTCACAAAATGTCTGTGTGGATAACTGTTTTGTCCGTACGTATGATGATGCATTGGAAGTTAAGGGAGTAAAGGCCTGGGAGGCAAAGCCAGTACAAAATGTCCGTTTCAACAAATGTATAGTATGGTGTGATTGGGGTAGGTCAATGGGGGTAACATACGAAACCAGAGCCCCTTACATTAAGGATGTAACATTTCAAGACTGCAGTATTATTCGAAGTACCAGTAGTGTAATGGCTATTACACATGCAGGTAAGGCAGCAATAAGCAATATTAGCTTCCGTAATATTAATGTTGAGTTGGATGAATGGATTCCACGCCCTAAATTACAGAAATTTGAAGGGGAAAAATATACATGCAACATGGAAGATAAATATTGCCCCTCTCTTTTTAGTATAAAAATTGAGAAAAACACATTGGAAGATGATCATCAGGGAAATATTGATACAATACTTTTTGAAAATATCAAATTATATGGGAATACCAATACACATTCGTCTTTGCAGGGGTTAAATTCAAAGCAAAACATTAGCAATGTTACGATAAAAAATCTTCGATATAATGATGAATTAGTCACTGACTTAAAAGAAGCTAATCTTACTATTGGCCCTTTTGTAGAAGGAGTTAAATTGAAAACAAACCATGAAATTAACAAACCATGAAATTTATTTTTATTGCACTCATATTATTAAGGCTTTTTAATGTATCAATAGCCCAAAATACAATATCTGATGTAGATGGGAATGTTTATAATACAATACAGATTGGTGACCAGGTATGGATGAAAGAGAATCTGCGGACAACCAGATATAATAATGGAGATAATATAGGCACAACAGTTCATGGAAATAAAGACATAAATGAAGAAAATTCTCCAAAATATGTATGGGAATATACAGGGAAAGAGAACAACATTAATGCTTATGGCCGTCTTTATACATGGTATGCAATTACTGACTCCCGTAGTTTGTGCCCTTGTGGGTGGCATGTTCCAAATGAAGCAGAATGGCTGAAACTTGTCAGATACCTGGGAGGTGAATCAATAGCAGGCGGCAAGTTAAAAAAAGAAGGTACTACAGATTGGTATTCCCCGAATGTTGGGGCAACAAATGAATCAGGTTTTTCGGCCTTGCCTGGCGGAGGCCGTCTCAGTAACGGGGTGTTCAACGATTATGGCAACGGGGCAATTTGGTGGAATGCAGAAGGGAGTGGTTATTATTTAAATTACAGTGATGCGTATATCCACAAGTGGGGCTTTGTGAAAAGTTCCGGCCTGTCTGTGCGCTGTGTTAGAGATGATAATTAAATGCTGTCTGAGAGTCAGCTTGTAAAATCAGAACTGAAGGTTACACTTTGGATGGAATCAAATAAAATTGAAACATTCTGTATTAATTTTAAATTTATGAAAAATAAAATACTCATATTCATTAGCTTATTTGCTTTAATTAACTGTAGCGGTCAGATTCCAGATGAAAACAAAGACAATGAAGCCAAAATAAAACTCGGCGCTTATTATTATGGCGGATGGTCAGGGACATGTCCTTACGATGACGGAAAACCGGAACATGCCTGGGCGAAAGGTATGCCTCTCATGGTTACAAGGCTTATGACAACAGAATTTGCCGGGTGTGAACCGGTATGGGGCTGGAGGGAGGATACACAGGAAATAATGGAACAACAGATTGATCTGGCTGCCAACAGTGGGATCGCGTATTTTTCATTTTGCTGGTACTGGAGAGACAATAAAGGGCCAATCAATGTTCCAGCAATTAAAACAAAATCAGAACATTTACCCATGTACCTGTTCATGAGTGCGAAAAACAATACAAAAATGGAGTTCTGCCTTTTAGTGGCAAACCATAGTGGCGCTGAAATTACCGGTACCGAAGCCTGGAAACAGGCTGCTGATTTCTGGATCAAGAATTATTTCAAACATCCGCGTTACCTGAAATCGGAAGGCAAACCTGTAATTATGATTTTCGATCCGAAAGGAGCAGACAAAGATGGACTTGCTTATTTACAGGAAGCTGCAAAGGAAGCCGATTATCCCGGAGTTTTTGTTGCTGGTTGCGGAAATTGTTCAGTTGAAAATGGTTTCCAGGTACAAACATTGTACAATACCAAACCCAAAGCAGGGCTTAACTTAACCGATATTTATCCTTTTCATTTATTGTCCGATTGGAATATCTCTGTCTGGGACAAAATCAATCTCCCTATGGCTTACATTCCTTGTTTAACCTCAGGCTGGGATCGTCGCCCCTGGGAAGCTTCACCCCCAGACGGCAGGGGTTCAGCGGTATCTGCCCATTTTCAAAGGGGACCTCCTGGTGAATTGGAACAATACATGAAAAGTTTGGTTGATTGGAAGGATGCCCATCCCTGTCAAATCACCAAAGACCGTCTTGCGATAATATATGCATGGAATGAAATCGGGGAAGGCGCATGGATTTTACCCTGTAAAGACGATCCGGAAGGGGCTTACCTCAAAGCCATCCGGAAGGTAGTTTTCGGAAAATAAATGTCTGCAATTAAACGAATAACCGAAATAATGAAGATACGAATTTTTTTATTTAATTTTTTATTAAATACACTTTTAGTCATATCAATTGTTTTTTCATCATTTGGATGTAAAGGGGAAGGTGATGAAAATGAACCCCAAAATGAGAATAAAATCAAAACCGTACTGATTTTGGGAAACAGTATTGTCTGTCATTCGCCCAAACCTGATATTGGCTGGTATGGCGATTGGGGAATGGCTGCCTCAGCAGAGGACAGCGATTTTGTACATCTTCTGATCAGGGACATCCATCAAAATGCCCCGTCGGCAGATATTAAATATAAAAATATTGCTGATTTCGAACGGAATTTTGATACCTATTCCCTGTCTAATCTCGATTCTTTAAGAAACCCGGACATGCTGATCCTGAAAATATCGGAGAATGTGAATGATGAAAAAGCGCTCAACGATGATTTTAGTTTTTATTACGGGAGGCTTGTTGATTACCTTGACCCGTACCAAAAATCAATTAAAATAATGGTCGATGGTTTTTGGGGCAAAAAATATGTCAACAAGATGATTGAAGATTACGCATTGGAAAAGAAATATCCTTTTGCATCGATAGATGACCTGTCATTGGATTCCACCAACAAGGCAATTGGTTTGTTTGAAAATGCAGGTGTTGCTGCTCACCCCTCTGATAAAGGGATGCGGATGATAGAGCAACGAATATGGGAAAAAATAAAAAGCCATTTCGGAAGTAATGAACATTAGCCCTTATGTTTAAAAACAAAAATTTCGCAAATGAAAAACCTGATTTTACTTGTTGTGTTCTTGATCTGGTTAAATCCAGATGTTTTTGCCCAATCCGGTTACCCCTGCCAAAACCCTAATCTGCCTGTAAAGACCAGGGTTGCTGATTTATTGTCAAGAATGACATTAGAAGAAAAGATTGCCCAGATGTCAATGGCCAGGCTGAAAGACCTGGATATGGATGATAATGGGATATTAGCAGAGGAATCTATGGGAAAACATTTTGGTGAAGCCGGTCTTGGGTTCCTGAAGAATTCATTCATCGGGGCTGAAGATATGGCCAAATCCGGTGAAGTGGCCGACCGTTACCTGAGGACAAAAACAAGGCTTGGTATTCCTGCTGTCCAGATCGCCGAATGTTTGCACGGATACATGGTTTACGGGGCGACGATTTTCCCGCAGGCGATTGCCCAGGGGAGTACCTGGAACCCCGGGTTAATCCGGAAAATGAGCGGTATTATTGCCATGGAAGCCGCCGTAACAGGGGTGGACCAGGCTTTATCCCCATTATTCGATGTTGCCAGGGACCCGCGTTATGGGCGCATGGAAGAATGTTACGGGGAAGACCCTTTCCATGTAGCTGAAATGGGAAAAGCTTTTGTTATTGGGATGCAGGGGGACCCGGAAATAACAAAAAACCATATCCCTGATAACCATATTATATGTACGGCCAAACATTTTGTGGCATACAGCACGCCTGTTGCAGGGCTAAATATGGGACCATGTGAAATCGGGCCAAGGAGCCTTCGTAGTTTACACCTATACCCGTTTGAAAAAGCGGTAAAAGAAGCCAATATATATTCCGTGATGCCAACCTATAACGAGATAGACGGCATCCCTATAATCGCACACCGTTGCCTTCTCCGGGATGTCCTGAGGGGGGAATATGGTTTTGAAGGATATACCATTTCGGATTATGAAGCGGTAAGGATGCTGGAGACCAGGCACAAGGTTTCCGGGAATAAAGCAGAAACAGCATTGCTCGCATTAAAAGCAGGTGTCGATCTGGAAGCCCCGCAGCCGTATGCCTATCCTGAACTGAAAAGGCTCATGGAAGAAGGGAAAATGGGCATTGAGTTGATCGATGAAGCAGTAACCCATATTTTGACGGTCAAGTTTAAAGCCGGGCTGTTTGATAAACCGTACACTGTGCCAAAGAATATGTCTGAACTTATCCATACAGAAGAAGCGGTTTCTCTGGCACGGGAGATTGCAGAAGAATCGGTCGTCCTTTTGAAAAATGAAAATAACGTACTGCCACTTAATTTATCCGCGATAAAATCAATTGCAGTAATTGGCCCAAATGCAGACAAAGCGCAATATGGCGATTACAGTGTCACCAAAAAGAAATCATCCGGGGTTACGCTCCTTGACGGGATCAAAGGGCTGGTAAATGAAAAAGTAAAAGTCAATTATGCCCCGGGTTGCGGTATTACAAGTTTGGATACTACCGGCTTTAAGGAAGCGGTCGAAATGGCATCTCAAAGTGATCTCGTGGTATTGGCTGTGGGTGGTACCAGTTTTATTTATTCCGACCTGAAAGGGGAAGGCAATATACCGGGAGACCAACCGACCTGTGGCGAAGGATATGACCGTTCTGAATTGGTCCCCCCGGGGGTACAACCCCAACTGATCAGGGCAATATACAATACCGGCAAACCGGTTGTACTGGTGTTGATCAACGGGCGTGCATACGACCTAAGGTGGGAAAATGAACATATCCCGGCCATCCTGGAAGCATGGTACCCGGGCGAACAGGGCGGCAATGCCATTGCCCGGATTTTATTCGGCGAAGTGAACCCTTCAGGCAGGCTGCCGGTATCGTTTCCACAAAGCGTTGGGCATGCCCCGGTATTCTACGACTATAAGCCAACCGGACGGGGGCATCAGAGCAGGTCCGGCACACCGGAGAAGCCGGGTTCAAGCTATGTTTTCTCCTCTACCGACCCGTTATTTCCTTTTGGTTTTGGACTGAGTTATACGAAGTTTGAATACTCCAATCTGGAGATTAGCCAAAATGAATTATCCGCAGCCGATACCATAAAAATCTCGATGAAAGTCAAGAATACAGGGAAGGTAGTTGGAAAAGAAGTGGTGCAGGTATATATAAATGATAAAGTCAGTTCCGTAACCACACCTGTCAAAGTATTGAAGGGTTTTAAAAAGGTTAAAATAGCCCCGGGGAAAATGGGCACAGTGGATTTTTCAATCCCCTGTAAGGAACTAGGGCTTTGGGACGTGAATATGGATTATGTGGTTGAGCCGGGAGAATTTGAGGTTATGATCGGAGCTTCTGCAGAGGATATCCGGTTGTCAGGTAAAGTTGAAATTCATTGAACCTGCAGGTATTCCAAATCAGGTAACTAAACTTTCTAACCATGAAACGAACATGCTTAAACAAAAGCGCAAACACAGATGGCCAAATTGCATGTGAGTTCCATCCAGTGGAATATTTTGTTAAAATAAGTAAACTTGAACCAAAAGAGAATCAGCAATTTAAAAATTTGTACGGATGAAAAAAGTATTTCCATTTCTATACAGCATCTTAATCCCCACCATCTTATTTGCCCAGAACGGCAAAGTATTCGACAACCTGTCGATGAAAAGTGCTATTCTTAATAGTGAAAGGAAATATGCCATTTATTTGCCCCCTGATTATGAAACATCAGAGCGAAGTTACCCGGTGTTGTACCTTCTCCATGGAGCTGGCCAGGCAGGTCATATTTCCTGGGTACAGTGTGGAGAAGTCTTGTATATTGCAGACAAAGCTATCAGAGAAGGAAAATGTACACCCATGATTATTGTGATGCCCGATGCCACTGCCGGGAGACAAGGTTACTTTAATTCGGTAAAAGGTGACTGGCGTTACGAGGATTTCTTTTTTGAAGAGTTTATCCCTTTTATAGAAGGGAAATACCGGATCAGGGCAGAGAAACGTTACCGGGCAATTGCCGGATTGTCGATGGGGGGCGGTGGCGCCTTCATTTACGCCCTGCACCACCCTGAACTGTTTTCATCGGCCTGTCCGCTAAGCGCCAATGCAAGCATGTTTTCGCTGAGTGCCGCAAAAGAACAACTGGAACGTCGGGAAAAAGAAACCGTTACCGACAAGGAGGCAGAAACATATTATCAGCGGTACAGCGCCATCTATCTGGTCGAAAATATACCGGAGGAACAGAAAAAGGCGGTGCGCTGGTACATAGACTGTGGTGACGATGATTTTCTGTACGAAGGGAACTCATTGATCCATATTGCCATGCGAAAAGGAGGGATCCCCCACGAATTCCGTATCCGCGACGGGGGGCATACCTGGACCTATTGGCGTACAGCGCTCCCCGAAGTTTTGGATTTTGTATCACAGGCTTTTCATCAGTAATGATTTCCTTACTATTCAAATTATAGAATTAACCAGAGATTATTTTCTAAAAATAAAACCAAATCAACGAAACGATCATGAAAGAGTATTTGACAAAACTAATGAAAAAGATAATCATGTTCGTATCTTTTATTATTTTCCTTGTTTTAGCTGCCTTTTCCCCTCAAAAGGAAAAAGTTTCTGCAACAGAGGGGAAAGATCGACCAAATGGCAACTTACAAACAGAGAGTATTTTACCCTCCGGTAAACAATGGCAACTGGTCTGGCACGATGAATTTGACGGCAACACCCTGGATACCACCAAATGGAACTACCGGCTTAACTTCTGGGGCTACAGGTCTCCCACCTTCACGAAAGAAGGTGTTGAACTTGACGGTGACGGCCATCTAAGGATTAACCTGGTGCGCGAAGGAGACGACTTCTATTCGGGGCACCTGCAGACCGGTTCCAATACCTTTGACATACCCCGCGACCCGGATGTGAAAGGTTTCTGGCCATTCGGGGCCAAACAACCAGCCAAATTCATGCACCGGTTCGGATATTACGAAATTCGCTGCAAACTTCCGAAAAATAAAGGTTGGCATGCTGCCTTTTGGTTACAGTCGCCATCTATTGGAGCGCATCCTGATCCGAGGTACGGCGGAGTCGAATGCGACATTATGGAGAACTACCGCCAGCACACTGAAGGTTTGACGGTCTGTGGCTGCCTGTGGGGAGGTTATGGAAAAGAGGGCAAGGGATATGGCCATTTCCGTTTTCCTTATGAGGAAACAACAGACGGCTGGCATACCTATGCCGTGGACTGGTCGCCTGAAGGATATATGTTTTATGCCGATGGTAAACTTATTGGTAAGCAGATGGCGTCTGATCTCCACTGAATGCCACGGTTACCATTGTTCTTTTAACCCTAAACCGGGCGAGCGTTTTGGAACACCCGTTCCTGAGCTTTTCAATGCAGTATTACCCGATTGCTTTGAAGTGGATTATGTCCGTGTTTTTGATGAAGTAAAACAGTAGCGAAAAAGGATATTTACGCATGAAAGGATCATTACTATTAGGCATCGACTTTGGCACCGGAGGGTGTAAAATAACCGCCATCGACACGATGAGAATCTTCTTTTTGATGAGAATTTAAAACCTAAGCCGGCTTATTATGGGGTAAAAGAGGCATTGATGGATTATTTGAAAAGAAAATAGACTGGATTTTTAAACCTATATTAATAAAAATGTTAAAAAAAATAAAATTATGAGAGTAATTATCTTATTGTCAATCTTCACCATCCTGCTTTATAGTTCCAGCGCCCAGGAAGGTTACCAGCCGACACCTGAAAACCTTCAAAGGAGGGAATGGTACCAGGATGCCAGGTTTGGATTATATATACATTGGGGACTCTATTCAATTATGGCCGGAGGGGGCGACCAGGGCGTTGCTGAATGGATTATGAATAATAAAAAAATCCCTATTAAGCAATATGAGAAGTTAGCCGGATTTTTTAACCCTACCGGTTTCGACCCTGCAGAATGGGTTACAATGGCCAAAAAGGCTGGTATGAAATACATCATAATAACCTCCAAACACCATGACGGCTTTGCAATGTACGATTCTGAGGTTAGCGGTTACAACATTGTTGATCAAACGCCTTATGGGAAAGACATTATTAAAAAGCTAAAGGATGAATGCGACAAACAAGGGATCATGCTGGCCTTTTATTATTCCCAGCTCGACTGGCATCATCCGGATTATTACCCACGGGGAGGAACCGGGCAGAAATATACGGGCCGTCCTGAAAGCGGGGACTGGTATAAATACCTTGATTACATGGATGCCCAACTTACCGAGTTGCTTACTAACTATGGCGATATATTGGGGATTTGGTTTGACGGCATGTGGGATAACCGGGGTGCCGACTGGCGGCTGGGGAAGACATATTCCCTTATCCATAAGCTCCAGCCTGCCTCCCTCATATCGAGTAACCATAAGAGAGCACCATTTCCTGGCGAGGATATGCAAAAATTTGAACGCGATTTGCCCGGTGAAAATACAATGGGGTTTAGCAAAGGACAGCCTGTTTCAGAGTTACCTCTTGAGGTCGTCGAAACCATGAATGGTTCGTGGGGGTTCAATATTAATGACCAGGATTACAAATCGCCGAAACAGTTGATCCAGACCATGGTGAAAGCAGCAGGATATGGAGCAAATTTTGTAGTCAATACAGGCCCTATGCCTAATGGGAAAATTCAACCTGAGAATGTAAAGACACTCATGGAAATGGGAAAATGGATGGAGAAATATGGCGAAACCATTTATGAAACAAGGAAGGGGCCGATCGGGCCAAAGAAATGGGGCGCAACCACTAAAAAAGGAGATAAGGTATTTGTCCACATCCTTGACCTGGAAGATGAAAATCTGTTGATCCCAAACCTTCCGGAGAAAATAAAATCGATAAAATTCTTTGATGGGGGGGATAACGTGAATTATAAAGTATCCGACTATGGCACCTTATTAAACATCCCAAAAGAAAAACAGAATGATATAAACACGATTCTGGTCGTTGAGCTTACAAAATAGACTTTTCCAGAGATACAACATTTACGGTATGAATATTGAAAATACTTATGGCTAATATACGGTTACTCAAGAGCGGGAATGCTTTGTTTATTCCTATGCTTATTATTGGGATATTATATTTTATTATTGGGGTTGGGGTTGGGATCAGTAGTTTTCTGACCCCTTTCCTGAAAGACGCATTACATCTCACGGTTACGCAATCCTATTTAGTTCCGGTTGCTGTTTTTTCTGCATACGTCATCTTTGGTGCCCCAGCAGGATGGGTAGTCAGTAAAGCAGGGTATAAAAGGAGTATTGCCTGGTCATTGTTTATAATGAGTTTTGGGACACTATTGTTTGTGCCCTCTGCAAATAGGGCGAATTTGTCTGCCTTTTTACTGGCCTTTTTTATGGTTGGAACAGGGAAAACCCTTTTGATGGTTTCAGTTAATCCATATATAACGATCATTGGTCCCCAGGAAGGCACAGTTATGCGTATGTGTATTATCGGGATATTGAATAAACTGGCTTGGTGGATCTGCCCTGTTTTTTTGGGTTTGTTCCTGAACCTAAATAATGTAAAATTGGATCAGGTTTCACTCCCGTTTTATATAATAACGGGTATCCTTATAGCTTTGGGCACATTCATGTATTTTGCCCCGTTACCTGAAGTCCAGGCTCCCGGGGAGAATGAAAGCAAAACAAGTGATACAGGCGGATACCCGGATGGGGCAACAAGCATATTTCAAATACCACATTTGTTTTTTGGGGTTTTGGCTTTGTTCTTTTATATAGGTGTTGAAATACTTCCAATCGCTTCAGTCATTGATTTTGCAAAAGTTGTTTTTGGAGAAGGTGTGGAAAATCCTTCAGGATTTTCCAGGTATGTTCCCATCGGAATGTGTATTGGATATGTATTTGGGGTGTTCATGATTCCGAAAATAATCACACACACGCGTGCGCTGAGACTATTCTCCGTTATTGGATTTGCGTCTTCCTTATGTTTAATATTATTGCCTGGTAAGATTGCAATATACTGTTTGGCCGCTATTGGTTTTGCAAATTCAATTATGTGGGGAGCCATCTGGCAGCTTGCCTTAGCCGATTTGGGAAGATTTACCAAAAAAGGAGCATCCTTTTTGGTAATGTCGCTGGTAGGTGCAGCAGTTTTCCCATTTATTTTCGGCTATATCATCGATATATTCAAAACGACAGAAATTCCGATTGTGAGCGATTATCAAAATGCGTATTGGATTTTCATTCCAGCTTATTTATTTATCCTTTATTATGGCAAATTGGGTTATAAAATCCGAAGAATTTGACTGTAGCTATTATCCTGATTGCATATGACTCATAAATATTAATTACTTATGAAACCATTAACAAAAAATACTTTACTCTTAGGGATCGACTTTGGCACAGGAGGCTGTAAGATAACGGCCATCGACTGGGAAGGGAATGTAAAGGCTGAAGCCTCGTGGGAATACCCGACCCACCACCCGAAACCGTTTTACAGCGAGCAAAACCCGGGAGACTGGCTGACGGCATTTGTCTCCTGTTTGGAACAAATTGAAGAACAAGGGCATGTAAACCTGTCATATATAGACGCTGTTTGTTTAGACGCATCTACGCATAATGCCGTGCTCCTGGACAAGGATATGAAGGTAATCCGTCCGGTAATTATGTGGACTGACCAGCGCAGCGGCAAGGAAGTAGAATACCTTGAAAAAAGTTGGGGAGAAGATATTTTTAGGATTGGCTACCAGAAAGTGGCTCCCACCTGGACTTTACCACAAATGCTTTGGATTAAAAACAACGAGCCGGATAACTACAAGCGGATACACAAGGTGATGTTTGTAAAGGATTATATCCGTTATCTGCTGATAGAAAGCTGGGAAACGGATTACATTGATGCGCAGGGGACACTTTTTTTTGATATGGCAAAGATGGAATGGTCACCAGAGTTATGTGGATTGATCGGTTTGCCGGTCAGTACCCTTCCCCCAATATGCAAACCAACTGATATTACTGGAAAGATTACGGAAGGGGCCTCGAAAATAACCGGATTAAAGGCAGGAACGCCGGTAGTTTGCGGCACCTCTGATTCTGCTGTAGAAGATTACGGAGCAGGTGCTATAAGACCGGGACAATGTATTATCAAGCTGGCCACGGCAGGCAATGTCAATGTGATGGCATCAAAGGCTGTCCCCCACCCCCGGACACTGACCTATTCCCATGTAGTCCCCGGTATGTGGTACACGGTTGCCGCAACCAACACGGCTGCTTCTTCGATGCGCTGGTTCAGGGACACTTTTTGCGGGGAAGAAATTATAAAGTCACGGGAAACAGGCACCAATGTTTATCAGCTTATGGAAGAAAAAGCCCGTGAAATACCCGTTGGCTGCGAAGGGCTGTTTTTCCATCCCTACCTGATGGGCGAACGCTCTCCTTACTGGGATTCCAGCTTACGGGCAAGCTTTACCGGCGCATCGATGTCGCATGGCAAAGGGCATTTTACCCGTGCAGTAATGGAAGGGGTGGCCTTTTCATTGAAAGACTGTTTTCGTCTGATTGACGAAACAGGGCTAGATGTTACTGAATTCATCCTAATAGGCGGTGGGGCAAAGAGTGAAATTTGGTCGCAGATCATCTGTGATGTATTCGGTAAGAGGGTGAGCAAACCGTTGGTCACCGATGCCTCGTTCGGTTCAGCGCTCCTTGCAGGTGTGGGGACCGGAGTATTTACAGATGCGATGGATGCCGTACAGAAATGTGTAAAAACGGAAAAAGAATTAACCCCGGATGCTGAAAACCATCAGAAATACAATGAACTGTTCAGGTATTACCGGGAAATCCATGATAAGATGGAAGGTATATACCACGATATAAATAAATGATAAGCTAAAGAGAATAAAAATGAAATTTACACAAAACTCGTACATGTTTGACATGATCCTGTTTGAGTTGCAGGACATTGCAGGGAAGGAGCATGTATCCACCCGTACATCGGATAAGGAGGTTTATTCGATCGATTATTTCTGGATATCCGAGATGTGGCACGACCGGCAGGCAGGCAGGGATATTATCCGGCCTATGGCCGATTTTATTGTCCACCCGGCTAACGCAGAAGAAGTATCAAAGGTTCTAAAAGTAGCCAACAATTACAAGATACCGGTCACCACCTGGGGTGGCGGCAGCGGCTCACAGGGTGGCGCCCTTCCCGTGTTCGGGGGTATTATCCTTGACACCAAACGAATGGATAAAATCTATAAAATCGATGAAAAGTCGATGACCGTTGAAGTAGGGACTGGCATCATCCACCAAACGCTGGAATGGGAACTGGAACAAAAAGGGCTATCGACCATGCATGATCCGGCCTCTTCACGCTGTGCCACAGTAGGTGGTTTTATCGCCCACCGGGGGACAGGCGTTTTATCGACCAAATACGGGAAGATAGAAGATATGATCGTGAACATGGAAGTAGTCCTTCCTACCGGTGAAATCATCAATACGCTTCCTGTACCGAAGACGGCCTGTGGCCCCGACCTGAACCAGATTTTCATAGGCTCTGAAGGTACTTTAGGCGTAGTGACCAAGGTAACATTAACGATACATCGTTTGCCCGAATCCCGTAAGTTCCGTGCCTTTATTTTCAAGGATTTGAGTACCGGTTTGCGTGTAGGACAACGACTGATTTCAGAAAACCTGCAACCTTCGGTAATCCGTCTTTACAGCGAAAACGAGACAAAGGAAGTAATCAAAAAAGTACTGGGCATTGAAAAAACAGGCGCTTACCTGGTCTATGGTTTTGACGGGAAGCAGGAAATGGTCGACCTTCAGATGAAATATGCCAAAGCCATTGCCGATGAAGAAGAGGGGGAAGACCTTGGAACAGACCTTGGGGCAGAATGGTGGAAAAACCGCTACAAGTTTTTCTTCCCGCCGTACATGTTCCACCTGCCGCAATGTTTCGGGACCCTTGACACCGTGGCTACTTTCAGCAATATAGAGAATGTGTACAATGCCATGAAAGACGTAGTGGAAACAAAATACCCGATGGCGCGGTTTATCGGCCATTTCTCGCACTGGTTCCCGTGGGGCGCAATGCTGTATGCCCGCTTTATTATCGAAACCCCGCCGGAAGACCCGCACGAAGCGCTGTTCCTGCACAACAGTATCTGGAACGACGCCCTCAGGGCAGCCATGAAAGCAGGGGGCGTGCTGAACGAACACCACGGGATAGGTTTAAAACTGAGCCGGTTGACCCCTGAACTATACGGAGATGCCTGGAAGATCGTCAAAAAACTGAAAGGGGCGTTAGACCCGAACAGTATCATGAACCCCGGGAAACTGGGCTTTGGAGTTTGAAAATGGTTTAAAAATAAATGAAAAAAGAAAATGGCTACACTAACACAAAATAACCTGGATACACTAAAAGCCTGCCGGTATTGCCCGATGTGCAGGCAGTCATGCCCTTCCGAATTTATCAGTTACCGCGAATCGGATGCGCCCCGGGGAAGGGCCATCCTTTTGCACAGTGTTTACCAGGGGGGAAAAGAATTTGATTCTTCAACGGTACAGGCAATATACAACTGTTTTTTATGCGGGGCCTGCAAAAGCTGGTGCTCAGGCCAGGAACTGGGGGGCTACGATATACCGGAACTGATCAAGTTTGCAAGGAGGGATATTGTCAGCCAGGGGTTGGCGCCGCAGGCCGTGAAGCAAATGAAAGATTCGCTTGTGGCAAATGACAATACTGCCAATCAGGACAAGAAATCATCTTACACTGCTTCCGTAACAGAACATACAGCGGAAACCCTGTACTTATTGGGCGAGGGGGTGAATTATACGAATCCTGAAATTGCAGAAGCCTTCATCCGCATTTTGGAAAACTGCCAAATCTACTACACCCTGTTAAAGGACGAGCCGACCAGTGGTAAGGAACTGGATTTGCTCGGTTACAGGGAAGAAGCACGGGAAAAGGCAAAAAGCATGGCAGGGCGGATAAAAGCAACAGGTTGTAAAACCATTGTGGTGTCCGACCCGTTGGTATACGATGCGCTGAAAAACGATTATCCTGAATGGGGGATAAGTTTGAAAGGTGAAGTTTTACATGTTTCAGAATACCTTTTGAAACTGGTCTGTTCAGGGAAGTTGAAACTCAAGCCGACAAGCGATAAAGTGACCCTTGCCGATTCGGAATTTTTAGGCCGCAACAACGGGATATATGAAGCCCCTCGGGAAGTGATCAGGGCATCGGCAGGCGAACATTTTGCAGAGATGCAGTGGAACCATGAGTACCTTCAATCAGCAGGCGAGGCAGCCTTTACCTTCGACGGGATTCTTTTTGACCGGGGCAAAGAACTTGGCAGAAAGATCAGTCAAAAAGCAGAAGACATCGGGGCAGAAATAATTGTTACCCTTTCAGCTACTGCCAAAAACAACATTTCGGCAACGACAGGTTTGAAAGTGATGGATATTGCAGAGTTTGCAGCGATACAAATGGTTTAAGCACCTAAAAAAATATGCATGGAAAATAAAAAGTTGAACAAGAAGTACGTAATCATCATAGCAGCGGTAGCAGCGACAGGCGGTTTCCTGTTTGGTTTTGATGCCGGGGTTATTTCAGGCGCCGTGAACTTTTTGCAGGACCCCAAAGGTTGGGGGCTTAGCGATTCGCAGATTGAATGGGTGACCACGGGAGTGTTATTAGGTGCTATTATAGGGGCAGGTGCCAGCGGCCGTATTACCGATATCCTGGGAAGGAAAAAGGTGATTCTGGCAGCAGCAGTTATCTTTTGTGGCGGCGCTTTATATACCGGAATGGCTCCTGATTTCGTGTCGTTGTTTATCGGTAGGTTATTATTGGGGGTTGCCGTAGGAACCGCTTCATTTACTGTCCCATTGTACCTGTCAGAAATTTCGCCTACAAAGATGAGGGGGGCTCTTGTCTTCCTGAACCAACTGATGATAGCAATTGGTGGGAAAGTATCGTATCTGAGCGACTTCCTTATTGCCAACGATGCTGACCCGTATTGCTGGAGGTGGATGTTTCTCGTGGGTTTCTTCCCTGCTGTCTTTATGCTGGTTGGTATGTTTTTTCTACCGGAAACACCGAGGTGGCTGATTTCCAAAGGGTTTGAAGAGAGAGGGCGTGCTATCTTGAAAAAAGTGGAAGAGCCGGGGCTTATCGAAGAATCGATCCGGAAAATTAAAGGGGATATTGCTATAGCAAACGAGTCAGCCTCATATAAGGAAATTTTTAAACCCTGGTTGCGCAATCCATTGATTATTGCTGTTGGGATCATGTTTTTCCAGCAAGTTTCGGGGATAAATACGGTCATTTATTATTCACCAAAGATTTTCAAAATGGCGGGAATACAAAGTAATACCATGACGATCGTACCTTCCCTGATAACAGCATTTTTTGTATTGTTTGCTATTATATTGTCAATTTTCTTAATCGATAAAGTTGGCAGGAGGAAGATATTCTTTATTGGCATGTCGGGGATGATTGTTTCACTTTTCGGTACAGGCTTGGCTTTTTACCTGGGATCAAACCTCGGGGGTAATCTTAAATATATCGCCTTGGTCACCATCCTGCTGTACAATTCATTTTTTGCGTTCAGCCTCGGACCTCTGGGTTGGCTGCTCATCTCCGAAATGTTCCCGTTAAAAGTCAGGGGAGTTGGAATGAGTATCGGTTCGCTCTCGAACTGGTTTTTCAATGCAGTAGTTGCCTTCACATTTTTAAAGCTGGTCAATGCTTTTTCCACGGCAGGCGCATTCTGGATTTATACAGGGTTTAGTGTTGCTGCAATTATCTGGGGGTATTATTTTATACCGGAAACCAAAGGGGTTACCCTTGAAGAGATCGAAGATCATTGGAGGGCAGGAAAACTTCCAAAGCATTTAAAGCAGAAAGCGACTGAATCTTAATCATATAAATATGGCAAAATAATAAAAATGAATATGTTATGAAACAACCAAGAGAAAATCTACCACACAGGAGAATGATAATTGGGAGTTCCATCGGGCAATTAAAAAACAAAATTATCAACAGATGAACATTGAAATAGCAGGATTGGGTTTTGCCTCCATCGATTATTTGTGCATTGTGCCGCATATCCCTATAGACGAAAAGGTACGGGTGATAAGTCGGTTGGTACAGGGAGGCGGTCCTGCAGCTACGGCTGTTGTGACCGCATCGCGTCTTGGAGCTAAAACGGCTTTTCTTGGCGTTGTTGGCGACGACCAAGTGGGAGAAGAAATTATCAGGGGTTTTAACCGTGAAAAAGTAGGTACAAGGCATCTTCAGGTCAAAGCAGGTAAAGAGTCAGCTATAGCTTATTGCTGGGTCGAACAAAAAAGCGGGAAACGGAGCATCGTCTGGAGCAGGGGCAGCGCAATGCCTATGGATGCAGGGCAAGTTGACCCGAAGTTCATTTCTTCTTTAAAACTGCTGCACCTGGACGGGCATAATACAGAAGCAGCCATACGGACCGCTGAAACGGCAAAGGCGAACGGGGTCATTGTATCTCTTGATGCCGGGAGCATTTTACCGGGCATTGATGTATTGGTCGGGTTATCTGACATCTGTATTGCCTCTGAGTTTTTCGCCCGTGAATATACCGGTGAAGCGAATATAGAAAAAGCAGTTGAAAAGTTATTTATGACAGGGAAACGGATAGCAGCGGTGACCATGGGAGAGAAAGGGGTTGTTGCGCTGACGCCGGATGGGCTGATTAAAAAAGATGCTTTTAAAGTACCTGTTGTCGATACTACCGGGGCAGGCGATGTTTTCCACGGGGCACTTGCCTATGCTTATATCCAAGGCTGGGATGTGGATAAATGCCTTGATTTTGCAGGCGCTACGGCAGCAATCAAATGCACCAGGTTAGGAGGCCGGACAGGAATCCCCGAAAGAGATGAAGTAATTAATTTTTTAAAAAAGAAGGGATAATAATATGATCTCTGAAAAAGAAAAATTTAAATCTGACAAAAAAAACATAATATGCCATTAATAACATTATATGAAGCTCTTAAGATTGCTGAAAAAAGCAATTTTGCAATTGGTGCATTTAATATTGGAAATTACGAAAGCTGCAAGGCAGTTATTGACTGTGCAATAGAACAAAAATTGCCTGTTATTATACAGATTTTTAACCGGTTGTTTAACGACACAAAAGCACGAGACCTATCGGCACTTGTTAAAGGAATGGCTGAATATGCCGACATCCCAATTGTATTGCACCTTGATCATGGAAAAACAATAACCCATGTTGAAAAAGCAATTCAATATGGGTTCACTTCCGTTATGATCGACGCTTCTGAATACGATATGGAAGAAAATATCAGACTCACAAAGGAAGTGGTTGATCTTGCCCATTCGCACGGGATTTCAGTTGAAGCAGAACTTGGAAGGCTACTCCCCAAAGGGACCATTGACCAGGAGAATTTTCTGACAGTACCCGAAGAAGCAAAAGAATTTGCAGAAACTACCGGGGTTGATGCTTTAGCGGTTGCAATCGGTACTTCGCATGGATTTTATAAAGAAACGCCATTTATCGATTTGGAAAGGCTTAAAGCGATATATGCGCTTGTACAGGTTCCGCTGGTATTACACGGCGGTTCCTGTACGCCGGATGCAGAGGTTAAAAAATCGATTTCATGTGGTATCCGTAAAATTAATATTGCCACTGAACTCCATCAGGCATATATCAATGGGATGGCGATACAGGCAGAAATTCATAAAAACAAATTCTCCCCTATCGACGTGTACAACATTCCTGTATATGAAAAAATGAAAGAGGTAACTGGACAAAAGATGGCCTTTTTCGCATTGAGGTCGTGAATTTAAATTGATTTTAATCTTGAAAATTAAATATTATGAGAACATTTATCTTATTATCCGCCTTTATCCTCCTGTTTTACAGTTCCGGCGCCCAGAAGACATACCAGCCTAACTGGGAGTCGATTGACAGCCGCCCGGTTCCGGGTTGGTATGAGGATGCCAAATTCGGAATTATTATTCACTGGGGTGTGTATTCAGTCCCTGCTTGGGCTCCTGCTGATGCAGATGTTGGTGTTTACGGCAAGTATTCAGAGTGGTATTGGTGGAGAATCAATGAGAACAGTCCCGCAGGCAAGCTATTCCGCGAATATCATGACAAAACATATGGTAAAAATCTTCTCTATCAGGATTTTGTTTCTGGGTTCAATGCCCGCCACTGGGATCCTGACCAATGGGCCAGTTTATTTAAAAAGGCAGGGGCAAAATATGTGACCCTCACTTCCAAACATCATGAAGGATTTACTTTATGGCCCAGCGCCCAAAGCTGGAATTGGAACAGCATGGAGGTGGGTCCTCACCGCGATTTGTGT
Source organism: Prolixibacteraceae bacterium (assembly GCA_003506435.1). Taxonomy (GTDB): domain Bacteria; phylum Bacteroidota; class Bacteroidia; order Bacteroidales; family Prolixibacteraceae; genus GWE2-42-39. The sequence goes on from DOAQ01000009.1 coordinate 91,458, forward strand.
GGCGATCTAAGCCGTGCGGTGAAAAATGCTGGTTTGCACATGGGATTTTATTATTCATTGTACGAGTGGTACAATCCGTTGTATCGTGAAAACCTGGAAAAATATGTTGACGATCACATGATTCCACAGATGAAAGACCTGGTGACCCGCTACCAGCCGGATATCCTCTCGGTTGACGGGGAGTGGGAACATTCGAGCAAAGAATGGAAAAGTACTGAGTTCCTGGTTTGGTTGTTTAATGAATCTGCTGTGAGAAATAAAGTAGTAGTTAATGACAGGTGGGGAAACGAAACACGAGGGGTTCATGGTGGATATTTTAATACCGAGTATAATATTGGACACGATAAGAATGGCATTAAAGCATCCCATCTCTGGGAGGAAAGCCGTGGAATAGGCACTTCCTATGGATATAACCAGGTTGAAGACCTGGATAATTATATGAGTGCAGATGCTTTAATCGATTTACTAATTGAAAAAGTGGCAGGAGGAGGTAACCTCAAGCTAGACGTAGGCCCGACTGCTGACGGAAGAATTCCTGTAATCCAACATCAACGCCTTTTGGAAATTGGAGCATGGTTGCAGATAAACGGTGAAGCTATTTATGCTACCCGTTCGTGGGAAAAAGCTCCGGCAAAATCACTGGAAACAACGGTTTATTTCACAAAAAAAGGCAACGATTTGTATGTACTTGTGACCCAATGGCAGGACAAACCAATTGTTGTTGATGGTGTTTCAAAGGCTGCAGCAGTAAACATGCTGGGGTGCAAAGGGAAAGTGAAATTCAATACTTCAGGTAAAAAACTGACAATTACACCTCCCGAACTGAGCCCGGGAACAAATCCATGTAACTATGCCTGGGTATTTAAGGTTCAGAATGCAATTTATTAAACACTAAAATTTTATCATGATGAAAGCGACAAAATTAGTATCGATTGAACAAGGGAAAACCGTAATAATCCCGGGAATGACGGGAGATTGGAAAAGGCTGATAAAACCGGAAGATACCGAAGGCAGAGAGGCCATGGGGGTAGGTTTTTTAAGTCAGGGAGATGAACGGGGATGGCATACGCACCCCGAGAATGAAGACGAGGTTCTGTATATAATTTCCGGTAAGGCGCTGGTGGAATGGAAAGACAAAGACGGTAAAGTCTGTAAAGCGGAAGCCCCTGCCGGAACCTCTATCTATACTCCGGACAGGATGGAAAATAATATCAGCAACCCGTATCCGGAAACAATGCATTGCGCCTTTTTTATCAGATTGAACGATCATAAATAACAAGTGGTATTATGAAGATAGGAGTTTGTATATCGACATTCCCGTCAAAGTCTGGCCCGATTGTTTTTTCAGGAAACAATATTGGGGAAAATTTAAAAGTCATACGGGAACTGGGTTATGATGGAGTTGACTTGTTCAGCCATAAACTTGACAGTTTTGAAGTGGACGCTATAAGCGAAACTTTAAAAACGACAGGCCTGAAGGTCGCTATTTTCGCCCCGATCTGGCTGACTGAAAACGGTTCATTTCTTTCGGAGCGGGATCATGATTCCCGGATCCGCGCCATAGCCCGCTACAAAACACAGATTGATGTCGCCTCTAAGCTCGGTGCCAATATGCCGCTGGGATACAGCCGAGGAAACCGACATGAGGATGAACCCGATAAAATGTATCAGGTGAGACTGGCCGAGAGTCTGAAAGAGGTCACGGAATATGCTGACGGGAAAGGTGTTAAATTATTCCTTGAACCCATCAACCGCTATGAGATGAATACATTTAACCGTGTTGATCAGGCGCTGGAATTTATAACCAAATATAAACTCGGCTCAATGCAACTGCTGCTGGATATGTTTCATATGAATATTGAGGAAAAATCGATTGAGAAGGCGATCGGGCTTGCCGGACCGATGGCCGGACATATCCATATTCCCGACAGTAACCGATTGGCTCCCGGCGAAGGACATCTGGACTATAAGAGTATCTTTAATTCTCTTGCAAAAATCAAATATAACGGATTTCTGAGTATTGAAGCTTTTCCCGTTCCTTCTGCATATGAATGCGCAAAAAACGGAATACAATTTTTAAAGACGTTTTTATGAAAATTGATATACGGAACAGGTTAAAGGGCCGGTTGCCTAAAATAGGGATACGTCCTGCAATTGATGGCAGACTGGGCGGGGTTAGAGAGTCACTCGAAGCCCAAACGGTGAGTATGGCGAAAAATGCGGCAAAGCTCATCTCGGAAAATCTGAAACATGCCAATGGCATGGCGGTAGAATGTGTAATTGCCGACACCTGCATCGGCGGCGTTGCCGAAGCTGTAATGTGCGCCGATAAGTTTGCCGCAGAAAATGTCGGTGTTTCGTTGACAGTGACGCCCTGCTGGTGTTACGGTTCCGAGACCATGGATATGGATACTTTAATACCAAAGGCGATCTGGGGATTCAATGGCACAGAACGACCGGGAGCGGTTTATCTTGCGGCTGCACTTGCCGCCCATTCCCAAAAAGGGTTGCCGGCGTTCAGCATATACGGGCGGGACGTTCAGGATGCCAACGATATGACCATTCCCGAAGATGTCAAAGATAAAATACTGCGGTTTGCCAAAGCCGGAATCGCCGTAGCGGATATGAAAGGGAAGTCTTATCTATCCATTGGTTCCGTATCGATGGGTATTGCCGGTTCCATTGTAAATGAGGATTTCTTCCAGAATTTTTTAGGGATGAGAAATGAATCCGTTGACATGTCAGAACTGGCAGGGCGTATGGAGAAAAATATTTATGATCCTCAGGAATATAAAACCGCGTTGGCATGGGTAAAAGAAAACTGCAGAGAGGGGGCGGACAACAATCCCCCGGATAAACAGAGGACAAGGGAACAGAAAAATAAAGAATGGGAAACCGTAATCAAAATGACCCTTATTATCAGGGACTTGATGGTTGGCAACCCAAACCTTGCCACTCTGGGCTTCGGAGAAGAATCGTTGGGGCATAATGCTATTGCCGCCGGTTTTCAAGGTCAGAGACATTGGTCTGATCATTTCCCTAACGGAGATTTTTCAGAGACGATTCTAAATAGTTCGTTTGACTGGAATGGCATCCGCCAACCTTATATCCTGGCAACCGAGAATGACAGCCTGAACGCTGTTGCGATGCTGTTTGGACATCTGCTTACCGGAACCGCTCAGGTGTTTGCTGATGTACGAACCTACTGGAGTCCTGAAGCGATCAAAAGAGTTACCGGTGAAAAATTGACCGGAATCGCGGAAAACGGAATAATTCATCTTATCAACTCCGGCTCCGCTGCTTTGGATGGTACGGGGGAACAGATGTCGAACGGCGAGCCTGTTATCAAACCTTTTTGGGAAGTTACCCCTCAGGAAGTCAGTCGCTGCGCCGGTGCGACATTATGGCGTCCCGCGATGCTTAAGGGATTAAAAGGGGGAGGGTTTGCGTGCAATTTTCTTACTAAGGGAGAAATGCCGGTAACCTTGTCGAGAATAAACCTGGTAAAAGGGCTTGGGCCTGTTCTTCAGTTGGCTGAGGGATATGCTGTTAATATCCCGCGTAACGTACATGATATTATCGATAATCGCTCCAGCCCCACCTGGCCCACGACATGGTTTGTTCCGCGGCTGAATGGCAAAGGGGCATTCCGTGATGTGTATTCGGTAATGAACAACTGGGGAGCCAATCATGGATCTTTGTCATATGGCCACATTGGAATGGATATGATTACTTTGGCCTCAATGCTTAGGATTCCTGTCTGTATGCATAATGTTTCCGAAGAAATGCTATTCAGGCCAAGTGCGTGGAATGCGTTCGGAATGGATACTGAAAGCGCCGATTTCAGGGCTTGTTCCAATTTAGGTCCATTATATGGATGAAAAATTTTACGGAAATACGACTATTCTCCGCCGCAAATAGGATTGAATAGTGTGGCAATGTGCAACATGGGAGGCATGAATGAAGATTATTTGGTTTACGGTACTAACTCGATGAAAATAAGGACACAAATGGATTTGATCCTGAATATTCCGCTATTCCCTTGCGTTTCAGTGGGCAGGGACGACACACCAAGATTTCCTGCAAAAGGAATGAAATATGTGATGCACTATCATAATACGCCGGAAAGTTTTGCAACATTGCTTCAAACAAGCATCCCGGACATTGCAGTTTCCGAAGATTCTGAATATTATATCTTTGTTAATACAGGTAAAGGCCCAAACGTCTATCCGGTAACGGCAAAAAACATCGAGAAACCAGTAGCTATTTTACAATAAAATTTGGTCTTTTGCGCAATACAATTACATCAACTTGAAACAACTCAAAATGAAAAACTTAATTTTACTGCTTTTGGTGGCATTCCTTGCCACAATTGCTTCGGCAAAAGAATACCATGTTTCTGTAAATGGCAGCGACCATAATGATGGTTCGTTAGCACATCCTTTTCAAACAATCTCTGCTGCGGCAAAAATAGCCTTGCCCGGTGATACAGTGACCGTACACGAAGGCACCTACCGGGAGATGGTTATCCCAGCCAATGGTGGCAGGAATGACCTGTCCAGAATACTTTACAGGGCTGCACCGGGGGGAAAAGTTGTTATTAAAGGCTCGGAAGTTATAAAAGGTTGGGAAAAAGTTACCGATGGCGTCTGGAAAGTAACATTACCTGGTTCATTTTTCGGAAATTATAACCCGTATAAAGACCCTATTTATGGTGACTGGTTCGTTGACCATGGGAGGGTACACCATACCGGGGAAGTTTACCTGAATGAAAAATCCTTGTATGAAGTCACCTCATTGGAAATGGTAATGGAACCGGCACCTGTCACGAAAGCACAGGATAAGGAAGGGTCACTATACCAATGGTATTGCGAAAGCGATAAAACGACGACTACCATTTGGGCAAATTTCCACAAGTACGACCCCAATAAAGAATTGGTTGAGATCAATGTGCGCAAAAGTTGTTTTTATCCGGAAATTACGGGCAGGGACTATATTACAGTCCGGGGCTTTCATATCAGCCAGGCAGCTACACAGTGGGCGCCTCCGACAGCCGAACAAATAGGTTTGATTGGCACAAACTGGAGCAAAGGGTGGATCATTGAGGATAATATTATCAGCAACTCAAAATGTGCAGGGATCACCCTGGGCAAAGACCGTGCATCAGGGCAGAATGTTAAATTGGGCAAACCCGCCAAGAATGGGACAACCGTTTACAACGAAGTGATATTTAATGCGCTGAGAAACGGGTGGTCCAAAGAGAAAATCGGCTCCCATATCGTCAGGGGAAATACTATATTCAATTGCGGGCAGGGAGGCATTGTAGGGAGCTTAGGCGCTGTGTTTAGTACAATTTCTAATAACCATATTTATAATATCTGGACAAAAAGGATGTTCTCCGGTGCAGAGATTGCAGGTATTAAAATCCATGCAGCGATCGATGTACAGATCAACAATAACCGGATCAATAACGCCGGGAGAGGGATATGGATCGATTGGATGGCCCAGGGGGCAAGGATAACCGGCAACCTGTTATACGACAATACCTCAGACGACCTGTTCTCAGAAGTAAACCACGGGCCTTACCTGGTCGGCAACAATATCTTGTTATCCGAACTGTCAATCAGGGACCATTCAGGGGGAGGGGCTTTTGCACACAATCTAATATGCGGGAAAATCCAGATTTCGAAGATGCCCCCGGAGCGTGTAGAGGCTTACTTTTTGCCACATTCGACCCAAATAGCGGGTATTACAGGTATTTATGGAGGGGACGACAGGTTTTTAAACAACATTTTTGTTAAAGCTGCCCATGAAACGGATAGCACTGAAAAAGGAGGCGCCGTTTTTTGGGGGCTAAATGGATACGACAATGCCCAATTCCCCATACTGGCAGACGGCAATATTTATTATCATGGAACAAAGCAGGGGAATACCGATTTGAATTGTACTGTCCAACCGGACTTTGACCCGGGGATAAAGATTGAAGAAGAAGGCGGGTGTATGTATCTGCAAATAAAATTGAATGAGGATATAAAAAAGATGGATACTCAGACAGTAACGACTGAATTGCTGGGAGAAACAATTATTTCAGAGTGTGTTTTTGAATCCCCGGATGGCTCCCCCATAAAACTTGACAGGGATTATTTCGGGAACAAGCGAAATGAGGAAAATCCTTCGCCCGGGCCATTTGAGATTGAGAGCAGCGGTAAACAAAGATTTAAAGTATGGTAAAGGAACAACGTGGTTTAGCAGCCGTAACCCTAAAATAAAAATGATGAACTCACAGGAGCAATTTATAAAGACCGTCAACCATCAACAGCCTGATAAAGTGGTCGTTGATTTTGGCTCAACCGCAGTCACCGGGATCCATGTGCTGGCAGTTGAACGCCTTCGTGAATATTATGGACTGGAAAAGAAGCCCGTCCGGGTAATCGAACCTTTTCAGATGTTGGGGGAAATTGATGAAGGCTTGTCCGAAATGATTGGTATCGATGTAGTCCCGGCATGGGGAAAGGACAGTATGTTCGGGTTTTACAACCATGCCCCTTTCAAACTTTACAAAACATCCTGGGGGCAGGAAGTGCTGGTGCCTGAAAATTTCAATACAAGTATTGATCAGGAAGGGAATACGTTTATTTATCCGGAAGGTGATATAAATGTTATGCCTTCAGGAAGAATGCCCAAAAGCGGATACTTTTTTGACGCAGTAATCCGGCAGGAACCCATTGACGAGGAGCAGTTATATCCTGAAAATAACCTGGAAGAGTTTAAGCTGGTAAATGAAGCCAACCTTGCTTTTTGGAAAGAATCGGCAATGAAAGCCCGGGCAACAGGCAAAGCTGCGATTGCCGGGATTGGCGGTACAGCTTTGGGCGACATCGCGCTGATCCCGGGCCTGCAACTCAAACGGCCCAAAGGCATACGCGACGTGGCTGAATGGTACATGAGCACGGTTTTGCGGCCCGATTATGTCAAAACTGTTTTTAAAAAACAGATTGAAATTGCTCTTGAAAACTTCAGTCGGTTACATAAAGTAATTGGCGACAATATTGATGCCGTGTTCATTTGTGGCACTGATTTTGGCACCCAAAACTCCACGTTTTGTTCTCCCGAACAATTCGATGAAATGTGGCTCCCCTACTACAAAAAGATAAACGATTGGATACACCTGAACACCACCTGGAAAACCTTTAAGCATTCGTGCGGCGCAGTCGAATCATTTATGGACCATTTTATAAAAGCCGGTTTTGACATCATCAACCCCGTACAGATCAATGCTGCCGGGATGGACCCTGTCCATCTGAAAAAAAAGTATAGCAAAGACCTGGTTTTCTGGGGAGGCGGAATCGATACGCAAAAAACACTGCCTTATGCAACGCCTGAAAAAGTGAGGGAAGAAGCGCTTCGCCTGTGCGAAATTTTTAACCGCGACGGCGGTTTTGTTTTCAATGCCATTCACAACATCCAGGCCAATGTCCCAACAGAAAACATTGTAGCCATGATTGATGCTGTCAAAGAATTTAATGGGGAATAGGCGAACGCTTAATAATTAACTGAAAACCAGATGTAAAAATATTTCAATAGAAAAAAGTACGAATGTTGATATTATAAACTTTAACATCATTGCGAAAAAGAAAAAGGCAAGTTGAGCTGGTTAATGAGTTTTTGGGAAAAAACAGAATTTATAAACGGCCCATAAAATAGGGCCAAGTATTAACAAGTTTAATTTTTTGCCATGGAAACGTACCTAAAGATCATCCTTGATCTGGAAAACCAGTTGTCAGGGATAAAAATGTATCAGAAAATGTTACTGAAGAAATGGGGTTGGCAATTGCCAGTTCTACAGGTCGGATTGAAAGCAGCGGTCTTTGTGTGCCGGCAGAAGATGGCATGAAGAGAATGGCATGAAAAAATTAGTTTAGCGTGAGCTTATTATAAGCGGAAGTAAATCGTTACTGGGCATTTACCGCGAACCTTAGTGCCAAGATTAACGGAAAAGGTTTTTCATAAATGTAGAAAATTTCAATTGCTGTCTGGAATGAACAATGACCATTGGTTATGTTAGGCCCAGACACTTAGATAAAGTGCTTAATTTTTAAATATGAAACATGCTTGAATATGTTACCAAACTGTGCAAAGAAACGGACGAAGCAATAGGCCGCATCGAATCATCAGATTTCAATATTCAAGGGGGTAAAACGAACAGAGAGAAAACACAACGGGCGCAAAATTCTTTGATACCTTTTGTTGGCGCGGATTACAGCTATTTTTAAGCCATTTTACGAACCTTACAAATGATGATTGTTGATTTAATTTGGCTTTAATTTTGATTGAATTATTGGCCTAATAGTTAATCCTGATTAGGTAGCGTTTAAGTTATTGATTTAATAATTGATAGACATTGACCAAAAAGCACTGAGTTGATTAAAACAACTTGGTGCTTTTTGGTTATAAATAAGATGAAAAATACAGTTAGGTTACAAGATAGATTACAAAATAGGTTACAATTTTTTTTATCGGAAGTTTGATTTTTGCTATATATTTTTGTATAAACCTTTACTTCTACATGCGTAACCCAGATTTAAAACTAAAAAGAGACAGACGTTTAGTCAAGATGTTCTACGAACTGTATGATGTGAAACGTAAACGCATGGATGACGTATTGAAAGAACTTTCAGAGGATCACTTCTTTTTGGATACTGATTATATTTACAGCAGGATATTTTACTGCAAAGAAAATCACGAATACTACAACGAACTTCTTAACTCAAAATAGGTAACGATGAGAAGAAATAGAATAGCAAACCAGATCAAAAAAAAGATACATGAGCGCCAGATAGGCGAATGTATTGATGAATTAAATAGGACTAGCGATGCTGCAAACGTTGCTGGAAAAGCCTTCATGTATTTTTCAGAGGCTTGCGCCACAATTATGCCAATTACTTCATTACCTATCGTGCATTCGGCAAACTAATTCGGAATGTGAAATAGCGGTTCGGTTTCAGGGGCCGGATCGGGTGACTTTCCTTTTAATATTACAATTTCGTTTACTTCAGTTTGATCGTACTCGCGCTTAGCACTGGCATCCTCGACGTTGCAGTTGAAGGTGATGCGGTACAGGTTACCGGCACCGCCTGAGTCTTCACGGCGCATATCGACACGGCGCATGGTTTGAAAGTGGGTGCCGCTTACACCGTGAAATGCTGTGTACAACTTGGTAAGCAAGCGCAGGAAGTTGATTGCGCTGGCCTGGTTGTATGAGCCCTGATAGGTATCGCTGAAGGTTTCAAAAAATAAATACAGATCGATTTGCATGTCGCACTGCTGGATGAGCTGCGCCAGGTCTTCACACGAGTTGGTGCTGAAGCCGATAAATATGGCCGGAGTTGGGAATGGTAATTCATCAGTAAGAAATGATACCTGTTCGTGCCAAAGATCAACCCACTTTATTTCGGTAATTTTGGTTGTGATGCGCTGGGCAATCTCGTTATAAAGGTCGGTGTATGCTTCCATGATGATGTATTTAAATGGTGTTTAAATGTCGGTTACTGTAATGTTTACTGTTGGATTGTTGAATTGAGGTTCTACCTGGGTACGGACTGTATTGGCAAACCAGGAATCGAAGTCTTTCATTAACGCTGCACTATTGCCCATGAACTGGCGCTTTGGTATTTTGATTTTTGAGCCTACGGGCATTAGCGCCATGCGCTTGCAAAACATTGCTTTGGCACCAATGGCGCGATTGGTTTTATTGAGCGATACGGCTCCTTGTTTATTGGTGGTTACTTTGCCAACCTGTTCGTAGTACTTTGCCCAAAAGAACTTTTTCATCTGTGCGGTGACAGTGATTGTGCCTCCGGAGTTGTGAATGTCGGCATGAGGTTCATTATTAACGACAACAACCTTGCTTATTGTAGCAGATTCTTTGTGAACACCGCGCATGAGGTTACCACTTTTATACATGGTGTGTTTACCAGCCAGCGGATTGTTTGTTTGCGCCCACTTCATGAAAGCTACATCAGTAAAGCCACCTTTGACAAAGCTGTCTTTAAAGAATTTGACCGATTCGGAGGCTGCATATCGTGATGCGTTTGCCTTTAACTCGGCGGCTATATGCCTGAAATTTGGGACGTTGTTTTTGTTATCCATTTTTTTGTATATTTGCAGTGAGAGAGAGCGTTGCTCAATCTCGGATCAAAGGCAAGCATTTCCGGTGTTTGCCTTTTGTATTTTTACTCCGTTTTAAAATATTCCATGAACTTTTTGCTGTTGATTTGCTGACGTGTGACCTTTAGTACAGTTTCGTTGTGGATAATAATTACCTGTTTTATACCCTTATTTACTCCTGTTTTATCGGATAATTCGCCTCGTAGCTTGCGCGCTGCTAATGCGATAGTATTTGATTCAGGTGCATTTGACAGATCGATTATTACCCCGGAACATTGCTGTTTGTTGGCTGATTTTACCGCATTCTTTATAAATGATTGCGTTGTGTTTGATCGTTTGACATCGAAAGTCTTTAAATCGGCCAGATTGTTTGGCTTACCGAGGCCAATTTCAGGATTTTTAATGGATGTTTTGTTGCTGTTTTCGATGTGCGGACGGACGTACACGTTTTGCTCAAGGGCTTTCGCGATCTTTTCGGCGGCAATAACGGAAGCTTCTACATCGGCCAAATGTGCAAAATCGTTGACAAAAACGGTGTTTTCATTTGCTTTAATGGTGTGATTATATGGTGCAAAGGCTTTCATTTGTTCGGTATTGTCGCGAATAATGCCGCGTTTAGCCTCGGGAATGTTTTTAAAATAGCTTTGCTCCTGTGTGAATACCACACCTGACGTATGAGGGTTGTTATGAAATTTTACACCATGAAGCGTACTGTTTAAAGTTGGTTTGTCAGTGGTTTGTTCCATCCAACACCGGCATCGTTCAGCAAATGGAGGCAATGAAGTCCATTCTCGGACTGGTTTAACCACGCCCTCGTTTAACTCATGGCTATCACGAACATCATCATCTTGCATTGTTCGACATTTAAGACATGGATAAATATCGACATCGTCGAGATAAGTGGCATAGTCGCGGGCTGCACTGACAGAACTACTACAGAATTGCATTTCGGTTGCCATCCATGTCTCATTGTGGGTTTGAACCAACTTTTTAGCCTGGGCAATAAACGATTCTTTTGACATACCTGCCCGCGCATCGATGGCGGCGATATCGGACATGAGCGCGTGTGATTTGGCCCCGGCAAACTTCAGGAAGTTTTCGCGGAATGAACGCGCCAGATCGGAGGTGTAATACCCGTCGCCAAAAGCTTTTGCAGCTTCGTTGCTGAATGCTGCATAGTTTTTAAGGACTAAATCTTTGTCGAGATCAGTCGGCTTGACCTCTCCGGAATACAACTGATTGGCCAGGCGCTCGATGGCAGCGTCCCATGTGGCAGCATAAATAAGGAATGCCGGACGTAGTTGTGCGTAAGGCGCGTGACCTTTCAGGGTTGCGTCAGGCTTTTTTTTTTGACCGCCCGGATTTTCAGGAGGTGTAACTGTTGTTGATTTAGCCCCGATGATTGGTAGCCCGGTACGGTTGCGAACTTCGGTAATATCGAAGTCGAACGCGGTTGAGAGCTTCACAACGGCATCGATGTACCCGTTGATGTCGAGCGTCTCCTGGTTGTCCCATATCAGTGTGTGAGTAGCTAACTCGGCATAGACGCTGCTGATCTTTACAAGGCGCTGACGGATTTCGGTGTTGAACAGGTACTGATAGAACAGTTTATCCTGTTCGTAGCGATCTTGGGTAAGGCGTTCCTGAACCTCGGCAGTGCCTACGAATGCTTTTTCGTCGGTGGTTGATGAACCGCCCAGAACTCGCTTACTGATTTCGCGGTTACACACATCGTTGATGAGCGATTTGAACGATTGGTAAGCATCGGAATTGTAATTGTTCGGGATTGTAATTGTTTCCTTACCCTGCAATACAGCAAAATGATTCATTCTGAAATTTTCAAGCATTTCAAAAAGATCATCTCGACGCTGCGTATCCATGCGATCGGTAATGGCGAATACCGGTGGAACGCCAAACTTATCGATGTAACTCACCCAGCTACCCAAACCCAGCTTTTTAGCCAGTACGATCATGGCCAGTTGGTTGAGCATACCTAAGTCCCAATCGTCGCCCACCTGAAGGTAATAATCGCGGTATGTGCCGTCGATGTAAGATGCTCCATTGTCATCATACTCCTCTTTGATAATGATTCCTTTTTGCGGGATGAAGTTGGATTGCGGTATCTCGCGCACACGCACCAATTCACCGGCATCGTTGGTATCGAACATCTCCATGAGCGTTGGCCCCTGGAACCGCGAGAACAGGGATAGACGGATCAGATCGTCGTGCCAGGGACGTTCGAGCAATGCTTTTAAGGCTTCATTCTCGACTCCTTTCTCGTTGACTAACTTGAACGACGAACGCTGAACGCGAAGGATACGGGTATCGATAACGCTGGCCAAATGGTTATCGAGCAACAACGATTGGTTGAAACGCATGAGTAACCCACGGCGCGGATTATCGGGATCGGTAGCTGTCATTACAGCGACCTTCCAATCTTTAATTTCTTTGGCATTGTACAACGTTGCCTGTCGTTTAAACGGCGCCTTTTTACCGTCAGACCGGTTGTAGTACTCTGCAAACAGGTTGTTGTTTTTTACCCGACTAAGAATGGCAACTTCCATTGCGTTGCCGATGCGTTGAAATATTTTGTTTGCCATTTAAATGGTGTTTAAATGAAAAAATCTTTGTTTGTATTATTGCCCCATACCGGGCTGATGCTTCCACCTTCTTCGGTGGTTAGTTTTGGACAATCGACCAGAGCCATTGCTCCGGACTGTATGCGTTCGAGAAACTTGATTGCCTCTTTGTATAGCTCGACGTAATCTTCCGGAACTTTACGGGCTGCATTGCGCTTGACGGAACGATAGACTACAATGCTGGCAATGATTTGAACCAACACCCCGTTTCTAATTGGTAGTTCAGCAAAGATCAAATCGCAGTTGTATGTTCCGGAGATGTAGGATATAACCAGGTCAATAGTCTTTAACTCAATATCATCGAGAATGGTGTTTTCTTCGATATTGGTAACCTCCGGCATGGCGACGCTTTCGGACATGAGCCGCTCCTGGATGATTGTGATCAGATCGTCTTTATTGATGTACTTCATGGTTATGGCATATTGAATAAACGTTTCATAACTCCGGTTTTATAAGTCTTTTCGCCTTTTCGGCGGCGCGATTCTGATGGTGTGCAATACTTTTCGAGCGCCTCGATAGCCTGGTGATCGGCGTCGGGAGCATCATCGTGTTCGGTACTTCCTTCCTCGACGGCTACCAGTTGCATAATACCTACCTGAGTGTCGGAATTTGCGCGTAATGCTTCGTTGTAATAGATGCGCCCGTTTTGATAGTATGGCTTAAGAAACTTGATGATGCGTTGCACCTTGTTACTGGTTGGTGTATCCACCTTCATCAGGTTAAGATCGACGTCGTTTTCATCCTCAGCCTCTTCGATTGACCGTTGAACTTCACCATTCCAAAACTGGCTTTCATATTGCCCCAGATAATTGGCCTCTTTTGGAAGCCCGATTTTATACTGGCAGTTCCAATTGACAGCTAATTTCATTTTTGACTGGCGAACATAGCAGGCAATGAGCCAGAAGTTACGCTCGTGCAAACCCCACACTCGGATTGCGTTGTAGTCGCTGGTTTCGTTATCGGTGTAAGCGATATCCCAGTGGCTGATGATCATTTTGAACTCTTCGAGCGGTGGAAGTTTGCCCCACTGTATTTCGTCTTCTGTAAAGTTTGAACCTTCGAGCTTTGTTTCGTGTAAAAATTCGGCATAAGCTGCCGGGATGCCCATCGCTTTTTCTTGTTCTATGTAATACTCGCGAGGATAATAATTCCAGCGAGGCTCGTAGGTGACTTTGTTGTATGCTTTGATCTGCCGAACACGCCAATCGGGATGCCGTTCCTGAAGGATGGTCTGAGTCATTACCCTGGCGAACTTATTGTTGGCGTAGAGTAAGCGACGGGTTGGGCCAGTCATCGTTGGCAGAATGTCGCGCTCAATCTGATCGGCCTGTTTGCGCATACGTTTAGGGTTGGCAATGGTATCGGGCGTTTCCAGATCATCGATCACCCAAAGGTTGGGGCGGCGCTGTTTAACCCTAACGCCACGCACTTTCTTTTTGATACCGAAAGCCATACCGATGAAACGCTGATCGATGGTTTTAAAGTTGCCGATCTCCCAATCACCTTCGCATTTTTGCTGGCCAAAATCGTGAATCAACAACGGATTGCCTTCGAGTTCAGCTTGGATATCGGCAAGCAATTCCTGGGCGCGTTCTTTAGAGTCGGACATGAGGCACATAAATACCTCCTCACCCCTGATCCATAAGAAAAGCGGCTCTATAATATTGCAATAAACAGACTTAGCCAGGCCACGGCCCCACTCTTCGAACTCTTTGATGAGTGGATTGGCAGCAACATCGTTGCAAAACTCGATGTGAAAATCGGCACATTTGGCCATCGCGTAATGAGGCAGATAAGTTTCGACCATGTACTCCGGATCAATTTTAGCCCGGGCAATGCGCGCGCGCTGTTGTTCTTTCGTTTCGAAAGGGTTTACCTCGTTTGATTTACGAACGATTTCGAGCTTTTTGAGGTACTCCTCGGCCTTTAACTTCGCTGCTTTTTGACGTGAGGTAGCCATTAGCCTAGTTCGTTGGTTTTACGACGGATAATGTTAGACTGAAAGTCGATTGTTTTTTCCCAGAGCGATTCGTCGAACTGGCGAAGGCTGTTGAAAATTTCGTCCATGACATCGATGAACGTGCCTAGACTGTAGTTTGACTTATCGAGCGTGATGAGTGTTTTATTCATCTTACTCATTTCGTCTGACAGGCGGGATGCTTCGCCCCGGAGGCGTATTTCTTCTTTCAGGTCACCATCCTTTTGAGCGTTGAGAATAGACTCTTCGATTTTCAGGCGCTGTTCGCTCATCACCCGGATAAGTTTACGGATATTGTCGGTATCGGTACTGGCGCACTGCATGCGTGCTTTGCGTAGGTCGAGCCATCGGCCTTCGGGGCCATTGTTTGCCCAGTTGCTTACAGTGACCGGAGTGACTTTGAGCATTTCGGCTACCTGGTTTTGATCGTACCCTTGCACGACTACATACTCGTAGGCAGCGCGGCGAAGCTTTTCGTAATCGAGCCGTGAAAGCTGCTGTTTACTTCGAACCATCTTTCGTTTGTGACCTGACATAAAATGAATTTTGAACAAAGTTGCTTTATAAAGCAGCAGCGCGCAAAAAGTGATTTTATGTACTACAAAAATCACGTGTTAAACAGATGTATTAGTTCTTAAAAGCCAATTATTTACTCAGCATGAAAAGCCGATTTGCAGGGCTATAAAAAAGGGAGAAACTTTGGTACTCGAAAGGTCGGAAAATGGCGACCGGTTGATTAAAACAATGAGGCTATGAGTACAGGTTTGCAACTAAAAGTTTATGCTGAAGGCACCCAGGGACGGGTTGATATTATCGGACAGATTTCGGAATGGGGCCGCAATAATGCGGTTGATTTCCGGGAGAAATGTACTGAGTTGAAAAATTCGGGCATTACGAATTGTCACGTCTATCTGATGACTGTAGGCGGCGACTGTTTCCAGGCAAACGAAATTGTAAACATTTTGATTGACGTATTTGGCAGCTATACCGGAGAGGGTGGAGCCATTGTGGCCAGTGCCGGAACTTACATTGGCGTATGTGCAAAGAGCTTCACTATGGCGAAGAATGGTCAATACATGATTCACAAACCAAGCGGATGGATTAACGGCAACGAAACGGATGTGGATAACTACCTGAAGTTGCTGAAAAATATGACCGTGACCTACTACGATGCTTATAAGGCCGCATTGAAGAAACCCGAGAAAGAATTTAAAGCCAAATGGGATGCCGGTGATTTTTGGATGACCGCTCAGGAAGCTAAAGACTGGGGTTTTGTTACCGACGTTAAAGAGCCGGTAAAGATTGACCAGGAAACAGCACAGGCGATTCAAAAAAGCGGATCACCAATCGCTATTGCACCAACCGACATTATTGTTGAACCAATTTTAGAAACAAAAATGGATGTAAAAGTTATGGCTATTACTCTCGGTATGGACCCAAACAGTACCGAGGATCAGGTTAATGCCCGGATTGCAGAAAATGCAAATAAGGCAAAAGACTATGATACCCTGAAGGCCCAACAGGAACAAAGGGAACGGGATGAAAAGACAGCAAAGATCAAGGCTGATCTTGATGCTGCTGAAAAGGACAAACGCATTAAAGCGGACGCACGCGCTGCATGGCAGGCACAGTTTGAAAAAGACTTTGACGGAACCAAAGCGCTGTTGGCAGGTTTGCAGCCCATTGCCAGACCACTGAGCGGTGATATTAAAACCAGTACCGACGGAACCGGAGCCACTTACCAGGGTAAGACTTTTGAACAGTTGCAGGATGAAAACCCTGAAGCGCTTGCAGATTTGGAAGATAGTAACCCTGAAGCATACAACGCATTGTTTGCCGACTGGAAGAAACGTAACAAAATTAAATAAGGAGGGACTGAACTATGCCAGCTTTAATTGATGGTAATTATTTGAACCAATATGTAGCTCCCCAGCTTTTAGTGGAGTTGAAAAACTACAAGGATGATTTCCTTACACAATTACAGGGTGCGCCAGCCCAGGCATTGACTGCCGATGGTATCCGTTTTAACAAGCTGATCAACAATGTGGAATTCTTTGTGAACAATTCTGCTGAGTTTACCGCACAGACAATGGCTGGTAAAAAGACTTTGATTGAGTGGGAGAAATATGATACCCGCCCGACGAAAGTGACCGATGCTGAAATAAGGTACCTGAACTTTGACAAACGTTCTATTGTGCGCGTGAAACACATGGAAGCCCTGAAAATGGGTATCCGCGACCACGTGCTTTGGAAACTGTCCCCGGATGATGATACCGATTCAAACATGCCAGTAATGCGTACTACGGGAGCCAACGACGGGACCGGACGTTTGCGTATGCAATTTTCAGACGTTGTGAAATACCTGGAACTGATCAAGAAACTGAACCTTCCGGATATGACCGCGCTGAATATGATTCTTTGTCCGGAGCATGAAACCGACTTGATTCTCGACCGAGACAGCGCTAAATACTTTGCAGATAAGAACATCTTCTTTGATGCCACTACCGGTAAAGTAAAATCAATTATGGGTTTTAATTTTTGGGGGAATAATGCAGTATTGGCTTATAACTCGGCTGGTGAAAAGCTCGCTAAAGGCGCTGCATTGGCAGCTACTGACCGCGTTGCATCTGCATTCTTCTACGGTAAAAATACCGTTTACCATATTGAACAGGTTAAAATCCTTTACAAACCAGAAACACAGGATACGCAATCTGCTGATCCTACCTCTGAATTCAGGTTACAGACCTACGGTTTGATTGACCGCATTGAAGAATACGGCGTTGGAGCCATTGTGAGTGGAATTTCCGCATAAAAATTTAAACTATAAAGGAAGCTAACTGCACTGTTGGTTAGCTTCCTATTTTAAAACGACAGGATGAATACACTGAATAAAGAAGAAAATAAGGCTGTAGCAGCCGATATCTTCAAGCGTTACCCAAACGCCAAAAAAGTGGCAGTAACCAGTGACGGCATGGCTTTTATTACTGATGAAAGCGAAAATGCAGTACTGAATCACTCGAAGAATAACAGGCACAAAAAAGAGCTGGAGATTACCAGGTTTACGCGGGACGGAGTTGAGGGAAAAAGGCAGAAGGCAGAAGATAACCAGGTAGAAGGGAAAAAGGAAAAGACTGGAGGAAAAAAGGCTGATGCTGATACTAAAACGAAGCCTGAAAAAAAGGAGAATAAAAGTCTGACCATCACCCACAAAGCAAAAAAAGCTGATGTGAAGGCTGATGAAACCCCTAAAACTGAAGCCTGATGAGTTTCCAGGGAACTAAAATTAATAAACTAAACGGCGGGCTGGGCAGGTTTACTGCCTCCGACCGAGTAGTTTGCCTGATTATGGGTATGACGCTGGAGGGCGATCTGGCCTATAATGAGGCCGTGGAGCTGCTTGACATCAACGGTGTGGAGGCGCTTGGAATTACAGCGGCCACCGATGATGCCAACAGTGACCTGGCATTCTATCATCTTTCGGAAATGTTCAGGCTGGCTCCCGAAGCAACGTTCTGGCTGATTCCGGTGGATAAAACCAAAACAGTGGCCGCATTGGTTGCTGATGCCGCATTGAAAGCTGCGATTCGTGGTATTAAGGGTATTAATGTGCTGGCTTTTGGAGGTGTAAACACTCCGGTTGCTGATGCGCTGGTGGATGCGGTTGCCTTTCAGAGCCTGGTGACTTCGTTTTTGGCAGAGTATCTGTACATCGACGGCATTTTTGTTGAAGGTGTTGGCGCTGCTGAAGCGATTGCGGTTGCAGCTTATCCCGATTTGCGCACCATTACCGCGCCGAACGTGAGTTACGTGATTGGACAAGATCCGGCTATTGCCGGGATTAAGGCCGCTTATGAGCTGCGCGCCGCTATTGGTACGGTGTTGGGATCGGTTGCAGTGCGTAAAGTGCACGAGGACATTGGCAGTGTAGATATTGAGGAAAAGCCCCGCACCCGCAAAGGTGAGGAGAACTACTCGCTTACGGATGAAGCGCAGGGCCGTTGGTTGTCGAGCGCACTGAGTGACGGTAAAGCCTTTGAAACGCTGACCGAAGCTGAACAAAAGAGTCTCACTGACAAAGGTTGGATGTATGTGGGATCGTTTAATGATTATCCGGGCTTTTACTGGAATGGATGCCCTACCGCCGTGAGCAAAAACAGCGATTACGCTTACTTCAATTTTAACTGCATCTGGAATAAGGCAGCCAGAATCATCCGCAAAACGCTGATCCCGCGCATACGCTCGAAGGTTCCGACCGATCCGGCAACCGGTTACCTTAAAAGTACCTGGATTGCAGGCGCTGAAAGCTCGGTAAATGCTGCGCTTGATGTTATGGTATCTGCTGGCAACATTGAAGGGAAAGACGTGTACATCAACCCGGCGCAGTCCATTAGCGAAGAAACGCCACTGGAGGTAAAATGTCAGGTTGTAGTTGGGCGCATTGTTCACGAATTCAGCGTTGACCTTGGTTTAACTAATAATATGTAAAAACATGGCAACTGCAAGTAGTTTAATAAATAAGTTTGGCAAAATGGCCGGGTGGAACTCTGTTACCTGCAATATGCTGGGTCGCGACGTGGAGGGTATTACGGCTATATCATACGATGATTCGGTTGAGAAGGATAACGTGTATGGCGCGGGTAAATTCCCGATCGGAAGATCGGAAGGTAATTATGCAGCCAAAGCTTCAATTACCTTGCTCAAAGAGGAAGTGAACGCGCTTCAGAACTCGTTGCCCCCAACCAAGGGGCTCGACTCTATTGCGCCTTTCCCTATCGTGGTTGAGTATGAATACAATGGCTTTAAGAAAAAGGACATTATTCACAATTGTGAATTCAAAGGCAATGGCGTTGACGTGAAGCAAAATGACAAAACGATTGCCACTAAATTTGATTTGGTTGTTAGCCACGTGTGGTGGAACGTTTAGAAAAGCCCCCTCTAAATCTCCCCCGAAAGGGGAGACTTAAAAAGAAAAAACAAGGAAAGGCTCCGGAAAAGATTCGTGCTGATGGATAAGGAGCCTCAGAGATAAGCAAAGAACGCCCGAAAGCCCGCGCATGGGATTCGATGTGAGATAGGGCGTTCTTTTATTTACGATTGAATTATTTACCATTTACAATTTAAAAAATCATTTATGAAAAATTTTGTTCGTGTTGTGATGGGATGTTTAGTCCTGTTGTGTGTGAGTGTAGTTGGTTCGGTTGTGCAAGCCGATCCGGTGGCGGCGGGTACCTTTATTAAGGATAATGCCGCCGTATTGATGGCTGTCCCTTTGTTGGTAAGCCAGAGTATTACTCCGGAATTGATTACCGATCTGAAGCTGAAGTATGGTAAACTGAAATTGATTACCGTGGTGGTGGAGGCACCGGTTTACGATATTGATAAAATGGCGTTTAGTGACCGGGTATTGTTTAAGCAACTGGGGGTTGATTTTGCAACTATTGTCAATACAGAGTTGAGCCTGGAGGAAAGATTGAAGCCACTTGATGGACTTAAGGAGCTTAAAGACAATAAAGATATTGAAACATGGCAGACTGTTGTTGGAGATTTGCTTAATAAATACCAGGGGAAAATACTTGAACCTGGAGAGCAATACCAGTTTTTAGTGAAGCGACCAGACCGGGGATTGATTAAGATGTTGATGCCATTGGCTGAAAGCAGAGCCATTGATGACTTTGCAGATAAAGCCGTAAAGAACCTTGTTGTTGGTGGTGAGGTAGATGCACTTGATGACGGAATTGTGTACATGGGCGTAGTTTCTCAATTGCGCCAGATGATTTCACCCGAGAAAAGTTTTTTAGCGAACGCGTAGAGCACTATAAGATTGGCGAAGATGACTTTATCCAGGAGGCGGATGCAATAATCCGAAAAGAATACGGAATTGATCCGGACGCGCTGGATGATGAACAGTGGTGTAAGCTCTACGCCGAATACCTGCACATTAACAAACTCAATCATTTAAACATCAAAACGGCTTTTATTGCCGCTCTATCTGAAATTTTAGACCATGTCACAGACATCAACACAGTGGATTCTTGAACTCGTGGATAAGATTACGGGGCCTATGAAGGACGTAATTGGCGCGAGTGAGAAAGCTGCAAAAGGTGTTGATGCCATTGGCGACAAAGCTGAAGAAAGCGGAAAGAAGCTGAAAGGGATGTCGGCAATTGACCTGTTCGCGATTAACGATGCCGTACAGAATATTGCGAACGAATTTGACAAACTGAATGCTCCAGGCGCGGCGTTTAATGCCCAGATGAAAGAACTGGAAGCTATAACCGGGGTTACCGGTGACGCGCTGGATGATTTGGGAGACAAAGGCAGGGCCACCGCCAAAGCTTTTGGCGGTGATGCCTCAGCCATGCTGGAGAGTTACAAAGGGATTCTTTCCCGCTTGGGGCCTGATATTGCAAAAGACAGTGAAGCGCTGGATTTGATGGGGCGTAATGTTGCCACCATCAGCAAAACGATGGGCAACGATGCCGTTGGTGCAATGGATGCGTTAACCACGTCGATGCTTCAGTTTGGGGTTGACCTTAGCGACCCGATGAAGGCGGCCCAGGAAATGACCACCATGATGAACGTGATGGCTGCCGGTGCAAAAGAAGGCGCGGCTGAAGTACCCAGTATATCGGACGCATTAAAGGTGGCCGGAGTACAGGCAAAGAGTAGTAAGGTAGAATTTATTGAAGCAAATTCCGCATTGCAGGCGCTTGCCCAGGGAGGTAAATACGGCGCTGAAGCCGGTACAGCACTACGCAATGTGCTTGGTAAGATGGCCGGTATTGACGTAGTGCCGAAAGAAGCGGCTGAAAAACTGGAGGCGCTTGGCGTGAACTACGACATTGTATCAAACAAAACATTACCCTTTACCACGCGACTGCGTGAGTTGCAGAAAGCCCAGGGCGACGCCACCATTATGGCGCAAATTTTTGGCGTTGAGAATGCCGCTGCTGCTGAAATATTGCTGCGGTCGGTTGATTACCAGGATCAGCTCCAGACCAAAATTACAGGTACAAATACAGCAGTCGAACAAGCGAATATTGTGATGAGCGGTTATAACGAAACCATGAGCCGGGTGAAAGCCTGGTTTACCGATATTGCCATAGGCATGTTTGATGTAACCAGCAAAATGACGCCATTTATTGATGGACTGGCAGGAACGGTGATGATTATGGCTAACCTGGCCAATGCGCGCACGGGCGTGATCCTGCTGTTTGATACGCTGAAAACGATGCCGGTAGTGGGAAAGATAGTGACTTGGGGAAGCTCGCTTGTAACCGGCGGGTTTACTGCTATGAGCGCCAGTGCAAAAGCCTTGGGTATTGCAATTATGAACATACCGATCATTGGATGGATCGCAGCCATTATTGCCGGGCTGATTGCTTTGGGAACTTACTTTTATAATACATCAGCCACGTTCAGGGGCTTTTTGTGGGGGTTGTGGGATGCCATTAAAACGGTATTTACCGGGGCCTGGAATTTTATTAAAGAAGTTGGAAGCAGTATTTTACACCTGCTGAAGGGAATATTTAACCCAGCAAACTGGTTTAACTCCGACTATTCGTTTACGGAAGGATTTGATAAAATAGCCAATGCCGCTGCGAGCTACGGGAAAGCAATAGGCGAATCGTTCAGTAAGGGCAAACAGGCAGGCATTGCTGATTTTGAAACTGATAATCCGGATAAGAAACCAGACCTTAGTCCAGACACTTCGCCAAACCCAATAAAGCCACCATCACCAGTTATTACTCCGGGGCAATTGAATCCACCCAGACAGACAAGCTCGGCTGCAGGTTCTGGAATGAAATCATCTGGTTCGTCATCGGGTGGTATCAAAAGCATCTCACAAAAGATTGATATTAAGAATTACTTCACCGTTAGTGGTGATACTGACAAAAACAATTTTGAGGCTATTGCTGAAAAGATTGTACAGAAAATCAACGAAAAACTGAGTGACGGTATTATAGCAGCATCATGACATATAAACCTTCCATATTAGACCAACGTCCGTCGATTGATACCGGCTATGTTAGCAAGCTGCTGAGCGATGTGTTTGGGATTGAATCGCCGGTTTATGTGCCGTGGTTTTTAGAGCGCACTTATAAGGCCCTGCCATATACAGACGTAAAGGAAGGAACCCCCGCGAATGGGTTGGCTTCTCCTTACACCAGCGTAGGGGTACTTAGCCGTGATGTTAAATATGACAATGCCCCAGTACGGTTTGGACAAAAAACATTTGGCGCATTTTGGTTTTTGGGTGGCGTGTATAAAACATGGGACTATAAAGGCAATTTGGTTGATATTGAATTGTCGGATTTGTTAATGCCATTGGCAACACTTGTTGAGTTTACCAGGCCGAAAACTGTAACCAAAACTCCCACGCTTGGAGGTATGGGGAGCGTAAAAGAAATCTACGGTATGGAGGATTGGAATATATCCATATCCGGGATTATTCTTCCTGAAGAATTAAACCCGTTGACACAGCAAAGTGTGGATGAACAAATGAAAACGATTCAATTATTCCATGAAACATCCGAGTGCATTGACGTGCAGGGGCAATTATTTAGTGAACGAAGCATAACGCGCATCGTTACTGAGAGCTTAAAGTTTACGCCAGTACAAGGTAAACCAAATATGATGCAATATTCGATTGAGGCGGTGAGTGACGGTGATATAATTCTAACTGAATAAATGAGTACTTACACACTATATGGCGAAATAGTATTCCCTGAATCGAACGGACGAAAAAGTTTCAGGATTAAAAGGTTTTCTGAATGTAAAATAGAAAGCAGTTGGAAAAGTCTTACCGATACTGCCGAAATAACACTGCCTCGCAAAGTGAATGATTTCGACCGAACAAATGTGAGTGGATGGTTCCGCGAGGGTGATCCTGTCGAAATTTGGTTAGGCTATGGAGCTAAACCGACACTGGAGTTTAAGGGATATATAAAGAAAGTACCGGCAGGTATTCCGCTAATTGTGACCTGCGAGGATGAGATGTATAAACTGAAGCGCTTGACGGTGAGCGTGAGTATGAAAAAAGCAACGTTGAAACAATTGCTGAAATACATCGCTCCTGGTTATGAAGTGGTGTGTGATGATGTACAACTTGGGGCTGTTAGGTTCTCGAAAATGGCGGCTTCTGAAATTATGGATGAACTACAAAAGCAAGGAATATACTGCTGGTTTGAAGGTAAAGAGTTGCATGCTTTTGGGACAAGCAAAAGCGATGCCGAGCCGGTTGAAATATTGCTTGAGCGTACAGCATCAGAAAGCCTGAAGCAACGGGAAATTGAAAAGACATTGGTTATTATGAGCCTTATCCGGAAGAAAGGCAAAAAGCTGCGCTTGGAGGTTGGAGACACACCGGCAGGTAAACGAATTACCCGCGAAATATCGGGCATTGAAATGAGTGAGGCTGAACTTAAACGTGAGGCTCAACGACTGTATGAATTATCGAAACAACCCGGATTGGATGGCGATGTAACGTTATGGGGAGTTCCGCGTGTGCAGCATGGATGTCGCATGAAATTGAAAAGCGTATTGTACCCGGAAAAGAACGGGACTTACTATATAGATGCCGTGACCAAGACTTTTGGAAAGCAAGGATACCGGCAGGTTTGTAAACTTGGATTAAAAGCATCATGACGCTGAAGGCTGAACTTGACCGGTTTGGGCAACTGTTTAAACAGCATTTAAACGGAAGCATGAAGGCTACCCTTCGATGGGTGGAAGCTACTGAAATAGACTGGGAAGCGCAGACCATGACGGCGGTGGATGGTGACGGGTTGGAGTTCTTTAATGTATTGCTTGGAGTTGGAATGATGGCGGTTAAGCCGGTTCTCGGGACTGATTGCCTTATTGCCATTGTGGAAGGCGACGAAGCAACGTCTTTCCTGCTTTTTGCCGATGAAGCTGAGTTAATTCAGTTTAATGGCGGGGACAATGGAGGATTGATAAAAATTACACCAACGATTACTTGGATGCAAAAGGTGAACAACGATTTGCAGACTTTGAAAACCTTGCTGCAAACATCACCTGTTGCAGGTAACGGCGCACCGCTGGCAATAATATTCAACCCGCAAACACGGGCTCCACAGCAAAGTGATTTTGAAAATGAAAAGATAACGCACTAATGAAAGGAGTATTGACATATAGCGATTTTACTCTCCAGGTTAATGTACGGAAAGCAGCAAACGGACTAATAACAGGAGGCCTGGTGATTGGCGACAATACAGACCAGTGCGCGGCTGTTGCCCTGCAAATGCAGCAAGGAGAACTAAAAGAAGATCCATTGTTAGGGGCCGGACTAACTAAGTTTATAAGAGGTAAATATTCCAGGAGTGAAATTGATCAGCGCATCCGGCAACATTTAACCAGGGCTGGTATCAATTACCAGAATTATAAACAACGTATTGCATTAACAATTAACGCTGAAGAATAATGAAACTGACTGAAAATTTTACGCTAGAGGAGCTGACGGTAACCAGTACGGGATTAAAGAATGTTCCCGGAACAAATGAAATAGTCGCATTGCAACGGTTGACCCTGAATGTTTTGCAACCAGTGCGTGAAATGTTTGGCAACCCTATCAGGATTAATAGCGGTTATAGATCGGTTTCGGTGAACAAGGCAGTTGGCGGATCGGAAACCAGTTCACACTGTAAGGGTGAAGCTGCCGATCTGAGTTGTGATGATAATGCAGAGTTGTTCAGATTGCTTCGTGATAATTTCAAGTTTGATCAGTTGATTTGGGAGGGGGGAGATGATAATCAGCCTGCGTGGGTGCATGTGAGCTTTAAAGTTGCAGGTAACCGTCACCAAGTATTGAAAATGAGAAACGGAAAATATGAATTTATGTCATGATAGACTGGGTTTATAATCATATATATAACGCTTTATGCGGGCTGTTTTTTGCGATAATAGGGTATTTCGCTGAGATACATGGAGCGGTGCACGTTATGTGGGCGGCCTTGCTTTTTGATCTGATTGCCGGTATCCTGGCATCGGTACTAAAGCGAAAAGAAAGGTTTAGCATGAGTAAGATTTTTATTGCCATTGGCAGGGCTATTGGGGCTACGGTTTTAGTAGCTCTGTTGTTCGCAATGGATAAAGAAATGCACCAGGAGATAGCTGCAAGTTACAATATAGCTGCATGGCTGATTAGTGGTTTTTATGCCTGGAGCGCGAGTGAGAACATGGACACGCTTACGGGTGGCAGGATATTCGGTATGCTAAAGGGATTCATTGAGAAACGGGTTGAGCAAAATACAGGTGTTGACTTAAAAAAAGACACGATATCTGATAAAAGCAGTTAAACGGGTTTTAGGCGTGCACAAATGAAATACGGCATGAATGTGCGCCACTTGATAGTTATTTGAATTTAAACGGTATTTAAACAGCAATAACGGGCTAATTCGATGAATAAGAATATACGGGTTTCGGTTAATCAGTCACTTTTCGACATTGCTCTCCAATCATGCGGGTCAGTTGAAGCCGTATTCGGTATAGCAGAACTGAACGGCCTGGCCATTACCGATGCGCTGGCTCCCGGACAGGAATTGTTGGTACCCGAACCGGCAAACAAGCCGGTAGCCGATTATTATAAAATGAAGGGACTGAGACCTGCAACCGGGATTGAAACGCTGGATGAGTTACGCGATGAGGGAATTGATTACTGGGCTGTTGAGGTTGATTTTGTGGTCAACTGAACCACATAGGCACATAGAACACATAGAAAAAATTTAAATGGCACGGACTATTGCAGACATAAAGAAGGAAATGACAGGCTATTTCATAGCGAATGAAACAGTTATCGGCCTGTACGGGTTGGATACTTCTAAATCATTTGAAGATCAATTTTCAAAAGTCAGCCTGGAGAGCATTTTCTTTTACGTTGTTTCGGCGGCTATCTGGACACTGGAGGTTTTGTTTGATACCCATAAAGCGGAGATTAGCGCACTGATCGATGCCTCGAAACCGCACAGGCTGAAGTGGTATATCGATAAAACGCTTGCCTTCCAGTTTGGCCGGGCATTGGTTGCCGAGAGCGATGTGTATGACAATACGGATATTACCGACGAACAGATCACGGCTGAACGGGTTGTAAAATATGCCGCTGCCATTGAACAGGCCGGGCATATTGTTATTAAAGTTGCCGGTGAGGGAAACGACGGGCGCGAACCATTGACAGAAGATCAGGAAGCCGCATTGACAGCCTACCTGAAAGAGATAAAAGACGCCGGGGTGCGAATCGACCTGGTGAATGAAGCGGCTAATGCTTTCCGTGCAACTATCGACATTTATTACGACCCCATGATACTGAACGCATCGCTGGCCTCGCTGGCCGATGGCGGAACCCCTGTAAAAGATGCCGTGGTTGACTTTATTGCCAACCTGCCATTTAACGGCGAATACCGTAACGCGGCACTGGTTGACCGGCTCCAGTCGATACCCGGCGTTGTGATCCCGGAACTTCATGTCTCATCGATTGATGATACGCAGGTACTGGCAAAAGCAACCCCGATCAGCGGATACATGAAAGTATATAACGAAAATGACCTTGTACTAAACGCCATACCCTATGCGACTATTTCTAATTGATATTGACCGGCTTGTTTCGTTGCTGTTACCGACATTCTTACGGACGCGGATAAATTTTGTGTTCGCCAGGGCAATGGTTCAGCCGCTATCTACCATTCTGGACAAGTTCAGGGCGAACCGTGAGGCAAACCTGTACAAGCTGGGCCATAACGGGCAGGTTTGCTATTTGCAAGCCATTTTAAACGATGCTTTTGATACCAGCCTGCGCCGGATCAGGATTGGCGATACCGAACGAATGAACTGGACATTTATTTATCCGGACGCATCCGATCACCCGCTTTGGCTCGAAACGGTTCAGGTAGCTTCTGAGGCATTTACAAGCGATGAAGGGACTGATTTCGCAGTGGTAGTCCCTTCGGAAATTTCGCAGGATTTGAAGCCGCAGATGATCAGCCTGGTGAATTATTACAAGTTGGCAGGAAAACGTTACTCAATAATAAGCCTCCCCTAACCCCTCCCAAGGAGGGGGAAAAGAGAGCATGAATGATTTAAAATAGAATAAAAGATGAACCAAATTGATTTATTCAAATACGCACGGTTTCCGCTTTCGGCTGAAACGCTCGATTTTTTACAGCAGATGGCGGCATTAATGTCCAAAGCTGTCGGTATAGGGGGTGATAATTTCATTTTGTCGGGCTGTGTGGAAGCCGGTACAACCGTATCAAGTGGCATTATCGTTATTGCCGGTGAAGTGATGCCGTTTGTTGGCGGCACAAAAGAAACCTACATCATCATAGAAGAAACAAAACGCTCGGTAACCGCTGAAGGCACGGTTTACAATGAAATTTACATTGAACGGAAAGCGCGTTTTGGAACCGGGCCTGCACAGGTAGAATGGGCATTGTTTAAGCCCGTTTTGACCATACCGGCACTGGATGCAAAGATAGCCGGTGTGATCCCTTCCGGAGTGGTGGTGATGTGGGCAGGAACCGCCGTGCCAACAGGCTGGGCAATTTGCGACGGAAACAATGGAACTCCCGACTTGCGTGATAAGTTTGTTTTGGCGGCTGGCCCACTTAACGCATCCGGATCGACAGGCGGTAATAAACAAATACAACTTACGGAAGCCCAACTTCCGGCGCACAAACACGGGAAAGGTACTTTGGGATTCAATGATCCTACGTGGGCCAATTATCTGGCCTATAATAACGATACCCTTACCGACCATGACAGCATAAGTAAAGGCGTTGAGCTTAAAACTTTTGAGATAACCGGTGAAACAGCAAATACCGGTAACGGCGATGCGATCAATATCATGCCTCCATTCTACGCGCTGGCTTTCATTATGAAACTTTAATCTTGTAACAATGGCAAATCAAACATTAAGCGTGATAAAAAACTGGTTCCGGACAGGGCTGAAGCCAACGCAGGCGCAATTCTGGGATACCTGGGACAGCTTTTGGCATAAGGATGAAAAGATACCGATTGATACGGTAGATCAGCTTATTACTACGCTAAACAGCAAAGTATCGCAGCAATATGTAGATAACTCGCTGGCGGCACTGGCGGCAACCGGCAAGGCCGATACGGTGAACCTGATACCCGGAACGCAAACCGTGAACTTCCGGACTGCTTTTGCCGAAGGTACTGAGTATGTTCTCTTCCACGAATGCACAGATGCGAACGGCTATGAAGTTGGCAATGACATAACAACACCGACCCACGAAAGCTTTGACATTACAGTAGATGTGGTTTGTACTTTAAAATACATGGCAACAATAAAACGATAATACAATGAAAAGACTTATCCTTATTTTGGTTTTACTGATAGCTGTTACCAGCAGTTATGCGCAGCGCGGCATTACCAGCCTAAAACTGATTGAGGCAAAGAAAGTAACAACCGATACACTTGAGTACCGGGGCGAAAAGATTGATTTTGCAGACCTGAAAAGCCGGGCGAAATTTGTCGGTAATTATGACCTTTCCGTTGGTTCGTTCCCTACTGCTTCGCATGTAGGGAGCATGTATAAACTGAGTGCTGACGGCACGGTAAACGATACGCTGTATCGGGCTGGCGACATCCTTATTTCAATTAAAGAGAATGCCTCTATCTCGGTACTTGGCGAAAATTGGATTTTGATTGATAATTCCGAAACCCAACTCAGCAATCGTTACGAAGTTGAAGTTACGATTGCTGGAACTACTACTTATCCCGTTCCATTTAAACTTAGCAATAACGCATTAGTGTGGTTTAACGGGAGCCTTTTAGGGCAGGAAGAATGGTCGGGAGGGGGAACGGCCAGCCTGACGCTTCTGTTTACTCCATATCCTTACGACATTATTAAAATTCAAAATTAAATACTATGAAAAGGTTAGTTATTATTTTATGTTTTATCCTGTTTGGGTTACTCGGATACTCGCAAGTATCGAATGTAGCTGAATACAGGATTGCGAACGCCACTACTGCATTTGGAAAGAACATACCTGTTGGCACAAAGGTGTATAATATTGCTACTGGCGATTATTTGGTGTGCACAACTGCAACCGCAAGCACTGGTACTTTGACAACGGCTTCAGCTAATTTTACTAAAATTAATGCTGATACATCTGCCACAAATGAAATTGAAGTTTCAGACGAAACGTATTCGTCTGCAAATTTTAACGGTGGAACTGCACAGGCAGTAAGCCATGACGATTTTTACGACTTTAACCATACAGCCGATACTGATGATGATGGATTGGCAAATAAAGTTGATTTATCGTCAGCGGGGCTCGTTAAGACAGCAGCAGACGGAACGTTGTCACTGGCTGTACTCGGTACTGATTATATTGCTTTAGAAGTTGATGCAAGCGTTTCAAACGAGGGCAACCTAACAGTGACACCCGGAACGGCTTCCACCTCAGTATTACATTCAAATTCGAATGGTAGTACCGATGTTACTATTGAAGTTGGTTCCGGATTAGGTATTTCGGAAAGCGGAAATACAATAACTATCACTAATTCAGTAACTGGTAAAACATCTTCGACTGAAAAATTTGAGGAAGACGATGGTACTCCAACGGCTCATTCGCTGGCTCACACAGCAATAACAGCACAAGGTTGCAGGGTAAGCCTGAACGGTGCAACCCTTAATCCAACCGATTACACACTGACAACCACAACGATTACATTAAACAGTCCTGTCTACCAATACGATGCCGTAGTTATAACTTATTACTATTAAAATGAAAAATTTCTTATTGTCGATATTGTTGTTTTTAAGTGTTGCGACATATTCGGCTTCTCCAACTAAGGTTGTAAGAGTTGCAAGTTCATCTACTCAAATTGGAGAGCCGTTGTCGAAAGGTAACATTCTTATTAATATAAGTACAGGAACTATATATTTAGTAAAGGCATCTGTATTAGCAACAAAGACTATAAACGATCTTATTGAAGATGCGGATTATAATACGTTATATCATTCAGGCAACTCGAATCGTTCAACGGTTAATTGGTCAGCGAACAACATAACGGCATCCGGGACAATACAAGCTGCGACTGCGAAACTGACTAATTTGACGTCATCTTTTATTCCTTATGTAAATTCGAGTGGAAATTTTGCGAATTCAATAATGTATTATGATGGGATTCAAAAAATTATAATTGGCGGAACATCTACATATTCAAGCACAGGTGGATATGCTAGATTGAGTGTTATAGGAACAGGTGGACAATACGGGGGACTTTCGTTAGCTCAGTTTGACGCAAACGCAAACGGATGTACGAATTATATAGTAAAAAGCAGAGGGGCGTATATTGGATCGCATGTGGCCGTGTTGGCAGGAGATAAGGTGTGGAGCAATATCGCCGAGGCATCTGACGGCAGTAATTTTGTCAGGGGCGCAAGATATGATATTGAGATAGATATAAATTCAATATCAGGAATAGTACCAATGCGGCACGTATGGCAGACAATGAATAGCTCCGGCACTATTGCTGAAAGGATGAGACTTACAAGCAGAGGTGCATTGTTGTTAAATACATCAATTGATAACGAAATTGATGCCTTACAAATCGTGGGTTCTGTTTCCGCAACATCAACATTAAAAGCAACTAGCGGTATGTTTTCGAATCTAACAGCAGGTTATATACCTTCCAATACAGCAAGCGGATTGGCTAATAGTATTATATTGCAAAGCAACGGCACTAATATAAATACAGAAGCACCCGAATATAATATTCGGGTATTCACATCTGGATTTCAGCCATCCGGCACCACATGCCCTGTTGGAAATTACATTGCAGGATTAACATTCAGACACGGATTAGCAGCCGTGTACGAAAGTCAACTTGCTTTTTCTACAAATGAAAATTTGTATCTGCGAGCAATTGTGAATGGTGTTTTGGGTGGTTGGAAACAAGTCTGGCATTCCGGAAACTCAAATCTTTCAACGGTTAATTGGTCGGCAAACAACATAACCGCGTCAAGTGCAATTAATGCTAGTTCATATCAATTTGCCGGTACTGAATTAAAACTCGATGCTCATAAGTCCGGAAGCCTAGGCGCATATGGAACAGTATATGTGAGCGGAGGAGCAAGTTCCACACCTATTTGGGTGGCAAAATCATCAATTGATATCATTAATTTTGGTTCTGGCTCGGCTACGCTCGGGCAAATACCCGTTGCAAACGGTTCCGGCGGATTACTGTTTGCAACGCCATCACTCGAAGATTTATCAGATGTGGAGTGGAGCGGTACTAAGCTGAATAACCAGCTATTGCGGTTTAACTCTACTTCAGGAAAATGGTATAATTGGACACATAACTTTCAAATTGATTCGTTAAAATTTGAAGGCAATTACCTCAAAATTTATGAAAATTCACAGGCTGAACCCGATTCGGTTTATATTGAAAGCGGGGTTCAGGACAACGCAGTTACGTACAATAAGCTAGCAAACGAATTCAAACGAAAATCAACAGTTACCAGTTCTGTCGATCTTTCGGCTGACGCAATTGGCACGATTAGCCTTTCAGCAAACACAACCTTTACATTTTCAAATTTGCAGGTTAATAAGACTTATACGCTGATTCTCGATACAAACGGCTATACGCCTACATTTCCGGCCTATTGCACTAAAACAACAGGCAGTTTAGACGTGCTGGGAGATTATATCTATTACATCGACTTTCGTTGTTTTAATGCAAGTTCCGGAAGCGAAGAGATTCTTTACACAGTTTTTCACCGCAAAAACCCATGATCATGAGGCTTACAATACTATTTATATTGCTGTCGTTTTATGGATTCTCGCAGGTTCCGGCTGTGGGTGGCCGGTTATCAGTACCGGAACAGTCAACCGACTGCGGGGATGCTCTGATATACTACGACG
The DNA here is from genome assembly GCA_003506435.1 of Prolixibacteraceae bacterium. Classification (GTDB taxonomy): domain Bacteria; phylum Bacteroidota; class Bacteroidia; order Bacteroidales; family Prolixibacteraceae; genus GWE2-42-39. The sequence goes on from DOAQ01000009.1 coordinate 124,152, forward strand.
GATACTTTTATCATACAATAGCTGTAACCAACTCGGCAGGCATAACGCAGTGCTGGCTTGCAGAGAACCTGCATACGGATAATTATTCCTATACCAACCCAACCGGGAACAACAACACCTGGGACAGCCAACAAAATTACGGCTACCTGTATAATTACGGTGACTTTGTAGGCGCGGCTAATTTCGACCCGTATTATCGTTCGCAGGGGCAATGCCCTTCCGGGTATGCAGTTCCTTCTTTTTATGACTTTTACAGGCTTACCAGCGCGGCAGGTGGCGACATATCCAATGCCGCAACAGCATGGAGCGAACTAAAATTAACCGAAGCAATATCATCCGGTACATCAGGAAAATACTGGACAAGTTACGCGCAAAACGATTTGGGAGACATGCGTGTATTTCAGTTTGATGATGCCTCGGTAAATGTATCGGGGTACGATTACACCGGTAATACTGCCTCTGTACGCTGTATAAAGAATATCAGGGAAACCCCGGTTGTTAGCACAACGGGAATATCGAATATAACAACCGACGGAGCTACGATAAGCTGCAACGCAACATCTGACAGCGGGTATTCGATTACACAGCGAGGCATTGTTTATTCATCCTCAAATATGAACCCGCAAACATTTTCAGATGCCTTGCAAAATAACGGGTCGGGTACCGGCAGTTACAGTGTAACACTATCCGGATTATCGGCGAACACAACTTACCGTGTTCGGGCGTATGCCCGCAATGCCGGAGGCGACGGAATCGGCGTGGTCCTTGAATTCAAAACCGGAAGTTCAACGCCTTCGGTATTGACAAGTGACGTTACAAATATTTCGCTTACAACCGCTCAGTGTGGCGGAAATGTGGTAAACGATGGCGGCGCAACCGTTACAGCGCGTGGCGTGTGCTGGAATACATCCGGCAGTCCTACGTTATCGAACAGCTATACAAGCGACGGAACCGGAACAGGGTCATTCACTAGCAGTATAACCGGGTTGTCTGCGAGCACAGCTTATTATGTAAGAGCTTATGCAACGAATGCGAACGGAACAATTTACGGCAATGAAGTTAGTTTTATAACCGGTACCCCGGCGGCTCCGACTGTGGTGTTGAATTCGATAACAAACATAACTCCGGACGCGGCTTCGGTTAGTTCTTCTGTTACAAACTCAGGAGGCGCAACCGTAACGGCTCGTGGCGTTTGCTGGAATACATCGGGTAGCCCTACATTATCGAACAGCTACACAACGGACGGTAGCGGAACCGGAACATTCAGTAGCAGTATAACCGGGTTGTCTTCCGGTACTACTTACTACGTCCGATCTTATGCCACGAACAGTACCGGCACCTCCTATTCGGCGGAAAGTAGTTTCACAACTCAATCTACCGTGGCATGCGACGGCGGAAACGAATATGAAGGCGGACAGACTTTTCCAACTGTTATAAATGTGACGCTTGGTTCGTCAACCGGCACTGTGAATTTTGATTTTAATGCGCGAAATGTTCCGGATAAATTTGTTGTTGTGTATGACGGAAATACAGTAATCAATACCGGATACAGAGGATTGACCTCTCAGCAGAGCGCTCTCGATGCTGAACTAACAAGCAGAGGAGAATCAACTGAAACAATCACATCACCAGGTGACGGTAGTACGTCTTTTAATAAGACAACTGCAACAACTTATGCGACGGTGTATGTGTACGCTCCACTTTCATCTACGCTATGGGATTTCACACTTTATTGCCCTGAATAATGAAAACACTGATTACTATACTATTCATTGCCTTTTCGTTGCAATGTTTTGCAATTGAAAAAGACAGCATCCGAACCGGTGATATATGGTGCAGCCGGGGGACTTCAGCTTTGGGTGTTGTTTCCCGCGCGTATTCGGGCGTATTTGAACTTCCGTGGCTTGGGAAATTGCCTTTTACAGCAAAAACATATAGTCATTGCGGTACCTTCATCTGGCTGGAAGGTGAACTGTACATTACCGAAACCTCCAGTACTTTAGCCGGTATCAGGGCAATTCGTTACGAGGATTGGAAGTACAGGGACAGCGACCGGATAACGATACTCCGGTACGAAAATATTAATCATGACAAGGTTGTTTTATCGTTCCTGGAACTCGAAGGCGCGGCCTATTACTGGGGCAACTACTCGGCACATGCACTATACATACCCACCCGGTTGTGGCTGGGGCGCAAATGGAACCGAACACGGTGGAATTGTTCGGCATACGTGGCGTATTGCCTTGATTTAGAACGGTGGTGGAAAGAAACGCCTACCAGCCTGGCCTGTAAAAAAGGAATGGAGGTGGTGAAATGACCGGATATATCGCAGCATTTTTGGCCGGTGTAGCAGCTACGGCCATACTGGTTATTGCAGCCGGTTGGGTTAGGCCAAAGACCGAGATCACAACCAGCAAGATAAAGCAAAAGAAAGGCGAAAACAATACGCTTGACACAGTACTTCAGTCGGTTGAAAACGCCCCTGAAACGAAAGAAAAGAAGCCTTTTTTAGGCATCCGGTTACGGAAGAAAAAAGATTAACCACTTAAATATTTTTATTATGAAATCAACACTTATTAAAGGTCTTATTATGACCATTGTGGCACTGATTGCCACAGCACTAACAACTACCGGGTTGCCAGCCACGATAGTAGAATGGCAGTACTTCGGTATTACCGTAGCAGGAACGGTCCTGGTTTACATGGGCAAAAACCTGTTTATTACTTCAACATCAAGTTTTTTGGATTTGAACGTTGGCGACCTCGTTAATGGGCTAATTGTTGCGATCGGTACAGGTCTATCGAGCTTTGTAGCGGCTGCTGTTACGACTATTCCGGTTAATTGGACAGAGATTATTACATTAATGGCTTCTGTTACGGTTGGGTATTTGGTTAAGAACTTAGGAAGCGACGGGACGGCTGTAAAGGGGGCATAAGAAAGCCCCCGGTCACGGTTAGAACTCTGACCTCCTAACCGTACAAAATGCGACACATCCGCATACCCGGAGACTAAAAATCTTCGGCGCGGATGTGTCGCATTTTTATTGTCAGAGGCTTCAAAAATACAAATTATTTATACACATGAAAAAGTTTTCGCAGTCGCCCCTGCCGTTTCAGGGGCAAAAAAGAAAGTTTACCAAGGGCTTTACTGCTGCCCTGGCTAACTACCCCAATGATGGGGTGTATGTTGATTTATTTGGTGGCTCCGGGCTGTTGAGCCACACGGTTAAAACGGTTTATCCAATGTCTAAAGTCGTGTATAACGATTTTGACGGTTTTAGCCGTAGGTTGCAGGCCATACCTGAAACCAACCTATTGCTTGCTCAACTCAGACAAATATTATCTGACTACCCGAGTGACTGCAAGATTACAGGGCTGCACAGGGAACGGGTTATTGAGCTATTAAAGGAAGCTGATCGGCGCGGATTTGTTGACTGGATCACACTGTCGTCGTCGTTAAAATTCGCGATGAATTACGGCACCTGTCTGACTGATTTTACGGATAGTACGCTATATAATAGTATTCGCATGAACGACTACGATGCAACCGGTTATTTGCAAGGGGTTGAAGTGGTAAGTATGGATTACAAGGAACTGTTTTTGAAATATAAAGCAGTTGACAAGGTGGTATTTCTCGTTGATCCGCCGTACCTGAGTACCGACACGGCCACGTATGGGAGTAATGGTTACTGGAAGCTGAAGGATTATCTTGATGTTTTACAGGTGATCCATAACCGGGATTACTTTTATTTTACCTCAAATAAATCGCAGATTGTTGAGTTATGTGAGTGGATTAGCAGTGTGTCGACTACGGCTAACCCGTTTGAAGGGGCAATCCGGACGGCCATTTCAACGACTACCAGTTACAATAGCGGGTATGTGGATATCATGTATCACTACAAAAAGTAAAAAAAACTCAGGCAAAGTTTTACAAGCATTGTAAAACTTTGCCTGAGTTGTGCATGATTCGTATTATTTACGGGTGTAGAATTGCCTGCGGATTTCTTCGATTGCCTCCAGATGTTTACTGTCGGGCAAATCGAACATTTTAAACAGGTATTTCATATCATATCCAATCCTAATGATCAATTCCTTACGGCTTTCAATAGCGCTATGTCTCACCAGTTTATCGATGTGTGATAGTTCTGATTTGACAAATGCGGCGTAGCTTAAAACGACACAACTGGAGATGTGATTTTTTAATTGATCAAGGTTTGGAGTAAGTAACAAAGCCGCCTGTAATTGAGTAATTATACGGTCGGGGTAACGAGCTTTAATCGTGTTCATTGCTTTTTCAGCTTCGGTAACATATTTATGCTTAAAAACAGCCAGTACGACCAATGAGCTGTATGTTTTCAATAAAAAATCAATACGGGAGCGAAGGGTTTCGATATCTTTTGTAGATTCAATGATATGAAGACTTTCAAGTAATTGGACTCCACGGGAATTGATCTGAATAACATCGAATGGATCAAGCGGTTTTTCTTCAGTTTCGCCAATTACATTCTTTTTCTTCGACTTTATCACGATCATTACAACCGAAAAGACAATGATTAGTACCAATATGACTGGAATTGTTCCCATTTTAATGGTGTTTAAATTATTCTATTGTAAAAAGCCCGATGTTATTTGCGGTTGTTACCTCAAAACCTTTGATTGGCGTATAAATTTCATCACCATTGCCTGATTTTAGAATTAATGATGGAATAAGTTTTTTGTTATCCTCAATGATAGTTGATCCCGTGCATACAAATGTTTCTTTGTCACTGAATAACTTAATTACACCCGTATTTAGTTCTTTAAATTCTTCTGGAAATCTAAGTTTGAACTTTTTACCAGTATAAATTTTTGATTGTTTATCGAAGTATTCTAAAGTTATAAATGACGGATTTTCTACGCTATTATTATCCAGATAATAAAAAACAGTATCTGTATCTGAAATAAGAGTAAGCCAAATTTTATGATCTTTTTCATTTCGTTTACCATCAAGAATTTCAAATTGTTTATTTACCACCTTCGACTCATCGATATTTGAAAATATATTGATTGAGCTACGAAAATTAGATTTATTTAAACACAATATCTTATGACCAAATAAGCTGTTAATATGTGTTACAGGAATATTTTGCAAACTATCGTAAGGTACAATAGGCTGTGTTACTTCGGGTACTTTTCGGTAAGTAACCTGAGCGAATGATTGCAGACATATAAAAGATACGATTGTTAGTAGGGCTATTTTTTTCATGATGGATGATTTTTAATCAAATATACGTTATCCGGTTGATTTAATCAGTTTTTAAATGCCATTTCCTGCTCACGTTTTGCCCTGATTAGTTCATTATCGCGGATGGCTGATAGCTGGTTGAACAGTTTTTTGAGGTCATCGACGGTGGTAAAGGCATATAGACCTTTTTGGTTGATGTGCCCTTTTTCGAGCTCCGCCGGTGACATGATCCACTGGTATTGTTTTTTTGCGAGTTCATTGTTTACTGCACTCCAGTCTTTTGGAGTCGCTTTGATGTCGCGCTGAGCCAACACCAGCAGGCAACGGTTGCGCCAGGTGCGCAGTTGTTTGGCATCGGCTGAAACCGGGCGGTTTTGCCTGTATAGATGGTGTTTGGCGTCCTCTATGAGTTCGTCCATTTGTTGCTCTGTCAGATCGATTGTACTTTTGACATTAAACCGTGAGCTTACAATGACTTCCTTGTATCGTTCCCATCCGAGTGCAATGAGTAACTGGTGGTAGCGTTGCCGTTTCTGTTTTAATTGTTCTTCGTTCATGTATTTATCTATTAAATGTAGCTTTTACCTGGTTACGGGTTATTTCAATGCTTTTTAAACCGTTTTTCCGTACTTCACGCATCAGCGAGGCGTAGTGTTCGCCCAGGGCAATTTCGATGAGGGCGGCACGGTCTTTTTGCTTCAGAAGGAGGCTTATTTTAAACTCATCCTCCAAGCATGCAATTTTATCGGCCAGCCCCGTCAGTTTTCGTGAATTAATATATTTGAAACGGTTGTCCATCGATGTTTTCAGGGCATTGCGTTAACATTATACCCGCAGTCTGGGCATTCGTCCCCGTGCAGGTGTCGGTCGAACCATTTACCGCAACGGCGGCAATGGTGCCACAGTTCGTGGTTAAAGAGGCCTCCCCCCTGCCCCTCCAAAGGAGGGGTGATAGTGATTTTTTGGGCAACCGCATAGCGGTCGCGGGCGTGAAGTTCTGAAGGTGTTTGTAACGAATATTCGGCAAAATGTTTGCCGTTACGACTTACGATTTTCGAGCTTATTGGCAGCCCAATCCCTTTGAGATTGTAAATTCTTGCCCCCAGGCGCAGGCAGTTGAATTTTCGCAGGGCTTCGAGCGGGGTAATGCTTTTACCGGCTTCGAGGTGTGCCCTGATCTGCTGGTTTTGTGAGTGTTTGTTTTCCATATCAGAATAATTTAGGTTCCTGTTTTTCTTTTTTTACCAGAAGCTCCAGTTCCTGGTCAACATTTTTCTCGGCGGCTTTACAGGCCCGGAGAGTAAGGAAGTCGCGCTGTTTGAAGTATTGCTTCTGCAAGTCGCGCATTTTGGCTACTTTCTTAATGAAGTCGTTCATGGCTGCGGGATTGTTTGAAATATTGTAGGCGAATTCGTTGAGAATTGTCATTAATTCTTTGTTCTCAATTGCTTGCTGACCTTCGTTTTTAAACCAAGGCGGCATTTTGCCAGGCTTATCGAAGATTTCAGTTTTCATTTTCTCAATGTGCATGGCAAACTCGAAGCAAGCCTGTGACAGTTTTACAAGCTTTTCAAAAGCGTCATCGAAGTCTTTTTCTTCCTTCAGTTCGCCACGTAACCGGATGCCGGTAATACAGTCGTGTATACGAAATACATACTCACCATTTGGGAATAGTTTGGCGTGATACCCGGCCATACTGTGTATTGAATCGGGTAACAGATAATCTTTTTTGTTGTAAGGTTGGAATTCCATAGCTGCTATTTTTTTTGTACCAACTTAAAATCATCATGTAACTTACATGAGTTAATAGTGATGCAATCGCGGTTGATAAGCGGCTTTTTAATGCCTGATCCGTCATATTCCTTAAAATGATCCAGTAATGACAGGATTACCTGTTCTTTTGCGCATTTCGGGCTTTCGGCCATCGATATTCCATGATATGCCCTTCCTATACACTTCATTGCGCCCACCGGTTTTGGCTTTACCGAAACCGATATAGCATAGGCTTTTAGTTGTTTACTCATAAAAAGCGGGTTTTAATTGTTTCTCCCGATTATTCGGGGTTGTCCCTGTGCCGGACTCGAACCGGCACGTGAACCGTTCAGGGTTAGTTCTTTGTTGCTAAAGGCTTTGAAGTAATGATTAGCCAGTATTGAAGCCCCTGTATTTCGACCGGCGTTTGCGAAATAGTGAAGGCAGCGGAATAATGAGTAATACCGACAGACTCCAGCATTTTGCGGACAACAACCGTGCTGTTACAGAACAGGAACCCGTATTTCGATTTGCCTTTAAATGTTCTCAACTTAAAGGCGTCAGGCGAGGCACTTACATGGATATACCAGTCTTTTGGCGAATCTTCGTCGTTTATTATTGCAATACCATTTCCGGCCTCCAGTCCCAGTATTTTAACGGTTGCCGATGAAAGGGAGATGACGCCAGTTTTTGCATTTACCCGGATGCTCACCGCCCCGTGCCGTATTACCTGCGAGTTGGCTGCGTTGTATTCTTTAAGATTCATGGCTTAAATACTTCAAAGTTTGGTTCAAAATCTACCGGGAAATCGACCGAAGTAATGGAGAGGGCTACAGACTGCTTCTTGCCGGTTGCGTCAAGTACTTCAGCTTCAACAAAAATTGCTGATCGGACGGGTTTGTAGGATGCGCGTATGATTTCAACACCTGCGTAAAATTTATCGTTCTGGATCTTGTCAGCCAGATTCTGGAGGTCAAGTACCCGGTTGGGTTTCAGGTTGCCTTTTGCGTCCTTTTTCAGCAGGTTGTTCACCATATCAACCAGGTTGGCGCTGTTTTCGTCGACGGCCAGATCATTGATATATTCGCGTATCATGGTAATGCCAACATCGAGCGTATCGTCAAACTTATCGATCACTCGGAATCCAATAGTGACACTACTGCCGTCGTCATCGCTGAAGGTATGGCTTTGCTGGCCAGACTTCGAGCCGTACAATTCGTTTTTAAGGGAGATCAGCGAGGCAAACGAGCCGTACACGTTTGCTTTTGCCAAACTCAGCAGGTTGCTTACCTGTTGCAGTTCAACAATCTGTTCACGTACAGTTTGTGTTACAAGCGACTTATAATTGTCGCGTTCGGCTTTTTTTGCAGCCGTTTCTGCCTGTTTTTTAGCGGCAATTTTTTGTTCCAGCAGAGCTAGCTGTTCGTCATTTAATTCGTCAATTTCGATCATGATGTTTAAAAATTAAGTGTTTAAATACTATTTAAGTGGATGTTTTGCGGTGATGGTCACCACGGTTTTCTTATCGACTAAAACCAGTCCGGAGCCTTCGCAGGTCTCGCAGGTTTCGGTAGTGTCATCGGCATAGCGGCCATGTCCAAGGTGTTCGCCTTTCACAACGATGTGGCCTTCGCCGTTACAATCGGTGCAAACGGCGGTTACGGTAGTTGAATAGGATGATTTTTTCATAGTTCTATGTTATTAAAGTTAAACTCGGGTAGTTCGGCCATGCGGATCATATCGATACAGTCGCGAATGCCTCGGAATGTCTTTTTAACCTGCCAGGAGTGAGAGATGAATTTCTTTTCGCGGCCCATTACTACGTCTAGCTGATCCTGTTCGGTGATGCCGTTTTTTGTAAAAATTTCCAGCGCTTCATCATCGGTGGGTTGTTCCAACAGTTCCGGGATCATAAAGAGGCGGTCGCGGGTTTCGCTGAACAGGTGGCGGTTGCGCACGGCCCCGTTATTCAGGTTGTTGATAAAATATGGTGTGCCTGTGATTACGATGCCGCACAGGTCTTTGAGGGCTGTAATGACGTCCTTCAGGATAACGACATTGTGATCGCGGAGGCTGCTGCATTCGTCGATGCAAAGCAGGAAGTCGCCGCGACGGTGAGCGGCTTCGCGCAGTTGGCGTATTTGTGAGGATATGGTTCCAGGCTGGTAGGCGTCGAAGGATTCGAGCAAACCAACGATGAGCTGCTTTTGTGTTTTTGTTTCGGAAGCGTCGAATATAATGACGCGGAAACGGCGGTTTTTCTCGTTGTATTCGCGAAACTTTTCGAGGCTGAACGTTTTACCGTAACCGCCTTCGCCGATCAACGGAAGGGCTTTTTTCAACTGGTAGGCCCGTTCGCAGGTGTTCCATACTTTCTTCAGGTTGGCAGTTGCTACACCACGGTAGTTCTGTGAGCGGTCGATGTAACGCTCGATCATGTCCCAGGTGTCGTTACCAACCATGCCGGGCTGATCCCAATTGTTGCGAACGTGCGAGAACTTGGAGCCGTTGGAGAACCCCAGGCGCGTGGTGGCAAAGTTATTGGCCGATAGTCCGGAGGCTTCCTGTAGAGCGATGATTTGATCGCGTAAACGCTTTTTTTGTTCGATTGTGTAATCTTTCATACTTTTGATTTTTATTTAGTTATTCATGGAGGCGTACCGTTGTGGAAGGTGGTGCGCCTCTCTATTAATTGATCTTACCTGTAATTAGCCGAAAAGAGGTTTCTAAAAGAGGTGTTCCTATTGGCATTCCTAATTGTCTGCTTAATAAGGTCAATGACTCTTCTGATTCAGGAATAATACAAACTCCAAATTCAGGTATTGTAGAATCCACTTGGCAAATACCATAATGTTTGTGATTTATTCGATCACCTTTTTGTAATTCAAATACTTCGATTGTTTTCATTTTCCTATTTTTAAAATTCTTCTTTGTCTATCTGTCAGGCCGTCGTCGATGCCGTTGGCCACATCTTCGAGCACGGCTTCGCGTGAGTTGGTTACAATCTTCGGGCTATCCCACCAGCCGAGGCCATCGGTGCCGGTTGCCTTCAGTTCGCCCAGGATGTTCATTTGCTTTTCGAGTTCCTTCAGCGAGTGCTGTTGTCCCCATATCTCCTGTTTTGCTTTGAACATGACGCGTTTGGCGTTCGATCCAGGGTTTTGCTTCATGTCGGCCACACAGGCGGCATATTTCTCTTTGTTGTAGGCGAAGTCGATAAACACACCGCCGCGGTACAGTGCCACCAGTTCCGGCGTATCGCGGTCGAGCTTGACGGTGAATTTGCGGCCAAAGTTTTCGTTCGAGAATATAAAGTCGCCAACGGTGTCCGGATCGGGAACGATGAACTTATGTTTTAGCCCGTCGATTTCAATTTTTATTCCCTCTGCTCCATAGGTATATAGCTCTCGTTGCTCAACCATGAACAGGCTGATGCGGTCGAAATAATTGACCTTTTGGCGTAATTCGTGCGGGGTATTGGTGTATTTGTCTATTTTCGACGGGCCAACGAAACGCCCGTAATTGTCACGCTTTTCTCCTCGGTTGTTCCAGCTACGGATAGCTAATTCGAAGTCGGCTATGATCTGATCCTGCGTTGGCAGCAATTCAGGATTCTTTTTGAATTTGGCCAGCAATTCAGGATTTGCTTTGCTGTTAAGGCTTGTGGCTGTGATGTTACCGCCTTTGAAATGCTCGAAGTAACGCAGTACCCGCTGCTGGAAATGCCCGATGATCCCCTCGACATATTTCGACCGGCCTTTGTAAGGCTCGCAAGGGAAATGCACGCGGCTCATGTTGCTCATGAGGTTGCGAACGGCCACAGAAACGTTGGCAGAACTGTTGTCGTACTGCATTTGGTATGGCTTGTACCCGTGAATAGTTATCGCATTGCGCAGGGCAGCATCAACCATTCCGGAGGTTTCGGCAAAAGCAATAGAGTGGCCTATAACAGCCCCGGAGTTGGCATCGGTAACAAAGTAGGTGTACAGGTCGCTTTTGATCTTTCCATCGGCATCGCGGTAATAAAGCTGCATGGTGGTACCGTCTAAACTCCAAAGTGCATCCGGGAACGAAGGTTTGTCGCGGTTAATGAGTGGCTGTATCACGTTGTCGGCAGCAAGCTTACCGTGACGGGCATAGAACCATACTTTTTTGATCTTCGGTATGTTTAAGTACTGTTTAACCGTTGATGTGGTCAGTTCGGTTTTTCCGTTCGATACGGCCCAGGTGTTGTATATCAGGGCCACATCTTCCCACGAGTATTTAACGGGTGCCGATGCCAGCTCCAATAATTTAGCGTGTGTCAGGGTATCGGCCTTTTCGCGGTTGACGTTTCCGACTCCGGCATGAATGAGGGCTTTGATACCCTGCTGACGGTAATCGACCGCATTTTTAACCAATGTTCGCTCGTTGGTGATGAGTCCTTTTTTGAATTTCACCAGTGGCGGGTTGGTAGTTTGCTCGTTTAAACAGCGTTTAAATGCCTGGCTCCTGAAGTCGTTGATACTGTTGAACCCGGCTTTACGGGCGCGTTTCACATTGATTTCGTTGATCAGGCGCAACCAACCGGCAGCGCGGGCGATCTGGTGTATTTCTGTTGGTGTGAACAGCTTGCTTTCGGTCAGTTCGCGAATCTCGGCAGGATCGGAAGTAACGAGCGATGTAATTTGATCGGTAAGGCTTTCGAATGTTGCCTGAACCTTTTGTTCGTCTTGCTGCCTGATCCATAGCTCGGGTTCGGCCCCGCCACAGAAAACATCCTTAATGGTTTCGCGGTACTCGGCCTTTAGCGAATGGTAGTGAATGTAAACGGTTTTGCCTTGTTTATGATGCTCCCAACAATACACTTCGCCCTTACGTTGTCCGGACAATGCCCGGTTGACGTATGCCGGTGACACGCCGCATTGTGCGAGTTCAGTGCGTGTTACGCAAAGTATGTTGTTGTGATAAAATGGCATTCGTTAAAATTTTAATTGTTCCTATCGGGGGAATCGAACCCCCGCGTGAACCGTTTAGGAGTTTACAGCGATAATTGAAGCTGCTTTGGCATTTCTTCGTAACCCAAGCCCATACAGGCCATGCCAATCATGCCGTGGTTGAATGAAAGAATTGGATTAACGCAACATGGCAAGCCTTGCATGTTGCACCATGAGCCAGACAAATGGACGCATCCGATACATTCGCTTGTGTCTGACCATATCCTTTTAACCTCCCTGTCGAACGATAGAACCTTTTGCCAACGAAGCTTTCTTTCTTGTTCGGAATACTCTTCTGAAGTTTTACCCAAAACCTGTTCGAACGAACTTAGTTTTGAAATTTGATCGAAAGGAAGTGGATATGTTGACCTGTGTTTTTCTATTGCATCCATGATTATCTGAGTTTTTCGTTTTCGCTCTCGATATGTATCGGGAACTGTTCGAACAGGTCATTCAGGACGAATAAAAGCACGTCGGAAATAGCTGTGTTTGATTCAAACAGTGGCTGATCTTCTTTGTGTACAAGCAGTTTTTCAATGATGTCGTAAGCCTCCAGTACCGGGAGTGGGTAATCGATTGGTTTTTTCATGATTAGCGGTATTTATTGATGATTTCTTGCATTTGCTTTTTAGTGGCCGATGGTGAGAGCTGGCGAAGCTCGTAGGCCATATTGAGAGAATTGGCAACTTCTTGTGCAGTTATTGAATACTCGCCGTACATCACACATACTTCATTATTCCATATATCTTTTGGATTATGATCGATGATTCTTTTGACACGAGATTTTGGGGAATGAGTTGTTGTAAATCGTTCCATTAGAATAGGGTTGGTTGATGAGTACTGTGTTTTGGCGTAAAAAGCTGTTTGCGGATTGGTTGATCAGTGTAACGGCTTGTTATTGTCACGCTTCCGTTTTTAAAGAAGCATTTCACGTCGGAAGCGTGTAGGTGGTCGATGGCACGGGTTGGATTATCCATTGTATTACCGAAGCTGACCATTATAATCCCAAATTTTCTTTTGTGCTTCGTGAATTCGACAAGCTCTTTGAGTTGATCGTAAGTGAATTCCATATACTGTATGCTGTCTATAACTAAATAACTGTAATGGTTTTTTTTGATCTTGTCGAGCATCACCGCGAATGGCAGAGAAACACCAAGGGCAATTTTAGGACTGTTGATGTTGAAGTTTATAACCCGGTCCTGTATGGTCTTTTTGTCGCGTTCTTCGTGCGAATTGTAGAGTAGTTTGCCGTGTTTGGTAAGCTCCTCGCACAACTGGAGTGCATAAACTGATTTACCTGAACCTGAAGGACCATACAGCGTAATAATGAATTTGCTTTGAATGATGCCAAAAAGCTTGTTGTATTCGCCCAGATCAATGGTTTCGTACTTCTTTTCTTTCAGTGTTTTAATACTGATAATACGATGTTCTCTGTGTGTTTTTCGTACGGGCTTATCCATTTGCTTTTTCTTTTTTTGCTTCAGCCCGTAAAACAATAGCAAGTGTGGCAGCCATTACAGCGATAAACGCTTGGTGTGTGGCTCCGCAAAAAACGCCAACTAATGACGCGAGTGAGATTGTGGCAGATATTGCCGCGAAGATGTTGTTTGATTTCATATTGTATGATTTAGTAAATGGTTAATTCATCACCATTGTCGAGAAGGAAGGAGGTACGACCTATGGCCACGATTTTAGCCTTAACGGTTTCAGTATCTTTAAACATCACCTTTCTGGTGTAGGTGATTGTCTGTCCTCGCTTTAATTCTTTCCTTATCATTTGTATGTGTTTAATTGTTTGATGCGAGTTCTTCGAGTTCTTGCTTTATTGCAATTCCAATAGCTGATCTTTTTGGTTCGCGTTCGAGGCGTGCAATTTTGCCTACATACCGAGGCGTTACACCGTGTTTTTCAGCTATTTGTTGGTATAGCGTTTTGAATTTTTTTTGATGAATGGCTTTATGTGTCATTTTTTGCCGTAGTTTTGTGTACTATTGTGACACAAATATAAGCCATTTTGGCTTATCGGCAAATAAATAATAATCTTTTTTGGCTTATTTAGTGAATAATTTTTCAGAAATACGAAAAAAATGGTTTATTGAACAGGTAGATAGGCTTGTTTCGAGCGGTACAACCAAGAAAGATATAGCTTTACAACTTGATGTAAGTGCTCAGTACATAAACAGTATATATAACGGATCAAAGAATGCGACTGAGAATTTTTTAATAAAGTTTTGTAAAAAATTCAATATAAGCCAAAAAGGTTTATTAAATATCATGAAGGGGTATGATACCCCAGAGAGCGACAATAGCCATATAAACGAGCCAGCGGTGTCGGTTTTAAAAGGTAAAAAGAATCAAATACCATTAGTTAGTATTGCTGCTGTTGCTGGTTTTGGCAATGCCGAATTTACGATACAGGAAAGGGATGTAAAAGATTATTATGTGATTCCTAAGTTTAACGACAGGCGTATCGATTTTATGATTGAGGTCTGCGGATCATCGATGTATCCCAAGTATAATTCCGGTGATGTTGTAGCCTGTACAATCATCCGTGAAAGTAAGTTCATTCAGTGGAACAAAGTACATGTGATCGGAACCAAAGAACAAGGAATCCTGGTTAAAAGGATAAAGAAAGGGGAGAATGATAATCATTTATTGCTTGTAAGCGACAACAAAGATTACGATCCGTTTTCAATAGGCATAGATGAAATCACTGGTATTGCTCTTGTGGTTGGTGTGATCAGGCTGGAGTAGTAGAAGTCATGAAGCGATTTTATTTATATGATTCTGTATAGCGCACTGTATTGCACCAAAAAAAATGACATTATACCCCAAGTTAAAGCCGAAGTTAAAGAATTGAGTGTGATATTTAGAAATGTTCAATTTTCAGAATTTACACGATTCGTTCGCTGAAATTTACATGATTCGTTTTGCCAATTACAATATCCTGAAAAAATCCTTGGAAGCCTCTAATATACTTGGAGAGGCATTCAACAGGTTGAAAAAGTTCATTGTCTCTTACCAATTCAGTGACGAGATAGAGGAGATCAGTTTTTTCAAGGAAATAAAGCCCAAATTGTGTTATCGTCTTATCTATTACCGGAAATTGTATAACATCGAGATGAACCGTCCCGCAGGTATGGATAAACAAAAGGAGTACCTGAGCGAAGAATTAAACGAAATAAACAAGTATAACGCCAAACGGCTGGACTTTATCCGATACTACCGTTCAGGTTCTACCCAACTGGATTCCCTGTATTTTCTGCGTGGGAAGATGGACAGCGAACAATACCTCGAAACATTTTATTATGAACTCGACCCGAATTTCTCAACCAATTACGATTTCAAGGTGGCAAAAATATTGTCCAACGACATGCTCCTGGCCTACCTGATGCAGGAAATAGAACAGTTGGATAACAACGGCCTGGCTTCTGTTCATTTCGACTTTCCAGCAACTAAACTGACTTGGCAGGGGAGCAAAACGGAACTGATGGAACAACTCTACTCGTGGGACAGTGCCCGTACCTTTGGCGACGTGCCGCTCACGCAATTATCTGATTATATCCAAAATGTTTTCAATATCCGGCTTGATAAAAACCTCTCACGCGCATTCAGCGACATGAAAATCCGGAACGTCCCTACCCCATTTCTGGACAAATTGAAAGAAGCGCTACTCAGACGTATGGGCAGAAGGAAATGACTAATTAATACCGAGTATCTACCCATTTTTTCATGGCTGTTTTTCCCAAAAGAAGTTCTCTAAACCATTGAACAATGAGCTGTCGTAAATTATTTCAAAAAAAGTAGCACCGACTTCCTTATCAATCATGCAGACAACCCATAACTTTGCAGTAATTCAATGAGTTACTGTCATGTTTATAGACAAGGAATATTTCGATAACTGGATGCAGCGTATTTTGTCGAGACTGGATGACGTTGTTGATAAGCTGGATGATTCAGGGGAGGAAGTCCCCTTATTAAACGGAGAAAAACTGCTGGATAACTACGATGTTTGCCGGATGCTCAACGTCAGTAAACGAACATTGCAGCGTTACCGCTCATTAGGCGAACTACCTTTTCAAATGATATATCACAAGACTTTTTACAAAGAATTAGACGTTATGAAATTCATAGAAACTCATTTCAGCCGTTTCCACGCGAAGCGTAACCGAAAAGATAAGAAATGAGTTGTTTGTGTTTGCTTTACCCGCTTCGTTGATAAACGATGCGGGTTTGAGTTAAAAGAAAAGTGCCGGTATCAACTTACAGTACCGGCTCTTTTCGTCGTATTTTTATACTTTCAGACTTTTTGAAACAAGGGGATTATCCGGGTTCGCCGTTTGGCCAATCCCGGCGATAATAATTTTTCCATCTGATGCCTCTGTAATTTTCTGTAACCGTTCTGGTTTATTAGGTGACACTTCCGGGTTTTGCCCTAAGGTTGTAAGTATTTGTTTACTTATAGTTTCATCAAACTGAACGGAATTTTGCCCTTCCGTTTCACCGGTTGATTTCAGCGACTGCTCAATTTTTCGTTCCAGCTTTACCATTTCCGATTTTAATTCGACCAATTCAGGCTCCCTCCGCCAAGTACTCTCCACCACTTCTTTGAGCACAGGAATATCATATGACAGTTTTTCATTATCCGCTTTATAACGTGCTAACAGCCGTGGCATATTTTCCACCAAAGCATGCAGAAAGTTTTGCGAAGCCAGCTTTGGGTCAACTGCCATTTGCCCGTTATTGTAATGATAAAATATTTCACCATCGCCACGGACAGAGAAGCGGTTTTGTATGAAATCAAGTCCGTCTTTATTGGTGGTTTCACTTTTCACGTAAAGCGTAAAGCCATACAGATTTCCAATCGGTTCATGTGCGCCATGTGTGCGGGCTGTACCGGCAATTTCATTCAGATTTTTCCCGATTATCTTAAAATCACTGCCGGTAATGTCGTCCAAGTGTACCGGGTTGCGGTATGAACCGTCTTCGTTAACCTGAACGCGGGATTGAAAGTTTTCCATATCCTTGGAAATACGCCCAATAAGTCCTTTATTCCTTTCAACTGTTTGTGTGATATTCTCCAGCTTGTACCGGCTCGATGACTTTCCCCTGACAAATGCCTGGCGTTCACTTTCCAGTACGGCTATCTTCTTTTCCAGCCTTGCTTTTTCCAGCAACTCCGTATTGCCCGATAAAATGGCCACATATTCGGAAAAGTTCATGCCGCTTTTTTCGTCCATCGCCCCTTCGTCAATGGTCCGGCAACCCAGGTTGTTGTTTTTCAATTGGCGGATAAAGAGTTGTTTGTTATGCAACAAGCCAAACTTATAGGCATCCAGCGACTTTTCCACGGCATAAAGAATAACATCCACCTGGTTCCGGGCAACCGTTTTGGCAATCTCATTCCCCCTCCGTGTCGCCCTTCCATCACGCTGTTCCAAATCCGACGGACGCCACGGGCAGTCCAGGTGATGGACGGCTACGGCACGTTTCTGGGCGTTTACACCTGTCCCCAGCATTTCAGTGGAGCCGAACAATACCCGGATTCTGCCGTTGTTCATATCGGCTATCATCATCTTCCGGGCTTTTTCTGTTTTTGCCTCCTGGATAAAACGTATTTCGTGTGCCGGGATGCCGTGGTCTTCCACCAGTTTGCGCTTAATTTCGCTGTAGGCATTCCACTGCCCCGGTTTGTAGGTTCCCAAATCACTGAACACAAACTGTGTTCCCCTATGTCCGTCGTACTTCCGATAATAACCTATAATCATCCGGGCACAGTGGCTTGCCTTGTTGTCGATATGGTCTTCAAAGCGGGAATCGACCATACGCATATCCAGCGACATCTTACGGGCATAATCCGTTGCAATCAGCATTTTTGCCTTTTCTTCCCGCCCGTTCAAGGGGGCACGATACAAAAGGGTCGCATCACCGGTTTTTGCAAACTGGACCAAGCGGTTTATAAAATCGACCTGGTCTGGTGTCGGCGGGATATTGTACAGGATTTCGTTTTTCTTTGGACGGTCAATACCGATGTCCACAGCCGTCCGGTAGTCGGTAATCTCGGCATAGAACTGAGCCAGTTCCGGCACTTTAATGAAATACCGGAAACGTTCTTTCTGTACAATTTCATTGGTTACCGAAAATTCATAGTCGATGCTTTTCTTTGCAAAAATGGCTGCCCAGGCATCGAATGTTTTAATATTTTGCCGTTCCAGTTCTTTTGGCCGCAAGTATTTGAACAGCAGGTACAATTCTGTTAAGGAATTGGAGATGGTGGTCCCTGAAAGAAAAGTGGCGCCCAAATCCCTGCCGGTGCGTTCCTGAATGGTGCGAAGTGCAAAAAGCAAATTCAGCGCCCGCTGGCTGCCTTCGGGATTGCCCAGCCCGGCTACCCGGTCATGACGGGTGGTAAAGGTCAGGTTTTTGAATTTATGGCTTTCGTCCACATACAAATGGTCTATGCCCATCAGGCGAAAATCTACTGCATCGTCCTTCCGGTTTTCAATGTTGAAGGTAACCTGTTTCAGCTTGGCTTCCAGGTTCAGTTTACGTTTCACACAACCTTTAAGCATGGCACGTGAAACCTCTTTGCCCTGCCTCTTGAGGACTTCGAGGTTTTCCTCCACACTGTCTAGTTCTGCCTGCAATATATCACGCTGTACCACCGGAGACTGGGGAATCATACCAAACTGTTCATGTGTCAGGATTACAGCATCCCAGTCGTTGTTTTTTATCTCGTTGAAAATCCGTTGCCGGTTTTTGGGCGTAAAGTCCTCCTTGCCTGGATACAGGACGCGGGCATTGGGATAAGCCGTGCAGAATGTTTTGGCAATCTCGTGAATATTGGCTTTCAGCCCGGTAATCATCGGTTTGTTGACCAGTCCCAGGCGTTTCTTTTCATAGGCTCCGCAACACATGATAAGCGTTTTGCCGCCACCGACCTCGTGGTCGCAAATACCACCCCCATTAAGTTTGTCCATCCAGATGGCATCTTTCTGGCTTCCGTAAAGGCTGTCAATGCCCAGCCCTTTCAGGTCAAGTCCGGGAAAACGCTGGTGTGAGCCGTCGTAAGCCGGTCGGACAAAACAGTTGAAGGTGCGGTTATACAAACCGGCCAGCCGGTCTTTGAACTCCGGCGATTGTTCCCGGAGCCAGTCGGAAAAACCGTTGCGCATCTCATCGATACGGGTATTGGCAAGCTGGATGGCTTCCCCGTTGCGCACCTTTACTTCTTCTCCGTCCACCAAGATTGTTTTGGTGATATTCGGCGAAGTGTTCTGCAACGCGTGCTTCATCAGGGCAAGCCCGTCATACGTCCGGCTTTGCGATTTTACAGCATACTGGTCGGTAATTTTCACATTTATGTGGTCAGATTGGACACTGAACTCATCGCTGTTGGAGGCGTAGTGAATGGTAACACCGGTATCAAAAAGGTGCGAAGCATATTTGTTATAAATGCCTGTTGGGATCCACCGTTCACCCAGGTTGAAATCCAGGTCATCGAAGGCAATGGGTTTTGGGGTGGCTTCCCGCAGGGCGTGTAACGATTCTTCTGCCTCGCGGTGTCCGGGATATTGTTCCAGGAAATGTTCTGCTTCTTCTACTTTGGAAATAACATTGCCCGAGATAAATTTATCTGCCACCTCGTACCCGCCGGTCATGGGATTGAAATAAACCGTTCCCTTCAGTTCTTCCTTCAGGTTATCTACCGTTTTGCCGGTCAATGATGCCATATACCCCAGGCTCACGCCTGCATATTTATTGAGCGAAGCCGCCAGCGCTTCATGCGGGTTGTCAACCGAAGTGACTTCGTTGGGGTTGAACGCCACCGGGCGGTTGAAAATATCGGCTTTCACCGCCTTCCCGTCGATGTACCGTTCCAGCGACAAAATTTCCGTTCCCCTTGCATCCATCTTAATCAGGTCAAGATTTTTCTTGTCGTTAAGCAGTCCAAACCGAAAGGAAAAATTGTCATATAAATGATTCAGCATTTCGCGAAGGGCTGGGTTGGCCTCCAGCCAGTCGGCTTCGTTGCGGTACAGGTGGTGATAAGTGTCCCGTATTTCGAGGTATAAGGATACTTTCTGCTTTTGGGTGCTGTTTATATCCAAGGGATGGAACATGGGTTGCAAACCTTCGATATCCCTTAAATAGCCGATGCGGTTGGTTTCGTCAGATACCAGCGAACCTTCCAGGTAGTGCGGCAGTAGCTCTTTTTTGAACGGTACGGGTTTTATTAGTTCCTCCCGTTCATGCTGCTCTTGTTCTCTTTTAAAATTCTCTGTTTGTTCTTTTTTTCCGTCACCGTTTATAAGTTGTATTTTCCCATTTTCGGAGGATTCTTTGTCCAGCCGTTTTCTCTTTTGCATTCCCTCATAATGCAACCGCTCACGCCATTCCATAAAAGGAATCTCCTGTTGCTCTTGTTTTTGGGGCATTTGCATTCTTCTCCTGTTGGAACGCTTCTGTCCGTTACGCTCTTCTTCTGAAAGGCCAAACAGGTCATACAGGGAAAGTAGCGGGTCCTGCGTTACGGACTGTTTTTTTGCCTCTGTAGCCGGCTTTTTCTGGATGACGGTTTCGTCCATATCTAAAAGCGTACCCTGTCCTGCATAAATTGGTTGTTGTTTTTTTGGGTCGGGTTTATTTTCTATCGTAGGTTTTACCGCTCCGGTTTGATTATCGTTGGGGAACCAATCATCCTCAATAGCTTGCCAAAAGGGATCGAGGTCATTGGAACCTAATTCAAGCGCCGGTTTGATTTCTACGGTGGCCGCTGCCTGTTGTTCCGGTGTGCCCTGTGCATGGGATTGATAACGCTGCAAGTCCAAATGTCGGGAGAAATCTTCTTTCAGTATTCGTTTCAAGTCTTTGGCAATTCCTTCAATGCCGCCTTTATGGGTGAACACCATTGCCGGTTTGCCATAAGGGTCGGTATCGACTTTGGCATCGGTATGGACAACGCGGTCGAAGGTTTTAAAACTGTTGTTGACTGATATGCCATTGGACAGGGTGCGTGATTCTATAAAGGCCTGTTTTTCGGGTTTCGAAACGGACTGGTCTTGTTGCTCCCGTTTTTGCAGGACAACCAGGTCGCTGCCAACTTCGGTGCCAGCATATTCGCTAAAAAGGTTGTTAGGAAGCCGGATAACGGAAACAGGCTCGCAACAGGACATCAGGTATTCCCGTACCGGGTGGTTTGCCGGGGCATTCAGTACGCCCTGCGAGGTGATGAAGGCCACCAGTCCTCCCGGTCGTACCATATCCACAGATTTCAGAAAAAAATAATTGTGGATGGAGCGTGAGGCAATTTTTTTTGCCGGGTCGCTGTCGGGGAATAAAGCGGGGTCGAACACAGCCACATCCCCGAACGGGATATTGCTTGCCGCTACATCGTAAGACCCGGCATATTTCTTTTCGATCTTTTCAAAACCCTCTACCCTTACTTTATCTTCAGGATGAAGGTGTTTAAGTATCATTCCGGTTATCGGGTCTTTTTCAAAACAGGTTGCTTCCATGTTGGGAGAATGCTGTTTAAAAGCCTGTGCAAATACGCCAACTCCAGCGCTCGGGTCAAGCAGGCGGGATGGCATTATTCCGCTATCACTAAGTGATTCGGCTAAAGCATTTACTACTTCCGGAGGCGTATAAAATGCCGTCAGGATGGAGTTCTTCAGGCCGTCAAAAAGGCGTTTATATTCCTTTTCATCACGGGCATTTCCCCTTAAAACATCATGCAGCTCATTTATCAGGGGATTGGCTAAACCATTAGCGGGAATTGGTCCGAGGATTTCTTTAATTGCACCGAAACCGGAATAACGGGCGAGTATTTCTTTTTCTCCGGTTGTTGCCTGACGGTTCTCCTGTTCAAGGGTAAACGCCGTTTTTATAGCATCGATATTTGCCCGCAGGTGTTCCTTTTTATTGTAAGCCATCTTCGAGCAGTATTTCGACGGTTCCCGTCAGTTCGGTATATAATTCATCGTATTGCGAGGTGCTTGCAAAATCATCCGTAAGGGCGTATTCGTCCAGCACGTCACTGCAAAGAGGTAAGATTTGAAGGGCAATTTCTTTTGCCCTTTCTTCGGGGATTTCATCCGAAAACTCGTTCCAAAGGATGTGAATCAAGGTGTTGTAAGGGGAAAAGTGCAGCCCCTGAAAAAGTACCTCCGACGCCAGTTCTTCCGCCTCAATATGTGTCTGCCCGTTTTTAACAGTATTGCCGTAAGTTTCTGCTGCGGCATCAGTACGTTCTTCTATAAAAGCTATGTCTGAGGTACGTTCAGGGTGGTTTTCTTTGAGGTAAGAAAGAAGGGAGAACCCGTAATAGGACAATTCCTGTCCGGTTTTATTTTTTGTGTTTCTCATGATAACGGATATTTAGTCGTTGAAAAAGGGAAGGCATATTAGGCAAAAGCGCCCCGGGTGGGAACCCGGGACGCACCACTAAAATATCCGTTAACTAACAAACAATAAACAAAGAAATGTTATGCCTATCGAAGAAAGCAGCGGTATATTCAGTGGCAAATATAACCATTCACGGTTGAACTTATCTTCTTTTGGTCTTAGCCGGAACATCCTGACAACAGGATTCAGATTTTGATGCCGCTTTTCTTTGCTGCAGGCGTGCGTGCGTGTTGTTTCTGTTCCTTTACCTGGTCTTCAGTTGGTTTCTGCTGTCCCTGTTTAAGCGGCTCCCTGACGTTTTTGGTTGCTTCGTTGGTTTTCCCTTCGTTGTTAACGGCTACCTGTGTTTTACTTTCTTCTGCAGGTTTGACTTCTGCTCCCTGCTTTTTAGCTTTGTCCGGGTTCCACCTGAAAAAATCGAATTTCATTTTTTCGGGATTGGGCTTTACCCAGGCATTGAACGGTTCGCCCTTATCGTCTTTCCGCATGCCTTTAACATAGGTAGCCTGGCCTGCTTTGAGGAATTCCTGCTGTTTTTCAGTCAGCTCAACGCCAAGCAATTTTTTAGGAATAAACAGTTGCTTTTGTTTTTCTGTTTCCCCCTCCGGTGCGTTTTCTTTCTGTTGGCTCCGGACTTCCTTGTTCTCTTTTGAATAGCGGTTACGGTCAAGCCCCTCGTAGGTGAAATCAAACTTTCTGTCCGAAGCATTGATTTGGATATACCCGTCAAAGAAACGGCCTGTGCGGGAAACCATCTTTTCCACCATTACCTTTTCTCCTGCGCCAAGCCTACGTTGCTGGTCATCAGAAAGGCCTGCCCCCTTGATTTTGTTGGGAACGGAAATGTTCTCTACCGGCATGGCTTCGAGTTTGTTGGTAAGCCGGTCGAGCGAAACGAAAGCCGGGATTTTCTGCCCGGGTGCCGGTTCCAGTTCAATCACCCTGCCTGCGTTTAATGATTGCCGCAGGTTTTCCTTATCCTGTTCACTGAGAAGGATGCCGTGAAAAGGGGCATCCAGGTTAGGTTTTTCCTGCCAGTAATGCGGGATGATTTTGAGCGAACCGTCGTCCTGTTCTTCCAGCGATACACGCCCTTTGGTGGGAACGCGGATACCCGGTTCCAGTTCCGGATTTAAGGGAATCATTTGCGGGGATTTGTGCCCGTAGGACATCGCTTTGAGGTGAGGTTCCAAATCCGCTGCATTGATACCGTACTTTCGGAGTTCCTGCCGGTCGATTTTACTGACATCCATCGGCTGGAAAGTACTTTGGAAAGTTTCATCTCCACCACCTTGATTTTGCTGCGGGTTTTGTTTCTGTACTTTTCCAAGGTATTCCGCCGGGTCGACACGGTGCAGTTCCAGTTCGTGGGGGTCGAGGCCGATTTTGACAAGCTTATCCAGCATTTTTTCTGTCATCAGGAAAAATCCCGTGTGTGAGGGTTGCTGCGCCTGTTCCACCATCTTTTTGAAGAACGTCTCCAGCATGGCTTCGTTCGTGTTCACAGCAAAAAGACTTCTTTGGTTTTTAGCTGTTGGTTCCTCGGTCTGGATAATGCCTTTTTCATCCATACAGGTAACGGCTTTTACTTTGCCGTCATTTGCGTCTTTGACGAGCAATACTTTTTTGTCGTCGGTACTGATTTTTTCGTCCATCTTACGAATGTTTTAGTTTTTGCACCACTATTGATGCAAGGACGAAATTATATGTAACTATTTGACAAATAAATGGATGTGCAGATGATGGCAGTGTGAGGAACTGTAGTGGTAGTTTGTGGCGTTGAAGCCGGAAATATATCTTCTTTAAGCGTGGGAATTGCCATATCCACGTCAGTGAAGGAAAACATCAAATGATTGTGTTTTGAATTATTTCCTGAATTTTAGAGTATAACTGTCTGTCGGCATCTTCTACTAAATCTGGATTTTGAGCTTTCAATTTGTCAAACCATCTGCTAATTAGAGTGACTTCATCAAATGAGAAGTGATGCCTTTCTGAAAGCTTTTTCTGAGTCTCAATTTCTCTCATTTCGTTGTTATAAGCTTCTATTGCCCGGAGCCACATTTCACTTTTGTTTCTAACCTCTACTGTTAAGATTGATTGCTTGTTTTTCACATAATCGCTTAGGTTTATGGCCTTCGTTTTTTCCAATTTACGTAACTGCTTCGTTAGTTTTGTAGCTAATGAATTGACCGGCATACTATTTTCTTTAGCGAAGGCTTTCTGGGTTTTCCCTGATTTTAGAAAATCATGTAGTAATTGAAGTTCCATGTCATCTTTTTAAGCCAATTAATTTTCAACCTGAATTTCAAGGTACCTTTTCCTTTTAACAGGAATTGGGTTTACCGTTCTGGAAAATCACCTTTAAGGTTTATTCCACGGTCTGTTTTTCTTATAAAACAAACCCATTTTCACAGGTGTACAGTTTAAGGAATTTTTTCGGAATATCCAAAACAGGAAAAAGCGAAGAAAAAGTCGGGATTATGATATGTTTCAGGGCAGTGAGAGGGTTTAGGGCCTTTTCACCACCTATCGGATAAACGGGTGTAAGTATGGCCTTGTTAAGGGGAATACGCTTGAGTAGTCCTGGTGGTAACCTTCCTATTGTTGAGTTGCAGGAAATATTTTGCCGTCCCGCGAGATTAATTTTGAGCTACCGTTCATTATTCCTTTTGCGGCAACAAATGACAAAGTGTTGGGTCATTCTTTATTCGTGCCAACTCATCAGCAACAATTTTCTTTGTTTCTTCTTTGATGCGGTTATAGTTGTCCTGAATCATTTCCTTCATGCGATTTACACCGCTTTCGTCCACAAAATTGGTGATAACCGGAACCTGCCTGTATTCCTTGGTTTCGGCGGCAACCTTTGCACTGTCCACTACAATTTCGGCATGGAAAATCTTTTGCTCGATGCGCTCATTAAAATTGTCGGTAACCGCCCCGACAAACATCCCCTGGGTAAGCGTTGAAATTTTGCTGGCCGGAATGAGGCTGTCCAACTGGGTGCTGATAGAAGTTGATTTATCATTGCGGTTGATAGTCATGGACTGGCGTTTCTGCAAAACCTTCCCGAAACGTTCCGACAGGTTTTTGGCCGTATCGCCCACTACCTGCCCAGAAAATATATTACCGACCGTGTTCATCACTACGGCTGCTTCCTTATCCCCGTAATCGCGTTTTAACTGCGAAAAATCCTGAAAACCAAGCAATACCGCCACTTTGTTACTCCGGGCTGTGGCAATCAGGTTATCCAGCCCTTTAAAATAGATAGTTGGCAACTCATCGATGATAACCGAACTTTTTAGCTGTCCCTTCTTGTTGATAAGTTTTACGATACGGCTGTTGTACAGACCAAGCGCTGCACCATAAATATTCTGACGGTCGGGATTATTGCCCACAACCAACACTTTAGGGTCGTCGGGACTATTAATATCAAGTGTAAACTCATCGACCGACATGACCCAATACAATTGCGGGGAAATCATCCTCGAAAGCGGGATTTTAGCTGATGCAATCTGCCCCTGCAACTGGTCCTGCGCCCCCGACATCCAGGCGTCCATAAAAGGGGAAAGGTAGTTCTCCAGTTCGGGATAGCTTGTCAGGATGGGAAAAATATCTTCATACCGTTTGTTCAGAAACTCGATGGCATGGGGGAACGTGCAATACCGGCCTTCCTGATATATTCGCAAATACCAAATGATTGCAGCAAAAAGGATAATCGGCGATTCAACAAAAAAGTCGCCCTGCTTTTGTACCCATGTCCGGTTCAGGTTCAGCATGATGGTATAGGCACTTTCGTAAGCATCGGATATATCGCTCATAAACGAGGGATTAATCGGGTTGCACCGGTGCGAGCGTGCCGGGTCGTCGAAATTGATTACATAAAAAGTCGGTACTTTTTTGTATCCGCGCTGGTTTTTCAGCAGGTGGTTATAGGCAATCGTCGAGAGGTCGGGGAACTTGAAATCGTAGATATACAGCGAATACCCTTTTTCTACCTGCTGCTTTATGAACTGGTTGATTACAGCATAACTTTTCCCGGAGCCGGGCGTTCCCAACACGATACCTGCCCGGAAAGGGTTTACAACATTAATCCAGCCGTTGTTCCATTTCTTTTTGTAATAGAAACGGGTCGGCAGGTTCACCGAATATTCGTTTTCAACCAGGCGTGTTTCCTGCATAAAGGATTCGTTTTCGGTATTGAAAACATCGTCCATCAAATTGTTTTTCAAAAGACGGCCCATCCAAACACCACCAGCCAGCAGGCAGAGATAACCGGCAGCCATTGTAAAAATGTAGAACGCTGTTTTGGCAGACAATGGTAACGGTAAATCCAGCAGCCACCAGTTGAAGAAGAAAAAGACTGAGCCAACAAAAAGGATTGTGACAATTTTGCCCCAGGTGATTTTTTCCTGCTTTACCCCTTTTGTTCCGAGACAGGACAAGGCAAGAAACAATACAGCAAAAAGTTTCGTGTAAAGGATGTTGCCAAATAATCCGGCTGTGCGGTTGAAATTCAGGAGTGTTTTATCGATTACACCAATAATAATACCCCATTCGACCATAGACTTGTAACAAAACCAATAAATATTGATGGTCACAAATAAAACACTCAGGGCACGCATAAAATCCATAACCTTTGCCAGTGCTCTTAAATCGTCTTCCTGTTGCATTTTATTTCATTTTTGATGTTTGGAAAGCAAAAGTAGGATGCCTGATATGGGAAAAATCTGATTTGAAAAGGCTGGCAGCTTGAGGCGTAGTAAGTGTGGCTTGTGGCTGTTATCATTCTGAATGCAAAAATATTCAAGCTGTTTCTTACTTTTGATAGAAAAAAATAAATCATGGGTGTCTTTATTAGTTATTCTTCGAAGGACAAGAATTTTGTAGAAAGGTTATCAAAAAAGCTAGTTGAAAATAGAGTCGGTGTGTGGTTAGATAAATGGGAAATGAAACCGGGAGATTCATTAATTGATAAAATACAAAATGGCCTTGAAGATTCTTCCTTTTTACTGGTTGTGCTGTCCAATCATTACGTACAGAGCGAATGGTGCAGAAAGGAGCAAAATTCAGGACTTATAAAAGAAATAAATAGTAAAAAAGTTGTTGTTATTCCAATATTGTTAGAAGATTGCCCTATCCCTATATTTTTACAGGAAAAAGTATATGCCGATTTCAGGGAGAACTTTGATGATGGATTTACAGAGCTGTTTAGGTCACTTTCCATCATTGCCAATGACTATATGGGACGATTTTATAATCAGGGATTGACGGTTGATTTTGCATTTAACTGGGGAATGCTTGATGATTCTTTTTTTGTTTGGTTGGATTTTATCAATTTTCATAATAAAACTGAAAGAACATTTTTATTACAGGTTGAGATTGAAGGAAATGATGTCACAACTAAACGATTTGAAGAACATCTCAAAAATAACAGGGAATGGATAATGCCTGAAGCTGTTCTTTTAGGACTTCATGAGCATCCTCAATTAAGTTCTCTTGAAATACGAATCAGTAATGACCTGCCTTACTACAATCGAGTTGCAATCAGAGATATTTCCTCTGAACAAATCTTTTATGTGACAATTAGAGGCGTTTTAACTGGAAAAGATGATGGAGGCGATATCCTAATTCATTTCAATGATTATACAACTTGTTTGATGGGAGACCGACATGAAAGGTTTTCAGGATACAAAAAGTAAATAAAAGCAATATTAATGCAACTCAAAATAACCTTTCAACCTATTCACTTCCTGCCTGTGTTTAGCCGGATTCTGTGTTTTTAGTTTGTTTACATTAAGCAGCTTCCACTGCACGGAAGGAAAAACACTAAAATCTGAGTAAGCTGATTCTTCCCATTGCGGGCTGCCTTCTTTAAAACTAACAAGGAATGCTTTGTCTTCTTCGCTCAGCATTGCGTTAACAAAAGCAATAAGCTGTTCCCGTGCGGTTTCGTAGTTCTCATAAGTAAAAGGAATATCTGTCATACCACGAAACTGGTTTTCCAAAGCTTCCTGCTGATTTATAGGGTGTGGGGACAAAGATTCGATAAAGGGTTTGTCGCTTCCCAGCAAGGCAAACATAAAACCGCGCTTTAATCCTTCGATTTTATCTGTTTCCATGTAGTTGTAGTCGAACAAATCGCGTGGGTGTTGGCGGCTGAGGGCTGCTGCAATTTTTCCACCGTACAATTGTTCCATTGGTACAATTCGCGCCTTGCAGTACATTCCAAACTCTGCCTGTGCTTTATCGCATAACGGCATTTCAATTGTCGGCCCGATAATGCCCCGTTTAATTCCGTTAACTTCAATTTTTACCGTGCTCCGTCCCAGTGTGCATAAAAGCTTATTGGGTACCGGCCGAATATTTATACCCGGCACTGCCCGTTGAAGATGGAGACTTATTGCTCCCAGCTTTTTATCGATTTCCGCAAGGCTTTCGTCCCGTGGACCAAGCGGAATATAGGTTACATCCACATCCACCGAGTATCTTGGTAAATTTTTGATAAACAGGTTTATGGCCGTACCTCCGTGAACCGCAAAATTTTCTTCCCGGTAGATTATAGGTAATATGCGGAGTAAAAGCCTGACCTTTTCTTTGTAGAGCTTATTCATAATTTTTCAGTTCTTCGGGGATTACTATCTGGTATTTGCTGTCATAAACACCGTTGGGCAAGATTTCTCGTTTACCGCTCCCGGTATCTACTTTCTGTAAGTTCAGGTCACTGAACCATGCGTGACCGGCTTTTTCCGCCATGTACAGGAACAGACGTTTCATTTTTACTGATGTGTTTTGCTCCAGTAACGCCTGCATCGTGCCGGGGCGAAGCGCGGTTAATTGTTCCATCACATAATATAAGTCCATCAGGTTATACTGTTTTGGAACAAGGTTCAGGCATTCCATAAATGCGCGTTCCGGGGTGGAACCCAGTATTTCAAATGCCCCCTGCATCATCGGGCTTATACCGGTATTTGTATCGAAATACTCCGAGGTAACAAGTAATAAGTCCATACCCCAGTCATGTTTTTTGAGCCAGGACGGAACCCACTCGTCTTTAGGATGGCCGACATATACAACCGGTCGCCCCATAGGAACATAGTGTGTGTATCCCGCCAGTTCCAAAGCTGATAATCCACCAACATAAAAATGTTTGCCGGTTTGTTTATTCAATGAAGATAAAGCCCCGTATATGGTTGGGTTCTCGCCGGTACGGACCATCACACCTGCCCCTATGGAGGTCAGCCATTCGGAATCGCGGTACCGTCGTTGCAGTTCATAAGATATGCCGTTCTCTCTCATCCACGATGAAAAGAACAAGGCCCCCGAAGGCAACTTTTGAAGCAAATGGTTTATTTTTGTTGATATAACTGTACTCATAGTGCAAATATACTCAAAAATATAAACCAAGGATAGTTTATTTTCGTAACGTCTCATCTGCATTTAACTTTTCGGTGGAAGAATAGAAAATAGCCCATTGATTGTATCGGTTATATTTTGTTTGTTGATGAACGAGGATCTTTTCGGTTATTCAGATGGTTTTCCTGTTGCATTAGTTTGATGTTTCGAAAGCGAAAGTATGAAGTCAATATGGCAAAAAGCGGCATTTATTATTCATTGGTAGCTTGTGGCACAGTAATGGCAATTAGTGGCGTTAAACATTTGGGTAACAAAAGTTATTTGGGGTAAATGGTTATCTTTGGTCTCATTGACGAAACGATTATGAAATCTATTTTTGCTAACTATCCTGACATAATCAATGGAGCACTTATTCCAATGATTATTGCAGTTTTTGCAATCGCATTGCCTCTTTTATTGCAAACAATCAGTAGGGTTGATGACAAATATAATTCCACAAGACTTATTGAAACATTTAGAAAGGATCCAACCTGCCATGTTTACATTGTAGTGTTAATTGCTGCTATTATTTCGTATGTATTATGGATATTACAAATTCCACGACTTATTAATTGTGGTATTTTAAACTTTTTTGTAGAAAATTCGGCTCTAATTTTTGTCGGCATAACCACCATCGCATTGATTATAATGACATTTGCGTCTACCTTACCTATATTTATTTTACACCGGAAAAGCTTCTCAGGCACCTAATTAAGAAGCACGATAAGTCATCAAGGGATAAGAAAATTTATTTTGAAGCAATTTCAAGTATATTGTTTTATTCAATTCAAAAAGCCGATGAACCATTAGCCAGACAACTATTGGAGTTCTATTTTGATGTATTTATTAAATATAGGGCTGGAAAGGAAAAAGAAATTATTGAGTACCCGCAAGAGTATTATGATTCTGTGTTTGAAGCGAATGAACTTTTGTGTATAAGGAACAGGAGAACAGTATCTTATTTTAATGATAGCACGCTATTTGAACTGTTTCTAGATAGCTTTCAACGTACCGAAATAAGCCCGAAAACATATAATTTCATTTGGAGATGTTTATTGCAGGTTTTGCATTATGGTAGGGATGAATTTGTGATTTCTTATTGGAGAAAAGCACATCAATTATTTGATTTCTTTTTAGCCCCGGCTGAGAAAAAATATGACAATAAATTCCAAATAATTAATCAAGAAGAAATTGCAACACGCGAAAAAGGAAGAGAAGCATTTCTAGAGTTTCATTATTCGCTAGGGGGATTACTAATGTACCTCGGAAAATATGAGTTATTGAAAGAAATTATCTACTGGACAAATCAAGAACCACCAAAATATGTTCTTGTTCCAGAAAGAATGGAGGAGATTATTAAGCGTTACATGGGCATATCAAAAAAAGGAGCCTATGTCAATCCCGTATATTATGAACAAAGATATCCTTTCCCCAGAATTTCGGGGGTCAATTCAGATGGAGTTATTCAAATGTGGATAAAACGATATTTGTCAATGCTATTTCTTCGACAATACACGCTTCATAGCTACTACATCCATTCTGACCCATTAAACATGCCAACACCGCCAAACAATTTAGGTGAAATGAAGCATTGGAACGAAGAATTGGACTACTTAAATTACTATGTAAAGGGATACCTAAAAAATAAAAAGATATTAAAGAATTTTGGTTTAAAATATTTATCAGATAAAAAATGGTTCAAGAAAAATCAAAAAGAAAAACCCACAGACTTAATAAATAAACTAAGGAAGGAAATAAACGAAAAGTTTGAAGAGAAAAAGCATAATCAAGAAATAGACCGTGATATTTTAAATGAATTCAAAAATAAGACCAACAGAATTTTAATAAAAGCATTTGACTCATACTCTCATTTGTTTTGTGGAAACATGGAATCTAATTATAGGAGTTTATTTATAGGGGGGCGTTACCAAGTCATGGAAAAAGCAGGATTTGCTGCAAACCAAGAAATGACGTATATAAATTCTGACACAGTTGTTGCTGAAGGGGTTGCTTTGGAGTTTGGGAACATATCATTAAACACACTTGTTTTAATGCACCCCCAAAAATATATATTAAAAGAAGAAGATATATTCAAAGCTATAGATAAACTAAATCTTGATCCTTCAGAACATGTAATTGTCGCAGTAGGAGTGAATATGAGTTACTTTCTCATGTTAAACATTCAAGGTTTAAAACAGGAAGGTGAAGATTGGCGCTACAATCAAATTAAGATTGTCAATATAGATAATCAAATGAATGCCTTAGTGAGGCAGTCATTCTTTATACTGAAGGAATCAGACTTACCCTCTCTTGTTTATAATGAGGTTTCTGAAAATATTGTAGCGAAATTTAAGCTGGATAAAATCGAAGAATCAAGATTGATCTACGGCAATATACTGGACTTGAATAAGCCTGAAAATCAAGTTATAAGAGATGAAATTCCAAATGTAAATACCGATGATTTATCTAAATTGGTAATTGTGTGTGTAGGGATAAATACTGAAATAAGATATAAGAAAGGAGCTAAATGCCTGCAATTAAAAATATTCTACCAGTTTGATGACAGAGGCACTGTTAATTCACTGTCAGACGTTCAACCTGACTGGTAAGCAGTCGTTTACATCTGTCTACCATATCTCCGTTTTTTCTTTTTCTGTTTTTTTCGAAGCTGTTGCTGATTCTCTGTATAGGATTCCGATTCCGGTGAAAAAATTGAAAACAGGCTGCTGATGGCGGATTCAATGTGGCCGGCCTGACTGTTAGCCGGTGAGAACGGTTCAGCTAGGGGCGTGAACGGTTCTTTTTCTCCCACCTGTTTTGTGTGTCCCTTAACTGACGGGGACTCTCTAAACAGGTCATTGAATACATTGGCGGAAAACTCTTTGCCCAGCCTGGAGCCGTTCAGCACACAACGGCTTTGATGGTCGATAAAAGTTACCCCGGTAATCCGCCCTGTATTGTTTCGCCGGAGATAAAGGTCAATATCCTTTTCTTTTAACTTTTGACGCAGTTCCGTTTCATCTCCGATTTCTCGCATTACAACTGCAACCAACGGGCGCAGGCGTTCGCGGTATCCCTTTTCTTTTATCAGGACGGTGGATTTCTCCATCCGCTCTTCGAGGGCATCGAACCCAACTGTTTTCCCGAAAGCAGATGATTTTATTGGCGTTCCGGCTTTGTTTCCTTCAACATCTAATGCTGAGTAGAGCAATCCCCGGTAAAGCTTTCCGTTTCGCGTTCCCTGCACTTCTTCCACACCGATATTGTAGAGGGATAGCAGGGCCCGGTATTCCCCCATTGTCTGGAACCGATATAGAGCAACTGCCGGTTTTACTACCGAACCAATCTGTTTTTTCAAATCGCCTTTCTCCACATCAAAGGGCTTAAACTGCCATTGTTCGGATTGCTTTTGTCCTTTTGCAGGATGTAACCTATATTTCTTTTCCAGCTTTTCGGTTATGGCGACGCTCCGTAAATTGCGTTTGCTGTCTTTGATTTTTTTACCCTCGCTGTCCACCTGTAACGATACAATGTGTATATGTTCCCGCCCGATATCCGAGTGTTTGAAGATAAGGTACGGCTGAACGCCGTAACCCATTTGCTGCATATATTCCAGTCCGATGTCTGCCAGTTGTTCATCCGTTAACTTATCGTCGGGGTGCGGGTTAAGAGAGATATGGATGACAGGCTTTTCTGTCCGGTAATGCGAGGGCAACCAGCGGTTAAAGGCCTCGGTGCACGCCACCACACTAAAACGGCCATCCTCCGGTTCCGGGATGATATTTGACGCGAGTACTTTTCCCAGTCCTTCGTTTACCTTCTCCTGATTGTAGGCAAGTACGCCGTAAATGTCTTTCCCGGTAGTTATTTTGGCAATCATACCGGGTTATTTCTGTAAATGTTTTTCTTCAAACTCTTTCGATAAGGCGATAATTTGCTGCCCGGTTACCGCTAATTCAGTGGTCAGTTTCTCCAGTTTAAAGAGCAATGCCAACGCTTTTTTATGCGAAAAGTTGCTGTGCAGTTCTTTTACAACCTGGTTGTAATTGGTTCCCACGCCGCGGAACTGGGCATAAAAAGTAGTCAGTTTTGCCACATATTCGAGCGCCGCACGGTCGGTTTTAACCACACGGAATGGCTGGTCAAATACCCTCGCTTTGATAAAAACGGCTTTTGCTTTTACCCCCGATTGTTCAAATAATGTAAGAAAACGGGCATATTCACGGGCGTTAAAGCGTACCATAACGCACGCTGTTGCGGGGTCGCTTTTGGCAGGGCGCCCCCCTTTTCGCCTCCGGCGGTTTGTATTTTCCTGTTTCATCTGTCGGATATTTTAGTGTTTCAAAAATCCGGTACCATAATACAGTCATTGTAACTGTCCTTATCAAAAAGCAGCGACTTCGGAGCCTGCTTTTCTCCCCTTGCGGGCAAGCGGTTTTGGGTTACGTGAAATGAAATGAGTAACTCAAAACACAGCTTGCTATTTGCCACATTGCAAATACTATCTGTCCGCCGCCCGGACAGATAAATTGACGGGCTGCATAAATGATGGATAGCAGTCTGATCTGTTACCGGTATCGAACCGGAGGCAAAGTTACCGGTCTTTGTAACCGGCTGTACAACATGTAACTGTGCCGAAAGCTGCCGTTTCGGTGCCACAAGCTGTCACCTCCCGTAAGACCCATTAAAGCGGGATTTTATTGGCCTTTATTTGCATGAGGTTTTAAAAATATGACTGATTATGCAAATGATTGATAGGAGGATAAAATGGCTGAAATTTTTTATGAATAGTGGAATGAACGAATGGCTTTTCAAAAGGTCGGATATAACACTGTATAGTTGGATGCTTGATAAATAATTGGATATACGGCTGGCCAAACATCGAGACATTCAAGCATTCAAATCTTAAGACGGCCAATCATTCTTTTACCCTAATAGCCATGTGATTGCACAGACTTTTTGGCTGGTTATCCACCCAATCATACTGCAAATCAGATGTATCATTAACTGTATGTATAACTTATTAAATGATTAAAAATGGAAAAGAAAAATTTGTGTGTTGCCTTCTCCACTCAAAAAGGAGGGGCTGGAAAAACAACGCTAACAGTACTGGCAGCTTCTTACCTGCACTACGTGAAAGGTTATGAGGTGGCGGTAGTGGATTGTGATTACCCGCAATACAGCATTGCTGAAATGCGGGAACGCGATTTACGAATGGCCATGGACGACGATTATTACAAAACACTGGCATATGAACAGTTCACCCGGCTGCAAAAGAAAATGTACCCGGTTGTAAAGAGCCTACCTGAAAAAGCTCCGGAAACAGCCAAAGCGTTAATGTCCAAAGGAAACTATGACATTATCTTTTTTGATTTACCGGGAACAGTCAATAAGGAAGGGGTAATTTATACCCTGTCACTAATGGATTATATTTTTTCACCCATCAGCGCCGACAGGGTGGTACTTGAAAGCACCTTACGCTTTGCATCCCGCCTGAATGACAACATCATCACTGCCGGGAAGTCCAGGATTAAAGGCCTATACCTTGTATGGAATTTAGTGGATGGCCGGGAGAAAACAGAATTATACGAAGTCTATGAACAGGTTATTGCAGAACTTCACCTTCCCTTGCTAAAAACCTTCCTGCCCGACAGCAAGCGTTTTCGCCGCGAGCTTCCCACTTCTCATAAAGCCTTGTTCCGTTCGACCATGTTCCCTGCCAACAAAGCATTGCTGAAAGGAAGTAACCTCGATGCCCTTATGGATGAAATTTTGGAAATCATCAAAATATAAAGCAATGGCAAAAACATTCAAAAAAGAGGACATAAACGAAAAGGCAATTATCGCTTCTTTCCTGCAGGACGTACCGGTGGACCATGAATCACTGGTGAGTGAGAATAATGAAAATTCCGGTGAACCACCTGCCCCAAAAACAGAAATACCTAAAGATGAAACCCGGCGCAGACGGGGCAAAGAACAGGATTATGAAACGCTTTTTGTCAAAGAATCTTCTATTACTGCCCGAACAGGCAAAATGGTCTATATCCGCCGGGATTTTCATGATACGATTCAGACCATATGCCGTGTAATCGGGAGCAACGAAGTTTCGCTCTCCGGTTACATCGACAACATACTGGTACATCATTTTGAAACTTATGGCGGTGAGATAACCCGTCTTTATAACGAAAAACATAAAGGAATAAACATTATTAAAAACCTGGAAAAATGAGAAGACAATTCAGAAAGAAAAAGGTTGCCTCCAGACAATCCCTGGACCAACAAGATGTGAAGTGTATTCCCCTTAAAGAGGAGGATTACGAAGCCCTCTTTTTCAAAGAGTCGGAAGTCAAAACGCGCAACGGCAAAGTGGCCTATATCCGCAAAGAGTACCATGACCGCATCCTGAAAATAGTCAGGGTGATTGGAGAAAACGAACTGTCCCTGTTCAGCTACCTGGACAATGTACTGGAGCACCACTTTGCCATGTTCCAGGATGATATTACCGAACTGTACAGGGAAAGGAATACCGATATTTTTTAATTCTCGTGTAACTATTCAAATTCCAGTAGCAGATGATAACGGTTACACAAAATGCTTTATTGGCACTGCTCGTTGCTTTTGCCATACTCTACGCACTCTGGACCATGTACTTTTTCATTTCGGAGAACCGGCGTTTTCGGAAAGAAAACAGGGAGACCATGCTCCGGGAACAGGACAGGAAAAAGAACAAAGGCGATATTGTCGGCAAAAGCCAGTTTGTCCTCAAGGAACGCATTCCTGTGCCACAAACGGCCAAAGAGCCAGACAATGAAAAAGATAAGGGGAAAGAAAATATATTTGTCCCGTCAGATGTACCAAAAGAACATTCCCGAATAATTCCAGTGGGCGAACTGGACGAAGTTTTCGGCGAAGTTCCTCCCGGCGAAGCCAACCCGCCCCTTGACATTGACTGCCCGATGCCGGAAGGACCGGAACCGGCGGATGAAGAGGAAGAATACGAAGCCTTGCAGGTTTCAGGGAGTTCACTGGCCGAGGGAATCAGTTTTGAACAAATGGGCGAAGCCTACCGCACCGTAGTACACAATCCGATTATTACAGAGGAGAAAAAAGAAGAAACAGGACGGGTTCTTCTGCACCTGAAACATACCGACATGTTTGAAGCAATGGTTTCAGGTGAACCCGAGAGGGAGGACAGGGTCGGCGGATTAATTGATTCGTACCTGAAAGCTTTTCATAAGCGGAAAGCCGGAGGTCCAGGAGAAGATAAGCCTTCTGCGGCCTCTGTTCCCAAAGGGTTTGATGTCCGAAATTATGTCTAACACATTAAATACGAACAGATGAAAAAACACGATTACGGATAGGGTCGGCATCAACCACCAAAATATCCGAAACAACAAACATTTTATTTACCGGGTGCGGGGCTAACGACACCCCACACCAAAAACAAAGAAACCTATATGACAAAAAAGAAGATTTTGATGCAGGCAGCTTTCTTAATGGCTGCCGTTTCAACCGCATTTGCGCAGGGCGATGGCACTGCCGGAATTACAGAAGCCACCAACATGGTTACTTCGTATTTTGACCCCGGAACCAAGCTGATTTATGCCATTGGCGCTGTCGTAGGGCTTATCGGCGGAATCAAAGTTTACAACAAGTTTTCGAGCGGCGACCCGGATACCAGCAAAACCGCCGCAAGTTGGTTCGGGGCGTGTATTTTCCTTATTGTTGCTGCTACCATCCTGCGTTCGTTCTTCCTTTAATTGATTCCACCTAAATTATTATGGAATACAATATCAACAAAGGAATTGGCAAAAGCGTGGAATTTAAGGGTTTGAAATCTCAGTACCTGTTCATTTTCGCTGGCGGGCTGCTTGCCGTGTTCGTGGTGTTTGTTATCCTCTACATGGCAGGTGTCAACCAGTGGGCTTGCATCGCTTTTGGTGTAATTGCCGCTTCGGTGCTGGTATGGCTGGCTTTCAACCTGAATGCCCGTTACGGGGAATCAGGCCTTATGAAGCTCATGGCAAAAAAACAGCATCCACGCTACCTGATAAACCGGAAAGTTCCCCGCAGCCTTTTCCAGAAAACAAGAAAGGAGAATGCAGTATGAGGAATACGATGAAAGCAACAACTATTGAAAGCAAGTTCCCGCTGCTAAGTGTGGAGCATGACTGTATTGTCAGTAAAGATGCCGATATAACAGTCGCTTTTCGCGTGAGCCTGCCGGAACTGTTTACGGTAACCTCGCCCGAATACGAAGCCATCCATTCAGCCTGGGCAAAAGCTGTCAAGGTGCTTCCCGATTACAGTGTGGTACAAAAACAGGATTGGTTTGTCCGTGAAACTTACCAGCCTAAAACTGATGACGGGGATATGAGTTTCCTGTCGCGCAGTTATGAACGCCATTTCAACGAACGTCCGTACCTGAACCATGAATGCTTCCTTTTCCTGACCAAAACGACCAAAGAGCGGATGCGGATGCAAAGCAATTTTTCATCCCTCT
This sequence comes from Prolixibacteraceae bacterium, assembly GCA_003506435.1. Lineage (GTDB taxonomy): Bacteria > Bacteroidota > Bacteroidia > Bacteroidales > Prolixibacteraceae > GWE2-42-39. The sequence goes on from DOAQ01000009.1 coordinate 162,405, forward strand.
GCCGGGGCAACATCATCCCCAAAGAAGTCAATAAAGAAAGTACGGTCAGGTTCCTGGAAGCCGTAGGGCAGTTTGAGCGGATTATCAACGACAGCGGTTTTATAAGCCTAATTCGCCTTACGACCGATGAGATTGTCGGGACACCGGAAAATGCAGGGTTAATCGAAAAGTATTTTTCGCTTTCACTCGGTAACACCACCTGTCTGGAAGATATTGAACTGGGAGCGGACAGCCTGCGGATTGGCGATAAACACGTTTGCCTGCATACCTTGTCCGATGTGGAAGATTTACCCGGAAAGGTCGGGACGGACATGCGTTACGAAAAACTGTCCACCGACCGGAGCGATTGTCTTTTGTCGTTTGCCGCTCCTGTTGGGCTTCTGCTTTCCTGTGACCATGTGTATAACCAGTATTTGTTTCTGGATGACAGTGCGGAAAACCTGCGGAAGTTTGAAAAGAGCGCGAGAAATATGCAATCGTTATCACGTTACAGCCGGGGCAATGCGATTAACAGGGAATGGATTGACCTTTACCTGAACGAAGCCCACTCGCACGGGCTGACTTCTATCCGGGCGCATTTTAACGTGATGGCATGGAGCGGGGATGAGCAGGAAGTAAAGCATATCCGTAACGAAGTTGGTTCGCAACTGGCATTGATGGAGTGCAAGCCCCGACACAATACCGTGGATGCAGCCACCCTTTACTGGGCTGCTATGCCGGGAAATGCGGGCGACTTTCCTTCGGAAGAAAGCTTTTATACCTTTATCGAACAGGCGCTTTGTTTCTTTACCGAAGAAACAAATTACCGCTCGTCCCCGTCGCCTTTTGGAATCCGAATGTGCGACCGTGTGAGTGGAAAACCCATCCACCTGGATATTTCCGATTTGCCCATGAAAAAGGGGATTATCACCAACCGGAATAAATTCGTATTGGGGCCAAGCGGGAGTGGTAAATCGTTCTTTATGAACCATCTGGTGAGGCAATATTACGAGCAGGGAACCCATGTTGTGCTGGTGGATACCGGCAACAGCTACCAGGGACTTTGTGAAATGATTCACCGAAAAACCAAAGGGGAAGACGGGGTATATTTCACCTATACCGAAGAGAACCCGATTTCATTCAACCCATTTTATACAGAGGATTATGTGTTTGATGTAGAAAAGAAAGACAGTATAAAAACACTGCTGCTTACGTTGTGGAAAAGCGAAGATGATAAAGTGTCCAAAACCGAAAGCGGGGAACTGGGCAGTGCAGTTTCGGCGTATATCCATCGGATACAGGAAAACCGGAACATAACACCTTGTTTCAATACTTTCTACGAGTACATGCGCGATGACTACCGTCGTGAACTGGAAGAACGGGAAATCAAAGTAGGCAGGGACGATTTCAATATCGACAACATGCTGACCACCCTGAGGCAGTATTACCGGGGCGGGCGCTTTGATTTCCTGTTAAATTCTGAAAAGAATATCGACCTGCTCTCTAAACGCTTTATTGTTTTCGAGATAGATGCCATTAAGGAAAACCGCGAACTTTTTCCCGTGGTGACCATCATCATTATGGAGGCATTTATCAATAAAATGCGCCGCCTGAAAGGGGTAAGAAAACAACTGATAGTGGAGGAAGCCTGGAAAGCCATTGCTTCGGCGAATATGGCTGAATACCTGCGCTATATGTACAAGACCGTCCGTAAATATTTTGGCGAAGCTATTGTGGTTACACAGGAGGTGGACGATATTATTTCCAGCCCGGTGGTCAAGGAAAGTATCATCAATAATTCGGATTGCAAGATACTGCTCGACCAACGCAAATATATGAACAAGTTCGACCAGATACAGGCTTTGCTGGGACTGACGGAAAAGGAAAAATCGCAGATTCTTTCCATTAACATGAGTAATGCACCAAGCCGCCGGTACAAAGAAGTCTGGATAGGATTGGGAGGTGTTCAAAGTGCGGTTTATGCAACAGAAGTTTCGGTTCAGGAATATCTGGCTTACACCACCGAAGAATCGGAAAAAATGGAAGTGATGCAGCTTGCCGGAAAACTGGACGGCGACATAGAACTGGCCATTAAACAACTTGCTGAAAGCAAACAGCAATAACAGGCAGCTCATGTATTCAGAAACTACCGAGACCAATCCATTGGGTGCAAAAATTGGTTTTGCCCTGGATGATATTACTGGCCGATGGAAAAGCCGGGAAGGTGCGCCGGATATCCGGGTTTACAAAAGCAGCGAAAGGAAAAACGACAGCTTCTTTATGGAGTTTGCCTTTAAAACCGGAGAAATATTCCGGTGTCTTGTCAAAAAGCATCAGGGTATCCGGTATGTCAACCTTTACGGGGTAATGGGCCTGTCCTACAATACGGACAGTGACGTACTGCAACTTTCCGCTTACGGAAAATATTACAGGGTTGGGGATTAGCGCCTTTTGGGAACTAATCCCGGCCCTTTCAACCCAAAGTATCAATAAATAAAAAGAACAAATATGAAACGAATAGTTTTAATCGTATGCGTGACCCTGATGATTTTTTCCTATCAGGCCAAAGCGCAATGGGCGGTGATTGACCCGTCCAATCTTGTACAGAATATTCAGCAGGTGGTCAAATCCTCGTCCACCCTGACCAACATGGTGAAGAATGTACAGGAAACCGTCAAAATTTATGAACAAGGTAAAGAATACTATGAAGCCTTAAAGTCAGTAAACGACCTGATTAAAGATGCCCGCAAAGTAAAACTGACCATCGAAATGGTCAGCGAAATCAGCGATATGTATATCACCGGTTTCAACAAGATGGTAGCCGACCCCAATTTTACAGTGGATGAACTGGCCGCTATCTCTGAAGGTTATGCCCGGCTAATGGAAGAAGGGGGTGCACTGGTTGCGGAACTGAAAAACATCATAACGGGCGGCAATGGCCTTTCCATGTCGGATAAGGAACGCATGGATGTGATTGACCAGGTTTATAACCGGATGCTCGGCTGCCGTAACCTGACAAGGTATTTCACGCAGAAAAGCATTTCTGTGTCGTTTATCCGCGCAAAGGCGAAAGCCGATACCGACAGGGTGCTGGCGCTCTATGGCAGTCCTTCGGAAAGATACTGGTAACAGCTAAAACTGGTAAACTATGGAGTTTGAAAACCTGCACCAGGTTCTCCGGAACCTTTATGAAGATATGATGCCTCTTTGCGATGACATGATTGGCGTTGCAAAAGGACTGGCGGGACTGGGCGCTTTGTTTTATGTGGCATACCGGGTATGGCAGGCATTGGCAAGGGCTGAACCCATCGATGTGTTCCCCTTGCTCCGTCCGTTTGCCATCGGTTTGTGCATTCTCTTTTTCCCGACCATTATTCTGGGGACAATCAATGCCGTAATGGGCCCGGTTGTTAAAGGGACGCATTCCATCCTGGAAACCCAGACTTTCGATATGGAAGCCTACCAGTTACAAAAAGAGCAGCTTGAATACGAAGCGCGTATGCGGGAAGGGAAGGCGTGGTTAGTGGACGACGAAGCATACGACCAGAAACTGAAAGACCTTGGGATTTGGGACACCCCGGAAATCATCGGGATGTGGAGCGAACGGTTCTGGTACGACATTAAAACGTGGTTCCGGCAGGTGGTGAGGGATTTAATGGAACTGCTGTTCAATGCCTCGGCATTGATAATTGACACCATACGGACTTTCTTTCTGGTGGTGCTGTCCATTCTGGGGCCGGTTGCTTTTGCCTTTTCCGTTTATGACGGCTTTCAGGCAACGCTTACCCAATGGCTTGCCCGCTATATCAGCGTTTACCTGTGGCTGCCGGTTTCCGACCTTTTTTCGGCGGTGCTGGCACGTATTCAGGTACTGATGCTGGAAGCAGATATCAAGCTGTTGGAAGACCCCAACTATATCCCTGATGGTTCCAATGGAATTTACATAATCTTTATGCTCATCGGCATCATCGGGTACTTTACGGTCCCCACCGTGGCCAACTGGATTATCCAGTCGGGCGGTATGGGAAGTGCCAACCACGCCATTAACAAAACTTCCGGAAAAGCCGGAAGCTATGCCGCAGGCATGGCCGGGGGCGCTGCCGGGAATATCGGCGGCCGCCTCGTCGGACGGTAATCTTAACAATTAAAAAACAATAGAAATATGGAGTTTAAGAGTTTAAAAAACATAGAAACATCATTCCGTCAAATCCGGTTCTTCGCCATGGTATTCATCTGCCTCTGTGCCGGGATAACCATTTATTCGGTATGGAATGCTTTCAGTTATGCTGAAGCGCAACGGCAGAAAATATATGTGCTTGACCAGGGAAAATCGCTTATGCTGGCGCTCTCCCAGGATATGGACCAGAACCGGCCGGTGGAGGCGCGTGACCATATTGCCCGCTTCCATGAACTGTTTTTTACCCTTTCACCCGACCGGGGAGCCATTGAATCCAACATCACCCGCGCCCTGTTCCTTGCCGACCGCAGCGCCTACAACTATTACCAGGACATGCAGGAGAAGGGATACTTCAACCGGGTTGTTTCGGGGAATATCCAGCAGGTTTTGCAGGTAGACAGCGTGGCGTGCAACTTCGCCAGTTATCCGTACACGGCTGTTACTTATGCCCGGCAGCGGATTATCCGGTCGAGCAATGTAACCGAACGCTCGCTGGTGACCCGCTGCAACCTGATAAATTCGGTCAGGAGCGATAACAATCCCCACGGGTTTACCATCGAGAAATTCGAAATCATAGAAAACAAAGACATCCGGGTTTTGGACCGGTAAATATTATGGCAAAAAAGAAAAAGGATATCTCAGCCATAAAAGAACAGATGGATTACCGTCTCCGGCAGTGGTGCGGGAGGATTCCTCCAAGAAGACGGATTGCCATAGTACTGATCCTTCTTTTCCTTTTTGCGGGGCTTTCGCTTTACATCACTTTTTCATCCCTGTTCAGTTTTGGGAAGGATGAAAGGGAAAAGCTGAACTTCAAACATATCGAAGGCCTGCAACTGGAATTAAAGGATGAACGGAACAAGCGGGTAGTTTAAAACCAATAAATAAATTTCAATATGAAAGAAAAAGAGAATAATAGCGGGGCAAAACCGGATGTGGAAGAAAAAAAGCCGCTTTCGCCCCAACAGTTACAGAAAAGGAAGAAAATGGTGATTTTCCCGCTTTTTTTCCTGCTTTTTGCCATCAGTATGTGGCTCATATTTGCACCGTCAGCCGATAAAAAAGAAGAACCCGGGGATGTTTTTAATACCAACCTCCCCACACCAAAGAAAAGCGGGATTATAGCCGACAAGCGGGATGCTTACCGGCAGGAGGCCATGAGGGCAAAGGAACAGGAAAAGATACGCTCCCTGCAGGATTTTGCCTTTATACTGGGCGGTGAAACAGCGGAAGAAAAAACGTCACCAGGAAAAGCGGGACTTCAGGGGGTTCCTGAACCTACTGGAAACAGTGTCAAATCATCACGCCTTAAAAACAGTTCGGGAAACAGCCGGGCTAATGCGTTCCGCTCATCTGCCGGTCAATACCAGGATATAAACAGGCAACTGGGCAGTTTCTATAAAGAAACTGAACCTGAAACAAATGGTCAGGAACAAGCGGGGTTAGAAGAAAGAATCGGAAAACTGGAACTGCAACTTCAGGAAAAGAACGAAGCAGAGCAGCAACTCGCCCTGGTAGAAAAATCCTATGAGATTGCTGCCAGATACATGCCCGCAGATAAAGCTGAGTCGGAAACGGTAGCTGCACCTGTACTAAATGCTTCTGAAACAGAAAAGGATGCCGTTTCTCTTCCGGTATCGCAGGTGTCCGGTAAAGTGGTTTCCCTTCTGGCTGCTCCCATGCCCGATTCGGTATTTATGAAAGAATATACAAAACCCCGGAACCTGGGGTTTCATACGGTTGCCGGAAGGGAGATGGAACCGGAAAAGAACACCATTAATGCCTGCATCAGTAAAACGGTTACCATTACTAACGGGCAGGAAGTCCAGGTACGCTTACTGGAGCCTGTACGTGCAGGAAAAATGCTGATTCCTGAAAATACGCTTATTTCCGGTTCCGCCCGGATTTCCGGAGAACGGATGAATGTTTCGATAACCCATATCCAGTATGCCGGGAGTATCATTCCGGTTAAAATCGAGGTTTTCGACATGGACGGTAATCCGGGGATTTCTGTGCCGGGTTCGGAAGAACTCAACGCAGTAAAGGAAGTCACTGCCAATATGGGGACATCAATGGGAAGCAGCATCACCATTACTGATAATGCAGGCTCACAACTGATGGCGGATCTGGGACGGGGCATTGTCCAGGGTGCCTCGCAATATGCCGGTAAAAAGATGCGGACAGTCAGGGTTACGCTCAAAGCCGGGTACCGGGTATTGCTGCTCCCTTCCATGCAGTAAACAAGATATTTCACCACTAAAATATCCAAACAAACAAGTTCAATTAAAACATTCAGAAGTATGAAGAAAATTATTTTGATGTTGGCGTTCGCAGCAACACTCTTTGCAGTCAACGCACAGGAAAAACCCACAACAGGGGACTATTTCAACGGACTGACACGCCCGCTGACGTTTGACCGGATGATCGCGCCTTATGCGCTGGAAGTAACCTTTAACAAAACGGTACACATTATTTTCCCGTCGGCCATCCGGTATGTGGATTTAGGCTCGTCGGACCTGCTGGCTGCCAAAGCCGGTGGTGCAGAGAACGTGCTTCGCGTTAAAGCTGCCGTCCGTGATTTTTCACAGGAAAGTAACCTTGCCGTGATTACCGAAGACGGGGCATATTACACCTTTAATGTAAAATATGCGGATGAGCCGGTCAAGCTGTCTGTAGAAATGGTTGATTTTATTTATAACGGAAAAGCAGGAACCCGGCCAAATTCATTGGATGTTCAACTCGAAGAACTGGGAGAGGAATCACCGTTTTTAGTCAACCTGGTTATGAAATCGGTTTACAAAAACAATAAACGGGAAATCAAACACATCGGTTCCAAACGTTTCGGGATAGAATATTCGCTCAAAGGGTTATATGTACACAACAGGCTGTTATACTTCCATACCCAACTGAAGAATACTTCGAACGTACCTTTTTCGGTCGATTACATCACCTTTAAGATTGTGGACAAAAAGGTGGCCAAACGCACCGCTATCCAGGAACAGGTGATACGCCCACTCAGTGAGTACAACAATGTCCGGGAGATCGGGGGTAAAACTACCGAACGCACGGTTTTCACCCTGCCCCTGTTTACTATTCCTGATGGTAAACGACTGCTGGTAGAACTGCACGAAAAACAGGGCGGTAGGAACCAATCGTTTTTTGCAAAAAATGCGAACCTGGTTCGCGCCAAAGTGATTGACGAATTAAATGTGAAGCATTGAGAGCGATGGTAATTTTTGTGATAATGGCAAATTTGTATTCCTACAAAAAAGAATTAAAAAACAAAAAAACATACAATAATTTAATGGCTGGCAGCACCAATGCTGCCAGTCTTCGCCTTTATCCCTATATAAAGCGACCAAAAAAAGGGCTATAAAAGCCCTTCATCTGCGAAGCTCATGTAACCTTCACCGGTTATAATCAGGTGGTCTAAGAGTAACAGGCCAACGGCTTTGCAGCCTTCTTTCAGTTTTTGAGTAATCGAAATATCTGCCTGGCTGGGTTTCCTGCTGCCACTCGGATGATTGTGAGAAAGCATTACGGAGGCACAGTTCGCTTTCAAGGCTGTTTGCAGGATAATCCGTATATCAACCACTGTACCGTCGAGCCCACCTTTGCTGATACAGCTTATTCCAAGTACGCGGTTGGCACGGTTCAGGAACAATACGTTCACTTCCTCGTGATGTTCCATACTGTCTTTATGGGCCTCGGCAAATATCCGAGAGGCATCTTCCGAACATTTAACAACAAAACGTTCTGAAGCTTTTACATTGTCTTTATACGACACTGTAATTTCCGGGATGGAGAAATAATTAACTTTCATAATGCAAAAATTTTAATGGTTCAACACTAATTTTTTGCTTTCACGACCACAGGTAATCAGCGGACTTCGCGCAAGGTTTTTACAAAGAATACTACCCGCAGGTGTGGAGATTGTTTGTAAAACCCGGAGGGCTTGACCTTGCAGCTTGTCAGTGATTTACCTGTAATTTTGCCTGAAAATTAGAGGGAGAAACTAATTTTAAACGTAAATATTACAGTACTAATAATATTATGGTTGATTCGAAGAATTGAAAAACATGCCCAACGGGGTTAGACACTTTAATTACTGTTGTTATAAAATAGAAAATCATCCTATTTTTATACTCAATATCCCATCATGCTACTTATAATGAGAAAAAAATACAACAACAAGCAAATAGAAGATTGGGCGACGATAGCAGTCAAAGACTGTTTGTCGATGACAGATACCCTTAGTCAATACATAAAAGAGAATGATAAAACTCCTTCATGGGATGGTGATGTCCTAATCTATAAAAGCAATAGTACTGATAAAAAGGATATTATCGGTAAAATTACAGTTCAGGTGAAAGGAAAAATGGCTGATAATATCAAAAGAGAAGAATGCACTTTCTCTGTTGATACGGCAGACTTGGTTAATTATAAAAACGATGGAGGCACTATCTATTTTGTTGTTCTGATAAATAAAAATGATCCAAGCAAGAAAAGGGTCTTTTATGACACATTAACGCCTTTAAAAATTGACAAATATATAAAAGACCATAAAAATCAGGATTCGCGGGTCATAAATCTAAAAAGGCTTCCTGGGGATAAATATGCAATTCAAACTATTTTTTATAATTTTAATCAGGACAGTAAAAAACAACATAGCTTTAGTAATATATCTCCAATTGAATTGGGGACATTGTCTTCGGGTAATGGCATTGTAGAAATCACATCAAGTCTAACTATTTTTTCACCTGATAAAAAGCATCCATCCCCGATACAGGCATTCCTGAATAATGACGTGTATTGGTATGCAAAGATTGCAAATAGTCCTATTCTTCACCCTGTTGAACTTTGTTCTATTATATCAGTAGTTTCCAAAGATGGATTTTCTCCAATTTTTGTTAATGGGGATAGATACGAAAACTATGTATCTGAAAATATTACAAAAGATGATATAACCATCCGGTTTGGAGAAAGTACAACAATGGTTTTTACTGGAAAAAGTAAGGGGGCGAGAATGGATTATAAGCCATCCGGCATACTTCGAAGTAGAATAAAGGATATTAATTTCATAATAAGCATTATTGAAACCGGAGTGATTGTTTATGGAGAAAATAAAAAGGTGAATTTGGGTCAAATGGTTGCTGATACCCCATTTGACATCGATTCTGCCAAAAAGGAATTAGAATCCTATAGGCGTATTGAGCAATTTTGGAGATCATTACATGTAGTGGCGGATTTTGACATCGGGAATATTGATTCGAACTCAAGTTTAGAGGAGTTGTATCTATTAATGAAATCAATTAATGGAAAGCAACCCATTCGCGTTAATGTGGATGGAGAACATAGCAGTTATTTGTTTCACAAAAGTATCTCAAACTTTAAAATTCTATTCATTTTAGATGCTGTTGATAAAGAAAAGTCCATATACAAAATATACAATTTTTTTGATTATAAGAAAATTATAAAAATTACAAGAGGAGATACAGAACATATCTCATCCCAGTATTCAGTATTATCTCCAGATGACTATATGGAATTGTCGAATATTGATTTTTCAAAAATGCTTCAATCATATAAAGACTTGATTAGTTTGAATAACAATATATTTGAACCTGCAAATTATGATTTGCTAAACCTATTATTGGCTTATGACAAGCATAATGACCATCCTGATGAGATACTTAAAACGGCTAAAGAGATAGCGTGCTGGCTTTTAGATGAAAGTGCAGATAATTTATATGCAGAAATTAAGACCATAAATTATCTACAAACAATAAAGCGGGAAAGAGAGCTCACATCAGAAGAAAACAGAAAGCTATATGAGATAGCTGAAAATGAGAACAGTAGTTTAATGTTCAAGTTGGGGGCAAATTTATTGCTTGAAAACTACAAAGTAGCAAGAATACAATTCGAACAGCTTTGCGAGCAAGATAAAGAAGCATTTCGATCTTTTCCTATTTATAAATTTTGGAAATAATCGACTTTTATGGTACAAAAGCTTTGATGGTTTAACACTAATTTTTTGCCTTCACATCCACAGGCAGTTATTGACTTTGCGCAAGGTTTTGGGAAAGAATACTACCCGCAGCAGGCGTGGAGATTGTTTGACAAACCCGAAGGACCCGACCTTGCAGCCAGTCAATGATTTACCTGTAATTTTACCGGGAAATCAGGCGAAGAAACCGCCATTAAAAGGCTTTTTGTTACCGTTAGATTTGGGAGATGATATTTATTTGGAAATTAATGAACTTTGCTTAGTCTAAATAGAGACTCCATATGCTGCGTAAACTTCATTTTTGTTTTAGATAAAATCTAGAAAAAGTATTAAGAACAGCATATTTATTGGGTTAAAGCCAGAGAGTATACCGGGAAAAACCCATTATTACGGTAATAGCCACTCAATCCGGAGGCTCATAATTTTATTTGCTATGGAACAAATTTATGGAATTGATTTGGCTCAGAAAAAGTTTGATGTTAGTTATCAAGTAGATGAACGGAAGAATGGACACAAGGTTATTAAGAATAACATGAAAGGAATTATCCGTTTCCTGGAAAGTCTTCCGGAAAATGCACTCTTGTGTGCTGGGCATACGGGGGTTTATGGTGAAATGCTCTTGTTTTTATGTTCTTGTTTTAATATTCCGATTGCATTAACAACAGGGTACCAGATTCGGCACAGTTTAGGTCTTCAGCGGGGAAAATCAGATAAAGTTGACTCGGTTCGTATTCGTGAATACGGAGAGCGATTTCGAGATAAATTAGTCATAATTGACTACCCTGGTGAATCAATGAAAGAGCTGAAAGAACTTCTAGGTCTGAGATCACAGTTAGTAAAAGAGCGGAAGATGTTATTGACGTATGAAAGGCGAACAATGCATATGCCCTTTAATTCAATAAAAATTCATCAGGTAACCCTCAATGTGTTGGATAACCTGAATCTGGCTATTTCTGAAATTGAAAGTGAAATGACGCACATCATTGATACAAACATGGATTTGAGAAGAAACTATACGTTGGTGACCGATGTCATTGGGATAGGCCAGGTTACAGCATGCGGGTTAATCGTAAAAACGGACAATTTTACAGCAATAAACACCGCAAAAAAGGCCGCTTCGTATGCCGGGATATGTCCTTTCCCTAATTCAAGCGGACAGATGGTGCGTAAATCCAGAGTGAGTCGGATGGCAGATAAAGAGCTGAAATCGTTGTTGTACATCTGTGCAGTAACGTCTACGCGACGCAACCCGGAATACAGATTGTATTTCGAAAGGAAGAAACTTGAAGGCAAACCTTATTTTCTCATTATGAATAACATATCAAACAAGCTGCTAAGAACGATCTATGCAGTGGTTAAAACGGGGAAAAGATATCAATTAGGACATATAACAGAGGATCCAAGATTGAGTGAAAAAGTGGCATAAACATTTGTTTATGTCAGAGTATACTTTTTCTCCCGCTAAGGTAACGGCTCATGGAAAAAGTAACGGGCGGTTCCACCATAAACCGCCCGCATTGTGTTACCTGTTATTGTTTTCTTTCTTTTGCGTTTCTTCCGGCTGCCGGAACGCATACCAGCTATCCAGGTAATTGTTCCCAAACAGGTTGAACACGCCAGTTAAACCGCTATTATTTGCGTACTGCTTGGCTTCCAGAATGGACGGAAACTCCCCCAGCTTTCTAAATCCTATAAATAATTTGTACATAGTTGTTGAATTTTAAAAGATTAATGAAACCAGCAAAGCCAGGATAATTATGAGAACGACCAAAGAGACAAGGCAGGAAAGCAGTTGTTTGATAACAGCCCAACTGAGGTATAAACCCAACAATACCCAGATAAACCCTGTTCCCCAAACGTAGAAACCCAAAGCTATCAAAGCGGCTTTCACAACCAGTTTTATGTTGGTTGGAAGGTAGGCAGACCGTTGTTTCCTATTTTTTACTGTGCTTCTCATAATTTCTGACCTTTTTTTTATGCCGTATCGGAGCCGGTGAGGGGTGACCGTGTTTCAGGAGCATGGGAAAGTAGTGTTTAGCCGATGTCAAATTTTTTGCGGGAAATACGCTCGTCAGAAACAGAAAGAGGAAGATTTTTCGCAAAACCGTCAGGCTTGAATTTGCGGCGGCGTTAAGAACACGGAAATACTTTCGCACCTGAACGCGGTTGCTCAAAACCGCTTTCTGAATACACTGCTAAACGGGATGAAATTATACAAAGAGAAGCATCGGAAAAACTAAGCTGTACACAACCGGCGGTTTCAAAGGTAAATCGCAGTTAAACCCGAAGGGCTATAATGCCGCAAGTGGCCATTACTGTGCCAATGGCTGCCAGCAATCTGTTGTATAATAAATAGTTGAAAACTATTTAGCTACATTCGGCTCAGAAAAGAGATGAACAGTAATAAATAAAAATATGGAAATTATTAGTCTTGATATCAGGGTTTTCGATTCGCTTGTCAGGCGGGTGGAAACATTGGCAAAAAAAGCTGAAATGTTGGATCGAAAAGACAGGGACATGTCCCTGTCCGACTGGCTGGACAATGAAGACATGTGCCGGATATTGGGTGTAACCAAGCGTACGCTGCAAAACTATCGCAACAGCGGTATCCTGCCCTATTACCAAATGAGGTATAAGGTCCTTTACAGGCCTGAAGATGTGGAAAAGTTATTGGATGCTTCACATAAAACCAACGGCCATGAAAAATAGCCTGTTGAATGATTCCGATCCGCAGGTTGCGGAACTGTTTAAACAGTTGGAGCGGATTAAAGGTACTTTTGAACGGTTGGAGAAGGATAACCGTCAAACCTTTGGTAAGGAACGCTTTCTAAATGACAGGGAATTGTCGGGAAAACTGAAGCTAAGCCGCCGGGCATTGCAGGATTACCGCGCGGCGGGCATCTTCCCCTATTATCTGATAAGCGGCAAAGTTTTATACAAGGAAAGCGAGATTGAGCAGGTATTACAGTCGGCACGAAAAAGTACCCCGGACATTGACGACCTGGTATAAAGTAACAAGGGAAGCAACTTGCTTTCTTACGATTGCTTCCCTTGTTAATTCAATTGAGGATAGTATCAATTCGTGGCAAAGCACATACTTCAAAATTATTTACAGTACGCCTTACAACCCACGCCCTGAACACTTCCGCCTTTTCCGATCGGATACGAAAAGCGAGGGCAATGATCATTTCGAGACTGTATAATTCAATGACCTTCCCTTCTGTAGTTTTCTTATGCAATACCACATTCCCATGCTTCAGAGAGCCTGATTTAAGAATCGATTGGATATTCCTTCCAACAGTCGAAATGAATACCCCGAACAGGTCGGCAATTTGGTATCTGGTAAGCCAAAAGACCCCACCCTCAGGATATATTAATACCCTGTTATTTTTTATTTCTATTTTTCCCCTTTTCATAATTACGCCCTGTCTTAAAAGGGTTTACAGTGTTGTCATTCAACCTGAAATTATCGGTGTTCCTGATCCCTACCGGCATTAATTCATCTTCATAAAGCGAGTATTTACCGTTGACATTGCCGGACAGGTTTTTCATATCTTCGTTTACTTTCGTATTCGTGATACGCGCATAAATTTGTGTCGTTGTTATTGAACTGTGCCCCATCATCCGGCTGACGGTTTCGATGGGGACACCTTGTGATAAAGTAATATGCGTCCCGAAGTTATGGCGTGCCATGTGGAACGTAATCCGTTCAATACCACACATTTTTTCAATCTTGCGAAAGTGCCTGCACATAGCAGCCAGTGTTTTTACATTGAAAATTTTACGGCTTGTCCGTTCCGGGCGGTATTTTCCAATGATTTGGCATGGTATTTCCAAAAGCCGGATGTTGCATTCCGTTTTGGTCTTCTGCCGGTTTATCTTTATCCATAAACTGCCGTCGACCCCGGTTTTCAGGTGTTCTTCCGAAAGGTTGAACAAATCGGCGTAAGCCAGGCCGGTGAAGGTCGAAAAGATAAACATATCCCTTGTGTGGCGAAGGCTTTTGCTGTCAATATGCACGTTCATCAACCGGTCCAGTTCTTCCGCTTTCAGGTGGCGGCATTTGCGTTCGGGCTGTTCCGGGACAAAGGTGACGAACGGGTCGCGTATGAGGGTCCCTTGGCTCACCGAACGGCGGACGGTCTTTTTCAGGTTGATCAGGTGCCCGGATACCGTGTGCTGCGCCATCAGCCTGTCCTGCCTTAAAAACAGGTCGAAGGCATCGATAAAGGCCAGGCTAAGGCTGCGGAGCGTTACGTCTTCCGTATCGTATTTTTCCCGCAGGAATATTTTCAGTAATTCGTAGGTGCGTACATAGTGGCCGAGTGTCGCCTGTACCCTGTCCACGCCAACCCGCTTTTGAAATTCATCGTTATGCTCCTGAAAAAGTTTCATCAGGGTGGTTTGTTTTTTGCAGATACCTTTCAGGGCGTTTTTTACCAATTCAGCCGTTACAAATCCAAGGGATGCCCGTAGTTCCCGGTAATGGGCGTTTATTTCCCCGGCCAGTTTGTCGATGGCACGGTTAACGGTAACAGCATTTTTGCTCTTGCCGGTAGCCCGTCCTGCTTTGCCATCCCATACGGACGGATCGACCATTATCTTCGTGCCTATCTGCGCCACGCTCGTATCGATGGTAACGCGGCACAGGAGCTGGCACATGCCGTCTTTTTTTGTCTTAGTCCGGTTGATGTAAAACATCACGGCGAACGTGCTGCGGTGTTTACTGCGTCCTTTCAATATTTCTTTCGTTTCCATCATCCTTATTGCGCTAATTGGTATTTGTTGTTTATCCGTTTTTCCAGCTTGCCCATGTCCTCACTGATCTTATCGTTGGTGATTTTCGCATAGATTCGGGTGGAACGCAGGTCGCTGTGCCCCAGCATCCGGCTGACCGTTTCAATAGGGACTCCCTGTGACAGCGTGATTTCGCTCGCGTAGGTGTGCCTGCCCATGTGAAAGATAAGCCGTTTTTTTATCCCGCATATTTGGCCGATTTTCTTCAAGTTAACGTTCAGTTTACCGCAACTCAGCATGAGCAGCAGTTTTCCTTCGGGGGCCAGGCCCCGGTATTTTTTGATGATCTGCAACGGAAAATCCAACAAAGGGATTTCGCAGGGTGTCCCTGTTTTCTGCCGGGTGGTTTTGATCCATATCACCCCGTCGTCTGCCTTATACAGATTCTCTTGTGAAAGATTGCACATATCCCGGTAGGCAAGCCCGGTAAAACAGGAAAACAGGAACATATCCCGTGTCAGGTAGCGGTTGGGATGGTCCAAAGGGGTGTTCATGATCTTATCCAATTCGGCACGGGTAAGGTATTTTTGTTGCGGTTTGGGACGTTCCGGCGCGTAGTTGATAAAAGGGTCGCTTGTTGTGATGCCTTCGCAAACCGCATACTTAATCATTTTTCGCATCCGGGTTACGATTCCCAGGACCGTGTTCGGTTTTAACTGCAATTCCACACGCAGGTAAAAGTCATAACTGTGGATGAAAGCATCGTCCAATGCGGAAAACGGGACGTCCGAAACTTTATATTTATGTTTCAGGAAGTTTTTAAGGTGCCGCAGGGCGTTCCCGTATTCAAAGCCCGTGTGGGAAGTGCGGTTTACCCCAACCCGTTTCGCGAAATTCGTGTTATGGTTTTCAAAATACTTCACCAGCGTTTCCTGTTCGGAAGCAATGCCTAAAAAAGCATTTTTCACCTGTTCCGCCGTTGCTTTTTCTTTGACGGCAACAATCTCCTGGTAACGGTAATTGACGGATATGCGTATTTTGTCCAATTGCCCGTTGATTTCAACAGCCTGTCTGCTTTTTCCTTTACAACGTCCGAAAGGGGTATCCCAGAGGGACAATGGCACGTTCATCTTGGCGCTGAATTGCACCATTGTTTTGCCGATTGTAAGACGTCCCATAATGGGGCATGTCCCATCGGGTTTTTCCTCATTCTTTTTGAGGTAGAATGATAATTTGATTGCTTGTTTCATAACCCTGTTTTTAAATTTTAAAATTAACTGTTACAGAGTCATTTGTAGTTATGCAAAATGCAGAGTATCAGCACATAAAGCACCGGTTAGCACCCGTTTTTCAACCTTTTTGCTGATGACCGTCAAAGATTGCCGATCTTTGGCTAAAGAAAGGTTGATTGATTGCGTTATTTCAGGCTTTCCGGCGTTCTTTTTATTCTTTCCCATGATAGCCAAAAGGGCAATACATAGGTAACGGAAATTCTGCCTTAGCGCGTGTTATTCTTCCATTTCAGGGGCTGGAAGAATATAGTGAGATAACGCAACTATTCGCTAATAATCAGCACTTTATTCTAATTTATCTGAGGTTTTCTTTTTGGGTAATACATTTGCCACCGTTTTAAAACGCTCTGGGGCTCCAATTGAGTTTATCAGCGAAAGCCTCGGACACAAAGACCTTAAAACAACAGAAAATTACCTTGACAGTTTTGAAGACGATGTAAAAGAAACTTATCAAAAGCAATTGCTTAATTTTAAGTCAAAATAATTTTACACCAGTCAAATAATCGGGTTCATGATTGATTTAGCTCTTTTTGATGAAATATTATACAGAAATCTGGCTCCTTGGTTGGAGGAAAACAAACCGGATGAAAAGTTCACTGCATTAACAACTGAGATAGAAAGTGTAAAACCAGAATTTCAGCCCTTGCATGAAATAGATTTCTATCGACCCTTCAACGACAAAACCCGATTTTATCAAAAGCTGATAGTAAACGAATCTATCACCTATTGCAATAAAGTTTATCGTTTGATTAAAGAAAATAAGAACATCAAACTTCACAAATATTGGAAAAACAACTTACTCGATAAAAAACTTCCAACAAGGTTAAAAGATATTGGCAGAATAATCCGGGAGAAAAGCTATTGGATTGATTACATTAATCCAAGAAAAACATCTTTTGATATTGATGCAGACCATAAAACAGAAACCTACATATTACAGCTTCTGAAAATTGCCTTAATTCGGGTATATCTTGAAATCCAATCCTTTTTCTCTTTTATATCCAAAGACGACATCTTAATCGAAGATGATTTTTATACCCGATTTCTGAATGAACCCATCCCTGAAACATCATTTTTAAAAGAAGCACCCAAGATAATCGACCTAAAAACAGAGGAAGTTAAGCCACGGGGAAATACTCCCCCAGCATTTAGTCTGGTTTTAGATGATATAAGGGAAAGGAAATCAGGTGTGCCATTATATCATTACATCATTAAAAATCCTCAACGATTTGCATCCTTTGAAGAAAAATTATTTGATAACGAATACATCGGCATGGATTATTCCATGAAAAACACCCATGGTCAAAAAAACAAAATGGCAATTATCTATTACTTGCTAATAGACAAAGGATATTTCAAGAAATTCAATGACTTGGAGAAAAAACCTTTCAAAAACAGAGATATTGCAAAATTCCTTGATCACAGATACAATGCTAATCTGGATAAGCAATTCAGAACTTATGCTAGCAAAACTCAGGAACGGGCAATTTTTATTGAAGATCATTATTGGTTGTACACTTTACCCCCGTGTTAGAATTGCGGTAATTTGCTGTCATTTTTCCATTTCAAATTTCCAATAAAATTGGCAAAATACTGTATTACAAAGTATTTTGTTTATCGAAAATTTCGAAAAATTATTTACAACAAGCTTTTCTGAACTTCGTTCCGTCGTTGAAAATCAGCGATGACTTTTGATCAAAAGTCCATTCTCTAATTTAATAATTAAAGACATGGACGAACAAATTTTAAAAGAAGTCCAGGAGCTTAAAAAACTCATTTTCGAGCAAAATATACTCCAAAAGGAAGTATTAAACTTCAACGAAGCAGCAGTCTATTTAGAGGTTTCGCATTCGCACCTCTACAAATTGACAAGTACAGGAACCATCCCGGCATACAAGCCAAACGGGAAAAAGTTGTACTTCAATCGTCAGGAACTAAACACATGGTTACTTTCAAGCAGGCAGGCTTCCGTTTCCGACATTGAAGAAGAAGTCAGTCAGTTTAAACTTAAATCCGGGAGGGCGTAGTATGGACGAGATTTTAAAAGGTATACTGGCTCTTTCCGGTGAACTGAAAGAAATAAAGGTCCATCTTCAGTATCTAAAGAAAACCCGGACTGAAATATTCAAAGAATCATGGATTGACGGGCAGGATGTAATGCTTGCCCTCAATATTAGCTTACGCACCTTGCAATCATTACGTGATTCAGGTACACTTCCATTCTCCCGGATCAACGGCAAATTCTACTACAAAGTTTCCGATCTGGAAAAACTACTCGAAGTCAATTACTCCCGATACCTAAAACCGAATAGCTATGATTGAGGAAAAGGGAATCCTGCACGAAACACATTACGGATTGAATATTTACGCCCATATTCTGCAAAAATATTATCCTGATGAAGTCGTAATCAATTTGTCAGGCATAGTTTGCGCACCAACAAAAAATCCATTTAATAACAATAAGGCAACCCTGAATATATTTAACCAAAATGGAGTTTTTTGTTACAGCGATTTTGAAAATCCATATTTAAAAGGTGATCCGTTTGATTTTGCAACACTACATTATAACCTTAATGGGGAAGAATTACTTCAAACGCTCAATCGGGAATTAAATCTGAGAATTGGTGAAGACTGGAACTTTTACGGTCGTAAGAAAAGGGATAATATCACACAATCTGAAATAATCAGGTTTAGCTATTTCAAATGTCCGGTGACCAATACAACCCCATATTGCGAGACCAATATATTCGAATTATACATGGTAATTAAATCCGAATTATACAAAGAGCAAACAGAAGAATTGCGAAGTATTCTTGCTCCCCTCCCTCTCGGAGAGGGGTCGGGGGAGAGGCTTGAACAAGCCCGCAAGTATAAGGCCAGGCATTTCGATTATGTCACCTTCTCGGGCACGTTCACAAAACGCAATGAAAATGCTTTGATTCATCATTCCGGCCTGATAACAATTGACTTTGACCATGTGGAAAACCTGTCACAACTAAAACAGAATTTGGTGAATGATGAATATTTCGAAACCGAGTTAATGTTTGTTTCTCCGTCCGGCAATGGGTTAAAATGGATTATCTCTGTTGATTTAAAAGAATGTTCTCATCAACAATGGTTCAAAGCAATTGCAGCCTATATCAGAGCAACCTATCAGTTAGAGGTTGACAAATCCGGGAAAGATATCTCCCGGGCTTGTTTTCTTCCTTATGACCCGGAGGTATATATCAATCCAATTTTTTAACAAAAATCATTAAAAACAAACAGCCATGAAACTCAATAAATATCTATCATTTCTTAAACAAATGCTGATTAAATTAGCTTCTGTCCATTGGCCTCTTTGGTGGGTAGTCCTTCCGTTTCTCTTATTCTACGCCGAACAGTTAGCTGCCTTTGTAAATCAATGTAGCATCACCTGTTAATTCATTGGCGATGAAAAAGATTTTTAATCCAAATGATTGGATACAAACAACCGACAATAGAGACGCAGCATGCTGCGTCTCTAATACACCACCATTACTCGATCAAAACACCAATTCCGCCCCTGCAAAGGGGCGGTGTCAGGCTTTGCCTGACGGAGGGGTTCAAAATTATCCCGCTACTCCTGACTTCCTTGAAGTCCTCTCCCGTCTCGAATCCTCACAAACCGACATTACCGCCAATTATTCTGATTGGCGGGATATCGGCTTTGCCTTAACTGATGAATTTGGCGAATCAGGCCGGGAATACTTCCATCGAATCAGCCGTTTCTATCATGGTTATTCACAAATTGATTGCGACAAACAATACGATAATTGCCTCAAATCAACCGGTCATGGCATAACGCTCAAAACCTTCTTTCACCTTGTGAAAAAAGCCGGGATAAATTTAAAAACCATTGTCCAAAATTCCTCACCTGTAAAGGGGAGGTGTCAGGCGCAGCCTGACGGAGGGGTTCAAATACCACAACCATTCCCCGATCAAAGCTCCAATTTCTCCCCTTTCCAAGAGCCTGTCCCGAACTCGATTCGGGAGGAGGTGTCCGGCTTTGCCGGACAAAGGGGTCTTTCCTCCTCTACTTCAAACATGCCCGTTAAAGCCGAACAGAAAAATCTCCCCCTCATCCCCTCCCATGTTTACGACAGCCTGCCCGAAATCCTCCAGGATGCATGTAGTATAAGTCAATCTGATAACGAACGTGATATTCTTTTATTAGGTTCGATAACAACCATCAGCAGTTGTATTCCAAAAGTATATGGTATTTATGGAGGGCAAAAGGTATATAGCAATTTGTACCTGTTTGTTACTGCCCTTGCTTCAGCAGGAAAAGGAATGCTTACGCATTGTAAACGGCTGGTTTATCCTGTTCATAAAAAGCTACGGGAAAAATGCCAATTATTAAAGGCCGAATACGATACTGAGATGAATATTTACAATGCCAATAAAAAGAAAACACCCAATATGGAAAAGCCACAGAAACCACCCGAAAAATTACTATATATTCCGGCCAATAGCAGTGCAACAGGTGTTTTCCAATTGTTGTCCGATAACGATGGTAAAGGTTTAATTTTTGAGACAGAAGGCGACACACTGGCAATCACTTTTAAAAGCGATTACGGGAATTACAGCGATGGCTTTCGGAAAGCATTCCATCACGAAACCATCAGTTATTACCGGAGAACCGACCGCGAACATGTAGAAATAGATAAACCTCAACTCTCAGCCGTTCTTTCAGGTACTCCAAAACAAGTCACCAACCTCATACCCGATGCAGAAAATGGGCTGTTTAGCCGTTTCATATTTTATTATCTGGATATGAAATCCGAGTGGAAAGATGTATTTGCACGTCCTGTAAGCAACGGGATTGAAAACTATTTTAACGAATTAGGGTATCGTTTCTATGAACTGTACAAAGAGCTAAACTCCAACCTCGATACAGAGTTTAACCTTACAGAACAACAGCAAAGCTCATTTAATTCAAAATTCTCCAGTTGGCAGGATTTCTATGAAAAATTACTGGGCAACGAATACAATGCAACAGTAAGACGTTTAGGTTTAATAACCTTTCGTATTGCCATGATTTTTACAGTGCTTCGCATTCTGGAAACCGGAGAAATCCAATCTCAGTTAATTTGTACTGAAAGAGATTTTAATAATGCTGTTTCGATTACAGAAATATTAATCCAACATGCCCAAAAGGTTTATTCCGATTTACCCACTCCTGTAAATATTCCGAAACGGGAAAACCGGGAACAACGTTTTTTCAACCAGCTTCCGGAAATATTTTCCCGGCAAGATTATTTGAGAGTTGCCGGGCAATTGGAAATCCCCGATAAAACAGCACAGGGTTACATTGCCAAATTCGACAAAAAAGGGCTTATTCACCGGGATAAAAAGGATTTCTATTTAAAGGTACATGTTGAGGAAACTAAGGATTAAGAGGAATTGAAGGATATTACTTTTCTCTGTTTCCTCAATTTCCTTAAAATCCTCAATCAGATAAATCGCTTTTAGAATTTTACTATTTAAAGAAAGAGCCAGTCCGGCTTGAGGACAGTAAAGATTTTAGTCCTACAAACTTTCTTTAAATGATTGCTGAAAAGTTATAACCTTAGCAATGAATTCCGGTAAAAGAAATCTTTTCCACAGGAACGTTAAAAGCAATTCCCCTGAATCCTTCCATCGGTTAATAAAAACATAAAATATTTTTGTCTATTGATGCTTTTGATTACTTATTTTTGAATAAGCTGTATAACAGAAGAAATAATAAAACATTTGATAATGATTTCCGCACTTATAAATAATAACTATTGCCATGTCTAAACTCGCCATTATACTTCAACAACCCGAAGGCCGCCGTCTTGAATTCAAAGAATTGCTGCCTTCTAATGCAGAGTTGGTTAAAACCATTATTGCCTTTGCCAACGATGCTGGGGGCGAATTGTATCTGGGAGTTAAAGACAATCCACGTGAGGTCATTGGTCTAAATGAAAATGATTTAATAGCGCTCGAAGAAAAAATCGCCAGCCTTATCCACGATCTTTGCGAACCGGTTATCCTTCCTGAAATATCATTTTTGCAACACGAAGGCAAACACATCATTCGTACCCAGATTTACAAAGGCAGTGCCACTCCATATCATCTGAAAAACAAAACAGTTGAGGACGGAACCTTTATTCGGATTGGTTCAACCAATCGTTTGGCATCGTCCGAAATAATCGCCGAGCTCGAACGGCAAAAACAAAACATTTCATTCGATAATGAACTGGTCTTCCGCAAATCAGTCAGTAAAATTAGGATTCAATCATTTAGTGAGCTATTCGAGGAAAAAACAGGAGAGAAACTCACCAAACAGATACTTTCCAAGCTCGATCTCTTCAAAATAGAACAAGGAAAAGAACTACTCACCAATGCACTGGTTTTATTGTCCGACGATGAATTGCGAAAACAACTGTTTCCCTATGCTAAAATCGAATGTGCACGATTTAAGGGCACTGTTCCTGGTAATTTTATCGATCAGAAAACCATCGATGTAAATGTGGCGCTTCAGTCCGAACAAGCCTACCAGTTTGTGTTGAGGCATATTTCACAAGCCGCTACCGATTATACCGGTGTGTACCGCAATGATCGCTGGGAATATCCGATCATCGCCATTCGGGAGGTAATCCGCAATGCAGTTATTCACCGCGATTACTCTTTAACCGGCAAAGACATCAAAATAGCTATCTTCGACGATAAAGTGGAGATCACCAGTCCTGGCAAGCTCATGCCTACCGTCGATTTCAGCGATATGGAATCCGGCCAGTCCGACATTCGAAACAAGACACTGGCTCCGGTTTTCAAGCGTCTTGGCATCATCGAGCAATGGGGTAATGGTTTAAAACTGATTAAGGAAGAATTACAGATCTATCCCGAAATAGAACTGTCATGGAAAGAACCCGGAATGGCTTTTCGGGTAGCATTTACCAATAAAAACTACAAGCAACAGCATGAGTTACAGCACGAGCTGCAGCAAGAGTTACAGCAGGAGTTACAGCAGGAGTTACAGCAGGAGTTACAGCAGGAGTCATTATTTGGGAAAGTATTACGACTAGTACAAAAACAAACATCATCAACACAAGAACTTTCAACTGCATTGGGGCAAAGATCTATATCAGGTCAATTATATGCAACCGTAAATAAACTTAGAGAAAATGGTTTAATAGAATGGACAATACCCAATAAACCAAAGAGTTCAAAACAACAGTATAAAATAACAGAAAAAGGAAATCTATTCCTTAAACTCATAGAAAGTAATAATTGACTTATTCAACATAACAATAACACGAAAAGGATAAGAATTTTTAACCCCGGATAAATAAAAATGGACACCCCTAATCTGACCTTTAACATTCTTACATTCTCTCATCCGAAAGAAGAATATACTTTTTGGTTTACCGACAGGAAAGAAGAAAACCTTAGCCGGATACATCATTCATTAGTTCCGGAGGAAGTTATCATTCATTTCGGGAATAAAGAACATTACTTTACTTCGTTTGACAAACAACACGACGGATTTTTTCCGGTAACAAAAAAAAGTAACTCACCTCGTCTTACAGAACATGATAAGATGCAGGGAATAAACAAAAATCAGGCGTTTGCCCGGTCTTTGTTGAGGAGGTATTACAATGTCATAATTCATTCCTGGTTTCAAAACAAAAAACTTTTGGTAAAGCCCACTTTTATCAACGATGTCGATATCTGGCTTCCTCTGAAAAAAGCCGACAACCAGTACTGGTTCTTTGAAAAATTCACCATCAAGGTACAATTCACCCGGATTACTGAAAAACCCGAATTACTGGTCTCGTATGCCGGTAGTTCAAAAATATTCAAGACAAGTATTGTTGAATTAATACCACAGGTATCCCCTGTTTGCTTTAACTGGGTGGTTTATAAACGTAAACTGGTCAAATACGGTGAAATGCCGGAAGAAGCAAAACAAAACCTCGACAAAGTTTACCCGGTATGGAATTTTGTACTAAGAGATGCCTTAAATCAGGAAACCGAAGCGACAGATAAAACCAACAGATATATTAAGTATCAAAATAAGATCAACAACTTCTTTAATAGCCATTTAAATACGTTTGAATTCAAAGAAATAATTCCCGTCGAAAGTAAAAAATTTATTCCGGTACCACCTGTCAATATAAATCGGGTGAATGATAGCAGTAATCAATTGTTGTTTGCCAACAAAAAACTGGATGTTGTTCCATACAACGGAATGAAATATGGTCCTTACCGGACTAGCGAATACAGCAAAATTCAATTCTTTTATATTTTTCATGCCGAAGACACCGATATTGCAAAAATCCTGAATAACTATTTAGGGAAAGGGATTGACTCATTTAAAGGCTTATACAACTTTGCAAAGGTTCCTTATTTTACAGAACCAAACTTCAGCATTTCGTTTACCGACAAGTACAATCCTTTACCCGAGATCACCAAAAAAATACGAACCCGAAATTTCCGGCCCGATGTTCATTATATGGCTATTTACGTTAGTCCGCACAATAAACACGTTCGCGACCGGGTGTGTAAATCAATTTATTACAGGATAAAAGAAATACTTTTAAAGAAAGGTATTACTTCTCAGGCTATCGACGCAAATAAAGTGCGGGCTGTTGTTCAGGGCAGGTTAAGATACGATTACAGCCTCAACAATATTTCCATAGCCATACTTGCCAAACTCGATGGTATCCCCTGGCAATTGAATGCCAAATTAAAAAATGAGTTAATTCTCGGAGTTGGAGCATTCAGGAACCTCGATACTAACGTGCAATATATAGGAAGTGCCTTTAGCTTTATGAACAATGGCCGCTTCAAGCATTTTGAATGTTTCCGGAAAAACCAGATTGATGAATTGGCCGGATCAATTATTCATCAGATAAAGGAATACGTTTCTGTAAATAGCAACATTTCCAGGCTCATTATCCATTTCTATAAGAATATGAGCCACAAAGAACTTAAACCCATTGAAGACGGGTTAAACGGCTTAGGTCTGGATATACCTGTATTCATCCTGTCGATCAATAAAACCGAATCAAACGACATAGTTGCATTCGATAACGGGTGGAAGGACTTAATGCCACAAAGCGGAATATTCATTAACCTGGGCGGCAACAGCTTTTTGTTATTCAACAATACAAGATACAGCAACAACAGGGCATTCAATACCAACGATGGTTATCCGTTCCCCATCAAACTAAACATTAAATGTACGCACGAAGAACTGGCAAAAGATTACAAAACGATTAGGGAATTAATCGATCAGGTATATCAGTTCAGTCGCATGTACTGGAAATCCGTCCGGCAGCAAAACCTACCCGTCACCATCAGGTATCCCGAAATGGTCGCCGAAATTTATCCTCATTTCGATGGCTATGAAATCCCTGCATTTGGAAAAGATAATTTGTGGTTTCTTTGATAATTGAGTCTACTCCGAAAAGTTTGGGTTCATTGATTTTCAACTTCTTTACTCCTGACAAAAAAAAGGGAACTCGTTGAAAATCAATAAACTTTTAAAAGTCCCCTTTAGGGCCCCGAATAATCGGGGTAGGGGTTTTTGACTTTTCGGAGTGGACTCATAATTGAATCCATCCTAAAAGTGAAATAGTCCTGTTAATTCATTTATTGAATATAAAGGAAGGTTTGTCAACCAACCCTCTGTTCTGAAATCCGACATGGAAGTCCTGATTGCCGTTTGAGGTAAATATTTCTGACAAAATGTTTTCAGACTTTTGGCTTGTAGATTTTCTTCCGCTTTGACTTCAATTGGTACTACCTCGCCGGAATATTGTATCAAAAAATCTATTTCAGCAGTTGACCGCTCCGCTGACCAATAATAAATCACTAAATCAGGTATCGTGATTAATTGTTGTAAAACGTATTGTTCTGTCAAAGCTCCTTTGAATTCTTCAAATATCATATTTCCTTCAAGCAAAGTCCGAACATCAATATCCCCCATGGCTCCCATTAAGCCTACATCGACAATAAATAACTTAAATGCGTTATAATCTTCGTATGCTTTCAATGGAATTCCCGGTTTTGATACCCTGCAAACTTTATGAACCAAACCACAATCGATAAGCCAGGACAATGCTAGCTCATAATCTTTTGCCCGTGAGCCAGACTTAACGGCTCCATAAACGAATTTTTTATTCTCTTTTGCCAGTTGCGATGGTATTGAGTTCCACAACATCCTGATACGAGGAACTATGTCACTTGGAGCATGTTTCGAAAAATCATGCTCGTATGCTGTCAGTATTCTCTTCTGAATAACACGAACTTCTTTAAAATCGTTTTGTGTCCTGTACGAAAGTACCGCTTCCGGCATACCTCCGATGTAGTAATACTGCCGTAAGATTTGAATATATTTCTCTTTGAAGCTTTTAATAAGTATCCAATCTTTACTTTTCAAAAGATCAAGCAAAGGTTGTTGATCTAGCGCCAACAGAAATTCAGTATAGTTGAGTGGATAAAGATCCAAAAACTCGACTTTCCCAACAGGAAAAGAGGTGTGCTTGTGCATTGCCACCCCAAGCAGGGAACCTGCTGCAATGATATGATATTGCGGTGCATTCTCGTAAAAATATTTTAATGAAGTAATTGCCCCTTCAGCTTCTTGTATTTCATCAAAAATAATTAATGTATTCTCTGAATTAACCTGGATTGCGGTTTCAATTTGGATTGCGGTTATAATCCGGTTGATATCAAAATTATCAATAAACAGCGTTTCCAGGAGCTTAGAACTCTCAAAATTTACATAGACAGTCTGACGATATTCTTTTTTGCCGAATTCTTTCATCAGCCAGGTCTTGCCAACCTGCCGGGCTCCTCGAATAATCAAAGGTTTGCGTCCGGGCCTGTTTTTCCAGGAGATCAGCTCCTTCATTGCAATTCTTTCCATAAAAAATAGATTAAATACATTTATTCAAACGTCTTTTCTATGCAAATATACATTTTATCAAACGTCTTTTCGTAATTTACAACAAATATTCAAACGACATTTGTTTAGATGTACCTGAATCCATCCTGTCAACCTGCCCGTCACCATCAGGTATCCCGAAACGAGCATGTTCATTAAACACAAACGCGAATCAAAATTTTACATGCGAGTTCCATCCGTCCATTAAAAACAAATTACTTACGGATGAATTCACCGAAATTTATCCCCATTTCGATGGCTACGAAATCCCCCCATTAGGAAAAGATAATTTGTGGTTTTTATGTATCCCTTCTACCAAGCAGGTCATAGAAAAGTTTTGTTTAAACTGTTTGTTTGTTCAGATTGGGCCTTTACAGCTTTAAGTTTTGAGGCAATAGTTCGTGGAGTTTGCTGACCTTGTATTCAGGGATAACTTCCAGTACTTTTTTGAGCCAGTGGTATGGGTTTACATTGTTCTTTTGGCAGGTGCCAAAGAAGGAATAGAACATGGCAGCCCGTTCAGCTCCGCGGGCAGACCCTGCAAACAGGTAGTTCTTCCGTCCCAAAGCAATGGGGCGGATGGCATTCTCGGCAAAGTTGTTGTCGATTTCCAAAGAACCGTCGTGCAGGTAGTTCATCAGGTTGTCCCAACGGGGGATGCAATAGGCTGTTGCTTTTCCGACGGGCGATTTGGGCAACACATTTTTCCAGGTTTCCACCATCCATTTGCCCAGTTCGTTTAACAGGGGCAATGACTGGTCAAGCCGCAAAGCATATCTTTCTGCAGGTGTCATGTTTTCCTGCCTGGCCCTGCGTTCAATATCATACAATTTCTGGAACATGCCCATGGCATATTCTGCCCGGGGCCTGTCGTATTCCAGGGCTTTTTCAAACCCGCGGCGGGCATGTGCCATACAATTGAGCAGGGTGATGGACTTTCTGTCCCCAAAAGGATCATAAACTTTATAGCCATCGGTTTGCAGGTAACCGATAAAATCTTTCAGCAGGATGGAAGGCCCCTCCCGCGATCTCCCGTCACGGTAATCGAACAGCACGGTTTTTTCAATTGGCGAATAGTATACCCAGTGGTACCCCCGGTGTGTTTTCCCCTTTTTCTCTTTGTCCAGTACCTGGATGGGGGTTTCGTCTACTTGCAGGTAGCCCTGTGACAATACCCGGTGTTTCAGGGTTTCGTATAATGGCGCCAGCAAATTACAAACTGCTTCCTGCCACCCGTTAATAGTTGTGGCCGACAGTCTGACCTGTTCACGTTTAAACCGTTCTATTTGCCGGTAAACAGGCAGGTGGTCGACAAACTTGTCGATCATGATCTGGGCCAGCAGCCCGGGGCCTGCTATGCCTTTTTCAATGGGGAAAACAGGCAGGGGCGCGATGATGCCATGACAGGTCAACCCATCATCCCCTTGTTTGATATATTTGGGGCGGATATACCTTTTGATGTACAGCTTTGCAGGTACCAGTTCCAACTGGTCGGTCACTTCCCGTCCAATACACTTCATGCCGGTGGTATCTTCCCCGGGTTCAATAATGATTTCTTCTACCGGCAGGTGGCTGGGAAGGGCCATCCGTCCGGGATGGTCTTCCCGTTTGGTTTTTGACCGGACATAGCTAATTGTTTCCTGCTGCTTTTCAGGGTCCGCCACCGGTTCAACATCAAAGGGCAGTACCATCTGTTTTTCATCCCGTTCCCCGATGTAACGCTCCCGCTTGGCCCCATACAGCAACCGGGACATCTGGTCGATCTGGAACTGCATCTGGTTAAGCCTGCCTTCCATCTCAGCGTTCCGGGATTCGAGTTCCGACTTTTGGGATTCAAGAAAAGAGTTCAGGGATTCCAGGACGGCATTTCGGGACAACAATTCCCTGTTTGTTTCCAGGAGCTGGCCAAAACCCACCTGGCTGCCGTTATACAAATTATTTTCAAGTGCCTGTCCCATACCTTAAAGGTACCATGTTTACAGGCTTTTCGGACGAAAAACAGGGCGTATTTATCAACCGATTTTTTGGATAAAAAAGAGGTTAAAAATTTGGTTGGTACAGTTTTCTTTTTTGAACATTTTTGATGCTCAGCCCGTCAACCAGCATAACTGTCTGGGCATAGCTCAGGGCAATGCTCCCGGCATTGGGGCCATACCCCGGGAGCTCAAAAGTGCCCTGTTCCAGGCGCTTGTAGTACAGGGTAAAACCTATTCCCTGCCAGTGCAAAAGCTTGATCCTGTCGCGCCTGCGGCTGACGAAGATAAAAACGTCCCCGCTGCAGGGGTTGCCCCCCAGTGTGCCCTGTACCAAACCAGACAACCCGTCGAACCCTTTGCGCATATCGGCGGGCTGGTTGTACAGGTGGAACCGGTTGGTTGATGCTAAGGTAAACATGGAGGGCTAAATAGTAACCAGGGTTTTCAACAGGTGTTTGTCTGCCGTTAACGGGCAGCTTACATGAACCCCGTTGGGGTAACTAATCTCTATTTGTCCGGTTCCCCCATCGGATAGCCTGACATCTTCAGATACTTGCACCGCAATGAAAGCATCCGTCTTCCCCGCAACCGGGCCCGCACCTGCCTGTTCCTCCCTGTATTTTTTCAGCCAATAGCCAAAGGTTTTTACAGACAGCCTTTCCCCTATACAAAACTGCTGTTGGCTTAATCCACTTTCCTGCCATAACTCGATGGCCAGGTACATCTCTTCTTTGCTGTATTTTTTATTCTCTTGCATGGGGTAAAAATACGCCCCTTTTTGTCAAAAATAAAGACCCGGTTGGTAGAAGGGATACGAAGGGATACTGTTTTTATCAAAACTCCGCAGATTATACGGAGCGTTTGGCGGTACGGCATTTAACTGGAAAGGTACAACGGCGATAAACACCCACAACAGGTATCGGTTTAAGTTGGCTAAAAGTCTCATTATAAAAGAATACTAAAAAAACATTAAAGGTAATCGAGAACAGGTTTTTCCTAAAAAGTTTCTCTATCCACTTTAAGAAAACACACTCATGCAAGATATAAAATCTTATTGGCACGGCTGTTCAATTCTATGAAAAGATTGAAAGATTCGCATGGCTAACTTGCCCTTCAATAGACCCATGAAATCTGAAACGGAAATCTTTGGAGGAATTGAACAAACCATGTGAACATGATCAGCCTGAACATTTTGCCCTAACACTTACACTTCCTTCCATTGGCTGATTGAAAAAAACTACATGGTACTTACATTTGTAGTACACATGTGATAATTGTCTAAATTTACCCATGATATTTATTTTTATTCATGGGCAATATAATATGGCATAGCCGATTGTCCATTACCACCGTCTAAGACGGTGGTTTTTAAATTTTGATAAAGTAAAACCGGAACGATTAAAAGGGCAAATAATTGAATCAGTTTTTGAAATAGTCTCATTGATTGGTCAATTTTAGTATATATACCTGCCTGCTTCCCGTATGTGTAGAATTGAAACCGATCATATCGCCTTTCGGGCTCCACCGGCAATGAATATCACACCGCCAGTAACCATTAAATTCTGCAGGCATGGGGAAGCGGCCTATTGGATAAACAGCTTCAGTTTTCATGTCCATTAAGTAAATCTTTTGTTCTCTCATCCCCAGGCTTGGATACGTGTCAGTTACCATCCATTTTCCATCGGGGGAGAACGTTCCATGCCCATCGTAATCCAATAACCCGTTGCCCAACCGCTTGTAGTCCTGTTTCCCCACCGTAAATAAAATGTGGGCATCTTGTTTCCCCTCATATTTGGCAGTAATCATCAGTTGATTATCGTTCAGCCAGTCAAAATGCGAACCGCCCCAATTGTCGGGAAAGCATCGTTGAATCTCTGTTCCATCAATGTTTACTGTAAAAGCAACGGTATTCCAGTTGGGTATGGCACGGGCTAACCAGAAAATTTTAGAACTTCCTTTACTAAAACGGGTATGACAGAAATACTCAATACCATCTTTAGGAACTTGGGGTATCATTTCTTTCACCAAGTTTATGGGAACAATCAATTTTGATTTGCCAGTTTCAAGGTCCAACAAAAAAAGTCCGTCATCAGCAGGCAAGGGTATCTCTTTTCTGGCATCCTGCCCTTCACCCCCATAACCATAATCGGTCCGGGTAATACGAATACGCGAGAAGTTGATGCTCACCGCCTTTTTCCCATCAGGCGATACGGCGCTGACCGGATAGGGAAAAACCTTCAGCTCTTTTCTCGTATATACATTCAATATAACTGAAACATACCTTCCTTCACGGAAATCGTTATAGATAATTAGCGAATCAGGAGAAGTTTCAAGCCAGTGAGCCATACATCCCTCCTGAAAATTCCATGCACGGGTTTGTGTTAAAGGGATAAACTCATTGGTCTTCATATCGACCAATCCCAGGGTAGCCGGATCATTCTCATCGGGAAGTTTGTACTTGATATCAGTTTCCAAAACAGTGACATATTTTTGGTCGCCACTCCATGAGTTGATGCCATAATAACTGGCAAAAAAATGTTGATTATCGTTGTTAGTTATTTGTATAGGTCCTGTAATTTCAGGGAATACAATTTTAACACCAGTTTCAACCTTATTAAATGAGCAAAAAAGCACAATAATTAGAAAAGCTAAATAATAATTTTTCATTTTATTAATTTATTAAATTAAAGCTTTTTATCAAAATTTCCATCTAAACTATTTCACTAGGTTAATCAAATATAGTTGTAATCAAAGGCTTCCTTCAGATGTGGAATCAATATGTTTTTCATTGAAATGATAAATCCTCACGTGAAAAACAGTAGTGTCAAAACAAGAAATGGAATGTTTATTTCAGAAGATCTAAAGAATTTCACCTCCTTTTGTTTAATTGCTGAAAAGTAATTGTTACTAAACAACCTCAACTATACTATGTGTCTTCCCTTTTTCGCTACACGTTGCAGCTTTCAAAACTCAAATAATTTCATTCCCAATAATTTATTGAAGGTTCAAATCATTAATAAAAATCAATCAGAGTCTTGCCAGTTTTTTTTGTCAAATCCACTTCTTTTGAGACCCCATTAACAGTCACCTTGTATTTGCCATAAAATGCCTTTGTCGAAAATATTTCATCATCACCAATAATCCCCGACGTTTTTGTCCACCATTTGTTAAAAATCAGATTTTGATATGCTTTTGCTGCGGGAGTTGGTGTCCAATCACGCTTATACAGTGAAGATGCCGGGATCCAATTGCATGCTTCCCAAAACCCCCACATCAGGATACCTTCTACTGACGGATGAGCAAAACATATACTGTAAAAATCAACAAGTTCCTTTGCTTTTAACTCTTCCTGTTCAGATGATAATCTCAGACCTTTCTTTGCATAGTATTTTGATTTTTGCCCAGGCATGTTAAATTCAGTAATACGCACAGGCAAGTTAAAAACGGCCAAAGAGTCCAAGGCATTCTTTAGTTGCTGTCGGTCAAATGTTTCGGAATGGGAGTGCCCTTGTACCCCAATTCCTGCAATCGGGATCCCTTGCTTGATAAACATGCGGATTTGAGCCATATATTCAGCTAATTTATTTCCCGTCAAGATATCATAATCGTTTAAATAAAAATTGGCATCAGGATCGCCGCTACGCGCCCATTGTGCCATTAGTTTGGTAATTTCGGGACCTAACCGGCCTTCATAGTAATTTCCATGTACCATTTCATTGTTTAAATCATATTCAGCAAATTGACCTTTGTATCTGGAAGTAATCGTTATTGCACGCTTTTGGAGTTCTTGTTTTAATTCATTATCATCCAAGTCTTTTACCCATGATTGGACAAACTGAGGAATTCCCCAAAAAATATTATGCCCCCTTATAGGAATGTGGTTTTCTTTCGTCCATTGTAAAATGGCATCAACTGTTGAATAATTAATCTGCCCTTTTTGTGGTTCCATTTTCATCCATTTCATTGCGTTTTCTGTAACTGCAGAATTAAAATTCTTTAAGAACAATTTTTTATATTGTATAATATCATTTTCAGGGAGTTTCCCTTCAAAAATTTGACTACCAATACAACATCCGAACCAAAACTCATGGCTAAGTTGTTCAATACTGACTTTATCTCCAGGATTAGCTTTAACAACTAGTTCCCCTTTGCGTATGCTTGCGATAGATTCGTCAATATTGGCGTTCTGGGCAAAAGTGCCCCTGGCAAATACGAAGAGAATGAATACAATGGATGATATAGCAAGAAATAACCTTATGATCGGATTAAATAGAAAACCAACTAATTTCTTCATAATAAATGTTTTTAATCGTTAAAAATAATTAACAGTCAAGATTATACCACTCCGTTCATTAATAATCTTATTAATCTATACCTATCGTTTTTTATATTTATGGCTCTAGTGATCGGTGCGGAAAGGTGAAGCTGGCAAACCTTCCCTGTTGTAAAGATTAGCCCCCTCTGGATTATCCGCCCAGGCATACCTTACTGCAACAGGCTTTTTGGCCTTATCACTCCAAACAACGACATTGTTTCCAATAATTTCAGCTTTTGCCCAGAAAAACTTACCGTCATCACCAGCAATTGAAAAGTATTTTAATGGCCCACCTCCCTTTGCCATCAAACCACTACCAATATGGTCAAACGTTAAATAAACTCTACTACCATCCACTTTCATGGATTGATAGATTGGCCCTGAATAAACTTTAACATCATCACCATATGCCACTTTTTGTGCAGCCAGCGATAATCGTTCCCCGACATCTTTCTTGTTCATTGGATGGATGTCATTCCCTTCACCAATATCAATTGCTACAGCCATACCGGTTTTGGGTACAGATAATGCAAACGACTGTGCTTCGCGAAGTTCAGCCCAACGACTTTCTTCCGGCTCTTTTACAATCCGTCGGTAATTTGCCAACTGGACAAAGAGGAATGGAAATTCACCACAATTCCACTTATTACGCCAATCCAATATCAAAGCAGGAAACATTTTCCTGTATATTGCAGCTTCGCTTACATTCGATTCTCCTTGATACCATATTACACCCTTCATACTATAATTTGTAAGTGGCGCAATTTTGCCATTAAACAAACCCATTGGCTTATTGATATATGCCGTTTCCTGCTTGAAAGGAGGAAGGGAAACCCCAATTTTGTAACTCCACTTGCCATCAAGGGGGATTATTAGACTATCAATATCCAAATGGTAAGGTTTACCTTCAACGAACCCTCCCAATTTATTTAGATTTATTACCCGCACTGTAACGATATTTAGTCCTGGTTTTACTAAAGAATCAGGAATAATATATTTTGATAAGCTATAACGGTTTCTGGTTTCACCAACTTTCACTCCATTGAAGAAAGTTTCGTTCATGTCAACAACATGCCCCATATATAGTACAGCCTTTTTATTGGCCAATAGTGGTGGAATGACAATATTTTTTCTGCACCACACCGCCCCGTCAATTGGATTATTCCATTGTTCAAAGTATCCGGGAACCTTCATTTCTTGCCAATCCGAAAGGTTAACATTAGGTTGCGCCCATGGATTACTACCATCGCCCCTACCTATATCCTGGAACTGTATCTTCTCGAACCATTTTTTTGTAACGTCTTGTTCCTGTGCAATTTTTTTTAGGATTTTTACACTGTCCTGTAGATGTTTTATTTCCCTGTAATGAGAGGGAAAAGCCTTCAGCGCTTCCTTACTCATCCATGCTTCGATTGGTGTACCTCCGACACTCGTTTGTATCAAACCGATTGGAACCTTGTACTTTTCGTATAGAGAACGAGCAAAAAAGTAACCTACTGCAGAAAAATGAAGGACATTTTCGGGGTTTGCAGGAATCCAGCCATTCGATTTTACGTCTGTTTTTAATAATTGAAAAACACATGCAGTACCCACATCGAAATAACGAATTTTTGAATTTTCGGATTTTTCAATTTCATCGGGATATCTTGCCTTAATGTTATTCATCGGCCAGTGCATATTTGATTGTCCAGAACAAATCCATACATCACCTATTAAAATATCAACAATGGTAAGATGGTTTTTGCCATGTATTTCCATTGTATAAGGACCACCCGCTTCCGTTGGTTTCATAAATACTTTCCAAACTTTGTCGCTATTGGCCTTTGTTGTGTATTCCTCTCCCATAAATTTTACATTAACCTCTTCGCCAGGTGAAGCCCAACCCCACACAGGAATTTCAATATTACGCTGCAACACCATCCCATTACTGATCAAACGCGGAAGTTTTACTTGTGCATTAACGATCCCTGGAATTGAGGCAAACAATATAAGGAAGAGGTTAATATTTACTCTAAGAATTTGTTGAATATTGTACTTTCTCATTTACTCAGTATTTATTTACATTATATTTTAACTTGCATTATATCAAATCAGTAGACTGATTCTTTATAGAATTGTTTTTAATTACTTATTCTCTGCTCAATTGTAAAACACAGGCATCATTAGCTTGTAGTATTAGCAATTTCTTTTCAGGTTTGTTTCCATGAAGGGTTTTCTCAACAATCCATCCTTTTTTAATGGATAATGAAATATTTCTATCAACTGGACTATAGTTTACCAAGACCACTACTTTCCTATCTAAAGAAAGATCATGTTCTGTTATGCCGACAAACTGGTCATCCTTAGTCACTGTGCGGTTGTTAGAAACAATTTCATTGCTAATAAGCTGGTAAATCTTCCAGCATTCGGGAGGGCTTTCAGTAAAACTACCAGGTTTTTTCGTTAGGCCTATTTCCATCGGGAAACCAAGAAAGTATATTTTCCCTTGCGTATATACGAGTACTTACCTGAAAAACCGTCTTCATTCCCTCCGGTTGTGTCGTAGCTCGAAACTTGTTTCGTAATGACTTCTTCCTGATACTGAGCCAATAATTCAATTAATGAAAGTCTCAGTATTTATCTTATAGTCTGCCAAACAAATCTAAAAATATCCGGCAAACAATAAGAACAATCCTATTTTCAAATTAAATGGCTTCATGTTATTTTTCTTTTTTATGTTTTCTGCGATATTTTAAAAATAAGCGTTTATCATTCAGGATCAGCTCAATCCGTTGTTAAAGCTCTATGGTTTCGGATATAACAGAGGCAATGTAATTTTTGACGGGTGTTCAGGACCAAAATAGATTGTCTGGATCGCTGTTTGAATTTCCCTGGCGCTGAATATGGGCTCCCCTGTATTTAAGTTCCGGTTGTACCGGGGAAACCAGCCGGAGGTAATCACAATCCGGAGTTTGTGCCCGGGATTAAGCTGATAGCCGGTAGGCCAGGATTCCAGTTCAATTTTGGTCGCCTTGTTATTGACAATCTTTACCTGTTTGCCCCCTTCCTGGATGTTGATGATGGTGTCATTTGGAAAAACATCCTGGACGAGGATCATGAAAACGGTTTGTTCCATTGTACTACTTACATACAACGATGCTGAAACAATCCCCAACAGGGTCAATGGGGTATCAAGGACTTCTGATTCAAACACCCATTGATCCTTTCGGACTGTGTTTGTATTCTGAATTGCCGGGCCAACAGCCCGCCCAAGGAAAGTTCCGCCCAGACTGGGATAGGGATCCAGGGGGTCATATTCAAATTTCAGTTGGACTGGTTTGTCCGGCGCTTTCGTCAGGATTTTATTTTCACCCAGGAAATAATCAACCTTCTCTACCTCTTTGGGTGGCCACGATTCGCTCCCAAAATACTCATTCCGTTCCATAATAAAGAAGTTGTATTTATGCCCGGTAAATGGTGACTGCAATACATCTTCATGTTCCCCCTTTATATTGCAGGCCAGGAACCGCTCCATCAAAGCTTCCCTGTTCCCTGTCTTATCGCGCCCCCCGTATTCGTTCCGGTACGACTGCGGTCCGTGGCACCAGGGGCCGATGATCAACCTACTGCCCGGATGACCGTTTCTTTTGTCGATGGAAAGAAAATCGTTGATCTGGGACAGTAAACAAATATCATACCATCCGGCTATTGACAAAACCGGACCTTTGGCATTGCCCCGGTGGTTGAAGGATATCCAGTAGATATCCCTGGTTTCATGCAGCAACCAGTCATTTATAAAACGGTTATCTTTAAAAGTAGAGTCATCGGCTGTCGACAAGGGCAGGTGCCAGTAGCTTTTCAGTATTTTACCTGAGGATATGGGGTTCATCGTCCGGGCATCGACCTCAAAGCCCCAGTTAAATGCGGTGGCCAGTGAAAACAGCCCCTGAGGGTAGATCAGATCATAAATATCGGCGCTGGTCATAACCGCGCAAACCACATCAAGCCGGTCTGAGACGGCCCACTGTGTGTATCCGACGTAGCTTCCCCCATACCCGGCAACCTTCCCGTTATGCCACGGTTGTTTTTTTATCCAATCAATTGTTTTTAATCCGTCTTCCCTTTCGTTTTTGAACGCATAAAACGCTCCCCCGGAACCAAACTTTCCCCGGCAGTCCTGAACCACAACGGCATATCCCTGTTTTATGAACTTTATCGCATTTTTTTGAAAATTTTCCTTTTGATATGGTGTCCGCACCAGTATGACTGGGTATGTTTTGTTTTCATCCGGCAAATAAACATCGGTAGCCAGTTTTATCCTTCCGGTTGTTTCAACGGAATCTTTTTTCAATTTAAATTCTATTTTATCCTGAGCAGTTGCCTGCAATAAGACCAATAAAAAGAAAATTACCATGCCGCATTTTTTTTCCATCTACCTGTTATTTTAAGTTTATCAACATTGTCCCGTTCAATTGACTTCCAACGCCTGCCATGCTGGGAACTCCGGGAATCTCGCATGGGGCTCGGCCTGGTACCAGAAGATGACCAACGAAATACCCGACTTCTGGGGCAAGCACCGGCCCCCCGTGCCGCCAGCACAAACCCTGCATGGTAATCCTTAAAACTTTTTTGAAACGCATCGGGTCTGTGACATGCCAGCGATACAGGCCAAACCGCTGCTGCGATTTATGGGTCGCGTCGGAGCGGTTTACCTGGTGAAGACCCACATACGGCATACAATATTCTTTATACTGGCTGTTCCTGTCGAAACCATACGACCCGCAAAAATAGTTTTCGGTGCTGTTCCAGCAGATGGTCGTAAATTTACTGTCCCTGTCAATGAAAAATTTGATTTTGCCTTCGCCCCACCATCCGGTGTTATGCATGCCCCAAGCCATGTAAACACCTACAAAATACCCTTTCCCATTAATACCGACAACTTCATCCTCTGGTTTTGCCATGCCACCATTGCCTTTCTCCCCTGTAAAATACTCTGGACTAACCGACCTGCTCTCTGCATCAGAAAACATGTGCAGGTTCCCCATGTTTATTCCCAAACCGTTAAAACCGGATTGGCCAATATTGGTTATCCAGAATAAACAAACTGTATAAACTAATATTAATATCTTCATAGCCAATTTGTTTTTGTTTATTATTTATTTGATGTCAAATACAAAAAAGTAATGACTAAATACAAAAAAATGTTCTTTTAAAATCCATGATTCAATTTTCTTTATATTTTCAAGAACCTTCCTTTCCTGTACATCAGCCACAGGATAAAGAAAATGATGGACACGTTACCCAGCCTGATTAGCGTTGTGTAGTAATTGCCCACGAATTGTTCCATCCCATGAAAAACAGACTTTGTTAAACTGCTGAAATCCAATATTTCATATAGCATGTAGGCCAAAATCGAATTCATACCGTATATTTTTAACCAGTTCAGGTATTTGCCATAATTCTTGTAGTCAACCAGAAAATAGAACAGCGCCATCAGTAAAAAGCAAATTCCACTGCTATATAAGGTCATCGAGCTGGTCCAAATCTTTTTGATAATGGGCATTTGCAAACCCCAAAGTTGTCCTGCAACAATCAATGCCACCCCGATTACTAACAGGTACTGAAGTTTTTTAACCTTTGATAAACTTCCTTTCAGCAACTGGCCTGCAAATACTCCGGTCATTACCGTAACTCCAAAGTTCAGGCTACTGACAAGCCAGGTATAGCGGTATTTTCCGAAATCAATTCCCGTCACGGTCACCGTTGATCCGTCACGGAAACGTCCCAATACTGCACGGTCGATGTATTCGGCCAGGTTATTATCCGGTCCGAACTGACCGCCACCCCAGTCCCCGATTTTTACAAAAGAAAGCAATGCCCAGTATGAAAGCAACAAACCTGCTGTTATCATGATTTGACCATTACGGTTAAAGTGCATCAGCAGCACCGCTGCAATCAGGTATCCAATGGCGATTGCCTGAAGCGTGTTCGAAAATAAGAAAATGCGACCTGAGTCGAATGACAGCAAATTTCCCTGGCACATCATACCAAAAATCCAGAGCAGCAACACCCGTTTCAGTATCCGTTTGTATAATTGCAATTTGGTTCCTGAATGTAAGTGCTTAGTAAAGGCAAACGGCATGGAAACCCCAGCCATAAACATGAACAAAGGCATAATAATATCCCAGAAGACAAAACCTTCCCAAGATACATGCATAAACTTTGTTGACAACCAGTTGGTCAATGTCCAGTCGGATGCGCTTGCTAATGCGCGAAATACCGGCTGAAAAAATACCAGACAAAACAAGTCAAAACCCCGTAATACATCCAAAGAACCTAATCGCTCTGACTTTATGTGTTCCATATTAATTATTTCTGGTTCGTTTACTTGAAGTACCGTTCTGCATTTTTGCAATATATTTTGTCTATCACGCTTCGTGGCAATTGTAAACCTTTCACTTTTTTACCGTTCAGTTCCTTTATCTCGATAATTGAATCAGTTGCCAGATAAAGCCAATCTTTCATCCATTTGTTGTAAATGCGAGATGTAACAACCTGATAGTTTGAATTGTTATCGTTAATATCCATATCGGTCCCATACAACACCCGGTACTGGTATTTAATCAAGAAATTGCGAACTTTTTCCCTGTCTCTTAATGATTGGAATTGTAAATGACCAATGCGGGCAGAAATATCAACATCGAAATTAGAGAACTGATCGAATCTTTTAGCAATTTCATCCACGCTCCACTCCAAACTGCCCAAATGTGCCCCTACTACCCTGAGTTTGGAATAACGACTCAATATGGTGTCGCGGGTATTGATATGAGTTTGATAAGATGGAGCATCAGGATGTAAATACATATAATATTCAGGGTGTCTTTTATAATAAGCACGATTACTATTTATAGTCATCTGATCCTCATGTAGCCAGCAATTTTTAGGTTCACCCAGATGTGCCATCACAGGAATATTTTGGTCTTCCATATACTTGAAAATTTTCTCAAATACAGGATCATCTGCCATTACAAAATGCCCTGCAGAATCTTTTAACACCATCCCTATATTCTTCCATATTTTTATACCCAAAGCCCCATATTCCATACATTTATCAATACGGGCAATCGTTCGCTCAATAAAATCGGCTTTTCCAAAATTATCTACGGAGAATGTACCCCAAAAAGCAAACTTATCGGGGAATTGCTGTTTTAGGTAATGCGAGCCTTCTAATTGCTCATCAACCATTATCAGATCAACATTAGGTGAAACCAATCTGAAATTTAAAGAATCGGCAAATTTCAGATAACTTGCGTTGTACGTGTTATAATGGATATGTACGTCAATTTTTGGAGTTTTTGTAAAATCTGCTTTTGTATAGTAGTTGCTATTATGAACGCATGAACTAAGACAATACCATAAACAAGAAGCAAATACGATAAAAACATAACGGCTAAAATTCTTGGTTCGGAATGAACACCATCTTACTTGTTTGTTTTTCATTTCTTTTTTAATTATTGGTTTTATCTAACGCATAATAAATTCGACCATCTAATTCAGGTATGATACCGATATCAATAAATTCATTCTCAGCATGAATTCATCCAATAATCCTCCCAAAACACGACCTTCTCCTTTTACACCACCGTATGCTGCACCATCGCACTGCAAAAATCAATTTACAACTTTGAAGGGAAACCGATAGGGAGTACCTTCTTAATATTTATTTTAGTCGGACACTACTGTAAATTTTTAAATAAAACTCATTGGATGTCCATCGGGATGAGTAAAAATCAAATATGGCTTCTTTCACTTTTTCATTTCCTTGACACTTTTTTGTATCAAGCTATTTCAGTCTATGACATATTTAATATTGCTTAGGGCAATGATAACCAAAGAGACAAGCAGGACAAGAAGACCTGTATTCAACAATTTTTTTGAATATGCAGTGGCAGAAGCCCATTCACCCCGGTAAATTCCCCACAGGTTGCCGATCAGGATGGATAATATCACCAGTAATGGCCAGCCGACTATCAAACCAATATTATTCCCCAACAGGAAGCTACCCATTCCGTAAATAT
Source organism: Prolixibacteraceae bacterium (assembly GCA_003506435.1). Lineage (GTDB taxonomy): Bacteria > Bacteroidota > Bacteroidia > Bacteroidales > Prolixibacteraceae > GWE2-42-39. The sequence continues at coordinate 203,887 of DOAQ01000009.1, forward strand.
ACAGGCTGCTTATCCACATGACCGACATGCCCAGTATCAGCAGCCAGTTCCTCCCGCTTTGACGAAACAACAGGCTACCGACTTTTCCCCTGCGCATTAAATACAGGGTATAGACCACATTGATCAGCGATCCCATTGTGAAAAAAAGGCACCAGACAACGTTTGATGCAAGATAATCCTTATTGCCCACAGCCAGGGCTATTTCTTTGATATTATTGCTGAATGCCGCACCAATGTTGGGAAGGCAACTGGTAAAACCGGAAATAATACCGAGGGTCAGCCATTTTGCCGAAATTTTCGCATCCGGTGATGAGGCACCTTCCTTTCTGGACGAAGCTTTTGCACACATTTTTATTCCAAATACAGACACCAGGGCACCAAAAAGGATAATCCATCCTTTCAGGTTTAGAAATATTTCCGATGAAAAGATGATGGCAGGAATAACCATGCCTGCAACCGCGCTGATCCCCATGATGACCGGGTAGCCCAGAGCCATGCCCAGTTGTTCCATGGCCTTTCCAAAAAGTATAGTCCCCAGCCCCCAAATCGTTCCTGAAATCAAAACGGTCCAAAATGTATCGCCGGGGATTTGACGGATAACCTCCCCCAGGTTATTGATTAACAAAATAGCAATTAACCAGTTGATGATAAGCATGGCAAAAAGAGAGAAAACCAGCCAGCTGTGTTCCCATTTCCAGTGCCGGGTATAGGTCATTGGCAAAAAAAACGACCCCTGCAGACCTCCTGCAAGTGTAACCAGTATAAATCCAAAAGCAAGTTCCATGATGTACCTTTTCAAAGGGTTAATAAAGGCGTCCTTTTTTCACCAGCTCCAGCCGGTCAAGTTCTTCGTGAATGAACAGGCAGTTTCCCAGGTTGTAATCCGGTTCAAGGTGATATTCAATTTTCAGGTTGCCTCCGTCATTGTCCTCCAGCGTCCGGTATAACCACTGCCGTATATTTTCTGTCTTTGCTTCTTCCCGCAGCACTTCAACCGGCGGGAAAACATTGATTTCAAACTCCCGCCCCATGCGGTCCCGGATTCCTTTCAACGAAGTATTTGAACCGGTATCAATAACTCGTAGGTTTTCAACCTGGCAAATCGGCTCCATCACATGGTCGGCGTTCCCACAACTGTGCAGACGGATCGCCCCAAATTCCCGCCCCAGTTCGCTGATATAAGGGGTTACAAACTCTGCATAGGAATATTCATCCAGCATTGTACCCGAGCATTCTCCTACATGAACAGAGGTCACTGGGAGGTTGCCCAATCCGGAGAAATACCGGATCACCGTGATGTAAACCCGTGTAATCCAGCTATGGATACTTTTGACCAGTTCCGGTTCGTTCATCATTTTTGTAAATATTTCCTGACCGATAAATTTCATGGATGTGGTCACTATACCATGAATAGTGGCACGCCCCGATAAATCCCAGAAAAATGGTGGGATAATCCTGCATTCAGGGTAATGTTCCCGAGCGTTAATGTACTTGTTGCTTAAATCCTTTATAAAAGAAAGGGTTAAAACCTCTTCGGGAGGTGATAATTCTGCCGGGTCTGAAATGTCCCGTAACGGAAATCCTTTCACATCGGAATCCCGGTCAGCGTAAAAGACAAATTCAGCACCCAATGCCGCGGCAATGATCATATTGGGCTGAATTGCCCCCACCACCATCATCCCAGGGACTACATGTTCCGCCTGGACCAGGTTGTCCTCCATATTGTAGAGCGGATAATCAGGGAAGGTCTTTTTGATAAACTGACGGCATTCCTCATCCTGTTTCATCCTGTAATACGGATCCAGGTAATATTTCTGGTCGAAAATAAAGCTACCATTCTTATGCAGCCATCCTTTCGACACACTGGCTTGTACTTTTATCATATTCTTAAAATTTCTTTAGCTTTTTCTTCTACTAACTCAGGAGTACTGAAAGCTATCACTTCCGAAGAGTCATTTTTGCCACTAAATGTTACTTGCTTCTTTTTACATACATCATGCACTAGTTGTATATTGGTTTTATAATCCAACTACATAGCATCTGTTCCGGTTTTCCCATTTTATAGGTCGGAATGGTAATAAATTCTTCAGATATTTTAGCTTGTCCTGAACTAGCAGCCGGAATTACCTCCTTTTCTTTTGTGCTTTTCATTTTATCATTCATCATTGTTGTTTTATTAATATTTGAATATTGTAAATCAATTAATTAAAAATTTCTCTCAGATATTAATTAAGTTGTGGCATGCTTCATCTTGTTTCATCCGGTAATAAGGATCTAAATAATACTTTTCGTTAAAGACAAAACCGCCTGTGTATGGAGCCATCCTTTTGATACGCTTGCCTGAACTTTAATCATAATGCCATTTTTTTTGGATTTAAATTGGCTTGTATATTAAATTGCAAAATAAGGTTTACGGGTTTCCCATCTACTTTCAGTAAAATCAGGAAAGTTTATCGGCATATCCTTTTGAATTGAAATACCAGAAAGTTCAACAATCGCGTTCAACACCGCTGAAAATGAATTCCCGCTGATGAACTTTTCATCGCCATCATATTTCTTTATGATACGGGCTCTTCCCGTTGTTTACCAGTCATTTTCAGTTTGAAATAACTGTCGAATCCGGATAATAATGTATACCAAGCTTCTTTATCCTTTTTAACTGGGAATTGACTCTTTCCTTAAAATGGGTTGTATCTCTTTTTTCTTTGGGGCTCCAAGTAACTTCGGCAATTGAAAATAACCTTGGGAATAACATCCTTTCCGCCTTATCTTCAGTCCTGTCTATATGCGACCAGAAACATGCCTGTGCCCCTAAAATGAGTTCTGTTTGTTCCTGTATGAATCCATCAGGGATGGGTTCAAATTCATATGCTTTAATCGTTGAAATAGTTTTATAGTTATAATCAAAGTAACAATGTGTAGTAGGGCACATTATTATATGGTTCCCATGGCTGGTTGCTGCCAGCGGTATATCTTTAAACTTCCCTCTCCAATACATTACAGTTGCTGTTTTAGATAATCCCCCTTCCATAATTTCGTCCCATCCAATCAGTATCTTCCCATTATTGGTTACAAATTTTTCGATCTTTTTGATAAACCAACTTTGAAGTTCCTCTTCATCTTTTAGTCCTTCTGCTTTCATTCTGCTTTGGCATTTTTCACATGCCTTCCAACATATTTTGGGCGCTTCATCTCCTCCAATATGTATAAATTTCGAAGGGAATAATACAAATACTTCCGATAAAACATTTTCAAGGAATTCAAAGGTTTTTTCATTTCCTGCACAAAATATATCTTTATGAATATGTGGTCCTTTTAAAAAAGGATGGATTTCAAAAGATTTGCCTGTACAAGATAATTCAGGGTAACAAACCAAAGCAGCAAGCGTGTGTCCGGGCATTTCAATTTCAGGCACCACTGAAATATTATGTTTTGCAGCATAGGATACAACTTCTTTTATATCTTCTTGTGTATAAAATCCATCACGTCCCTCCGGTTCACCCCACTTTTCGGGAAATCGAGCACCTTTTTGTGTCAATTCAGGGTATTTATTAATTTCAATTCTCCACCCTTGGTCGTCGGTCAAGTGAAGGTGCAGAATATTCATTTTATAAAGCGCCATTAATCTGATTATCTTTTTTAAAAATTCTTTACTCCAAAATGTCCGGCTGCAATCAATCATTAACCCACGCCATTTAAAACGAGGATTATCCGTTATCGAAACACAGGGGATTTCCCATTTGATATCTTTCCCATAACAGCTTGTACTTTCAATTTGAAAAGGTAAAAGTTGGCGAAGGGTCTGAATACCATAAAAAATACCGGATTCGGTATACGCTACAATACCAATCCTGTCGTTTTTAACTTCCAGCTTGTACCCTTCTTTACCAAGTTCGCTAAGATTTTTGTCTAACGATAATGCGATAACGTTTTTTTTACGGGTTGGTTCTATTATCTCAATGTCGAAGCCGGTAGCGGGTTTCAGTAAGTTCACTAATTGCAATGCTATAGACTCTAATTCAAAGTTACATGATATCCTTGTTTTTGCATTTAAAATAAAAATCCCCGAATGTTGGGTTATCTCCGATGGGTGTGGAATAATTGTTATGCTTTCTGGGAGCTCGGGTGGATTATTATTACATTGAATAAACCCTAACATTAATATAATGAATAATATTATTTTTTCCATTGATAGATTTTTTAATTGAATATCCAAATTGATTTGTTTAAGTCGGTTCTAACCCTGGCAATAAGACAAAAACTATTTTTTCGAGGCCAATTTGGTTTAACTCCAGTCAAAAATATTTTTCATTCCTTGTCTTTTGGGCATAAAATGCTCATTGATTTTCATTTATGAGCTAATAGAATGTACCTCGCCCGTATATTGGTTGGATGGTCTTCATGTTTCCCTCCTTTCTTTGTTATGCCGCTTCGAGGAGCCTGTCAAGCCCTTCCCAGTCGGCTTTGTAAAAATGGTGCTTCCCGCTTAGGCGGGACAACCTATAGATTTTCAATTTTTTTTGATGCCCGTGATGTGTTATCATCGCAGGCACTGCAATAAACCAATTAATAAATGTCCGTTGTCCCTGCCGCTTGAACTTACTTTTCTTTTTGCTTATCATCACTGACAGGTTATAGGCAAAAACGCCAAGTTGCCAAAGAATGTCATTTGCTCAAGAATTACCTGTAGTTTTGTTTCAAATTTTTTAAAGAGATTCTTTTATCTCACACGAATTTTCAAAACATATCCGTTCGGGTTTGGTTTGCATGAAGGTAAATAAACCCGAAGCCCTTCATTTTTCATTTCCCAGAATATCTTTTTCCTACATCCCAATATTTGAATAGATTTGATATCTTTTCTTTTTTCTTCCGATAGTTGAGTGATCGATTTTATTAATATCTCATTTGTTTCTGGCCATTTCAAACTGGTCACGTATATACAGTTGTCCTTTGCTGAAAACCAAAAGTCTTCCGAGCTGAATTCATTGGTAAAGCCTTTCTTTGAACGGTCTTCCGTACTTTTCATCGACAGGCTGGTTGGCCCTTCGTGGTTGATTGTCCATTTTGTTGTCCCGTAAACAGCTTCCCCGTTCACCGACATCCACTCGCCAATTTTTTTCAGTTGTTGTAAACTTTCTTCCGGAAAAATCCCCTCGCCCGTAGGACCCACGTTTAGTAGGTAATTGCCCCCTTTGCTGGTAATCTCTGTAATCCAAAAAATCAGTTCTGCCGTCGATTTCCAGTCCATATCGTAACTTTTGTAGCCCCATGTGTTGTTCAATGTACCCGGGGTTTCCCAGTACAAATCTTTGGCTTCCCTACTTTCCGGTATCTTATTGTCGCCCGGTACCCAGAAATCGCCAAAATCATTCCCGACGCGGCTGTTTATTAAACAGCCCGGCTGAATATCATAAACCAGTTTGTAAAATTCAAAACTCTGTTCTCTTGTCATTCGCCTGGGAACATCATACCAGATTTCCTGCATCCCGGGAAATTTATGCAATAGTTCCTGCATTTGCGGTTTGGATTTCCTTTCAAGATATTCGGTGAAGCTTACGGGGGCAGGATCCCATGTATTGGAAGGCCATATCAACCATTTGTTAGATTTGGATTTTTCTTTTTCATCCGGGCGGGAGGCAAGATAATCTGCAACACCGGCATCGCCTCCATCCATCCAATCGGTAGCATGGGAATAATAGATCGAAAATTTGATACCGTATTTTTTACAAGCCTTGTACAATTCTACCATTGGGTCACGGTCAAATGGCGTTGCATCCATGATGTCATAATCCGTCACCTTGGAATCGTACAGGGCAAAGCCGTCGTGATGTTTGGGTATGGCCACGATGTATTTCATACCAGCCATCTTTGCAGCTTTCACCCATTCTTCGGCATTAAATTGAACAGGGTTGAACTGGTTGCACATCTCCTTATATTCTTCCCGCGGTATTTGGGCATCGTACATGATCCACTCGCCAAGACCTTCTATTTTTTCTCCTTTCCATATCCCGGCAGGCAGAGAATAAAGCCCCCAGTGGATAAACATCCCGAATTTTGCATCGTTAAACTCTTTTAATGCCCGGGTCTTGGATTGGTGCATTTTTCTCCAATCTTCTGTTAGATTATTATTTCCCGATTTTTGAGAGAATGATAACATTGAAGGAACTAACAAAGACACAGATAATGCAAATTTCAAAATAAGTGACTTGGATTTCATATGTTTAAAATTTTACTTTAAAAATCTAATTTGAATTTCTTGGACTGAAATACTTAGGTTTGTGGGCAAAAAATGGTCGATTGCGGCTAAATTAGTTTAACTCTGCACTTCGAACCTTGTGTTTTTTTTTGCCTATGCCGGGGATATGCCCTTTTTTAGCTGATAACTAAACTAAATGAACGTACATCTCTCGTACACTCCCATATTGGCCTTCATATTTTCCTCCTTTCTGTTTTTATGCCGCTTCGATGAGCCTGTCAAACTCTTCCCAGTCAGCTTTGTAAAAATGGTGTTCATAACATTTTCAATTCTATTTGATACCCGCTACTGGTTATTTTAGCAGGGACTACAATAAACCAGTCGATAAATGTCCTGTGTTCCTGTTTTTTGAACTTTCCCTTCTTTTGGCGCATCATCACTGACATGTTATAGGCCATATTCAGTTGCCAGACGATGTCATTTGCCCAGAAGTTATCGGTAAGCGTACTGTTGCACTAAAGGCTATTTCACAATTCATAATTTAATAATATGCAACAATATCGC
>DOAQ01000042.1 GCA_003506435.1 Prolixibacteraceae bacterium
ACGTCAACTTTAAACAACTTCAATATAAAGGTTTTATATCGGATATTTTACGGTAAAAATACGGTTTATCAGAAAGTAACAGCAAAACATTGATGCCTTTTATGTGTTTTATTAAAAAGACTAAATCACATTTATAATCGGGATATATTGAAATGATTTCTAATTTTGCACCATGGGAATTTTAATTGGATTAGTTGTATTTGTGTTTGTTTTGCTGGCCGCAGGAATATTTCTGGTATTGAAATTAAACAAGAAAAACGAACAGGTCAATGGACCGGTACCGGAATCTGTTCGCGAAATTCCGTCGGAATGTTGCGGTGCACACGAAGTATGCGAATTCGAAGAGCTTATCGTAAAATCACAGGAAATAGTTTATTTTGAAGACGAAGAACTGGACCGTTTCAAAGGCAGGAACGGTACGGATTATTCTGACGAACAGATTGACGAATTCAGGGATGTTCTGTATACTCTTCTGCCAAAAGAGATTAATTCGTGGCTGAAAAGCCTTGAATCGCGCGAAATTCAGCTTCCATCCATATTAAATCAGGAGGCCCGCCAATTAATTGCCGACGGAATAAAAACCAAAAAAGCGTCATGAAAATCATTCGCTATACAATAGTTTATCTGATACTGGTTGCCAGCCTGTCTTGCTCCATGCAATCGAAATTTACCCGACAGTTCAAAGGAATGAGCAAAACCGAACTGGATGAATATTTTGGACAGAAAGGAGTAATCGTTCCGCTTTCGTCTGATAAAAAGTACGTTGCATATACCCAAACGAAAATATTGCGCAGTACAGCTATAAATAAGGGAGTTACCACACTTGATCCGATGGTCAGTCCTTCGGTTGAGAAAAGGCAAAAATTTATTTTTTACCTTGATTCGGAAGACAAAGTATCTGAATGCAAGTATGATGCAGAATACCAGCACTAATAAGTTCAATTTTTTCAGAAAATAATGTTTGCATTTTCAGAATTTTTATAGTTTTGCACTCACGTTCAAACAAGCCCAGATGGTGGAATTGGTAGACACGCTAGTTTCAGGGACTAGTGTCCGTAAGGATGTGCAAGTTCGAGTCTTGTTCTGGGTACCATAAAAAAGCGCTTAAATTCAATATTTAGGCGCTTTTGTTTTGAACTTGTTTTAAGTTAAAATCCCATTATTACATTAATCATTTTAGTACTCTCACAGTGCTTTATCTGTGCCTTTGATGAGGCTTTGATGTGCAGATACCAGTCATTAGATATCAGATAAATGGATAAATTGTTGAATTGTTAATTCTTCTGTCCGGGAAAGTTATAGTTTTGGGATACAGGCTTCAAGTTTAATAGCTATTGCCCCTCTGTCCTGACGGACATCTCCCCAGACTGGGAGAGATGGGAAAGGCCCCTCTAAATCTCCCCCAAGGGGAGACTTGGGAAAACGGCAAGGTGGTTGAATGGTTGAATTGCTTGATTGTTTAATTGTTAACCCCTCTGTCCTGACGGACATCTCCCCTAGAAAAAAGGGGAGAAATTTGGGAGTAGAGGAACTGGTCTATTGTTGAATTGTTCGATGGTTAATTGGTGATTTTTGGTTTTACGCGCTGAAGGCGCAGGATAATTTAGCCCCGGGCAACGTCCGGGGTTTTTGATGTGATCATGTTATTGCGGCGCAACCACAGGCTTGGTTTGAAATACGGAATTTGTTTGCGCCGGGAAAGATATAACCCCTCTATCACGATGGTTCGGGATTCCCAACGGGGGAGACATGAAAAGCCGAAAAATTGGTAAATAGATAAAAAAGCTCTTCTGTCGCAGAAGAAGAGCCGGAAGAAAAATGTCCAATATCCAATAAGAATATCGAATAACCAAATAAAAAGCCAACAGCCGGTTAAACACGAAGACGCGAGGACACGAAGGGAATCTCAAATTCCAAATCCCAGATAGTGAACAGTCGCAGTTGGCAGTCACAGTTTTCAGTGAGTATCCGGAGTTCCCGAATGATGGATGTTGAATTTTGAATGATGAATGGGACAGCCGGAGAAAGTTGCAGTTTTCAATATTGCTATGGGTTGCGGGGGACGGGTTTAACAGCCGGAAGAAAAAATCCCAATATAGAATAAGGAATATCGAATATCCAATGGAACGGCCAAGACACTCGGTAAGAGATGGTTGATGTGGTTGAGAAACTTTCAATTGATTGATTCTCCGGTACGAATTTGTTTGTAATAATACGAAACTGCTGCGCCATATGCGCTTGCTTTCTTTTGTTTTTTTGCGAGTTTTTTAAACTTCTGCCGTTCTGATTCTTTTTGCAATGCCTGTTTTGCCAAAGCTACTGCTTCTGAAAATTGTTGCCGGGCTGCTTTTTGCAGCGGGTCAGTAATAGAGGTTTTTCCATACAAAATTGCTTCCTGAAAACGCAGTTGATGTTGCTCCTGCGCTTCGCTTGGTTCCTGCTCCTTCTTACGGGGAGTTTTCGATACAATAGTTTTTCCGCCACGATTGCGGAATACGATCAGGTTCCCCAGCTTCCCGCTGAGGCCTGTCGTCACGATGTTGTTTCCAACTTTTGCCATGATTTTTGATTTTTAATTGAAGTTAAACACTTTAAATTCTCCCTTTTTCAAAATCTAAATGAATATCCGATCTTACAGCTAAATGATCCGATTAACGGGGCTTTGCCCCAAACCCCAATTACTTTTTATCTTGCCACAATAAAAGCCTGTTTAAAATTGTTATTTTAAAAAATATCCACCTGAACTTCTTTTGTTATTGATAATCATTGGTTGTCATTAAGTTGGTTTTTCAAATAGAACTTGTTTAAACTTTTATTTTTTTTGAAAGAATGATACCTATTTATTGATTACCAATTACATGGGGTCGTTCTTTCTTTTCAACAATCGACTTTTGACAACTTCCATTTTTAAGTTCTACTTTTATCAGCCGACAGGTTATTTCTGTATCCTGCATCTGCGGAAAATCCTTCAATTTATTCCGATCCTTTTTGGGTAAGGTAAAGGTTACGATCCTTTCTTTTTCCGGGCTTTCGGTAAAGTCTTTAACTTTCAGCCACCAGTCTTCTTTCAGATGGACACAGAATTCAATGGCTTTGGCTTTGAGCAAAAACAACAACCAGACACAGGGGTATCCCCGGCCGAGCAACAACAGGTTCCCGGAATTGATTTTGTTCAGGTGTTCCATCAATAGCTTGGTTCATTGTGCAAAATGGCCATTATCACATTAAATCCCTGCTCTTTTCGAACCTGAAAATACGTTTCAACTTCGGGTTTAGTCAACCGGGTAAATAACTCCCAGGCAGTATCTCCTAAATAGAAAAATGGCTTTCCTTCTTGTGTACCATCATCCTGAACCAGGTAACGATGGTTACTAACCACTTCAAGTCTTGGCAAAGTCTGTCCTGAAGCTGTAAATGACAGGAACACTGCAATTATGCACAGCACTTGAAGAATCTTTTTCTTTTTCATGTTATCTTTCTTATTAAATTTCAAATAGTAATTGCCACCTGTTTGATAAAGGGACCATCCCGTTTGGGATGGTCCCTTTTAAGCACTTAGTCTTTCATAAATTTTGTTAAATGATGATTATTCCCTTCTTTAAGTATGATCAGGTACATCCCTTTTCGGAAGTTGCTGACATCAACTTCGGCACTGTTGGATATATTCTCGACCCTGTAAACATCTTTGCCCAGAACATCCAGTATCCGTAATTCCAATGCCTTGCTAAATCCGGAAACAGTAATCGTAGTCGAACCTGGATTGGGGAATACTTTGATCCGGCTTTTGTTTTGCTCTTTGGTAAGGGTAACTTCATTTCCTGAATTTATAACAGCACTTTTCAGAGAGTAACCTGTAACAATGACCTCTGCGATATTCAATTCAGCCTGATCACCAAGCTGAACCCTGACATATCTTCCTTCTGTATCCGGGTAACATGTATATGAAGGATTTGGATAAGTTGTCTGGTGAACATACCACATACCGCTCTGGTTAATCGTTGTAGTGAGATCGTATGAGGTGAAGGCATCGGCCAGAAAGACATAGAAATTGTCCATACGTGCCATGCAGCAGGCATCTGTCCTGTTCCACACCTGAATGGAGCTGATCTGATAATCTTCGCCCAGATCCACTTGCCACCAGGCATTCATATCCGAGTTTGTGTGCGTAACAGAATTATTGGCCCACAAACCGCTGGTATTGCCATCCACTCCACGGGAGGCTACTGCACTATACGCAGTACTTGACTGTGTGGCGGTTTTATTCAGGGCGACATTGGTAAAATCATTATCAGCAATAGTAACGGTAGCTGCCGAAGGGCTCCCAATGGTATAACCGGTACCTGTGTCCAGGGTCAGGATAACAGTTTCACTGCTTTCGACAGCAGCATCGTCAACCGGGGTAACGGTGACCGTCGCGGTTGAACTCCCAATAGGAATGCTCACGCTGCCCGATGGCGATAATGTATAATCGGTGGTCAGGGTAGCCGTTCCGGTTGGTGCAGAAAAGTTTACAGTCAGGGCGGCCGTAGTTGACCCTGTACGGCTTACCGTAAATGTCCCCGTGTTCGGGGTTGCTGCTTCTCCGGCAGCAGCATCGGTGGCCGCAATAGTCACAGTCGGTAATGATGCACTGCTTCCCATAACAATAACCTCTGCAATATTCAATTCAGCCTGATCGCCAAGCTGGACCCTGACATATCTTCCCGAAGTGCCTGGATTACAGGTATAGGAAGGATTAGGATAAGTGGTCTGCTGTGAAGACTTCCAGATACCACTTTGGTTAAGGGTTGTTGTGAGATCTTGAGAGGTAAATGAATTGGCCAGAAAGACATAGAAATTGTCCATACGCGCCATACAACAGCCATCTGTCCTGTTCCACACCTGAATGGAGCTGATGTTGTAAACCTGCCCCAGATCTACTTCCCACCAGGCATTCATATCCGAGTTTGTGTGCGTAACAAAATTATTGGCCCACAAACCGCTGGTATTGCCATCTACCCCACGGGAGGCTACTCCACTATACGCAGTACTTGACTGTGTGGCGGTTTTATTCAGGGCGACATTGGTAACATCATCATTATCGGTAATCGTAATAGTAGCAGATGATGGCGAACCGATGGTATATCCGGCGCCTGTGGTCAGGGTTAGGATAACAGTTTCACTGCCTTCGCCCGAAGCGTCGTCATCCGGGGTAACGGTGACCGTGGCTGAAGTATTTCCGTCAGCAATTGTTACACTACCCGAAGTTGATAAGGTATAGTCTGTGGTCAGAGTAGCTGTTCCTGTGGGTGTAGCATAATTAACCGTCAAATTGCCAGAAGTTGCGGTTCCTCTTGATATAGTATATGTTCCTGTTGTTTCTCCTTGCTCCGTAGCGCTGGCATCGGTAGCTGTAATGGTCACAACAGGGTCAGTAACAGGGTCGATAGGTGTTGCCAGTATCGATGCGCTATTGTGTAAATTCCTTGTTCCGTAAGTTGGGTCATTCACATTAACCCAAGTTACCATATTATCAAATCGAAAATTAGTTTCGTTTGCTGTTGTATAATTGGTATACAATGCTGCAGATACACCATTTATACATTTGCCCTGATCGGCAACTAAAATAAGATAATTCTCATGAAATATCTGAACACCATTTATCCATATTTCTTCTATCCCATCAGCGTTAGGAACTCCATCCGTAAATGAATTAAGGACGATTCTTTGCGTTATATTATACCAAACTCCAGCCGAAAAATAAGTAGGGTTGCAATCCATTGTTTCGTCAGACCAAGGTAAATAACCGTAATCCGGCTCATTCCCTTGCCTATCAACAGTCCAATCATAATGGTAAGCAATAACTTGATTGGCTTGGAACATTGGACAGCAATAGAAACCTTCACCATGTGCCATATACCCGTCGCTATTCTTATCTGCCTCAGGTAGCGCTCTTAATCCTATTAATTTCCCTTTATTAGATGAAAGTAATTCATTAGCACTAAATTTAAGATTATATGATATATATAATTCCTGAAATTGTATAACAGAAGTGTCTAAATACGCCTCTATCTGAAATCCATCAAAAGGATTGTCTGTTGGTACTATTGACTCAGCAACTTTTGTTGTTACCCCATTTATAACATCGGATGTAATCCGACTATGATCTCCGTGTAGCCAAAACCAACTATGTGGAATTCCATTTCTAGTAGCAATGTCAAAATCTTCGAGAGCCATAGCATCTGTATAAGTCCCAACAGAACGATTTTCAAAATCCCATGTTTGGTAAACCGTAAATTGTCCCCGGCTTATTAAATTACAGGCAAGGAACAGAGAGAGGAATAATAGAAATTTCTGATATGTATTTTTTTTTATCGGACTGTCGATGTTGGAGAAACGAGAATTCTTGTCAAACAATCCGAAAATTTGATTAAAATCGATTTTTTTCATAATTATTTTTCATAAAAATTTAATAAAATCTAAATTGAAATATCATCACGTTAATGAACTACCCCTCCGCATGTAGCGGGAAATTTTAACCCAAAGGAGATTAAATCATATTGTTTTTCTGAAAGAATTGGGTGATTATTAAAATTTCATCTTTCTATAAGAGAATACAATATTCCTGAAAGGGCTTCACTGTTCATGCGGTTGTTCGGATACATTATTTTCGTTAAAGACGAGTTTTTTATTTTATTCAATCGTTTGCTTTCTTTACAACAAAAGCAAACGATAAATTTTTTCTGGTAAGCCCGGTAAAGAAGATAATAACCTATGAAAATTACCCTTCTTTTATGATTAAAAATGGAAAAGCTCAGGCTCATTTTTATTCATCTATCCCCATAGGCAACAGGTATTTAGTTTTTTACGAATTTTACTACATGTATCTGATCATCGGTAAAGATGACTGTATATAATCCCTCGTTAAGTTTACTGATGTCAAGTTGAGATCCGCTATGAATCGCGTCTTTAGAATAGACGTTCATGCCCAGTATATTGACAATTGTCACATTGAATTCCTTTGCCCAATCCCTTAATGGTGATTAAATCAGTTCCCGGATTTGGGAAGAGGGAAATATTGTTTATAAGTTCATCAATGTCCTGATTTGTATTCGTCGTTTTTTTTCAAATTAAAGATTCCCGGTCCAGCCAGCTTCCCCTCCTTCTCTATCAGTTGAAAACCGCACGAACAAATATCTTACTGTACTCTTAATACGCTGTTCGTTCCTGTAGCAGGGTCTTGCATTATTTTTATGATCCGGGTCGGCCCAATCACGCGGGGAGTAGTAGAATCCAACCTTCATTCTGTATTTTCGGCATGCTTCCACATACGGTTTCAGTAGATCGCGCCCCTGCATGTATTTACCGGTATTCCATTCTCCGTATTTCGATGGCCACAGGCAATAGCCGTCATGATGTTTGGCAGTTAAAACCATGTACTGAAAATCAGCCTGTTTCGCGGCCAGCACCCACTTTTCAGGATCGTATGCTACCGGATCAAAATCTTCGGCCAGTCGGTAATAATCTTCAGGTGCAATTGGGCAGTCGCATTTCACCCAAAAGCAATTTTTGATCATGCTCCAAGAAGGGTCCAACGCTGCCACACTATGAATGCCCCAATGCATAAACAAACCAAGCCCGGCAGAAGGAAACCACTGTGCATCGGGATGTGTGATGTGTATAAAAGGCTGCGACTTAATTGTACTAATCAACTCATAAGCTTCATTGGCTGTATAGGTAGACTGTGCATTACCTTTCGGCATCAAAAAGGCAAAAATAAAGGTGACAAATATTAATTTCCGTTTCATTGCATTTAATATTATTGCTTAGCATTATGTATTATTTGAAATTGTATAATAATTCAAGGTTATCTATTTCATAGTCCTAATTGTTCAGTGAGAGATTGATAAAAGCTCCCAGTCGGAGGTATTTTTGATACATCACCAAGTATCGTTCTACATTTTCAGGAATAGGATAATAGGTGGTTTCGAATCCTCCTCCCATCCTTTTCTGTGCTTCCTGTATTGTTTTATGGAATCCGGCAACAACAGAAGCGGCCATAGCGGCCCCCAAAGCACAGGCCTGGCCTGACCGGGCTACTTTGATTGGCATATTTAAAACATCAGCAACAATTTGCATGATGAAGGGTGATTTTTTAGCCACACCGCCCAACGCAATTATTCCGTCAATGCGAACCCCCTCACTAATGAACCGGTCCACAATTGTTTTGGAGCCAAAAGCTGCCGCTTCAACCAAGGCACGAAAAATGCGTGGAGGATCAGTTCCCAGGCTGAGATTGGCAATCACTCCCTTTAGGTTTTCTTCAGCATCAGGGGTACCCCGCCCGTTTATCCAGTCAATTGCAAGCACACCAGACTCATCAATGGGAATCAGGGCAGCTTCTTTTGAAAGTTCTGTAATTATTTTATCGGCTATTTCCTGTTTAAGTTTATTTCTGATTGCTTCACCGACTATTTCTGTTTGAAACAATATTTGTTCAACGGGCCATAGCAATATCTTTTTAAACCAGGCATAAAGATCACCAAAAGCCGGTTGCCCTGCTTCCAGACCAATCATTCCAGATATTATGGATCCATCCACCTGTCCGCATATTCCGGGAACCAGCTTATCTCCCATTTCTGTCGTTGGTAAAACAAGCATATCGCACGAAGAAGTTCCCAATATTTTACACATATAATAGGGAGTAATTTCTGCACCTAATGCCCCTGCATGGGCATCAAGGGTACCAACCCCTACGGTTACCCCTTCAGCTAATCCCAACCGGACAGCCCATTCCTGCGATAATGTGCCGACAGCCACATCACAGGTAAAAGTTTTTTTATACAAACGGTCCCGTAATCCTTTGAGCAACGGATCCAGTTTGCTCAGGAAAGCTTCGGAAGGAAGGCCGCCAAAATCCTTATGCCACATGGCCTTATGACCTGCCGCACACCGACTCCTTTTTAATGTCAACGGGTTGGTGCGTCCTGTTAACACAGCAGGTATCCAGTCACATAGTTCTACCCATGAGTAGGCAGCTTCCCTCACTTCTGCATCGATTCGAAGTACATGCAATATCTTGGCCCAAAACCATTCTGATGAATAAATTCCACCTTCATAGCGAGTAAAATCTATTTTCCATTTTCGTGCCAGGTTATTAATCTCTCCGGCTTCTATTAACCCAGTGTGGTCTTTCCACAACATAAACATGGCATTGGGATTCTCTTCAAAACCAGTTTTTAGCGCCAACGGAGTACCCTTTTCATCCGCGGCCACAGGTGTTGATCCGGTGGCATCAATAGAAATACCGATCACTTTTTCAGCAACGTCTTTAGATACCTTTCCAAGGGCTTCCCGGAAGGTATACTCCAAACCTTCAAGGTAATCCAACGGATGTTGCCGGAATTGATTAATAGCCGGATCACAGTAAAATCCCTTTTCCCACCTGGGGTAACTGAAAACCGAACTTGCGATTTCTTCCCCGCTGGTTACATCAACAATCAGTGAACGGACCGAATCGGTACCGTAATCCAATCCTATGGTGTACTTTTTTTTCATTAGTTTAATTAGCGCTGTAATTCGTCCTGATTTTACTCCCTGACGTTCCAAAATGCAGGATGAACAAATAAGCAGGTATGCAAACAAAATAAGCCATCGGATAGGATGAAGTATCTGCAATAAAACCAAATATTAACGGCAAAATAGCTCCTCCGATCATCCCCATCACTAAAAATGAAGACCCTATTTGGGTATATTTACCAAGATCGGCAATTGCCAGAGGCCAGATGGCCGGCCATAACAAGGAATTGGCCAGGCCAAGGACGGCAACCAGATAAATAGAAATACCGGCTGGAACGAGTGCAATTGATATCGTTGTGACAACCCCCAATATAGTACACAGTACTAATGCTGTATTTTGACTCAGAATTTTTGGGATAAAGGCAACACCCAAAAGATAGCCCATTACCATTCCCAACGAAGTAAACCAGACATAACTTTCAGGGGTTGGTAAATTTAAGATGGTCGCATAATCATTAATTGTTCCCAGCGCTATTGTTTCGAGACCCATATCTAAGAACAACGCAACTGTTCCCAGCAATAAATGAGGAAATTGAAAAATGCTTGTTTTTGAACCGGCATAAGTTGAAACCGGAGAGTTATCATCATTTTGATCTTCACCCTCTGCTTTAATCTCCGGAAGCGGTGCAAAATAGGATAAAATGCCTATAATGATTAATATCCCGGTAATCAGGTAAAACGGGGCAATGGTGTCTTTAATCCGGACATCGGATAGGTCCAGGAACCAGGCCAGGATGAATGAAGCCCCTGCATAGGAAAATTTATTGCATATCCCCATAATGCTTATCCTTTTTGCCGCACTCTCGACAGACCCCAGGATCGTAACGTATGTGTTAACGGCTCCGGTCAGTAAAGCCTGACCCATGCCACTGACAAACAAGGCAAACAGGAAAAGCGGGAAACTTATGATACTCGCTGCCGGGGCGATTAAAAAACATCCGGCGGCCATTAACAGAAAAGCAACAACCATTCCCCTTCGATACCCTATCTTTTTGATGATCATCCCCGATGGAATACCAAAAACGACAAAAGAAAAGAATGTCGCTGTCATGATTAAATAGGACATTGCCGTGGAAAGATGAAACGCTTCCTTTACAAAAGGGACAAAAAATGCATTTATTCCCAAGGCAAAGCCTAATACAGCAAACATTGAACCGATGATGATCATAGGAACAGCTAAACTTTTTTGATTTGTACTCATTATCGTTGAATTAATTTCGGTTTTTATTAATGATTATGGTTTTTACTTACCCCGCTTCCGTGATATGCAATTATTTAAGTATTAACAAACTATCCCGCATTCATAGAATATTCCGTGATGATGTTCACACTAAGTTCTGTTCCCGGCTCAAGGATACCGGAGCAGCCACCGCAGGCTTCCATTTCCATGAATCCTGAAGGGTCACAATAAACACTCAGGTTAACGCCCCTTCCGGATGGTAATTGACCCGGGGAAATATCTGAAATATCGATCGGATATTGTCCTTCAGGCAATACACCTGCATAGCGCCTGACCCGGAATTCGTTCCCGCTGACAAATTCTATCCAGGGTACACCGGCACCCAATCCCAACTGGAAACGCTCTTCGGTATTTGTGTCAACAACATAAATATCCTTGCTGAGCCTGCGTTTGGAATGGCTGGAACCATACATATCCCAGATTTCATTGTCTGCCGGTGGAGGCAAAATAACCTTTTTCCCCCGACCTGACTCAAATTGGCAGAGCGACCAGGGAGCCAGCAGAAATTCATCCTTAGCCAGTGGCCTGGCTCCAATATACCGGATAACTTCAGTCACGTTCTGCATCAATGCGGACGCAGTATGCCTGATTTTTATGTGCCGTTCAAATTCACATGGAATGCCAAGCTGACGGTTATTGACCATGTCAATTTCCGCCCTAATCACAGTCTTGTTTTCCGGCTGTTCTGCAACCTTCCAAACTGCACCTGTTATTGCAGGAGGGACCCTCCATTCCCCTGAGCCATATTCGTACCCCAGGCAGCTACCTTCAGGGGCAGGCCATAAGGCATCGCCACCGGGATTCAGGAAAGTGGTCTTGTCGCTACGGTTCAGGATAGCTGCCTGCACCACCCGGTTCAGAACCCTGCCGTTAAGCACTGCGAAAAGCCGTCCTTCCAAATCCAAGGCAGCGATGATCCCGTTTTCGGGGGAACCAACAATATGTACACGGCGGTTTGCCTGATCCATTATATCAATTAACTCCTGTCCGGTCATTATTAACTCTCCAAAGCTTTTTTCATATCCCTTAAGATTAATTCTTTGGCCTTGTTTCCATATTCCAAAGAAGCTTTTTTAGCGGATTGTACATACCACTTTTCGCCAGAGAAACGCTTCATATCTACCCCTTCAGGACAAAAAGCCATCATCAGCGATGTTTCCTGTTCACCTGCATGGTCAATCGGGTACATTTGCTGTACGTCTGCACTCATAAACGGCCTGATCTTAATCCAGTTAAATGGGTTGCCACCCGCCGCATGGCTCTCATAATAACCGGCCGATGAATTATCCCCCCACCATGACTCTCCTCGTTGCTTTTCAAGGAATGCGAAAGTTTCCTGTTTGGCAGCCAGTTTGAAAGCCAGGTCGGTAGGCATTCCGTCTGCGAAGTTTTCACTTTGATGGTGAATGAAAACATTTATATTGCGGAACCCTATCCTCAGAAGGTTATAAAACAGTTGTTTGGCAATGGGTACCAGTGCCTGGGAGTCCACGTGCACAGTTCCATTATTCTCGGGTGGTTCGACCACATAACTGCCAGCTCCATAGTAGAAGGGCGGCAACACCACCATGGGCATTTCTTTTTCAAGCATATTGATGGCACGAACTACAACCAGAGTATCTACGCCAGGGCACATGTGCTCTCCATGGTATTCCAATACACCAAGGGCAAGAACTACCGGGGTGTTTTTTTTAATCGCGTCCCTGATTTGATCCGGGAACATCATTTCATAATACATAATCCGATCCTTTCTTTTAGTTACTATTAATAGTTTGTTTAAATCTCGATGATCTTCATAAATTGGGAGGAGAATTTTTCTACTCCACTATCTGTAATGGCGATGCCATTCTCCCAGCGCAGGCCAAAATCATGATCATAAAAAAAAGTATCAACCTGGAAGGTCATATTGGCTTTTAAATCGTAATTGGAAACCGACTCCATCCAGGGCTGTTCTACTTCCATCATACCAAGCCCGTGGCATGGCCCGTAGAGCATGTATTTACCAAATCCACGCTGCCTGACCCATGTTTCATAATTTCTGACTACTTCGGCTGCTGGTACCCCCGCATGCAAAAATTCCATTGTTTTCAGGTGTGCCTCCAGACCAAATTCAACCAAATTTTTCTTTCTTTCAGGTAATGGCCCGATAGAGATGGGTAGCCCGACACTGGATGAATATCCGCTGACCAGGGCCCCGATATTTAGCTGGATCACCTCATTTTCGATGATTCTATTATTAGTCGGCCTCGAAATGGCATTATTTGTTGCGGGACCGCAAAAGCAATAAAGGGCATGTCCTTCGTATTCACCCCCATGCCTGTATATTTCGCGCTGGGCAATACCGATTACCTGAAGTTCGGTCATCCCCGGTTTTATCTCGTTGATGATCGCATCTACAGCCAGTTCTGCAATATTAAAAGCTTTCCTAAGACAGCCGAGTTCGTTCTCACTTTTTATGAAACGTAAAGGCAAAAATGTGTGATCCGCCTTGATCAGTTCTACCTCGGGCAACTGTTCTTTTAAGGACATGTAAACAGGCAACGTGGTAATAGACCATCCAACTATACCGAGTTTCTTAATTTTGCCGGTTGGGGTATATTTTGCCACAATATCCCTGTAATTGCTTACTTTGATATCCGGGTATTCCGGTTCTGCTGATTCGCGATATTCTACCATTTTTTCAATGTCCGGCAGTACACTGCGTTGCCTGGCGTAGGTTTCGCTCTCAGGGCCAATAAGCAGAACGGCTTCGCCTTTGGCTGGTACAAATACGGCAGCGGCTTCAAAAGTCGGCCAGTATTCACTTAAATAACGCACATTGGCCATATCCGCCTCGTTGGCATGCACAAGGCACGCATCAAGACCGGCAGCCTGGATATTAAGCTGAAACTTCGCGATGCGGTCAAAATACTCTTGTCTTGGAATAATAGATGTATTCATACTATTTTATTTTTAAAATTATAACTGTAAATCCTCAATATCTCCTTTTCTTTATTCTATCAATAAAATCCGGTTTGCTTTTCGGTTGACTTAACGATTATGCTTACTGTTCGAAAACCACCAGACCATAACCTTTGCTAACCGGAATGGTCACATGCACGTACCCATCACTGGAGGTGAACGGAAGGGTGGTTTTATCGGGCGCCAGGTAAACTTTTTTTGGTGCCTTTCCGTCAATACGAAGTGCAATCTTCACATCATGAAGCTCTATCGGTTCTTCGATCATTTGGGTCTTTTCCCCTCTCAGCTCCGGGATATAAGAAAGGAGATGCACCATTCTTCTTCCGGGTTGTTCCGTCACAAATGCCCTGGCATAGGATGGGAGGTTTTCTGTTTTAAATACAGGTTCAGGCAGAAATTTCTCCAGCACATTCCCAAACAACCGTCTCAGTTCTACAGGAGCCTGAAGGTTGTACCCGGAAAATATCCTGTGGCTGAAGTGTGCTACTTTGTTGCAAATGCTCAGTGCCGGGATGTCGGTAACTTTGTCCGGTGGAGTATAATAAAAAGCATATTCGCCATCCCAACCCTTGTTGAAATAGGGTTTTACAAGGTATGCTTCGACTTTTGTACCTGGCAAGGCTTCCATATCGATACCCGGAGAATAAAACGACAGCGGCATATCGGGTATTCCGGCATTGAAGTTTTTACCCACTGTGTAATAGGCCGGATCGAAGTCATTGTCCCCAATATATTTCACCCCCCATTCTTTTTCCAGTGCAAATTGTGTCTTTTCCGGATTCAGCCCTGAGTTGCCGCTGGAAATAACTGCCTTGTCGGCTGCAAGGTGCGCCCGGACTCGTCGGGTGACCTCGTCGGTAAAGGTAATGTCATCGGGAATTACAAGGACTCTATATTTGTTCCAGTCAGAGAAATCAGTTACCACATCGAATTGTTGCTTCAGCTCGCTCAGCATACGCACCGCTGCACCAAGCTGCCCACTGCCACGGGCCTGGTTGCGAAGGTTGCTGTTCGGTTTGGGGTAAACGATGGCTATTTCTGTAATGTTTTTTGCCTGGTCAAACCATGGGTCCATGGTCTGCAATTCCTTGTATATTTTCTCTAACCGGTCGAGTACGGCTGTTTCGAGGTCGCCTCGTGGGTGAAAATGTCCCCCTACATTGGGGCGCATCCCGTTGGCCAAACCATATAAAAGATCGTATTTAATTGCCGCTTCCGGGCGAAGGCTGCCAAAATCACCCCAATCGTAAAAACGGGCTGTCATGTTCAGTACCGGCTTGTCACCCAGGGTGCGCATATAATGTGACAATACTGGCAAATATTCATAACCCCAGAAGCCATTGGGAAGGCACTCGCATTCCAAATGTGTACACAGACCAGCCTGTTGTTCAAATCCTATTCCATTAAAATAGAGGAGAAAACCTGGGTTTATTGCTTTGACTGCTCTGGAAATATCCTGCGCCAGACGGAGCGCCGAAGCTTCAGAGAACCTGGTAACCTCGGCTTCGTTGCTCCAATCAATCCCCCGCTCTTTCATTTCCTTTACACAAACCGGGCAGACACATGGATAGGCATCCAGACAGTCAATAAAAAAGCCGCTTACCGGATAGTTGTGTGCTCCTTCGCTGACCATAGCGATCAAATGGTCGCGGTATGGCGAATTGTAGCACATGGTCCGTACAAAAGGGGTAAAGCGCGGTTCGCGGTATTCCCGCCCGTCGAAATACAGGGTGGTCCAGTCCCGGTGAAGGAGGCCTTCCGCACTGCTGATGCCACCGTTAAAATAAGCGACCAGGGCAATGTCTTTCTTCTTGCAGGATTCAGCCAGTTTGCCAAATAAATCGTATTTCAGCGACGGGTGTTTCGTCCCGATTTTTGTGTCATAGTAAGCATTCCCAAGGTTACACCGGGCATGGAACGTTAACAGGTCCACGCCGCAACCTTTGATCCTGTCGGTAAACGCTTCAACATCAAAATTTTCACCAACATCCGGAACGGCAGGCATCGTATGGTTATCATAGAACAGGCCATACCGGGGCTGGTGCACTTTCTCATTTCCTTGTGCCGGTTCGAGCTTCCCTTGCGAAAAAACGGATAAAACCATCAGGAAATAAAGTGTTGTAATTGATAATTTCTTCATTATTAAAATTTTACAGATTAATAATCTGAATCATTTTATATCATTTTGAAAAAACCTGAACATGCAAACTGGCGATAGCCTTGTAACCATTATTCCCTGTTCTTTCAACACGGACAATATAATGCCCCGGTTTTTCAAAACGGTGGATAGTTTCAGCATATTTCCCTTTTACACTGTTCTCCGGCAATTCTGACTTAACTTCAACAACAGGACTATCGTCTCCAAAATTCCACTTCTCACTTCCTTCGTCGTTTATGCGGAAAGTCCTTACAACAAAAGAAACAGGATCACCGGCCCTGATACCGGTCGTTGGATAATAGCTGGCATGTATGGTTGGAGGTAAGGCGGAAGGATCGTTAGGATCGATTACCTGGATAACTGCATAATCGTAGTCTATATTTCCTTTCGAATCAACTGCTTTTAATACTTCGCTATAGGTTCCAGGCTTTTCGTAGTTGCGTTCCTGTAAAGCTCCTGAAGCCTTCGACCCATCTGTAAAAAGCCATTCATACAAAGTAATTTCCCCTTCAAAGCTTTTGGATTTTCTTCCATCAAGCACAACCACTTTCCCGACCGGAACCAATTGGTGTGGGCGGGCAACTGCTATAATCGCGGGGTTGTACTGATTTCTATAGGCTTCCCAGATAAATGGATAGGCATACTCGTCTCCCCATTCCCCTGAAGGCTGCCTGCACTTGATTACATAGTGCAGATGGACCCATCCGCCACTTTCCCCTTCTTTCCCGATTGTCCCGATTTTCTGCCCCATTTTTACGTTCACTCCAGGCTTGATCGCTGAGTCAATACTAAAAAGGTGGAAGAAACCATGATACCACCCGCGTTTGTCCAAAACATAAACTGCATCATATGATCCTTTATCGGGAAGGTCTCTTGCTCCATCTATCGTATAGACTCCTGATGTTATTACTAATCCGTCCACCGAAGAGACAATTTCTTCTTTTCCCTCAGAACCACCAAAATCAAGCGCCGAATGGTAATAGACTGATGAATAATCAGGGTTAACAGGATCTTCTGTCCCATCAACATACGCCGGTTCATTCCCCATTTGAGTATCGCTGGCAAACAATCGTTGTTTTATCGGATATACAAATGTTCCCGGGGTTATGTAAGGGGAGCCGGCTGGCCAAACCCTCAGCCTCGCTTCTTTTTTCAATCCCCACCTGAGATGTGAGGACTTTGCAGAATATGCCTTTATTACCGGACAATCAATCTGGACGTTTCCAACAGTGACAGGCAGGTTATAATTTGCTACATCAAGCCAGACCTCGTGCCCATTTACAGAAACCTTCGCCCTGGCAGACCGGACAGCATTTCTTAACTTGTCAAAAACGGCTTCTGTATCAAGTAAAGTAACCTCAACTGAGTCACCGTCTGTTAACTTCAATTTAATTGATTCACCAATATTTAAATCAGCGACTGTTCGTAATGGCTTAATTCCTTCCCCCAAACAGGGGGTGCAATAACACAGGATAAGCAGCCATATAGCAAGAAATCCAGTGACTTTTTTTCTTTTATTACTTACTTCAAGTCTTTGTAATGACTGGGATGATCCAATATTTACTGGTAATAAAAAGTATAAAAGAAAACTTAATGATATGGTACTTCTCATTTTTCTATAGATTTTAATTTAAAAAATATTTTCGTAAGTTTTTTATTCTACTACATTAACTTAATTCGAATGCTGCTTCCTAATCAAAAAATGGACTACCTCGGGGCAAGCCCGCGAGGTATCGAAAAAGCTAACGCACAGGACGAAAACGGAACCGCCCCAAGGGTCTGGGTATTAAACCAAAAAGAGAATGCAATCCGGGGTCCTATCTCACCCCGGATTGCATTTATTGATTTAATTATAATCTGGATTTTGGGTTAAGTTTGGATTTATATCTATTTCCGATTGAGGAATTGGTAATAATTTTTGCCAAGTTGTATGTGGCTCTGTTGAGTTCGGTCCGGCAAATACTTTCTCGAACAGATTACGACGACAAATATCGAACCATCGTTTACACTCAAAGGCCAATTCCACGCGGCGTTCCTCCATGACAGCATCAAAAAATTCTTCCTGTGACATGCCAGGTTGAAGATCGGCAGGGAAATTTGTCATAGTACCTCCGTAATTGCGTGCCCGAGCCCGAACCTGATTGATGTAATCGTAAGCTTTGGCAGTAGGTCCACTATTTATTTCATTTAATGCTTCAGATGCAATTAACAATACTTCGGCATACCTATAAACATTAACATTCAAATCGGTTGGATAACCAATTTCCTGAGAAGTTCCGATTAACGAACCATACCATTTATTAATATGAGGTAGGGGCCATCCAAATTCTGTATAATTTTTTATTACTCCCTTATAAGGAGCTTCGGTTAAAAATGATATTTTCTTTCTATAATCCCTGTTATCAAAGCTGTTTAATGTCGCTACATTTGAAGTAAACGTACTCCAACCACCATAATCAGACCCTGATACTGAAAATAAAGCGCCTAAATAATTATAATCATAAGGGTATGAATTATTAACAAAACTAAAATCACAAATCCAGATATTCTCTTTTAAATGATTTAACGAAGCATCAAATAAATCTTTAAAATCATCGACCAGTCCATATCCAAAGTCTGTGGCATGGTTAATAACATATTCAGCATTTTCGGCGGCTTTTCCCCATTCTTTTAAGGTGAGGTATACATCAGCCAAAATAGTATATGCCGTGCCTTTAGTAACCCTACTACGTGTATCTCCTGAATAGGAATTAGGTAAATGCTGAATTGCAAACTCCAGGTCATTGATAATATGCTGGTAAATTTCAGCCACAGGAGTTCTGGTAATATCCTTAACAGTAGCAGGATCATTAACGAATTCACCGAGATATGGAACATCACCATAAATCCTCACTAACCTAAAGTAGGTATGCGCCCTGATTGCCATGGCTTCAGCCATTAGTCGGTTCTTCACTTCATCAGATTCTTTAATATTAGGAATCCCGCTAATTGCGTTGTTTGCTGCACCGATGATCTTATATACAGCAATCCACCATTTACCAGTTGTCATTTCATTCGGGTCATTATCGAAGCTACTAATTTCAATAAGACTCGCATCGTATGGAGCAATCGTCAAATCACTCGGAGGTTCACTCAAATAAAAATAGCGTGCACCATAATCATCTATATTAACCATTGAAGCATAAGCACCCATAATTGATGCCTCTGCATCTGCTTTGTTCCTAAAAAACGATTCCGGGGCAAGTACCCCTATCGGATTCTCGTCCAGTTTATTGCATGCTGCCGAGATAAATAACAGGACAATAAAAAATATGTAATTATGTTTTTTCATGATCATTAGTTATAAAAATTTTTAGATTAAAATTCTATATTCATTCCTATAGTATAAGACTTCACATGTGGGTAACTGCCATAATCAGATCCTGTATTCGAATTACTATCGTTCCAACTCACTTCAGGGTCATACCCGGAATATTTTGTTAGTGTTATTAAATCCTGACCACTAATATATATCTTCCATTTACTGAGGTTTAACTTCTTTAAAAAGGACGATGGAAGCGAATACCCCAGGGAAATATTTTTGACCCGTAGAAAGCTTGCATCTTCTACCCATCTGGAAGAAAATTCCCAGTAACTATAACCAACAGCAGGCACATCAGTATCTGTATTGGTCGGAGTCCATGCGTCAAGGTAAGCAGTTGTTGTATTATTGTAACCATTCATAGTTTCCAATTCCATTCGTGTGAAATTGATCATATCGTTACCAACTGAGCCATTGAGGAAAATATTCAATTCAAAGTTCTTGAACTTAAAATCATTTGTAAACCCAAAAGTAAAATCTGGGTTAGGGTCGCCAATAATTTGACGGTCATCACTGTTTACTGTGCCATCAGGGACACCTGTCAGATTTCCATCAGCATCCCTACTCTTTATATCCCGGTATTTAATTTCTCCAGGGCTTTTGTCGGGTTCAGCAGAAAAATCATTTCCTTCCTGATATACGCCGTCAAATACGTACCCATAAAAGACTCCGTTAGGCTGACCAACAGTGCGAATATGAGTTGATGTAGCAAATATCCCTCCTGGAAGTGCGTTCCAAATGACATCTCCTTCGGGGAGTTCGAGAATCTTATTCTTATTAAATGAAATGTTAAAATCAGTTGACCATTTTAATAATTTATCTGTAACAATTGAATTTAGAGAAAATTCAAATCCCCGGTTCCTGACTTTTCCCCAGTTACGCAGTGATGTACTATAGCCAGAATATTTAGGAAGAGGGACTTCGTATAATAAGTCGCTAGTTATCTTATTGTAATAGTCTGCTGTGAAATTGACCCTCTCTTTGAAGAACCCGATGTCAAGACCAATATTAGATTGTTCGGTACTTTCCCAACTTAAACTGGCATTTGCTACAGATGATGGTACAACTGCGTTTACTCGCTCTCCTTCGATAGCAAAAACTGCATTTCCAAGCTTTGCCATGGAACTATATGCCCCAATTTCAGTATTCCCTGTAACTCCATAACTTGTGCGAATTTTTAGATGGCTCAATTTATCAATTTGTTGCATAAAAGGTTCTTGTTTTACATTCCATGCAAAAGCACCTGAAGGGAAAAATCCCCATTTATTGTTGGCGCCAAAGCGGGAAGATCCATCATAACGTCCGGTAAGTGTAATTAAATAACGATCTTTAAAGTTATAATTGAATCGTGAATAATATGAAGATATTAACCACTCTGTTAATGCAGACTGTGGAGATACAGGAGTCGCTCCTGCCCCTAAGTTCCAAAAGAGAAAAGAATCGGTAATAAAACTCTGACTGGTTGCACCAAACCATTCATTGCTTCTTGACTGGTATGAATACCCTGCCATGATATTTATTTTATGAATGTCTGCTATCGTTTTAGCATAAGTTAAATAGTTTTCGGTGATTAGCATTAAAGACCTCGAACCAGACATTGAAGCTTTACCATTAGTTGCTGATCCAAGAAGAATAGCATTTGACAGATAAGTCCCTGACCTGTCTGAACCCAATTGAACTCCAAAACTGGAATGAAACTTCAGATCTTTATATATCTCGTAATCGATAAAAGCATTACCAACGAAATTGTTTCCCACCGATTGTTCGGTTCTTTCCGATGCAATAGCATATGGATTGTTACGTACATCTCCAAATGTAGAAATAGTATAATTCCCTTCATTATCATAAATTCCCAAATCTGGTTGGAAGGTTAATGCACCGGATATTACCCCACTACCACCAGATTGCAAATTTTGAGTTAGCACGCCATTTTTATTAAAGTGAGAAAATTGCATTTGCGTGCCTAACTTAATTTTTTCTGAAAAATTAACATCTATATTAGACCTTCCGTTAAATGCTTCAAAGTCTGAATTAATTATTATTCCTTTTTGCTTATAATATTTTCCAGATGAATAAATTTTTAATTTATCTGTTCCTCCTGAAACTGAAACCTGATAATTCTGCAATGCGCCTGAGCGGAATATCACATCTTGCCAGTCAGTGCCTACACCAAGTGCAGAAGGATCCGGATATGGTATGGTGGGAGAACCTGTAGCTTCACGATAATCGTTTTGGAATTGAGCAAATTGCTCGGCATTTAACATATCAATTAGATTACTTATTTTTTGTATCGAATAAGATGTACTCGCCTCGATTTTTAATTCTCCTGCAGTCCCTCTTTTTGTAGTGATAAGGATTACGCCATTTGCTCCTCGCGAACCATAAATAGCAGTAGCCGAGGCATCTTTCAATATTTCAACTGACTGGATATCTTCAGCAGGAGGCGAATTAGCACCTGCAAAACCATCGACGACAAAAAGAGGTTCATTTCCTGCATTTATTGAAGTAGAACCTCTAACGCGCATCTTAATTTCGGATCCCGGTTCTCCGTTAAGGGAGGTAATTTGAACTCCGGCTGCACGTCCCTGTAATGCTTGTTCAATAGAACGAATGGGAAATGTATTTAACTTGTCAGACGAAACAGAAACCATTGATCCAGTTAAATCACTTTTTTTCATAGTTCCATACCCAATGGCGACCACCTCTTCTATCCCAACGGTTTCTTCTTCCATTTTAATATTGATGGAAGATTTACCGGAAACAGCTATCTCCTGTACCTTCATCCCTACGAATGAAAATACCAGAGTTGCATCATTCGGTACATTATTTAGGGAATACTTTCCATCAAAATCGGTAATAATTCCCTGTGTGGTTCCTTTAACAACAACTGTTACACCTGGCAATGGTGCGCCCGCTGAGTCTGTCACTTTGCCGGAGACTGTTTTTTGCTGGGCAGACCGAATAAGATTAGTCCCTTTTACCTCAATAAGGATATTACGGCCATCAATCTTATAGGCAATGTCCTGACCCCGAAAAAGTTCGTCGAGAACTTCTTCTACTTTCTTATTTTCAACATCAACACTTACAATCTGTTGGTCATTCAACTGATCACGATTGTAGAAAAAATAAAAGTCGGTTTGCTCTTCAATAGAATTAAAGACGTCTGCCAGCTTAGAGCTTTTCATTTTTAGGGTTAGTTTTGAATTTTGCGAATAAACACTCGCTGATACTGACCCCAAAGTAAGTAAGACCATCAAAACGCATAACCTTGTCATAAGCCATAGTTTTTTTAACCAGGAGCTACAAATCTCCCTTTGTTTTACGCATTTTTTCATAAATTTGAATGTTTGAATTAAAAAAATTGATTTAGCTAATCATTGCTATCGATTTTTTGAAGGGGGAATGCTACTACCTATTCCCTCTTTTTTATTCATCAAAAGCAACTACAAATTCTTCATACCTATTAATTTTTGATTGTATACATGAGACCCTTCCTTACGTCAGGGTGACAAACCGTTATTTAATAAGGCTCCCGGCCCTAGTTACTTCGACTAAGCCATACTTCTTTGTTTTCAATGTGATAACTAATATGAGCTGTAACTTTAAACTTCTCCAGTGCATCAATCAGGTTATTATCGTAACTGAATGTGCCCCTGAAACGATAGCCGCCCAGATTGGGGTCGCTGAGCCTGAATTTAACGTCGTATATCCTTTCCAGTTCTTTTATTAAGTCGCTGAGGATTGCATCCTGGAAAATGATTTGTCCATTTCGCCATGCAGAATACATCCGGGTATCTACATCCTGAACCAGCAGCTTTTTCTGCTCTGCATCAAAAATAACCCGTTCCCCCGGTTTAATTTTTACCTGCTGATTTGCATGTTCCCCTTTCAACTCCAATTCGATACTTCCTTCGGTCAATACTGTTTCAAACGATTTTGAATTTGAAAAGGCTTTTATATTGAATGAAGTTCCTGTAACTTTTACATCTGCCAGTCCCGACCGCACAAAAAATGGCCTTTGTTTGTTTTTGGCAACATTAAAATAAGCTTCGCCGTCGAGTTGTATTTCCCTGGTTTTACCCGCAAATCCGGAAGGATTGTAGGTGATTTTTGATCCCGAGTTGACCCAGACTTCTGTTCCATCCGGAAGTTTGCATTTTGAGATGTGACCTAGAGGAGCCGATATTTCACAAAACTCCTGATCTATATGACCGGACAAAGAATCGGCAAGAAAGAGCATATTTAATGCAATTGCTATTGGAAATGCCAGAATTGCAGCAGCCAGATAAACGATAGAACGCCGTTTACTTCTGCGGGACTGTGCGATTAAGTTCTGATTAACAGCAGTTACTATTTTTAATTTATCGTGTTGAATATTCTCCGGCGCCAGTCGTATTTCGGCAGCATGCCATGTTTTGAGGCTGTCCTCGTATATTTTTTGATTATCTCCAGATTCGGCCAGCCAATTATTGAGCAGCAAAATTTCCTCATCATTGGCATTCCCGGAGATTGCTTTTGTGATTAAAGCGTCAATATCATTTGTATGTTCCATTTTGTCTTTGGGTTAAATCGCCCATAGACGGAAATTTTAAGAAATACCCTGTAATGATTCTTGCTTTTTTTTCAGGAAAATGCAGAGCATTAACCTAACAATCTGTAAATCAGATAATTTGCTCCTTAGTTTTTTTAGGGCAATTCCCATTTGCATTTCGACTGTTTTTACAGAAATGTTCAACTTATCTGCAATTTGATTGTATTTCAAGCCTTCGAAACGGCACAACAAAAATATCTCACGGCATTTTTCAGGAAGTTCATTTATCGATTGATTAATGCGATTATTTAACTCAGCTTCTTCAAGTTTATCCTCAAAAGGAGAATTCAACCTGCTTTCTGAAATATCAGACAACCTGACACTTTTCTTCGATTCCCTCAAATAATCAATTGATTTATTTCTGACTGCTTTATACAGATAGGGTTTAATTGAATCACGTACCACAATTTTTTCCCTTTTTAACCACAAATTCACGAACAGTTCCTGTACCAGTGAGCGGGATAAATCCAAATCCTGCAGGTATTTATTTGCAAAAAAACAGAGAGAAGAATAATATTCATCATACAGTTTTTCAAAAGTATTCTCATTCCATTCGACCGAATTCCATGAAATTACAGGTTCAATATTTTTATTCTCTGTCAATGTGGTTTAATTCGTTTCGGCAGTAAAAGTAATAAAAGGAAATTTGAAAATACAAATCCCAAATTCCAGATGATCCTGTATATGCAATTAGGAAACGCTGTCGGATTGCCCATCTCCTCCTGTTACCAATGCGTTCGACGTGTCGAGTTCACCTTCCCAACGCGCAACAACAGCCGATGCAAGGCAATTGCCAATAACATTTACCGATGTGCGGGCCATATCCATTAACTCGTCAATGCCAAGGATGATGAAAATAGGTTCAACCGGAAGCCCGAACGAAACAGCAGTCCCCAGCAATATAACAAGAGAAGCACGAGGTACACCGGCCACGCCTTTGCTGGTGAGCATCAGGGTGAACATCATTACAACCTGCTGCCCAAAACTGAGATGGATACCCGCTGCCTGCGCCACAAAAATTGATGCGAGAGCAAGATACAATGTGGTTCCGTCGAGATTAAAACTATAACCTGTCGGCAATACAAAGGCCACTATTTTTCGCGGAACGCCGAACGCTTCCATGTTTTCCATTGCCCGTGGCAATGCTGACTCGGAGCTGGTGGTGGCGAAAGCAATCGTTGCAGGCTCTGCTACTGCCTTGATAAACCGTTTGACAGGAATCCGGAGAAAATAAGCCACCGGCAAAAGAACAAAAAGCATAAAAGCAATAAGTGCTACGTAAAGCGTTATCAGCAATTTAAACAGGTTGACCAGTACTCCCAATCCCATGTGGCCTACCGTGTAGGCAATGGCAGCGCCAACAGCTATGGGGGCAAACAACATGATCAGATTCGTAAATTTAAACATGGTTTCGGCGAGGCTTTCCGAAAACCGGATCATCGGTCGTTTGTAATTCTCCTTCAGCATGGCCACCGCAATCCCGAACAGGATGCTGAACACTACTATTTGCAAAACCTGTCCCTCATAAACAGCGCGGGCCAGGTTTTCCGGAAATATATGAAGGATAACTTCCTGAATGGTTTGCTTTTTAACTTCGTCCAAGTGCTCTCCTGCAACCGGAGGAAGAGTAATGCCAACTCCTGCCTGGCTAATATTTATAGCTGCCAATCCGATAAATAATGCAATGGTCGAAACCACTTCGAAATACAGGATTGATTTCCATCCCATGCGCCCTACCTGCTTTAAATCGGAGTGACCTGCAATTCCGACAACCAGCGTTGCAAAAAGCAAAGGCGCTATGATTGTTTTTATCATCCGGAGAAATATTTTGCTGAAAATTTGCAGGTTCACAGCAAAAGCCGGCAAATCATTTCCTATTTCAGCGCCGATTACCATGCTGATAAGAATCCAGGTAGTCAGCGATTTTCGCTTCAGTGCCAGCCATATTAATGCGGCAATAAACAAGAGCCTTGAACTCAATAAAACAGAAGAAGGAATAGGAACTTCTAAAATATAACTGCAAAAGTGCAGTACTGAGGCTATACTCAATGTGATAAAAATCCAGACGTATGCCGAGGCAAAATATTTCTTCATTACAAACAGGGTATAAAACCGATAAGATTTGTACGTATTATAAACTTTTTTCGGGTGGTAAATATACAATTTGTTCCTGAAGTTGCCTGACTATACTCCCTGAAATTCAGTGGAACGGTCTGTTGTTTTTTAAACTGTTTTTTCTTCCGGTGAAATGATTTGCAGGGGCAAAAAGAACGAAAACCGTGAACCTTTTTCAACTTCCGACTCAACTCGTATTTTTCCGCCCAGCAATTCGACCAATCCTTTGCTGATCGACAAACCAAGGCCAAACCGACGTTCCCCAATATTCAAGGTTTTAGTGGTATAAAAGCGTTCAAAAATTTTATCTAACTGTTCTTTTGGAATCCCTGATCCGGTATCTTCAACAAAAAATTCAATTCCATTCCCAGCTTGTTTGTACCCAAATACAACCTGTCCTTTCGATGTGAATTTAATTGCATTATTCAACAGGTTAGTCAGTACCTGCCCTATCCGGATCGGGTCGGAATGAACCATATACGCATCGTCTGAGAAACCTTTCTCCATAATTAATTCAATCTTTTTGTCCTGCTCTTTAAGCAAAACCTCCGAAAAATTCATATAAATATTGTCCATCATTTCATTCAGGCAAAAATCAATTTCAACAATATCCAATAGTTTTTCCTGCAATTGTGAAATATCAATAATATCATGTATAAGCACCAGCAGGTTATTCCCGTTGTTGATAATGTGCCTGATAAACTCCTTTTTTTGTTCTTCCGAATACATTCCTTCCTGAAGCAGGCTGCTGAACCCCATAATTCCGTTCAGCGGTGTTCTGATCTCGTGCGACATATTGGCAAGGAAAGCCGATTTCATACGATCCGATTCCTCGGCTTTTAGCCGTGCTTTTCTGAGTTTCTCCTCAATGGCATTTTTCTTACTGATTTCCCTCTGCACCAATAAAAACAACAAAAATGCCGTAGCCAATACATAAAACCACCCTTTGTATGTTTGTATTTCCGTTAATTGGTGGTACTCTTCGGTAAAATTCAATAATATTTTATCTGAAAATAGTATCCAGAGAAAACCTAAAACCAAATAGATTATTGATATTTTTAGGGCAATTCTATTTTTCATGATATACTAATCGCAATAATTCTCATTCAAGGTAAGAATAAATCTTGTTAATTAAAATAGTCTTTCAGTATGAGTGAAGTCACAGGCAACTATTTTCTGGTGAACGGTTCTGTTGAACCTGTTAAAAACTTTGAAACGATCAGCAGGGTTATAAAATTCGAGGTATACGAAGTGATCCGCATTATAAACGGAATTCCGCTATTCTGCGAAGATCATTTTAACCGGATAATGAACTCTCTACAATTTCTAAATAAAAATATATCTATTGATTTTCAGCATTTTGAAGAACAGATAAAACTTCTTTCCGACGAAAATAATTTTCAGAACGGAAATGTAAAAATCATTATAGGTGAACAGGCCAAAAATCTGGTGATGCACTTTATCCCTCATTATTACCCGACAGAAAACGAATATTTACAAGGCGTAAAAACAGGGTTTTATCATGCCGAACGGATCAATCCAAATGTAAAAGCACACCTGACAGAACTTCGTAAAAACGTAAATACATACCTAAATGAAACTGGTTATTTCGAGGTTTTTTACGTCGACCGGAATGGTATAATAACAGAAGGTAGCAGATCCAATGTGTTTTTTATTCGGAATGGCGCGGCATATACCTGTCCGCCGGAAAAAGTTTTGCTGGGAATCACCCGACAGAAAGTCGTCGAATGTCTGAAGAACAGGAATATTCCGCTGATAGAAACACCGGTTTCAAAAGATGAAGTCGCCTCGTTTGAATCCGTTTTTCTGACCGGAACATCCCCGAAAATACTGCCTGTTTCGTCGATTGATGAATTGAAATTTTCGTGCACAAACGAAACGATGCAGGCTGTTATGAATGAATACGACCAAATGATCGACCGGTATACTCAATCAAAACTTACCCTTCGGTAAACTTCTGCAAAATCAGGAACACATTCTGCTGCGCAAACTTTCTTATATTTGCCGCATCAAAAATTCAGTATAAAAATGGGAAGAAGCAGGCAAAAGAAACCGTTGCTTGAAAACGTCAGGATTACCGATGTGGGAGCCGAAGGCAAAGCCATTGCAAGAGTGAATGATATGGTGGTTTTTACAACCCATGTGATTCCCGGCGATGTGGTAGATATACAGGTCACCAATAAACGGAAAAATTATATGGAAGGCCGGGTGACGGCTATCCGCGAATATTCGGCAGAACGGCAGGACGCATTTTGCCAGCATTTCGGGGTTTGCGGCGGATGCAAATGGCAATTTCTTCCTTACGAACGGCAGCTTTTCTACAAACAGAAACAGGTAGCCGACCAACTGCGCCGCATTGGCCGTGTTGAATTACCGGAAATCAACCCGATTTTAGGGTCGGTAAAAACAACCTATTACCGAAATAAACTGGAATTCAGCTTTTCTAACAAACGCTGGCTTACCGAAAAAGAAATAGGTACCGATTTCGGGATAAGCGACATGAACGCGCTTGGCTTTCATGTACCCGGATTGTTCGATAAAATCATCGATATTGAAAAGTGCTGGTTACAGGACGACCCGTCGAATGAAATACGGGACTTCATCAGAAGCTATGCACTTGAGCATCGGCTCGAATTCTTCGACATAAAAAATATTGCAGGTTTTTTACGTAACATCATCATCCGTACAGCAACTACCGGCGATTTGATGGTAATTGTTTCCATGTTCAGGGAAGATAAAAAAGAACGGGAACAACTGCTGGAAGCGCTGGCGGTGCAATTTCCGCAAATCAGTTCGCTGATGTACGTGATCAACCCGAAGCGAAACGACACGCTGACAGACCAGGATATTTTGGTATATCGTGGCAACGATCATATTTTTGAGAAAATGGAAGGCTTGCGTTTTAAAATCGGACCGAAAAGTTTTTACCAGACCAATTCGGAACAGGCCTACGAACTGTACAAAGTAGCCCGCGAATTTGCCGGTTTAACAGGAAGCGAAACCGTTTACGACCTGTACACCGGAACCGGTACAATTGCCAATTTTATTGCATCGAAAGCCCGGAAAGTAATTGGCATTGAGTATGTACCCGAAGCCATCGACGATGCCCGTGTGAATGCAGCGCTGAATGGAATAGACAATGCCGTTTTCTTCGCAGGCGACATGAAAGACTTGCTGACCCGCGATTTTATTGCTCAAAACGGCCAACCTGATGTGATTATTACTGATCCGCCGCGTGCCGGGATGCACGAAGATGTAGTGCGGACCATCCTGAACACCGGAGCCAAACGAATTGTGTACGTGAGTTGCAACCCGGCCACCCAAGCCCGCGACATTCAGTTGCTTTCCGAAAATTATACGGTGACAAGAATTCAGCCGGTGGACATGTTTCCGCATACCCACCATGTTGAGAATGTTGTATTAATGGAGCAAATCGAGCGGATTCGGCCAGGAGCTTCTTAAATGGCTTAAAAATTCGAGACAAACCGGACTGGGCACTTTTATTTCAATACCGGAATAACTTAGTTTTCCGCTCTTTTTATCAATATTGAAAACGGTTATATTGTCGCTTTTCTGATTGGCTACCAGCAGAAAATTTCCACCGGGGGCAATACTGAAATTACGAGGCCAGTCGCCACGAACAGGTTCTGTTCCCATCAAAGTAAGCAAACCACTCTTTTGATCGCGGCTGAAAATACTGATGCTGTTATGCCCGCGATTCGAACCATAGACGAACCTTCCGTCGGGTGACAAATGAATATCGGCACAGTAGCTGGTTCCTGTAAAATCAGCCGGCAAAGTCGAAATATCCTGAATTTTCTTAATCTCCTCTTTCGTATTTTTCAATACAGAAATGGTCGAATTCAATTCATTGATTACATAAATGAAATCCTGCTTGCGGGTAAATGAAAAATGACGCGGTCCCGCTCCCGGTTCCATTCTCACAAACGGCTGTTTATCCGGAAAATAGAGTAGCGAATCTTCATTATAACTGTAAATCAAAAATTTATCAATCCCCAAGTCAGCAGTAAATAATTGCCTGCCCGACGCACCGAATTGAGCCGAATGAGTATGTGCCGAAGATTGCCGTTTCAGATCGGCGCCAGTCCCTTCGTGCTGTATCAATTGCCGGATCGGACTGATTCCGCCGCCTTCAACAATATCATAAATGGCAAGGCTTCCACCTCCGTAATTCGAAGCAACAATCTTTTTATTGTCGGGCGAAACAGTTACATGACAAGGATAAGCGCCAAGACTCAGGGCATCGTTTATCTTGCTTAATATGCCGCCTTTTCCAATTTTATACGCAGCTACTCCCCCGCCCCTGACGCCGTTATACGAATCGCCTTCAGCCACTGAATAAAGATATTTCAGGTTGGAAGAAATTTTCAGAAACGACGGATTTTTTATTTCCCCGATAACATCTGCAAATTCGAGTGTTCCGGTTTTGGTATCGAACAAATAATGGTAAATACCTTTGCTCCCTCCATCAGTATATGTGCCAATGTATAAATGCATTTCCCGCGCCGATATCGTATTTACAATGAATAGCAGAGCCAGCAACAATGTAGAATAATAACGTTTCATCAGAATAAGTTTTAGTTTGGTTATAGCATTTCACCCCTGATTTGCGTATCTTTTATCTTTCAAATTTAAAAATTAATCTGTATGAATCCGAATAAAACCTTATTGGCTATTGTATTATTCCTCATTGCCGGTAACATTTCGATTGGACAACAGCTTGTTAAGGTATGGGAAACCGAGGCAGTTTTCCAAATTCCCGAATCTGTATTATATAATCCTGATTCGGGCGACATTTTTGTTTCCAATATACAGGGACCGTCGGCAGAAAAGGATGGAGAAGGATTTATTTCAATACTTGGGACTGATGGAAAAGTAAAAAACCTGAAATGGGTTGCCGGGCTGAATGCTCCAAAAGGGATGGCTGTTTTCGATGGAAAATTATATGTTTCGGATGTCGACGCACTGGTTGAGATCGACATTAAAAAAGCAACGATTACGAAACGACACCCGGTAAAAGACGCCATCTTTTTAAACGATGTCGCTGTTTCTGAAAGCGGGATGGTATTTGTTTCCGACTCCAAAACAGGAAAAATCTATGTTTTGGATAAAAACGAAATCTCGGAAGTCCTCAGGGAGCCCATCAGTGGCACAAACGGCCTGTTTGCTGCGGATGACAAATTATATATCGGTTCCGGAAAAATTCATGCGATGGACTTGAAAACCAGAGAACTGAAAATACTTTACGAAGATGCCGGAGGAGTCGACGGGATCGAACTCATGGACGACGGGAATTTTCTGTTCTCTCATTGGGCCGGACGCATCTTTATTACGCAGGGAGATAAAACAATAAAACTCCTCGACACTTCGGAGGCCGGTATTAACAGCGCCGATATTGATTATGCCAAAGAAATTGGACTGGTTTTGGTACCCACATTCAGAGATAACCGGGTCGTTGCTTACAAATTAACTGGAAAGAACACAGCTCCGGCAAGATAGATCAGCATCCACTAATCTCGAAACGATGCCAATATTTTAATAAAAAAAAGACCATGAATAAACCAAAAGTAGCAGACAACAAGCCATTGATGATGGAAATGCAACCGGGACATTATCACTGGTGTGCATGCGGACAAAGTTCGAACCAGCCGTTTTGCGACGGCTCGCACAAAGAAACTGGGTTCACACCCAAACCTGTTGAATTTACAGAAGTTAAAACCGTATTCTGGTGTATGTGTAAACAATCGGGAAACGCCCCGTTTTGCGATGGCACACACCGAAAATTATAACCATTGAAGCAGAAAAAGCAGTTTATGTTTTTCTGAAATATTCTTTGGCGGCATTACAGATCGGGCATTTATAATCATCCGGTAAGTCTTCGAAGCGGGTTCCGGGCGGAATTCCAACCGTGGGATCTCCTTCTTCTTCTTTGTAGGTAAAACCGCAAATGATACAGGTATTTCTTTCTGGTTGGGATTCAGCAGAAGGTTCTTCAGCTTTTTCTTCGGGTATAACCGGTTTTTCCAGTTTCGCTTGCTCAATGTAAGTCGGGGCATTCTTCGGGGCCAGCATTTTGTATCTTTCACGATAGTATTCGTATGTAAGAGGCTCACCTTCAGAAATGATCTGTCCATCGAGTATTTCACCAACAATCAAGATATGCGAACCAACATCAAGCGTTTGCATTACTTTGCAGTCGAACCATGCAAGCGATTCGTCGAACACAATTGGGGCGCCAGAAACGGCAGTCATGGTTTTTACCGATGCAAATTTGTCAATGTCGGACGATGACATAAAACCAAAATCGCCGATAATTTTTACGTTGAGTTCCTTTTTTAGTACTGAAACCGAAAACACGCCCGACTTTAAAATCACCTCCAGCGTTTCGTTTTCCTTGTGGCACGAAATTGCCAGTTGCGGCGGCTTCGACGTGACCTGAAAAGCTGTATTGGCGACATACCCGGCTTTTCTTCCTTCGTATTCTGAAGCAATGATATAAAGTCCGTATGCTAATTTATGTAATGCTTTGTAATCCATACTTGTTATTTTCAACTATTTTGATCCTCCTCTTGAAGTGAAAAGCCCGATGATTCGGGTAATGGTAAAGTTACATAAAATCTGCTCCCTATGCCGACTGCGCTCTCTGCCCAAATACGGCCACGATGTTTACTGACCAGTTCTTTGCACAAAATCAGCCCGATTCCGGAACCATCTTCATTTTGTGTCCCTTTTTGTTTCACTTTGGAATCAATTTGAAACAGCTTTTCCAAATTTTCAGAGCTAATCCCGATCCCGCTATCTTTCACACAAATTCTGAAATCATGCTCTGTCCGGCTAAACGAAACAACTACTTCTCCACCTTCCTCTGTATATTTTATGGCATTGCTTACCAGGTTACGAATGACCGTTTCAAGCATTACCGGGTCGGCAAATACTTCCTGCGATTCATCAAAATCGGCACAGATCGATATGTTTTTATGGTCGGCATTCGATCTTAACAAATTCAACACATTGTCGTAAATCAGCACAAATTCAATGTCAATCGGATTAAACGTTAAACGATCTGTCTGGGAACGCGACCATTCCAAAAGGTTCGACAAAAGCCTGAAAATGGTGTTGGCCGATTTGTATATATTCCGGGCAAATTTTTCCCGCTCTTCATCCGAATACAAATGATATTCTTTACTCAGTAACTGTGAATAGCCCATCACCATGTGAAAAGGACTTTTCAGGTCGTGTGCAATAATTGAAAAGAACTTATTCTTTGCTGCATTCAAAACCCGCAATTCCTCTTCACTTTTTTTGATTTGCCGGTTCTTTTCAGCAAGCATCTCATTATTCTTTTTCTTTTCATAGAACCGGTACGACATGTAAAACAAAGCGATCAGAAGAAAAAATGCAGAAGTAAATCCAAGTATTTTAAAATATTGATCCTGTCTCCGGCGAGCCATACTTAGTTCCTGTTCTGCTTTCAGACGACTAATTTCTGCTTCTTTCTTTTCTGTTTCGTATTGTTTCTCCAGAACTGCAATCTGGTTTAAACGATCTTTATTCAGTAAACTATCAGCATATTGGTTCTGAATTCTTTCGTATTCGAGCGCCTTTTTGAAGTTTCCCAGCACTTCGTAGGTTATTGCAAGGTCAGAATAATACAATTGCAGCAACTGATAATCCGGCTCCGTTTTTTTTACCAGTTCAATGCCCCGCTGATACGTCCTGATTGCTTCGTTATAAAGTTTCATTTCCCTGTAAACACTGCCCAACCCTTCAATTACATGCATCACATTCTGCTGGTAACCAAGATCATTAAAAACTCTTTCAGCTTCCTGGTAATACGATAGCGCTTTGCGTATGCTGTCCTTCTGGTTCCCATAAATGTTGGCAATATTATTCAGGAGAATCGCCACGTACTCCCGGTCTCCCAATTCCTGAAAGACT
Organism: Prolixibacteraceae bacterium; assembly: GCA_003506435.1. GTDB lineage: Bacteria > Bacteroidota > Bacteroidia > Bacteroidales > Prolixibacteraceae > GWE2-42-39. The sequence continues at coordinate 33,965 of DOAQ01000042.1, forward strand.
TTTAATGCCCGGAGGTAATATACTTTTGCCGAATCAGGGTTTTCCATCCGGAAGAACGATACACCAATTCCATTCAGGTTAACACCTATACTTTCGGTACGTTTCAGTTTCAAGTTTATTTTTAGCGCTTTTCGGTAGTAATCCGCCGCTGTTTGGTAATCCTGCATCTTCGTATACACCATGGCTATATTCGAATACAGATAGGCCGTCTGTGCATGGTCTTCAGCTTTTTCTGACAGTCGTAATCCTTCAAAATAATATTGAATGGATTGTTCGAACTGCTGCAAATAGAAATGAGATAACCCGATTGAATTGGTTATTTCAATTTGCATGGAAAGATCTCCGGTAACGAGGTAGCATTCCTGCGCTTTTTTGTAAAAGTGAATCGCTTTGTTGTATGAATCTGCATAATAACAAGCTTCACCCATTAAAAAAAGCGCCTTTCCCTGTTCATTGTATGAATGGTTTTTAATAGCCAGATCAATCGCATTTCGGGCATTTTCAAAAACTTTTGCAGAGTCGGTCCGAATGTAATTTTCAGCAATTTTATTGTATATCTGCATCTTACCGGAATCATCCGAAAACTGGATCTGTTGCAATAAACTATCGGCCGGGCTTTGAGAAAATGCAATCCGGACTATTGTTGAGAATAGTATAATGATTAGAAAACGGGACATCATTGAAGTCTTACAATTACAAATATGACAATTTTTTTGATGCTTTTGGCGAACTGAAGAGCTACATATTCAGATATTTCGCCATTTTCTTCAGTAAAAGATCTTTTTCAACCGGCTTGGTGATCAGATCGTTAAAACCGGCATCAAGAAATAAATCGAAGTCTTCGGACTGGGCGTATGCCGTTTGGGCTATAATGGGCAGGTCTTTTCTGAATTTGCGGATGATTTTGGTGGCATCGATACCCGACATTTCCGGCATTTGAATATCCATCAGTACCAATTCAATTTCCGGATGTTCACGACATAAATCAATCGCTTTCTGTCCGCTTTCGGCATAAAAGAAACGGATTCCTGTATTCACCAGAGTTTCAGAAAAATAATAATAAATATCACGGTAATCATCAACAATCAAAATGGTATGGTTTGTCCAGCAATCCGAATCAAATTTTTCCTGTTCATCACCATCACCATCTGCTTTCATCACTTTAATACACGGTTCGCAAGGGATTGTGAAATAAAATGTTGAACCTGAATTTTTCACCGATTCGACCCACATTTTACCTCCCATGAGTTCTGTCAGATTTTTCGAAACAACAAGTCCCAGACCCGAACCTGTCCGGGTTTTCAAATCAAGACTGGTAATTTGGGTGAATTCATCAAAAATAGTTTTCTGGTATTCTTTTTCAATCCCAATGCCTGAATCGCTTACATAAAAAAGGATAGACTCATCTTCGAGCATTTTATAACCAAATTCGATGGAACCCTCCCGGGTAAACTTTACTGCATTACTGAGCAAATTCGTCATTATACTTCGAATACGTTGCGGATCGACAAAAAAGCAGGATAAACTATCCTCCAGAAATTTCACTGATTTCACTTTTATATGCTGTTTTGCCTGGCTTTTCAGTTCTGATTTTACGAAACGTTCCATTTCATCGATAAAATGGTTCAGATTCGATGGCTCATTTTTTAATACAAGAAGCCCCTTTTCAATTTTCACAATATCAACAATGTCGTTGATAATAGATAGCAAATTATTGGAATTCCGGAGGATCATATCCGCATAATCGCCCCGTTCCCTACTGCTGATGTTCCGGTCCGAAAGAAGTTCCGCAAAACCAAAAATGGCATTCAGAGGTGTCCTTATTTCATTGAATGTATTGGAAATAAGTATGGTTTTTTGCTCAAGCCTTTCCTGCACTTGTTCGAGATCTTCCGTGATCCGTGCTATTTCATTTTTCAGTTCTGCATTCTCCTCCTGATACTGAATGGTTTTTTTTCGTACAACCAAAAACCGGAAATAGACATACAAATAGACAAAAAGCACAATTATAAACAGACCGACGATAATTATACCTGTGAGTGGTAACTCAATCGCCTTTGTCTCAATTAAAAAAGATGATACCATTTAGAATAAACTGTTAATTAGATTTTTTGATAATCATCTCCGACAGGCCAAACGGTTCAATATAGCTCAATTACCCGTTAAATGCAATATTCATGATATATTTTTTTCAAAATCGGAGAATTTGAGAGCGGTACAGAAAATGGATATTTATAAAAACGGATAAAATTTAGTTTTTCATGTACACACAGCAAGTGTTAAGTTAGTTTTATTATAAATCCCGTATTATTTTACTTCAGGCTCTTTTTGTATTCGATGACCTTCAGTAAATCCTCCAGTTGGTCTTTTGTTCTCATCGTAAATACCAAGGGAATCAGTTTGCCAAAAGATTTAGCGCTGTTAAAACTTTGCTTCAGTGATTCTTTAATATCCAACTCCATTAGTCCTGCGCCGGTTTTTTCAGTAAAATAGAAAGCCGTTTTGAAAAACCCGTCCCATACCGACAGCCAAAAAACAGTTTTCTTTTTATACTGCATTTTACACAGCCACGCTTTTCCGTCGTTGTAGTAATTCCATTGCGAAGTTAGCCCGCATGCGGATTTTGTTACGCTTTCCATCAATTCAGTAAATACAGGGAAGCTGTCGCCAAGCACATTTCCCAGAATTTCCTCTGAAGGAAATACAGACTGTTCTTTTAATAAAGGTCCTTCCATTGTTGTCAGATTTATTCAGTTAAATAACTTTTTATCCTTTTACCTGTATCTGCACCGATTTGTAGGCCGGTGTATCACAAGTTGCGCAGGTATTGTTAATAGAGGTCAGTACGTTTGTTTCGGGAAAATAAGCTGCTGCACAGCCCTGCCGGATCGGATATGGAATAGCATAATACCCCTCCAGCTTTCTCAGTTTTTTATCGTAACTGCTGGTGATCTCCACCATTTGTTCGGGCACAATGTTCCGCCGGGCCATATCTTCACAATTCATGAACAACACACGCCGTTCGTTGCTGATGCCCCGGTAGCGGTCGTTCAGCCCAAAGACGGAGGTATTAAACTGGTCATGGCTGCGGATAGTCATTAGCAATAGTTGTCCGGCTTCAGGAACCACCATTTCCAGAGGATAATTGCTGAATTGTGCTTTCGCATCGCTGGTTTTAAAAACACGGTTCCGTAGCGGATTTTCAATGTAGACCCCCTGATCCGACGGCTTCAGTTTATCGATGTTTTTGAAGGCCGGAACAATCTGAGCAATCGTCGACCGGATGTACTCATTATCATTTCCAAAACGTTGCCAGTCAATACCTTTGTCATCCAGTGTAGCAGCAGCCATTCCGGCAATAATCGATACTTCGCTTTTCATGCCGGATGAAGCAGGCGAAAGGCACCCCTGCGAAAAGCCGACTTTTCCCATGGCATCTTCAATGGAAACAAACTGCTTTACTCCGCTGCGAATGTCCTCATCGGTTCGTGAAAGGCAGGGCAGTATCAGCGCCCGCTTCCCGGCAACAAGATGGCTCCGGTTCAGCTTCGTTGAGATCATCACTGTCAGGCGGCAGTTTCGCAATGCCTGTTCCGTAAAGGCCGTATCGGGAACTGCTGACGCCAGATTGCCTCCGAGGGAAATCAATACTTTTGTTTTTCCTTCGGCCATTGACCGGATCGCCGGAATCACGCTCATGCCGGGAGTTCGCGGAACTTCAATAGAAAAATGTTTTTCAAGCGCTTCATGAAAAGAAACCGGCATATTTTCTCCTGAACCCGAAGTGCGCATACCCTGAACATTGCTGTGCCCGCGCACCGGACAAACACCAGCTCCCGGCCTCCCTATATTTCCCTTCAGCAGCATCAGGTTGACAATTTCCCGGATGGTTTCTATGGAATTCCGGTGGTGGGTGATCCCCAAACACCAGGTGGCAATCGCGTTTTTAGCATGAATGTAGATTCCGGCAGCTTCAATGATCTGACTTTTTTCTATTCCGCTGGCTGAAACAAGTTCTTCCCACGAAGTAGCAATCACGCGTTGCTTGTACGCTTCGAAACCGCTGGTGTATTCATTGATAAAGCGGGAATCAAGAATGTTACCTACCCTGTCTTCAGCTTCCAATATGGCTTTCACCATCCCCCTTATCAGGGCCATATCGCCATTGATTTTCGGTTGCAGATACAAATGGGCCAGCTTGGTTTGTTTTCCCAGGTAGGAACTTGCTTCCTGCGGATCGGCAAAACCCATCAGACTTGCTTCGGGCATTGGATTCACAGCGACTATTTTACATCCCTTGCGGACGGCAGCCTGCAATGAACTCAGCATTCGCGGGTGGTTCGAGCCGGGATTGTGTCCAAACAGGAAAATGGCATCTGCTTTCGGAAAATCATTGGGCGTAATGCTGCTTTTTCCGTGCCCCAGGCTCATGGTCAATGCTTTTCCTGATGGTTCATGACAAAGGTTGGCGCTGTTGGGAAGATTGTTGGTTCCCAGCGCACGGACAAATAGTTGGTACAGGAATGCCGCTTCATTTGACGTTCTTCCCGACGCATAAAAAACTGCTTCATTGGGATTATCAAGCGACTTCAATTCTTTTGCAATCATTTGAAAAGCATCGTTCCACGAAACAGGCTGGTAATGGGTCGCATTTTCATCGAGCAGCATGGGTTCGGTGAGCCTTCCCTGCTGTTCGAGCCAGTAGCCCGAAGTAAGCAGCATATCCTGTACCGACCATTTCCTGAAAAACTCCGAAGTGATTATTCGCGTGGTTGCCTCTGCACTGACATTTTTTGCCCCATTCTCGCAGAACTCGAAATGCGACCGGTTTTTATCAGGATTAGGCCAGGCACAGCCCGGACATTCAAATCCTCCAACCTGATTGAAGTTACCGATGAGTTTGCGGCTCCGGTTCATCCCGGTTTCTTTGTACAGATAGCTCAGCGAAGTTAAAACAGCATCCATGCCACCAGCATACGTTCTGGGCTGATCATGTTTCAGACCAATAAGCGTCGCGGCATCTTTTTCCAGATCAGCCGATTCGAGCGCACGAACAGAACGAATGATCTCCCTGCCCAATGATTCCATCCCGGAAAGCCAGTTGATCTTATCTTTAAACCGGGTAGCTTCGTCAGGTTTCAGTATATATTTGGTTAATCCACCCGCCACCATCAGGCTGATTAGCGGCGGAAGCTGAAAATCGGGAATCATGTCATTCATAATGGCATCCCGTATCTTTTTATGAATATCGACAACAAGCGGTAAATCAGGAGAAAAAAGCTCTTCTTTTCTCGTGTTCGTGATACTATTTTGTTTCTTTTTTATTAACAATCTGTCAGTCAGCAGCGAATTCCACACCATGCGGCGTAAAGTTGTTCCGTGAGCGGCAACCAGGCCAATCGCCTTGTTCAGGGAAATTGGCCCATCAACGATCAGCAGGCAACGCAACGCTTCATCGAGCGCGGGACTGCCTGTTTCGTCTGCCTTTAGTAAAGTAAGTTGTTCCCAGTCATCGTTGATCAGGCCATTGAAGGAAGCATCGAACAACAAGGCACCAGCCAGGGTGAGATGCAATATTTGTTCGGAAACCGGAAATAACCGCCCCGATACGGGATCAACGGACAATAGAAAAAGCTGCTCGGAATAAGTTCGCATGAAAACTGTTTTTGAAGATTGGTTTTTCTGCCAATCAAATTTACAATTTAATGCGGAAAATTTTCAGAATTGATGGCTCTTCTCTTAAAAGAGTCAAGACTGGCTACTCGAAAATCCACGTCAGCAAAAAATAATTTGAATAATGATATACAACTATCTCACCTAATATCCTGAAGATAAACGGATGTGCCTGATGGCATCGCCCGATTTAATGAAGGTACCATTTGAACAGCCCGTAACATTGCAAAAGGTAATGGCATTATTAAAATCCAGTTTTGGAGTAAGCCCCACAGCTACCATTTCGGCATCGGGACTGCACTTGCAATTAACCAGCTTTTCAAACGGAATATCGCAATGCGGACAATAAAGTTCATCTTTCACTCCGGAAATCAATTCGCCGCTAAGTATCACTTTATCAAAATCACCCTCAATAGCCGAAATCACAAATTCGCCCTCTGCTCCGGAGCGTTTAAATCGGATTTTCAAACCGGGAAATCCATTTATCACGGTTTCAGAATCAATTAAATCACAGCCATTCGGGCAGAACGCCTTATCAACAACATAGCGTACAGCGCTTTCGTTACTTTTATTCACATTTTTGCGCCTTTTGGCAATCGGGATCATTAAACGTCCGTCTTTCGTAAATCGTGGCATAAACTTTAGTTGATTTTCAATCTAAAAATAGTAACCAAACAATTATCAACTAAATAATTACATCCTATTTACGTGTTACACCTAAAATCGATGTGACTTTTGAAAAAATATCCATTTAATCTTTTATCAGGTGTTGATCTGGAATTTGCCCCGATAGTTCGGGGTTGAATATTGGATTTTGACAATTTATTGTCTGAATAATCTCCCCTGCCAGGTATCCCGTTCTGCCAGCCGTTTTTCAACTTTGGCTACAAACTCAAAGTTTTTCAGTCCCCATTTCGGGGCAATCACCATTTCGGCAGGAGCTTCGCTTACAAAACGTTCCACAACAATGGCAGGGTTTAGTACTTCCAGGTAATCGATCACCAAATCGGTGTATTCTCCTACCGAGAATATGTGGAAACCATCTGAATTTTGCCGATAATCCTTGTACAACTGTGTTCCCCGGTGAATCTGCAACTGGTGCAGCTTCAGGTTTTCAACAGGCAATTGTGAAATACTTTTTGCCTGATCAATGAAATCGCTGTAACCTTCGCCCGGCAAACCGAGTATGAGATGCGCACAAGTATGGATTCCGCGTCGGGCCGTCTCCTTCAGTGCCCATGCTGACTCTTCATAGCTGTGCCCCCGGTTAATCCGCCGCAGGGTTTCATTCCGGTGCGATTCGACACCAAATTCCAGCATTACGTAATATCTCAACGACAATTCACCCAAATAATCCAGTATTTCCTCATTCAAACAATCCGGCCGGGTGGCAATAACCAATCCAATAATTTTTGGATGTTGTAAAGCTTCTTCGTAAAGCGCTTTCAGGTTTTTGAGCGGTGCGTAGGTATTCGAATAAGCCTGAAAATAAGCCAGAAACTGCATGCTATTGTATTTCCGGGCAAAAAAATCAATCCCTTCCTTAACTTGTTCGGTAACTGTTTTTTCCAAATTACAATAACCCGGTTTAAACGTTTTGTTGTTGCAATAGCTACATCCGCCGGTGCCCTTTGTCCCATCGCGGTTCGGACACGAAAAACCGGCATCGACCGATACTTTCTGTACCCGTCCATCAAATTTCTTTCGGAAATAAGTCGAAAAATCGTTGTACCGCTTATCGTGTCCCCAAGGGTAATCCATTCCGGTTTCAGTTTAAAAACTGCTGTAAAGATAAACGAAAAGCAGGATTCGCCCCATCTGCCGGAAATTGTTAAAAACTCGTTGAAAACCTGAATCTGTAAAACATTACTTTTCAAACGTTGTTCTTTACCTTTAAACAATCGGAAAAGAGACAACTATGTTAACAGCCAAAGACAAACTGCAAATCGGGCAACGGGGAAGTGATATTGAAACCATTGAACAGCAAATCAGGAATTTTATTGAAGGATTTCCGTTCCTGAAAATAATTTCAGCAGCAACTGTCGGCAACGGGCTGATCCGGCTTCAGGAAGCAGAACTCAAAAAATATATTCAGGTATACAACGAACATATTGCAAACGGAATCACTCCCCTGAAATTTATACCTGCTTCAGGCGCGGCCAGCCGCATGTTCAAAGCGCTTTTCAGTGCAAAAGAAAAACTGGAAGCAAGAATTGACGAAAATGAAATAATGCAGTTCCCTGAAATAGCCGATTTCTTTAACCAATTAAAAAGGTTTGCTTTTTATCCTGAACTTGAAAGAGTTTCAGGGAAGAAGATAAACGAGCTGAGTTATCTGGAAATTCTCAATCTGGTTTTAACCGGCAAAGGCCTGAATTACGGGAACCAGCCTAAAGGTTTGCTTGGTTTTCATTCGTATGGTGAAAAGATACGCACCCCGATGGAAGAACATCTGGCGGAAGGCGCCCACTACGCAAAAGACAGCGAAGGGCGGGTAAAAATCCATTTTACCGTTTCGCCGGAACACCGGCAAGGTTTTGCAGCTCTTGTTAACAAGGTTGGCAAAAAATATGAAAACGAATATGGAGTTGCATTTGAAATCAGCTTTTCGCAACAAAAGCCATCAACCGATACAATTGCAGTTGACTACTATAATGAGCCTTTCAGGGAAGCGAACGGCAGCCTTTTGTTCCGCCCCGCCGGACACGGCGCTTTACTCGATAATCTGAATGAACTGGATGCCGACCTGATTTTCATTAAAAATATTGATAATGTGGTTCCCGACCGCCTGAAGAAAACAACCGTCGACTACAAAAAAGCGCTGGCCGGTTTGCTGATCAATCTTCAGGAAAAAATATTTTACTATCAGGAAAAACTTGACCGACAGCATTATTACACATTGAACAGCGCTTTTTTTGCCGAAGCATCCAATTTTCTGGAAAACGTTTTGAACGTAAAACCTCCTCAAAACCAGTATTATTCAGAAAAAGAAGAATTGTATCATTATCTGAAATCGAAATACAACCGTCCGTTGCGCGTTTGCGGAATGGTGAAAAATGAAGGAGAACCGGGCGGCGGCCCCTTTTGGGCGGTCAATAACGACGGCTCTGTATCGTTGCAGATAGCCGAGAGTTCACAAATTGATCCGGCAGACGAAGAACAACAGGCAATTGCCGCCGGTGCAACTCATTTTAACCCGGTTGATTTGGTTTGTGCTGTCCGAAATTACAAAGGAGAAAAATACGATCTGTTGCAGTTCCGTGATCCCGATACCGGATTTATTTCGGTAAAATCGAAAGACGGCAAAGAACTGAAAGCCCAGGAACTGCCGGGTTTGTGGAACGGCGCTATGGCCGACTGGAATACCCTTTTTGTGGAAGTTCCGGTCGCTACTTTTAATCCGGCGAAAACGGTAAACGACCTTTTACGAAAAGAACACCAGCCGGACTGAGATTATTCGGAAAGTATTTCTAATTTTGCAGACTTCAAGCATACAAGATGGACGAGGAAAGCAGGGATTTATACGAAGAGGATGAGATTATTGAAGCGGTGAAACGTTTCAAGAAGATGGTTCGGCAAAAACATGTCTCCTATTTCGATGTATTTGAATTTGAAGGAATAGCCGATCATTTTATGGATGAAGGACGACTTAAACTTGCAAAAAAAGCAGTAGCCGCCGGACTTCACATGCACCCCTCGTCAACTGCCCTGTTACTAAAAAAAGCCCAGATATTTGCCTATGATGGGAAACCTGAGAAATGCCTGAAGCTGGTAAAATTCCTCGAACAGGTAGAACCCAACAACGCAGACCTGTACCTGGTAAAAGGTTCGGCGCTAAACCTGATCGGCGATCTGAAAAATGCGGTAAAAGCATACGAAAAAGCAATTATTTGTGATACAGAAGATCCGGACGAAATACTTTACAGTATTGGGATTACCTTCGGACAAACCGGCGAAGTAAAACACGCCCTTCATTATCTGAAAAGAGCCCATGAAGCCAATCCAACAAATGAAATGGTTTTGTATGAACTGGGCTATTTTTACGAACGCAACGAGGAACTCGACAAAAGCATTGAATATTACAACAAATACCTCGACGTTGATCCATTCAACAGTTCGGTGTGGTATAATCTGGGAATCACCTACAACCGTTGCAACCGTTACGACGATGCTGTAAAAGCATACGATTATGCCATTGCGCTGAATGAGGATTTTCTCCAGGCTTATTTCAATAAGGCAAATACCTACTCGAACAACGAACAGTATGAGGAAGCAATTCCGTGTTATCTGGAATATATTGAACGCGATCCTGAAAATGACGACTCATTTTGCTATCTGGCTGATTGTTACCTGAATTTAAACAACAACGAAAAGGCTTTTGAAAATTACCGGAAAGCCATTGATATAAACGAGGAAAATGCCGGTGCGTGGAACGGTCTGGGATTGGTGATGTGGCGTGAAAATAATCTGGAAAAAAGCCTTGATTATCTGAAGAAAGCAATCCGGTTCGATAAGGAAAATGAAGAGTTTTGGATCAGCTATGCCCGGGTCTGCGGCGAATTGGACCTTCAGAAAGAAGCCATTGCTGCATTTCAGAAAGCGACTAAACTGGCGCCGGAAAATATTGAATACTGGATTGCCTACTCGGAATATCTGCACAACAAAGGCAACACGGCACGCGCGATCAATATTCTGAAGAAAGCAGGAAAAGTCAGTGAATCGAGCGCAAATATAAATTACCGGCTGACGGCTTATTTACTGGAAAATAAAAATGATGCAGAAGCAGCTATCCGTTTTGAAAAAGCGCTGAAAATTGATTTCAGCAGCCACAGTAATTTGTTCGATTATTATCCTGAAGCCCAGAAAATGGAACTAATAAAATCGCTGATTGGTCAATATCAGACAGGTCTGCAATAATTATTTCTCGATTTTTTCTTTCTCTTTTTCTTCTTCCTCTTCTTTTTTCGATGAATCACCGGAAACAGCCTTCTTGAATTCTTTCATACCCTGACCGACCCCTTTCATCAATTCAGGAATTTTCTTCCCTCCGAAAAGTAATAAGGCAATAGCAACAATAGCTACTATTTCCCATGCCCCAATGGCTCCTGCAATAATAAATAAGCTCATGACTTAATAGGTTAAAATTTTCCCAAAAATAGATAAAATTTGCATGGTACAAATAATATCTTCGGTAAAACCAAATTTTTCGGATACCGGAAAACAAAGACTAATTCATTTTTCAGGATTCTTATCTCAATGAAATTGTTTTTGCCAAAATACACTCGTTCGATAAGCGTGTATTAAAAGTAGCTACAACCGTTACTTTTGCAACATCTTTCGGGATCAGAATTTCGGCAGTTCCATCACGCTCCTGCATCTTTTTCAGGTTTTCAGGCATAAATCTTCCTTCGACAAGCTCACCGGTGTAATAGATAATTTTATTGACGGGTTTCGATAATTGCGCTGTTACATAGTAATATCTTTCGGTCGGGGCACTTTTAACACTCAACTCCGGCAGTTTTATATCGCCACCCGACTCGGAATATTCTTTCAGCCCAACAGCAGGCATTCCATCCTTGTATTCATACTCTGCCTGAATCTTTCCGTTTTCATAATACCTTTTGCAAATGCCGTTCAATTTCCCGTTCACGTAAGGTTGTTCTTTCCAAACCGCAGGTTTTTCACCTTTATATGCCTTATAATATGTGTATGCGATACCGCTCCGTTCGTTCCGGACATAAGGAATTTCGGAGTACAGACTGCCGTGCGAATAATATCGTTTTTGGATTCCGTGACGAAGGTTCGTACCCTTCAGTATGGGTATTTCGTACTCAATTTTTGCAGGATTATTGGGAAAAGGTTTTTCGATAACAAGAATGCTGTCTTTTCCCGCTTTTTCTTTGGCGGCCTGTTCAGCCCGTTTTGCCTCCTGACTGCTACAGGCAGAGAGCACAAACAACAGGGCAATGAATATCATAATCCGTTTCATGACTGCTAGATTAGTCTTTGGTATATTTTTGGTCCATCGGAAAATAAAATCAGTATGAACAAAAAACCAATTAAAGTTACGAAACTATCTTTTATTTCAGGCACAAAGGAGAAGTCTGTTTTTCACCTTTTTTCAACCAATAAAGATTAAAACGTCAATCTGATTTTCATGAACAATACAGAAAAAAGGACAATTCAGCGGTTATTTTGACCCGATTGCAGGACAAGCACCGATAGAATGTTTCACCCACGGGTGAAAGTGGTTTTAAAGTCTGGTCACACTTTCAGCCGCCGCTGACGTATTTATACATACCCGGAAACTGTTAAAAATTAGTTGCAACGTGAGTTCGATACAAATAATGCAACTTTTTTTTATTTTCTTTACCTTAAGTTTTTGAATCAATCAAGATGATTAAAAAAATAACAGCATTTGTTTTTATTGTTCTTGCCAATTTTGTTTTATTGGTTCATGCTGTTATTCCTCACCATCACCACCAATCACATGTATGTATTGAGAATTCTCATTGTCAATGCGACAGCGAAACTCACAGTCACTGTAATCCGGAGCATGAGCATGATGGTAACGACTCAAATGATTGCCTGTTAAAGCAGGTTGTTGCATTGCCTTCGAACCAGGTAAAACAAGAATGCAAATGTATTTGCACCGACCATCATTCCCATCCTGACCATTCTTCATTTGTACTATTTAATACCGGGGCCGAAGTATCAATACCAATTTTCTATTTTGATACTTCTATTCCAATCATTGTTTTTTCCTATCCTTCGCTGGTTATCACTACTGCGGGTTTACGTGCCCCTCCTGTTGCTTAAATTTTTAAATTCTATTAAATGAAGATAAAACATCAACAAGTGATGTTTTATTCATTTTTCATTTTTTCTAAAAATTTAAACAGGAATTAATATGAATATCAGGATACAAATGGTTGCATTTTTAATATATGCAGTAGCAGCATGCAACCCACACAGTCATGAAACGGAACAACATGACGAACATGAAGAGGCAAAATTTCAATATACCGCATACAGTACCAATTTTGAACTTTTTGCTGAAGCCGACCCCTTTGTTGTTGGCGAAACGGCAAATGTTTTGTCTCACTTTTCTGTTTTACCCGATTTTAAAGCCGTTGAAACCGGAACAATAACAATTGTGCTTACTGTGAACGGAAAAGAAACCCGGCAAACGCTCGAAAAACCAACGCGCAAGGGGATTTATAGTTTCGACATAAAACCTGAAACGCAGGGAAAAGGAAACCTGAAATTTGAAATCACCAACGAAACAGGCAACTTTGAAGTTATTGTTCCGGAAATAATTGTTTTTGCAACGCACGAAGAATCGCATGAGGCAGCAGAAGAAATTGTAATTTCCAAAACCAATACAACAGCGTTCACAAAAGAACAATCGTGGAAAGTTGATTTTTCAACAGACTATCCGACAACAGAACCTTTCGGCGAGATTATAAAAACAACAGCCATGGTGCAGTCCTCACAGGGAAATGAAATCATTGTTACGGCAAAAACAAACGGAACAATGTCATTTGCTGCCAATAATCTGCTTGAAGGTAAAGATGTTTTAGCCGGACAACTTTTATTTACAATCTCGGGGAATGAATTAGCCGACAATAATAGCTCTGTCAGGTATTCCGAAGCCAAAAACAATTTTGAAAAAGCGAAAGCCGATTACGAAAGGGCAAAAGAGCTTGCAAAAGATAAAATTGTTTCTGAAAAAGATTTACTCGCTGCAAAAAATCAATACGATAATGCCAAAGTTGTTTACGACAATCTGGACAAAAACTTTAACGCTTCCGGACAAAGAGGAACCAGCCCGATGAGCGGTTTCGTGAAACAGGTATTCGTAAAAAACGGAGTGTATGTTGAAGCCGGACAACCGATACTGACCATATCGCAAAACAAAACCCTTATCCTTACCGCCGATGTGCCTCAGAAATATGCTTCAGTTTTAAGTTCCATTCAATCGGCAAACATCCGTACCACACACGATAACCTGACTTACTCATTTGAGCAGTTGAACGGGAAAATATTGTCGTATGGAAAAGCTGCGAATAGCGATAATTACCTTATTCCTGTGAATTTGCAGATTGACAATACAGGTAGTTTTACAGCCGGTGGTTTTGTAGAAGTTTATCTGAAAACATTAACTAATTCACAGGCTCTTACAGTCCCCAATACCGCTTTAATGGAAGAACAAAGCAATTATTTTGTTTGGGTGCAGATAACCCCTGAGCTTTTTGAGAAACGCGAAGTTTCAGTGGGCAAGACGGATGGCATAAAAACAGAAATACTGAAAGGTATAACTGCCAATGAACGGATTGTAACACGCGGGGCTATCCTCATCAAGCTTGCTCAGGCTACCGGGACACTGGATGCCCATTCGGGCCATGTTCATTAATGAAAATCTCATAAGATGTTGAATAATATTATAAAGTTCTCACTGAACAACAAATATCTGATTTTGCTTTGTTCAGTGATACTGGTGGTTTTCGGGATGAGAACTGCCTCAAACATGGATGTAGATGTTTTTCCCGACCTTACCGCCCCCACGGTTGTTGTTATGACCGATGCACATGGTATGGCTTCGGAAGAAGTAGAACGGCTTGTTACTTTTCCTATTGAAACATCTGTAAACGGAGCGACCGATGTTCGCAGGGTGCGTTCAGCGTCTTCGCAAGGTTATTCATTTGTATGGATCGAATTTGACTGGGGTACCGATATTTTTAAAGCCCGGCAAATTGTGAGCGAAAAATTGATCAGTATTTCATCGCAAATGCCATTGGGAGTCGGGCAACCGGTGTTAGCTCCCCAGTCGAGTGTTATGGGCGAAATATTTTTTGTAGGAATACAGGCCGACAGCACAAGCATGATGGACCTGCGGACCATTGCCGAATGGAATGTGAAACCCCTCATTCTCGCCACAGGCGGAGTCTCCCAGGTTACCATCATTGGCGGTGACTACAAACAATACCAGGTTCTGGCAAATCCTCAGCGAATGAAATACTATCGTGTTTCAATGACAGAACTAACGGGAATTTGTCAGGGCATCAGCCGGAATTCAACAGGCGGCGTACTTCGTCAGTTTGGGAATGAATACGTGGTACGCGGAATAACCCGGACATACAATATTGAAGATTTAGGAAATACTTACATCAAATCAATAAATGGCAAACCCATACGAATTCGTGATGTAGCCGAAGTTAAAATCGGGAGCGCTCCCAAAATGGGATATGCGTCTGAAAATGCGAAACCGGCAATTATAATTTCCATTTCGAAGCAGCCCAATGCAAACACACTGGAAGTAACCCGACGCATTGAAGAAAACCTTGCCATTTTGCAGAAAACCCTGCCTGCTGATGTTCGGTTAGACACTAAAATATTCCGTCAGGCAGATTTTATCGAAACCTCAGTAAATAATATACAGGATGCGCTGATTGAGGGGGGAATTTTTGTAATAATAATTTTATTTCTTTTTCTCGGCAGTTTCCGAACGACAATAATCTCGCTGCTTGCAATCCCGCTATCGCTGCTTGGAGCCATTTTGGTTTTGAAAATGCTTGGTATGACCATCAATACAATGAGCCTTGGCGGTATGGCAATTGCCATTGGTTCGTTGGTTGACGATGCAATTATCGATGTGGAAAATGTATATAAACGGCTTCGCCAAAACAGGCTCAACCCGGAACACGAGAGGCAATCGTCTTTTACCGTTGTTTTCGAAGCGTCAAAAGAAATACGGGCATCCATCCTGAATGCAACATTAATAATAATGATTGCCTTTTTACCTTTATTTTTCCTTTCCGGAATGGAAGGGCGTATGTTGCAGCCATTGGGCATTGCGTTTATCGTTTCGTTATTTGTTTCGCTTGTCGTTGCCATGACCCTGACGCCATTATTATCAAAAATGCTGCTCTCGGATGAAAAGTTTCTTGCAAAGAATGAAAAGGAAAAATGGCTGGTACGAAAGCTCACGCTTCACTACGAAAAATCGCTTGCATGGGCACTAAAACACAAACGAATAGTACTATTTTCAACGCTCGGGTTACTGGTTGTTTCACTCATTGCACTTTCAGGCTTTGGCCGAAGTTTTTTACCCGAATTTAATGAAGGGGCATTAACCTTATCGGTTATTACAAAACCCGGCACATCGCTCGAAGAAAGCAACCATTTGGGTAATCTTGTTGAAACAGAACTATTATCTATCCCCGAAATATCAAGTACTGCACGCCGGACAGGCCGGGGCGAACTGGACGAGCATTCGCAAACGACCAACAGTGCGGAAATAGATGTTAATTTCAAATTGGCAGACCACAGCCAGCAGGAATTTATGGCCGATGTCCGGGCAACATTGTCGCACATCCCCGGCATTGCGTATACTGTCGGACAGCCTCTTGGACACAGGATTGACCACATGCTTTCGGGAACAAGGGCCAATATTGCCATTAAACTCTTTGGCACCGATCTGAATAAAATGTTCTCGACCGGCAATGAAATAAAAAGTGCCATCGTGGATATTGACGGGCTGGTTGATGTGAATGTTGACCAGCAGATTGAAATACCGCAAATACAAATCCGGGCCAACCGCAACATGCTGGCACAATACGGAATAACCATTGAACAATTCAACGAGTTTGTTGATGTTTCGTTTGGCGGCGAAAAACTTACTGATATTTATGAAGGTCAGCGGAGTTTTGATTTGGTATTGCGCCTGAACAGCGATTATACCGAAACACTGGAAGGTATCCGTTCGGCATTGATTGACACTGAAGATGGCAAAAAAGTGCCATTGGAGCAAGTTGCCGATATTGTTTCCGTATCCGGGCCAAGTTCAATAAGCCGTGAAAACGTACAACGTAAAATCGTAATATCGGCCAATGTTGCCGAACGTGATTTGAGAAGCATTGTACAGGATATTAAAAGGAACATCAACGAAAAAGTTGATCTGCCGGAAGGTTACCGGGTCGAATACGGGGGACAATTCGAAAGCGAAGCAAAAGCTTCAAAAACACTGATACTCACGTCCATCATTGCACTAATTATCATTTTCCTGCTACTATTTCAGGAGTTTAAAAATTTCAAACTGGCAGGGATTATTCTGCTTAATTTACCATTGGCATTAATTGGCGGAGTGTTTTCCATCTGGGTAACATCAGGCGTTTTGAGTATTCCTGCAATTATTGGTTTCATCACACTTTTCGGCATTGCAACCCGAAACGGGATATTGCTCATTTCAAATTATGAGAAACTGAAAAGTCAGGGAATTTCATTACAGGAAACAGTAAGAACCGGTTCATCCGACAGGCTAAACGCTATTTTAATGACCGCCCTCACCGCAGCGCTTGCATTAATACCACTGGCCATGCGGGATGACCTCTCCGGAAATGAAATTCAGAGCCCGATGGCAAAAGTTATATTGGGTGGTTTGCTTACTTCTACCCTGCTCAATATTTATATTGTGCCTATCGTTTACAGCATTTTAAACCATCATGGAACCGTTAAAACAGAAAAGATATGAAACACTTACTTTTACTATTTACCGCCATACTGGTGTTAAGTTCCAATCTTTTCGCTCAAAATACAATTGAAAACATTGTGACAGAAATTGCGAAGAACAACACCACGCTTTCAGCATTAAGAAAAAAAGCCGATGCCGAAAAGATTGGAAACAAAACAGGAATATATCTTCAAAACCCCGAGGCAGAGTTCAGTTATCTTTGGGGCAATCCTTCGGTAATTGGGAACCGGACTGATATCAGTATCAGGCAAACCTTTGATTTTCCAACAGCTTACGGATACAAAAACCAGATTTCAGATCTGAAAAATGAACAGGCAGAACTCGAATACCTGAAGCAGCTAAAAGCGATACGGCTGGAAACAAAATTGATTTGTTCCGACTTGATTTACATTAATGCATTGAAACTTGAATCTTCAAAACGACTGGCTCACGCTCAGAATATTGCTGAATCGTATAAAGCAATATTCGATATTGGCGAAACCTCCATTATTGAATTCAACAAAGCAAAATTAAACTTGCTGAACACTCAGAAAGAGTTGGAATCCATCAAAATTGAACGAAATTCCTTATGGTCGGAATTGGCCCGCTTAAATGGCGGACAATTTATTGATTTCACAGATACCGTGTCTGACATTTCTGTTATTCCGGAAAATTTCGAACAATGGTATGCACTGGCTGAGAACAATAATCCAATGCTGAACTGGTTGAAAAAAGAAATTGAGATCAGCGAAAAACAAGTTGGATTGAACCGAGCCATGAGTTTGCCTAAACTTCAGGCAGGATACATGAGCGAATCAGTTGTTGGCGAACAGTTTCAAGGAATAACGGCAGGCATATCCATTTCTTTATGGGAAAATAAAAATCAAACAAAGTTTGCCCGGGCGATGGCATTGGCGTCAGAAAGTATGGTCAGCGATTATAAAATCCAGTTTTACAACCATCTGAAAGCGCTGCATGAAAAAGCGATTGGATTACAAAAGAATGTACTTGATTATCGTTCCGGCTTATTTTCACTGGATAATTCAGATTTGCTGAAAAAAGCGCTGGACAAAGGCGAAATTTCGCTGATAAATTATCTGTCTGAACTCTCATTCTATTACGAAAGTGTAAATAAACTGCTTGAACTGGAAAGAGATTTGAATAAATCTGTTGCTGAATTGAATCAATACATGTAAATGTTTAATTTAGATTTCTTTGACAATGCGATCATGAAACAAAACCGGAATTTTGGTGTACATACCGTATGATAAGTACTTTAACAAATAACGTGACTTAATTTTAAAATTTTAATCATGGAATTAAAACAACAGAAACTATATAAAACGGCATATTCACTGAGCCTGTTTACGATTTTCTATAACCTCATAGAAGGGCTCGTATCCATGCTTCTGGGCTATACAGACGAAACCCTTACCCTGTTTGGTTTTGGTGTCGATAGCTTTATTGAAGTTACGTCGGGCATTGGGATTGCTGTAATGATTTTGCGTATCCGTCAAAATCCGGAAAGTTCAAAAAGCGCATTCGAAATAAAAGCCCTCAAAATAACGGGAACGGCATTCTACCTTTTATCAGTAGGTTTATTGGCAGGTATAATTTTAAATCTCAGCAACCATCAAAAGCCCGAAACAACCTTCTGGGGTGTCGTAATTTCATTGGTCTCTATCGCCGTGATGGTTTGGCTGATGAATGCCAAGAAGAAAGTTGGGAAACAACTTAATTCAGAACCCATTGTAGCCGACGCCAACTGCACTAAAGTATGTGTTTATATGTCAATCGTGTTACTGGTATCGAGCCTGATTTACGAACTTACAGGGTTTGCTTATGCTGATGTAATTGGGGCAGCAGGACTAATTTACTTTTCAGTGGCCGAAGGAAAAGAAGCTTTTGAAAAAGCAAAAGGCAAAAAATGTAGCTGCGATCATTGTAGCGATTGATTCTAAACTATTTGAGATGATGTTTTGTTTTAACGAACAAAGTTCCATACAATGAAACAGAAAAAAAGCATTAAAACAATCATTCTCTACACAGTAAATGACAACAGGACAATCCTTATCAGGTTAATTGTAGGATTGATTTTCTTGTCCGAAGGTATCCAAAAGTATATGTTCCCTGAACTGGTCGGTACAGGGCGTTTTGAGAAAATAGGTTTCGCAGATCCTGCCTTCTGGGCTTATTTTGCAGCTACTTTTGAAATCATTTGCGGCTCACTCGTTCTGTTTGGTTTACTCACCAGGCTAGCTTCTATTCCCCTGCTTGTTATTATGATGACAGCCTTTGTTACCACCAAATGGCCTATCTTTATAAATAAAGGCTTTTGGAATATGGCACATGAATACCGTACCGACTTTGCAATGACACTTCTCTTGATTTATTTATTGATTTACGGGGCAGGAAAATGGTCTTTTGATTCGAAAATTTATAAACCCTCTAAAACATAGATTATGGAAACTTTCATTAAAAACAAACAACTTCCCGTTGAAGGTTCCGAAAACAACAGACGGACATTTCTTAAAAAAGGTGTTCTTTTAGGTACATTAACCGGCGTTACCGGATTGGGTCTGGTAACTGCCTGCAAAGAAGAAGGCGAACCGGAAGTATCACCCCCGGAAGACCTGATGCGGGAGCATGGGGTACTGAGCCGGATATTGCTCATTTACGATACTTGCAAGCTACATCTTGCCAATAATGAACAATTCGATATGGCTATCCTGAAAAATTCCGCAGAAATAATCCGAACTTTTATTGGAGATTATCATGAAAAACTCGAAGAGGATTTTCTTTTCCCCAGGTTTGTAAATGCCAACCAACTGGTGCCCCTTGTTCAGACACTTTATATTCAACATTCTACAGGTAAAAAAATAACTGGTCAGATTTTGCAGTTGGTAACTCCTGTATCCCTTAAAAATGCTGAGGATACTCAGAAACTAATCAGGTTACTGCATGATTTTAACAGGATGTACCATCCCCACAAAGCCTGGGAGGATACCATTTTATTTCCAGCATTGAGAAAAATAGTTTCTAAAAATGAATACTTTGCCCTGGGCGAAGAATTTGAAGACAGGGAACATGAATTTTTCGGAGAAAACGGCTTCGGTACTATCGTTGAAAAAGTAGCCAATATTGAGAAACAACTTGGAATCTACGAATTATCGGAATTTACGCCACAATTGTAAAAACAGCTTGGTTGTAAATGACAAAATTAGTTGAAATAGCCAAATTATTTTTGAAGTTGGGAACTATTGGTTTCGGTGGCCCTGCCGCACATATTGCCATGATGCAGGATGAAGTGGTAAAGAAACGGAAATGGATGGATGAACAGCATTTTTTAGATTTAATCGGAGCTACCAATCTCATCCCGGGGCCAAACAGCACCGAAATGGCAATCCATATCGGACATGAACGGGCAGGCTGGAAAGGTCTGATTGTTGCAGGTTTATGCTTTATTCTTCCTGCCGTTATCATTACAGGGATTTTTGCTGTACTTTACAAGGAATACGGCCAATTGCCACAGGCCCAACCCTTCATATACGGTATAAAACCGGCTATTATTGCTATAATTCTTGCAGCTATTTATCCGCTTGCTAAGAGATCGTTAAAGACCGTTGAATTGGGATTTATTGGAGTTATTGCCCTTATACTTTGTTTGGTTGGCATTAACGAGATTTATGTGATGTTTGGTGCTGGCTTTGTTTCATTGGCTATGACTGCTATCAGAAATAACAAGGGAGATGTGACAAAAAGTTTTTTTCCACTTGTATTGCTGCAATTATCCAATACCGGATTTATAAATGCCCGAAATCTCAGCACTTTTTTAATCTTCCTGAAAATTGGTGCGATACTCTACGGCAGCGGTTATGTACTGTTTGCTTTTCTCGATACTGAACTTGTTGCAACAGGCATTATTTCACGTCAACAATTAATCGACGCCATAGCTGTCGGACAATTTACACCAGGCCCTGTATTTTCTGCGGTAACATTTATTGGCTATCAAATCAACAATTTTACAGGAGCAATAATAGCTACGATTGGCATTTTCCTTCCATCATTTTTATTTGTGGCATTGCTCAACCCACTTGTCCGAAAGATGAGAAATTCAAAACTATTCTCGGTCTTTTTAGATGCGGTAAACGTGGCTTCAATCGCTATAATAGTTGCTATATGCTATCAAATGGGCAAAGACACGATTTCAGACTGGCGTACAATCGCAATAGCTGTTACAAGTCTTGCCGCAGTATTTGGCTTTAAGAAAATCAATAGTGCATTTGTAGTGCTGGGTGGTGCTGGTTTAGGATATTTATTGAGCTTTTTATAAAAAAAATTGCATAGCCATTCAAGTATTCAATAAACTTATTGAATACTTGAATAACTTTCATATATTCGCCGAATCATTTTAACACAATTAAAAATGAAAGGTCGCGAATTTAAAGATGCCATGTATGATGGACTTGCCAAACTGCTCAAAGCCATCTCCAATCCCAATCGTTTAGAAATCATTGAAATGCTCTCACAGGGTGAAAAAAGCGTTGAAGGGATTGTACAAACTACCAATCTCACAATTGCCAATGCTTCCCAGCACCTTCAGGTTTTGAAGAATAACAACATTGTAAAAGCCCGAAAGGAAAAGCAGTATGTGTTTTATTCTTTAATCAACGATGATTTTTTGTCGGTTTATCAGCATATAATCCGCTATGGCTCTCAGGAAATAGCTGAACTGGAAAAAATAATGAACCGTCAGCGGGAAGACAACAATGCACAGAATGCAGTCAGTCTTGGTGAATTGGAGCAGATGATTGAATCTGAAAATGTATTGCTACTCGATGTTCGTCCTTCGTTAGAATACGAATTTGGGCACATTACCGGGGCTGTCTCCATCCCAATGAACGAACTTTTAGCCAATCTGAAAACCATTGCAAAAGAAAAAGAGATTATCGCATATTGCCGCGGGCCGTTTTGCGTGCTGGCCGATGAAGCCGTAAAGCTCCTGAAAGAACAGGGATACCAGGTCCGCAGACTGGATGAAGGTTATCCGGAGTGGAAAATAAAACAAAGTATGTCCAATTAAATTACCAAGCTATATGAAACATCCGGTTTACCTCGACTATAACGCCACAACTCCCGTTGATCCGGAGGTTGCAAAAGAAATGCTTCCGTATATCGAATCTTTCTACGGAAATCCTTCCAGCTCCTATTCACTCGGACGAAGCAATAAAGAAGCCGTTGAAAAAGCACGGGTACAGGTTGCCGAATTGATCAACTGTCAACCGCAAGAAATCTACTTTACCAGTTGTGCCACCGAATCAAATAACCTGGCCATTAAAGGAATTGCCTGGGCAAACAGCGATAAAGGGCGGCACATTATAACCTCGGCTATCGAACACCCTGCTGTGACAGAAGTTTGCAAATTTCTGGGTTCACAAGGGTTCGAGATCACTAATCTTCTGGCGGATAAATATGGATGGGTTAATCCCAAAGATGTTGAAAGTGCGATTAGAAAGGATACTGTTTTGATTACTGTGATGCACGCCAACAACGAAGTTGGAACGATTCAGCCTATTCAGGAAATCGGTGCAATTGCCCGGCAAAACGATATTCTTTTTCATACTGATGCGTCTCAGTCGGTCGGAAAAATTGAAACCGATGTGAATCAACTGGGGGTTGACCTGCTGACGCTCGCTGGGCATAAATTGTACGCGCCCAAAGGTATCGGTGCACTTTATATCCGAAAGGGAACCCAAATCGAAAATCTGATGCAGGGCGCCGGACAGGAAAACGGCATTCGCCCGGGAACAGAAAATGTTATTCACATCGTTGGACTTGGGAAAGCCTGCGAAGTGGCGCTGCGCGATTTCAAACAAAATCAGCACAATATGCAGGTTTCGCGAGACCTGTTGCTTGATGGACTGGTTTCCCAGCTTGGTAATCAAGTTCATGTAAACGGCAGTATGGAAAATTGCCTGCCCAATACGCTGAGTGTCGCTTTCGAAAATGTCAGTGCTTACGCTTTGGCTTCATTCATCAGCAGCGATGTTTTAATTTCAACCGGTTCAGCCTGCCATTCCGGCGAAACAACCATTTCGTCTGTCCTTCAGGCCATGAACCTTGATTTCAGAACTGCTGCTGCAACGGTACGAATTTCAACCGGGAAAAAGACGAAGAAGGAAGAAATAGATTTTACGGTCGAAGTAATTACCAATGCTGTTAAAAAACTCACAATCTAAAATTTACCATTTATGAAACGAGCATGTTCGTTGAACACAAACAAGGATGAATATCTCACATGCGAGTTCCATCCGACAAATAAAAAACCAATTATATTCGGATGAAAAAACAAATTGTACTTATGGTATTTCTGACATGCGTATTTGCAGGCAGCATTTATGCAAAACCGTCCAAAGAGAAAAAAGAGTCGCCCACCACTATTGGAATGGTCATTTATTCCAACGACACCGAAACGGTTTGGAATGCTTTGCGTCTGGCCAATTATTCTAAAAATCAGGGCGATACCGTAAGCATATTTTTGCTTGGGAAAGGTGTTGAACTGGATAATATGGTAAAAACAGATACGGATATGAAACAGCAAACTGACAAGTTTTTAGAGAATGGCGGGGTTATTTTGGGCTGCGGAACTTGTTTGCAAAGTCGGAAAAATAACGAGCCGGAGGTTTGCAAATACTCTTCTCTGGCCGATCTGTACGACCTGATCCGTAAAAATAAAATCGTATTAACTTTTTAAATAACAGAACAATGAAAATCGGTATTATTCTTGAGACCAAAGAGTTTGAAAAAGCGTGGAATGCTTTCCGTTTTGCGGTTACAGCAAAAAAAACTGGTCATGAAGTAAAAGTGTTTTTGATGGGCGAAGCCGTTGAATGCGAAGGTTTAACCCACGCGAAATACAACGTTGACGAGCAATTGAAGAAATTTATTGAAGTTGGAGGAGAAATACTTGCTTGTGGCACTTGTTTAAAATCACGACAGTTAGACAGTACCGAAGCCTGCCCCATATCAACAATGATCGATTGCGTGGAGTTAGTGGTTTGGGCCGATAAAACAGTTACATTTTAAATTTAGAAGACATCACAAAATTGATTTTTACAGGCAATTAAGCCAAAGAAAAAATGTCACAGAGATCCGAAGTCACAAAAATCGACACGACAGATTTTTCAAAAGTTTGTTAGTATGTGTATATCTTTTTACAATTTATCATTTAATTATATTTTGGGGGAGAGATAAACCACATGCCCGTGAATAAATTCCTGTTACGATCTGAATATAGCTATGCACTAAGTCTTTGGGTTCGGCATTGATCGTTCCTTCGCATACCTGGTAAAACTGAACCGGCATATACTGGCTTAAAAGTGAGTGAGGAATTTTATTGTTTTGTAAATTTTCAAACAGCCTGTTTCTGGCCAAATTAAGTTCTGCCATTGGCCAGTAATATCTTAATCTGTCGGAAAAACTAAATTTACGCTTAAAGAACTTAAGTTTCTCATCTCCAAAATAGTATTTTTCCCAATACTTAGGTTTTTCAATCATTGACCTTTCCAGTATTTCACGCAATTTTGATAAATTTTTATGGTCTTTCCCAAGGATTTCAATTTCCATTGCTTCCAAAGCAAAAAGAGCTTCCCGATAGGCAAAGGTCAACCAAGGACCAACTTTAAGAATACAAAAATGATCTTCCACCAGTTCGTTCAAGTGTGCTTCCGTCTGATAATCTGTAGAATGCGCTTCAAAAACAAGCTGATCAAATTCCATGATTTTTTCACTTAGTTCCTTCGCCTTCTCCCGCTGGTAATGAAATACCTGATCATCCCCAAATTCAACCCCAGGTTGGACAACAACCCCAAACACACGTTTCCATGCATCTTCCAGCCCGGCTTTCATAAAATATTCTTTCGTAATTCTTATTGTCTTTACAGTATCACCTGGTGTTGTTGGGACAACTTCCTCCTCTGCTTCCTTTGCTCCTCCAGGAATTGGAACTTCAGTTCCTATAACATAAATAGGTTTTGAGCTATTATGACGATATTTTGCCCATGTTTTTTCAGCGATTTTACAAAGTACAGCAGCTCTTTCTGCGACCACTTCATCCGCTAAAGGTTTGGCCCTATCGCCATTATCATCGGCACAAAACATACTGGTGTCAAGATGGATTTTCTGATACCCAGCTTTTATGTATTCTTCGATGAGTATCTTCGCTTTCGACATAGCTTCTTCTGCCGGGTGATTCTGCCATGTATTTGGCCCTAGGTGATCGCCGCCCAAAAGAATCATCTCTTTCGGAAAATCAACTTCCCGGGCAATATCATATACATAATTGACAAAATCAACCGGTCTCATCCCGGTATATCCACCATATTGGTCAACCTGGTTTGAAGTAGATTCAACCAAAAGTATGGTTCTATCAGCTTTTGCCTGCTTAAAACAGGCTTTAAGTACATCAGCGTTAGCAGAACATACCGAATACATCCCTTTTTTCATGCCTCGCCGGTTTTCTGCTATTAAATCAAGAAAAATATCTCTTGAATTTTTCATATTTATTTGTAGATTTCTATTGTTATTAGCCTCATAAAGCGTGAACCTCAATAATAATGAATAGTCAACTTTTTAATTACTATAAGTTGAGTCATTAAAATCAGATGGATATATATTCACACCCTGCACGACTCTGGTTATAGAACCGCTTTTAGAAGGAGAATCAGGTGATAATCCCAGATGTAATGATTTATAAAACCCAATAATCTGGGCAGGAAGAATGTAAAACACTGACAGAAAGTCTTCGGGAATATCTGCTGTTCCACCCGGAAATGAGATGGAAAAATCATATTTAAAATCTTTCTCATCATAATCAGTTCCAATGGCAACCGACTTTTCTCCTACTGTTGTTGCTTTTATTGAGTGCACCAAATCTATCTCGTAAAGCTTTGCATAAGCATTGTTTGAGAATAGGTAAACGACAACTGTTGAATTATTGACCACTGCCTTAGGCCCATGTCTGAACCCCAAAAAAGAATCAAACTTGCAAATAACTTTTCCATCTGACATCTCCTGAACTTTTAGGTGTGATTCATGTGCAACCCCCAAAAGCGGTCCTGATCCTAAAAACACCATGCGTTCATAATTCATCTCTGCTACCTTTTTCAGGCCAGGTAAACATTCATTTAAAATATAATTGCCAAAACTCTGTATTTTTTTGATGAGTGGTTCCTGTTGCCTGATTTCTTTAATGTTAAGAATCAACAACCCCGCAAGCAACATACATGAAAATGAACTTGTCATTGCAAGCGACTTGTCATTGGTTTGTTCCGGTAATAAAAAAACATGTGAATTTCCCTTACCTGTATTTTTTGCCAATTCGCCATCTTTATTACAGGTAACATTCAATTCGTATAATTCATCACAGTATTTATTAGCAAGTTCAACCGATGCAAGACTTTCCGGGCTGTCACCTGATCGTGCAAACGACATCAATAATGTTGGTCTGGACCTAATGAAATAATTTTCAGGATGAGTAATAATATCTGTTGTACTAATTGCACGGCAAGAAACCTTCAATTTTTTGCTAAATGCCCCTACCAACACCTCTCCAATGAAAGCCGATGTCCCAGCTCCTGTAAGAATTACATCTGGATGATCCTTCTTCAAAAATTCGCCAAGAAAATGACTGATTATTTCTTCCTCTTTTAACAACTTTAAATAGGTCTCCATCCATAGTTCTGGCTGAGAACTTATTTCTTTGGCTGTATACCCCCCCCCTTTTAATTTCAATTCTGCTAGTTCACTATTCAGGTATTTCATTTATGATATATTTGTATTTCGTTACAAATATATCGATTTTCGTAAACTTATTATATTTAGACATAAAAGTTTCGTAAAATTATTTAAAGATTTAAACTGCAAAAAGTAAGTCTGATAAATTTCCAATACATTCTATTATTTGCTAATTATTGATTATCAATGATTAATAAGTGATTTTGCTTTTTGTATGCAAGATAATTGATTCGTGTGAGAATAACATTTGTATTTATGCAAAAAAATATAGGTAATTATTTGAAAATAAAATTCTCAATATTATTGTATTTTAAAGTATTTATTAATACACATCACTAATATATCAGCAGCAAACAACTAAACGAAATTCTTACTACTTTTATATCGTTACTTAAACTTGATTTAATACAACTATTCTATGCTTGCAAATGTTTTTCTTGTAATTATCCCCTTTGTGATAGTTTTTTTTATCCTGCCTGTTCAAAATGTAAAAAAGACAACAGAGCAACAATGTGTGCCTGATAGTGTCATTACAGAGGTCCCGCACATTCATTCCATAGGGATAAGTGAATTTCAACCCCAGGAAAATGACTCCGATGTCATTTGGTATGATGACTTTAATCAAGAAAGAAAATATCTTGAATCTTCAGGTGAAATTGATTATAGCGAATCATTTAGTAAGGACGGGGGATCTATGAAAGCTGGATTTAAAAAGGGAGATGTAGAAGGAGAGGGCGGGCGGAAACTGGCATTTGGTGATTTTCCCAATGGTTCAATGGTCGTAAAAAAAGGGAAACACTTTGATGAAGTTTATTGGAGGATATATGTAAAACATCAATATGGTTGGGAGGGGGCTCCCTTCAAAATGTCAAGGGCAACCAGCATCGTTTCAGAAAAATGGCAGCAGGCCATGATAGCCCATGTCTGGAGTGGTAAAGATAATTCGCTTACCCTTGATCCTGCAAGTGGGGTTTATGGACAATCGGATAGTATAATAACCAACGGATATAATGATTTTAAAAACCTTAAATGGTTAGGTAATAACCCTTGCTCAACATTCCAGATTTCATCGGGAACTGAATCTGGTTATTGGGTTTTAGTCGAAGCCTCTGCAAAATTGAATACACCTGGCAAATCGGATGGTTCTTGCCGGTTGTGGATTGATGGACGTTTGGAAGCAGAACGTACAAACCTGAATCTCAAAGGGAGTTATGCAAAACATGGAATTAATGCAGTATTTCTTGAATCGTACTGGAATGGCGGAGCCTGTAAAACAGAGGGAAGATGGTATGATAATTTTGTAGTTTCCCAAAAACCTATTGGACCTGTTGCTTGTCCGGTTAACCCGGTTTTGTATAAAACCCCATATCACGGCCTTGGAAAGATGGAAACATGGGAGGTGGAATTAGCTACCGATTTTAGTGGCAGTAATACAGTATATAAATCTAAAAGCATGGGAACCAACGATAGCATTACAATCAATGCCAATTTTGGAACTTTCACTGGTTCATTAAAAGGTAAATTTCATCTTATCGCTGGGTACACTTACTTTTGTCGTGTACGTCAAAAATGCAGTGATGGATTGTGGTCGGACTGGAGCAGGTGGCACCAGCCTTTTAATGTAGCAGAAAACTAATCGTAATGAAATTTGTATAACTTCTAATGAATAGTGTGACAATTTTAAATAGCAGTGTTGGCAACTATATCAAGAGTAACGGGAATAAATATTCTTACTTCGCAGGCAATAATTATCTTGGTCTTGCTAATCATCCAGTAATAAAAAAAGCATCCATTCGATCTATTAAGATGTATGGTAATAATTTCTCTGCTTCCCGACGCACAACGGGTACCGCCGACATTCATCTCGAACTTGAAAAGCAACTTGCAGCTTTTATGAAAAAACAAGATGCTGTTATATTTGCGTCAGGATATATGGGTAATGGTATTTTACTTGAAATACTGAAAAACAGGTATTCAGCAGTTTTTATTGATGAACTTGCTCATCCCAGTATAACAGGAAGTATTCCCAGAGGAATTGAAAACATCCAATATTTTAACCATTGCGATGCATCTCATCTTGAGAATTTGCTTGGTCATCACAAGGGATTGAATCCTTTGGTCATTACAGATGGTATTTTTGCCCTCACTGGCGAGATTGCCCCTTTGGATAAAATTTACCCATTAATTGAGAAACACAACGCCATTCTGGTTGTTGATGATGCTCACTCGACAGGTATTCTGGGAGAAAACGGAAGAGGGACAGCCGAACATTTTAATCTTGATTGGGCCGAAAATATATATACAACCGGTACAATGAGCAAAGCATTAGGCGGATACGGAGGTTTTATTTCCGGAACTAATGAGCTTACTAATTTAATAAGGGAAAAATCAGCAACGTACCAGGCCTCAACATCGCTGCCTCCTTCTATCATTGCTACAGGTATTGCATCTCTGAAAATAATACAAAAAAATCCCGGACTGCGCGTTAGTTTGCTTGAGAGTGCAGGGGAACTCAGGAAAGAGATTATCGGGTTAGGGTTTCAAACCACAACGGATAATACACCGATTATTCCCATTATGCTAACTGAGTTATCCAAAGCAAAAGATTTGTCCCTTTTTCTGGAAAACAACGGGATAATTGCTCCTTTTATGAATTATCCGGTAAAATTGAAAGGGTACATGATCCGAATAACAGTCTCTGCCAGTCACACTGTTGACCAGATTGAAACATTGCTAAAAATGTTAAAAAAATGGAGGGATAAAAATGGAACAAATTAAAAATGTGTTGATTGAGCCAATTAACATTCATTGGGTTGAAAACTGTTTGAAAGAAGACCTATACTGTGCAATAGCTGTAACCATTTGCAGTCTACCACATCGGTCTTATGCCCTTTTACATTTTTAAGATGACGGGCATTAACCAAAACCACTTCAAAACCATAGTCTAAAAGCAGCAAATACAACGGACGCCAATAGAATCCAGTGGATTCTATTGCTACGGTTTGTACCTCATGCTCTTTTAAATGTCTTGCAATGGCATGTAGATCAATGGTAAAAACACCAAATTCTTTTACATTGTCTTGCGATACACATACAAAATGACTTTTGCTACCTAAGTCTATCCCCGCTGCATGAAGGTTAACAACAGGCATCGAAATGATTTTGTCGGCCGATTCGTTTGCATTTTTTGTTTTCATACACTCAGTCTTTTAAAATTAAGCTCTTCGGCAGAATGTTCATAAACTATGCATACTCACATGCGGGATAAAGTAGTGACAAAATACCTTTCACCAATAATATTTACTCTACATCCTGCGTCCATGCTAAACGGGGGGCTTTAATGCACCAGGTTAAAAGCGGACTACGACCGGAGCGTTGACAAAGTTATAGTATAATATTTTATGCCCGAATACAGAGGCTAAATTACAAATCCTCGTTTGAAATGGTGCCGTCTGCATCGCACCCAATTTTCATCCTCTCGGGTGTCTTTAATTTGTCATGTGGGTTTCATGTGTATAAATTTTCAAAGTTGATTCGAATAATTCTCGTATTTGCTTTAGTTTTTCAATCAAAATCACAACGCATGGAATAGCCATTTGTACATTTTCGGTTGGTGAGGGCATTTCCACTCATGGCTATTTCATCTGTATGTGGTTTCGTTTTAATTATACTACCATTTTTTTATTTTTTCTGAACCGAAAAAGGCTGCGTGCCCATAATAACCCCTCCGGGGCCAAAAATTTCAACACGTACATAAGTTGAAAGTTCCGGGCAATCATTCAGTTTTATTAAACCTCCTTTTTGAACAATTCTTCCACCAGATATCCAGTGAATGGAATCTTGTCCTGTAGCCATAATCTGGATACTTCCCTTTTTCTGGTTAACCTGGACAGAATGAATTACTGGAATGCTGGGGTTTTTATGTCCTTCCGGGGAATAAACGTAAAACGAACGTCCCTCCTCCATTCCTTTTCTGACCCATTCTTTGGTCAATTCAGGCAATATAAAAATACTCCAGTTTCGTCCCAGGCTTCCTTCGCCATGCATATCGTCGTTCGAGTAGGCCCACACCTGGCGGACAGGAGATAAGGCAACCAAAACGGAATCCCACAGATGGCGATCGTTTGGATAGAGGTCGCCAGTATTATAAATTTCCATACCAATCAGATGATTGTATTTCCGGTAAAAATTGATGTACCAATGAGCATTGTGCTTATAGCGTCCCGGGTGATTGATAATCATCAATCCATTTTTAGCAGATATGGAAACATATGTCGAATCTTCCTGATTGGCAGGATGGTTATAATCGTTGAAAAAGCTTCCGGTATGGTGAGGTGCCGAAACTTCATTTCCCTGAATAGCAATCATCCCCAACGCTTTGGGGTTCCGGTTTTCGTAAACAAGATGCTCTGGTGCAAGCTTACCGCCTGCCAAACGTTCCTTTGATTTATCACTGGCTTTCATGGATGAAAATTCCGTCCAGGGGTAGGTTACTTCATTGTGATCGGTGAGCGCCAAAATGCCATACCCCAGTTGATGATATTTGTCTACAACATACTGAGGTGACAAGCTCCCGTCGCTTCTTGTGGTATGTGTATGCAGATTGGCCTTGTACTGCCCGTGTTTTTCCCAATTTACCTGTTCGTAAGGATTACTGATCTCCCACCGGGGGCTGTAATATGCCGTACATATAATAAAAAGGGCATATAAAATAAGATGAATTGGCTTAAGAAAACTGATTGCTATTGATCGTGCTTTTTTCATGGTAAAAAAGAGATTTATTTTTGTTGAGTTAATATCAAGCTTTAAGTTGTAATAGTTCTGTATTTAAACCTTCTGCCTTAACCGTATACAGATGGTTTCTGAATTTGACAGTCATATTTTTGGATTCTTCCGACAAATACAATGCCCCACTGGCCAATGCCATCGACTGTAAGAAATGTCTTCTTTTCATCTTTTATATCTTTTCCTTCAAATATTTCGTCTTTGATTTTATAATGGTCAATACCATTGTCGAGTAAATGATGATACCAGCCTTTATGCGGGTTTTTCAGGACACGAACAGTGTCCCAGTTCGCTTTGAAATCGATGGTTTGTAGGATTGATTTTTCGGGCGTACAAGCTAACAAACATCCACAAAGGAGTAATAAATACAGGTTTTTCATACAGTTGAGCAAATGGTCAATCGGATTTCATCCCCCATGTGAAATTCTTAACGGGATTTGAAAAATTAGTTCGGAAAAATTGCAATACGAAGAAGAAATAGCCTACAGAGAAGTTTCTCCACAGGCTATTTTCTATAAAAATTAACCATTTTAACTATTGAAATGCTGTTGGCATTGTTGGTGCTGTCCATTGATAAATATGCGGAGCCTTTGGATTTGCATCCCACCAGAATTTTGTAAGCCTGCTGTCGGTTCCATACAGGGCAAGAGCTTCCTGATAACTCTCATTATTGCTTGATTCTTCTGAACTAGGCCAAGATTCTCTTCTCGGAACTACTCCCTGCAGAGCCGACTGATCAGGACCAATAGGTATTTTAGGGTAACCGGTTCTTCTATATTCACACCACCCCTGGAATTCATCTGGATAAAGAGCTATTATCTTTTGATTGATGATCTTTTCGAGTTGTTCCTCCGCAGTTCCGGACAGTGTATACATAGGAGTTGCTTTAAAGGGGGCAATGGTCGCATCATTGATTTTCTTATAATCAAGATATTGCTGAACCTGGGCATCAGTCCAGGTTGTGCCTCCTGCATAAGTAGAATTGTGAACGTAAGTTTTAAACAGGGCAGATATCTGCGGCGAGGTCAGATCATAAAACCATTTTGCCCACGCAATTCCTGCATCAATCCCTTTCTGATAATAGGAATTTGCTGAACCGGTAAAAGCTGCCGGCAACAAACCTGCTAATTTGGCTTCGGCCAAAGCAAAATAGACTTCGGAACTTTTGATTATTGCAGGTGCGACAACAGGCACCTTCCAAAAATCTGCAAGTTTTGAAACAGTATTGCCTCCCCATGGGTATTTGTATTCTGCGGTTACATTCCCCAGTGTCGGACTGCCGCGATAATCATAATTTGGAAAAGCATAGCCGTTCGGCGAAATACCTCCTTTAAAGGTTGCCGTTATCGTATCAGCGTAAATGCGGATTCGCGGATCAAGATTCACACCGTCATTTTTTAAAACATCTATCATTACCTGATGTGCTGACACCGATTCATCAATTATTTTCCAGCTTAATATGGTAGTGGCGTACCGTGGGTTCTGGTGGGTGGTTTGATCATTATTGTTTTTAATATAGGCATCATCGGCAAGAGATGTTATTAAATCATTCTCTGTAAGATCACTTAATTGAGCTGTGGCAAGCGCCGGATCAACGTAACGGACACGCAAAGCCAGCCTTAACCGCAAAGAGTTGGCAAGCTTTTTCCATTTTGCCGTGTTGCCCGCGTAAATCAGATCTGCCGAACCATAGGTTGCCTTACTGGCATCCAGTTGAGCTGCGGCCTCTTTTAACTCCTTAAATAAATCCTTGTATATGCTTTCCTGTGTATCGTATTTCGGTTGGAGCACGACTTGATCAAGCGGCAAGCACGACTCAGAATAAGGGACATCGCCATAAGTATCGGTCAGTTTTGAAACGGACCAGGCCTTCAAAATACGGGCAATGGCTTGTTTATTCACATAATCAGCTTTATCCGCTTTGTTATCGATGAGTTGGATGATGTTGGATAAATTATTTAGCGCCACTGTATATTCGAATTCCCATTCACCGGGGGCATCCGTTTCCACAAACGGATTGCCGTCACCTCTATAGTTCATTCCGCAGAAGCAGCCATAAGTGCCATTTCCATAGGAGGCTTTTTCTACAACACTTCTCCATTCGACATAGGTCAATAACAACCCCGGATCTATTAACTCAGATGTAACAATTTTCGGGTTGGTGTTCATTTCCTCATAATTCTCTGTACAAGCAACGGCCAGAAATAATCCCAGTGCAAATAATGAGAGTAGTTTTATTCTTGTTATATTTTTCATATCAGTATTTTTTTAAATTCAACAACAGAACTAAAAGGTGAGTTTAACATTGAATCCCCATGTCCGGGTGGAAGGCATTGCAATTGATTCTATACCGGCATCAGAAGCTGAAGTATTCGGGTTCGATTCAGGAGAAACTCCCATTTTCTGCATGTGCTCTTCAAGGTATAACAAATTACGTCCGATAGCGCTTAGAGTTATTCCTGCAAAGGGGGTCTTTTTCAGCAGGGAAGGCTTAAAGGAATAAGACAGCATAACTTCCCTCAGGCTGATGTAGCTTCCATCGATGACAAACTCTTCGCCAATCTCAGACCATGCGCGGTTCGCCCAATAGGTTTGTCCGTTGACAGCCTTGGTGTTTTTCACGTAAGTAACGTTACCGCCCGCGTCGGTCACTTCAACAACGCCAGCCAATACGCCCACTTCGGGCAATTGGACGCCATTGTCATCCGTATCCCTTGGCCTGCGGCCCTCAACAGTCCAAGAGCCTGTTCCTTTGGCTTCCATCTGGTATTTTGTTGTGGAATATATTTCGTTCCCCTGTACAAAATCAAGCAGTACGTTTAAAGTAAATCCCTTATAACTAAAGGTATTGTTTAACCCGCCGGTCCAGTCAGGAGTAGTATTCCCAAGAGTTGTTTTTGAGGCCTCCGGTAAATACGCGCCATTGGCCGAAACGATCCTCTGTCCGTCAGGGGCTTTTTTGAAAGCATACCCTACAATATTACCAAAGGCATTTCCAACCCTTACTTCAGTTTTCCCATTGGGGTTGAGATACGCATCAAGGCCCGGCCGCAGGGAAACTACTTTCGATTGGTTTAGTGCGAAATTCGCAGCAATATCCCATGAGAATCCTGAGTTTGTCTTTACAGGGTTTAAATTGAGCATAATTTCAAGCCCTTTATTCTGAATTTCGCCTGCATTCATAACTATGGTGCTGTATCCACTGGCTACAGGAAGAGTTGCTTCCAGGATCTGATTGGTGGTTTTGCCATTATAATAAGTAACATCAAGGCCGATCCTGTTATTCAAAAACTTTAAATTGGTGCCTACTTCCCATGATTCGGTCAGTTCGTTTTCCAGGTTAAGAAGGGGTATTTGTGAATTCATTGAAGACAAACCAACTCCGCCATAAGTAGTTGTAGTAGAATTATACCCGTTCATTGTTTTATAGGGATCAGAATCATTCCCAACCTGCGCCCAGGATGCCCTTACTTTACCAAAAGTCAGGATGCCGTCCGGATTAAATTTAAAGGCATCCGAAAATACAAAACTTGAACTCACCGAAGGATAGAAGAAGGATTGGTTATTCAAACCCAGGGCGGAAGACCAGTCATTACGTCCGGTCACATCAAGATAGAGATAATTATTGTAAACAACCTGACCGGTAAAGAAAACCGATTGCATCTCTTTCTTCGACGATAAAGTTGAAGGACGGATATCTGTACAGTTACTAACATCATAAACCCCCGGGGCTTTTAACTTTCTGGCATCCAGTTCCAGCGATTTTCTCTCTTGGTATAAAATGCTTGAACCTAATGTGCCGCTTACATTGAACTTCTTTGATAGCTGTTTGTTAGCCATTAATAACACATCAGCGTTTACATCCCTGACAGTACCGGAATAATTATAGACCCTGCCATAAATATTGTCACTACCTTTTGAGTCAATAGGCCATATTTTATCTTGTCTTTGGCTATAAAAATCTGTGCCGGCGCGGCCAAGGAGGCTTAACCAACTGTTAATTTTCAGGGTTGCTGATGCCATTCCGATTAACCGGTCCTTGGTATCATGATTTTTTAATTCATTCACGGTAAAATAGGGATTGCAGTTTACGCCAGGCCAACTCCCCGGTTTTTTAGTTTTTTCATAATACTCTTTTAACCAGCTCATCGGGACATATCTTCCCATGGTAACAAGCGTCGTGGTGACGTTATCATTTCCCGCGCCCAGCGAGGGCCTGTTGCTGCCGTCGTCATGAACGTAGTTTAACTTTACATCGAAGGATAAATAGTCGGTAATCTGGGAGCTCGTCCTTAATGTGATCGTTTGTTTACTCAGTGTATTATTCGGCATAATTCCCTTTGTATATGAATTTCCCAGTGACAGCCTGGTTGTTGTCTTGTCATTACCACCCGATAAGGATATGGTGTTGGAATTAGTGATACCGGTGTCATAAAACTTCTTTACGTTATCAGCCGGCTGAGGGAGCAATACAAGCGTTTTTTTAAATTCATCTTCCGGGTAAACAAATGGGTCAACGATTGTTCTTCTGCCATCAAGCGGAGGGCCCCAACTATCAGTACGCGAAGTTTTCATTGTTTCATAAGATTTACCATCGATAATTTTTAGCAATCCGCTAAGGTTGGTCTCTTCGTAACCGGTAGCATACTGGTTCTGAAAAGTAGGTACTAGGTTAAGTGTCTCAATAGAAAGATTTGAATTGACTTCAACGCTAATTCCTTTTTTCTTCTGACCGGATTTCGTAGTGATCAGAAGTACACCGTTAGCGCCTTTTGAACCGTACAAGGCAGTCGCACCCGGTCCTTTTAAAACTGACACGTTTTCAACATCTTCTGAATTAATATCGCCAATGCCATCGCCAGTGTCTGTATCATTCCAGGTTCCGCCCGAATCGTGCCCTCTGTTGGAAATGGGAACACCATCCACCACAATAAGCGGCTGGTTGTTACCTTTGAGCGATTTGACACCACGAAGTGAAATTGAAGTAGAACCTCCGGTTCCCGATGAATTTCTCGAAATTTGAAGCCCGGCAACCTTTCCTGTAAGCATATTAGCGACGCTTAGTTCCCTGTTGCCCGATAAATCTTTTGAACCTACCTCCTGCGCAGAAAATCCAATGGCTCTCGTCTCACGCTTGATACCAAGCGCAGTAACAACAACTTCTTCGATCCCCAAAGTTTCCGGGTTCATAATTACATTAAGGTTTGTCACCCCATCGGTCGTCACTTCCTGTGCTTTCATACCAACAAACGAGAATACAAGGATTTTGCCATTCACAGGTACCTTAATCTGATATTTTCCATCAAAGTCGGTAATAGTGCCAATTGTTGTGCCTTTTACCATTACTGTGACTCCAGGAACAGGAGATCCTGTATCATCAGTTACGATACCCGAAATGATTTTTTCTTCCTGTTTTCCTCCAGTAAGGTTATATAACCCGTTTTCCCTGGTTAAAATTATTTGCCTATCGAAAACGGTGTAGTTAACATCTTGTCCAGCTAAAATTTCTTCCAGTACTCTTTCTATATTAGCTTTCTCAAGAATAACGTTTACCTTTTTTGTTACATCAACATCTTCATTTTTGTACAAAAAAATAAACTCACTGTTTTGCTCGACAAAATCGATGACTTCGCGTAATTCTACATTACTAAAATGTAGATTCAGTTTTGTGTTTTGAGAATAGGAATTCCCCAAAACAGTAAAGACAAAACAAAAAGAAAAGATCATTGTTAGTCTCATAATTTTCCATACTTTGTTCCTTTTATTACAAAAGAAACGTAATGAATACTTTTTTTTCATAAATTTGTTTGTTTAAATTAAAAAATGTACTGAGCTCTCTTAGTGCAAATAAGCTTAACCGGGAAATGTTACAGCATTTCTCGGTTTTTTTATATTAGTCTATTATAAAAGAATTTACTTTTTCTTCATTAATTTCCATTTTTGTTAGTGTCTCAAGATATTCGAAGACTTTTTGTTTGTTTTCATTTAAATCAAGTTTTCCGCTAATTTTAACTTCACTATGCCAGGGATCCTTAAACTTTATTGAAATGTCATAAAACCGTTCAATTTTTTTTATGACTCTAATAAAGTCTTCATTTTTGAATTTTAAAATTCCATTTTTCCATAGAACATAATATTCAACATCGACATAGTTCGTTTTTATTTCTTTCGTTTTTTTATTGTAGGCTAACATCTGTCCGGGTTTCAATATGACACTTTTATTAATAAAGGACATATCGTTCCTTTTTACAGATACCTCTCCTTTTTCCAATATTGTTTGAACAACATCATCTTCCTGATATGAAGATACGTTGAATTTTGTACCTAATACTTCAATAGCCAAAGAAGCGGTTTTTACAATGAATGGTTTCTTCTTGTTTTCACTAACTTCAAAATATGCTTCTCCAAATAGTTCTAATTCCCGTACCTTTCCTGTGAATACTGATGGATAAATCAGTCTGCTCCCTGCATTTAAATATACTATAGTATTATCATCCAGTGTTATTTTAGATCTACTGCCGCATGGCATGACTATCTGATTAGAAGTAATTTCATTATTGGTATTCTTCGGAATTGCCACAGACCTGTCATCAATGATAATTTCGTTTCCCTTTTTGTATTTGATGTTTGAAGCTTTACTTAATTTGATTTCGGTACCGTTAGACAGAATCAATGTGGGATTGTCTGTTGATACTTTGTTATCAGACGCATAATAATCCAACTGGTCGGATTTTCTGTTCAGATATAAATACATGATTACATTCCCAATCATGAGAAACAAAAGCGCAATAGCTGCATAACGAAGAAAACTGATACCTCCTCTCCGAAATCTGTCAACATATTTCAATTTATCTTTTTTCTTTAAAATTGACTGCAGGAGTATTTTTTTTTCGTTTTCTGTAAGATCCTCATTTTTAAACTTTAAATAACGAAGGTCTTCTTTTAACCGAATAATCGTGAATCTCTCATCCGGATGTTCCTGAATGTAATTTTCCCAATATCTTTCGGACAATGAATCTGGCTGAAAAATCCATTTAATAAAATATGGATCATTAATATAAATATTACATTTTTCCATGCCGAGTTTTTCTTTTCTTATAGTGGAAGAAATTCAAAAAAACAGACAAATTCAGGTACGTTATTTTTTGTGTTGTATAACACACAATAGAATTATCCTATCTTTGAACTTTATCTGTAATTGTAAAATAGTCCTGTATATCTGTTTTTGAACGGTTGCAGGTTTCAATTCAAGCAGTGATGCAATTTGCTCATTCTTTAAACCGGAGTAGAATTTCAAAAATAAAAGTTCCTTTTTCTTGCTTGAGAGTGACTGAATCATATCCTTCAATAACTCTATTTGTGATTCATTTGTCTCAGATTTAGTTAATTCATCTTCAAAACTAAGTTCCAATTTAAATGTATAAATATCTTTTTCGTGCAATTGCTCATATTTGATGTTATCCGTTATTTGACGGATAATAATCCTTTTTAAGGCTTTTAGAAGATAAAATTCCAGATTATTGGGATCTGTCAGGTTTTTACGGGTGGAATGCAGTTCGAGGAATAATTGCTGAATTGCATCTTTCACAATTTCCTTGTCGGTAGTAATTTTTGAACCATACCTATATAATACGTCAATATATTTATAGTAGATCTTTTCAAAAGCAGGACTACTGCCATTTTTAAATTCATTCCAGATTATATCCCAGTAGTCCATTCAAATTCATTTGGTCCATTTCATATTTATTATTGGACAATTTTTGTATTTCAAAATTATAAAAAAAACCTAAAGAAGTCCTATTTATAAAGGATATGCAAAATTATTCTGCCTGTTTTCTTTTATGAAATTATCAAAAGAGGAAAGATGAAAGTAGCGAAATAAGAATGCAATTTTAATATACTTTTTTTGCATCGACTTTATATAAATTAATTGGAAGTGCCAATTTTTACTGATGTGGTTTCCATTCCTACGAATGAAAAAACGAGAGTTTCTGCGCCATTTTGTAGTACAACAGAATACTTTCCGTCTGCGTCTGTAATCGTACCAACATTTTTAACTTCTTTTACCATAACTGTAACTCCGGGTAACGTAAGCCCATCTGTTGCAGAAGTAATTGTGCCAGTAACAACACGTTGCTGTGCAAAAACATTTCCTAACAAAGTGATGATTATGACAAGTGTTCCAAAAAGTTTTTTTCTCATAAATTCTGAATTTTACATGTTAGTGATATTTAATTTGTTTAATCAATATGTTATTTTGAATCATACGATACATGATCAACCAAGCGTTTACAATGGTTTGATTTTTCAATAAGGATTTTCAATCATTGATTATATTTTATATATCAACTCCAAATCTTTCTTTTGCTGTTTTTTTGAATATCTCATAATCTTCAAAGGCAGCGGTACCTCCTGCTGCAGTTGTTGATACTGCACCAGTCAGATTTCCAAACTTTTGGCATTCCTCAATACTATGGCCATTTATAAATTTATAGATATAACCAGCATTAAAACTATCTCCAGCTCCAATAGAATCCACAACCTGACTGTTTAGAAATGGTTGGAGGTTTATTAACTGACCTTTATGATGAACAAGAGATCCTTTATTCCCTCTTTTTACTATTAGGATGTTTGTATATGCTTTTATTGAATTAATTGCGTCATCTAAATTATCTTTTCCTGTTAAAAACATTATTTCTTTCTCGTTGGGAAGAAAAATATCTACATTAGGTAATACATCTGCAATATCCAA
Source organism: Prolixibacteraceae bacterium (assembly GCA_003506435.1). Taxonomy (GTDB): domain Bacteria; phylum Bacteroidota; class Bacteroidia; order Bacteroidales; family Prolixibacteraceae; genus GWE2-42-39. The sequence continues at coordinate 74,482 of DOAQ01000042.1, forward strand.
TTCCCAGGTTTCCTTAGGATCCCATTGCATATCAAATGAAGTGGTCAATCCTAATTTTTTTGCTTTTCTGAATAATTCACCTAAATTACCCCACATACCAGGCTGAAGAAAATAGGAAGAAAAATGAAGATGCCGGGCTTTTTCTATATCGTATTCAGTAATATCATTTATCGTCAAATGATCCATCGCTCCGGGATAAGTAGTATTGGCCCGGTCTTCATCAACATTCAATACTACTGTCGCCCCGGTACCTACATTTTTGTCGATTTTAATCATAGAAATATCCACCTTTTTCTTCTGAAGGCTCTCAAGTACAATTTCTCCGAATTTGTCATTACCAATTTTCCCGATAAAAGCAACTCTGGCACCAAGACTTGCAATATTACTGGCAAAAATTGCAGACGAACTCCCTAATGTTAATGTCATCTTTCCGGCAATAACTTCTTTTCCAACTTCCGGGAATTTTTCAATTTTATCCAGAATCAGGTCAACATTCAGTTCCCCAACTACCAATACATCATACAACTTTTCCATATTCAAAGTAAATTTTAAATGCTCTTCTCGACAAAATCAAAGCAACCGCACTCTGTTTTCAACCTGAAAGACATAAAAGTACCCCCAATGGCTTGCATAGTTTGTTGTCAAATTAGAGATTAAATATGCGAAAATAAGAAAACATTTACAATAACGCAAGGTTGTGTAATTTTTTATTTTTTATTTACTTGTACAACGAAATGAAAGCAGATAACTTACCAATAGCACTACCTGTTGTTCTATTTCAAAAATTAAAGAAAGAAATTTCTTGCACTAATCAGGCCGAATAGGCCCAATATAAGGCATGACCGGAACGAATTGAATCAGACTATAAGAAGTTTTGACTTCCACTCACATTTTTAATCTATATATCTATGAGACGTTGCAAAAGAAATATACCATTAAAGAGTATGCCTCATTCAGGTTTTCAAGGTGAAAAAAACGAATAATCTAATTAAACATGTGAAAACGTGACGAAAAATATAATGGGAATACACATTACCAAATTCGTTAAATGGAAATGATTTGATTATAATTGCAGATCACAAACGAAGGATACGATATGTTTTTTAATTGAAAATACTTTTTATTAATAAAACACACTGTTACCTTTCCACATGACAGTACAATGGAATGTGAAGGTCGATGCCATTAGACAATCATAAATATAGATCAAAATGAAAAACAGAAGTTGCTATTTTTATAATAGTATAAATTCATTACTATATGGCCGGGCGTATGTGTCATATTGAGAAACAAGCCGTGGAAAACTGGCTGAAGGTTTATGATTTCTTTATTAAATATCAGGATAGAATAATTTATGGAACGGATGAAGGAGATTGGATCGGTGCAGATATTGATCCGGCGAAACTGAAAGAGAAAGTCCTTACGGTTTGGAAACGTGACTGGAAATTCCTTACAACTGGTGAATCCATGACATCATGGGAAGTTGATGGTAATTTTAAAGGACTTAAACTACCAAAAAAAGTAGTTGAGAAAATTTATTATAAAAATGCCATAAAAATGTATCCGGGAGGCTGGAAATGAAAGTGAAAATTCTAAACAGATATAATCCCGATATAAACAAAACCTTGAATATCAATAATTTTATCGCTTACTCCTATTTGAATATCCTGTTTTTTTTCGTTCGTCTGGTCAAGTAATTTAAAACTTAATTTATAACGACCCTTGGGTGTTTCCCGGGGAATGTCAAACACATATCTTTCAATCTGGGTTTTCCCGGGCAACCAGGTTGTATTACCGGAATTTTCAATGAGCTGATCAAACGAATTTTCTGGTTTTTCGGCCTCAAATCGCAAAACCAGACTGAAATTGTTATAGGCAGGAGCAACCCCTTTATTCAGCCACTCAATAGAAATTGAATTTTCACCTTTTCCCATTTTTACAGGCACGATTGCTTTAACAGGGAAATACCAGTAACCGCAACGATTAGCCAGTTCTTTGGTCAGGTCTGGATTTTCTGCAAGCCAACTTTCAGGATAACCATGATAACCAATGTACGTGGCGTGCATGATTTTCAGGGCACCACGTAAAACATCGGCTCCACTGATTTTAAATTCCGGAAGGATGGTCTCACCGTTTTTCCCAAGCCAATTGCCATTTTTTTTAACTAAGTGATAATGCTCCATCTCCATAATGATGGGCCTTTTCAGATAAAGAGGATCGTAAAAATCTGGATTGGTGATCGTTGACGAACTGAGATAATTATGAAAATACCAATCAACAAGCGGACTGTCGTCACGGAAAGTGATTCCATTACTAACAGCATATTGATATAACTCCTGAATGTCTTTTTCATCCCTTCCTTCAAAAACCATGTCATCATTTGCAACCAGCTGGATCTTCCTGTAGTTTTTCAGGTAAACATCTATATTGGCTTTCACCTCCGACTTGGTTGGAGTGACCTTAGTCGAGAATGAAGTATGTCCTTCACCCCAATCGCCAATACTGCCTATATCCACGTAACTAACCCAAGGTTGTCCATCATAACGGGCAGCAAAAGCTTTATGGAACTGATTTAATTTTTCGAGGTAAACAGGATCGTCCCACTTCGGCACCCATAGTTTAATTTTGCCATTATCTACAACTGTTCCTTCTGCTCCGGCTTTTTTAACCCAACTTGGTGTAGCATAGTTTACTCCATCGGTTAATTCTCCAACAGAGTCAGGATAAGGCCCGGTTTCGCTGCATGAAATCCTAAACGAAATTTTATACCCTTTCGGCACATATTTTTCCACCACACGATCAATATCCGTCCAATCAAATTCACCATTCCCGGGTTCAAGGTAACTCCATGCCAGCCGCAGATATATATGATCCATCCCAGGGAAGGTGGCAAAAAGCAAATCATCGGTTATAGCATAACGCTTGATCCCGTTATCGAGCATGTGGTGATACCAACCCTTATATGGGTTTTTTAAAACACGAATGGTATCCCATTTAGATGTAAAGTCAATTACTTGATTTTGAGATTGTACCTGTTTTTTTGGCGAGATAATACAAACCGACAGTAGTATAAAAAAAATACGGATTGTTTTCATGATATGCTGAAGGTATTAGTTGTTTTACAGTTATACTTTTAGAAATATTTTCTTTTTATAAAGGATATACAGGAACACCCAATCGATAGCTGTTATTCCGATTCCATTAATCAGTGGGGTCCATGTCTCGGGTAGAACACTAATAATTCCACCAAAGAAAAAGCCGGTTGCAATTTTGAAGTTAATTATTTTAGCTGCCAAATAGATTGTAATGGGATTCATCCCTATTACTACAAAAAAGAAAATCCATTTTTTATATTGTAACACATCTATAATAAGATAGAAGATAGAGAAAAGGAGAAGGCTTATACCACCAACAAAACAGACAAATGAACTTGTCCAAAGATTTTTGTTGATTGGGAAAACAACATCCCAGACCTTACCGATGATTATGAAGGTTATTGCCGTTAGTATCAGATAAAACACTTTTTGCAAAGGTTTATTTTTGAGGTATCCGGACAACAGGAATTCGCCGGTGAACATTCCAAGCAATGCCGTGGCAATAGCTGGTAACGTACTAAGAAGACCTTCCGGCTCATGGATTCCATCATCAAGCTTTCCAGGCAAGAGAAGGCGGTCTATATGACTGCTAAGGTTGCCTTCCATTGAAAAAATATCTGTCGAACCAAGATCATGTGCAGGGAACAGTAACAACAAAAACCAATACCCGATAAGAAGCCCCAAAAACCAAACAATACGAAAACGCAGTCTTGTGTTCATGAAAATAATTGCTGCAAACATCCACGCCAGACCAATTCGTCCAAGAACACTTCCATATCGTAATTCGGTTAAATTTAGCTTCACTGCATTATTATAAAGAATGCCAAGAATGACCAGAACTAAACCGCGCTTCACAACATGAAAATAAATGGATTTTTTGCTGTCATTCATTGCTGTGCGTTTTGACAAGGAGAAGGGGAACGATATCCCTGCAATGAAGAGGAACAAAGGGAAAATCATATCATAAAAATGAAATCCATGCCATTGCACATGCTGAAGTTGTCCAGCCCACCATTGAAAGAGAGGCCATCCGGTTAATGTTGCCAACCCAACAAAAATACCTTTCCCTCCCATAATCCAGAACATGTCAAAACCACGCAGGGCATCAAGCGATTGTAACCGGTTTGCTACCGGTTTGTTTGAGTCTCCCATAATAGGATTAAAATTTTTATTGATTTCTATTAACGTGTACAAAACGGTTCTTTTCCTAACTTTTCAAAAATCTTTTCCGACCATCGGTACGAAGGAGGAATACTTCCTACAAAAGATGTTTTTTTAGGAAAGAGCAAAGCCGGTATTTGATATACATCTGTGATTTGAAGGCAATTAAGCATTTCTATTGCGGATCCCTTCCCTGAAGGGTCACTCGCCTGATCTTGAGTTTCGGGAGGATTTTTTAAAATAAGCGATTCACATTTTCCATCCATCAGAGCTGCATACAAAGCAACAACCGACATTTCATTTCTCGCAGCAATAGTTATCTTATCCGGATCTACTCCGGGCAACGTACGGCAAAATTCGATACACCTAAGAAGATCATATACCCGCATAGAGGCGACTGTTCTTCCTATCCAGGCTGAAGCTCTGCGAACATGCCACTGCAATTCGGGTGCCCATCCAAATTCACCAACACCTCTCACCTCAAGAAAGGCAATGTTAGATCCTTTTGAAATATCATCAGCGTAACTTTCAGATTCCCATCGTTGTTCGTCATAATTCCGTAATACAATCACTAATGGGTTCATGCTATCTGTTTTATGGGCATAGTGAATATCTACCTTAATACGCCAGCCTTTTTCTGACATAAAGCTAAAAATCTCTTCCCCAAAATTGCCACCATCAAGCGACCTGAATTCCAATAATTGATTGAATTGAGATTTTTCCTCAGGGAATGCACCGAATGTTTTGATTCTAAGAAATTTCTTGACCGAATCCCTAAATGCGAAAAGCTCAGTCTCATTTGAAATATCGGGTGCAACAGGCAATTTGACAAACGAGTCCTGTATGGTTGTGGTTCTGTCATCTACGGGAGCTCCATCTACATAAACTTTTAGTTCATCTGCAGTTAACAGACTCTCTTTGGATGTGTCAATGTCTCCCGCTTCTTCAGGTGAAACCTGTTTTTCCATAAGGTTTTTAATAAAAAAGGAAAAGATTTGCTCCCTTGAAATTTGGTGATAAGAATGTCCTCCGGGGGTTTCAACCAGGCCAATGTTGTTGGGAGCCTTATAGAGCGTATAAATTTTACGAATATCATTGTACAGTTCGCGTACTGATTCAATCATATTTAATCCGTCGCGGTCCGCCTGGCAAATCAAGAGCGGTTTGGGCGCAATCAGTGCTCCAATATCCATAAAATCCTGACAATATGTATTAATTGGCATCATACAATCGCAATGTCCATCAATGGTACGGGATGTTATTTGAGCTTTCAGTGTACTTGCTCCACAGACAGGGGCAACCGCTTTGATGCGCGGATCAATAGCCGCAATGTACCAACTTTGTGACCCTCCTCCTGAGATACCTGTTACCCCCAATTTTTCAGGGTCAACTTCATCTCTGGAGGACAATAAGTCCAACCCCCTGATTGCATTCCAGAGTTCAACTCCTGCAGGGTTATACCCCCGGCTGTACCAGTTAAACCATCCCCGGGCATAGCATCCCCAATGTTCTCCCTGTACTTCTCCAAATTGTATTGTTTCAATGATCAGACAAACAAATCCAAGCTGGGCAAATTTTCTGGGATGGGCCTGATAATGTACCTTTTGGGTTCCTGAATGTCCGCAAACATATAATATTCCTGGTCTCGGTTCCTTAATATTATCAGGAACATACAGGTTAGCCCTAACATACAAACCGGGAAGGGATTCATAATAAAGCTTTTCGATATGATATCCATTCTCCTGAATTATTCCAGTCACTTTTACATTCAGAGCTGACCTGTTTCCATTTAGCGGCATATCCGACAGTCCCATCATTTCAACCAGTTCATTATATCTCCTGTCCCTAATGTTTTGCCAGTCGCCCAAGGTATTTATTTCTGAAAGCGAATTATCCGATATCTCGGTTGCTTTCTGAATCAGATAATCCCGGATGTTGTTTGATTCAGAGGTTTCTTGTTTTCCACAAGAACATCCGATGAGAAAATTCATGAATACAGAGAAAGCAATTAGAATGACTGATGTTTTCATTTTTTTGTGAGATTATTATTAGTCAACTATGCAACTGATTTTTATTTTTAAGATTTAAAAAATTGATCAAATATATGAATATTATATTGTTTTTCCTTTTCTTTATATCTTAAATATATTTCAGTACCTTTTTTTATTGGTTATATTATCTTTTTATTGATGGCATGGACTCGTTATTAACGAAAAAGAATATCGTCTGTTCTTAAAATTCTACTGGAGATTTCATATTAAAGAGCCGTAAATTCAGAGACAATTGAAAAATATATTATAAAATGCACTAAGATTTTAAAAGGAGTGAATATGAAAAAAAATAATTCTAGCTATATCGCAATACTTGTCCTTGTGTGTATATCAATGATATCCTGTTCAAAAAAGTCTAGGGATTTTTACTATGAGACTGGAGGTGAAATCTGGTTCAGAAATTCAGAAATATCATTAAAATTTGATAATAAAATGTATTGCAGCATTTATTATCTAAATGCCAATAATCCATTAAACGACATTAGCGGTTCGGCAAATAGCATTAAACCAAGTTATTACCTGGAAGTGAATGGTGAGGAAGTCAGCGATTTTACAGTGGATTATAATAACATCAATATTAAAACAATTGAAACCGAATTCGGGAAAGGTAAAAGGCTTATCCTAAACGGGATAGCAGAGAAGGAAAATAAATACAAAATTGAAAAAAGACTGGTTGTTGAATTTTATAACAACTATCCCGACGCAGCTATCTCTTATGCAACGTATAAAAACTCAGGAGATAAAGAATTTATAATAGATGCTGATTATTCAAACTGTTTTCAGATGGACGCTTCACTTGTCAACAAGGAAAGTCAACCTTGTGACTTTTGGTCATTCCAGGGTTCATCTTTAGAATGGGGAATAGACTATATTACCAAAATCGAAGCCGGGTTTAAACAGGAGAATTATATGGGAGTACAAGCTAAAACTAAAACCGGAGGAGGGGTGCCTATGATTGACTTGTGGACACAAAAGGCAGGTTTAGCAATTGCCCTTATGGAAACCAAACCCCGTTTAGTTTCTTTTCCGGTTGAAGCCAGCTCCGACAAAGGGGTAACTATATCAATGTGTAAAAAGGTTAATCAGAACCTATCGCCTGGAGAATCATATAAAACACATGAAATGGTTCTTATTACACATCAACTTGATTATTATAATCCATTAAGTACTTATGCAAAAATGTTATCCGATAAGGGTTTAAAACGCGGGCAACCATCAGAAGAGGCTCACGAGGCTATTTGGTGTGGTTGGGGTTACCTCACTGATTTTACCTTGTCGGACATCTATGGCACCCTTCCGAAACTGAAAGAAATGGGCATCAAGTGGGTTGTTATTGATGATCGTTGGTGGGACAGGTATGGAGACTGGAATCCAAGAGATTATACTTTTCCTGAAGGGGAAAGACAGGTGCGGCAATTTGTAGACTCATTACATAACCAGGGGTTTAAAATTCAAATATGGTGGGCACCAACCCCTGTTCAACCTGATAAAATGCTGTCATGGAATGGCTCTGTTGATCCGGGGATGGCTGATGTAGCTAAAAACCATCTCGATTGGTTAATAATGGACAAAGAGGGTAACTTTCCAAGAGATTGCCGCGATATGTACCAGTTTTGTCCGAGTGTGCCAGCAGTACAGGAATATATGAAGCAATTGACCACCCGTTTCATTAAAGACTGGGGTTTCGACGGGCATAAACTTGACGCTTATTATGTAGTACCACCATGTTATAATCCAGCTCATAAGCACAAACGCCCGGAAGAATCGTACGAAGATCTCCCTTTACTGTTGAAAGCAATATATGAAACTTCAAAATCTATAAAACCATACTCTGTAACCGAAATATGTAATTGTGGCACCACACAGGACATCTATCAATCCATCTATTGTGATCAACCTGTTAATTCAGACCCCACAAGCACCGCACAATCAAGGCAGAGAGTGAAAGTATTAAAAGCCCTTTGGGGACCTGATACACCGGTATTTACCGATCATGTGGAACACATCAGGCCCGAATCGGATATGAACGATAAAAGCGATACCGCCAAAGTCGGACAAGATTTTGCCACTTCAATGGGGACAGGAGGAGTGATAGGAACTAAATTCACCTGGCCATCAGGTCCGCAGAATATGCAACTGAAAGGTGAACGGGAGAAACACTGGAAGAAATGGTTTGAACTATACAACGAAAAAATGTTGAGTAAAGGGACATATCTGAACCTTTATGATATTGTTTACGATAAACCCGAAACACATATAATCAGAAAGGGTGAAAACTACTATTATGCGTTTTATGCAGAAAAATGGAATGGTAAAATCGAATTGAGAGGACTTAAGAAGGGGAAATACAACGTTTTTGATTACGAAAATCAAGTTAATCTTGGAATAGTCACAGGACCGGTAGGCATCATTTCCCCTTCATTTAATGCACATTTGCTTATTGAATGTACACCTGTAAAATAGAAAAAAAATCCCTGCTGATGCCATAAGTTTTAGCATTGATTCAGGGATTTTCATGGGAAATTGAGAAAAGTAAGACTATCTTTTTTTGATGGCCTTACCTTTCATTTATTCGGTTATTTTGATACTTCATTTTTGGAAGTAGAGAAGGGTACTATAGTCACCTGAGAACGTTCTGCAATCATTATTGGGCTGTCCCATAATGGTAATCTATCAAATTTAACATCGCCACCATTCATTTTAAAGGTAGTTTTGTCGATTTCATATACTTTCCCGGAAATCATTTCAACATATACCGGATCATTGAAATTTGTAGCCTTTATTTTGATGTCAACCGGGTCCCATCCAATATTATCACTTGGTATCTGATCTTTATACCAAATCAACACAACCGGAGTTTCTTCCTTTTTAAACCCGGCGACAGTTAATTTTCTCGATGAATTTGACTGATATTCGAGTTCGCCCATCGCTATAACCGTATCGTCGAAAAAGCTGACCATGTGCTGAACCCCATAGTAAGATGGCCTTTTGTAAATGAATTCGCGTAGTAAGTTAGAACGAATCAGTCCAAACGATTGCAACATGTTTGAATAACGAAGATCAATAATGGTGAAGATAGACGAAGGGATATTTCTCACCCTATCTCCAGCCATACGGCGTAAATCCCATTTTGCCTGACGATATTCCGTCCATGGATAATAGTCGAGGGCATGTGTCCATTCCAATTGCGAAGGACAGCCTACTTCTCCCTGATATATTTTATAATCAGGATTGTATGATTTTAATAATTCAATAAATTCATTAAGAATAGGGTAACAATCATCAGGATTGTATCTATAAGGATGATAGGCCCAGTAATCAACCAGATTTAATTTACCCCGGGACTTCAAAGCTTCCAGTAATTCTTTAATACCAGGTTCGTGAGTTTCCCACAATATTTCACCAAGAATAACTGATTCCGGTTGGATTCTCCTGATGAGTTCGGCTGTTTTAATTAGCAACAGGGCATAATCTTTCTCCTGACCATACGGTTCGTTCCAGACTTCCCATTCATTTACAACATTTTTATACCTGTTGACGGTTATTTCCACATACTTCAACCAGGCAGCCATCGCATCTTCAGAATTTACCAGTGCTGCTACTCCTGCCCCCAAATTTAAGTCGGATCCATATAGCGGATTTCCATAGCATAAACAAATCCAAGGTTTGATTGACTGTTCGTTAAGTCCATAAACGCAACTATCAAGCCATTCGAAGTTGTATATCCCTTTTTGTTTTTCGCATTTGGCCCAACCACTTTGCAGTCTGGCGTGTTTGATGCCAAGTTCGCCTAAATATTCTTTATAAACACTAAATTTTGCCTGATCGCGATCAAGAGTTTCACAACCCACCGACCATAAGGAAGATTGTATATCTTTTGAATGTTTTACTCCAATCTGCCCGATTAACTTTAGGTCAGGTCCTGATGATTTCAATTTCTCCCAGGTGTAACAACGATATTCCGTTGTTTGCCCTGTCACTATGGTTGTCAAAAAAAAGAAACCAGATAAAAGCAAGATAATAGTTCTTTTCATTGTTAATGTAGTTTATTGGTTGAATTAGTATGTGGCCGATGTTATTTTCTGATTATTGGCAGAACAATAGCTGAAGGATATTCTGCATTGTGGTAAATAATTTGTTCAGCTTTTATAAAAGTTGTATCAGTAGCAAAATAATTTCCGGTATTCAAATTCCTGTCAAACCGAGGAAAGTTGCTACTTGAAATTTCTACCCTGATTTTATGATCTTTTTTAAATACATTGCTTGTTGCCCACAAGTCAATTTTGTATTCGTAAATCTTCCCCGGTTCAATATTCGATGGAGGCGAAGAGGGGTTCCGATGATCAGCTCTTATAATCCCCTCGCATATCCGGATAGCCTTTCCGTCAGGATATACATCAACAAGTTTAGCAGTAAAATCTGTATTTTTTGCAGAACTTGAGGCATAAATTACTGCATTAACCAGACCAGTTACTTCAACATCTTCCCTAAGTGGATTCGTATCATATATCAGGACATCGCTACGGGTTTCAACAGAACGCTGATCATACGGCCCCATGGACCCTATTGTTGGGACCGGATTTTCAGGATCATAAATGTACTTGTCAGCCTTTTGATCATTTGATTGCACTGTATCCATCGAACCACCACCTGAAAGTGTGTTTGCATTGCCGCCACTATGGAAATAGTATTTCTGATATTTAGTCCTTGCAAGAGGCCATTCGTTTTCGTATCTCCATTTGTTCTCACCCATCACAAATATTTTGACAGGAGGTTCTTCCAATACGCCATTGTCAACTCCCTTTAGTTGATTGTCAAACCACCTGGTCATAAGCTCTGTTGAGTTCAATTCGGCTGATTCCCCAAAATCCAGTTCTCCAACTTTTCTCTTGCCTGCCTCGTGAACCCAGGGGCCAATAATTATTTTCTGTTTTTTCTGGATTTCCGGCGCAATTGACGGGTTGGTCATTTTGATATAATTTGCGATGGTCGCGTTTAAAAATATATCGTACCATCCCCCAATATTGCAGATTGAAGTACTAATCTTTGAATAACCATCACCAATGCATGTCCTGTCCCAATACCGATCGTGTTCTTGATGGAGCAGCCAGTCCCTGAGAAAAGGTATTTTCCATCCCAGCTTTTTATCCTGATCGATTAATGGAAGGGTCATCAGGAAATCGTTTGGTTGTTTAACCACCGAATCTAATAAACAATTGAAAGGTGTTGTCATTTCAAAACTCCACAAGCCCCACAGTTCAAGCCGAAAAGCTCCATTTTGATAAACCTCATCGTGAAAGTCAGTAAAAGTAATTGAAGGTATCATGGTAACTACGTATGGACTTTGAAGTGGTGCCGAAATCCATTGGGTAAACCCAACATAAGATCCTCCATAGGTGCCAATCTTCCCATTACACCAAGGCTGTTTCCCTACCCATTGCTGAATATCATAACCATCCAGTGATTCTGATTGTAAAGCATCAAAAACTCCCTCTGATTCGTATCTGCCTCTTGTGTCCTGAGTAACAACAGCATACCCGCGCTTGACAAAATAGTGGGCAAAGCGATTCCCTTTACCTCCATTTCCATAAGGCGATCGGGTAAGTAGAACCGGAAACCTCCCGGGAACATCGGGACGGTAAACGTTGGTGGACAGCCTTACTCCATCCCGCATTTCAACTTTAACATCTAATTCTTCAATTACATTGTAGTCTGCTCCCGGAGTTTTTTTTACCTGACAATAAGAAGGCAAGAGGTAAAACAATAAAAGAAAAAAGATTATTCCTGTTGTCTTGTATATTGTTTCCAAAATGATGAAAATAATGAGAATTCGATTATTTGCTCTTGATAATTATTTTATGTTCCGGCCCTGTTACATTTGCAACGTTAACAACCCGGAATGCCCATTCATACTCTTTTTTCCTGAGCTTCAGGGTTAATTTATTCCCGATGGTTTCCCACTTACCTGATGATAATTCCCTCATCTGATATTCTTTGAAATTTGGCGTTTCAGAAGAGAGATTTATATAGGCAATATTCTTATCAATTTTTACTTCGGAAGTGATTGTATTCGGAGTCCAGTATATCTTATCCCTATCTTGTACCAATTTCATAAATTCGGGTTGAGAAAAAGCCCAGTGTTGTTTTCCTGCCCAAATCCAGGTATTGTTTTTAAAATACTCATCTTCATACATGATAAGTAATTCCTTATGATTTGGCCAGACTGTAAAAATGTTGTTATAACCATGCCACTCAATCCATGTATATGTCTGGGCGCTTCTGACCTTGCCTGTTCCTGTTTCAGGGTCAATATCAAAAGGTGTACGTTCCGGTCCTTTCACTTTTATAATATCAGCAGCTTTGTTTTTCAAATATTCGTCTCTTATTTCTAATGCTGATAAAGGAATTCCGTTTTTCTCGAAATGATGGTCATACTTGTTATCCGAAAGAAACCATTTGTTGTACGAGTTGAGCCATATTTCATCAATACCGTGATGGCCATCTGGTCCTCCTTTAACACCTGGTCCTGCCCCCATTGTCCGGGTTACATAACCGAAAGCATTCATGATTGCATTCTGAATTACCATATAATGTCCGCAAGTATATCTATGGCCTTGTAAAGCAGAATCCAGCATAATTTCAACATTCCCGTCTCCAGGATACGGACCTGAGTCATTGATGGCAACGACCGATTTAATCCAATGTCTGAGTAACAATATTCTTTTAAATTCATCAGTTTCACCATGAAAAATTGTATCCAACTTATATTTTGTGATTAGATTGGAGAATTTAGGAGACGACAAGTCCTCTGAACCTTGGAATATTGTATTTGGCCTAAAAACAGGATTCTCTGTTTTAACAGCATAATATTCCCTGCTCATGCAATTCATAAATAAAATGGCAATGACAATAATTAATTCTTTCATATCCATATTAAATTTAGTTTATACAAAAGTATATATAATTTATAAAATTACGATACCTTGCGTATTGAAATATTATATTTATTTTTGACTATTATTTCTTTCATATAAAGAATTGACTTTATTCATCTTCACAACAAATGGAATAAACTATGAGAAACACAATAGTGATATTATTACTTATTTCTAGTGCAATTAGTTTATTTGCACAAAAGTATGTATCGGAAATACCACCTTTACCTGGGGAAAGATGGTATGGGGCTTTTACCGCGAAAGCAGCTTGTGGCACTCCCCTAAAAGATATCCGGTTCCAACCCTTTGATGCCAACACGAATAAAAAAGACTTACATATCGAAAATCTCGGGAATCAGGCAGCTCCGCTTCTTTTATCAAACAAGGGGCGCTATGTTTGGAGCGACGAGCCTTTTGCTTTTGAATTTAAAGAGGGTAATCTGATGTTATATTCCGAAAACGAAAAGATTGAATTTGCAGTTGATGGAAACACCTTGCGTGATGCCTATATTGCAGCTAAGAACAAACATTTTTCAGCTTCAGGAAAAACTCCAAACTCATTGATGTTTATGATGCCGCAATACAATACATGGATTGAACTTGGATGTAATCAAAATCAGAAGGACATCATTTTGTATGCAGACAATATAATGAAAAATGGTTTCCCAACAGGAGTTTTTATGATAGATGACCTTTGGCAAAAATATTACGGGGACTTTGAATTTGATGCTGCTAAATTTCCCGACCCCAAAGGAATGATTGACTATCTTCACTCAAAAGGGTTTAAGGTTATGCTGTGGCTGACCCCTTTTATAAGTCCTGACAGTTATGAGTTTAGATTACTGGAAAAAGAAGGCTGTTTGGTGCTAAAAAGAGAAAGTAACAACCCGGCGCTTATTAAGTGGTGGAATGGGTATAGTGCTTGTTTGGATTTGACCAATAGCAAAGCAATGGATTGGCTGAGAAACCAGTTGAAGAACCTGCAACAAAAATATGGCGTTGATGGGTTCAAATTTGATGCCGGAGATTTCTATTTTTATTCGCCGGAGACCACAAATGCAATCGGAGCTCAACAGTCGGAATTGTATGCAAAATTGGGAACTGAATTCGATTTTAATGAGTACAGGGCTTGCTGGAAAATGGGCAATCAGCCATTAGCTCAACGTTTGCAAGATAAGGCTTATTCTTGGGATGATCTTAAATTGCTTATACCCGATATGGTCTCAGCCGGTTTAATTGGACATTCTTTTACTTGTCCTGACATGATTGGTGGTGGATTGAAATCGGATTTTGAGAATATCGATTACACTAAATTTGGGCAGGATTTGATGGTCCGTTCTACACAGACACAGACATTGATGCCGATGATGCAATTTTCTGTAGCTCCATGGCGAATTTTAGATGAAGAACATTTGGCATTGTGTCGGGAGGCAGCTATGTTACATGCAAAAATGGGTGGATATATTTATGAATTGGCACAAATGGCTTCACAAGATGGCGAACCAATAGTCAGGCACATGGAATATGTTTTTCCCCATCAAGGATTCGAAGCTTGTAACGATCAATACATGCTCGGTGATCAGTATTTGGTTGCACCCATGATTGATCCGGGTGAAATCAGAGAGGTAAAATTGCCCATAGGAACCTGGATTGACGATCAAGGTGAAAAGTGTATGGGAGGACAAACAATAAAAGTAAACGTACCTCTTAACCGTCTGTGTTATTTTGTATTGCAGAAATAGCCAAATCGGTTAAAACATTAACAATTGCTTTAAAAACAAATTATATATGAAAAAAAACACCACCATGATCAATCATTTGCTTCAGATGGCTCTTTTGGCTTACCTTATTCCATTGTATTCTTACTCTCAAAACCCCGATCACTTAATCGTTATCAAACCTCAGGAGATCAACGATGTTCTGACAAATCCAGGAATGGGTTTCATGACATTTCAAAGGTTCAACGGGGATGATTTAAATGAAGGAATGGGATGGACTGAAGGTTTCCCAATTAATTATCAAACATTTGATGGTGATCTTACCAATAAGAACCATCCGCCAACTACTATCGCATATTGGAGAATCTATTGGAAATTTCTTGAACCTGAAATGGGAAAATACCAATGGCAAATGATAGATAAAGCGCTGGAGGTTGCCAGATCAAGGGGACAAAGCCTTCTTCTGCGTATTGCTCCTTATGGAACTGGAACTGAGACTGATGTTCCTGAGTGGTACCGGAAAATTGTAGGATCAAACAAGAACTGGAAGTACAACAATCCGGCTAATGCATGGCTGGTAGATCCCGAAGATCCAAGATATAATGAATATTTTGGTGGAATGATAAGGGCTTTGGCTGACAGATATGATGGACATCCTGACCTTGAAGCTGTTGATATTTCAATTGTTGGCGCCTGGGGTGAAGGTGCAGGTTCAGAGCTACTTAGTCAACCGACCAGGGAAAATCTAATCAATGCGTATACCGATTCGTTTAGAAAGACCCCATTGATTGCCTTGCTGATGGATAAAAAAACGAATCTGTATGCAGATTCCAGGATTAATGTCGGTTGGCGCGTTGATTGCCTTGGCGACCTTGGATTTTGGGCTGCCGAGCAGAATGGATGGAGCCACATGAATGATTTTTATCCCAGAGAGATTATTAACTGTAATGTACAGGAAGATTGGAACAAATCACATATTAGTTTTGAAATTTGTGGTACATTTTTATCATGGCGTGACAAACAGAAGTATAACAGAGAACAGGTGCAATATATATTTGATCAATCACTAAAATGGCACATTTCCTCATTCAATGCAAAATCCTCTCCTGTTCCCGAAGAATGGCAAGATCTTGTTGACGAATGGCTTAGAAAAATGGGGTACCGTTATTTACTAAGAAGATTCACCTATCCTGAAGCGGTTCAGCAAAACGGGAAGTTAGTGTTTACCACTTGGTGGGAAAACAAAGGTGTCGCTCCCTGCTATAAGGATTATACAATGGCAATCCGACTGAAAACAACTGGCAGGGAAGAAGTATTTGTAACCGATGCAAATGTAAAAGAATGGTTGCCCGGGGATATTGTATATGACAATGCCATTTTTATTCCTTCAAATTTCCCATTAGGGGCTTGTGATGTTCAGGTGGCAATTGTTGATAAGATAAAACATGAACCCAGAGTAAATTTGGCTATTGAAGGAAAGAATAGTGACGGGTGGTACCAATTAGGAAAGATCAGCATCGTAAGGTAGCTTCCATTGTAGAGTGGGAATTCAATAAATTAATTTTAGTACTGAAACAATTTTAATAACGACTATTTTTTCTGACGTTAAAATTGCAGGGGACAAAAATGGCTTTAGTATTTAAATCTTTCATCTCACATCGCACACAATGTTTTGAAAGGCATTTTTGTTCCAGAAAATTGCAGAGACGATGTATTTGTTTTTTTATAAGGTTATTTCTCCTATTTTTGTAAATTACAACTCGCAACAACGATTTGTAAGTAATTCCCAAATCATTAGAAATTATTATAAAATAATAAATCAATATGGACAGATCATTTAGTAAATCCACGGTTTCCAGAAGAGCAAAAATCCTTGAAGAACTCGAATTGAAAGGACAGGTATTAGTTCGCGAATTGAGTAAAATGTTTAATATAAGTGAAGTTACAATCCGAAATGACTTAACTCATCTTGAGAAGCAGAATATGTTAATCCGTGCCAGAGGTGGCGCCATAAAGATTAAGTATCACATGATGGGGTCTGATTCATCTTTCTCCGAAAAACAAAAAGAATTTCAGAAAGAGAAACAACTAATTACGAAAGAAGCCATTAAGCTAATTGAAGACGGAGATACTATTGTACTGGATTCGGGAACAACGACAACGGAAATAGCTAAAAACCTCGAACAGTTTAAAAATCTTACAATCATTACGAATGCCCTTAATATTGCGATCATTCTGTCTGAATACGAGGGGTTTAATATTTTTATGCCTGGGGGGTCCTTGCGCAAAAAATCGTTATCATTGGTTGGAGTACTTGCGGATGAAAATTTTGAAAAATTCTATTGTGATAAACTTTTCCTTGGAGCTGATGGTTTTGACACAACACATGGTTTATCTACGCCCAACTCCGAAGAAGCTCACCTTAACCAGATAATGATCAAGATTGCTAAAAAAGTGATTGTGGTAGCTGATTCAAGAAAATTTGAGAGAAGACGCTTTGCTTTTATTGGACCGATATCAGATATTGATGTTGTAATTACTGACTCGGGCATTAAAGAAGACGATAAAAAGCGTTTGGAAAAAAGCGGGGTAGAAGTAATAGTCTCATAAACTCAACTTACTGTTATTTAGCTTTTTAAAATTTACTTATGACCAAAAGGCCTTGGTTATTGTTTGCTCTCATCACTACGGTGTTTTGGGGCATTTGGGGAGCTTTAACCGAAATTCCGGAAAAATCAGGGTTTCCTGCTACCCTCGGATATATTATCTGGTCTCTCACCATGATACCTTGTGCTATTGCTGGCTTGGCAGTAATTAAATGGAAGCTGGAGCGTGATTATAAGTCTGTTATATACGGCATGATTATCGGACTACTTGGAGCTGGTGGACAATTATTATTGTTTCATGCTTTGGTAAAAGGACCAGCTTATCTTGTTTTTCCAATTATTTCATTATCGCCAATGGTGACGGTTATTATATCTATCATCTTCTTACATGAAACTACTTCTAAACGTCATTGGATAGGGATTTCTTTAGCGTTGATTTCCATTTTGTTGATGTCCTATCAAGAACCGCATAGTGATAATAAATTTGGAGGTTATCTGTGGTTTATCCTTGCCCTTTTTGTTTTTATGGCATGGGGAATTCAGGCCTTTTTTATGAAGATTGCAAATAACAGGATGAAAGCCGAAAGTATTTTCTTTTATATGATGATTTCAGGACTTCTTTTATCGCCGTTTGCTTACATGATGACCGATATATCCCAACCAATAAACTGGGGGTTTAAAGGGCCTTATCTTGCTGCGATGATTCAAGTACTTAACGCTATAGGCGCACTGATGTTGGTATATGCAATTCGGTATGGGAAAGTTATTATTGTTGCGCCACTTGCTAATGCTGTTGCACCAATTATTACAATCATCCTTTCATTGATCATCTATGCAGTAATCCCCAATCCTATAATTATTTTTGGAATGTTGATTGCAATGATAGCCGTTTATTTGATTGCCGAATAAAACTTTTCTATTTCCCTTTCTATCTATATATCTGATCAATATATAAATGATAAAAGCCATTGAATATTACGGCATTTTAAGGATTTTTGAGTTATATATCCTCATGTTTCACTGCCTGTCTCAATATAAATTCTAACCAAATGCTTTTTTATATCATTTCGAATAGGCTTAATGTTGATAAAATTCATCGGTATACCATTCCTGATTATCCTCCATTTTTTTAACTTTTTCGATTACGTCATGTATCTTCAAAAATGCAGTCCGGATATAAAATAAGGATTTAAATAGGTCCGGATTTATATTACTATTAATTATCTTTGAATAATTTAATGAAAGATTTTGATTCACATTTGGAAAGTATATGAAATTATATATTTTTGTAAAGAAACAATATGAAATAAAAGCCACTATGGACTCAGAATCCATAGTTTAATGATAACGATATAAAACTTATAAACCATGACTACCAGAGTGAATTACAACTTTCGGACATTACTCTTTCCCTTGATATTCTTGTTTTTATCAACCTCGGTCAATCTATTACACGCCAGTGAATTATCCAATCTTGGATTACATGTCATACCTTATCCCCAAAAAGTTAAAGTCGGTGGTTCTGATTTTACATTCAAGAATGAAATAACAATAGTGCTGGATAAAGATCATTCTGTTCCTGATCGCTTCACGGCTGAAGAATTGATAAGAGATTTGAAAAACGAATGGAATATCATGGCTAAAATAGGAGTTAGAAAAAACAGTCCATCTATCATTCTAACTCGTCATCGTGCTACCAAGTCGTTAAAAGAGCAGGGATATCAGATTACCGCGAAAGAAGGGGAATTACAAGTAATAGCAAATGGAGAAGTCGGTTTGTTTTATGGAACCCAGACTCTGCTTCAGCTTATCCTGCAAGACAATAACGGGTGTAGAATTCCCGGACTGGTTATAACCGATTGGCCAAGCATTATGAACCGCGCAATTCACTACGACACCAAACATCATCAGGACAAGGCATCTTATGTAAAATCATTCATTAAAGACTTGTCAAGGTATAAAGTGAATATGCTTGTATGGGAATGGGAAGACAAGTTTGCCTATCCAAGTCATCCAGAGATTGGAGCACCAGGTGCTTTCTCCATTGAAGAAATGAAGGACTTTACCAGGTATGCCAAACAATACCATATTCAAATAGTACCACTGGTCCAAGGTCTTGGGCACGTGAGTTTTATTCTGAAATTTCCTCAGTACAAACATTTACGGGAGATAGAATCTTCAAACTGGGAATTTTGTCCACTAAAGGAAGGAACCTATAATTTGCTTTTTGATTTATGGAAAGATGCAATTGATGCCACCCCCGGTTCCGCTTATATTCATATTGGGTCTGATGAAACCTTTGAGTTGGCTGCTTGTGAAAATTGTAAAGCAAAATCTGAAGAAATAGGGAAAAGTGGGCTGTACCAATTATTTGTCAATAAAGCCACCGAATACTTAAAATCAAAAGGCAGAAAAGTGATGGCCTGGGAAGCGCCAATGGGATGGACTGTGGGCGAATCACCTGCAATAGGAATCAGTCCTGTCAAAGGTCTCGTTTTTACGGAAAGTTATAATTATGAAACACCTGGCTATTCTTACGCAAAAGAAGCAAGATCGCTAGGTTTTGAAGTATTTGCTTATGATCCGAATCCCGGAGTAGTCCCCATGATGATCCCTTATACATTTGAAAAAAGCGAGGAAGGTGAGATACAGGAGGGTAGCCTGGAAAAATCATATAAGTTCCTTTGTTCAGCCGCCCGTTCTGGATCATTCAGCGGGATGATTAGTACCTCGTGGGATGATAGTGGCCTTCATAATCAGGCGTGGATGATGCATTTCATCAGCGCTGCCGCCTATTCTTGGAACGGCGACAACCCATCGCTTGATGAATTCAGGGAATCGTATTATTCCAGTTATTACGGTCAACAGCAAACCAACATGAATGAGCTTTTCAAACTCCTGAATGAAGGTGTTTACTATTACGCAGGAACTATGGAACGAAATGTGTGGCATTACGGAGAAATCGGACAAACCCATCTCCCCGATCTTCCAAGAAGTGATGCCCTCGAATATGATCCATTCTGGAACACTAAGTATAAGGAAGAAGTCAACCTGTCGGAAGTGATCTTGTCCAAAATGAACAAAGCGTTGCAGATTATTGAAGACAACAAAAAATCAGCGATCAGGCATAAATACGATCTGGATGTTTTCAGAACTTGTGCTGAATTGATTAAACATACCTGCATGACTTACCTAGACCTGTCGAATCTCGAATACACCATTAAAGAGGCTCATGTCAACCGATATGTTGACTATAACGTTTCACTTATGAACTTATTAAAGGCTCAACAAATCGTCGAAAATTCACTCAAAAGAAGGGAAGTTGTATTTAATGACCTGGTGTCAACCTGGGAAGAGACCAGATTACCTAAAGGCTACTCGACAAATGATAAACCATACTTTTATATGCAGGACCGGGCACGCCATTTTGCCAACCGTAGGGCTGATATGTCTTTTTTAATTTATGATGAGCAATTGCTGGATATAGAAGGCTATCTCGACAAATTAAAAACCTACATTGATTATTTCAAAACCTTGAATTAGGGTCAATTTTTCTGTTGCATTGTGTTCCAAAAGCCAATGCACCGCTTGCAAGAGCTGCTGTTGTAAAAAAAATCCCTTCTTTTCATAGTGTCTATCTATAAATATTCAGCATCCATATTCATCGGGGTACTGTTTTCCCATATACTTCAATCCAATCGAGCCTTGAACAGGCCTTGCTTTGTCCTCCTCGCATCAAATCGGTAAACCCAATCTCACTAACCCTGCCGATATTCGGATGGTCCACAGGTAAACCTTCGGTTACTGAAACAATATCCAATTCATACCAATTCATGTCTGACAGGTTAAATTCGCAAATCCGCCAGTCAGATGATTGTCCATCACATTGATCACTGACGAGCCACGTTCCGTCAGCAAGTTTAAGAATAATATGCAAATTCCGAAACCCGCTTTGCTTTGACCTCCATAAAATTTTCGCATTGGTACTCAAGTCTACATAATTCTTGGGGTCCATCAGGGTGACAGCCCAATTATTCAGGCATAGCCCTGACCAGACATAATAGGGATCGTCAACAGGATGGTCATGGTTGCTTTTTTTAATACTATCACTACCCAAACCGTAAAGATTCATTATCAGGTTTTTGTTCGAAACATGATCTTGCGTAACCGGTGTGGCTGCCGGGGTTTCTTTCCAGTCTTCCCTGAAAAAAATTGATGGTTGACATGATAAATGCTTTAAGTATTTAATTTAAAAAGCCATTGGTACAAGATTGAATCAGAAAACAGCACCTGTATCTTGCTAATTCTGTTGTCATACCCCGTTCGTTTACAACTTGGTATTGTCTTGGGGTAAGATACAAAGAAATAGCATTATCATATTAATGATCTAAAAATAGATATCAATGGACATGTACACAAACCTTTATTGGAAAGTGATTCCGGCGATTGTTAAAGTCAAGACCAGTATGAGATAAACTCTGTTTAGTCCTGTTTGAGGGGACCAATATATTTAGTTGAAACAACAACATCGTCAAATAACACCTTGTCTATTTCTCCCGGGGTACCTTTTGTCATATAGTAGCCAAGTTTGAAAAAATTAATCTTCAACTGATCGGAGTTACGCCATTGAAATCCTTCAAAGCAACCAGTGCCAGGCGATTGGATAAATTCGTCCCACTTCCAGTAACCTTCGGGGAACCCTCTGCCAAGGTGGATTATTTTTTTGCCATTTACCCAGAAGGCCTGTTCTCCATTTGACAGTTCAACTGGATTGTTCAATATGATCATGATTTCCATACAAATCCACTCACCATGAATAATTTTCGCAGGAGGATTTGGATTGAACGAATTACCCCAGAAAAAGTTTGGATCGGAATAACCGTGCATATTCATCCAATAGGTGTAAAAATCCCATGTCCAATCTCCGGTGGGCTCAACTCCGCTATTAAACTTTTCGTCCCCTTTGGGTTTAATACCAGCCCGGCCAATCGGCCATTTTGAAGGTGGATTTAGTCCGCCCATACCCACAAAGTGATGAACTTTGCTGTATTTGGTGATAAATTTCACATAAAAGCGGGCATACAATGTATCGAAACCTTCCGGAAACATTTTATATAAAAAACCACCATTATCTGCGCCTGGTGTATAAGTCATCATCAGCGACTGTTTCCCTTTACTTTCCGATGGACAATCAGCGGAAAACGACATACCTTCCGGATTGTAGGTATCATCCCAGTTTTGTGTCATTCTTTCTTTCGAACCAGACTCAAAATCTTCACTAAACACAATCCCTTTTTTTTGTGCTGAGAGGCTTAGGGTTGATAGGAGTGCAAAAAATAAGATAAATATTTTCATTTCTTATACAATTTTTCTGTTTACCGGGTCCCATTCAACCCGTCGTTTTTCGATATAAGATTTGTGTGCCATCAGACAGGCTACACCTTCCTCAAAAGCACGTTCGATGTTGGCGCTTGGTACACCACCATTGCGGATGCAATCAATCCATTCTTTAAGATGTAAATGTGTAACATCAACCGATCTTCCATTAATGTTTGTCGTGGTAAGCCCTCTGGAAGCATAGTATTTTTCACTGGCAGAAGTAACTGCATCTATATTTCCGGAGCCAGGATTAATTGAAATCATTGGAACTGAAGTATCAATAATACCATCTTCAATTTTCTGCTTGTAACGGGTCGAATCATAGTCTGCTTTAATGCTTAATGACTCACCAAGTTCCATAGAAGCATCATGTCCCATAAATACCCGTCCCCTTTCGCGACTACTTGCAAGGCTCGCACTAAACGTCAGGGTTAAATCTTTGTCAGGATATTCAAATACACAATGGAGGGTATCGGGAATTTCACGATTATCTTTCCAGTAATAAATCCCTCCTGAAGAAACTGCTGATTTAGGAATTCCAATCCGGAGTAATTGATTCACTGCATCAAACTCATGGGTAAATAGCTGGCCAATCATACCGGTATCGTAATCGAACCATTTGGTCCAACTGTAAAACCTGTCAATGCTAAACGGGACATAAGGCCGGGAACCAAGCCACTGGAGCCAGTCAATTGATTTTTCGTCTCCGGGTTTCGGGTTCCCATTCGCATCAATATGCCTGACCCAGGCACCACTGGCAGTATTTCGGTTTGAAGTTGTTTCGACGAGTGTAATCTTACCCAGAATATCCTTTTTAATAATTTCCTTGGCCTTTTGAAAAACAGTATTTTGCGTAATCTGATGACCCAGTTGAAATACTTTATTACTGTTTCTGACCGTATGATATACCTCATTCAATTCTTCTTCCGTAAGGGCGATACTCTTTTCACAATACACATGTTTTCCGGCCTTTATGGCATCAATCGTAATGCGTGCATGGTGGTGGTCGGGCGTGGCAACAATAACGGCATCAATATCCTTATCTTCCAACATATCCTGGTAATGGAGGTATCGCTTCGCAGGAATTGTTATCCCCTGGCCTCCGCCCGGCCTTATGTTATTTTGTGCAGTTGCCAAACCTTCCTCAGCATGAAGATCAAAAACATCACAAATTCCAACCAGGGCAACATTCAGATATTCCTGCCCAAGCCATCCGTTTAGTGAATTATTTTTCTTCTTTTTTTCAACATCGGAAGGATGCATAAACCCCAATCCATTTGCCAGTTGTTGTGCCCGTGTACCAAATCCGATTATTCCAATCCGGAGCAAATTGCCTGGCTTGGCCGATACGTTTTTTATAGTAACAGGAGAATTCAGATTTTCCAGCCCAAGTGACTCAATAACCTGGTTCTTTTTTTGTTGTTCGAAGTTCCATTTATTGATCACCTCATAACTAAAGAACCCAAGTACTGGTATTCCGAGCATTGCCTTTAACCAAGTCCTTCGCTTAATAGAAATTTTGGGTTCTGATTCCATCTTTTCTTCCAGTCCCTGCATTATATCTTTTTTATCTTCCATCGTATTAATCTTTTTTCGTGTGTTTGTTTTTTTTCCGATTAATCGGGATCATTCCTGTATGTGAAAATAGATTTCCTCATGATCGTTTTTTGCGATTTGAAAATTTAAATTCTGATACCATACTATCTAATCCTGCAAACAATCCTGTAGGAAATATTGCCAGAACGAGCAGGGATACAGCCTCAATCAACGTTTTGCTGACAACCAGATAATTTCCTTCAGTAGGAATTGAATATTCCAATCCAATAAGTGGTGGGTTATTCAGATAATACAACATAAGCAAGATGGCTCCACTGATAGCTGCTATCCGGGTAAACAGTCCAACAATTAACCCCAACCCAATGGCTATTAGCCCCCAGGTATTAAGAAAGTCCACAATGTGCAGAATGCCTGTATTGGAGACAATCCAGCTTGAAAATCCCGAAAGGATCCATTTAGATTCACTTAAAAATCCTGCTGACGACCAGTTTGGAATGAGCAGCTTGGAAATACCCTCATACAATATATGCCAACCAATTAGTATTCGCAGGGTTAATAAAACAAATTTTTGCATAAATGTGAAATTGATGTTTTGTTTCATATATTTGTAAATAAATTACGAAAATAAGATTACGAAAGTTCATACATGTCAATAAAAAACGATACGACTATTATGCAAAAGTATTTATTAATTTTCACTTCTGCAAAAGAGTCTTTATATTTATAATGAAACAACTATTAGAGAATTTTCCTTACACTGAGAGATGACTTCAATAACTATCGGGGTCATACAATGAAAATGATAAACAATGAGTGAAAGCTAATATGGAAACTGCAAAACTTTAATTTAAAAAATAAACAAATGAATACTTTTACCTACATATTACCATTATTACTATTGAGTTTGCTTTTCACTAACTGTAAACTGAAACAGAACAACGCGATAAATTCATCCGACACATTAGCATTTGCAAAGGAAATGGTGGAGTTTCAGCCGAATAAGCAAAATCCTCTCTTCAGTGGAACCAATAACGAGACCTGGGATAAAAATATCCGGGAGCGTGGCTTTATTCTGTCTGAAAATGGCTCATACAAGATGTGGTACACTGGTTATACGGGAAATGACAATGATCCGAAGTACCTTGGACTAGCAACATCAAAGGATGGGATCAACTGGGTACGAGATCCCAATAACCCAATCTTTAGCCAAAAATGGACAGAAGACATGTTTGTTATAAAATATGAAGGGAAATATTATATGTATGCCGAAGGAAAGAACGATATTGCCCATTTGCTTATTTCGGATGACGGTATAAATTGGTGTGAGCAGGGCGACCTGGTAATTTTAACCGAAAAAGGTGATCCTATTCCCGGCCCATACGGAACACCTTCTGTTTTAATTGAAGATGGTAAGTGGTACTTAATTTATGAGAGAAATGACGAGGCTTTATGGCTTGCCACGTCAACTGATAAAAAAAACTGGACAAATATACAGGACGAACCTATCCTGAAGAAGGGGCCGGAGGCTTATGACAAAGGAGCTGTCGCCTGCAACCAGGTTGTCAAATTCAAGGGTAAATATTATATGTATTATCATGGTTCGACGGATGTAAACTGGGCACTTCCCGGAGCAAATTCTCTGTGGACATCAAGCGTTGCCATGTCTACCGATTTAATTCACTGGACAAAATATCCCAAAAATCCGATTGTTGAAGGCGATCATTCTAGTCCAATAATAGTTTCAAACGGGGATGAATTTTGCCTATACACCATGCACAATGAAGTATGGCGATACAACGCTAAATAGTCGTCTTTAGAAAATCATCTTTAGAATTTGTTGTAAATTAAACCCGATAAGACTAGTCTCGTGTTAACTTGATAAGTCCGGGTTATTAAATTTTGTATTGTAAACTCCCATTTGGACAGGATGCCACACATTTGTAATCATCGTGATCTCCATTATTAGCCCCATAGGACAAACCCAACGACAAAAAACTTTCCCAAATATAACTTTCAACACTACTCCTTCCTCATGATAATGTAAAATTGCCAGATACAGGGAAACACCCCAACTAGACAGAATTATCATACGGCTATTCCACCCTGGCAATCTCTTTCAATAAATAATCTTTTGATTTTACACCTACAAAGCGGTTTATTTCGGTGCCGTTCTTAAAAAGAACTAAAGTGGGGATACTCCGGACCTTAAACTTTTGGGCCAGCGACTGATACTGTTGAACATCAACTTTTCCCACATGCGAATTTCCGGATAATTCGGCAGAAACTTCATTCAACACAGGAGCCATCATTCGACAGGGAGCGCACCAGTTTGCCCAGAAATCGACCAGAACGATTTTGTTTTTTGTTATTTGCTGAAAATTTTTGTCGGTAAGCGTCAGTATTTTATGGTGATCGGCAACCAAAGGTGCATTTTTGATTTTTGCCATTGCAATGAATCGAAGAACAATAAATGCAACGATCAGAACACCAAGTACAATGAATATAGTTTGCATATTATGCAGGTATTAGTTTTTTCCTTTTTGTTTTTATTTCGTGAATATAGTTTGAAGCTGCCAACGCAGCAATGGTACCGTCTCCCACTGCGGTAGTTATCTGCCGGAAACGTTTCGCAATGCTATCGCCAGCCGCATAAACCCCCGAAATACTGGTTGACATATCAGATTTCACCACTATTTCCCCCCATTGATTCAGATCGACTTTCCCATTAAGAAATTCTGTATTGGGAATATATCCAATAAAAACAAATACACCATCGGTTTTGAAAGGGGCAATTTCGCCTGTATTCAGGTTTTTAATATCTACACGTTCAAGATTTTCATCACCGTAAAATGCAGTAATTGCAGATTCCATTACAAAACCTATTTTAGGATGGTTTTGTGCTTCTGCCACAGCATATTCAAAAGCCTGAAAATGGTCGAACTGATGCACAATGGTTACTTTACCGGCATATTTGGTAAGCGAAACAGCTTCTTCAAGTGCCGAATTTCCACCTCCAACCACGACAATTTCTTTATCTGTAAAAAAATCCCCGTCACAAGTAGCACAGTAAGAAATCCCTTTGCCTTTGAATTTGTCTTCACCTGGCACCCCTAATGTGCGTGATCTCCCGCCAGGAGTGAGAATAATGCTGTTTGAAGTATATGTATTCCTATCCGAAAGCAACAGGCTTTTTACTTCGCCTTCCAGTTCAATATTAAGAATGGAAATATTTGATTTTATATTGCACCCAAAGGTTTTTGCCTGTTTTTTCATAATATTGGAAAGTTGGTAACCTGAAATGTTCTCTACTCCCGGATAATTAGCTATCTCGTGAGTCAACACCATTTGTCCGCCAATAGTACCTTCGTTAACAATGAGTGTTCTCAGCCTTGCGCGCGACAGGTAAATACCTGCCGTCAATCCGGCAGGCCCTCCACCTATCACAATCGCATCGTAATGATTGTTTGTGTCCATCATCACACTAAGCATTTTCAGTTACTGCAAATTCCTGGTCTAAAATGGCAGTTACCTGAGCTTTTGATTGAATGCTCGAAGTCGCCTTTACCACTTTCCCGTTTTTGTAATAAATGGTAAATGGAATTCCCATAAAACCACGTACTTCCGGGAGATTACGAATAACATACGACTCGGGGTTGTCGAATTCCATATCAAAAAAATTCACGTGCTTGTATTCTTCTTCCAACTCTTCGGCAATTCCGTAAACCGGGATACACATTGGCCCCATACGCCCACAGATAACCATTACATTTTCATTCTCATTAATTACCCGGGCATGATCAGCAGCACTTTCAATGTGTTTTAAATTAGTATACAACATGACTTTTTATTTTTAAAGTTTGTATGGCAAAATTAAGCCTTAAAATGTCGGGAATAATGATTTATCATGCTTCGCTCAACAACTTCGGTCTTGAATTACGACAACTTTTTTATTGATTTAGTTTTACCTTAGCAGTCTGAATTATTATCGAGAGTGTATGAAAACTATTCATGAAACAGACAATGATTTTATTTGTGACATTCAGGCTCCATGTTTCCAAATGCTTTCGCATGACGAAATTGAACTGATTAGGGAAAGTAAAACTCAGATTCTGTTCCGCAAAGGCGACAATCTGACCAAACAAGGTACGTTTGCTTCGTATATTTTATTTATTATCAATGGATTAGCAAAACAGTATATTGAAGGTGAGGTAAATAAAAGTTTTAATCTCAGGATCGTAAAACCCGGAGATTTTGTAGGTCTTTCATCTGTTTTTTCCAAAAATGTATTTAATTACTCATCTGTCGCGATAACCGACTGCCAGGTATTTCTGATTGAAAAGGAGGCCATGGCAAAAGTAGTAAAGCAAAATGGCATTTTTAGTTTTGATATTATTAAGCGATACTGCGGGCAAAACATCAATTTATTCGATTCGCTCCGAAAAATATTATATAAACAGATGAATGGACGTATAGCTGACACCCTGCTTTACATCGACGGATTAAAAACAGAAAATCCGGAAATTTTTCAACTCCTTTCGCGCAAAGACATTGCCGAATTTGCAGGTATTTCAACTGAAAGTGCGGTAAAATTACTGAAGAGCTTTGAAAAAGACGGATTGATTCAGCTAAACGATAAAGATATTGTAATTGAAAAACGGGAAGAGCTGATGGAAATCAGTAAACGGGGATAACATTATATCCAACTGAAACTGAAATTTATCTGAAAGGCGCCATAACACAACATTTATTTACATGACAATAAATTCAATTCGCATGAATCAATTCAGAATGATCATCATTTCGATGTTCATTGGTGGAATTTCAGTTGCACAGGAAAAAGTTCAGTGTATCGACTCCGTGACCATTAGCATGGCCCCTTTTTCCGATAGCTCTCGTCACTGGTACGGTATTCATGATGACGGGAATATTATTAATCCGCTGCCCGAACGCCCGCAGTACAGTGAAACGGAAATCACAAAAATCGCCGATAACATATTACTTTTCCAGCGCAACAATGGCGGTTGGCCGAAAAATTACGACATGCAGGCCATTTTAACAAGTGAACAGATTGACAGTGTGGCAAATGCAAAAAATCAGCGTCACACAACGTTTGATAATTCAACAACTTATACGCAAATTGAATATCTGGCCCGGGTTTATAGCATTACGCGGGAAGAAAAATACAAAGATGCCTGCTTGAAAGGAATTGAGTTTGTTCTGTCAGCCCAGTATCCCAATGGTGGCTGGCCCCAGTATTTTCCACTGGAAAATAACTACAGCCGCCTCATCACTTTTAACGACGGTGCATATATCGGCATCATGAACATGCTGAAAAAAATTATCGACCAGCATTCGTATTTTTCTTTCATTCCTGATGAAATACGGAAAAAGGCAGAGCTGTCTTTTCAGAAAGGACTGGAATGTATCCTGCAAATGCAGATTGTTGATAATGGCAGGCTCACAGCCTGGTGTCAGCAACACGATGAGATCACATTGAAACCGGCATGGGCAAGGGCATTCGAGCCGCCTGCCATTTGCAACGGCGAAAGTGCCCCGGTTGTTTTATTGCTCATGCAGCTCGAAAATCCATCTCCTGAAATAATCCAATCTATACAAAGTGCGGTAAAATGGTTTTCCGATTCAAAAATTTTATACACAAGGGTAAAAACAATTCAAGCGCCTATTGAAAAATCGAGATGGCAAACCACGCATTACGACAAGGTTGTAGTTTTCGATCCACTGGCGCCGCCAATATGGACCCGCTATTACGAATTAAAAACCAACCGTCCTCTGTTTTGCGACCGAACCCGCGAGTTTCTTTATTCATTGGCCGAGGTGAGCCGCGAACGCCGGAGTGGCTATGGATGGTATATTTATTCACCGCAGGAAGTTTTGGATAAATATTCCGAATGGCAGCAAAAATGGGCGCCAAACGGAAATAGATTAAAATAAAAAAATGTATTTAACCGAAGATACGAATATATAAAGATTGAAAAGTTGCAAAATAGATGAAACAAATTACTGTAATACTGGCAATTATATGGCTAAACAGTACGGAACTTTCGGCGCAAGGCAACGAACGACAAGCGATTCCGCGCGATACAACATTTACGTCGTATCTGGCTTGGGTAAAAATAAAGAAAGACTATCCGCAGACACGCATCGTCAAGCCTTATTTACCTAAAAACGTGAAAGCAAAATACAACATTGTTTATGCAAGCCTGCCAAATACCACTTACGGAAAACGCGATCTGCACCTTGATCTTTTTCAACCTAAAACGAAAGGCAGGTACCCTGCGCTGCTGCTAATTCACGGCGGGGGCTGGCGTTCGGGCAACCGCACAATGCAAATTCCGATGGCTCAGCAAATCGCAGCCAAAGGATATGTTACGGCAGCGGTTGAATATCGTTTGTCGCCTGAAGCACTCTACCCGGCAGCTATTTTCGATATAAAAGCAGCTATCCGCTATCTGCGTGCCAATGCAAAAAAATTCAATATCGATCCCGATCGTATCGCCATTTCCGGTAGTTCTGCAGGTGGTCAGTTGGCGGCTTTGATCGGAATGACCGGCGAAGTAGAAAGATTCGAAGGAAACGAAGGTTACAACCACGTTTCAGCAAAAGTACAGGCAGTGATCGACATGGACGGCATTCTCGATTTTACCGACCCCGCAGAAAGCGGAAAAGATATTGACCCGGCCAAACCATCGGCAGGTGCATCCTGGTTCGGAGCAACATTCAGGGGAGCGCCGGAAAAATGGATCGAGGCCTCTCCTATTCAATACGCCGACAAAAACTCGCCACCCATTCTATTTATAAACAGCTCCCTTCCACGGTTTCACGCCGGACGCGACAGTGTGATCAGCATATTGAATTCACACCATATTTATACTGAAGTTCACACCATCGCCGATACTCCGCATCCGTTTTGGCTTTTCCATCCCTGGTTCGAGCCTACGGTGGGCTATATGGTTGCTTTTCTTGACAAAATTTTCAGCAACGCCAAATAATATCTGAAGCATGAATCTTTTCAAAACCATTATTTTGACAGGTGTTTTCTCCATCTTTTTGCTGACAAAGTTAGTTGCTCAATCGCCAGATAAATTTACGGTTGCACAAGACGGAAGCGGCGATTTTAGAACAATACAGGAAGCCATTGATGCAACCAAAGCATTCCCAGACCAGCCAGTTACTATTCATATCCGGAATGGCATTTACAAGGAAAAAGTACGCGTATACTCGTGGAATACCCGTTTAAAATTGCATGGTGAAAGTATGGAAGAAACAATTATCACTTTTGACGATTATTTTGACAAAATAAACCGGGGACGAAACAGCACATTCCATACTTACACGTTGAAAGTGGAAGCCAACGATTTTATTGCTGAAAACCTGACCATTGAAAATTCGGCGGGTCCGGTTGGACAGGCCGTTGCGTTGCATGTGGAAGGCGATCGCTGTCAGTTCCTGAATTGCCGGATTATTGGCCACCAAGATACTTTGTATGCCGCAGGCGAGGGCAATCGGCAATATTTTCGAAATTGTTTCATTTCCGGTACCACCGATTTTATTTTCGGCGAATCAACTGCACTTTTCGAGAATTGCACGCTTTACAGCAAATCAAATTCCTATATAACTGCTGCCAGCACACCAAAAGACAAATCGTTCGGATATGTTTTCATGAACTGCAAACTCACTGCTGATCCGAATATCGATAAAGTTTTTCTCGGTCGTCCGTGGCGCGATTTTGCGCGGGTTGTTTTTCTGAACTGCGAAATGGGTAATCATATTTTATCTGAAGGCTGGTCGAACTGGTCGGGAACAGGAAGGGACAAAACAGCTTATTATGCGGAATACGGCAACACTGGTCCTGGAGCAAATACCGCCAAACGGGTTTCATGGGCAAAGATTCTGACAAAAAAAGAAGCTAAAAAATATACGATCGGAAACATTTTCAATACAGAAAATAAGCAATCAGAGTGGTACCCTGATTTATCAACCAATAATCTTCGGGAATAAACTTATTACAGCACCCGCTTCATTACCCGCATTTTATGTGAGTACTGCCGGGTATCGACATTAAAAATGCCGAACTGGTCAACATTGTCAATACGTACCTTTCCTGAAGCATGAATAATTTTATTCTTTGCCCAAATAATCCCGACATGCACAATGTTTCCTTCGTCATCGTCGAAAAAAGCAAGATCGCCGGGCAATGCTTCCTCCACAAAACTGAAAACAGTACCCACATGAACCTGCAAACTGGCCTCCCGGGGCAGTTTCACTCCAACCATTTTGTAAATTACCTGCACAAAACCGGAACAATCGACCCCAAAAGGGGAACGTCCCCCCCACAAATAGGGCGCATTAAAGTATTTCAATGCCTGATCGATGATCAGTTTA
The DNA here is from genome assembly GCA_003506435.1 of Prolixibacteraceae bacterium. Taxonomy (GTDB): domain Bacteria; phylum Bacteroidota; class Bacteroidia; order Bacteroidales; family Prolixibacteraceae; genus GWE2-42-39. The sequence goes on from DOAQ01000042.1 coordinate 107,387, forward strand.
CGCGAATTCTTTGGCGAATGATACGTAAAATTACCATCCATTTTATATTTATCCTTCACCAGCGAAAACTCCTTTTTATAGGGTCTCCAGCATGGCAAACTGCTGCCGGCAACAATCATTACATTTTGTTCCGGGTTTACCGGGATCAAATTAAAAATGTCGGTACTCACAGCAACCGGCATCCGTTCAATCTTCTGAAAGATACGATCCTGAATTGGCGTGATCATTTTTAAATCAACCCATCCTTCGTATCCGTCGTATGCCAGTTTCACCCGGCACCAGCCAAGCATTTGCTCAAAAACTTCAAAATGTTCTCCGAACAATATCTGGGTAACCATTTCACTTTTTTCGGAAGGTTCTTTTCTGACGGGGATAATACTTAAACCGGAAATGCCGTACTGCATGGATAAATTCTTTATTTTTGAGTATCAAAGATAAAACTTAAACATTATTTTTAATCGTCGGTAAATATTCAATAAAAAGTATTTATGAAAAAGTTATTAACCCGATTAGCTCAATATTACCACTACTTTTTCCTTGGTTTCGTATTCATCATTACCATTTTTCTTTTGTTCCTGATATTTCCCGGCGAAACCCGCTTTAAATACGAATTTCAGAAAGGTTCACCCTGGCGTCATTCGACCCTGATCGCCCCGTTCAATTTTGCAATCCTGAAATCGGACGCAACTATTGTTGCCGAAAAAGATTCCGTAATAAAGAAGTACATTCCTTATTTCAAGTTGGACACAACCACCCAGCTCACCCAAATGAGGGAATTCGAAAAGGCATTTACATCTTTTTTTAATTTGGAGAAGAACAAACGTATTCCGGCAAAACTGAATAAAATTCCGGGGCTTCTGAACCAGCTTTACAGCGATGGAATTTTATCGAAATCGCCCGACACGTACACTGAACTTTCCAAGGCAACCGAATTGATGATAGTGAAAGGCAATCAGGCTACGCGGCAACCAATTGAAAAAATTCACTCGCTAAAATCTGCATACCAGGCATTTAACGACAGCATCCGCAAGTGGGCCGGCCCACTTTACGACGATTTTATGTCAATGGTAAACATTGATAATTATTTGGAAGAAAACCTGATTTATGATATTGAACTAAACAATAGAGAAAAAGACGAATTGCTCGAATCGATGTCGCTGACCATGGGGGCTGTACAAGCAGGGGAACGCATCATTTTCGAAGGCGATTTGGTGGGACAGGAAGAATTGGTCATCCTCGAATCGCTGAAAAAAGCTTATGAAACCAAGCGTGGCGAAAACCTGGATTATTATTTGGTTATCGGCGGAAAAATAATCCTTATCATTGGGTGCCTGCTGATCCTGTTCCTGTACCTTTTGTATTACCGTACTGAAATATTCTATCACAAGCGCCAGTTCAGTTTTATCTTTCTGATGATTGTCCTTATGGTATTTCTTTCAGGGCTGGTAGTAAAAATGCAAATAGCCAATATTTACATGGTCCCGCTTGCTATTCTGCCCATTCTGGTACGCATATTTTTCGATTCGCGAACGGCCACCTTTGCCTTGTTGGTCACCACCTTACTGATCGGATTTTTTGCACCCAACAACTACGAATATATTATTTTACAGATCATTGCAGGAGTTGTAGCGGTATTCAGCCTTAACAAATTACAGAACCGGGCACATCTTGTCATCACGGCTTTCTGGGTTGCAGTTACGTATTCAATTATTTACATTGCCATTTCGTTGATGCAGGAAGGCAATCTGGCTTCAGTAAAGTGGGCAGACCTGCAATGGTTTGGATACAATGCTGTTCTCATATTCCTTGCCTACCCGCTTACATGGGTTTTCGAAAAAATATTTGGCTTTGTTTCCGACCTTACCCTGATGGAGCTTTCGAACACGAACCAACAGCCATTGCTTCGGAAACTGGCAGAAGAAGCGCCCGGTACTTTCCAGCACTCAATGCAGATCGCCAATCTGGCTGAAGAAGTAATCCACCGCATTGGAGGTAACCCGTTTTTGGTCAGGGCCGGAGCATTGTATCATGATATCGGTAAAATCAAGCGACCAGCTTTCTTCATTGAAAACCAGGCTGCCGGGATGAACCCACACGACCGTATCGACCCCAAACGGAGTGCCGAAGTTATTATCGATCATGTGACCAATGGAGTACGGCTGGCCCGCAAATATGGCCTTCCCGAAGTTCTGATCGATTTTATTTCAACCCATCACGGAACTACTCAGGCCACCTATTTCTACAAAACCTGGCAAAACGAAAACCCCGGGCAGGAAGTAAATACCGATGAATTCAGCTATCCGGGACCAGTGCCCACCAGCAAAGAATGTGCAGTAGTTATGCTCACCGACGGGATTGAAGCTGCCGCCCGCTCGTTAAAAGACAAAACCTATGAAAATTTACGGGACCTGATTGAAACTATGGTAAATAAGAAAATACAGGATGGACAGTTGAGAAATGCGGAACTGACTTTCAGGGATATCACTATTTTCAAGGAAACTGTATTCGAAAAATTGAAGAACATTTATCACCTGCGCATTGAATATCCGAAATAAAAAGATCCATGATCTGTCTAAAATGAAAAGATTATATCTGATTATATTTTCCGCCTTTTAAATCCAAACACGATATTTGATTCTCAATTTTGGAATTTGGGATTTTTGATCTGGTATTTGTTTTTTACCTGAGATCAAGTTTGGTTTGCGGGTCAGCAGGTTGTTGGTTCAGGTAATCACTCACGAGCTGATCGATGACCGGCAAACATTTGCCGCATGAAGTGCCCGCCCGCGTGTATTCCTGTATTTCTTCGGTTGAAACAGCTCCTTTTTTCAATACGGAAATGATTTCATCTTCCGTAACAAAATTACACATACATACCAGGCGGTTACTCATCGTCTCCTGATTTTTAACCTTGCTGAAAACTATTCAACAAATTTGTTTTCAATAAAAAGTTTGATGGTCCGGTATGCATTAATAATCCCATCCTGTTTGGGCAAGGTATCGTATACTTTTTCGATGTACCTGTGCTGGTTCAGAATATTAAAAGAAGCTCTGAAATTAAGGTCGAATACCCACGACATTACCATCAGCCTGAAATCGTTCATGGTTTTCATATCTTCCTTTTTAACAAGCTTTCCAATTTGAATAGCCTTAACAACTTTTTCGGAAACGGGGTTCAGGTCAGGCAGGTTGTACATGATCACTTTCATGTCGTCATTGCTTCTATCGCGAAATTGGTTGATAATCATGGCCCATAAATCCAATTTATCGGCATCACGAATCAACTGACAGAACAGTTGCATTTGTTCATCCTCCAGATTTGGCAACTGTATTTTTGAATGGTTTTGAATGGCCATTTTAATGATTTGTTGCGATATCTCATCCAACCCGGCAAAAAACGGAGCCTCGGTAACCGCAGCGACCGAAAGCAAGGCATGGTCTTCCGACTGTTCATCGTTGAATGTCCCGTATTTAGTGAACTGAAGAAAGCGTCCTGCATCGTGATAAAGGGCGATCACCTCGGCAATCACTTTCTGCTCATCATTTAACGACAATGCTCCGGCAAGCTTTCCGGTATTTTCAACGACCCGCAACGTATGATTCTTTTTCAAATCAATACTTCTCTGAACATTCATATCATCCGACTTGTGTTTCAGATAATACGAATTGAAATAACTTCTTGCTTCTGTCAGAATATTTTCTGTTATCATGACTAATTATTAGTGGTTCAAAAATATGTATTTTTTGAAACTGCCTTTCTAACTTTCGAAAGATAATTATTAACAATCGACTGCATAATGCTACACCGGGAAAAATACAACCGGCACGATGTTGATAATTTTTTGGAACTGCAACTATGTTTTTAAACAAAAAGCAGTCATACAAACGAAGTTTTATTATTTTTGTGCCTCTAAAAATTGGAAACCGGTCCCATAGTTCAATGGATAGAATATCAGATTCCGGTTCTGACGATCCGGGTTCGAGTCCCAGTGGGATCACCAAAGCGGGGATTTTATCAAGTTTGATAGAATCCCCTTTTTTTTGTCCCTTCAGAACCCTTGCTAATTCAGGGATTGGTGAAAAAAAAGTATTAATCCTTGAGGTTCGAACTAGGTCTAATTCGTGGTTATAGTAGATTCCTTCAGGAAACAGCAAATTCTGAAATGCCCTTTTACTGTTCAAATCACTGGAATCCCATAAAATAAAGGGACTCTGGCATATTTTTACAGCAAAATCAATCACTTTTTTGAGGTTCGAACTGTAACCACCTGCTCTGTCAAGTTCCTGCTCAATTTCAAAACACTCCTTTTCATATTTTGGCCTGAACTTTTCATAAAGGCTTCGGTCTATTTCGCCAATTACAAACCTTTCTTCTATGGCATTCAATTTTTTTCTTGTTTCTGCCAGTTGGTTTTTTAAAGATTTGGCATTCTCCATTTGCGATTTGAAAAACACTGTCATCTGTTCTTCCAATTGCAGCTTAATAATATCAATCTCTTCCTTCCCGATTTGAAAAGCTTTTAACACATTCCGAAACAACTCATGCATCGCTTTGGCACTTCGGTTTACTTTGCATCCCTTGGTCCTGCATTTGTAGTAATATATTCCCTTCTTTTTTACCAAGTAACCAGTCATAGTCTGGCCACACTTATCGCATTTAGTGAATACTTTCAAGGGCAGGTTTTCATTATCCTTGTCATGGACAAAACCGTGATTCCTCTTTTCCTGCCGGATGTTATGAACTGCCAGGAACAATTCCCTTGAAATTAATGGCTCATGCCGCCCTTCTATAATTTGTCCCGGAATCATCTTGCTGACAATAAGGCCGCAATAAAATGGGTTTAGGAACAACACATTCAACCGCTTTTCATTTAGGTTAACTCCTAATCTTTTCAGTCGCCGGGAAATCTCAACATTGGGCAGTTGATCATACGCCTTCCATTCAAACACTTTTTTGAGAATTTTACCTTCGTCATTAACAACCAGTTTGCGCTCCGTTGCTTTCCCTTTATTTAAGTCCTTATAACCTCGTGGAACAGCCCATACCCAATAGCCTTTAGATACTAACTCACGCATACCGGTAACCACTTTATCCCGTCTTAACTCATTGTCCATTTGCCCGAAAAGGAACAATATCTTTTGCTGAAATGAACCTGAAGGAGTTCTCGGGTCAAGTTCCTGTGTGGTTGCCAAAGTAATAACCCCATATTTTTTCAATAAGTCATCAGCAATTGAAGCACCGTTAATACCAGAACGGGAGAAACGTTCATAAGAGTAAACGATTATATAGTTGATATTCTTTGTGCGCTTGACAAAGGTCAGCATCCGGTTGAACTCTTTACGGTCGTCGGTTTTGGCTGATTCATAAGTACCGCCAAAATACCCAACCACATTCAGCCCTTTCCTATCCGCATATATCTCACAATGCTTCTTCTGGGAAGCAAGGCTGGTATTGTCTTCCTGATCGGCTGATGATACCCGGGTATAAATAACAGCATTATTCCCCTCCTTAAATTGTTTCGGAGCTTGAGGGGCAAATTGCTTAAAGAGGCTTAAATCATTCATGGAGATAAATTGTTGTGTTAAAAATCAGGGATCACAGGGATAAAAATGCACCTCAAATTTCAAACCAACTGGTATATTATTTTTTCAAAAAGAGGGCTTTTAAAATCAGAAGGGCAAAGGTTTCCGCATTTTTAATTAGCAGCTGGTAATCTTCGTCAGACAAATCCTTGTATTTGGGGACAAGTCGTAGTTTTTCCAAAGGCAATCTGCTTTTTACTCGTTCCGTTGCTTCCTCTATATTTCTGTTTTGCTTTTCCTCCATAGTATTGTGAAGCTGAACCCAGAAATCCTGATTCTGTTATTTCAGCTCCAACAAACCTATGGAATGCATTGATATATTGAAAAATAGTGGATAAACTGACCTAAAATGTCTGTATTTGTCCTCATTATTATTTTCGACATTCAAAGAATAAGTATTGTGTTTCGCTTTCAAAGAAATAAATTCAATGTTGCCATACCTCCAGCCCCTTCATTCCGGTCTTTCGTTCCTCACTCCCTGCATTCAGGAGCTTCCGGTATCCCGCGCAAGAGTAACTCCTTTATTTCGCTAAATCACCCTAACCCGGGTTGACCCGCTCATTCAATCGTTACACTTGCCTTTGCCCGCGCCATCAAAATTTTCAAATAAAGTTCCTGTGCTTCCGGTAACTTCATTCCATACATTTCTCCGAATCCTTTCGGAACATTTCTATAATTCAGTAACCTTCAGCACCGCACACAAGAGTATATGCTTCATTTCACTTCGCTCGCCCTGCCTTGGGGCAGACCTCACTACTTTTCATTCTGCCTTTACACTTGCTTTTGCCCGCACGCCATAAAGATTTGGGAGAACGTTTAACGGCCTTTGAGGGAAAGGCGCTTTTAATTCCTCAAATCACATATATAAAAGTCTTTCTTTCTCCGTCGTACTATTTAAATCTGGTCTTTCCGCCCGGTGTTGCCGTTCTGATGGCAAAGGTAAATCCGTGTTTTGAGGGTATGCAAATTCAAGCCTCCGGTTTTGCAGAAAATCTCCATCCTCCTTCGTCGGATAGTATTTTCTACAAAAAACCTGCATACCCAAAACACTACCTTTTAAAGCCACCAAAACAACAACGACCGAGCCGATGGAAAGACGCATAACATTAAATGACAATGCTATGAAAAAGAAAAATGACAATAACTATTTTGAAAATGACCGTAACGAAAAACAAAACTCACTCGCCTCCGGAATCCGCATAAGTTAAGAGAAGGATTTCCTTTAATGATTCAGGAGTTTGTCAGATTAATCCAGTTGCCATTTTATTCGTTCCATCGTGTCCTTAGTAAGCCGTTCTGTTGTGTAAAACTTCTGACCAACAACTCTTTGTTGTTTCAAATGAATAGGTGTTTAAACATTTAAGCGTTTGAACGTTTACACATTTAAACGCTAAATCAAACCAAGCTTTAATTATTGCTGTCATAAATTATTGCCGATCTAAAACTGTTAAATCAATAATCATTTCAATGCTTAGTCCCTCAGTCTTTCATTTAAAAGATGAAATAACGCTATAATTATATCCCCGAATATTCCTTGCATGGTTCCTTGATTCATTTCATCAGTCAGATTTTTAAGTAATTAATTCTCTATCCACCACTTTAACTTCAGTAAAAATTGGAACGAAACACCGACCTTGAATCATGGAATTAGCATTAAAATTTACCAATGCTAAAAACAGTGTGCACAGGCACACGGCAAGTTGTGTTTTGAGGTCCTCAAAACGTTTTCAGTACCTGAAAACAACTTGCCCCGTTGGGGAAAATCACCCTCCGAAGTCGGTGATTTTTGACAAGCATTTGATGAATGTGTAAAGCCATAAAAACGGTTAAATCCTATCAACAGAAATATCCAAAATTCATTTTTTTAGGTCAATTTCAAGTGACTTCATCATTCGTTTCCTTTATTTCGTCGCCTATCGTTTTTAACTCGTGCAACAACGCGTCTAAAGTTTCATCCATTATTTGCAGCTTCTTTTCGGTCAGTCGTGAAAGATTATGATGAAATCGGGAGTGGTAAGCGACTTCTTTGAAAAAATCCTCCCCGCTTAGTTTTTCAAATAGGTATTCCAACTTTTCAAGTCTGGGTTCTGCATATATACACAGCTTCCAAAGGTTAAAGGCTGGTAAATAATTAGGCAGGTAACTTAGCTTTGAGTAAACCAGTGTCCGGAATATTCTTAAGATAGATTTGCTAAACAAATCGATAGTGCCTTCTGTATTATCTTTCTCCGAATGGTTCCGTAGTACGGAATACTGTGCTGAGAGATTTATTGCCGAACGGGTTAAATATTCAAGGTCGGGATATTCATGGGTATGATTGTGTTCCCAATGGATGGAAGGATGGTTGGAATGGGATTGAAACCTAAGGTTCTCCGGTTTCATTATTTTAGTGAAGAATGATTGTTGGTAAAACAAATTGGTTTGTATCCAGCTTCGGCTGTGGCCTATTAAAACAACTGAATATTTTCCTTCAAATCTGGAATTCACAGACTGTTGAATCCGGTTCAGGATTTCTGTTCCAAGACCTTCTCCAATCAGCAAAAGAAAACAGGTGGTATGCTGACTGTTTTGGATTTGATGGAACAAATAGATTTCTTCAACCGTTTGTATTTTTACTATCTGTGCGGCTATCTCTGTCACCTGATCATCTCTTGATGTCGATTCTTCATGATCAATGATTGGCAGTTTGGGAAAGCCGGACTTTATCAGCGACTTGAACTCGGAAAGGCGGGAAAGAACCATCTTGTGGAGTTTTGTTTCTGTCAGGGAAAAACTTTCAATGAGCTTATCATTGAGCCGTATTTCATCACCATCCTCTGCTACTTCTTTCGCTTTCTCCAGTTCCGAAATCAGGTAATATTTATTTCCATTCTTTTGAACAAATATTCCCTCCATACGCTGGATATAACACGTCAGTTGTTTAATTCGCTGGTTTAAGTTTTCCGATTCAAAACAGCTTCCTGTAAAAAGCATTTCCAGATGTTGGATTGTGTATTCAAAGACTTTCAGGTAAGAAACAAATAACCCGGTGAGGGAACCCAACTCCTGAAATCGATTAACTGTGGTTAACAGGGTATCACGATCATGAGAGTAGGCTACAGAATATCTTATGAATCTCTTTTTAAAAGATAGCCAGTCTGTATCATGACATTCTTTTGCCGTTGGATTCTGATAGATGACGGCTGACTTTTGACAATACCAGGCAAAGAAGGGGTTACCAGCCCGGCGTTCAAAACTCATTTTCGCCTGACCGATGATGTGAAACAAGATCGGGTTCTCGTCTTTGTTGTTGCGAATCCATTTTCGTGATTGGATGTGTTCAATATCACTCGATTCTTCCGCAATAATTACGATATGGGCAGCCACTTTTGCATTTGCCGGATGATAAAAGATATAGGAAAGTTGGAATTCGTGGATTAGTTGTTTGAGTTTTCCGGTTAACTGGTCATTTCCCCGAACCGAGAAATCAGGTTTTATCTTTGTTTTCATGTGCTGTATTTAGGGGTACAACACAAATTTCCAACCTTAGGATAATGTATTCAATTATGCAGGAGTGTAAAACATCATCAGCAGGCATGTAATTTACAGTGTTACAAAAACCTGATTTTGCCTAATTCCTTACTGGCACAAGCAATCTATTGACTTAAAAATATTCCTTATTCTGGGTATTTTACCGAATGTCTTTTGTTAACTTTTGTCTTTTACTTTTTTAACCAAAATTGTTTTATCTTTGAATTGCATCAAAAATAATCCGGAATTATGGAAAGTAAAGTACATGAAGGTCGCAATGTGAAAAGGTTTCGCGAAATGTTGGGAATCAAGCAAGATGCTCTTGCATACGAACTAGGCGAAGGATGGAATCAACAGAAAGTTTCTTTGCTGGAACAGAAAGAAACCATCGAACTGCCACTTCTGAAACAGATTTCCAGTGCGATGAAAGTGCCAGTGGAAGCTTTGCAAAATTTTGACGACGAGCAAGCCATAAATATCATCAACAACACGTTCCAAGATTTTAAAGATAATGCGATGGCTTCGGCTTTAAATTATCAATGTTCGTTTAATCCTATAGATAAAATGGTCGAGTTGTATGAGCGAATGATTCAACAACAAAAAGAGATGATTGAACGACTTGAGAAACTTATAAAGGAAAAATAGGGTTCCAATTTGTGTATAGCTTGGTTCAATGTTTTGCATAAAGACATGCAGTGCGAGAGAAACATATCGGTCAATAAAAGGGAAGAAAAGAAGCTTAGCGCTACGCAAAACCTATTCACTATAATTTTTTTAAGCGGTGTTATAGACAATAATAAATGCTATAAGAAATGCACTCCATGGTGCGTGTCTTATAACTTAAATGCCATATATAACTACTTAGTAATATATAGTCTTGTATATAAATATACTATTTAACCAGTGATTAATCCCCTTTTTTATGCTTGTGTGGCTTCAGTGACGGCGTATTTCCAGGAGTCTCCTTATTATCCCGTTGACGCTTGTCTGGTTTTCCTGTTGTAGTGGCAATTCTTTTTGGACCTGGTTTAATTCCCATAATATACCTATTTTGTTAAAATTATACTTCTACTAAATTCGTAATTTTTAACCAAATTTCATAATAAAATATTACATGATTTCATCTTACTCCAACTTTCTGCCTAATCACTACTAATTCCCAGATGTAAGTTGTAATAATGCGCTATGACATAGAGCTACACACAAGACGGATTGCGGGCAATTTCCTGTCCAGCCGGTACAGAAAGATATACACCCAAAACGGCTACTGCCGGCGAATAGCTGATGTTGTATGCTGGTGTTTTGTTGTTGTTTCTATTCGTATGTCAATTGTTTGTTCTTCTTTTTTATCTCTATTAAGCATTAGTAATATGTCCCCGAAGCGCAATTTTTTTTTGTGCGCAGGCAATTTTAATCCGTCCTGAAAGACGGGCTGTGGATTTGCAAATGTGCTCACGACTGTGGGTTGGCTATTTGTTTCTAATAATCCCATTCACCATGATTTACAGGTAAACGGTTTAATTCTTCCTTATAGAATTTCCATTGCGGAATGTATTTATCCATCAAAGCCATAAATCTATCATTGTGATGGCGTTCAATTAAATGAAGCATCTCGTGAACGATAATATACTCTAAGCAATGCAATGGTTTTTTTGCCAATTCCAGATTTATCCAAATACGCTTTTCTTCAATATTGCAAGTTCCCCATTTGGTTTTCATTTGTTTTACTTGCCAATGGGACACTTTCACCCCAACCTTATTTTCCCATTTATCAATTAAATCAGGAATGAGTTTTTTCAACTCTGCACGGTACCAATCGTTGATGACAATTTGTTTCTGTTCCAATGTGCTGTTTGGTCTAACAAATAGGTCAATATAGGTTTTTGTTTTTAGTTCAACCTTTGCAGGTGCTTCGTGTTCTGTTACTCTTAATAAAAAACGTTTGCCTTGAAAATAATGACTTTCACGTTGTTTGTATTCCCGTGGTGATTGACGGTCTTGTGCAACAAAATTTCGTTGGTGTTTTCGTATCCAGGCAATTTTCGAAATAGCAAAAAGTCTTACAGCTTCATCATTTACATTCAATGGTGCAGCAATACGAACCCTGCCTGTTGGCGGATAAACAGCTAAGTGCATGTTTTTGATGTCTTTGCGCACAACATCAACAGATAAGTTTGAAGTAATATGTGTTACTTTGACTTCTTCCATAGCTATTTGTATTCTCTTTGCTGTTTTATAATCTCAAATATTGGCTCTAATACTTCAACTTTGTTATGTTCCTCTAAAACTGGCTTTACAACTTTGTTTCTAAGATGTTTTTCTTTTGCAAAATTACCTTCCCAATTGTCATATTTTCCATATTTTACGGCACTGTCTAATGCAACCGTCAAAGGTTCATCTTTTTCTAAATTATCATACAAAGCTCTCTTTGCTTGTGAGTTTATGCTTGTTGGATATTCGCTGCTTGTTTCAGGTTTTTTGATTTTTACAGCCAGTTCAATAATTTTTTTCAAGTATTCTTCGTATCGCTCGGCTTCTTCGTTTCTCAGCTTGATTAATTCATCGAGCAGAACGCTCATTTTTTCGTAATATATGGGGTTCGTCGGACTGTCTTCAATAATTACTTTTCTGAGATTGTTCTCAATGGTTTCTGCCATTGCTTCTTTATTTTTCTTAATGCTTTCGGGCAGTTTGTCCAATGCTTCTTCACCATCTTTTACAAGCAGTTCAACCAAACTAAAATCATCAAAAGCCGATATCTTTTTACTTTCTTCTGCACCAATGTAGCTGTCAATTAAATGCCGCATTGCGGGTTCGTATTGTTTTAAATCAACATAGTCTCCACTTGCCAATTGTATTTCTTTACGGACATTTTCATAATGTTTGATTTCCGCTTTTATTTTTTCAATTTCTTTGGATGTGTAACCTGCTTCTTCCATTTCATCGGCAATGTTGGCATAAGCACGAATAAGTGAAATAACCGCTTTGTAAAGAGCTACCCTTAGAGGTTCGCTGTCTTTTAAATCAGCAGGAATTTGAGTGTTACCACAGAAATAGGCAATGTATTCTTTTGTGCCTTTTGGGGGTACAACAGGCTCACATAAGGCACGGATTGTTTCTAAAGCATCGGTTAGTCGTTCTTTGCCTTTCTCTAACCGGTCGGCTAATAAACCCTCCACATCTTCTTTGTCGTAATCTTCGAATGCTTTAGAAGTAAAGTCATTGTAAGCATTTTCGAGACTTCCAAACAAATCCTTATAATCAATAATATAACCGTAATCTTTATCGTCTCCGTCTAGCCGGTTTACACGGCAAATTGCCTGAAACAAACCGTGGTCTCTCATACTTTTGTCGATGTACAAATAAGTTGCACTTGGGGCATCGAAACCTGTCAGTAGTTTATCAACTACAATCAAAAGTTTCATTTGAGCGGGTTCGTCAACGAAGCGTTTTTTTACTTCATCTTCAAAATCTTCGGGCGACTTACCATTGAGCATCTTTTGGTAAATCTCGTATTGCATTATTTTCTCGGTATGGTTTTCGCCTTCGCCTTTTATATCGCTGTGCGATGGGGCAAAAGATGTTACAATGGCACAACGGGTAAAACCCGATTCCTGAAACAATTGGTAATAACGACAAGCGTTGTAGATACTATCGGAAACCAAAATTGCATTTCCTCGTCCGTTTTGCAAGCGTTCACGGGTTTCCATATCGAGCAAAATATCGGCAACTATTTTCTGTAAACGACCTACTGAACTGAACACCTTTTTCATTGTGCCCCATTTCTGTTTCAGTTCGGTTTTAGCAAAATCTGTTAGCCCTTTTGTTTTGGTCTCAAACCAAGTATCAATTTTTTCGAGCGAAGTAATTTTTTGCTCAATATCCCGTGCCTCATAGCGCAAATCGAGTACCACGCCGTCTTTTACTGCTTCGTCGAATTTGTAGGTGTGAATGTATTTGCCGAATATTTCGATACTCTTTTGTTTGTCGGATTTCATAAGTGGCGTACCTGTGAAACCAACAAATATTGCTTTATCGCCTAAAATCTGACGCATAGCCTTGTTTAAATCGCCACTTTGGGAACGGTGACATTCATCGACAAAAACATAGAAATCACCCTTAGGCGAAAAATCCCGTGGCAAACTGTTTTTTAGTTCGGTTAAGTAGCTGTCGTAATCGGCTTCTTCTTTGTTGCCAAATTTATGGATGAGCGAACATATAAGCGATGGCTCGGTATCGTTGAGCTTTTCAATGAGAATAGCACCGCCGCTTTTGCCATTGCGGGGTTTGCAACGATATATATCTTCGTTTACGCCTTTGTAAACCTTTTCAATTTGTTTGTCGAGTTCGTCACGGTCGGTAACAATTAAAATCCGTGCATTGGGATTAAACTCTTTAATCCACTTGGTGAGCCAAACCATTGTGAGGCTTTTGCCGCTGCCCTGCGTGTGCCAGATGATACCGCCTTCTTTGTTGCGAAGGCTTTCCTGAGCAGATTTAACACCAAAATATTGGTTGGGGCGGCAAAATTTCTTTTGCCCACGGTCGAACACTACAAAATCATGGATAATTTCAATTAAACGCTCTTTATTGAGCACTTCAATGATGTTTTTATCCAACAGGTTTTCGGCTTTTGCTGCTTGCTCGCGTAAAGGTTTTGTAAGTTCAAGTAAGTAGGTATCGTTGGGATTAAACGCTTCGCTTACTTCCTTCCATTTCTGATAATATTTTTCTGCCGTGTCGATACCAGCAAAGCGTAAACCTTCCACATCCTGACCAGCCATAACCAATTGAATAGTGGTGAAAAAAGGTTTAATGAAAATATGCTTTTGGTTATCGTTGCTCTGGCGTATGCCTTCGGAAACCGAAACCGTACTGCGTTTTAGTTCTAAAGCGGCTAAGGCAATTCCGTTTACATAGATAACAATATCGGGACGTTTGTGGTGAACGCCTTTTATGGTTACTTCTTCGGCAATGGCAAAGTCGTTTTCGAGCGGGTTTTTCCAGTCAATCAGGTAAACGGTTTCTTTGTTTTGACCTGCCTCCTCTTTTACAGGAATACCATACCGAAGCTGTGAATACACATTTTTGTTAGCCTGATATAAGTCGTCGTGGGTGTTGATGTTTACCGATTTGTAAAACTCGTAAAGGGCTTTACTGATTTGGTTTTTGGTATATCCCTTTTTAGAAAGGAAAGCCGTAAGCAATACTTCATCTACATTGCTGTTGTTTTCTTCTTTTTCAAGATTTCCCAAGTAACGGTATTTCAGTTCGTCCTGAAACAGTTTAACCACACGGTTTTGGGCTATTCGTTCTTTGTCTCCGACTTTGCTCATAAAGTAATATTTTGCAGTTCAGTACACAATTTTTCTACAAATTCCGCCGTGTCCGAGGCAGATGATTTGACTATTTCAAAACCGAGTATATCGTAGCCTGTATATTGCATTCCATAATTCTCAAGAATATTGATTAAATCGTATTCTTGTTGTTTAGGTGTTTCCCTGAAATAGATTTTGTATTTAGAATTATCAAATTTGATTTTTAATGAATATGGTGCATCTTCCCAACCAAATATCCATATATATGGCCCAAAATATGGGTCATCTCCAGTTTGCTCCATATAGCTTGAATATGAAAAAGGAGAAAAATGCCTACGATTAATTTCACTTAAATATAAATGATATGTAAACAGTTCAACATGAGCACCGCTCATTCTTTCACCTTTTAATAATACATAGCCTTGTGAAGAATTTGGACGAACATATCTTTTCTGTCCCAAATAATTGAACAACTCGGGTGTTTCAATAAAGGCTTTTCTCCATTCTTCACCTTCAAAGTTTTCAATCAGTTTTTCGAGTGATTCTTGAATGTGATTAATATCCAATGCGTCAAACATTGCTTTAATAATGCCAGGATGCGTATTGTTTTTGTCTCCTTTTAAAAGTCTTTTCCAGCTTATGTCACGGTCGGAATTTATTAAGAAGCTTTGGTTTCTGCCTTCCCAAATCAAAAAGTCACCGATTGACAATAAGGCTCTTTCCCAGATATAGTTACCAGCTTTTCCATATTTTTCTTTAAGGCCGTTTCTACTGAAAATCTTTTCTGCTTTTTCAAAGTAATTTAAAAACCGGGCTTTAAATATCTCATCACTTGCTTCATCCCAATCGAGGTTGGCATGTTCATTGTAATATTCTGCAATATCTCCAAGTCGTAATAAGAATCCGATTTGCCCATTGAAGTACCCATGTTGTTCTGCCTTATAAATCAGCTCTTTCCACGAATTACTTTTTTCAATTAAATGGGCTTTCAGAATTTCCTCCATGAACTGAGTAGGGTCAAATCCTGAAATTGTATTTTCGTTGATAAGATATTGATGAATGTTGTTGCTATGTTCCAAAATGGCATTGATACCTTTAATAGAATTGGTAAACTCGCGTTCGTTGTTGTAAGGGCCTGAGTTTACGGTTAGGTTATGGATTACCCGAATCCAATTTTTCAATCCTTCCAAATCAACGAACAAGCTATTCGTGCTCCATCGAGTCAGGTATTGGAAATAAGCATGGATGAATATTCGTTCGGAATATACAGCGGTTTTAAAGTCATTATGGAGGAACTTTTCGAGTAGGTTTTCATCAAAATAGTAGAAACCCGGAATGAATTGTTTTGCTTTATTATCCCCATTTTCGAGTATATCCAATAAGTCAATCAGGCTTGGTACGCTTTGAGGATTAAAACATTTGTGGCCTTTGAACTGGTTAAAAGATAGCTCAGCACTTTTAGTCTTTATCAAATCACGAACACTACTTTCGGAGTCTGTCTTTCCAGCGACATAATTTATCGCAAATGTTTTAAAAAGATTCATTACCAGGTCATCAAAGGGAACAATGTTATCTTCCTTTGTTGATATTTCAGCTAATTGTAATTCATCCTTTAGATAAGCCCAAAATAAATTAGCCCAAGTTGTGTCGATTTTATGTGAAAAATACTCATGAGCCGGAAGCTCCCGCTCATAGTTTTCAGAATTTAAAACGTATTTTCTTTTATTGTAATCCAGGTGCTTAATTTGTTGTTCGAATTTTGCTTTAAAGTTTTCAAAGGAAGTCAATGGCTTACCCCGTGCATTCATTTTTATATATAGGTCATCGGTCAAGCCAAATTCTTCCAGTTTCAGAAACTGAAATGTGATTACCGGATTTTCTGAATTTGTCAGGAGTTCATAAAATTCCTTTTTTTCGGCTTTAAACCGGAGGTGAATGGCATCCAACATAACCAGCATTCCCTGAATCGTTGGGTCATTGCTCCATGACTGGAAGTACCATTGCTGGTTTGTAAGTGCATCTGCTACGGGGGTTTCCGTTTTTTTGTCTTCAGAAGGACTAAAATTTCTGAAACTAACTGATGCTGAAACTAAAGCATTACAAAACTCCCGCGCACTTGTCCTGGTTTCATAGGTGAATTTTGACTTGCTATTTCCATCTTCTGAAGAGATAGTAAAATGCTTTCTGAAAGGTTCCAGTTTATCTTCTTTAACAGCCAAATACCAATGCAAGAGAAACAAAGTCGTTAATCGTTGCTGGCCATCTAAAGGCACAAAACGGAGGGAATCATTGCCACAACCGTTTAACAAGCTGCCATAAATGAAATCAAGGTCCCGATTTGGGTTCTCCTCTTTTAGGTATTCTTTTAGTGCAGCTAAAAAAGAATCCCGGATGTCGGTATTCGATTCACGGCCTTGTGCATAATCCCTTTGAATAATTGGAATTTCGACCCGATAGTTTTTTTCGCTTAATAGTTTGAAAAAACTTAAGCGTTCGCCTGATTCGGTAGTTATATTGTTGCTCATTTTACTCTACAGCGTTATTTAGATAGACATCCAGAACAGATTTTATTGCGTTTAAGTAGTCATCAGCATCAGAGGCATCCCAATACATAATCTTATCAAACTTCCGACTGTATGCTTTCATGAAAACATTTTTTGTCATAATTGGAACAAAACTGCCGTTGCTGTCTTTTTTCATTATCTCCATTCTTTTGATGGGGAAGAAAGCATTCTTGTAAGCGCGGTTTGTTCCCGCATCCAATAATACAAGGTTTGAGATATTATGGCTGTTTGGCGGGTTTTCTTCTTTAAAAACAGCACTAATTTTCTGGTAAAGGCCATTAAATGTTTCATCGGCTGTTTCACCATTTAAAAGCCCCAATAATTCAACGCAAACTTCTTTGTCAGTGTTATTGGGGATTTTTTCGATTACTTTCAGGTAAGTGTCTGTTTCGTTTCCCTCGGCTGAAACGCCGGTATAAAAATCGAGTACCAATTTTGCCCATTCAATTCTATCTTTGCCTTTTAATTCCACTTCAGATTGAGATCGCACATGTTCAATGTCCCAGTTTCCTTTTTTATAGCTATCAAAAGGAAAGCGGCTTTTTGAATGAGGATTAGCAAGTAAGGTCTGAATATTTGTTAGAAGTAATATCCTTTTTATCGAGGCTTTATCTTTTCCCTTTTCGTAATCGAGCCCTTCGATGTCAATATCAACTAATTTCGCAATCTCACCCTGTAAATAAGATTTAAACTTGGTTTTGGTCATTTCGGATGAGCTTGCTTTGTCCTTAATCTTTTTAAGGTCGCCGTTATTGGCAATGATGAAGCCTATTTGATGGTACAATTCCAAGTCGGTGTACCATTCTTCAAACATTAGAAAATACTTTTTAATATCCAGCCAAATTCCTTCAATATCGGGCGATTTTACCGGTGATAACCGCTTTTCAAAGTCTTCGTGCAGGAACTTGTAGAATGTAAAATACTTATCTTCACCTCCTTTATTGTTTTTCATCAGGTCGAAGATGTATTCAATGCGGGTATCGTATTTGTGTTGTGGTAGTTTGGTGTTGTCCTTGTCGTAAATAAAATGCCAAAATGATTCGTCCTGCAACTTATTCTCGATGGCATCCCATTCCGAAGCAATTTGTAATTGTTTATAGTTAGCTTTTTGATTTTGATTTTTCGGGTTGGCAGTCCCCAAAAACAGGGCCTTAATCAACTCGGCGTTGGTCAATGGTATTTTACCAATATTCAGACGAGTAAATATATCGATGGTATCAACATCGCCATTGATTTCGTACCAAATTACTTTTATCGGATTTTCCTTGTCCTCTTTAGCCAGAAGAGTTGAAAGGAATTTATTACAATCGTTGTAGTCTTTATTGCTGAACCACTTGACTGTTGTTTGGTAAGCAGCCCACATGTAGTAGAAGTCGATGTAACTGTAGTCCTTTTTCGGGTCTTTCAGGAAATCATTACTGGTTGGCCTTGTTTGATAAACTATTGAAAACTCTTCTTTTTTAAACGCTTCTTTCAGTGGTCTTTTTAAATGCTCTTTGACGAGGTAACTCAGGAAAATCCGGATTGTGGTTAAGCGTTGTTGTCCGTCAATTACTTCCCAACTACCATTGTCTTTACTTTTAACAACTACAGGTTGTAAGCAATAAAATTCTTTCCCGCTTTTTTCTCTTTGAGTAAATTCCCAAATATCATCGAGCAACTGGGTAACCTGCGATACATTCCACCGATATCCACGCTGGTAGGAAGGAATAAAGAAATTGTATTCCAACAACTGATTAATCGATTTTAGAACAAGTCTGTTATCATCCATTTAGTCATGGTCATTAGTTGATTTTACATTCATATTTCGCCAAAGTGAAACCATTCTTCTTCGGTTAGGCTTCTTAAGTAATTTTAGAATAGTTTCCAGTTGGCTCGGCTGCCATTGGTAACTCACATAACTGCTCTATGCTTTGTGGTTTTACCAACCTTATTTTCCCTGTTAATAAATTCTGCATCATCCCCAGTTTTATATTGCGGTATTTCTCCACCTTGGTTTCCAATGCCTGTATTTCGGCATCCATATCTGAAAGGATGGTGGCTATTTCGTATTGCTCTTCGATATCCGGTAATTTAATTTTTATACGACCTAAAGCACCTCTTGATATTCTTTTATGCGTAGTACCTCCACATAATTCACTTATTAAATTGAACCAGTTATTGGTAGTGAAAATTTGATTTAAAAACTCGCGATTAACTACATCTCTACTTGGCCTATAAATAGTAACATCGACTGATGTTATTACTTTATCTTCACCTATATATGGGAAAACACAAGCTCTACCTGCGGGTTCAGCTAATCTACAAATAAGTAAATCACCAACTTTTAAAAGTTTACAACCTAGCTTCCTAAAAGATTCCTCGTAAATGAATTTCTTATTTTCTTTTTCTAAAAAAGTACCAATCCCAATGTTTCCAGTTTGGATTAAACGAATTCCTTTATCAGTTATATGCTCTGATTCAATCCAATCTCCATCATCAAAAAGTTCTTTTTTATTTTCAGCAATTTGAAATATAGATTGTTCTTCCCAACCCTCTTTTGGTTGCAGGAGTTTTTGCATTGCCCCTTGTTTGATGTTGCGTTTTTTGGCAATGAGTTTTTCGAGGTTGTTTATCAGGGCATCGGCATCACTTAGGGCGGTGGCTATGACGGTTTGTTCGGCTACAGTTGGTGGAACTATAATTGGTAATTTCTTTGCAATTCCACCAGTATAACTCTGTTGCTTTGTTCCTTGACAATATTTAAAAGCCAGTTCATCTCCATAACGAACGTAATAATGAAATAAGTATGTGGTGTTTAGTAATCCTTTTTTAGGGTATAATGCCATACAGGACTGATTGGTTGTGGCTTCAATTCCAGTAATAGCACAACTTCCTCTCGTTCCAGCAGCTTCTAAACCAGTAATAGCAAATAGAAAAGTACCTTTCGGAATCATCTTTAAATTAGCTTCTCTTGCTCCTTCAATTGTAATTTTTTCAATTGTATCAGTAATTACATTGTAGTTCAATTCTCCACTAGTTATCCAAGGAATATCTCCTTTGTAGAATTCAGGTCTTCCTCTATATGGTGTTTGACCACTTGAAAAGCCTTCCATTACGTCTTGAAATTTCTTAACCTCCCAATCCTCAGGAATTACTCCTACCTCCATATTTTTATAACCTTGTCTTAGTTCCATACAAACCCCATTTTTTGAAGGTGGGTAATAACTTTTTCTTCCAATTCAGCTACATATGTAGTTTGCTTCGGTAGTGTTGTTTCATAGCGTTCAGCCAGTTCATTTATCCGTTGAGTAAGGCGTTGGCTAATGCGCTCCATTTCGGTTTTTACATCACGCTCCAATACGGTCATCCATTTATCGTCAACCACGAGTTGTTTTATTTCGTCCTCGGTAAGTGTTTTGTAACGGGCAATTACCTTTTTATCGAGGTCGGCAAGGGCTTTTTTAATCTTTGCTTTTACCTGAGTGTCTTTGTCCACCAAATCGAGGTAGCTCTGCAATACGGCAAGTTTGTCAAAGAATTCGGCATTAACATTGGTGCGTTTGGCTTTGTCGAACGTGTCTTTAATAATCTTGGTAATTTCCTTTTTTGCTTTGGTATTAGGAATTTTCAGTATTTCAATTTTTAACTCCCGCATTTTTTCGTCCACCAAGGTTTTGGTTATTTTGCCTTTGTCGTTTTTTACCTCGTTCAAAATCCAGTCGTCTTCTTCCACTCCATCGGGCAGGTTTTCTTCCAGTTCGGCTATTTGAACGGCAATAGCTTCCTTTTCGACTTCCAATTTTTCAATGGCTTTTTTCTCAGGTAAGAAATAGCGGTCAATTACCAGTGTTTTTGGTACAAGGTCGCAATCCCACTCGGTTATGGATTTTGTTTGCTTTGTTATGGTTAACTCGGCTTTCCAACCGTCAATGGCAATGTAGTAGCAATCATCCTGCATAACGTCGTTCCAGTAGTCCATTAGGTGTTGGTACACATCGTATTTATCCATCAGGGCTTTGCCTGTATATGTTGCCAATACATCTTCCGAAATGCGGAAAACAACTTGTTTGGGTTTTAAGCCTTTGGCGAGCGATTTTAATATTTCGGTGTTTTTGGTTTTCCAGCCTTCAAACACTTCGTCCATTTCCTGTATAAAAGTTGTAAATTCAGGATGGCTGAAAATGGTTTGTTTTACAAGGACTTTGTCAATTTTTAAATCACTGTAATTTTCTCTGCCGTTTGCATTAAAAAGCTCGGCTTTCAATGAAGGATAAATATCCCAATATTCCTGTAATGCCTCAATATCGGCGTTTGGAATACCACCCAATAAATGGGCTTCAATGTCTTGTATATCTTCGGTTTCCTGACTGTCGATATATCGGGGGATGTTCAGGTTGTAGTCGTTTTTCGGGTCGCTGATTTCTTCCACACTGACCAAACGGCTGTATTTCGGCACATTAGTTTGTTTGGTGAAAACATCAACAATTTTATGAATGTCCTGCTCACGCAAACGGTTTTTGCTTCCATCTTTAATGAAACCTTTGCTGGCATCAATCAAAAAGATGTGTTTGCGTGTGTCAGCTCCTTCCTTGTCCAATATTATAACACAGGCAGGAATGCCAGTACCAAAAAATAAGTTTGCAGGGAATCCAATAATACCTTTAATATAACCACGTTGAATTAAGCTTTTGCGGATTTCAGCTTCGGCATTGCCACGGAACAAAACACCGTGTGGTAAAATACAAGCTCCTTTCCCTGTGCTTTTTAGCGATTTAAGAATATGCAACAAAAAAGCAAAATCGCCGTTCTTTTCAGGTGGAGTTTTGTAAATGACTTTTCCTATTTTCTGGCTTTCTTCTTCGTCTTTTTCGAAACGCCCGTATAGGTCGTTTTGCGGGTCAAATCCATTTACCCAGTTCTTAGAAGAAAATGGCGGATTTGCAACTACAAAGTCGAAAGTTCTCATATTGCCATCTTTATCTTTAAAAAACGGGTCAGAAAGTGTACTTTGTCCTCTGTGTATTTCGTGCCCTTCGATACCGTGCAAAATCATATTCATACGGGCTAATGCAGCGGTTGCCACATCTTTTTCCTGTCCGTAAATAGAGCCTTTGCCATCGGCTTCGTCAATCACTTTTAAAAGTAAAGAACCCGAACCACACGTTGGGTCATAAAAAGTAGTTGAATTTTTAGGTTCTGTAATACCTAATACTTTTGCTAATACACGGCTTACTTCGCCAGGTGTATAAAACTGTCCTTTGCTTTTACCGCTCTCGGTCGCAAAATTCTTCATCAAATATTCAAAGGCATCGCCCAGAATATCATCGCCACCAGCACGATTTTTACTAAAATCAAGGGCAGGTTTTTCAAAAATGGCAATCAGCTTGGTAAGGCGGTCAATCATCTCCTGACCTTTGCCCAGCTTTTCATCATCATTAAAGTCGGCAACATCTATAACACCCACAAGGTCATTGGCTTTTGCCAATTCTCCGATAATGGTGTTCATCTTGTCGCCAATCTCTTTGTTGTTCTTCAAAGCAATCATATCTTTGAAACTACCACCTTCAGGGATTTCAATAATTCCGTCGGGGTCGTTCTCGTATTTGTCCGAAACGTATTTGATAAACAACAAAACCAGTACATAATCCTTGTACTGGCTGGCATCCATTCCGCCCCTCAGTTCGTCGCAACTTGCCCAAATTGAGCTGTATAATTCTGATTTCTTAATTGCCATATTCTAATTCCAATCCATTTTAAATTAAAGCGCTAAAGTAACAAATTAGCACGGGTGCGTAAGCAAAATTGCAGCTCTTTTGCAAGCCTTTGGTTTGAGCGTCGGCTCGTGTGGGCTGGGTTCTTTTTTTCTTTTTTGCTGAGGGGAAAGAAAAAAAACAAAATAAATTTCTCCAATTCCGCAACAACCTGTCCACGAGCTAAATTCCGCTTTCTGATATCCAAATTTTCCACAGTATGCTGTGTCATAGCGGAATTTTTACACTAGAATACAACGTCTCGCAAATACACGTAGGGCCGGAGTTAACCGATGAACTTCCTACGAAGTATTGCTTTTCAATTTATTGATTTCCTGTCAACGAGCACCGCTGCCCGGCGGGTATTTTGCTGTTGGCAGCTGGCATTCCTTTTGTCGGTTTTATTTATTTTATTAATAATTCTATTGACTTGAATAAACTTTTAGCTCTATGTTTCCAACAGTCGATAGGTAATGATGAACATTTCCCAACAGCAAAAGAATATCATCTGAAGCATTTGCTTTACTAAGTGCAGGCTGAACAACGTAGATATGAAAACGCATTGCTTTTGTCCATTTTGCTTGCTCTAGCAAATTTTCAATGTCGTCCTCAGTTCCTTTAATTATTCTACTACAACTATTTCCATTGAGAATTTTTGTCTTCCTCCTGAATAAATGAGTAAAAAACTCCCTTCCGCTTTTATGTTTCCACTTCAACGATTTTTCTGCCTGACCACAAACTTGATAAAAGTTGTCTATGTCATTACTTATTTCACCATTTTTTGCATATTTGAGATGATACAAATGAATATCAATTACAGTTTCGGAATCATTGATACCAATGATATCCGCTATTTCACCCTTTCCATCATCATCGTATATTACTTGGAAGTCGTTTCTGATTTTTTCAATGAAATAAAACTGAATTGAATCTTGGATATATGGAGAAATGTCTTGGGATTCCTTTCTAATACTCACACCTGACCAGTTATCAGTAATAATATTGTTCATTGAAATTACATCTGGTTGAACTTTAAGTCTTACAAATAAATTTCCGAAAAGTTGTGAGCCGTCAGCAAACCAAATTGTGGGAGTAACATTCTGAAAAAAGAATAAAAGAGGCTCATTAGTATTTCCGTATTGAATTGTGCAATTTTCGTTTGTGAGTTGAATGAGTTTGTAATAATTTTCGTTGGTTACAGGATTAATACCTATTTCAATTTCAAATTGAACAGAACAATCATTCGTATCAACTGAAAACCTAATGCTTTGGTCAATACTAGCATTAACTAAATTTAATTCCGTATTTGAAAGGTCATATAAAACACCATTTATAATTATCTGGTAGCGACTTTCAGAATTTTCATACATTTCAGGATTCCAGTCAATTAGTATAGGCATAACATTTGGACGTTGCTGTAGTTTTTCAATTGCCAATGTATGTTGAAGGACTACATTTGTGTCAATTTCGTCATTCGCTACAACATCACCAATCGTCTTGCACCATTTTGTTAGCTCATCTAAATTACCCCTTTGATAAGACCAGATTTTTCCTTTAACTGAACAGCCTAATGAAACTTTCTCACCGTCTTTATAACCAACTCCAAAAATATTATTCTTAATAAGAGTCCCTTGCTCCAAAAGTTTTATGCCGTCTTGAACTCCCTTCCCAAAATACGCTTGAAATGTTATATCCTGTCCTATGCTCTTTCTCGTTCCTACATTGTAAAGAGAAAGCCGGTTAACATTATGGAATATTCTAAATACATTCATACCGGTAATCAAGTCAGTATTTCTTTCTTTAAATATTGCATCCATCAACGAGACGCCAGAAAATCCTCTAATTGAGGTGTTTAGAAATACCCTATTAATTCCAGGTCGTAAATCCCAATGAATAACGACTAAATCCCATTGCAAATTCTGAGCTGTTTCAAATTTGCCCCATTCCACTTTCTCAATTTTACCCAAAATGATTATTAGCGTATCTTGGCTATGGCGACTAAATACATGTTCATAGCTAGCAATGTTTGGAAACCCCGACTCCCAAATTGATGGATTCCAAGTAGTAACACCACATCTAAAGATTACTGTGCTCATGGCGGGATTGATTTCCTGAAATGGCACTATCGATTCTGAAAGATTATTGAACTTATCTAAGAAAGATTTAATATCTAATTCTTTTTGTGTTGCATTAGCACTCAATCTTGGAAGGAGCAAATTCCAATCTGAGTTTCTAGCATACAACTGGTCTAATTCCTCATTAATAGGTGGATATGCAGTGTTTGCAATAAAGCTTGCACTACCCAATTCGCTGTATGATGTTCTTGTAAAACGGCCAATGAACTGAAGTGTAATAGGTAAACTTTGCCTTTCATCATGAATTGCTGCAATTTTAAGATTTGGTAAATCAAATCCTTCACCCAGCATATTAACACAAATAATTATAGAATGCTCGCCTCTTTTAATTGCTTCAATCTTATTTTTTAAACCTGCGATACCAGTATAAACCATCACCGGATTATGCTCTGGATATTCTTTGTAGTATTCAAAAACTTCAATTGCCCTGTTTTTATTCATACATCTCGCCATGATGAAATGATTGTAGCCAGATGCAATATCAGTTTTCAACTGCATAACTGCATTTTCTGCAATTCTTTTATCTGCTAAATTTTTGTTGTATTCTCTAATTGGCAGGTAGTTGATCTTTTTGTAGTACTTCTGTTCTTGGGCTTTTCTTAGCGAAAAGTTGAAAATTATTTTTCCTTGTAAACTCTTTCCATCATTTCTAAAAGGTGTTGCAGTAAAAAGAAAAACCTTTTGTTTATCAAATTTCTCAATTAGTTCTTTCCAAGTTCTTGCTTCTGAATGATGGGCTTCGTCAACAAAAAACTGTGAGAAAAGACTATTCAGTAACGTTCGTTCGGGAGCAGAAAAGTCCACGAGTAAATCCATGGTAGATACTACAACATTGCATTTTTCAACAAATTCTTGCAATTCCTGAATAGTATTGAACCCAGCATTAATTATTCCTACAATTGGATTCATACAAGTTGAATCCACGATACGATATTCTTTCAGCAAGCCTAATGTGATAAACTTGTCAGAAATCTGCGTTCTTAAAGCATCTGAAGGAACAGAAACAAGCAGCCTTTCGCAGGAATTTGAAATTAGTGTGGCCAGCATTGTTTCCGTCTTACCTGTTCCTGTTGGCATTACAACAATGGCTTTGTCCTCAGGATTTTGAATATGGGCTAAAATAGAATATAAGGCACCTATTTGAGGTGGACGTAACCCTTTAATATTTTCTTGTTCATTTTCTTTTACGAATTTGAATTTATCACTCCATGTGCTAACAATTTCTTTAGGAGTTTTATTTTGAAAGTGTGGATGTTTTAGCCATCGTTTTATTTTTATTCTTCCTGAACTGAAATCTGATCTTGACGGTCTTCTTGAGGTAAGTAGAATATATTCGAAAGCATCATCCTGAAATGTTTTATCACTTGTTAGAACATATTTAATGTCATTAGACTCTACTATAAATGGATTTATACTTGAAATTTGAACATCATTGATTGAACTTTCAATCCCGAAATATTGCCATATTTCATTACCATTATTTTGATAAACAAGTTTTGAAATTTTCGGTAGAGTAAATGTCATAATTTTAAGTTTAAATGTTAACATTAACTGATCTATCTCAGCTGTTTCGAAGGCGCAGTTACGATTGCTGCCAACGTCTCGCCACACGCAGGGCGGGCGTTTCCCGATGAACTTCCTACTAAGTACCGCTTTTCAAATTACTAATTTCCTGTCAACGAAGCACTGAAACCCGACTTGCGGGTATTTTGCTGTTACCGCCTGGTGTTCTTTGTTTTCAATCATTTTCATATCAATTTGTTACATCGTTTCTGTCTATCGTGCGTTGGCTTAGCAAGCTCTTTGTCAAAGCTTTGGTTGTAGCGATGGCTTGAGAGCTTTGGTAATGTGCTTGCAAAATTTATGGCAAGTTTTTTATTGATTCATTTGCCTGCTTCATGCACAAATATGCTGCAATAAGTGCTATGGCTCGCTTATTCGGGGGAACTGTAGCAACCCGATAAGAGATTTGAAGAAATTCCTTCATTAACCCTAATTGATATTCAAAAACAGTATAATAGCCAGCATAAATACTTGAACAATTTTTCATTAGCCAATTAATGGCGAAGATAAAATTGTCATTTTTGTTATCTAAAGGAATATTAGTTTGGTTAATAATTAGTTTAACAATCTCAATGCTCGGTTCTATTTGGTTAATATCATAAAACTCCTTGGTATTGATGTCAAAGCCAGAAATAAACAAGTCTACTATTAATCGACATAGATCGCTTGACCAATGTAAATAGTCTATGCTGCCGGTATCAATAATGACAGGATGACTACCTTGTACTAGTATATTTTTTGAATGAAAATCTCCATGACAAAGGACACTTTCTTTGATTAATTTATCAGTTGTTTTAGCAATATCCATTAAAAGATAATGTTTGTCAACTACTAAATTTTTGATTTCTGTTATATTGAAATTAATAGAAGAAGACATTAAGGATTTTAATTCCTCAAATGCTCTTTCTATGAGGATAAATTTGTATTTATCAATTTTAATAAAGATTAAGTCCCAATTACATTTAGAATCTTTATTCTTAAGATAGTGTTCTTGTAAGCTATATGTTCCAATGAATAAATCATTTAAAACATTTTCAATTAGACTTGTATTTTTATTTGATTTTATAAAATCAAATAAAGTTATTGCATCATTAACTTCCTTTATTAGTATTGCATATACTTTCTTGTCATTTGATTCAAATTCTTCGTCTTTTATTGGGATGATTAGTCTTGATGGGAATAGCTGATATTTTCTATTAGCATTTGAATGCTCAAGTTTTAATTTGGTTACCTCTTTTGATATTTTTAATACTTCAACTGTATTGCCAAGAAGTAACTTAAGAACAAAAGCTCCACTCAACCCAGAAGTCATTCGTTTTATGATATATGTGTCGGAGGCTTGTTCCTTTATTGAGATTTTGTGTATCAGTTCGTTGAGATACTTTTCTCCAATAGAACGAATATCAGCTAATAAAAAGATGTCATCATTATTATGAAGATTATAATTCTTTCTAATCAGATCCTCGCGAAATAAAAAACTTAAAAGAAATTCTTTAAGGTTATCACCAGTTTGTAATTTGGGTTTGTGTCCAACAAGACAACTGTATTTCTTAGAAAGCGAATCGTAGTCAACAATTTTAGCTGAATAAATCAGTGTCTTAATCCTTTTATTACTCTCATTGTGTGATAAAACAGTTTCCCCCTTTTCTTTGGATTTATCAAAAAAGTCTAAGATTAGAAGGTCATATTCTTTATGTAATTCACTATGATAGTTCGTGAAATTTACATCAAAACACACAATTTTTATTTCGTTAGATTTGGCAAATTCAGCAAGATATAATTTAATATCGGTAAGATGTTCAGGTTCGTCTTCGCAAATTAGTACCTTAATTTCTTTAATGTCTTCAGTTTTCATAATTCAGAAATTTAATTGTTATTTTAAATTTTCCATTTTGTTCTAGTTCATAGTCCAAATCACCACCAAAATTTTTTAATTCATTTCGCCAATAACTTAATGATCCATTTCTTCTTTCTCCTTGAAATTTCTCAGTTCCATCATAACTTATTACGACAATCTTCATTTTATGTCCATTCTCAACGCATTTAATACTTATAGCAATATCACTAAGAGTTAATCCAGGATTTTTTTTACCTTCAATATTGCTTTTAATTAAGTCGAGATTTAGCAACAAAGTGTTTCGTGGATAATATACATCTACATTTAAATTATCGGCAATTTCAATTTTCGGAAACTCTTCTTTTGTAAAAACAGAACATATTATATTATAAAGATTCGATGGAAAATATGATAAAAGATTAAGTGCATGTGAATCAATGCTTTCGCCATATTTGCCTTTTTGCTTTATAAATAAATTATTAATTTGAAAATATAAATTTTCAAATTCTTTTTTATGTAAATTATAATTATTTAAGTCATTTGAAATGAGATAAATAATCTCTGTAAATCGATCGATTTCTTTAGTTAAATGATTTTTTGAAAAAATATTCGAGAAACTACTCATGAAAAATTGCGACATAAAGAAACTATCAGAAAATTTTTGGAAATGGAAAATAATTGTATTTGTGATGAATTCGTATGTAGATTTCCAATACATTAAAATTAAAGATCTTTTGGATTCAATAATTTGATAGTTATCTGCTTTCTCTTTATAGACTTCATAATCGTTAAAAATAGTATCATATCTCGGCAAAAATATCCTTGTAAAATATTCAATAGGATCTGGATGGGGGGCTCTATAAACCATATCAAATTCACTTTGTATATTTTTAAGTATTTTCAAATCTGAATCCAAGTAGCTATTATTGAGTGTTTTAATGGCAAAATTGTTCATTGTTTCAATTTTATTAAGAGCCATAAATTGATTAGTATTCAGATGGATTTTTGACTGAGATATTTTCCCAATTTCTATTTTAATAGATTCAAAATATTTTAAACTTTTATTATAACTATTTTTATATAGGCTTACTATATGATAGAATGTGTTTTGAGTTAAATTATCACTTTGATGATCTTCGTAGCTGCAAGAATTAATAATTGCAAAGATATTTTCGCAGAATAATAATTTATTGGACGATCTCAATAATGAGATTGCTGCATACTTATAACGAATTGCTAACTTAATACTTGTTGTTGTAGCTCTATTAGTTTTGTCAAAATAATTTACTAATGAGCTAATATCAATAGTAGCAATTTTTTGAGAAATATTAGAAAGTAAAGATCTTAAGTCCCTAAATACTAGTGGCTCTTTTTGGAGCCAATTAATTTCATGAGCCAAATAATAGATCAAAGAATAGAGAGAAGAATCACAATTACTTTTCTCTTTTTCGAAAGTGTAATAAATATTCCATATTTGTTTATAGCACTCTAATCTATACTGAGTATTATTTTCAGCTTTTTCAAATAATGCTTTAAATTCATACATTTTCATTATTACTTCGGATGAAAGTTCATGATTTGAACTTTCTGAAGTATAATAAAAATCAAAAGGGTAGACGCTTTTAACAATATCTTCAGCTTCAATCATCTTCAGCCTCTTAATTCTATCATTTGTGAAATAATCTAGGTATTTTTGGTTTATTTTGTATTTATCTAATGCTTCAATGTGTACACAAATTGGACAAGTTACAGAGGTGAAAAAACTCAAAGAAAATTTGAATAGATAATTAATTTGAAAATTTGTTGTTACTACTGGTTTTAAACCAGTATCTTGATTGTTCAAGTTATTTATTCTGTTATAAATATCAAATTCTTCGTTTCTAGATTGGTTAAAAATAATACAAACCAACAGATTTTCAACATTTTGACATTTGGATATTAACCTATTGATTGAATTTCCAGTAATCGTACCAAAATCTAAGTAAACAACGTTAGGTTCATTAATTAATGTTACCTCTTCAATCTGTCTAGTACTTGACGAAAGAGTTTTCACAAAGTCAAGAAATCCATTATTTGAGTTATTAAAAATTAATGAATTAGGGTAATAAATCGTAAAATTTTTCGAGTATTTGGGTGATTTTCTAACATTATCAATCCAGCGTTGAATTGATGTTTGAATCATATTCCAAATTATACTTTTTTCTCTTAATATTTTTTCTTTATTTATATAAAAGGAAAAATGTCTATCGCGATAAATACCTACATGGTTATAATGTAATGATTTCGTTTGAATGATGTGTTCCTTTAAGGAGCTTTCCAATACTAAATTGGCTTTTATTTGATGGTCACTTATTCTGTTTTCTATTGAAAACATAGGACTTCTATAAATAGAAATGTTTTTAAAACTTTCAATTTTATTTAGATAATATTCATCGCTTCTTAATGTTTTGTCTATCTCGACTTCATTTTTCTGAAAAATTGAAATTATATCTGTATGATCATTCCAAGTTTCAAGATTGGAAATGTTGTATTTTCTTAAATTACATAAACTGCAAATTAGCAATGGAACAGCCAGGTCGCGCCTAACGTATTTAACTAATCTTCTGACAGTTTCAGAACTAGAAATTACAGTAGTAAGGATTATTACTCTATCATTTTCTGAAAATAATTTTGTTCTTCTAGGAATTTGAGGGTTAAGATCATCAGCAATATTTATAATATTCTTCACTTTTATTCCAAGATGTGAACTAAAAGCGATTGCTAATTCCTTTTGCTGATGTTGATCAATTAAAACATGTAATTCTTTCCTGTTAAAACTCTCATCTAAAATATCAATCTGTTTTGATGCAAAATATTTAACAACTTTTAAATATAAAGTTAGTGCATACCCATATTTGTTATGCTGAAGTAATTCGTTAATAGATAGCCACTTGTCAATTACCTCTAACTTTGGAGTGCAAACTTTTTCTATGGCTTCTTGCACAACGTGATAATTTTCTTTTAATTCTCTTTCAAAAAGTTCATTAAGTGAAGTGAAATTAAACAGAAAATTTCCTTCATTATTAACCATTACAAGAGAATCATCATTTTCAAGGTGTAATCTCATCCTTGTTTGAGAATCAGAATCTAGTACTTTGAAAGATTCTAATTGATAGATGTTTTTCCCTTTGTTAGCATCTTCATATGATTCATTAAGCAACTTTATTAATTTCTGACTTCCTCCAAACCAAAAAGTAATCCCATCACTAATAGCCAAAACTGGATCGAATACATTTTCGGCATCTTGGTGTGAGATTTCTTGAATTAATTGATCTCCTATTTGATCGATAATCTTTTCACTGGTAGAATTTATTATAGAATCTAATGTCAAATTATCCAGATTACTCAATATGTAGATGACAACTGCATTAGGATGCGCATCTCGACTAAATTTGGGTAGGCTATCCTCAAGTATCACTTTGGTCTCATCTATCCCAGTATTCAATAAATCCAAAATGACTAGAAGATTTTCATTTTTTGCGATTTCAAATCGAAATTTACTAATAAAATTTACTTCAACTGAAGGAGAAAAAAATAGTGATCTCCATTGTTTTTTATTACTACTTTCTGATAGTTTAAATCTAAATTTTTTTGCTTCTGAGAAAGGACATATTTTAATTTGGATAAAAGTTCCAGGAATTCTAAACTGAAGCTTGTTTTTTCTCCATTCTTCCTTAGTAAGGCCACCTTTCCGATATCCACCATCAATATTCTCAGTTCTTATATGAAATATGCCATTATATTTGTTTACTATTCTTTGAATTCTATATAATCCTTTAGTACCTCTGATTTCTTTTTCAGATTTACTTGTTGACCATTTTTCAAAAGCCCATTTTAATTGCGAAAGATTATCAGTTAGTCCTTTTGGATTTTTTTCCCTATATGCATTCTTGTACTTAGAGGTAAGTAGTCCACAGTCAGAATCACCGAAATAAATTTCTACTTGGCTAGGAATTTTCTCATTTTCTAACCATTCAATAAAGTCAATCTCTATTGGATTTTGTTTCTTTCCTTCTCTTTTCGTAAATAAACTTATTGAATTTATTAATCCAATTGAGAAAATGGCATAATTTGATTTAGTGTGTTCCTTGATATTTTTTATAAGTTCAGAAAGAACAACATTTTTAATACCTTGTACATCAATTGATTCAAGTCCTCTTTCAGGGTTTTCAAGTATTTTGTCAATTTTATTTTCAATTTCAGAAAAACTATCAAACCCGAGTTGACAATTAATCCATGTTAATGGGAATATGTATTTATGGTTAAAATAAGATGGGTCGATAGATTCATAAATAACACTATAAGCATCATTGAAACTTTCAATATTAAATTCTGTTTCGAAATCATATTCCTCTGTAATTAAAACTTCTTTTCTATTTTTTATATGTGAGCATTTAATCGCTTCAACAAATCCAACTGTTTTTAAGAAACTGTTTGTATCTTTTCTTTTTTTTAGAATATTGGTTTTTAAGGATTCATCATAAGATTTACTGTCCTTTTCTTTTACTGTAAGTCTTATTGTTGGCAAAGAAATATAAACTTGGAAATTTTTAATTACGAAAGATTCAACAACAAGTACCAATTGTGTAATTGCACTTAATTCAGCAAATCTGACTTTTGATAAATCAAAAAATAATTCGTTTTCATTACTGATATTGTCAAATAATGTTTGATCTTTTTTTATTTGAAAATCCTCTAGATCCTCAAATAGTTTTTCTTCTAAATTTTGATTATCAAGATATGTTAATCCATTTAATAAATGATTTATTCTTCCTATTTTGTTCATATTTAGATAATTATTATGGATTAATTTATAGTTTTTCCGCTGGATAATGGTTCTTTTGATTTTGCCCGAGCATTAGGTTTAGGTGTTGAGCCAAAAACAAATGTGCCTTTGTGTGGTGGCAATTCTTTAAAAAAATGTGCGGTGAGCAAAAATAGAAAACATTAGGTCGGCTTGAGTGTCGGCTTTCTTGTTTTGTCAATATTTCGCTATTCTTTCCTTTCACAATAGTTTACTTCTAAATTTGTGTCTGTCGTTTCTGGCTCCTTACACTTGGCGGTAACGTTCAAATACACGCAGGGCGGGAGTTACCCGATGAACTTCCTACGAAGCATTGCTTTTCAATTTATTAATTTCTTGTCAACGAAGCACCGAAACCCGACTTGCGGGTATTTTGCTGTTATAGCCCGTTATTCATTTCAATAATTTCTATTTCTTTTCCAAATAACTCAATAAGTTTATCATCTTCCGTTTCGTCAGGAACCGCAATTATTAATAAATTCCTTGGTCTTGATAATGCTACATATATCATTCTTTTGCTTTCATTTGGGAAATCAACAGGTTTGGAATAATCGTTTAAAGAAATACTCTGTCCTAAACTGGTTTTACTTAGAAATAGCATTAAAGTATCAAAAGTTTTTCCTTTTACCTGATGTATTGTGGAAATTGGAATTAAACTCTCATTCTCATTGATGTTATGCAATTTACTAATAGTACTATCATAAGTTTCTACACCTTGTTTTTGCTTTAATTCCAAATTGAAGTCACTATCTAACTCGAAAAATGTTTTGATATAGGCTTCTGTGTTGACAGTCCAATCTTTTAATGATAATTCGAAAGAAGGTAAGTTATTAATGAAATTTATTATATGGGAATTAGTTTCAAAATCTGCTTTTAATTCATGCTCAAAACTTCTCTTTTCATTATAGTTTAGGTTAGGACATAAAATCAAGACAAATATTTTTCTAACTGTATTAACCGCCATTTTTATTTCATTCTTTGCTAAATTTTGTTTTGCAGAAATTAATAATGTTGGGATATCGGTTTTCCAATAGTTCTTATTAACACTATAACCAAGAAGCCTTTGCAGCATTGTTCTACCGCGAACGACTATTTGATTACTTTCGAAAGTACTGGTTAATTCAACAAATTTCTCAATTGCCTTTTCTTCCTTGCCTAACTCATATTTAAGAACTTTTATCTTATTTGTAATCACCTCTAATGTTGATTTAATGGGATTGCCATTATTTCTGAGTTTAGAGTACACATCAATTATGTTTTGTTCTGAACGTCTACAAAAACTATATTCGTAATTGTCCCAATTTTTACGGTCGTTAATTCTATCAATAAACAAGTCTGGACGAGCTTCTCTCCATTCATAAAGACTTTGACAAGGGTCTCCAATAATTTCAATGTTTTTTAATCCCAATTCAATAAGTCTGTCGAAAATTGCAAAATGAATTTCAGAAGTATCCTGCGCCTCGTCTAATATAACGTAACTAAATCGTTTTATTAATGAGGAACCAACAACTGGAAATTTTTGCAAAATATCTAAGGCAAAGTATGATGAATCTTCGTTTGTTAGTATCCCTTTCTTGAATTGCCAGTCTTTTAAAGAACTACAATAATTTTTAAATGTACTTAAATCTTTTCCTGTGAGAGTAGGAAGCTTCCCATTACTTGTAAAACCACCAGAAATGGTTTTTTGAATAGTTGATGGGGAGTACATAAATTTCAAAGGTTTTATCCCAATCCTATATTTAGTTAAAAAAAAAGTCCAATCATCCAATAAATTTGAGTTCTCCAATATCACTGGTCTTATAATATTGGGATTCAATAAATGGAAATTTGGCAATAAGATATATTGATTAATAAAACTGTCAATTGTCGAAACTAAATGGGGGTATTTGATATTGACCCCAGAAAAGAATTTAAACTTTTCATTTATTTCATCTTTTGCAATATTGGTAAATGAAAGACATGCGACACCAGAAAATTTATTTATTTCCGTCGTTTCTTTGGTTAAATCTTGCAATTTATAGGCAACAGAAGTGGTTTTGCCACTACCAGGGCAAGCATTTAAAATAACTTTTCCACGAGCACTTAAGTACTTTTCTATTTCATCATTTATTTCAAACATCTTCTTGTGTTAAATGAGATATAGCCTTTTTAATGTATCGTGGGATTTTGAATGAAGTTTTTGCTTTTGAAATGTTTTCTAAAAGATACAAAGCAAAATCCTGTGCAAAATCAGATTTTGATGGCAACGTTTTCCAGAGTAATAAAGCAATTTTAAAACGTTGTTCTCGATCAAATTTGTCATCTGTTACTTCCAATGTTTCAATATAGTCTTCTATTAATTCAATTTTCTTCGAGTTAAATGAATCAATAAATTCGACTAAAAGATTTTCTTTAAACTTACTTTTTTCTCTAAACACATTACTGTGCGCCAATTTGAATTCAAACGTCTTCTTTGCAGTTTGAATACTTATTTCTTCAATTCCATTTTTGACGGAAATTAAATTCTTAACACGATTGTTTTTTGTGCCATTTTCAATTCCCTCATATAATTCGCCTAATTTCTCATAATCATTTGCGATAAGTTCGCTAAAAGAGTATTTTGATTTTTTTGAGTCCGGAAACTGGTCTTCATCTGTTATAATTGAAATTCTTTTAGGAATTCTTTTTTTACTTTTGGTAGAGTTGAAAAGGTGAACGAAAGGATAAAATGAAGTTCCGTTTACATTTACTAATTCAATCTGATAATCATCAAGTGAAAAATCTTTAACATTACAAAATGCGGGAATTAGTAACTCTTCAGATATTCCTTCAACCAACAATATTCCTTTTGCAAAAAATAATTGAGACTTGGTTACATCAATATATCTTTCAAGTTGTCTTGCTCTCTTTCTAAAATCAGCGATATTTAGTTTTTTCTTTTTCTTTGTGTCTTCAATAATTTCTTCGACCACTCTCCCTTTGAAGCAATTATCTATTCTATATGAAAAATCATCAAGAAGAATCAAATTCTCAAACTTTACTTTTGAAGTTAATGTTGGAGAATGACTTGTAATAAATAATTGACTGTTTTTTTGATTGTTAGTTTTTCTTAGAAAATTGTACAAATTAAGCTGCAATTGAGGATGAAGATGTGCTTCTGGTTCTTCAATAAGCAGTGCGAAATGAGATAAATTATCTTCTTTAGTTTTTTCATTAATATCACTTAAAACAGTTGCGATGTAAATCATATTATTGAAGCCCAAACTATTTTGCCGTAAATTGAACCCTTCATTTGTCAGAGTTGAATTATTATATGGTAAAAAGGGTTTTATCGAATTCAAGATATAAGTAATATTCGTGGGTGAAATTTGAAGTCCAATTTGTTCATCTACAAAGTATTTATTTATCTCGATTAGTTTTTCATTGATATTAGCTTTCGTCGAATTTACTTCAGGTTGTTTCAATAAATCTTTGTTGGCTGTGTCAATTATTGCTGTGTACTTCTCTTGTGTTTTTGCACGAACAACTGCTTGTTTTATAACACTACCCAAAATATTACTTTTTGTATTTAATAAATCTTTAGTGCTGTCTCTTAATGCCTCTAAATAATAATGTTGAAATAATTCGAACGTGTTAAAGTCAGCTTTCTGAGCATCACCAATTCCGGTCGTGTAATTAAATATTGGAAATTTATCTTCCCTTTTTTCATAAGAAATAGCAACCTTCGCATATGTATCTTGTGGATGTTCCGAAAAGACAATAAACTCATAGAATGCGCCTTTTTGCCCATCTGACAGGTCTTTGAAGATGTAAGTAATTTCTATTTTGGATTTTGCAAGTCCAGTTTCGGTGTCGATAAAAAAATCCTCATCCGTAATTGAAATATCTTTATTGGGTTTCCCAATATTATATAGGATTCTTATTGCATCTATTAAAGCAGTTTTATTTTTTCCATTTTCACCTATAATTATATTAATGTCTGGTGAAAAGTCAACTTCTAAGAATTCTATTCCTTTATAATTTGATATTTCTATTCTTGAAAGGTACATTGGTTTTTAGTTCTAATTGATTAATTGATGTAGATCACAAATATAATGGGCTATAACTAGAAACTATGACCAAATATATGATACTTTTCCTAATTATTATTGATAATCAGTATTTTTATTTTAGGATTATATGACTGGTTTCCTGATAAATGATCGAAAGGGAAATGTTTTTACAGCATGTTGAGTAAATTGATAACAAACAATAGAGGTTATGGCGGCTAAAATCTTAACATTTACTTGAGAAATCACATACCAATATCATCTACATCAAAATTGTAGCGAATCTGTACAAAAGAAATTTGCCTTACATTTCTTTTAGGCATATGCCTTATATAAATAGCTTTAACCATGATATAAAAACAACTTTGTCGGCAATTGGAGCAAATCCGCATCGCTATTTATTCCGTTTTTTTTTGCCATCATCAGGTTTAAATTATATAGCGGGGTCGGTTAAGATTTAAAAAAAAAGTAAATTTTATAAAACTATTAAAAGAGGATTAATTATTTCAATTTTGGATTTCTTTTCTGTATCTCCGCATTCATAAACTTCAGCACAGCCTCATAATCTTCAAGAAAAAAGTTCGACATTTTTCCGGTTTGGGTCACCAAAATAAAATTAAAGCCTTACAAGTCAATGATTTGTGAGGCTTTTTTTATTTACGGTGTCAAGTCTGGTGTTAATAAGTTGTGCTTATTTCTCCAATTAAAAACAAAGGTTCCCTGATTTTTGCAATTTTTGATCATTCTTAATTTAGTATCGGAAAATTGAAATCAATAATATATTCTTCGTTTTTTGATTTTTTATCCGGAAAATCTATTATTATTATCCGGAATAATTGAAGATACTACTTGTTTTGACCAAATTTGACCTTATTGTGCCGCAATATAAACACGAGTGTTTAAATGATTTAGAATGGATCTTCTGTCTCAAAACCTGGAACCGGTAATTAAAGATTTGCTCACCAGCAGCGAAAAGCCACTGGCTGAGGTTTTCAGAGAAATAATTTTCCCTAAATATTTTAAATACGGACCTCACAGGCATAAACGGATTGAGATTAATATCGTCCGGAAAGGCTATTGCACCATGCAATTCGACAACGAAGTGGTAGGATTTCACAAAAACGACTGCATGATCGTTTTCCCGGATGCTGTTCATTATTTTGAAGTGCCCGGCGTCGCTACAACATTGGTACAGCTCGAATTTAACCTCGATATTTTCCCGGAGTTACAGGTTGCCCCCCTCGAAAAATCGCTGACCATTCTGCACCGCATTCTGACCAATTCACAGAACTACATAAAAATATCAGGCAATCAGGAAATAAATTCACTGGTGCAACAAATTGTTATTGAGATACAACAAAAACGGGAAGGATTTGAAATCCTGACGCGTTTGTTATATGCACAACTGTTCCTGATCCTGTCGAGGCACATCCGGGAAACCATATCAATCCCCGTAATTTTGTCAAATCCGATCCTTTTAAAATCACTGGAGTATATTCAAAATCATTTTACTGAAAATGTGGATATGACCCGTGTCGCAGAGCTAAGCGGGATATCCGACAGGTATTTGAGAAAACTGTTCAGTGAGAATCTGCGAATCAGCCCTGTTGACTATCTTTTATCATTGCGGATCGACCGGGCAAAAGCCCTGATTAAAAAAAATGAATCAAACTCAAAGGAAATTGCCTATCTGTGCGGGTTCTCAAGTCCTCAGTACTTCAATTTGAAATTTAAGCAATATACCGGAATGACCCCTCTGGCATACAAAAAACTTCTGTTCCGAAATCTATAATTTTTAGATAACCGGGAATCCGGTTTGTGGAATGAATTGTGGTGTAAATCAATTTACTTGCATGGGCAAATAAAAACAAATGACACCACGAGAAAATTTAATCAGCTTATATAACCGGACGGGTTATGAGTATGCCCCGGTTTATTTTGTTTTGTGTCCATCGTTAATTACCGAATTTGAAAAGCGCTACGGCAACACGGTTTCGTACCGCGATTTTTTCAACTTCCCTGTCAAACTAATATCTGATCCCGGGTTTTCGTGGGATGAAGTCCGTCCGGGGTTTGTGCCTGAACGTGAATTCGAGTGGGACAAATATTATACAGAGCCCCTTCACCCAAAGGCAAGAGTAGATATATGGGGCATCGCCCATGAACCCGGCAGCAAAGACTGTGTGCACATGACGCTGATGCGCCACCCGCTGGAAAACCTGCAAACATTGAAAGAATTGGAGGAATACCCCTGGCCCGATTTCTACCAATCCGACTTTTCGGTATTTAAACCCGAAATAGAAGGAGCGCATGCCAATGGCTATGCCGCCCATGTGTGGATGGAATGTACAATCTGGGAAGTAGCCTGGTACCTGCGCCGCATGGAAATACTGATGACCGAAATGATGATGGAAGATGAGAAAGCGTATTTCCTGTTTGATAAAATTACTGAACTTGCCTGCCATCGCGCCCGTGAATTTGCAAAACTGGGGATCGACATCCTGGCTCTGGGCGACGATATTGGCATGCAATCCAGCACCATCATGGACCATGATCTTTACCGCGCCTGGATTAAACCCCGGCTAACCAAAGTGATTGAGGCTGCAAAAAGTGTAAATCCTGACATAATTATTCAATATCATTCATGCGGATTTGCCAAACCGTTTATTCCCGACCTGATAGAAGCCGGAATTGATGTACTAAACCCGGTTCAACCTGAAGCCTGTATGGATTTTGGAGAGATTCATCGGGAGTATGGCAACCATTTGTCGTTTAACGGTACATTGGGAACACAAACCACAATGCCTTTTGCAACGCCAAAGCAGGTAAAGGAATTGACAACAAAAAACCTTGGCATAGCCGGTAAAAAAGGAGGATTGCT
The DNA here is from genome assembly GCA_003506435.1 of Prolixibacteraceae bacterium. Classification (GTDB taxonomy): domain Bacteria; phylum Bacteroidota; class Bacteroidia; order Bacteroidales; family Prolixibacteraceae; genus GWE2-42-39. The sequence continues at coordinate 147,381 of DOAQ01000042.1, forward strand.
GTGCTGTCCTACCCACATGCTCGAACCCGAAGTGCCCTGGGAAAATATTGAGGCATACATGGAGGCATGCAGGGAATTTAAAGTATAAAGAAAACACATAACGAACTCGCTATGAATATAACATCGGGACTAATCGTTGTCATCCTTGCCGGAATACTTCAAGGTTCTTTTTTCCTGCCAATGACTTACACCCGGAAATGGGAATGGGAACATAATTGGTTTGCGTTTTCGTTGTTGGCCATGCTGGCGGTAAACTGGATAATTGCCTGTTTAAGCATTGATCATATATTTTCAATCATACTCCAAATCCCTTCCGGTTTATTACTTGCTGTGCTGATTTTTGGCTTGTGCTGGGGGGTTGGGGCTATCCTGTTTGGCAGGGCGATGGACCTGCTGGGTATGGCTCTGGGCTATCCGGTAATAATGGGCATCAATGCGGCTGCAGGAACGGTGATCCCGGCGCTCATCTTTTCACCGGGTATTTTTCTTCAACACAAGGGCGTTTTGATTCTGACCGGAGCGCTAATCACTGTTGCAGGTATTATTGTTTGCACAAAAGCATCTTCCCTAAAAATAATTTCTGACAACCCGGACAAAACGAAATTTTCAAAAACCGGACTCATCCTTGCCATTATAGCGGGTTTTACTTCGTGTTTGCCCAATATTGGCGCGGCATTCAGTAAGGATATCACTGCAATTGCCCTTCAATCGGGTGTGAACAGTGTGTTGGCAGGCAATGTGGTTTGGTCGTTGTTCTTCACCATGGGAGCATTGGTGAACATGGGCTACTGCCTTTATCTGGTAAGTAGAAAAAGCACCGGGAAGTCCTTTGTAAATGAATACAAAATACAAAACTGGCTGCTTATACTTGCCATGTCGGCAATGTGGATCGGCAGTTTCTATTTATATGGTTTCGGATCGACCCTGCTTGGCAGTTTGGGACTGGTTGTGGGTTGGCCGCTGTTGGTATCTTTATCAATCGTGGTTGGCAACGTATGGGGCATTTATCGCGGAGAATGGAAGGGAGCATCGGCACAATCGAGAAGGCTTATCAATGCGGGGCTGATTATTCTTATTGCAGCGGTTGTAGTTACTGCTATGAGTAATTTATAGAAACAAAATTCCGAACGTAACGCTATTACTGTTAATTTTCACTGAGTTGTTTTGCTGACATTATCAAACTACTAAAACATTGGTAAAAATGAAAAATAAGCTTTCAATCCTTTTATTCGGGCTATTTCTTAGTTGTAACTTATTCTCACAGACCACCGGTTATCCGATCGTGTCGCCCGACAAGAAAATGGTGATGAATATTGACCTTCAGCAACCCGAAGGAAAATTAACCTACTCTTTAAATTTCGACGGAAAGCCGGTTGTGTTAAGTTCAAAGTTTAGCATTACCTGCAACGGGAAAGCCTGGGAAAGCAAGCTGGCAGTTCAATGTGTTAACGAACAAAAAAAGGATACTACCTGGAAACCGGTTTATGGCGAACGCGCGGTTATCCGCGACAATTACACGGAAAAAACCTTTAAACTAACGAAAGCCGATCATGCTCAAATGGGCATCTCGTTAACCATAAGGGCGTACAACGAGGGAATTGCTTTCCGTTACAATTTTTCGGAAACAGATACGATTTATGGTACGGGCCCCTTTCATCTGTCGGAAGAATTAACCGAATATACCTTTGCTGAAAACACCATGGCCTGGCATACATTGCGGGCGCAAACCCCTCATAACCTGTTGCCACTGAAAAACTGGCCCGGCGAATCGGACCGCCCGCTGGTACTGCAATTGCCCAACGGATTGTATGCCTGTCTCACAGAAGCGCAGATGACCAACTATGTTCGTACAAAATTTAAACTATCTGCCGATAAACCCAATACCATTACCGGTTCTATGTACGGAACGGTGGACGAACTGCCTCCTTTCAGCACGCCGTGGAGAGTAATAATGGTGGCTCACACACCGGGCGAACTGTTGCAAAACAACGATCTTATACTGAACCTCAATAAACCCTGCGAGATTAAAAACACAGCGTGGATAAAACCGGGGAAAGTAATGCGCGAAATGAGCCTCTCTACGGAAGGCGCCAAAAAAGCCGTCGACTTTTGTGCAGAACACAACATCCAATATCTCGATTTGACATTCTGGAACGGGGACGACATTACTTACAACGCTTCTAAACCCAATGTGTCAGCCTGGCGCAGCGCCGAGCCGTATGACATGTTCGAAATAATCCGTTATGCAAAAGCCAACGGAGTGGGTATATGGCTATACGTCAATCAGCGCCCTCTTACGCTGCAACTGGACTCGCTGTTGCCATTGTACCACCAATGGGGAATAAACGGAATAAAATTTGGTTTTGTACATGTTGGTTCGCACCGTTGGACGGTCTGGCTCCACGAAGCCATTCGGAAATGTGCCAAATACGAAATTATGGCTGATATCCATGACGAATACCGCCCAACAGGATTTAGCCGCACCTACCCTAACCTGCTGACCCAGGAAGGTGTAAGCGGTAACGAAGGAATGCCCGATGCCATTAATAATACGATCCTCCCGTTTACCCGCTATATAGCCGGAGCAGCCGATTATACGATATGTTATTATGCCCGGAAAGAATTTCGCAAAAGCGGGAGATATATAAAAAATACCCCGGCCCACCAGCTTGCTTTGCCGGTAATATATTACAGCCCTCTTCAGTATCTGTTTTGGTACGATACCCCCGACAAGTACCAGGGAGAACCGGAGATAGCATTCTGGGATGAATTGCCCACTGTATGGGACGACACCAAAGTACTGTGTGGCGAAATCGGAAAATATATTTCCATCGCCCGTAAAAGCGGCGATAAGTGGTTTATTGGCTCCATAACCAATACAGAGGCACGGGAACTGAAAATACCCCTTTCATTCCTCGACAAAGGGAAAAAATATGAAGCAACCATCTACAGCGACGACCCAAAAGTAAATACACGGACACATGTTGCTATTGAAAAGCGCGGGGTAAATGCAAAAACAGAGCTAACATTAAAACTGGATGCTTCCGGAGGTCAGGCAATCTTACTAAAACCTGCAAGTTCGTATTAGCAATGTAACCTTAAGTAAAAGAGATCTATCCGACCGCTTTATCATGCAATTGAACTTTCATTCTTGATTTTTTTTGCCAAAAGAAAACAGGGGTGATTTGTCTTCACTGATAATTGTTGTATTTTTATCATGGTGTTATCCGAAAAATCGAATAAAACAAGGGATTCATTTTACTGATGTGAAAATCAGTGTGAAATATATATCTGAACAATTTAAAATTTTAAGCCATGGTAAAAGAAAAAGAAGGAAAAGAAAAAAAAGTTAAAAAAGCGCCGGAAAAAAACCTGAAAGAAAAAAGGGCAGCCAAAGCGGCTAAGCGCGCCGGGAAAAGCAGGGAATAATAAACCTTTTTAGAAAGTTATACGCCGGATCACTTTACGAAATGATCCGGCGTATTTTATGAATCTACCCTTCCGAAAAACAACAGAAGGCATTTTTTTTCATTCTGAGAATGTATAAACTGCTTCGAGTTCTTTGGCCAGTGCAATGACATTCAGGTTGGTTTCCAACTGACCGCCTTTTGCCAGCGAAATTTTGCCGTTTTCTTCCGAAACAACAATGGCCACCGCGTCGGTACTTTCCGACACACCAATCGCAGCACGGTGCCGCAAACCCATGCTACCGGGCAAATCACGCCGGTCGGTAACCGGCAGGATGCAACGGGCCGCAGCAATTTTATCGTCAATAATGATAACTGCCCCGTCGTGCAAGGGAGTATTTTTAAAAAAGATAGTCTCCAGCAGGGCGTCCGAGACACGGGCATTCAGCTTTTCTCCGGTACGGATCAAATCAGGGAGTTCCGATTTGTGGGGAATTACGATCAGTGCTCCTGTTTTTGTTTTGGCCATGTTTTCGCAGGCCCTGACAATTTCTTTAATGACCTTTGGCGTATCTACTTTTTCTCTGTCTGATGAAAATATTTTTTCAAGGCCGAATGTCCGGCTAAGCCGGTAATTGGTGCCGATCATCAATAAAAAACGGCGTATTTCCTGTTGAAAAACAATAATCAGGGCCAACACTCCCACCCCGATAAACTGTCCCATAATGGAACCCATCAGTTCCATATTGAGTGCTTTTACCAGCAACCAGAACAGGTAAATAAAGAACAGGCCCAGAAAAATGTTGAATGCAACCGTACGTTTTATTAACATGAAAAGCTGGTAGAGAATAAATGCTACCAGCAAAATATCGAGGATGTCGAGAAAACGTATTGTTATAAACAGGTTCATCAAAGTGCTATCTCCTTCAGCTTTTTGTATATACGAACTGCTTCAACGGCTTCCCTGACATCGTGTACCCGCAGAATATCGGCGCCAGCGACCAGCGATAAAGTGTTTACCACCGAAGTTCCGTTCAAACTATCGGCAGGTGTGTGGCCCAGTAAACTGGCAATCATTGATTTTCGCGAAACGCCGACCAGCAAAGGCAACTGGAATACTTTAAACGCATCGAGGCGGTTGAGCAGTTCATAGTTGTCGTCCAATGTTTTACCAAAGCCGAATCCCGGGTCAATGATAACATCTTTCACCCCGCATTTAGTAAGCCGCTTTACTTTTTCTGTGAAAAAGTTTGATATTTCCTTGATAATATCATCGTATTCAGGTTCTTCCTGCATGGTCTGCGGGGTTCCCTGAATGTGCATCAGCACGTACGGAACATCAAGTTTGCCGATGGTTTCGAACATGTGAACATCGAAATTGCCTCCCGAAATATCGTTCACCATACAGGGTCCGCACTCTTCGATCACCCGCACAGCTACCCACGAGCGGAAGGTATCGACAGACAGGCGTGCAGCGGGAAACTTTTTCCGGATGGCACAAACTGCCGGCATCAGGCGGTCAAGCTCTGTTTTGGTAGAAACATCTGACGCGCCGGGGCGGGTCGAAACAGCGCCAATATCGATAAATGTCGCACCCTGTTCCAATATCTCTTCGGCACGTGCCAGTATTTTTTTCTCATTTTTGTATTTTCCTCCGTCGAAAAACGAATCGGGCGAAAGGTTCAGGATTCCCATTACGATCGGATCTTTCAGATCAATAATTTCTCCATTTAATTGAATGGTATGCTTGCGCTTAAAAAATTTTGATGCGTTAGATGTGATTAACATGGTTTGAGCAATTTGAATTTATTAACAACCGTATTGTACAAAAGTAAAATAAAATCGAGCTAATTTACGCATTAAATTAATACTTTTATGCCTTTCAAACCAATGTATATATGGAAAAAACCTCACAACAATACGATCATGTCATATCAGTGTGCCAGGATATTTTTACCAAGAAGATGAAAGACTATGGCACAGCCTGGCGTATTTTACGCCCAAGTTCGCTGACTGACCAGATTTATATAAAGGCGCAGCGGATACGCAGTTTGGAAGAAAAAGGTGTCAGCAAGGTAGGCGAAGGTATCCGGCCTGAATACATCGGCATCATCAATTATTGCATTATGGCCCTCATTCAGCTTGAAAAAGGCGCTTCGGAACAGGAAAATATCAGCAACGATGAAATATTGAAATTATACCAGCATTATTTTCAGGTGGCCAAAGAACTGATGATGGCAAAAAATCACGATTACGACGAAGCCTGGCGCAACATGCGCATGAGCTCGTACACCGACCTGATCCTGATGAAGATTAAACGCACCAAGCAAATTGAGGACAACCAGGGAAAAACTATTATTTCAGAAGGGATTGATGCCAATTACATGGACATGATCAATTATTCGGTGTTTGCCCTGATTAAAATTGAATTTGAAAATCATTGATCAGCGAAAAACAGCAAGGCTGTATTTTTTAGCTTCTTTTCGCATAAAACCAATCGTTCAACCAAGTTGTATGTAATGAATAAACATCTTTTCATTATTCCGATATTCCTGTTGTTTGCATCTCTGAATGCTGAAAATGTGCAGGCTCAGGATAAATTGTCGCTTGAATCAGCAAATTACCACACGATACGCGACGGTATCCGGAATTGCCGTATTCAGTTTGAGCGAAATAAAACCGGGCGGGTAGCATTTCTCGGCGGTTCAATTACATATAATCCGGGATGGCGCGACAGTGTTTGTGTTTACTTAAAAAAACGTTTTCCGGAAACCAGGTTTGAATTTATTGCCGCCGGAATTCCCTCAATGGGAACAACACCGGGCGCTTTTCGTTTGGTAAGAGATGTGCTTTCAAAAGGAAAGATCGATCTTTTGTTTGAAGAAGCTGCAGTAAACGATGCAGTCAACGGACGAACCACGGTTGAACAAATCAGGGCGATGGAAGGAATTGTGAGACACACACGAATAGCAAATCCGGCTGCCGATATTGTGATGATGCACTTTGCTGACCCCAACAAAATGAAGGATTATCGCGAAGGCCGCGAACCGGAAGTGATCAGTAACCACAATAAGGTTGCCGGTCATTATAATATTCCGGTCATTAATCTGGCAAAGGAAGTAACCGACCGGATCGACAATGGAGAATTCACCTGGAAAGACGATTTCAAAGATCTTCACCCCTCTCCTTTCGGACAAGGAATTTATGCCCATTCGATGATCGAATTTCTGGAAAATGTGTTTTCAGGTCGGATTGATGCCAGTGATACGATTTCAGAATATCCGCTCCCTAAAAAACTGGATGAATTTTGCTACGATAAAGGCGAATTAATAACTATTCAGTCCATAAAATTAACCAAAGGCTGGACAATCGATCCGAAGTGGAACCCGCACGACGGAACCGGTTTACGCCCTGACTTCTTTGATGTGCCCATGTTGATTGGTAAACCCGATAAAATTATTTCGCTGAACTTTAAAGGAAAAGCGGTTGGCATTGTCATTGCTGCCGGTCAGGATGCCGGAATTATTGAATACCGCATTGATAAAGGCGAATGGCAGAAACAAAACCTGTTCACAACATGGAGCAAAGGACTCCATCTTCCATGGTATTACACTTTGACTTCCGAACTTGATCAGAAAAATCATAAACTGGAAATCCGCATCTCGGGAGAAAAAGATGAGAAAAGCAATGGAAATGCCTGTCGGATCAGGTATTTTTACGTGAATGGATATTGAAACGAAATCAACAATGCAGCAGTATTGTTGTTGTATATTCGAAATAATAAAAAAGAAAACTGCAAATGAAGATAGTACAACAACTCACACGAATTCTGTTAGGGATCACCTTCGTTTTTTCGGGCTTTGTAAAAGGTATCGACCCGTGGGGATCAGCGTATAAATTCACCGATTATTTCACTTCGTTTGGCTGGGATTCGCTGGTTAATCTGGCTTTTCCACTGGGTATTTTACTGGCGGCTGCCGAATTTGCCATCGGTGTAGCTTTAATTTTCAAATTATGGATGCGCTTTACATCATGGGTGGCATTGCTTTTTATGGCTTTTTTCACCGCACTGACCTTATACATTGCAATTACCAATCCGGTTACCGATTGCGGTTGTTTTGGCGATGCACTGGTTCTTACAAACTGGCAGACATTTTATAAAAACCTGGTATTTATTGGTCTTGCTATTTTTATTTTCAGAAACAGGACGAAATATGAGAACAAAGACGGAATGATTTTACCTCTCGTTTTTAGCGGGATGACCCTGATAGTTTACTTCTATTTTGTCGATTATTCCTACAATCATTTACCGCTGATTGATTTCCGTCCGTATAAAGTTGGCACCAACATTCCGGAAGCCATGCAAATCCCGGAAGGAGCACCGAAAGATGTTTACAAGACTATTTTCAAATATAAGAACAAGGAAACCGGGAAAATAAAGACCTTCACAGAAGAGAACTACCCATGGCAGGATACACTGTTGTGGGAATATGTTTCAATGGAGTCAAAACTAGTAAAAGCAGGTTATAAAGCACCCATTCATGATTTCAGAATGGAAAGCGAAGGTGGTGAAGATGTAAAAGACTTTTTCCTGTACGACGAAGGTTACACATTTATTCTGGTTGCTTACAACCTTCTAAAAACCAATCGGGAAGCTATGCAAAAAGTCAATGAACTGGCGAAACACGCAAGTGCGAATAATATGCAATTCATAGGGATGACTTCCTCTGCGCGTGACGAGATCAACAGTTTTGTGACTGAAACCGGTGCGTCGTTTGAATTTTTTAATTGCGATGAAATTACCCTAAAAACCATCATCCGTTCGAATCCGGGACTACTGCTTTTGAAAAAAGGAACCATCATTGCCAAGTGGCATTACAACGATATTCCGGATGATAAGAAGCTGAAAGAGGTTATTGAGGAGTGAGATATGAGTAATGAGTAATGAGTAATGAGTAATGAGTAATGAGTTGTGAGTTGTGAGTTTTGAGTTGTGAGTTTTGAGTTGTGAGTTTTGAGATGGCAAAAAATGTTCAGTTTCTAGAAAATTGTTTTTTAAATTTTGGACCTGAATCAGGGAAGATGTCCGAAAGACAGAGAAGTGAGCAGCGTTTCAACAATTAAGCAATCCAGCCATTTAGCCATTCAGTTGCTATGCTGTTAAACTTTAGTTAAAACCTTTATTTGCGGGGAACAGATATTCTGTGGTTCAATTGCTTTTTATAAATTAGCGCCCATTCAAAGAAACACATTAAAAACCAAATCATAATGAGAAAGAAAATAGTTGCCGGCAACTGGAAATGTAATACTACAGTTCAGGAAGGTATTGAGCTTGCAAAAGCAGTTAACGAATTGGTTGCCAAAGAAGGCAATAAAAATGTAGTCGTGGTTTTGGGAACTCCCTTTACACACCTCACAAGTGTAGTTGCCAGTGTCGATGCCAGCCGCATTGGCGTTGCATCGCAAAACTGTGCCGCCGAAGCAAAAGGCGCTTTCACCGGCGAAGTTTCTGCTGCCATGGTAAAATCAACCGGAGCCGGATACGTTATTTTAGGCCATTCCGAACGTCGCGAATACTACAACGAAACCAGCGAAACACTGAATAAGAAAGTAGCTCTTTCTTTTGCAAACGGCCTCACTCCTATTTACTGCTGCGGCGAACCGTTGTCAATCCGCGAAGCCGGAACACAAAACGGTTTTGTGAAAACCCAGTTGGACGAAACCATTTTCAACCTGTCGGCTGAAGAATTCTTGAAACTGGTAATTGCTTACGAACCCATCTGGGCCATCGGAACAGGGGTTACTGCAAGTACACAGCAGGCACAGGATATGCTGGCCTACATCCGCAGCCTGATTGCTGATAAATTTGGCGCTGCTGTTGCCGAAGAAACTTCGATCCTTTACGGAGGTAGCTGCAATGCAAAAAATGCTGCTGAATTGTTCTCTCAGCCTGACATCGACGGTGGTTTGATCGGCGGCGCTTCATTAAAAGCCGAAGATTTCATCCAGATCATCAACGGATTCTAGAAATTTAGATCATCAACTATACAGAAAGCCATTTCCGAAAGGGAGTGGCTTTTTTTATGAACAAACCAATGCGACAAATAAAGTTCGTATCAAAAATTGATTTACGATTAACGAATGCCTATTATAGATTTGGAGCTTTAATAGCCGGGAAATACTTCATAAATCAAAATCGGTAGTCGTCTTTATTCAAAACCCAAATAAAATATTTATAAGAACTAAAGTAACTGCTGTCATGTTACAGGGTTTTGACCTTTTAACGGACAATAAAAAATTTACGATTTTGGCAATAAATTATGATTGTTTTTTGAATTATCAATCATAATATATCACTATATTTGAAAGCAAAAATCTCCCCAATATGGAAAAAAACAGAGTAAACAGAAAAATTAAGGCTTTTACCCTCTCCGAACTTTTAGTTGTATTGGTAATTATCGGCATTTTGGTTTTAATAGCCTTACCGAACCTTATGCCACTAATCTCCCGGGCAAAAAGCACAGAGGCCAAGATGCAGCTTTCCCATCTTCACAATCTGGAGAAAAATTATTTTTACATGTATTCGAAGTACTCTGCCGAGTTCGATGTCATTGGATTCGAACACGAGAAACTAATAACCGAAGATGGAAATGCAAACTATAAAATCGAAATAGTGGAATCCACCATAAACAGTTTTAAAGCCCGGGCTACTGCTGTTGCCGATTTCGATGGTGATGGTACCTTTAATGTATGGGAAATTGATCAGGATAAAAGGTTAACTGAAGTTGTTAAAGACTGATGTATGCCGCTATAACTCTTTTTATTGTAGCAGGTCTTTTAAGTATCTGCTATCAGGATTTTAAATCAAGAGAGGTTTATCTGATTAATTATCTGATTTTATATCTGTTGTACTTTATACATATAGTGTCCGGAGGTTTTACCATAGAGCCTGGCATTATCATTTTTAATACATGTATATCCCTGATTGTAGCATCCATGCTGTTCATCTACTATCTGTTCAGATATAAAACCGGAGCTTTTCACAAAATCAGGTCTTCTATAGGATCTGGAGATGTGTTGATTATCCCGCTTTTCATCTTCAGCTTTTCCCCTTTTAATTTTATCGTGTTTTATATGATCTCCCTGATACTTTCACTCATTTTTTCGCTGACAATTAATTTTTTCAGAAAAAACACAACGATTCCTCTGGCAGGTATTCAGGCTATTGTTCTCGCCGCATGTCATATTTTTCATATAACTGGTTTTATAAACATGCAAAACGATATTTATACACTTCTGTAAACGATGACCATTTATGCAAACCGAACTTACTATCGATAAAAACGCCCTTGACCTGATTACAGCAGAACAGGCATGGCATTATAATATCATTCCTGGAAAGGTTTCTGATGATGAAATTCAGTTTTATTGCCTCAAGAACGATTTCATGATCCAGGAAGAGCTGGAACTTTTACTGGGCAAGGACATCATTCTGATTGAACTTGCGGAAGATGTGATCAGGAAACAGTTGGTAAAATACTACCCGGTAAATGCCAGGGCAAAAACAGGAATTAGTCATTTTAGCAACGATTTCAATGATTTTCTCCCTAAAATAATCAGCGAAGCACAGCTACTCAGTTCCAGTGACATTCATGTTGAATCATACGAACAGGAATGCCGGATTCGTTTCCGGGTTGATGGCAAACTGGCTGAACGATACCGTTTCAGTAAAGAAAAATACCCTGCGCTTGTAAACCGGATAAAAATACAGGCCCATCTTGATATTGCAGAGAAACGTCTGCCGCAGGACGGGCGTATTATATTTAAAAACGAAGAAACAAAAACGGACATACGGGTTTCGGTACTTCCAACCCTGTATGGTGAAAAAGTGGTTTTAAGGTTATTGAACGCGAATGCTGCCGATATCACCCTCGATGATCTGGGGTTTGGAGAGGAACAATTGAAATTGTATAAAACTTCTATACAAAAACCTCACGGAATTATTTTGATCAGCGGACCGACTGGCTCGGGAAAAACAACGACCCTGTACGCAAGCCTGAAGTTTCTGAATAAGGAAAACGTAAACATCATGACGGTTGAAGACCCGATCGAATATACCCTCGACGGGATCAATCAGGTGCAGGTGAAGGACGACATCGGGTTAAGTTTTGCCGCAGCATTGCGTACTTTTCTGCGACAAGACCCGGATATTATTATGCTGGGCGAGATACGCGACAAGGAATCGGCACAAATGGCGATACGTGCAGCTTTAACCGGACATTTGGTTTTCTCGACCCTGCATACCAATTCGGCTTATGGTACCATCTCCCGTTTGCTCGACATGGACATTCCCCCCTACCTGGTTTCCGGAACATTAAGCCTGTCGATGGCGCAGCGGCTGGTACGTCTGCTTTGTCCGCATTGCAAACAGGAAGAGACTTTTTCCAACGATGCACTGCCTGCCGGCGAAAAATTAAGCATACAAACACACCACAAAGCGGTTGGATGCGAACAATGCTATTTTACCGGGTATTCGGGACGGAAAGCTATTTATGAGTTAATACCGGTTACTCACGAAATTTCAGAAAAAATAAAGCGCAACAAACTATCGGTTGACGACCTGAAGTTTCGGAGCCTGAAAGACAGCGCCCTTGAATTATTTGTTTCCGGGCAAACCTCCCTTGAAGAGATACTGAGCTATTTGCTGTAGATTTTTTTACTTCTCTTTAAAACCGATGTCTATACAACTCCCTGTAAAACTATGATTCAGGAAAATTTTGTACCAGATAAAAACGGACAGAAAATAGCCCCTGCTACCGCGCGATTGTATCGCTTGGTTTTCAGCACATTGCTCTACCTAACAACTATAACATTGTCCAACAAACCCTTTTCGCCTGCATAATCAATGGCACTGCTGTAAATGTAATCTTCTGCCCTGAAAACCAAACCTGCCTCTACCGGATTTTTATGAACGTAATCGATTTTTTCATCTATTACTTTGTTGCTCCATAATTCGATAGGATGGTTGTCGTGCCTCCAAAACTGATATTGGTTCACATTCGATGCGCTATTCCCCGCATTTCTGAATCGGTCAAGCAGAAATTCTTTCCTGCTCTCTTTTGGGTTTTCAATAATAGCTTTTACTATTGCCTTACTGGTGAACCGTTTGAAATCACCAATTAACAACCCGGGCTTTTGTCCCCTACCACTCCTGAAAATCAAATGAATGTGGCTGGTCATTATGCACCATGCAAATATCTCCATTCCTTTTTCTTTTTGGCAATAATGCAGGCTGTCGATGATGATGTTTTTGTACTCGTTGCGGGTAAACACATCCAACCACTCAACAACGGCAAAACTCACAAAATAAACGCCTTCGGGATTGTAGAATTTGTAGTTGCGGCTCATGCAAGAATTTATCGTTGTTGTGCCCTAAAAATAAGGAATTTATTTTAGTTGACCACGCGATGCAATCGCGCGGTAGCGGGGGTTACGAAACCAAAGGGGTACAACCTCCCGCCGATGTGCTGAGCCGGTTGGCCGGGGTGTTTGATGTTTCGATTGATTATCTGGGCAAAGTTGATAAATACTTCCACTTCGGTTATTGGAAGGTACGAACGGGATGAGATGACCCCTTCCATTGAGGCTGCAAGGAAAATAGCAAAGATTCTTGGCACTACGGTTGGTTATCTTTTAGACGAGACCGAACAGGAAAACTTGTTTAAAGACCCCGATATGCTTAAAAGGCTCAATGAGATTGAGAAGATGGAAAAAGAAGATAAAAACCATATCCTTTATGCTATTGATGGACTTATCAAAAGTGTGAAGCTTAAAAATATTGCTGCATTATAAAGCAAAAAGCCCGGAAAGTCCGGGCTTTTTGCTTTTACAATTAATATTTTTAATTGATTCTAATCAGATTATATACTTCTCCTTTTACAGTATCAACTTTTACCACTTCAGAACGTTTCATTTCAATTAATCTCATAACATCTTCTTTTGAGTTTATTGTATCCTTACCAATTATGTATATAATATTCTCATAATTAGTTACAAAATCATTGGAATACTTGTTAATATACAGATAACCTTCTTTAGCCTTTTTCGACTTTAAATGTATAGTTCGTGTATTATCACTTTTTGAGATAATGCTTTGTGGTGTATAAAAATCCTGTTCACCCAAATCATTGTAATAATACGACCTAAGCACATCTGGTATTTTATCACGATTTAAAAAATCAACTAAGGTAAATGTTTTGCTATTGTATTTTTCAAGCCCAACAACTTCACCATTAATATTTTGATTACGTTGAGTTGCACAAGAAACAGCGGTACAAATTATAATAATGCTTATTAATAAAGTTTTCATACTACTATTACTTATATATAGTCTTAATGGTTTTACTATGGTTTAGGTCATATGGTCTAAGAGGTAAGGCGATAATCTTTCTTGCTTTATTCTCATAATCTATGACACCTCCTCTAAAACTTAAGTCTGTGGTAATGGCTTCTCCTATTTCATGGAATAATCCACTTGTCGTATTCTGCTGAACATTTGCTTGTTTATTACTTAGGATATCCATCATGCCATCTAATGAAACGTTTACATCAGATATATTCGGAGATATTACTATGAAGTTTTGCTTCTGACCATTTACATCCACACCTTTCCTTGTTAATGCTCCTCCAAAATCAGCCGTATTCAAAGTTTCTTTCTTATCACCTTCGCCAACAGTATGGCTTTCTCCATATACAACATTTGTAGTAGTCTCTTCTGACATTAAAGTATTCATCCCTTCAAAAACAGCCTGTTGGTCTTCTGTAAGGTCGCCTACTTTTCCATTAAAAACAAGATTCCCTGATTTATTGTAAGAAAAAGACTTTGCATTATCACCATACACCTTTTGCAAATCATTCATAAATGCTTCTCGATGAGCTTCTGCAACATTTATGCTATCACCATTAACATCAATGTACAAGATTGGATTATTTGCAGCATATTGATAAGGAGTTAAATCCCAGTATTTTTCGGCGAACCTGTCTTGTGTATGAAAACGTCCCAATTGCGGGTCATACATCCTTGCGCCGTAATCATAATTCTCAAAGAACTCGTTGTTTAACTCTTTACCGTTATAAAGATACGTGTTTTTGTCCAGATTATTGTCGGCAAATAAACTTCCGAAGGGATAATATTCCGCTTCCTGCACCACATCAACAACCGCATTGTCGTAACTAATGGTCATACGGGTATTGCCCAGATGGTCTTTCAGGTAATAATGATAGATACCCCCCGACTGGACATCCACATATCCTTCGGATGTTAAAACTTTGTCGAGGGTATTGTCCTGGTAAATAAAATTACCATAATAGCGCATCGTGCTTACCGTGCTGCCAAAAGTGGCTGTCTTTGCCCATTTGGTGCCTTGTGCATCGTAGGTGTAGTCCACTTTGGCAGTATCATTTTTATAGTATTGCCGGGGCAGGTTAATTTCATCGAAATAACTGACTGTTAATCCCCGTGGCCCGTCGTTGGTCAGGTTTCCGTTGCTGTCGTACAGGTAGGCTCCACCCATTGTGCCGCTGATCCATGCCAGTTGGTTCCCCGAATAGGTATAGCTGAAGTTGTCCCGATCGGTCCCCATGTTGTTTTTCCGGTTCAGCCCGTTAATGTTCCCGTTCAAATCGTATGAGCTAATGCCCATATCGTACGCATTGCTGGTAGCCCAGTTCCCGCTGTACGTACCGTAATCGGCGGCAGTAAGGCGATTCAACCCGTCGTAACTAAAATTGTAACCTTTCTTTGTATTGTCATAAAGCCTCCACTGTATACCGTTAATGTTTCCGTTATACTGCGCATCCCCGGTCAGGATGCCTGTCATGTCGGTATTGTAATACAGTTGCATGGCAAACAGTTTGTCGTTGCTTACCGCTGTTGTGGGGTCATTCAACCCGGTAAGCCAGCCACGTATGTTGTAGCTGTGGTCAATGTCCTGGTAGCCGTTGTGCAGCTCTTTTTTCACCATACGTCCGATTTCATCATAGGTATACTGGGCAACAATGGTCAGTGTGGTGGTATTGTACCCGTGGCGCACGTAGGTTGGGCGGCCTGCATGGTCGTAATCGAACTGTTCGTTAAGGGTAACAGGAGCCGACGATGTGTTTTGCAAATGGTACGTTTGCTGCTTTACAGGCTGCCCGGTAAAATTGTAAGCTGTCGATAACCGGTTATACCCTCCTTCGGGATTGGTCTGGTACGACTGGATCAGTTGCCCGTATTTGTCGTAGTAGTTCACCGTGTACAGCCAGGTGGAGGTTCCCAGTACCTTGGTTTTTGCCCCGGTTATCCGGCCTTTTACTGTAGTAGCTTGCGGGTTATCGGTATATATTGTACTGTAATTATAGCCCCATCCCGATGTAACCGAATAATCGTCGTAATAAGTTGCAGAAAGATAATTACTTTCATCAGATACTATGGGGAAGGCATTATTCGTATAGTTCAGAACGACACTTCCTGATGATTCATACATAACTGTCTCGACATCGAGCGTACTTTGAAGAGATGACCTGGTGGAAGAAGAGTAATATTTACCGGTCAAAACAGGAAGATTAAGCGCATTGTACTTTGTGAACATCCAATATCCATTAGATTGTTGTTCTGCTGTCTGGGACAAAACAAGACGGTCTCTGTTGTCATAAACCATATACACCCTCCCGGCGCCCGGCAGTTTTTTCTCCATCATGCGGTTGCGTTCGTCGTAGCGGTACTGGTAACACAACATGTCGAGTTCACCGGCATCCACTGTTCCGTCGGCAAGAGCTTTGGGCGGAAGCACATAGTACAACAGCCCGCGGTCGTCATATACATAGTAGGTAAGCGCTTCGTTTGCTCCTCCCCTGTCGGCTGCTTTCATAACAATCTGCCCCAGTTTATCCTGAAACTCGTCGGTACGCCTGTCGTCTTCGTCCCATGTAGTGGTACGAAACAACCGGCCGGTTACATAATCGGAGCTTCCGCCTTGCAGGCTTCCCGAAGCGTCAACATAGAAATATTTCACAGGGAAGCCCGCGTCGTTGGTCCCGTATTCAAAACGTACGGCATGGTCGTTGTTTGCTGCCGGGTCGGATGAAGGCTGCCAGGCAGCGCCCGGCGCCCCCTGTTTCATCACCCGGTTCAGGGGCGAGTTTTCAAATACCTTCTTTGCATAGGCAACCGATGCATCATTGGGATAATAATCTTCCCAGTTCATCGAACTGGTTTCACTTTCATGGATATTTCCGTTTGCTGCGTGTGCATACGGCAGGTATTCCTTGTCCTGCCGCCCGTAACTATCGTAGGTCACAGGGGTAATTATATCCTTATCGCCGTAGGGCGATGCCTTGCAGTCGTTTACCTGGTCCGGCCTTCCCAGCCCGTCGAAATACCCGATACGGGTTTGTTTTTGCTGGTAATTCAGGTTATCTACATTCGTCCCGTTCTTTTGATCCTTTATCAGAACCGTTTCAGTCCGGATATAGTTCTCGGTTATCGACTGGGCAAATAATCTGGCACAGAATAATAGCACTATCAGAAAGGATAAAGTCCCTCTTTTCATTAGCCCTTTTTTATATTGTTCATGTATTTTCATAATTACAGTTTTTAATTGTCACTTAGGTAATTGTTATTTAAACTATTATCCTTTTCATATTTCTACCTGGTTGATTGTAATAGAATATTCTATACCATTAACTGAAAAATTAATATAACCTGTTCGGGTAGACCAATATGGAGTAAATGATAATGTTAAACTTCCGTTTCCGCTTCCTGAAGTTGGACTAACGGATATCCATGGAGAATGAGATAAATTTGACAATGTCCAGTTCAAATCTGATAATACATTTAATACAAGTTGAGTTTGACCTAATTGTATCTCATTATAGCTTCCCTCACTTATACGGAAATAGTTTCGAATAACATTTACAGTTGTACTTCCGCTCATTGCTTTTTTACAGCCTCCTGCTGCTTCAGCCTCGGCTGTAAAAACAGCGTCTTCCGGATTTATCGTCCAATAAACTCCACCCCCATTCCCTGTGGCAGTACTATAATATTGACCATTCTTATATAAATGATATGAATAGCCAACCTGTGACCCATTTAGTATTATACTTCCTGTAGAATTGGCATACATGGAAAGTATAGAATATGCCATAGGATAAACATTAATGGAATAAGGATATTCTAACTGCACATAGACAAGATCAGTCGAACTACATTGCCCTCCATTAGTACCGGTAACTGTATAATCGATATTTTGTACTGGAGTGACAGTTACTGAACTTCCAATTAAATTGCCTGGTGTCCAAACATATTCTTCTGCACCTGTTGCTGATAACGTTATACTATTTCCTTGACATGTTTTTGCAATATAATGACTTGCCTCTGTTGTTGGTATCGGTATTGCCGTTACTGTTACCTGATCGCTTGCTGCACATCCGTTTGAATTATAACCCGTGAGAGTATACGTTGTTGTCTGAGAAGGGCCTACATAATATGAACCAGAAGTTGCATTTCCCGGAGACCAGGAATAGGTTTCTGCCCCGGATGCCTGCAATAATACATACTGTCCTCCTATACAAAACTTTTTATCGTCACCAGCACTAACTTGTGGAATATCGGCAACATTGACAGTTATATTATCACTCAGTGAACAACCATTGGCTGAAGTTCCGGTAACAGTATAAGTCGTAGTTGTGGTTGGTGCAACCGTGAACGAAGTGCCGGTATAATTTCCCGGGTTCCAGACATAACTACCGGAATTCCCCGTGGCTGTCAGAGTTGTACTTGTTCCGGAACAGATTGTCACATCACTGCCTGCCGAGACTGTTGGTAATGGATTGACCGTAACTGTTACCTGATCCGTGGAAGTACAACCATTGGTTGAACCGGTGACAGTATAAGTAGTGGTGGTGGTTGGAATAACGGTGAATACTGCACCATTATAATTTCCCGGGTTCCAGACATAAATACTAGCATTCCCTGTGGCTACCAAAGCAGTACTTGTTCCGGAACAGATTGTCACATCACTGCCTGCCGAGACTGTTGGCAATGGATTGACCGTTACGGTTACCTGATCCGTGGAAGTACATCCATTGACTGAAGTCCCGGTTACAGTATAGGTCGTAGTTGTGGCTGGTGCGACAGTGAAGGAAGCGCCGGTATAATTTCCCGGGTTCCAGACATAATTACTAGCATTCCCTGTGACGGTCAGGGTTGTACTTATACCGGAACAAATTGTCACATCACTGCCTGCCAAGACCGTTGGCAATGGATTAATCGTAACAGTTACCTGATCTGTGGAAGTACAGCCATTGGCTGAAGTTCCGGTTACAGTATAGGTCGTAGTTGTGGTTGGAGCAACCGTGAAGGAAGCGCCGGTATAATTTCCCGGGTTCCATACATAGCTGCCGGCATTACCCGTAGCTGTCAGAGTTATACCTGCTCCGGAACAAATTATCACGTCACTGCCTGCCGAGACTGTTGGCAATGAATTAACAGTAACGGTTACCTGATCTGTTGAAGTGCAGCCATTGGCTGAAGTCCCGGTTACAGTATAAGTTGTAGTTACTGTTGGAGCAACAGTGAAGGAAGCGCCGGTATGATTCCCCGGAGTCCAGACATAACTGCCGGCATTACCCGTAGCTGTCAGGGTTGTGCTTGCCCCGTAGCAAATTGCCACATCACTGCCTGCCGACACCGTTGGCAAGGCATTAACCGTAACGATTACCTCATCTGTAACAGCGCAACCATTGGCTGAAGTCCCGGTTACAGTATAGGTCGTAGTTGTGGTTGGAGCAACCGTGAAGGAAGCGCCGGTATAATTTCCCGGGTTCCATACATAGCTGCCGGCATTACCCGTAGCTGTCAGAGTTATACCTGCTCCGGAACAAATTGCCACATCACTTCCCGCAGAGACTGTTGGTGAGGCATTAACCGTAACGATTACCTGATCTGTTGAAGTGCAACCATTGGCTGAAGTTCCGGTAACAGTATAGGTCGTAGTTGTGGTTGGAGCAACCGTGAAGGAAACGCCGGTATAATTTCCCGGGTTCCAGACATAGCTGCCGGCATTCCCCGTAGCTGTCAGGGTTGTACTTATTCCGGAACAGATTGTCACGTCACTGCCTGCCGAGACTGTTGGCGAAGCATTGACCGTCACGGTTACCTGATCCGTAACAGCGCAACCACTGGCTGAAGTACCAGTCACGGTATAGGTCGTAGTTGTGGCTGGTGTAACCGTGAAGGAAGTACCGGTATAATTTCCAGGGTTCCAGACATAGCTGACGGCATTCCCCGTAGCTGTGAGGGTTGTACTTGCACCGGAACAGATTGTTACATCACTGCCTGCAGAAACCGTTGGTAAAGCATTTACTGTAACTGTAATTTCTTTGGTTACAGGGCAGGTCATCCCTCCATAGGTGTTCCGCGACCCGGTAACCCTGTAAGTAGTGGTGCTTTGCGGGCTCACTGTTTTGGATGTTCCGCTGCCAAGCCCTTCCCACTCGTAGTAATCGGCATCGCCGCTTACCGTCAGGGTCGTTGATGCGCCTGCGCAAACAGCCGTATTACCACTGATGGTAAAATCGGATGAAACCACGGTAACGGCAACATCATCAGAGGCAGAACAATTGTTTTTTGTCCCGGTCAGGGTATACGTTGTTGTTTGCGACGGATTTACCGTTATATACGGCATATTGCTGCCATTCGACCAGTGGTAACTATCCAGGTTGGGCGTTCCGTTAAGTTCGGCGCTTCCTCCCAGGCATATCAGTTTATCGGTACCTGCCGAAACAACAGGTACAGGATTTACCGTAACGGTTACACTCGAAGGATTATACGGGTGGGCACAACCATTTGCCCCGTCGGTTAAAGTATACGTAGTCGTTGTGGCCGGACTGACAGTTATTGTACGGGTTGTATAATTCCCCGGCATCCACAGATACGAACCGGCCAGGCTTGCCGTAAGCGTTACGCTTTCTCCTTCACAAATAGTCTGATTGGCGGAAATAACGGATGGCGGTTGAATTACATTCACTGTAACCTGATCTTCGGTCGGACAGCCATAAATCCCTATATGGCCACCGGTAACCGTATACGTAGTTGTTTCAGCCGGACTGACACTGATCACCTGGTCAGACAGATTTCCCGGCATCCAGGAATAGTAAATGCAATTATCAGCAGATAAGACCGTGGTTTCACCCAGGCAAATGGTACGGTCCTCTACTGCGGTTACCCTCGGCTGCACCTGAACAGTGGTCGTTTTAGCCGTTGTACAACCATTCTTATGAGCCGTTACAGTATAAGTTGTTGAAACATCAGGGCTTACCGTATATTCATTCCCTGTATGGTTCCCCGGCTGCCATGTGTAGTAGTCGGCATTGCCATTAGAAATACTCAATAGAATACTTTCTCCATAGCAAATCACATTGGTGCTGACAAGCAAAAAATCAGGGAGCGGTTTCACGGTTACCGTCATGGTATTTGTAACGGTACATCCGGAGTTTGTACCGGAGGTAACTGTATAGGTTGTTGTTTCCGTTGGTGAAACAGTGTACGAGCTGCCATAATGGTTTCCGGGCTGCCACAGGTTATATGCAGCATCGCCGGTAATTGTCAGCGCCGTACTTTCCCCGGCGCATATCGCCACATCTCCGCTTATCGAGACATTGGGCAAAGGATTGACTGTTACAACCATTTCGTCGGTCGACACACAGCCTTCGTAGCTTGTTGCTGTAACGTGGTACGTTGTTGTCGTTCCGGGGCTGACAGAAACGGATCGGCCTGTCATATTTCCGGGGGTCCATACATAGGAGGCTTCTCCTTCCGAA
This sequence comes from Prolixibacteraceae bacterium, assembly GCA_003506435.1. Taxonomy (GTDB): domain Bacteria; phylum Bacteroidota; class Bacteroidia; order Bacteroidales; family Prolixibacteraceae; genus GWE2-42-39. Next base: position 168,650 of record DOAQ01000042.1, read on the forward strand.
GCGGTCAGGGTGACCTGACCTCCCTGGCAGATCGTCTGATCGGCACCGGCGCTCACATGCGCCGGATTTACATACACGGTTGTAGCCAGCGTACGGGGACAGTTGCCACGATAGCCCGAAACCAGATAGGTGCGTGTAGTGACAGGACTCACGGTGATCGCAGTGTCGGTATTCATTGTTCCCCCCCACACATAGCTGTCGGCATTGCCCGATACCCATAGAGTAGCATTATTCCCTTCGCAGATCGTCTGGTTCCCAACAACGGACATGTCGGGTAATACGGTTACATCAATCGTAATACTCTTTGAGGCGCTGCACCAGCCATACCTTTCGCCTGTTACCGTATAGGTTGTTGTTGCTGTTGGCACCACATTGTAACCAGCCGAATTATAGTTCCCTGCTGCATTCCATGAATAATTGTCGTAATCGCCGGTCACGCTCAACACAACGTTATCTCCCGGACACGCCTGGTATTTATCGGCGCCGGCAGTTAAACTTACCTTTGGCCTTACGGGTATTTCTATTGTTTTACTTGTTGTACAGCCATTTTTGTTTGCTGTAACCGTAACAAACTGAACTACATCGGACGACGAGTAATTCAGTGGGGTGTACGTGAAGGTATTACCGGTGACATTTCCCGGGTTCCATGTATACGAATCGGCATTGCCGCTCAGGATGTTTATTGTAACTGCATCGCCGGAACAAACCATGCCGGTAGTTCCCGTAGTCTCCGTTTCAGACGTATACGTTGTGGAAAATACAGGGCTGGGATGTACGGTAACCGCTATTGTCTGGGAAGCGCTGCCGCAGCCGTTTGAACCTGTAACTATATATGAAGTATTTTCCTGCGGGTATGACTGATAGCTTTGCCCGGTATAATTCCCGGGGTTCCATGTATAGGTGTCGGCATTGCCTGTCGCTATAAGCCGGATGCCCTCACTGCTGCAGATAATCAAATCTTCCTGTCCGGGGGCGCCGGCAAGCGAAAATACCGGATTTGCATCAGCTACCTTCACTTCTATTCCCTTCGTGCTGCTTAATCCCCTGCTGTCGGTTGCAGTTACCTGGTAGGTAGTTGTCTGTACCGGGCTTACGGTGACCGATTTCCCCTGCATGTTACCGGGGCTCCATACAAAGCTATATTCTTCTTCGGTCCGTTCGTTGCGCCCCTTGGCGGTCAGGGTAATACTTTGCCCGCTGCATATCGACGGATCCCTGTCGGTTGTTATCCATATATAAGGCCGTACCGTTATATTGACCTCTTTTGTGGCGGAACAGCCGTTGTTGTTTGTTCCGGTCACGGTATATTTGGTATCGAAATTACAGACATAGTTGATTTCGCTTCCACTCCATGTTCCCGGCGACCACACATAGGAATCGGCTCCGCTTGCCGATACTGTTACCCCTCCCGGATCAATAATATGGTCGGGGGTTACGGTCAGCACCGGCGAGGGATTTACCGTTACAGTTATCTGGTCGGTTGTACTGCAGCCTGCTTCGTCTTTACCGGTCACCGTATAGGTTGTTGTTTCCGACGGACTGACAGTGACCGAACTTCCGGTAAGTCCTCCGGGCGACCATGTATAACTGGCGGTCCCGGTTGCTGTCAGTGTAATAACTTCGCCTGAACAAATCACGCGGTCATCACCGGCCTGTACCTGGGGGGCACTGTTTACTGTAACGGTAACCTGGTCAGTGGCAGTAATGTTCCCTTCAAATGTTGCTGTAACGGTATAGGTGGTTGTACCCGCAGGGGTAACCTCAATTGTGCTGCCGGACAGATTACCCGGGGTCCATACATACGATGTAGCGCCGGATGCAGTTGCTGTTAACAGGGTACTTGCGCCGGCACAGATAACCTTGTCTTCGCCCGCAAACACCTGGTTCCCGCTGCCAATGTTTACAGTAACATAGTCCGTTGAACGGCAATTGCCACTGGTTCCCTCTACACTGTAAACAGTAGTTTGTCCCGGATTAACGGTATAGGCGCTGCCTGTATAATTTCCCGGGTTCCAGGTGTATCCCGAGGCATTTCCCGTCACCGAAAGGGTGGCGCTCCCACCTGCCGCAATGATCAGGTCGTCGCAGGCTGTAACACTGAGTGACGGCAATACTTCAACCAGTACAGTTTTCGAGGTGGATGCCGCATTGCAGTCCATTCTGTAGCCGGTTACCGTATAGGTAGTAGTCGTAGAAGGACTTACAGAAAACGATGTACCACGTTGTCCCCCCGGCGTTAAAACGTAATAATCGGCATCTCCCGAGACATTAATTACTGCCTGATCTCCCGCACATACCTGATGACTGTCGCCGTTGGTGTTCACAGTCAGCGCCGATATAACATGAACCGTTGCGGAAGATGTAAACGAATTTCCGCTCAAAATACCGGTCACGGTATAGGTGGTGGTTTGCACAGGGGTAACGGTAATCTCGGTTGAAGAAGGACTTCCCGGAGTATTCCAGTAGAAATACGGTAAATTGGTTGAAACATACAGGGTAATGCTTTCTCCGTTACAAACATCGCGCGCTCCCTGTATCGTAAGATACAAATTCTGCTGCGACAAACGGATTGTCTTATTAAACCTCAGCCCTGCCCCGTAGTTGATCTGAAGTTCTGCTGTACGGAGCTGGGTACTTGTATTTACCGGACAACTGATATTTACGGTTGCATTTCCTGTTCCCGACAATCGGTCAAGGGTAAAAACCCCTGCGCTGCCGGTTATGGTCCACGGTTCTTCAGTGGTAATGGTAAAACTACTGTTCCCTCCCTCAACCGGAAAATCAACAGATGTTGTGCTTAACCCGAACGGCGGTCCCGTTTCCAGGTAGTGATAATCATACCGTTTCACAATATCTCCGTCATCATTTTTTATATATTCCAACCTCCCGAAATCGTCATACTCGTAATAGTTTGTAGTACCGTTTGGGTCGGTTTGCGAGGTCATGCCAACAAGGGGTTTGTAAGTATAGAGATTAACCCTGTTATCGGGATTACTGATAAAACTGCCCAGTAAACTTTGCAGATAGGCTATGTCAGCATTGACAGAGGTAATCGCATCACTTTTACTCAGACCAGCATCGCTGACAGTTGGCATAGGAGATGTATAATTCACACTACTTTCTATTTTTGCCACCGGGTATGTATTGTTATAAGCCCATAGGTAATAAGTGTACATTCCTTTTTTATCCAGCATTTTTGTCAGATTTCCATTACTGTCGTAACTATCAAAAGATGTTTCACTGACATACATGCTGTCAGGAGAAAAAGAGGTCTTTTCCCCTGCCGGGGGCAATATTCCTGTCAAACGGTTTGAGAATTTGAAAGAACTCAAATTGAGAGGAGAAAAAGTTTCCAGGCTCCACTGGCTGTCGGGTAGTCCTTTACCTCCTGTCTTGTATTTTGTAATAACACCTGAGATTATATTCTGAGTTGACCCGTTATTTAAATAACTGACTTTCTCTATCGGATAAGCGATCAGTCCATTGGAAACCATACTGTCGATAAATGTTTCGCCTGAGGCATAATCCAGCGGGTAGGAGGTGTAATGAATCAGTGTATCTCCTGTGCTTCGGGTAATTGTTTCTTTCGATGGCAACAGGTTGCTGTATTTGTACCGGTAATCAGTAACAACTGCCTGCCCGTCCCTGTTCTCGGTTATTTGTTTTCGGATTAATTCTCTTTTTCCTACTTCATAGGTATATAGCCCATAATTAAAAAAAGACGGCAGATCGTAATTATCACTACTGGCATAATAGGATGAATGATAAGCATCATATATAACCGGATCATCGGATGTAGATGCAAATGGCCTTACTTTTAACCCTGTATAAGAATCAGTACTCATCTGATTGTAATAAAAATCTTCTACCAATAGGGTGTTATTATTTTGATCAGATATAGTTTTTTTATATAAGTAAGGCTTATCCCATAGCTTGTATGTTAGAATATATCTGGGATATGTTTGGTATTCTCCTCCTGGACAAGCATTTTGCACCGGTAAGGGGTCAGTAATATAAGGTGTTCCAATTTCAAATAAGTATTCCGTTTTCCCGTTACCTGAAGTTGAACTGCTATAGTATTCGGTAACGCAAGGGTATTTTACAAAGCCGGACTGAGTAGCGATAGCGCCTGCTTCTCCTTGCATATTTGAAGAATAAGTTGTTATTCTTTTTACAAGGTTTGCTGTTTCACTACAAAAACAATAATCTCCGCATTCATGCTCATAATTTCTAAAATCAAGATAAGGATTCTCTCTAACAAATAAATTATGGTTCACCATAAAGTTTGCAATGCCATAACCACATTCACTGGTGCCATATTTAAATCTGCGTACCAGCGACTCATTGGTCAGCAAATCGGAACTCGTAATTTTACTTATTCTCATGCCTGTTTTTTGTGTAGCGCTATTATAAGTATCAGTATATATGTTCTTCTCGTACTCGTATTCAGTATATCCTTTTGTCGGATAAATAATCTTTTTCAGAGACAAAAAATTTGGCACCTCAGTTTCACTTTTCCGGGAAGAGAAAACATCCCCTACCCCCGAGTGTAAATTCAATGCTTTTCGTATATGGCTTTGTGGGTTACAATGAATAGTACCTAACTCGTAATATAAGTCGTCTTCAAAATCTTCATGGAGATATTCTGTCAGATCACTCGTCATTATATAACCAAATTCATCCGGCATATACTGGGATTGTGTAGGACATGGATAATAATCGAAATCATAGGTTTCTATAGCCTGATTATTTTTATCGGTAATAGTTATATAGTCCAATAAATTATAGTTATTTGTGTAACTGGGGCCTCCAACATACCACCCTGTGGTATAATAAAAATTAACCCTTCGGTACAAAACTTCATCTGAAGAAAATATCTGAATATTGCTAATCCTGTTGTCGTACTGGCTCAATCGGGTAATTATAATTTTTTCGTAAGGAGTTGTTATTTCCGTAGGTAAAAATGAATAATAATAGTCATTGCAATTTTCTGACTCTGAAACTTCAGATAAAAAACCGCCAAATGAATTATGTGCTTCAGAAACAGTCATAGTCTGAGAACAGCCATGTCCGCCCACCCAACGTTGTTCGTATTTGAATTTTACTTCATCGCCCACAGGAGTAACAATATCGGTTAATCCCCATGCTGTAGGTGCAAGCCCTCCATAAACCCCGGAAAGAGTAGTTCTTTCAATAGGGCAGGTGGTTTGTACCAAATATTCTCCATAAGAATATTTAACACCTTGTGCATCGGTTATTTGAAACCCTTTTATGCCATACGGGGTTGTTCCTTCGAGTGTACAATTGGTACAACTTCCAACGAGATAATCGAATTTTAGGGTTGATGCTTCATCGGGGGTAACAATTTTATTGACCCTATCGGTTATAATAAATCTTCCTCCGTCATTAGGCATGGAAAAAGTAAATTGGTCATATTCCCCGTCTAAAATGTCATAAACATTTGTAAAAGGGTCATCAGCAATGAACCGTGCGAGAAACTGATCCCTTTGGAACCTGTCTAATCCAGTTGCAGGACTATTCAATGAGGAACTGAAACTGGATGGCATTTGATAAAGTTCGTCGGCATATGCATTAATGTTCCGCGATATTCGATACCCTGGATTTAATACCCAACCAAGTCCTACATCACCCGATTCTTGTCCAAATTTAATTCCAGAAGCATGATAGGATAGGTTGATTGGAATGGTAAGGCCTCCTTTTAATTTGATGGTGTATAAAGGGACTGAAATTTCAGGAATTCCGTGGTATAACGCAACTTCAAAATTTACATACTTTGCAAATTCAGCCGAAACAGGCGAAGGGGGTATCACCGATTCATTCTGTGCTTTTGTACTTAATAACGATAAACCCCACAAAATGACAAGAGTAGCGCATTTTCTCATCCATATACAGCTATTCTTTGGAAACCGGGTGTATTCTGTAAGCCAGTCTGGTCTATTTAAAGTTCCATTTAAAATTAAACATACCTGTTTCATAATAAATTCAGATTTTTTATTTTTTTATTTTTTATTTCCCATTCTATTTTTACACCCGGCAGTTCAATTTTTTTTGTACTGCCAATTGTATAAATGTCAACTATTCCTGTCATAACTAATTCTGCTATTTCTCTCTTGGTTTTTCTTTTATCGTACTTCAGATAGTTCTAACTATCTACACCAGTTAGTTCTAACTATCTGCTTCGGTTAGTTCTAACTATCTGTTCCGGTTAATTAACTTATCCGGAAGTAGTTAGTTCTGTTATCCGGTTGCAGTTAGTTAGCTTATCCTGTCACCGGAAAACAGGGGCACAAGGCCGGGCCGGTTACCCCTGTTTTTGTTTTCTCCGGTTTTTCATAATGTTTAACGCCCTACCACGGTAACAGCGGCGCCGAGTATTCCGGCAGAAATTTCTTTCCTGCCTTTGATTATGGCACGTACCTCCACCCGGTATTCTCCTGTCGCCAGCGCCGGGGCCTGAAAATGGAGTTCGCCGGGTTTGTTCAGCGAAATCACTTCAACCCGGATTTCCGTGTTATCGGTGGCAATAAAAAAGATACCCTGCAGCGGGTCGGCGGCATCGTATTTCAGGTAACAACCCCGAAGAACAGCCAGTCCTCCCGAACTGAGCTGGTCGTTCACGCTGCCGGTAGCCGCATCCACTATCCGGTCGATGATCGGGGACACCTTTTCGGCCCGTACTTTCCGGGTTTTAATCAGTGCAACCGCATTGCGAAGTTCTGTCCCGGGGGTAAGGTTTAATTTAATGGAATGCCGGGCCGGGTCGTATGTGTCGTCAGCTCCGTTAAAGACCCCCTTGATACTCATGCTCAGGTTGAAAAGAGGCGTTGTAATGCTGTTGCCCATGGCGGCCTGTTCGCATATTACTTCGCGTTCCATTTTCAGTACAGCCAGTATATCGGTTTCGGTAAGAGTTGAGCCCCGTTTCAGCATCAGTTGTACTACTGCGTTCTGGCCGAGGCTGATGGCGTTGGTAGTAACGGCCATGTAATCGTTCGGGTCGCTTGTCAGATGGTTTTCAAACAAAGCATAGGTCAAAACATCGTTTTCCATTGTTTTTGATTTTTTTTAATGGTAACTGAGAAACTGTTTAAATTTCACTCATATTGATTTTTCGGGTTACCCCGACCCCTGAAGGGAGCCCGAAAAATCAAAAAATCACCCTTTAAGGATGGGGTAAATTTTTTGATTTTGGGCATCATTTCGAATTTTAAACAGTTTCTGATAATACAAGGAATAATTCCGTATGACACGTGGCCATCTTATTGCCACATGTAAAAAGAGCGGAACACGGCCCCTATCGGGCAACGGAGACTGGAAAGAGCCAGTAAAGGCCCCCGGCTTCCGGGTTGCAGGCAGAAAACCACTTTCTTCACCTCACAAGTTCTTTTTCTGACAGGGTTTTTCTTTTTGACCGGGTTGGATCGAACAGTAAAAACAATATTTCCGGAGCGTAATCAACGGCACGAAAACAAAAAGGCGGTTTAAACGTTTTTTTTCATACTTTTGTAGTGTTAATCGGGACTGCGATTCCCTGTTAATAAAACTTTAATGTTGCCCTGCTCCGGAAAACCGGGGCAGGGTATTTTTTTTTGTTGCGATACACATGTTCACTGCATTCAGGGTAGAAGCATCAGTTAATAGACCACTGATCCTTACTGTACCTGGCAATAAAGCCAGGCTTCCGCACAAATAGAGACAAAATACTTTGCCAAATATTATTAAACATTCAAAACAGGCTATCAAACAACTTATATTAAACGTTCAGCTAAAATAAAAATTTAATTTTGAATACAAATCACTTTTCATATAAAAATACTTCGTCATTTTTAAAATATTATCAACAAGATATACAGCTATGTACAAAACAGGAGGTAACCCTGCTTTTTTAAAAAAATCAAGTTATAATATATGTTATTAAACAATCTTTTCTGATGCCGAAAAATACAAATATCAATAATATATTTACTTCTGTTTTATTTCATATATTATTATACAACTGACCCGATCATCATCCCATGACAAAAACTGTTATTATAGCGTTGCTGATGTATATTGCTACCGGAGTAAAAAGTCAGACCAATAATCAGCTTTCCTCTGTTCTCGATTCCTTATCGGTTTCGTCAATACCCCAGTTAAATCAAAACGTGGATATTTCGTTCAGCAATATCACGATACAGGAACTGGTAAGGACGCTGGGTAATACGGCGGGTCTGAATATTACCATGGATCAGGGTATCAATTACTCTGTTAATGCAAATTTCAACAATGTGAAAGCCCGTGATGTTCTTGATTATTTGTGTTCAAACTACAAACTAACCCTTAAAGTACACGGAAATATTATTCATATACAGCCTGTTCCCAATAATGAAAAACGCCTTTTTGTTGAGATGACAGAAGATTCCTTACTGAGTTACGATATTTATAAAATAACAGGAGAGGCATTCTTCAGCCATTTTACAGAGAAAACAGGATGTAACTTTGTTCTGTCGCCCGAAGTGCCTGGTTTCAATATAAACGGGTATGCAAAAAAAATACGATTTAACGAAGCCCTGTTGCAACTGGCTGCAACCAATAAACTGGATATACGGGAAATGACCCCGCAGCTTTTCTCTGTTTCCCCGGCCAACACAAAAAATCCGGGCGAAACACCCAATGTCCAATCGGGTAAAAAGGAGAAAAAATTCAATCTTGGATATACCAACGGACTGATTACCGCAGAAATAAATGATGTTCCGCTGGAAGATATACTGAAGGAACTGGCTCTTCAATCGGGCTATTCGGTATATATGCTGAGTTCGCTGGAAGCCAAAACCAGCATAAATGCCCGGGATACTGATCTGTCCGGTTTCTTGAATGCATTGTTTTACGGCTCGGAGAATACCTACCGGATGGATGGAAATATTCTATTTACAGGAGCCAGAAAATTATCTGACATAAAAAGCTTTGAACTGATAAAACTGAACAATCGCAGGGTCGATTCACTGATTGCCATTATCCCCCAACAGGTAAAACAGGAGCTTATCATCAAGGAATTTAATGAGCAAAACAGCATCATGGTATGGGGCGATGCCGACCAGATTTTTTATTTCAGAAAGAGCATAGAAAAAATTGACATTGTGGTCCCGGTCATTCTTATCGATGTCATTATTGTGGATGCAGGCAAAAACTTTGAGATTGAAACAGGGCTTGAACTCGGGCTGGATGCAGAGGCAGAACCAACCAGCGGAAAGATTAATCCGGGGCTCGACTATACGATGAACGCCGGATCGGTAAATAATTTTCTGGGAAGGGTTGGTCTTGCGAACCTGGGAAAAGTAAGTCCTAACTTTTATGTGAAACTGAAGGCGATGGAAACCGATGGCATTCTGGAAATACGGAGTACCCCCCAACTGGCTACTCTAAACGGCCATTCGGCCACCATGTCGATCGGACAAACCGAATATTACAAAGAAGAGTTGTCGAATATATGGGGGACCCAGAACCCGCAGTTACAAACACAGTCGCAATACAAGCCGGTTGAAGCCAAACTGGGGATCAGCATAAAACCCATTGTTGCGGGCAACGGCCAGGTAACCCTGAACATTGATGTAGAACAGTCTGATTTTACTGAGCGTATTGAAGAAACGGCCCCTCCCGGCCTGGAATCACGAAAATTCAGTTCGATGATCCGGGTAAAAAACCAGGAAATGATCTTATTGGGCGGATTGGAAGAGAGCCTTAATTCTTCGAATCGCAGCGGATGGCCCTTTTTGTCGAGAATACCTGTGCTAAACTGGGTATTTGCAAGTAAAAGCGAACGGAAAAACAAATCGCATCTTAATATTTTTATACGACCGACAGTGATATACTAGAAAGTAAAAAGTAGAAAGTAAAAAGTAGAAAGTACCATGGATCTTTTACTGCACATAGGATCGGTTTTAAAATATAAAAAGGTTGGTATTTTGCTGGTAGACAAGCACAAATCCAGTATTGAAATATCGTATTATCAATTGATTAAACGAAAAAAATCTGTTGACACCTGCTTTGTTCAGGAACAATTAGGTTCATTTAAAGATCTTCCATCCTTTGCAGAAAAGACACCAACTATTCTTTGTATCCAGGGAAATGGTCTGGTGCAACGGATCGTTGAGGCCAATCAAAATGATATAAAGCAAAGCATCCCGAATATTGATCCGGAAGAATATCTGGTCCGGTATACTGAACTGTCGGATACCGAGAAGCTGGTGGCGCTTTTCCGAAAGGAACAGATCGATTCAATTTTGAATGAACCGGAACTTGTCCATATCCCGTTTTACAATGTTTCGCCGGGATTTAGCGGATTGCAACGATTTATACAACTGTTTGACGATCTGGTAACAGAATTCACATCCGGAGGAAATACCCTGCTCATTAAAGACGGCAAAATCGTTGATATAGCAAAAAGCCGGGACACGACCAGCCAAACTTATCAATTTGCAGGTAAAGAACGTACCTCGAATGAAATAATAGCGTTATGTGCAGGACTGAATTTTTATATTGGCACGCCGGAGGAAGAAACATTCATCCCCGGGGTGAAGCAAAGAGTAAAAGAATATACAGCCCAACGACTTTCTGAACATATTTTGAGGTATGCCGGAGCCGGTTTGTTCATTTTACTGCTGATCAATTTCCTGTGCTTCGATAATTTCAATAAAAAGCTCAATAAATTAAATCTTGAGTCACAGGAAGAGATTAAGCTTCAGGAAGAAATAAAAGAACTTCAGGAAGACCTGATGCAAAAGAAACAGTTCGCGAGCCAGAATTATGTGCCTGATAACTATTCTTTTGCTTTCTATGCCGACAGGCTGGCATCGTTTTCCTCAGAAGGGGTCCGCTTTACAGAGCTTTTAGTTTGCCCTGTTGCAGGCAAAATAAAAGAAGATAATATCATTGAATTCCGGGGAAATACCATGCAGGTAAAAGGTATTTCGCCAAACCCGTCTGCGTTCAGCAGTTTTATGGAAAAAATAAACAATGCTGCATGGGTGACAAAAGTGAACAAGCAAATATACCATTACAACAACGACAATAATAATGCTGAGTTTGAACTGGAAATTATTTTGAACGATGCAACTGAATAGTACAGACAAATATCAAAAGAGGCTTTGGATAACCGTTTTCATATCGGTTATTGTAATTTTCGTTGCATGGAAGGGAGCATTTGTAAAAACATTGACATCGTACCGGCAAATAGAAAAGACAGAAAGCAGCATTGAATCTTCAGCTCTCACCGTATCGCAAAAGAACCGGATTCAATCGGAAATCGAACAATTCGACCTGGCATTGGGGATTCATGATACTAATTTGCCCACAGAGCAGACTTTTGATGAATTGATTTCAATCTGCGGGCATATCGGGGATATCCGGATCGTTAATTTTCCGGATATACACCAGGTTGTTGTAAATAACTATAAGGTAACTACCATATTCGCCGAGCTCGAAGGCGCTTATTCCGACTTGTTGAAAATGGTGTACCAGCTCGAACGGAATGAAAAAACAGGAAGACTGGTATCGGTTAACTTCAGAAAAAAGAAAGACCATAAAAAGAATAAAGAGTTTTTAAGTATAACCCTATTACTTCAAAATTATGAAATCATTAACCCCCGGTAATATAAAGGCGTTTAGCCGTATGTTCTTATGGATCATGCTTATTCTTCTGAGTTGCGATGATATTTTTGTTGAAGATATTACCGGGTTTACATTTCAATTGCAGTCTCCTTCTCCGGGACTGAAAACAACCGGTAATCAGATCAAATTCAGATGGGAGGAGGTTCCCGGAGCTTCCAGCTATCAACTTGAGGTAGTAACACCCGGATTTGCCACTGCACATAAGTTGGTATTTGACACCCTTTTGGAAACGAATGTGTGTGATACCATTATGCATACAGGAACATACGAGTGGAGGGTAAAAGCCATGAATTCGGCCTATTCGACCGGCTATTTTATGTCGTCATTTTCCATTCTTCCGGAATTCAACATCTCCACCCGACAAGTGACCCTTCAGTCTCCGGCAGATCAGATAACCAGCCCTGAAAGCAATTTCATATTTAAATGGGATTCGGTTGAAGGCGCCGGTTATTATCGCTTCAGAATAAAAGAAAATAATTGGGCCGGTGATTCTGTATTTGGGACAAATGTGTTTTCAACCAGTTGCAATTTTAATCTGAACGACGGAATCTATGCCTGGGGGGTTGCAGCAGTTGATACGGTAACAAAAAAGCAAACGGATTATACGGTACGTACCCTTACTATTGATAAAACGGCGCCCGGAATACCGCAGTTAGTGAAGCCGGCTAATCAGGATACGCTGTACAACCCTCTGGTTAACCTGATTTGGAGCAAAACCGGTGAAGGAACTACCTATAATCTGGAAGTATATTCAGATTCAGAGCTAAAAAATCGGATTATTGAAAAGCAGTTGACGGATACCTCAACCTATATTAATATCGGGAATCAGGGGATGTACTTCTGGCGTGTTAATGCAGCCGACCGGTTTGGAAATACCAGTTATTTCTCACCTGCATCTGTCTTTGAAATTCTTTTGCCTGCTGATATCTCAAATAAGCATGTACAATTATTAACCCCGGCTGACAAAAGTACAAGTACCCGGAGTGATGTAACTTTTTGGTGGGAAGAAACAGAAGGGGCCGATAATTACCGTGTGCAAATAGTCACTTCCTCGTTTTCAAATCCGGGGAAACTGGTATTTGATCAGTTGTCCGACAGTAATTCATTGATCCTGGAATTGGAAGCGGGCAATTATGAATGGAGGGTGAAAGCAATTAACAGCAAATACGAAACAGCATACAGTACTGCTTCGTTTACAGTTTACGGAACTAATCTGAGCGATAAGAAAGTAAGTTTGCTTACCCCCGCACATGAAGCGCTGAGCAATCAATCGCCGGTACAGTTTACATGGGAGAAGATAAATGCAAATGCCGGTTATAACTTCATGATAAAGAAAAATACATGGGAGAGCGGAGCGACCGTTCATGATACCAATACAAATCAAACAGGGGCAGAAGTGACGCTCAGCGATGGCACCTACGTATGGGGAGTTAAAGCAACTGACCCCATGAACGGTAGTTCAACAGAATATTCTGTACGAACGTTGACTGTTGACCTCACCAAGCCTGAGACTCCAAAATTAAAAGCTCCTGCCAATAATCTGGTAACCGAAGAATATCTCATCGAATTTTCGTGGGAACCAGCCGATGCAACAGACAATGGCCTTACCTACACATTGGAAATTTACCAGGTACTGAATAATGCGGTTGTACAGATGACCGGTAAAACAACGATGCAAAAATTCCTCAATTACAATTTTGAAGAAGCAGGAACATATAAATGGAGAATTTATGCTACGGATAAGGCCGGAAACCAGAGTAGTTACAGTGAGTACCGTTTTCTTGAGATACAGAAAGAAAGTAACCTTTCGCTGATCCATGTAAACCTGATGGCCCCGGCTGATAATCTTTCGACAAATCTTACCAGTATTACCTTCTGGTGGGAAAAAGTTCCAAATGCAGAAGTTTATGAATTTCAACTGGTAAAGCCATCGTTTTCGAACACCGAAAGTGTAATAAAAAATACGGAACAGACCGGAACACAAATCCAGTTAAGCCTGACTCCCGGAAGCTATCAATGGAGGGTGAAGGCAAAGAATGATTCGTCTGAAACAAACTATACCATGAGAACATTGACTATTTACTGAGAGGAATATAAAAGTGAAAAATAAGAAATTCACATATTTTGTATTAATTCCTGCTGTAATTGTTGTATGGGGGCTTATCGTATATAAAATAATTGCACGGGACAGTAATACTGCTCCGGGAAATTTCATGCCCGAAACGGTTGCAAAAGAAGAAAAAATCGTCCGGAATGAGGAATACAAGCTTCTCAATAACTACCCTGACCCTTTTTCTATCGAAAAGATAGCAGTTCCTGTTAAAAAGACAGAAAAAACAAGGGTCTCCCCTCCTTCCGTACCGAAATATAACTGGCCTGATATCCGGTTTAACGGCTACATTCTGAACGGAGATATTGCCAGGGCACATATTACAATTAACGGAGAAAACAAAATACTGATGCTCAATGACAATTTTTCGGATGGCTATATTCTAACCGGAATAACTAAAGATTCCATTAAAGTAAGGTACCAAAGTGGCATGAAATGGTTTTCAAAAAAATAACAAAAGTAATTATGAATTTATGCAGAATGGATAGGATACATTTTTTTAAGCCGGCGCTGATAATACCTTTTATTTTGATTCTGAACAGCGCCCGTTCCGAAAGCCCTTTTGTTCATATTGTTGTTCAGGAAGAGCCGGGAAAAGTATTGCAATATGCTGTAATATATCGGGAAATAAGCAGGAAGACGAACCCATTGATAAACTATTACTGGCATAATAACGGAAAGATGAGGTCAAGCAGAGGAGACTTCTCAGGAAATTTGCTGCATGGAAACTACGAAGAATTTGACCGTTCCGGAAGGTTAACCGGAAAAGGTACTTTTTTTTACGGAACAAAAGACGGAGACTGGAAATTCTGGAATAAAGAAGGAGAAATAGCCGGAATGGAGAAATGGAGAAAAGGGTTTATACTTCAGAAGATCAGCGTCACACAAACACAAACAACCACCGAGCGCTATAAAAATAACCAGTTGCATGGTAAACGAACTATCATAGAAAAGCAAAAACCGTTATGTATTGAAATATACCGGTCCGGAGAACTTAAAAAGAACACCAGAAAACTTTCCCTGAAATCAATACGAAAACAATCCGGAACAGAGAAGAAAAACAAGAAAAAACAGACCCCAGATGAGCCTAAGCTTTCGGAATAGTATAATGAGCATATATAAAAAAAGACTGTATGGAGGGGCATTGCAATTTACCATTGTTTTTTCATTGCTGGGGCTGATGATGTTGTCCTTGTTTTTAGTTTTCGTGCGTTTAAATGCATTGGAAATATTTCAGGGCCAAAGGCAAACCCAGTTAATAGAGAACATACGATCGGCGATTGTTATCATGGAGAATAACCCGAAATTATTTGAAACTCCGTCACACAATTTTCAGATAACTAATAATTCAAGTTACGAAACAGAAGTTAACATTCAACCGTGGGGGTTTTATGATGCCGTGAAAATTTCGTCTTCACATACACAGTCCCGGCTATCCGGAATATATTTATTTTCCGACAATATCCGGAAAAGTAATATGTTGCCTTCATTGTACTTATCCGACCCAAAACGTTACTTATCAGTCGGCGGTAAAACTTATCTGGGCAATAATTCATATTTACCGGCCTATGGTGTCAGAAAAGCCTATGTGGGAGGTATCGGATATACCCGGGAATCATTTGTCAACGGAAATAGCTATAAAGCAAATAACGAATTGCCTGAACTTAATCGTAAATGGATGGAAAGATATTTTCAGGTGAAGAATATCATTAAAGGATCGGAAAACAGGATAAATATAGATGAACTTCGGTCTGACACTTTAACAAATTCATTTTCATCTCCTTCGCTGGTAGTTGCCTGCCCTGACGATTATTTTCTATCGCGCCATTATTTTGAAGGGAACATCATTATTTGCGGAACAAAACTTACATTCGATCATACCGTAAGGCTTAAAAACTGTATTGTCTTTGCAGATTCGATTGTCATGAATGAAGGTTTTACAGGTGAAGGCCAATTCATGGCTAAAAACAGGATCGAAACTGGTGAATCATCAGTAATAAAGGTCTCTTCCGTTTTATTTATGAATAACACAAAAAGTTCTGATCAAATAGTACTTGGAAGTTCAACACAGTTTCAGGGAGAAATAATTGTTGCCAATAATACTCCGGGAGGAAAGGAAGCATTAATCATTGAATCAGGGTGCCAACTTATCGGACAAGTTTATTGCAATGGGTATTGTACTTTTGATGGAATCATATTTGGCAGTTTATATACCCGGGGATTTATAAAAAGAGACAAAAAAGGTCTATACGAGAATTACCTTGTGAATGTGTGTATCGACATTGAAAGATTGCCTGTTGAATACAACGGCATATCATTAATTGACAACCCGTTGACTAAAAATTGTAATGAAGAAGTTTTTTAAAGCATACAATAGACAAAAACTTATTGCTTCTTCAGTCATGGAAGTTATTGTAGCATTGATTGTTTGTATGATTATATTTTCGATCTCAACCAGTATCATTTTAAAAAGCCAGAAGAGTAACAACATTTCTTTAAAACAAAAAGCCAGATTAACTCTTACCAATATCACCAGAAATAACTGGGAAGAATATGCGGATTTTAATTGTCAAGGATTTGAAATATCGGTTGTTTCAGAAGAAAATGATAGTATGCAAAATATATGCAGGGTGATAGTGTCTGCATGTGATAATGAAGGAAGAATGCTGGGAGAAAAAGTTTTCATGGAAAATAAACAGAGAGTGACAGCAGATAAATTAAAAGACAAGAATGTTGAATAAACCAACAATTACCAATTGAAATGAGAAATAAAATATTCGCATCAAAAAAAATAATGGCATTTACTATCCTCGAAATGATTGTTGCCCTGATATTATCATTTTTTCTATTGGGAATAGTATATCTGTCCTACAATATTATGACCCGGTATTTAGATCAAAAAAAAGAATCAGACCTGTCCCGGCTTTTGTTGGTAAGTTCTGAGTTTGAAATGCTTTTTTTCCGTGCGCATAATATCACAGAAAAAGAAAAGGGACTATGCTTTCTTTGTGAAGACAAAGAATTCGAATACATATTGTCAGACGATGCTATAATCAGAAACCAGACATCTCAACCGGACACTATTTATGCGGGGAAATATTCATATCAGGTTGCCGGATATAGTGATTATGGCAGAATATATCAACTCACATTATGGTTTGAAAATAAGAAAGATACATTACAGATGACATTTGAGAAAAAATATTGGTCTAATCAACTACTAAAAGATAAGGAGATAAATTTTGAGTATTGACCTTCGAAATATAGATCTAAAGAAATCGAAACAGCAAGGGATTGAGTGGCACAAGAGCCTTTCCATTGATATCCGTTTCAGGAAAAAGGAACTTTCCTTAAAAAAGAAAGAAGATTTATATTCTGAATTAGGTATATTAATTGGTTCCGGTCTCGATATTAAAAGCAGTTTCCTGGTATTGATGGAAGAAAATAAAAAAGAAATCAGGCAATTCTATCAAAATGTATATGACAAGCTAATAAAAGGTGTCAGCTTATCCGATGCTCTTCGTGAAACAGGAAAAATATCGATGTATGAATATTTTACGGTTCAGATCGGTGAAGAAACAGGAAATCTATACACTGTTCTGAATCAACTTGCACAACATTTTTCTCAGCGTATAAAACAAAAAAGGCAACTCATCAATACTTTTTCATACCCGGTATTAGTAATCATTACTGCAGTTGTCGTGGTTTTGTTCATGATGAACTTTATTGTACCTATGTTTGAAGAGCTTTTTAAAAGGTTCAATGGCGAACTTCCCACATTGACCCGTATTGTTATACAAACTTCTGAGTTTATTTCGAAATATTCATGGAGTATGATTGTCGTCGTTTCAGCAATCACTACTCTAATACTTATGGTAAGGAAAAAAGATTTTTACCGCAAAATAACATCTGAATTTATATTACGGGTGCCCGGAATTAAAACCATTGTGAAGAAAGTATATCTCGCCAAGTTTTGTCAAACCTTTTCTCTCCTGAATTCGTCAAAAATACCCGTAGTAACATCGATACAACTAATCCAAAAAATCATTGGGTTTTATCCTTTTGAAAAAGCGCTGGCTGAAATTGAAAAGGAGCTTGTTAACGGAAAACTACTTCATGAATCATTTCAAATGTACTCCGTTTTTGATGCCAAGATAATCTCTTTAACTAAAGTAGGTGAAGAAGTAAACAAGCTGGATGATATTTACAACAACCTTAGCAGGCAATATTCCGAAGAAATACAACACAAAGTCTCTGTCTTAAATACATTACTCGAACCTGTATTAATTATTTTCATCGGATTCTTTGTCGCTCTCATTCTCATATCAATGTATTTACCCATGTTCCAGATGAGTAATACGATGTATTAATTTTCTTAGAATAAAATCATGGCGCCAACCGAACAATTTTCCAGCCGTTTTTTTCCAACTGATAGCAAATCCGGTCGTGCAGACGGTTAGGCCTCCCCTGCCAGAACTCAATCTGGTACGGAATTACCAGGTAGCCGCCCCAGTTCTGTGGACGCGGAATTTCATCGCCAAATTTTTTCCTGTATTTACTGAAACTTTCGTCCAGCACGCTTTTCGAACTTATTACCTGGCTTTGTGGCGATGCCCAGGCGCCCAACCGGCTATCGACCGGACGGGAGGCAAAATATTCATCCGACAGTTTGCCGCTAATTCTTTCTATACTTCCGTCAATGCGCACCTGCCGTTCCAATTCGGGCCAGAAAAAAGTAAGCGAGGCAAACCGGTTAATTGCAATATGTCCGGCTTTTGCGCTGCTGTAATTGGTAAAAAACACAAAACCCTGGCTGTTCTGTTCTTTCAAAAGCACCACTCTTGCATGTGGCCGGTTTTGCCCGTCGACGGTAGATAATACCATGGCCGTTGGCTCGTTTACCTTGCTTCTCAGCGATTCATCCAGCCAAATCCGGAATTGTTCCAGCGGATTTTCTTTTACATCCTTTTCCAGCAACTCATTTTGCTGATAATTATTTCTGATATCTTTCAACATTTATCTTATCAGGCAATCCACGTTAAAAAAACACCTCTGTGCGTATATTTTCAGGAGGGATGCCATAGTTTTCAAGAATTCCGGCGACCTCCTCAATCATTTCCGAATTTCCGCAGAGATAGCAGATGGTATCTCTTGCGACCGGATGCTCTTTCAGAAAGTAAGTGACCCTTCCGAAGTAATCGCCCTTGTCGACGCGCGATGTACACAGTGTAAAGTTCCCCTGAATAAAAGATTTTCGTCCGTAGGCTTCGTCATCGAAATGAACCCCATGCAAAACGTTGTAATTTAAATCCGGGAAACTTTTCACAAACGAATGGAATGGCGAAATGCCGGTGCCGGTAGCCACAAAAAGCAGAGGCGCTCCCTGTTTCGCCTGTTCATCGAGAATGAAAAACCCTTTTGGCCCTTCCAACTCAACGATTTCACCGGTTTTAATATGGCGCAGATACCTCGAAAAACTTCCCTCAGGGATTTCACGGACCAGAAAATCGAGATACGTTTCATTTGCCCCGCTGTAAATCGAATATTCACGGCCTTGTTTCAGTTCAGGAATGCGAAATACCACGTACTGACCGGGTTCAAACCGGAAGTCATTCTTTTCAATCCGGACGACAAAGGTCTCCGGGGTCAGATTTTCAACGGAAATTACCTTGTGCCTTGTTCTATGCACGGTAGAATTATTCGGCCGGGTTATTTTTTCAGTATTAGTAAACATGTTTTTCTGCGTGATAGGATGAACGGACGAGCGAACTGCTTTCAACATGCGAGAAACCGCGTTTCATGCCTTCCTCGCGATAAAATTCAAAAGTTTCGGGCCGAATATATTCTTCCACTTTCATCAGGTTACTGTCGGGCTGAAGATATTGGCCGATGGTCAGCACTTTGCAATTCACCGAGCAAAGATCGTCCATGGTTTCCAGCACTTCGTCCGGTTTTTCTCCCAATCCAAGCATGATCCCCGATTTGGAAACAATTCCTGCATTGGCTACGAATTGCAGAACTTTCAGGCTGCGGTCGTACCGGGCGGCGCTTCTCACTTTCGATGTCAGCCTTCGCACGGTTTCCAAATTATGTGAAATCACTTCGGGCCCTGCTTCAATTATTTTTTGTACCAATTCTTCCCGTCCGTTAAAATCGGGAATCAATGTTTCCATGGTCGTTCCGGGATTGATCTCTTTCACTTTCCGGATGGTTTCAGCCCAAAAACGGGCGCCGCCATCAGGCTGATCGTCGCGATCAACTGAAGTGATTACGACATGTTTCAAACCAAGAGTACGGATGGTTTCAGCCAAACGGCGCGGCTCTTCCCAGTCAAGCGGATCGGGAATCAGGTTTTTTACGTAACAAAAGCGACAGTTGCGGGTACATTTTTCACCCATAATCATGAAACTGGCAGTACCGGCATTCCAGCACTCTCCTTTATTAGGACAATTTCCGCTGGTACATATTGTATGCAACCGGTGTTCGGCAATCAGACGTTTCACCTTCGAATAATTTTCTCCACTTGGGAGTGGTGATTTCATCCAACGCGGCAGCCGCTGACGGCCTGTATCTTGCATGGTCATTGTTCTGTTTTTTGAATTCAAACAATACAACACGATGCCGGCGAATATGTTTAACTCAGATTGCAGGTAAAATCAAGGGAAACATCAAATATTAAACAAAAAGCAGAAATTTAAAAAGGTGAAACCATATTTGATAATGATTCCACCTTTTATATTTTTTTTGTGATGAAATATCAAACTTTATATACTATCAGTTCACGTTTTAAAGCCCGCAAAACCAGGAATATTCCCGTCAATACAAACGGAATACTTAAAATTTGTCCCATATTCAGGGTCATTGCTGCTTCAAAAGCTTCCTGATCTTCTTTCACAAATTCGATGAAGAAACGGGCTGCAAATACCATGATAAAGAAAACACCGGTAATAAGGCCCTGACGATCTTTCGACGTGGTTTTCCAGTACATCCAAAGGACTGTTCCAAAAGTTATCAGGTAGCTGAGCGATTCATAAATCTGTGTCGGATGTTTTGCCACCATTTCATCATTTCTCAAGAAGATAAAGCCCCATGGCATAGTGGTTTCAACCCCGTAAATTTCAGAATTCATTAAATTACCAAAACGGATGAGTGCAGCTACCAGCGCCGTGGGTATCACTACCCGGTCGAGTACCCATACCAGCGGGCGTTTCGACACTTTCCGGCTCCAGTAAAACAGCGCAATGGCAATACCCAATGCACCGCCATGACTGGCCAGACCGCCATGCCATACTTTTATTATTTCAAACGGATGCTGCGAATAGTAATCCCATCCATAGAAAATAACATGTCCGAGACGCGCCCCCACTATGGTGGCAATAATCAGGTACATGAAAAGGCTCTCCAGCCATTTAAGGTCAATCTTTTCGTATTTAAACATCCGCTCGCCCATGTAATAACCGCCCAAAAAGCCAACTGCAAACATCAGTCCGTACCAGCGAACGGAAAACCATCCGAGTTTAAATATTTCGGGGCTTACGTCCCAATGTATGTAGGTTATAAAATCCATTATCTGATATTTTCGTTTTTAAACCTGTCCGGCGCCGTGGCACGACTTGAATTTTTTCCCGCTGCCACAAGGACAGGGATCGTTTCGTCCCACTTTTTTCTCAACCCGTACCGGTTGTGTTTTTTGCGGTTCTTTTGGCTGATGGTCACCCGATCCCGGCATTCCGGGTACTTCTGATTTGGATGTTGAATAACGGCTCATATCGGTACGGCTGCGGGCTGCGGCTTCTTTCACCTCGTCCGGGTCGCTGATCGGGATATGCCCTTTGATCAGGGTTGAAACAATATCTTTGTTCACCTTGCCAACCATCAGTTTAAACAGGTTAAACGACTCGAATTTGTAGATCAGCAACGGGTCTTTCTGTTCATAAGTGGCATTCTGCACCGATTGTTTCAGGTCGTCCATTTCGCGCAACTGTTCTTTCCATGCTTCGTCGATGGTCGAAAGAACGATCTGCTTCTGGTACGATTTTACCAGTTCTTTTCCTTTGTTGTTGTATGCTGCTTCGAGGTTGGTCACAATCTGAAACAGGCGTTTGCCGTCGGAAATAGGCACTACAATATTCTGGTAGAGGTGTGATTTACGCTCGTATACATCTTTGATAACAGGATAAGCCTGCCGTGAAATAGCTTCTACTTTCCGGGTGTACGATGCAATCATTTTCTCATAAATTGCATCGGTGATTTCTTCTGCTTTCATTTTGCTGAACTCGCTTTCCGATACCGGCGAATCAATCGACATGTGGCGGATCAGTTCCAATTCAAAATCTTCAAACATTCCCGAATCGTGGTATTCGTTGACCAGATTTTCAACGGTATCATACATCATATTCAGAACATCTACCTCAAGACGTTCACCGAAGAGGGCATGACGGCGTCTTTTGTAGATTACTTCGCGCTGCGAGTTCATCACATCATCGTATTCAAGCAAACGCTTACGAATACCGAAGTTGTTTTCTTCCACTTTTCGTTGTGCCCGCTCAATCGATTTGGTGATCATCGAATGCTGGATCATCTCCCCTTCTTTCAGCCCCAAGCGGTCCATGATGCCGGTAATCCGGTCGGAACCGAATAAACGCATCAGATCGTCTTCCAGCGAGACATAGAACTGTGATGTACCAGGGTCTCCCTGACGTCCGGCACGTCCGCGTAACTGGCGGTCGACCCGGCGCGAATCGTGGCGCTCGGTACCAATAATGGCCAAACCACCAGCTTTCTTCACTTCCGGCGACAGCTTTATGTCGGTACCACGACCGGCCATGTTGGTAGCAATGGTCACCATTCCTTTCTGACCGGCTTCGGCAATAATTTCAGCTTCGCGGGCATGTAACTTCGCATTCAGCACGTTGTGCTTGATGCCCCTGATTTTGAGCATACGGCTCAGTAATTCTGAAATTTCAACCGAAGTAGTACCTACCAGCACTGGTCGGCCAGCCTGATAAAGGTCAGCAATTTCGGCAATTACAGCGTTGTATTTTTCACGTTTGGTTTTGTAAACCATGTCTTCGCGGTCGTCACGTGTAATCGGACGGTTAGTCGGGATAACCACCACTTCCAATTTATAGATGTCCCAGAATTCACCAGCTTCGGTTTCGGCAGTACCGGTCATACCAGCCAGTTTATGGTACATCCTGAAATAATTTTGAAGAGTAATGGTAGCAAAAGTCTGCGTAGCAGCTTCCACCTTCACCCGTTCTTTTGCTTCAATGGCCTGATGCAAACCGTCGGAATAACGGCGGCCCTCCATGATACGGCCGGTTTGCTCATCAACAATCTTCACCTTGTTTTCAATCACTACATATTCCACGTCCTTTTCAAACATGGCATAGGCTTTCAGCAACTGATTGATGGTATGAACACGTTCTGATTTAACAGCGTAACTCTGAAGCAATTCGTCTTTCTGTTCAAGGACTTCCCGTTGCGACAGGC
Source organism: Prolixibacteraceae bacterium (assembly GCA_003506435.1). Taxonomy (GTDB): domain Bacteria; phylum Bacteroidota; class Bacteroidia; order Bacteroidales; family Prolixibacteraceae; genus GWE2-42-39. The sequence goes on from DOAQ01000042.1 coordinate 191,922, forward strand.
TATTATTATTTTCAATTTCTGCAATTTCGGAACCCACATCCGGCAGTACAAAAAACGAAGGATCTTCAACATCGTCCGAAATAAGGTCAATCCCTTTATCCGTGAGTTCTACCGCGTTTTGTTTTTCTTCAATAACAAAGAACAGGTCGTCAGTAACTTTGTGCATGTTCTTGTTATTGTCCTGCATGTAAAAATTCTCTGTTTTGGTCATCTGCGCCTTGATTCCCTCTTCACTCAGGAATTTGATCAACGCTTTGGTTTTCGGCAAACCTTTGTGGGCTCGCAGCAACAGCAAGGAGCCTTCTTCCAGTTCTTCCTTAGTTGCTCCTTCTTTATTCAGTAAACGCTTGGCATCGGCTAAAAGCTGAGTTACCATGTTCCGCTGGGCATTAAAGAGCTTTTCAACTTTCGGCTTCAGCTCTTCAAATTTCTGGTTATCGCCTTTTGGTACCGGACCGGAGATGATCAACGGCGTACGTGCATCGTCAACCAATACCGAGTCAACCTCGTCAACAATTGCATAATGGTGCTTGCGCTGTACCAGGTCGTTTGGGTTGATGGCCATATTGTCGCGCAGGTAGTCGAACCCAAATTCGTTGTTTGTCCCGTAGGTAATATCAGTATTATATGCTTTACGGCGGGCATCTGAATTGGGTTGGTGCTTATCGATGCAATCGACACTCAGCCCATGGAATTCGAAGATTGGGCCCATCCATTCCGAGTCACGTTTCGACAGGTAATCGTTCACTGTAACCACGTGAACACCACGTCCGGCAAGGGCATTCAGAAAAACAGGCAGTGTAGCAACCAGCGTTTTTCCTTCCCCGGTGCCCATCTCTGCAATTTTACCTGAATGAAGCACAATACCACCTATCAACTGTACATCGTAATGTACCATATCCCAGGTAATTTCAGTGCCTCCTGCAATCCAACGGTTTTTCCACAATGCTTTTTCACCTTCAATAATCACATGGCTCCGGGTTGCAGCAATATTGCGATCGAATTCGCTGGCACGGACTTCAACCATTTCATTTTCAACAAAACGTTTTGCCGTTTCTTTTATCACCGCAAAGGCCGATGGAAGAACTTCGTTTAAAACTTCTTCAATCTGAACTTCAATCCGTTCTTCAATTTTATCAATTTCCTGGTAAATTTTTTCACCTTCCTGAATTTCAACTTCTTCAACCTTCTGTTTTAATGCGATTATTTGATCTTCATCAGGTTTGATCCGTTCCCTGATAACTGTTTTAATTCGTAACGATTCTTCTCTCAAACCATCATTGGAAAGATCTTTGATCCGTTCGTATTCTTTTTTTACTTTATCAAGGATTGGCTGTATTTCGCGGATATCGCGCTCAGACTTGTTACCCAGAAACTTCCCGAGTAGTTTATTCACAAATGCCATTACTGTCGTTTTTTATATTTCTGAATTTATGCACACAAATGTAACTATAATGAAGAGTTAATTAAAATGCTTGTGTATTTTTTCCATAATAATTGTACCATTCCTTATATAATGCGGCTTTTGGTCAATATTTGTCAGAAGTCGATGAATAACATGACAAACACGCATGGTGCGATGAAAAGTGAGGAATAAAAAATCTATTTTTACCGGAAAATGGAGCAACAATGAGCAACTTCAGGAACACATGTTTTGTTTGTAATTCAGAGATCCAAACCGGTCATTTTTCCGTTAATCCGGAAATAAACCTTCCAGTTTGTGAACATTGTAGGGGGTCGGAAGAGGAAAAAGAAGCTGTACGAAAATTAACGGAAGGACTTGCTGATGGTTTTGTTTGCGGCTGTATATAAAAAAGAAGGTGGCGAAAAAGTCTGTCAATTTTCATGAAACCGTTTCCATGTTTCATTCGCATACAATAATTTTTCGCCACCTTCCGGTTCGTATTCAATTTGAACCAATTAATTATTCAACAAGTACTTGTATTCATTCTTTAAAAGATCGGGCAGATAGCTTGCAATTAACCCCAGCGCCTCTGATTCAGAAACCTCGTTTGAGGTAATAATTTTTTGTGTTGCCAATTTAGCAGGGTCAAGTACCAAATCTTTGTACTTACTATCGACTTTACTCCATGCGGGTTTTACATCTTTTGCTCCAAATCCGTCTTTACAGCAGGCATAGCTCACTTCAAAATATTTGGAATAAACTACATATTCATAGCCTTTTTTGGTCGGCATCAGATCAATAGTAAGTTCAAAATCATTGTTGCTTTTATACTTCAGGGTCCATTCCTTGGTAGCCAATTCAACCGAAGGTTTGTCGATCGGGGTAATCTGAAATTCATCTGTTTTTAAATTGGTGGCTTTTGCACCGAAAGAGAAAGTTACAAGGCAAACCAATGCCATTACAAATAAATTGTTTTTCATGACTTTAAAATTTTGTTTTCGTTTATTGTTTATCGCGAAAGAGTCTTGTTTCTCTTTCCTGCATGTAAGACATGAAAAAGTATTTTTTGTTACAGAAAAAATTCATTTTAATAAAATTTTAACATTTCACTTACAAATTACATCTTTCACTATCCTGTATATATCATATTTTGGCTAGTTTTACTAAAAAAACGATAATCTGTTATGAAATTCTCAGAACTTGCCCTGTCTCGTTTTTCTGTCAGGTCATATCGGAAAGCACCTGTACCGAAACAATTAATTCTGGAAATTTTAGAATCCGGAAGAATCGCACCGTCTGCCGTAAATTATCAGCCATGGTGCTTTGTGATTGTTAATGAAGATGATCGGAAAAAAGCGTTACGGGAAGCATATCCCCGCGAATGGTTTAAACAAGCGCCTGTTTACATTGTCGTATGTGCAGATCGCGGACAGGCATGGATGCGAAACCGTGATCAGAAAAATTTTGCCGATGTAGATGCCGCCATCGCTGCCGACCACATTATTTTGCAGGCAACAGAACTGGGACTTGGTTCCTGCTGGGTTTGCAATTTTGATATTGAAAAATGCAAAGCAGCATTGAATATCCCCGATTTTACAGAACCATTGGTTATCATTCCGATAGGTTACAGCGATGAAGTTCCGAAGGCAAAAATCAGGAAACCACTGGAGGACATTGTTCGATGGAATAAATTTTAAGGCTTGTATTCGTTAAAATATTTCGCCAGACGAGTCAATCCCTCATCGATATTTTCAATTGAGTTCGCGTAGGACAAACGGATGTATCCTGAACTTTTGAGGCAATCATTTGGTTATACTATATGTTTTGGTGTTCAAAAATACTCATGTTATACTGTATTGCAATACAAATACCGGATAACAGCTTCTACATATTATTTTATACATCAAAAAAATGCAAAGCATTTTTTTTATATTTGACAAACTTGAAACTGACAAATGAAAAAAGCAATTAAAACAATTTTACTATTCATCGCTTTTGTAAATTTCACCCATGCTCAGGAATTTTCAACCCGAATTATATCATCCGCTAATTTAAATACGAAAGACGATATTTGGGATTTACTTGGACACGGAGTATCCAGTTTTGAGGTCGATCTGATGTATATTTACGGGGAATTATTTGTTACGCCAGCCATGCCCGACAGCGCCGGCCATTCGTTTCCGGTCTTTTCTGAGGCATATTTATTTCCATTGTACAGCAACCTGAAAAAAAACGGCAATTCAATTATCAACAGCGACAGCAGGGAATCGTTTATCCTTTTGAATATCCATAATGAATTCAAAAAGTCGAATAAAGAATTGAAATCCATGATTGGCCCCCTCAAAGGCTTAATAGCTTATCAGAACGAAGGTTTGCACGAAGGCAAAATCAGGTTCCTGGTTAAAGATAAAAGCTGGAAGGACGAAATATCGAAAGATGGTTTTACCTGCTTGGGGCTGGTTGGAAATGAGGATGATTTGGAAAGTACACTCGAATATTTTCAGATGCCCATGATTGAACTGGATTTTACTGAACTTACAACATGGAGCGGCGTTGGAAATATTCCTTTCCCCGACTTTGTGAAAATCAAGGAATTAGTCAATAAAGTCCATCAAAAAGGCCGGAAGCTAAGCATAATCAATTGTCCCAACCACAAAACCGCATGGGATGTGCTGATTACGTCAAAAGTCGATTTCATTAATACAAACGACCCGATTAATGTCTGCAATTATTTAATTGCCAGGAAATAAGATCAGGGGGCAGGAAACATTGATTTCTGGTTCATTACATCAATGCGGGTTCCAATCTTAAATTTCTTTGAAACTTTATATTCCAGAAACATGGAAGCTCCTTTGATATCCCTTTCGTTAAAGGGCCGGTTCATTGGCATCGGATCGAAAATTGAACTTCCTGAAAAACTATTTCCTCCGATTGAAAGCCGGTCATTGATTTGATACCGGGCCTGATTCATGATTGAAAAGGAACTGAAAAACGGATTGTACCCGTAAAACATCGAATAATTGTTTGGTGTATTTGCTGTGAAGAGGTTCTTCAATGCATTGAAATCGATTTTCCAGTTGGTTTCAGGAAATAAAGGCTGATTGAAAAATGCAGCGTCGAAGCGGATTAAATCGCCATACAATGAATTGTCTGAAAAAATAAAAAGCTGATCGTAGAATAATTTCTTTTCTTTCAATTCGAAATCACTCATAATCAAGCTGTCTTCGTTTTCTTCCTGCGAATAACAGGAGAAAGCAATATTAAAAACAATTATCAACAGGATTATCGACCGCATATCAAAAAAAGAGGCTGATCTTTCAACCAGCCTTCAGTTCATATTACATTAATCGTATTCCCAAACTTAAGATAAACGATTTACTTTTTGAATCAGAGAAATCCGGGACTTCTGTAATTATATTGCTGCTTGATTCAACCCTGACATCAAAAGTAAACATTAGAAAATCAATTCCGGCGCCATATTGCCATCCCATGAAACTATCCTTGATATTGTCAGAAGAAAATGTATCGCCTTCATAATCTTTATCAGTCGCATACGAAAACATCGGTCCGGCCATTACCCGAAGGTTAAAAGCCTCCTTGTTAATAATTTTAGCGCCCAATAATACAGGAATATCAAGAGTTTTAAGATCGAATTCGTTAATTGTACTCATTCCAACATCTTCTATAGTGCCTCCTTTATTGGAATAATAGGCTTCGGGCTGAAGGTAAATCCGCCCCAGGTTCAAACGGGCAAAGGCGCCAAAATTAACATTATTAACGGTTTCATCATTGTAATCATCTGCATCAATTGAGAGTTTTGATACGTTCATTCCGGCTTTAAGGCCCAAATCGAAAAAATCTCCCTGAGCAAAAGTCAATGAAACAAAAAACAGAAATGCGGTGGCAAAAATTAATCTTTTCATAATGGTAGATTTTTTGTTCTAAACTAAAACGTAATGCAAGATACAAATATTGTCCTTCTCCGTAGCAACACCTGAAGAAAAAACTGATATGCTTTCTCCTTTTTATCTTTTCTCCCGGAGTTTGGGCAGGTATTCGTTCATGATGTTGCCCATCGAAGCAAAGATATTATTTACTGCTTCCGGATTCATCTTTCTGAATAAATCCACCATTTCCCGTACCTCTTTTCGTTTCGAATCCTTCTCAAAAGGACATTTCTTTATTTCCGCTGAAAAGCCTTTTCTGAGCGCATACCCGGTCAGTTTCATTATTCAAAGTAATTAATGGCCGGATAATTTCTATTTTTTCGCCAAATAATTTAAGCTTTGGGGGCATCGAACTGATACTTCCCTGGAAAGCCATATTCATGAGCAATGTTTCAACAGCATCGTCTTTGTGATGACCAAGCGCCAGTTTCGAGAACCCCATTTTTTGTATTTCCCTAAATAATATTTTCCTCCGGTTCCAGGAACAAACGAAACAGGTATTTCGCCTGTCATTCTCTGTTTCAGGCAAATCGGCTTCAATCAGGTAAAATGGCACCTCCCGTTCTTCACAGAATTGCTTCAGGTATCCGATATCAACAAGATATGGTATTGAAGTTATATTTACATGAATAGCAGCCAGTTGAAAATTGACACCTGAATATTTAATTCTACCTGAAAGTATATCCAGAAGAGACAGTGAATCTTTTCCGCCCGATAATCCGATGGCAATCGTATCGCCTTCCGATATTAACTGGTATTCATGGATTGCCTTTCCAACCCGATGATGGATTTTCCGAAATAAACGGGCATAAGTAGTATTTTCCGGAACTTTATCCATTTGCAAGCAGGCGATAAGATTACTTATAATGAACCTCTTACAATCAAACGAGAAGGAAGTTGTTCTGATATTTTTTCCTTTTTAGAAACAAAAGCAGCAGCTTTCTTTCCCATTTCAATAAAATCAGTTGAAATAACTGTGATTCCTGAACCTACAATTTCTTTCATCGGTGTATCGTTGTACGAAAGAATACCGATGTCTGTACCCAGCTTGAAACCCTTTTGTTTACAGTCTTTTACAATAGCCACTAAATCATTGTCCTTAATAACAAAATAAGCCTGTCCCTTTTTTACATCAATATCAGCCACTTTTTTATGAACTGAATAGCTGATTGAGTTGGTCGAACAAAATTCCCTGAAAGCATCAATTGTTTCGGCTGGATGTGGTGTATTGGGTGGAAAAATTAAAATAAATTCATCATACTTCCTGATCTGGTCCAGTCCATTTTGTAAACACTCGTACACAACCTTATTGAAATCCTGGGTCAGATAGGAAATGCCTTCATCGGTTACCTTTCCCATATCCAGTATTAACAATTTATTGGGATCAATTTTCCGGACTACATCTTCCACGCTTTTATTATTGATATTCATAACCAGATACATATTGTATCTTCCCAGACTGTTCTGTACCAACTGCTCGAAGATTTCGTAGTTGTAATGATGAAAAAGTAAATCAACCGTATAGCTTTCAGGAAGTTCATTCCGAAAACTATTATAAAATTGTTCCTTAAATGCACTGAAATCATCAAGCAGAACAAAAACCCGGTATGATTCCGTTGAAACAAAATAACCTTTTGTTGGAGTAGATGAAATTATACTCCTTTGTTTCAATGCTTTATAAGCCTTAAATATGGTGTCTCTTGAAATTCCGCTGTCCTTGCTTAATTTGTTTACCGACGGTAAAATATCACCCTCTTTCAAAACGCCGATATTGATTGCTTCAGTAACTGCATGAATTAACTGCTGCAATTTGGTAAGGCTGGAACCTTCTTCCGGTTTAAATTTAAATTTTTTCATATCATTTTGCAAAAAAGCCTGAACTGCCGCTGCAATCCAGGCTTAAACCCAACAACTTATCTGAATATGTAGTAGAAAAACGTCATCGTTTTGACAACGATGACTGAATTTTCAGTGAAACCAAACAGGTCGGTTTCGATATTCGCTCCAAAAGTAATAATTCTATTCAAATTATCGATAGATTTCACATTTGCCTTTTTGTTTAAATCCGTAAAAATAACAAACACATGTAGTGCCGGGACTGAAACTATCATCTCAACTCTGGAAATGTACTTTAAATGTCCGGTAGCCGTATACTCCGGTAATAACAAAACAAAGCAATGGCATAACAAATGAAACATTCACAGCAGGTAACGAAAATAATGTTTCCATATCGATAATCCAAGCCTGAATTTTAGGAAGGAAAGTACCCCCGACAATTGCCATGATCAGTCCGGCAGCCCCGAATTTAGCATCTTCCCCCATACCACGAAGGGCAATCCCGTATATGGTCGGAAACATCAGCGACATACAGGCTGAAATGCCCACTAAGCAATACAAGCCCCAAATATCCTGAAATGCAATAGTACCGGCAGAAAGGGCAATCCCACCTACCGATAAGACCATCAGTAATTTCCCGGGCTGAATGTATTTCAAGAGGAAAGTGCAGATAAAACGGGAAACAAGAAAAATTCCCATTGCAATGATGTTGTAAAATTGAGCTTTTTGTGCCGCATCACCAGGCGTCATCCCGAATTGTTCAACAAAAATCCGCTGACCGTATTGTACGATGAACGTCCAGCACATGATCTGAGCGCCTACGTAAAACAACTGTGCCACCACACCTTCGCGGTACCGTTTCACTTTCAGCAGGTTTCCTGCCGCCCCAAAGAAATTTAATTTATGGTCTAATTCCTCATTTTTCGGCATCCGGGCAATAAGAATCACAAAAAACATCACGATAATAATACCGCCAATCGCTATGTAAGGAGAACTTAAAATGTGGAGGTCGCTTGATTTGACCGCCTCAAACTGTTCGGGCGACAACAAAGCCCTTTCATTGGCGCCCCGCGGATCAAGCCTGGCCTGGATAAGCGATTTGGCAATAAACATTCCGGTAAGCGACCCCATCGGGTTAAAAGCCTGTGCAAAATTCAGGCGACGGGTAGCCGTACTTTCCGGCCCCATAAACAGAATGTACGGGTTAGCGCTTGTTTCCAAAAATGAAAGTCCGCAAGTCATCACAAAATAGGCGATAAGGAAAGGATAATACAGACCGATTGAACTTGCCGGAATAAACAACAGCGCCCCTGTGGCATACAATCCCAACCCCATTAAAATTCCTGCTTTGTAGGTATATTTCCGTATAAAAAATGCAGCGGGAAAAGCCATAACCCCGTAGCCTCCGTAAAAAACAACCTGCACCCAAGTACCACCGCCAACCCCCATGTTGAAGATACGGGAAAAGGCCTCGACCATCGGGTTCGTAATGTCATTGGCAAACCCCCAAAGGGCAAAACAGCTTGTTATCAGGATGAAAGGAACCAAATATTCCGAAGGGATAACTCTATCTTTTATTTTCACTTGTCGTTCGTTTAGTAAGGTGTGTTCTCTTCTCTGTGATTGATTCTACTTATAAAGTGGCCCATAGGTACTGCATGCCCTGTAATCAGAGCCTTCTTTGTCTGTACCGAAAGCAGACCACGCACTTGGCCTGAAGATTTTATCTTCCGATACATTGTACATGCTGACCGGAATCCGCAGAATTGAAGCAAGTGTAATTAAATCGGCGCCAATATGTCCGTAGGAAATAGCTCCGTGGTTGGCTCCCCAGTTTGCCATTACACTGTACACATCTTTAAACGCATCGTTTTCGGCAAGGCGCGGTACAAACCAAGTCGTTGGCCAGGTTGGATTTGTCCGAACATCCAATGTTTTATGCACATCATCAGGCAATTCAACTGTCCAGCCTTCTGCAATTTGCATAACTGGTCCAATTCCTTTAACCAAATTTACACGCGACATGGTAACAGGCATCTGTCCGGCAGTTTTGAACTGCGATGAATAACCTCCACCTCGGAAATAGCCCGAATCGGCAGGACACCAGCTTGTATTTTCCAAACATTTAGCAGCATCTTCTTCTGTTATTTCCCAGAAAGGTTTCATCACCGAATTACCATCAGAATCTTTTTGCTGCGCTGTAGCATCCAAAGTTGTTGAACCTGAATTAATCAGGTGAATAATACCATTTTTTGCCAGACCAGTCAGTTCTTTTCCTGTCACACGCTTTACTGCATCGGGACTCCAAAATGTGCGCACATCTGAGAAAATCTGGGCCGTATTGGTCAGCAAGTGGCCAAACAGCATGGAAACGCCATTCAAACTATCATTTTCAGTAGCAAAAACATAAGCCTGACGGATACCATTCCAGTCGAATGAAGAATTCAGCAATGCTTCGGTAAAGTCGGCATTTGGATAATAATCTGTCCATTGACGCTGTCCCTGGAAGCCACCTACAATCGCATTACGGCCTTTCGATTCTTCACCGTATCCCATTTCTTTCAACTTCGGATTTCCAATCATCAGGTCCCGGCAAATAAGTGTCATTTTTACAACAATTTCCCATTCCCAGTCTTTCCGTTCGCGGTTCGATTGTTTAGCCGGATCATTCCAGTCGTCACCTTCTTTGCAATTTTCTTTGGTCCAGGCCATTGCTTTTGCAAATTCTTCTTTATCGTAAATGCCTTCTTCCATACGGCGGATCAGTTCAACTGACTCAACAAATTCAGTGCGAATGCCCAAATATTCCTGAAAAAAGTTTGAATCGACCATCGATCCGGCAATTCCCATTGAAGAATAGCCAATCGACAAATATGATTTTCCTTTCATTTGTGCCACTGCCAAAGCAGATTTTACAAAACGCAGGACTTTTTCTTTTACATCATCCGGAATGCTTGTATCACCGGCATCCTGAACATCGCGGCCATAAATTCCGAAAGTAGGCAGGCCCTTTTGTGAATAACCAGCCAATGCAGCAGCCAGGTAAACTGCTCCAGGACGTTCTGTTCCATTGAAACCCCAAACTGCTTTTGGCATCAATGAATCGGTGTCCATTACTTCGGTACCATAGCACCAGCAAGGTGTTACAGTAAGCGATACACCAACTCCTTCCCTGTTAAATTTGTCGGCACAACGGGCTGCATCAGCAACCCCGCCAATGGTTGTATCAGCAATTACACATTCAACTTTTTCCCCGCTTGGGAAACGGAGATTTTCTTCGATTAAAACAGCGGCAGCTTTGGCCATATTCATGGTTTGTACTTCCAGCGATTCGCGTACTCCGCGTTCCCGACCATCAATAACGGGCCGGATACCAACTTTTGGTAATCTTCCGATTAATCTGTTGCTCATCTTATATTTTTTAGGTTTGACTTCATTTTCAACACAGAATCACTATGCTGTACTGTGCTGCTAAATAACAAATATTTTCCATATTTCTGAAATGTTTGTTTTATTTTATTTTATCACGGTGAATTTTAAATCAACACAACGCCACAAAATCTCAGAAATAGAAAAACAATAGCGTTTCCAATAAAGATGCAGTATCAGAAATAACTTAAATTTCATGCACTTATGGTAGGATGACAGAACCAGACTTCGGTTGGACGGTGTTGTAGATATTTGGCAGGATCATAATGATATATTCACTACAACCCGTGTTTGGGGTACAGTTGAAGAACCGTATTAATTACCAAATCGGAAATTGAAAGATTACAGATGTAAAATCTTCCGAAGGTTTATTTCGAATAATATTCGTTCAAACTTGCAATTTCTGAAGAATTACAAACCGGGCATTTTTTATCGCTTCCCGCCGGTAAGTTGAAATTTTCCTTACATGAAAGGCAATAAAACCTGCTTTCTTCGAAATGAAATTTTCCACCGCGAATCATCAGGTCTTTACCTTCAGTCAATGCCCTGGCAACTTTTTGTCTCGCAGTTTCATATACACGCGTTATGGTAGGACGCGATACATTCATGTGCACCGCGGCTTCCTCCTGGGTCATTCCATCATAATCAAGCAATTTAATTGCCTGATATTCTTCAAGGAACAGACTAATCTTTTCGGATCCGCGTTTTTGTGTCCCGATTGCTGACATTCCTTTAATGGACGGTGGGTTTACTATTAACCGGCTACGTTTTTGTCTTGGCATACTAAATCTTGTTGATCCTGTTTAATAAAAAATGATCGGCTAAAACCATGGCAGCCATTGCTTCAACGATGGGGACTGCACGTGGCAACACGCAGGGATCGTGACGGCCTTTCGGATTGATCGTCACTTCATTGGATGATTTGTCAACCGTTTGCTGCTCTTTCAGAAGGGTTGCAATGGGTTTGAATGCTACCCTGAAATAAATGTCCTCACCATTTGAAATACCACCCTGAATACCTCCGGAATGGTTGGTTTTGGTGCGAATGCCATCTTCTGTTTTAATAAATACATCATTGTGCAGCGAACCGCTCAGTTTGGTTCCTTCAAAACCGGAACCATATTCAAAGCCTTTTACAGCGTTAATGCCCAGCATTGCAAAACCCAGGTCGGCATGCAATTTATTGAAAACAGGCTCGCCCCAGCCAGCGGGAACACCCGCAGCAACACCTGTTATTACTCCGCCGACAGTATCGTGGTTGTGTCCGGCTTCTTCGATACGGGCAATCATTTTTTCCGCCGTTTCCTGATCAGGACAGCGGACAATAGTACTTTCCGTTTTCGATAGGTCGAGTTCCTGATATGGTTTATCAAGATTGATTTCACCTACACGCGAAACAAATGCGTTTATCTGAACGCCAGCTTTCTTCAATAATAATTTTGCAATTGCACCACCTACCACACGGGCAATGGTTTCGCGGGCAGAGGAACGGCCGCCGCCACGGTGGTCGCGGGTCCCGTATTTCTGGATGTACGTATAATCGGCATGGGAAGGGCGGAAAACATCTTTTAGATCGTTGTAATCTCCCGAATGCTGGTCTTTGTTACGAACAATGAATCCTATAGGCGTTCCCTGCGTCTTTCCTTCAAATATTCCGGACAGAAATTCAACCTGGTCGCTTTCGTCACGTTGGGTCGTTATTTTCGATTGCCCGGGTTTGCGTCGATCGAGTTCCGATTGAATAAAATCCAAATCGATTTCCAAACCGGCCGGACAACCGTCGATAATGCCTCCAATCGCTTTTCCGTGCGATTCGCCAAAAGATGTCAGTTTAAATATTTGCCCGAATGTATTCACCTGTTCAATATTAAAAAAGTTGCCCCGTCAGAGCGGAACAACTTTCAACAAATATACAATATTTTAGCAACCGCAGCCGCAACCTCCCCCTTCGGTGCTGCAACTACCGTCATCACAACTTCCTTCACCACAGCCACAACCGCAACCACCTGAAAACAATGCTGAGATTTCTTCATCGGTAGCTTCGCGTACTTCCAGAACATTTCCGTTGAAGAACAAATCTTCGCCAGCCAGCGGATGATTGAAATCCATTTTAACTGTATCGTCTGTAATTTCAACAACAATACCGTTCATGCGCTGTCCGTTCGAACTCATCATTGGGACTGTATTTCCTTCTTTAATGATTTCATCATCGAATTCGCCATCAACAAAGAAAATATGTTTGGGTAAGTCAACAATTGCATCTTCATCTTCTTCTCCGTAAGCATCTTTACATGGAAGGCTTATTTCAAAGAGTTCACCCTGCTTTTTGCCTTCGAGAAGATCTTCAAATTTAGGTAGCATAACACCAGCGCCAAAAACAAAACTTAATGGTTTTTCACTGGTGGCTTGTTCAATAATTTCACCATCTACCCCGTCCAGACGTAAATCATACGTTAGTGAAACCATCATGTTTTTCCTGATTTCCATAGCTTATTTTTTTTAAATATTTTTATAATTTTTACAAAGAAAGGAAATTCGTCGGGATAAACAGCCGCTCCTTTTGAAATTCATTTCAATATTAAAATAACATTGCCGGGTAGAATAGGTTTAGCTTTTGTCTTATTTTTTATTTCTGAAATAAAAAACCGCCCCGGCTCTCCGACAAAACAGGATCGTCACCCTGCATTGTCAGTTTCCCGAAAGCGGTTTCCAGCCCAAACAATTTTTCAATTATTTCCGTTTTACCGGCGGCAACAATTTGTTACATTACAGCATTACGTTTCTTTTTCGTGCCGGGGCAAGCAACTCGAACAAAAAGTGCCAAAACTGCACTTATTTTTTTATCATCTTTTTTATAACCGATTGATTTTCTGTTGTGATTTTCAGAAAATAAATTCCTGGGTTCAGGTCGCCCAGCCCGCGAAGTGTGACTAATTTTCCTGAATCATTAAAACTACGCAGTTGTTTGCCTGCAATATCGTACAACAAAATTTCATCTGCTGAATTGTTTAAATGAACTTTCAACTCATTGCTGAACGGATTCGGATAAACCTCGGCCTCAATTTCTTTTAGATCGGGATGAATAGAACTTGGGATTTGTTTGTTCAGGTTGTCCATCACAAAATAAGCCGGAGTATTCATCCCCCAAATACCTTCATCCGAAGAACTCAGGCTGAATTCGAGCCGGGAAACTTCACCCAGCGCCGACAGATCGACCCAGCGCCAATCGCTTACAATATAATCTCCAGAAGAATTGGCAGATCGGAAATCAGCCAGATAAAAATCAATGTGTCCTTTGTATTCAATGTCAGTATACCCCTTCACTGTCAGTTTAAACCAGTCGGGATCAGTACCGCTCGTTCCGCCAAACTTTTTCGAATAGTCGTCACCGTTTTTCATCGACCAGTAGGCATAAGCGCTGTTCGAAACGTAAAAACCCGAGATAGTCGCTTTTTTTAGCAAAATTTCCGATTTCCCTGAACCAGTATAGGCTACTGCATAAGCAGCAGAACCGGCCACTCCTCTTCCGGTTATAGCGCTGTATTGGTTTCCCCAGCCTGCGGTTTGGCTGTCGGTCATGCTCGAAGCGGCAAAGCCGGACCAGCTTCCCCAACTTTCGATATACTCATTTTTCAGGTAAAAATTACCGCTGTAAAACCCGCCCGATAAATCAGCGCCATTATAATATATATTTCCCGGATCAACAACATCATCAAACGATGCGTACGAAATATCGTTCAACTGTACCGGGCCAAAACCGTTCACATCGTCAACACAGAAATAAGCAGGCGTATTCATTCCCCACATTCCCACATCGCTTGATTCAAGTTTAAAATTGACCGATTTAACCACTCCCAGCGACGACAAATCGAGCCATGTCCAGTCTTTTATAATATAATCTTTTAAAGGGTCACCGAAGCGGAAATCGGCCAGATAAAACTCGACACCCGCAGTTTTTTTGCCTGAAGCATCAATTCCGTCAACAATTACTTTGAAATAGTCGGGATCGGTTCCGCTGACACCGCCAAACTTTTTCGTAAAGTCATCTCCTTCTTTCATCGACCAGTAGGCATAGGTAGCATTTGTGATGTACAGACCACGTATAATTTGGGCTGTTTCAAATTCAGCAGAAGAAAAACCCACCACATAAGCTACTGCGTAGTTCGCCGATCCTTTGCATCCGTATCCTGTGATAGCGCTGTACTGATTGCCCCATCCTTTGGTCCTGTTGTCCGTAATATTCGAACAGGCAAAGCCCGACCAGCTCATCCAATCGGCATTGTAACTGTTTTTGAACGTGAGGTTTGAGCTTTTAAAACTCCCCGAACCATCGGACCCGTTCCAGGAAGACTCCTTTTCCAGGACAACATCTTCAAAACCGGCAGCTTTCTGGGCCCTGCCCGGAAAGACCAGTACAATCAGTAAAAAGAATAAGTAAAAATGTTTCATACGTAAAAATTTTAAGTTTTAATAAAATTTTTACAATACGCAAAACCCGCTGGAAATAACCTTTTTGAATGATTTTGGCTACTCCAAGCTTTTTCTCCCGAAAGCTTTGAATATTGTATTACGCACTGGCAGGTCTTCTGGCTTACTCAAGTTTTTGCCGCCTTCCCATCCGTCGGTTGACGAACAGTGGCTGAGGTTGCAAAAACCTTACTGAGATTACAGCTGCGGGTACAGCTCCGGAATTCTCCGTTTCAACATTCGGAGGCACCGGATTCCCTATTAAACACAAATTGTGTTACCAATACTGCTGCGAAGATACACGATATCTAAAATTTTCGGATAAATAACAGATGTAAATTTTCGATGAAAGTATTAACCGGGTGTTAATAACCTTATTTGAAATGCCAGAAACCACTACATACAGAAACAACAAAAGGCACTGATAAATGAACTACCCCGCTGCAAGCA
>DOAQ01000016.1 GCA_003506435.1 Prolixibacteraceae bacterium
CATATAATTGCATTTTGTATTATACAAACAACTCGTAAAACAGCAAGGCAACTAATCCGTATTCTTGCAGATGTTTTTTGATGAAACGCCGGGCTTTGGTAATATGGTCTTCTACCGTTTTTACCGAAATGTTTAGTTCCTCGGCAATTAATTTGTTGCTTTGCCCTTTTTCCTTGCTCATCCTGAAAATCAGCCTTCGTTGCTCCGGAAGCTGCTCTATCAACTTCTGTATTCTTTCGGAAAGGATCTCATAGTCGAACTGTTCCTCACTATCGTTGTGGTGAAGGGTTGCCACCTGCCGCAAATGTTCCAGGTAGGTTTTTTCCGATACTTTTTTCCTGAAGATCGAAATCACCGAGTTTTTTGCCACAGTAAACAGGTAAGCTTCCAGATTGGTGTCTTCTTTCAGCGAATTCCGCTTGTCCCATAAACTGATGAAAACATCCTGTACCACATCGAGAGCATCTTCTTCTGTTTTTAAATACGCAAATGCAAATTTATATAATCGTCGACTGTACAGAGCATACAAACTGTCGATGGCATTTTTGTCATTCGATTTGAATTGTTTTAGAAGAGTTTTTGCTTCTGCGGCATTCATTTTTCAGTGTTCATCTCAGGGCAAATATATAAAATTAAAAAAAGTAAAGGGTCAGAGCAGGGGTTTTCACTAACTTAGACGTTGAACCAATTATAAAAACGGAAAATGAACGTTTTGATTAAGCGAAAACAGAGCAGAACTTGTTCGGGCTATGTTGAGCGTGAAAAACGACTAATGAAAATGAACGATTCTTTCAATCGATACCTGAATAACGAGTGCGACAAGAATGATCTTGATTCTGCCGTTAACCTGATGGTTTCTCCGGAAAAGGAAAACATACTGGAAAAACAGATGCAGGAACATTGGGAAAAGACCACTCCGGAAGGCGATGTACCTGATCTCGCCAATACCTTGTACTGCATTCATTACCGTATCAGTAAAAATGAAAATACCGGGACAAAAAATATCCGTTTCATCCACTACTTCAGCCGGATCGCAGCGATCCTGATTATTCCCCTGACCATTGCGCTGGGTTATTTGTTAACCGATGGCAGATCGCAAGGAAATCCAATGCAAACTATTTCGTCGCCGCTGGCAGCGCGTACTGCCTTCGATCTGCCCGATGGTTCCAAAGTGTGGCTGAATGCCGGATCAACTATTTCATTCCCGGTTCATTTTACAGATAACCTGCGGCTGGTAAAACTCAGCGGACAGGCCTATTTTGATGTAAAAAAAAGTAAAAAACCGTTCCGGGTCGCAACGGAAAATTTCACAGTCGAAGTGCTGGGGACTGCATTCGATATTTCCGCCTATCAGCAGGAAAAAGCGTCGGTGACACTTGTAAACGGAAAAGTTACGATCGGGACACCGGCAGGTGAACAAACTGTCCTTGCTCCGGGACAACAGGCATTGATTGATGTTGAAAACGGGGAAATCAGGAAACGGGATGTTGATCTGAACCTGTTTGTTTCGTGGAAAGATAACCTGCTGGTTTTTAATAATGAACCACTTGATGAAGTGGCTTTAAAACTCGAACGATGGTACAACCTTGATATCTCCATTGACGATGAATCGATCAAAAAAATACATGTTACCGGGACTTTCAGATACGAAAGCATCAACGAAATACTCCAGTTGATGGAAATCACCGATTCAATAACATACTCATACAACAAGGACAAACGTATGATTATATTAAAACATAAATGACCGAATAACTAAAATTGCCTATGGGAAGAATTTAAAACGGATTTAAGAACCGGTGTTCCGGGGTAAAAAACAAAGTGGGAAAGCCGCGAACTTCCCCACCTGTAACAAATAATTTCATTCAAAAATTATTCATTTTAACAATTCAAACTTATGAAAAAAAACGGATTGCAGAAAGGCCGTTTGGGTTCTTTTTTGCTTAAACTTTTAATGATTATGAAACTGAGCATTTTTATTGTTTGTTTGTCGGTATTGACAGTAGTTGCCTCCGGTTCCTACTCGCAAACAACCAAACTGTCGCTTTCGATGCGCAATTCAACCATCGAAGAGGTGCTGAGAAGCATTGAAGACCAAAGCGAGTACCGGTTTTTCTATACCGAAAAATTCGCGATGGAGAAAAAAGTAAGTGCCGATTTTCAGGAATCAGACATCAATGAAATTCTGGATAGTGTATTCAAAGACACCAACATCAGATACAAAATTGTGGGTCGCCAGATTGCCCTGTTTTCTGAAAAGAATGAACTTCTGGCAGGACAGGGCCAGCAACAAAAATCTGTCACGGGGAAAGTTACCGATTCTTCCGGCGCGCCGCTCCCGGGTGTTACAGTCGTTGTAAAGGGAACTGCCAACGGTATTATTACTGATGCCGATGGAAATTATTCACTTGCCAATGTTCCGGCTGACGCCACGTTGGTGTTTTCGTTTGTAGGAATGAAAAGCCAGGAAATACCAGTTGGCGGGAAAATCAGTATTAATGTGAAGATGGAAGAAGAGACTGTAGGCATTGAAGAGGTTGTTGCAATTGGATACGGAACCCAGAAAAAGGTCAATCTTTCAGGTGCAGTTTTTGCAGTAAAAGGAGATATACTTGAAAATAGACCAATTACAAATCTTGGGCAAGGGCTACAAGGTGTTATCCCCAGCCTTCAGATAACACAAGGAAGTTATGCACCCGGTCAAGGAGCAATATTTAATATCCGTGGTTATACCTCTCTAAATGGAGGAAGTCCGTTAATTCTTGTTGATGGGGTAGTTGAAGACCCTAACTTACTAAATCCGGACGACGTTGAAAGTGTTTCTGTATTAAAAGACGCTGCGTCATCTGCAATCTACGGAGCAAGAGCTGCCTATGGGGTGATGCTTATTACCACGAAAAAAGGTAAAAAGGAACAACGTCCTACATTAAATGTATCCAGCTCATATACAGCAACCACAGCCACCAATATTCCTGAATATGCAAACAGTATGCAATATATTACTTACATGAACACGGCAAGTGTAAATGCAGGAGGAAGCAATTATTTTGATCAGCGATTAATAGATAATGCAACAAAATATTACAATGATCCCACCAATAATCTTCCGGTCTATTATGATCCAGCTATTGACACTGATGGCAAATATAAATATTGTGGAAATACCAACTGGACTAAAGAACTATACAAAAGCGGAGCTTTAAAACAAATCAACACAAACTTGAGCGGAGGGACAGAAAAAACAAGATATTACATCTCGTATGGATATATGGATCAGGGGGGATTCTTAATGTCTTATGACGATCAATATCAGCGACATAACATCAATGTTTTTCTCGATACAGATGTTTTAAAATGGCTTTCGGTATCAACCCGGGCAAAATATACATACTCATACGAGGATCATCCATCAGGAGGAAGTAATGGGAAATCCGGCATTACTGAGTATTCCGGCGAATTGAAAGATGACCTTCGCCCATTAATGCCGGTAAAACATCCTGACGGCAATTTTGCCGGACAAGGTAGTTTCACCAATCCGCTTGCAGTAGGTGCCCAAGGCGGACACGACCAACGTAAAGTTAACGACATTTGGTTAACTGGAAATATAGATATCCATCCAATTAAAGATTTGAATCTGAAAGCAGATTTTACTTTCAATCCATATTCGTGGAATAAAGAAAGAACCTCTCAATTATTTTACGAATATTGGGCAATGCCAGGTAAATCAAATATCTATCCCCATTCCAACCCCAACTCGGTTGCTTTAGAAAACAAGAACAATTATTATAGAGCGATTAATGTATATATGGACTATTCAAAGAGTTTTGGGAAAAATAATTTTAAATTATTGGTTGGATATAACCAGGAAGAAAAGAATGAAAAATGGTATTATGCAAAAAGAGAAAACCTGATCGATAACGATCTGCCAGCAATTAATCGCGCTATTGGAGAAGATTATGTTGATGGAAGTATTACGAGTTGGGCCACTGAAGGAATATTTACCAGGTTTAACTACGATTATGCAGGAAAGTATTTATTAGAAGTCAATGGCAGATACGACGGATCGTCCAAATTCCCTAAAAACGATCGGTACGCTTTCTTCCCTTCATTATCAGGAGCATGGCGTATCTCTGAAGAATCATTTTGGTTAAGTTTAAAACCTATTGTGGCCGATGCAAAACTAAGAGGCTCTTATGGTTCATTGGGAAATCAGAACGTTTCAGGGAATTTCCCATACATATCTAATTATAGTATCAATTCATCGACTGGTTATATGTTGGGAGGGATTCTTCCTGTAAGTGTTGCTTCGGGAGCTTTGGTCAGCCCTTCTTTTACATGGGAAAAAGTAAATCAGTGGAATTTTGGAGCCGATTTGAGTTTTTTAAAGAATCAGCTTAATACGTCGATTGATGTGTACAGTCGGAATACTATCGGAATGTTAACCACTGGGCAACCCCTCCCCGCAGTTTTAGGTACCAATGTGCCAAGCGAAAATGCAGCTAATCTGAAAACTTACGGATGGGAATCAGTCATAACATGGAGGGATAAGATTAAAGATTTATCCTACAATATCACCTTTAACATTTCAGATGCACAATCAGAAATCACCAAATTCGATAACCCTACTGGTGATCTCAGTAGCTATTATGTAGGTAAAAAGATTGGAGAAATCTGGGGATATGAAGCAAAAGGTCTTTTTCAAACTCAGGAAGAAATCGACAATCATGCTTCACAGACGAAACTATATGCCGGAACCTGGAATCCAGGAGATGTAAAATATGTTGATCTCAACAATGACAAAGAAATATCATGGGGGAAGAATACGCTTACTGATCATGGGGATCAACGAGTTATCGGAAACAATACTCCACGTTATCAATATGGGTTGCAAGCAAATGCTTTATGGAAAGGCTTTGATATTAATATTTTCTTTCAAGGAACTGCCAAATGTGACATGTGGACTGGAGACAAACGCTTTTTTGGAATTTCAAAAAAATATGATGTGCCAATGAAAGCAACACTGGATTATTGGACGGAAGACAATAAAGGAGCTTATCTTCCCCGTCCGTATATTAATGGGGGACACGGGAATTGGCAAGTATCTACACATTATCTCCAAAATGGAGCTTATGTTCGTCTGAAGCAAATCACTTTAGGTTATACACTTCCTGAAATGTGGTCGAAGAAAGCAGCCATGAGCAAGGCTCGTATCTATTTTACGGGGCAAAATTTATTGACGCTGACTAAACTCAACGAGCTGTATGATCCGGAAAACACGAACTTAATGGCCTATCCAGTTCCTAAATCCTATTCTTTTGGCATAAACCTAACATTTTAATCCTTAAATTAATTTGAACATGAAAATTATATCTTATACCATCATCTTTTTACTGTTTGTGGCTATCACGTCATGTGAAGTAACCGATACAGTCCCAGAAGATGCAATTACCGACCTAAACTACTGGCGAAAAACAGATGATCTGAAGCTCTTTGCAAACAATTTTTATATCACTTTATCCGGACCGCTTGCAACATACGACATTGCAAGCGATAACGCAAATGCCAACAGCCCTGATAATCGTTTATTCAACAATATGACCGTTCCAGGAAGTGGTGGAGGATGGAGCAGTACCGACTGGAGTAATATTCGAAACTTGAACTACTTTATGACACATTACCAGACAGTTGAAGGCAATACGGCAGATATCAATCAATATGTTGGGGAGATCCGGTTTTTTAGAGCTAATGAATATTTTAATAAAGTTAAACAATTTGGGGATGTTCCATGGATCGACCAAGACCTCACGACTATGGATGTTGACCTGTTACAGAAACCCCGTGATCCAAGGAAATTTGTAATAGATAAAGTAATAGAAGATCTTGAATTTGCCGTAGCTAATCTGAAAGATCCTTCAGCAGTTGAAAGTGGACGTTTACACAAATATGCTGCTCTCCAGATGTTAGCTCGTGTATGCTTATATGAAGGAACATGGATGAAGTATCGTAGCCTTTCCGGATGGGAAACCTATCTGCAAAAAGCAGTTAGTGCTTCAGAAAATGTAATGAACTCCGGTAAATACGATATCCTTAAAGGAAATGCCCCCTATATGTTCGAAGGATTCCCCTTATATTATAAACAACAATTTATTCAGGAAGATTTAACCAGCAATAAAGAATGTGTTTTGCCACGTATTTATAAAAAAGACCTGTTGATGAATAATTTGTCTCGTTCTGCAGATGGAGGTGGTAGGGGGATCAGTAAAGATTTCATTGAAGATTTTTTATGCGTTGATGGAAAATCAATTGGCACAAGTCCGTTATATCTTGGCGATGATTCCTTGCAAATGGAAATGACCAATCGTGATCCTCGTTTGCGAAATATGGTCGATAATAAATACCTGCCATACTATCTCGACGGATCAAAGCTAATCAGTTATCCAGTAACTGATGTTGCAGTGGACAAATGCCCGACCGGATATATGGCTTCAAAGTTTCGTAACCCCGAACCAGCACAAAACGAGGCGAACCAAACAACCTACGATTGGTACGTTTTCAGGTACGCTGAAATACTTTTGATATTTGCAGAAGCCAAAGCAGAACTCGGAACTCTGACTCAATCTGATCTTGATAACTCAATCAACAAACTTCGTGAACGGCTGGATGAGCCTGATAAATTCACCATGGGAAGGCTAACTATTAACCCCTCTGCCGATCCCCTGGCAATAGTTAATGGTAAACCTCGTTATGGATACACCGTTTCTCCTATCATATATGAAATCCGTAGAGAACGTCGTGTCGAACTGGCTTTCGAAGGATTCCGATGGGACGATATTTGTCGTTGGAAGGCAGGCAAACTCATTGAAAATCCTAAAACAATGCTCGGAATTACCGTCAATGATCAGGTAATAAGCCGGTATATAAAATATAACGGGGGATCTAACCCATTTAGCGGAAGGACTCTGTATAATCTGACTGACTGGGATGGCAAAGCAAAAAAATTATTGATGGTTTTTCCCAATATGAACCGTGTATGGGATGACAAATTATATCTTGATCCGCTTCCAACCGACCAATTAACCTTAAACCCAAATTTAGAACAGAATCCAGGTTGGTGATATGGATTCAAAAATTCTAAAAATATATGTTTTTATTCACTGATGATGTACCTTATAAAAAAGATAAGGTACATCATCTCATGTATAAATCCAATTCTCTTTTCTCAATGAACCATTTATTCTTTTGTGAAAGCATTGCCAAAACAAAACTGACCTTAATCTTAACCTATGATTAAGAAATTTGGACTCAAAATAAGTTTATTGTCTGTTGGATTATTATCCATATTCAACTTCATTGTCGGGCAGGATAATGCCCTTCCTCCCTGGCAGGAGGGCTATCTGGATATTCACCATATCAGTACAGGCCGCGGGAATGCATCATTTATCCTGTTTCCCGACGAGACAAGCCTTGTGATTGATTGCGGAGATATGTCGGAGACGCATCCCCTGATCCTTTCGGAACGGAATGCCCCTGCTGTTCCGGATCATTCTAAAACACCTGCACAATGGGTTGCCGACTATATCTGGCAATTCCATCCTGAAAAGAAGAATGCAACCATTGATTTTGCCCTGATAACCCATTACCACGACGACCACTTCGGAGAAATAGACAGTTTAAAAGAACGATGCCCCGAAGGTGATTATTTACTGACCGGGATTACCGAACTCGGCTCAATCATCCCAATAAAAACATTGATAGACAGAGGATGTGATTTCCCTATTAATTTTAAAGATGAAGAAGTGCAGAAAAGGGCACAACTCATTAAAGACCCATACTCAATGCTTGGAACATTGCAGGAATACTGGAAATTTATCGATTATCAATCGGAGGCAAACGGGTTATCCTATGAAAAATTTAAAGTAGGATCCACCCAACAGATAAAACTGGCGCATAATACAGGGCAATTCCCTTCTTTCATCGTAAAAAACCTGTTTGTCAATGGCGAAATTTGCAGTGATACCGGGAGCAAGACCTACTGCCTTGTCAAACAAGGAGAATACCATGGAGAGAACGAACTCAGCGCGGGTATCAGGATAAGTTATGGCGGTTTCAATTATTATACCGGCGGCGACATCGGCGGCATCGACCAGCACGGGCAAAATGATCCGAATAGCATGGAAACAAAAGCTGCGCCGGTAATTGGCCCGGTCGATGTGGCGACAATGAATCACCATGGGAACAGAAGCTCCATGAATACTTATTTCATCAGTTGCCTGCGTCCGCGTGTTTGGATCGGACAGAGCTGGTCTTCCGACCACCCGGGGATGGATGTATTAAGAAGGGTTACTTCCACATATCTCTACCCGGGCGAACGCGATTTATTCGCTACGGCTATGCTGAAGGCAAATAAGCTGGTTATTGGCGATTTAATCGATAAATCCTATCAATCAGAATCAGGGCATATCTTGGTCAGGGTGTATCCCGGAGGAGGCAATTATTCTGTCTTCATCCTCAATGACGAAACAACGGACCGGGAAGTAAAAGCAAAATTTGACTATTCTTCAAAATCAATTCACTAATATTTCGCCAATGAATAAACCAGGAAAAATCCTTTATTACTGGCCGGATGGGACCCTTGATGAATCATTGCAATTTAATGATCCGGTACAATTGGGAGATGCTCCCTACGATGTGGCAATTATTGGTGCTGGTATAGTCGGTTGTGCATTAGCTTACAGGCTTTCAATATACAAAATGAAAATCCTTTGGAATAGGTGATTTTAATTCTCTGGTTGCAATCAGCGATAATTGGAAGTTAAGAAAAAGATACCAACCATTGATTGGTGAGAATGAGCGAAGATTATTAATGGAACAGTGGAAAAAAGCAGTAACACGTTCCAGAAACTGGGCTGAATCATAACTAAAAAAACGAATAATGGAAATAAACCGCAGTGATTTTTTAAAGATGCTTGGCGCTTTACCAATAGTTTTTTGGGGAGGCCAGGCTTGTAATAACCTTTCAGGAGAAGCAAAAAAAGGAATGGTTTTTGGCTGGACAACCTGTCTGACCTACGAAACCAACGACCGGAAACTGGGATTCGATTATTTCAGCCAAATGCTGTATGAGATGCATGCGCATGGAATGACCCATTTAATTGTGATGATGGCAAGCCATGGATACTTTTCACCTTTAAACCACGGCCTGGCCTGGCCGGTGAAAAATGAAAAACTCAGGTTTCAAATGGACAAACAGGCAGTGAATGCTTATGAAGAAACCGAATTTTTTTCCAAAATCATAAAAAAGGCCCATGCCTTAAATATCAAGGTTTATATTGAAATCAAATACCTGGGCATGATTGGAATAAAGGAAGGGTACCCGGGAGTCGGATTTTTAACAAAAATTGATGGCAGTTCAACAAAAGCAATCCGGCCTGAAGCAAGCGACTATGAACGAAATGCAACTGAAACATTGTCGATCTGCTGTGATAGTAGTCAGGCCCATCAATATATGCGGGATAAAATTTCAGATGTACTGACCCGATATACCGACCTTGACGGTATTGTATTGGAACATCCGTCTTTTGGAGGCGAAACCTGCTATTGTCAGGCAAGCCGCGAACGTATAAAACAGGATACCGGTAAAGAAGCTGAAGAGTTGTCAGTTGAAGAATTTCAGTCCTGGAAAGCAATACGCATTCGCGATACCCTGATCGATTTAAAGAATATTGTAAAGTCAATCAACCCAAATTTCGAATATGGGTTTTATACCGGCTTTTCACCATCGGACGGGGACATTGCCAAATTTCAATTAGACCGGGGTCATGATCCTAAAACACTGAAAGAAGTTGGATTTGATTTTCTCATGCCTTACTGTGAAGGTCGTCACCAGGAACATGAAATCGAAGAAATTCAAAAAGTTATCGAATATTTGGCACCGATGGATATTTATTTGCATACCGTTATCCGGAGAGATTCGCCACACAATTACCAGTTACCGCCCAAAGGGCCTGAGTACATAAAATCAATCATTGAATGGGGAAAGGAATATGCAAAAACAAATCCCCGGTTTAAAGGGATGAGCTTTTTTAATGAAGTAAAAATACCAGACGAAAACAGAGAGGCAGTCTATGATTCTATTTGATAACCATTCTTCATGCGTTTGAACCGTAAGTTATTACGGGAGCTATATCGTATTATGACCTGTTAAAAAAAGAAAATATAATTTTTATGAAAGAAAATATTGTGCTATTTCTGTTTGGACTTTGTATATTCTTCAATGCCTGCCAACCCACAATTGAAAAAAAAGGTGATTTTGTACTAATCCCATCACCTCAGCAGTTTGTCACCAACGGACCCAGCAAAATACAATATACCGATGTAATTAATTATTTAATTACGAACAAAGTTAAACTTCCTGAAGGTTGTGATTTATCAGATAGTATTCAAACGATAGATAAACATAGAAGGGTAGAGATCAATTTTAGTATTGACAAATCTTTAGATGTAAAGGCTGAAGGTTACACACTGGAAATCCTGAAAAAGGAAATAATCATTACGGGGAAAGATAGTGCAGGGTTGTTTTATGCGTTCGTGACTCTCAAACAGTTAATGGAAGATTCCAAAGACCAGGATGTATGCCTTCCTATATGCAACATTAAAGATTATCCGTTATTATCATACAGGGCAATTCATCTTGATGTCAAACACCACATTGATAAAGTTGACTATTATTATAATCTCATCGACAAATTAGCCGGATATAAAGTTAACGCTGTTATTGTTGAATTAGAAGATAAGATCAAGTATGAACGTCAACCAGAAATAGGTTCTGCAGATGCATTGAGCATTGATGAATGGAAAAAGCTTAGTGATTATGCCTGGAAACGCAATATAGAAATAAGCCCACTGGTGCAAGGATTGGGCCATGCATCATTTATACTAAAACATGATAAATTCAAAAATCTAAGGGATGACCCTCAAAGCGATTGGGCTTTTAATCCACTTGATCCGGGAACTTATGAACTTCAGTATAATCTGTATCTGGATGCAATGGAAGCAACACCTCATGGCAGGTTTTTACATGTTGGCGGTGATGAGGTTCATACAACCGCTCGCGGTAACGGGAAATCTCCTTTGGAATTACAATTGATCTGGCTGAATAAGGTTTGCCAGTTTGCTGAGGAACACGGACGTATGCCTATATTTTGGGATGATATGCCTTTAAAATATGCAAATGTTTACAGTCCAATGTTTAACACAAAACTTTCCAAGCAGAAAGTTGATAAAATATGGCAAGAGAACGAACATAATTTATTGGAGTTTCTGGATCAGTTTCCCAAAAATTGTATCTATATGAGATGGAATTATAGCTCCCCTCAGACATTTGGAAATAGTAAGGCGATGGAATGGTTCCGTAATAATGGGATGCAAGTGATGGGAGCTACTGCAGGGCAAACAAGGTGGGTTTTGATGCCTCAAAACGAGAGTAACATAGACAACATCAAAACATTTGCAACAACCTCAATTAACAATGGACTAAATGGCTTGTTCCTGACTTTATGGGATGATGATTCCCCACACTTCGAACTGTACATTCGTGGGATTATTGCTTTTGCTGAATATACCTGGGCAGGAGGGAAAAGGTCAGATGAGGAAATTAAGTCGGCATATCGCCACAGGGAATTTTCTTATACACTGTCAAGTACTGAATATGCATTTGTCGATCAACTGGAAAAACCTGTAGCCTTCTGGAAAAATGCCTTATTGAATAGCGATACCAATAGAGATCGTAATGATTTACCAAAGTACATTAACCCTATCGAAGAAGCTATAATTGACTTGCCCGATAAAAATAATAAAGGCATGTGGACTAATAAATATACAACCCGTTTGGAGCATGCTAATAGTTTATTAAAAGACTACAACAATATTTCATCCAAAATAGCAGCAATGAAGTCGAAGGCTATTCGTAATATTTATGTGCTTGATGTTTACAATCAGGTGAATGAGCTGACGCGGTTTGCCCCAAAAGCATTGTTGACATTGAAAGCTTATGATTTAGCACAAAACGAACAACAAGAAATAGATGCAATTAAAAGGATTAAAGAACTTCAGAAAGAATTCACAGGTTTGAGGGATCAGTTTGAACAGGTATATGGCGAAACACGAATACTTACAAAGCCCGAAAGTTATATACTTGATCAGGATCATCATTCACATTTGGCAAACCAAGCAATTTCTTTCGAT
This sequence comes from Prolixibacteraceae bacterium, assembly GCA_003506435.1. Taxonomy (GTDB): domain Bacteria; phylum Bacteroidota; class Bacteroidia; order Bacteroidales; family Prolixibacteraceae; genus GWE2-42-39. The sequence continues at coordinate 12,244 of DOAQ01000016.1, forward strand.
TGGCAGTTCCTTGCTGAAGTATTATTCTTGGAGAAAATAAAAACGAATTATAATTAAAATAATATGAGATCAAAAATTGCTATTTTTCTTTTTTCTTTATCAGGAATATCTTGTTCTTTCACGCAAGTGCCCCCCCCCGAAGCTATAGAACCCATACCCTCCGAACGCCAGTTGGCTTGGCATGATCTGGAACAGTACGCTTTTGTACATTTTACAACCAATACATTTACCGAAAAAGAGTGGGGGTACGGCGATGAAAAACCCGATATCTTTAATCCCACAGAAATGAATACCGACCAGTGGGTACAAACGATTAAAGATGCAGGACTCAAAGGAATAGTGCTGACCTGCAAACACCACGATGGTTTTTGCCTGTGGCCAAGTGAATATACCGATCATTCTGTAAAAAGCAGTCAATGGAAAGATGGGAAAGGTGATGTAGTAAAAGATGTCCGGGAATCCTGTACAAAGTATGATCTTAAATTCGGTGTTTACCTTTCTCCCTGGGACCGCAACCGTGCCGATTATGCGACCCCTTCGTATATTGAGTATTACAGAAATCAGTTGCGTGAACTATTCGGCAATTATGGACCTGTTTTCGAGATGTGGTTCGATGGCGCCAACGGTGGCGACGGCTTTTACGGAGGAGCCAATGAAAAACGCAGGATTGGCGGGGCAACGTATTACGACTGGCCAAATACAATAAAACTGGTTCGGGAAATGGAGCCAAACATTGTGTTTTTTAGCGATGCCGGCCCTGATATCCGGTGGTGCGGAAACGAGAAAGGATATGTTGGAGAAACCAACTGGTGCATGATTTCAACCGATACTATTTATGCCGGGAAACCCCGCATCAATGCGTTGCTGAACCAGGGCAGTGAAGACGGAAAACAATGGATACCTGCCGAAGTGGATGTTTCCATCCGCCTGGGATGGTTTTATCATCCGGAAGAAGATTCGCTGGTAAAAACGCCTGAACAACTTTTTGATATTTATCTTAGTTCAGTGGGCCGGGGAGCCAACCTAATCCTCAATATTCCGCCGGACCAGCGCGGTCTTTTACACGAAAACGATGTGAAATCGCTTCAGGGATGGAAAAAACTGGTTGATGAAGCTTTTGCCACCAACCTGGCTTTGGGATGCAAAACAAAAGCCAGCGCCAAGCGTGGAAGATCCGTTCAATTTGCCGCTTCCAATGTAGTTGACGGCGACAAGGAAACCTACTGGGCAACTGATGACGATATTTTACAGGGAAGCCTTGAATTTGATTTTGGTAAATCCCAGCTTGTGAAATATGTCCTTCTTCAGGAATACATCCGATTAGGACAGCGTGTCCGTGCATTCAATGTTCAAATATGGAAAGACAACTCATGGCAGGAAGTTGACAAAGCAACGACCATCGGCTACAAACGGATTATCAGGTTGGAAAACCCTGTTGAAACACAGAAAATAAGGATTAATATTGAAGATTCAAGAGCTTGTCCTTTGATCTCTAACATAGAAATTTATTGATCGTATACTGCAAATGATCGAAGTATATATGTAAATGACCAGAGGGGAAATACAAATACGCGGAGGATAAGTTCAAGTTTAGAGTGAAAATGCAATTGCCCTGAAAACCAAACCAAACAGATCATTACCCAACTTTCAGTAACAAAAAATTACGATGAAGAAAATATCAGATAAAATAAAAAACCATGCCTGGGGATGTATAATATCCGTTTTATTCTTTTTACCCGTCCCACTATTAAACGCCCAACACACATATTCTGGCTACGAAATCAGATATTTCTCAAAAGATACTAAAGCCAATGGCGAAACCGACTTTAAAGGAGAAACATCCACTTTGAATACTGACCAACGCATTGAATTCCTGAAATACTATGCAGATCAGGTGTCTTCCTACTATGGAGATAAAAATTTAAATACCGAAGTTGTAAGCGATAAGGAAGCTATTGATTTTTTAAAGAAAATTAAACCTCAACCATTACCTGAAGTAAGGGAAAGAATACCGCTGGATGAATGGAAATACCTGAGTTACAGAATCGGGCAGCACGAAGAAAGCAGGTGGGAATTAAACAAATATGCAGGGGCAAAAGATTTATTAATTACGGACGGAACTTTAAGTTTTCAGGGAGATACTCAGTGGAAATGGAATTTTTCGGTCCAAACATGGCGCTATTTTTTAAGTTGGAAATTCAGGGCCGAAAATAATGCGAATGCCGATTTTTCAATTCTGGACAACAGTACGGGAAAAATATTTGTGAAAATTGCTGTTAATGGAACGTCCTGCTCTTATTTTTCAAACAAGAAAAAAAAGGAAGCAGTGAAGTGTGCCCCTGAAGAGTGGCATACTATCAAAGTTGAAGCCGATATGGTAAAGGTCAATGGGAATCAGCGCTTCAACTTATTTGTAAACGACAAACTGGTGGGCAATTATATTTGCGCCAATGAGGATGTCCTACAGTCTAATGGGTTTGAAATTAATGCTTCATTAGGAATACAGGTTGACGACATATATGGAATAGGGTATCAGCAAACGACTGAAGCACGGCATCCTTTCTACCCGGCAACATTTATTGATGAAACGTTTGATGAAGCGCCTCCTGTCGATGGATGGCAAACAGATACCTATAACGACTGCAAATGGAAATCGGTAAAACTTCCGTTTGCCCAGGGATCGGAAAGAAATAGAGGAGAGGATCTCTATTTCAGGAAAAAGGTCACGCTAAAAAATTTTAAAAGAGCGTATCTCAACATTGAAACATTAGATCCGGGCGGAGAAGTTTGGGTGAACGGTAAAATGGTGGCTTTTATAAACGAAAGGTATCCCGTCCGACTTGATGTCACTAAATTTATGAAACCATTTGCTGAAAATTATATTGCTTTAAAAGTAACTCATTTCTACCTTAATCCGGGAGAAGGAAATTTGATGCCCTGCTCATATCTCGATTACAACCCGGGATGGTTTGCAGGGCGTACATCGCTTGACCTGGTCGGAGAAACATTTGTTAATGATGCTTTTTTTTACACACAATCAATCGAAAAAGGGAAGGCAAACATTCATGCCAGTATAGACCTTGAACATAAAGGTACGCTGAGTTTTGATGGCAAAATCATCGTAAAAATGGCGCCTTGGGACAATGCAGCAAATTTGAAGACAGAGACCGTGGTTGAGAATGATGTTTTATGTGGCCCGGGCATTAAAACCTTGCTGTTCGATTTTCCTTTAGAGAACCCCAAACTGTGGACTCCGGAAATCCCTTCATTGTATAAAGTTGTCATTGAGGTAGCCAAAAAGGACGGAACAATTATCGATGATTATGTTTTTACAACCGGCATCAGGACTGTTTCCCAGGAAGGAGGAACATTCCGTCTGAACGGCAAGCCGGCAATGCTTAATGGTACGCAAATCATGGGGTTCAGGTGGCCTCTTGAGAAGATGATGACCTGGTTGCGCTGTCCCCCTGATAGTTGGGTGGCAAAAGAAATGCTGATGGTCAGGAAAATGAATTGCAATATGCTCAGGGTACATGTTCACGGGTGGAAGGAAAAAGCCGTCGGGGTAAACGACGCAAGATATTGTGAGTTAGCAGACCAGATGGGAATCATGCTCATCTTCGCAACTCCGGCATGGATCCGGGAAGGGGATTGGGGGCAGGTTGATTTCGACGGCTATCACAAGTACATGAAACAACTGCAAAGTCACCCCAGCATCGTCATGTGGGAAGTATCAAACCACCCCAATACATTCAAACGGCACGGGGCACACGAAAGCGATTTATTCTGTGAAAAAGCCTACAACGCAGTTTACCCCTACGACCCAAGCAGGTTAATATCGTTTACCTCACACATTGGACACCTTCACTATGGCAACGATGCCGGGACAATGGACCAGGGAGGGGACAAAATACCCTCAAGGGAACAGAATGAAAAAATGGCAGTTATTGGAAATCAGGACGCATTAACAAACTATGGGACGGATAAAGAATTGACAGGGAACAAGATACTTCCATCAAAAGCATGGACTGCGCCGATGGTAACCCGTGGGAACCAAGACGCGCCCACTGGTTACGGGTCCGATTGGGGCCGCTTGCGCACCTGGCCCTGGGCATACCGGCAAGAATTTCTGGACAGTAAAGAAAGGGCATATTTCAATTTTGAAAATATGGAGTCGATAGGGCAGCCCAACTGGGAGTTGAGCAAGGGGAAACCCTGGTATCACCTTAACTCCTATGAATGGGAGTATGACGAAGGGAGCATCGGGCGCAAGCTTCAGTTTAATGAGTGGCGTGAAAGCCAGGCATGGCAGGCTTTCTCTGCTTATGAATCAATAAAAAAACTGAGGATACTTGATTACGATGGTTTTTCGTGGTGCTGTCTTCATGGCGGGGCCAATGCAGGCACTTACCAAAAGCCGGTAATCGATTTTACAGGGCATGCCAAGCTGGCTTTTCATATTCATAAAACCGTTTATCAACCGGTGCTGGCTGGCAGTAATAATGTGGATATTATGTATGGCCCTGACGATAAGATCACTCCCATGATATTGAACTTAGGAGAACAAAAAATGGTAACCCTTACAGTTGTAATCAAAGACAAATTCAAAGGGCAAGAGATAGATAAAAAAGTATATGAAAATTTATTTCTCCCGGAGGGAAGAACGTTAACAGAAGTAGCCCCATTTAAACCTTCCATAGCCAACGAAGGACTTTATTTCATCGAATATTTGATAAAACAAAATGATAAAGTACAATAAAAATGCGTACATAAAATCGGACATTCTGCCGGTTGATATTGTCTTTCATCCTTCATGGTGGAACAAACACGCGGGGATCATCTTCGATGAAGATTTTTACTATCATCCGTTTAAACGGGTAGAGGTTGAGCGGCGGATGGAAAAAGAGCTTTACGAGCGTTTTGGAAAATGGGGCCTGGGGCAGGAGAGGGACAAAAACCTTCCGGTGACCGGCGCGGTGCACAATGCGGCCGGCTACCTGCTGTCGGAGATGCTCGGCTGCCAGGTGGAATACAAAGGGGACAGCGCCCCGCAGGTGATTCCGGAGGGGATGGAAGAATTGAAAGCCGATGCTGAAGGCGCTTTCAGGAGCAAGGCGTTCAAAAGGTTCGAAAACCTGCTTGATGGCCTGAAAGCAAAGTACGGCTACATCACCGGCGATGTGAACTGGGGCGGTGTGCTCAATATTGCCATGGATTTGGCAGGTGAGAATGTATTCATGGATTTTTATACCAATCCGGAAAAAACCAAGGAGCAGTTTCGGGCGATTGCGGGTGTTATTGAAAAGTTTGTTACAGGCTTATCGAAAGAAACCGGCACCAGTTCTGTTTCGGTCAACCGGAACGTGAGTCACATCGAAAAACCTGTATTTCTCCACTCCGAATGTTCGCACACCATGATCGCCACGGAGCAATACGAAGAATTTTTGCTGCCCATTGACCTTGAATGGAGCAAAAAATACCGTCCGTTCGGCATCCACTACTGCGGAAACGACCCGCACCGGTATGCCGCAAGTTTTGCCAAAATCAAAAACCTGGACTTTCTGGACGTTGGCTGGGGCGGCGATGTAAAGGAACTAAGAAAACATTTGCCACACACTTTCCTGAACATCCGCCTTGACCCGGTCTCAATCAGTAACTACACAAACAGAGAACTGGAAAAAATTATCATACAATTGGTAGAAGATTCCGGTAATCCGTACCTCACCGGAGTTTGCTGCATCAACATGGACGATAAGGTGGAGGACTTGACAATCAACACCATTTTCATGGCCGTGGAAAACCTCAGGGAAAGGATAGAAATAAACTCTGATATCCGGTATCGAATATCGTCATCCAGTATCTAAATATCTAGTATATAATCATTAACCGTCCCCTCGGGGACACAAACAATTAAATTATGGCAGAATCAAAAAAGAACATTGCCACCGAAGGCCTTAGCGGCCGGGTTGGCAATTTTATCTTTCGTCGCCGTAAATCCGACGACAAGATTTTTGTATCAAGAGTTCCTGTGGGTTCTGAAGAAGAACCCTCTGAAGATCAGAAAAACATCCGTCGTAGATTTCAGCGCGGTATTATCTACGGCAAATCAGCCATTGCCAATCCTGCTACAAAAGCGCTCTATGCATCAAAAGCCACAGGCGGGAGCTCCGCTTTTAACGTAGCAATAGCCGATTATTTCAATGCCCCACAAATCGAATTGGTCGATATGGATGGTTACAGCGGTGCCGTTGGCAGTATCATTGCCATCACGGTAACCGACGATTTCGCTGTTTCTTCTGTTCATGTAAAAATCGAAAACATGGATGGCTCACTGGTAGAAGAAGGCGGAGCTGTACCCGGAGCTTCTCAAATGGACTGGATTTATACAGCCACTGTAGCAAACGAAAATCTGGCTGGAGAAAAGATCACCGTAACGGCTTTTGATATGCCCGGTAATACCGACCAACAGGAAAACGACATACCGGCGCGTTAACAATCATTGTTCCGGCGATTTAACCTTATCAACCTGACAGCGTTTCCACAACCTGTCAGGTCTTTTTTATTGTTATAATTGAGTATAGGATGAGCGAAGGATCACCGAACGATACTCGTTTGTAAACACATTGGCAGAGAAAGCAGCAAAGCAACCAATCCGTACTCTTTTAGATGTTCTTTAATGAAACGCCAGACTTTGGTAATATAGTCCTCAACCGTTTTTACCGAAATGTTTAGTTCTCGGCAATCAATTTGTCGCTTTGCCCTTTTTCCTTGCCATCCTGAAAAATTTCCTTTTGTATAATCTGTTTGATTTCAGTATGAATACACTTAACTTGTATGCAGTAAATAAGGACAGTAACGGATGCTTATAAAGTTAATAAAACAAATAACCCCTCCCAAAGAATGGCGGTTTCCGGTATTAATTTTATGCGGAATATTTGCAGGGTTCGGAATCTATTCATTTTACATCAGCAAAGCCCATTCGTATTTGTCCGATCAACCGGAAACCTGCGTCAACTGCCACATCATGGCTCCCCAGTATGCCACATGGAACCATAGTTCGCATCGCGAACATGCGAACTGCAACGATTGCCATGTGCCTCACAACAATGTACTCAACAAATATTTTTTCAAGGCGAAGGACGGAATGCGCCATGCCAGCATGTTCACTTTAAGAATGGAGCCGCAGGTAATTTTTATTCACGAAGCAGGAAGAAACGTGGTTCACAACAATTGTATCCGTTGTCACAGTAATCTTTTACTTGATCCTAAACTGGTGTTGACCGTGAAAAATCAGGAAGTCCATGCAACCAACCGGGTTTGCTGGGAATGTCACCGCGAAGTGCCGCATGGCCGGGTCAACAGCCTGAGCAGCGTACCCAATGCACGGGTACCGCTTCCGGAAAGCCCGGTTCCTGCATGGCTTGAAAACGTATTGAAAACTGAAAAACCAAAAAACTAAAAATAACCGACCATGAAGAATGTGACTAACCTTATTGAAAAACGCCCGTGGATAGCCTGGCTTATTTTCTTTGCCACCATTGTTGTAGTTTTTTTAATTGGTCTTTTGGCTTCGTCGATTGTTGAACGGCGGGCTGAAGCTGTTTTTGTGAATATTCCAAAAAAACAAATATCGCAGTGGGAACCCCGGAACAATGTATGGGGCGAAAATTTTCCGCGTGAATACGATTCATTCAAACAAACTTCCGATACCACTTTTGGAAGCAAATACAATGGAAGCCGGATTATCGATATGCTCGAAGTAGATCCGCGTCTTGTCGTACTTTGGGCCGGTTATAGTTTTTCAAAAGAATACAATCAGTCGCGTGGACATGCTCATGCAGTGGAAGATATTATAACTATTTTGCGTACCGGCGCGCCAACCGATGCCAATACCGGCCCGGCGCCATCCACATGCTGGACCTGTAAAAGTCCCGATGTGCCCCGGCTCATGCACGAACGTGGAGTGGCTGCTTTCTATACAGGGAAATGGGCGAGTCTGGGCAGCGAAGTAGTAAACCCGATTGGTTGTGCCGACTGCCACGATGCAAAAACCATGAACCTGCACATTTCCCGTCCCGCTTTGATCGAGGCTTTTGAACGACAGGGGAAAGACATTAAAAATGCAAGTCATCAGGAAATGCGCAGCCTGGTATGCGCCCAATGCCATGTTGAATATTATTTCGATAAGAAAAAAGTTGAAGGAGCTGAATACCTGACCTTCCCATGGGACAAAGGCATGACGGTTGAAGCCATGGAAAAATATTACGATGAAATAGAATTTTCGGATTGGACCCACACTCTCAGCAGGGCGCCGATGCTGAAAGCACAACATCCCGATTACGAAGTGCACCTGAGCGGGATTCATGCCGAACGGGGTGTATCGTGTGCCGATTGCCACATGCCATACAAAAGTGAAGGAGGTCAGAAACTTACCGACCATCATATCCAGTCGCCGTTGAATAACGTAGCCAACTCGTGCCAGGTTTGCCACCGGGAAGAAACCATGGAGTTGGTCAAAAACGTATACGACCGTCAGGATAAAATTATTGAGAACCGCAATAAACTGGAAGAACTGATCGTACATGCCCATGTGGAAGCGAAAAAAGCCTGGGATTTGGGCGCCAGTGAAACCCTGATGAAAGACATTTTGCAGGGAATCCGTCACTCACAATGGCGTTGGGATTACTCGGCGGCAAGCCACGGAGCATCGTTCCATTCACCGGTAGAAATCAGTCGTGTTATATCAACCGGCATTACCATTGTCCAGGAAACGCGCATCAAATTAGCTCGTATTCTGGCTGAACTAGGTAATAACAAAGAAGTTCCCTATCCGGATATTGAAACAAAAGCCAAAGCACAACAATTTATCGGGCTGGATATGGAACAGTTGAACCGGGAAAAAAAGGAATTTAAGAAAACCCTCGTGCCTCAGTGGAAAGAACAGGCCAAACAACGGGAAGCTACTTACGGTATACAATGATGTAGCGGAGAAAAACGGGTCAATTTGCCATCTTGTATGATCGCAAGAAATGGCATAACTTGCTTATAAATTTTAAAAACCAAAATCATGAAAAGGATTACCGGGGAGAGAACTGAAAATGCGCAACCTTTTCAGGCAATAAACCGGAACCTTTCATCACGGATAAAGACTATCGCTAAAATCAACTGGAGTAATGCTGAAGCGTGGAACGAAACTGGCGCAATTATGAAATCACCCGACCTGTCGATAATCAAAACCGATCCTCTTTTTGAAGACTGGATTTTTGTTGGCTGGCTGACCAAATTGCATACCGGAGAAACAACCGTTACCGGACGGGTGGTTGGAGCCAATGGAAAAGGATCAGGCGGGCTAAAAGTCAACTAATGGCAATGAGCTCAAAAATAGCTCGTGAGAATTGTTACTGAAGAATTGTTATCCGTTTGACCCGGATATCGTCGATGGGTCGGAATTCGCTGCCGATTGCAACTTTTGAAATCCGGTCGGCTACATCCATGCCTTCCAGCACTTCGCCAAAAATGGTATAGGTACCATCGATATGGGGTGCGCCGCCTTCCGTTTTGTACACCTGTCGTTGTTCGGCAGTAAACTTTATCTGATTTTGTTTTTCAATCTCGTTCAATTCCGTATCGTTGTAAATACGCCCGGTAACAATATAAAACTGCGACCCGTCGGAACGCCGTTTTGAGTTTTCAGTATCGGGTTTGCGGGGCGAGCCGATCATGCCGCGCCGGTGATACAACCCGGAAACGATGTGTGCAGGTAGTGTATAGCCTGGGCCTTTCCAGCCAACCACATCATCTTTGACAGCATAGCGGGTGTCGGCAGCGCCGCTTTGTATGCAGAACCCATTAATCACCCGGTGGATCAGCAGACCGTCGAAATACTGCTCGCGTACCAGTTTAATGAAATTATCACGGTAGGTCGGCGTTTCGTTGAACAAGCGTATTTTAATATTCCCAAAATCGGTTTCAATAAGCAGAGCTTTGATCTTTTTATTTACTTCAGCTACTGCTTTGTCTGCTTGATTCATCTTTTCGAGGGCAAGCGGACGGGCTTCTTTCTTTTTCATTAATTCTGATATGAAAGCTGAAGGAATCACAAAGTAGCGAGCTTCGTAATCAACCACCTTCGAAAAAGCCAGACCGATGGCTTGCTGGTTCGGAGCAAACACAGGGGTCCCGTAACTAGTTGAGCGAAACTGGTTGGTTACCGTATAAAGCGGGTTCCCCTGAATATTCGAATAACTCAATATTTTTCCCCGATGCAAAGGAATAGTATTCCCTGTCGGATGAGTCAGGTAAATAGTTTTTGAAGAGACAGGAGCAGTTCCCGAATAAAGCGGGATGGGTGTCCGTTTGGTACCATCGGTTTTTAAAAGAATCAAATCGTTGATACGGTCGATAGCCAGATACCCTGTAACCGTATAGTTTTTATCCTCGTCAAGAGGTGTGAAAACCGCCTGGTTCGCACCGTTCACCATCGAAAAACGGGTAATAATCACATCGTCTTCAACGAAAAAGCCCTGTCCTGTTTCCAATACACGTCCATTATCGAAAGTCTGGATTTTCACAATCGAAGATAAAAAACCGGAATATGAGCCGGAATTCTCCTGATCTTCCGGAATCACTTCTGTTTTCCCGGAATTTTCCGGCTTATCTGCTTTTTGCTGACCAGCTTGTCCGCAGCTCATCAACAAAATAATCAGGAACAAGGTAACGAGTTTTTTCATTGGATTGCTGTTTCTTCGTTTGAGTGATCGGATGACTTCGCTTGTATGTTCATTTCAATACCGTTACGGTTATTTTTACATCCTTTACAGGCCGGTCGTTTCCATCGGTTTCGAGGGCGGCAATTTTATCAATCACCTCCAGTCCTTCAATACACTCGCCAAAAATGGTATATTTTCCATCCAGACCAGGGTACCCGCCTATGGTTGTATAAGCCTTTCGCTGTTCTTCCGGGAACTCAAGAATACCTGGTTGCATGTGATATTCTGCCTCAATATCTTTTTTTATTTTTTCAGCCAGGCTCCTGAATTCCTGAACTTTCTTTTCTTCCTTCAGTTTTTTCAGTTCTTCCCTCACCGAAGCCGTCATAAATTGGTTATAAACTTTTTTCCGGATAGGCTGATTGACGGCCAGTTCCATGGTGTCGAGTTCTCCCGACGTGAAAATCTGCCCTTTCACGATATAAAATTGCGAAATGTCCGACTGCTTGAACGGGTTCACCTCGTCAGGTTGACGCGGTGCGCACAAAGCTCCCTTTTTATGAAAGTAATGAGGAAGAATTTCGTCATCCACGGTTTTGTCAGGATCTCCGTAGCCAATTCGTTTTCCCGGCGGTGCATTGCGCGACGACCGCGATCCACCCTGGATCAAATAATCCTGAACAACCCGATAAAACAAAGTTCCGTCGTAATACGATTCTTCGGCCAACTGAATAAATGCATCCCGGTGTTTGGGCGTATCGTCGAACAGACGAAACTTCATGTCACCCAGGGTGGTTGAAATAAGCACTATCCGCTCCTGCGCCAGTGTTGCAAATGAACTTAGCAAAACAATCAGAACGATATTTTGTATTTTACTGATCACCTTATTTCCTCGTAACAGTTACTTTAAATTTTATATCTTTTACGGGACGGTCATGTTGGTCGGTTGCCTCAGCGGCAATCTTATCAATTACTTCCAATCCTTCAACCACTTCTCCGAAAACCGAATATTCATTGTCAAGCGACGGATAGCCCCCTATGGTTGTATACGCTCCAATTTGTTCGGGACTGAAAAGATAATCACCTGCCTGTTTTGCCTCGGCTTCAGCTTTTTCCTGAAGCCCGGCAATGCGAACGTCAAATTCTTCATTTTTCCCTTCCTGCCTAAGTTTCATCATTTCTTCCTTTTTTTCATTAAACAGACGATGAAAGATTGCCCCTGCCCGTTTCGAATTCTTCGATTGCTGCATGGCCTCGATTTCTTCTTTCGTAAATGTTTTTCCCTGAACTATAAAAAATTGCGAACCAGACGACCGTTTTTCGGGATTTATTTCATCGCCTTGGCGGGCCGCCGACAAAGCTCCCTTTTTATGAAAAAACTGTTGATTAATTTCTGCCGGAATGGTATATCCCGGATCGCCTGACCCCAGTCGGATGCCCGGTTGGGCATTTTTCGATTTCGGGTCACCACCCTGGATCATGAAATTTTGAATGACCCGGTGAAAAAGCAATCCGTCGAAATACCCCTGTTTGGCAAGCTTGATAAAATTCTCCTGATGCAGCGGAGTTTCTTTATAAAGTCTGACTTTTATGTTACCATATTCGGTTTCAATCAGCACATATTTGTCTGATTTTCCACAAGAAGTAAATATCATTAAAAAGGCTAAGAGAACTAAAAATACAAGCTTCTTCATATTCTGAATTTTTGAGAAACAGATCACAGGCTTATTCGCCATGCTTTGCCACAAATATAACTATTTCAGAAAGGTGTGAAAAATGGATTGGCAATGAATAAAACAGGGAAAATTAATGAAAGACTGAGTTTCAGGAAAAAAATGTTACTTTGTAAAGGCAAACCGAATATTTTCTCCTATATGGACCAATATATAATCGACGAGTATTTAAGCCTGGAAAAAATAAAACTTTTGCACGCAGAAATGATTTTCAACTGCATCGATGAAAACCGCGAACACTTGCGGAAATGGTTGCCATTTATTGATTATACCCAGAGAGTAAGAGATACCGAATTGTTTATCCGGTCGATCATCGACAAGCCTTACGGCGAACGCGACGATGTATTTGTAATTTGGTACAAAAATGAATTTGCCGGTCTGATTGGCTTTAAGGATACCGATTTTCTAAATTACAAAACGGAAATCGGATACTGGCTTGCCGAAAAAATGACCGGGAAAGGGATTGCCATTCGTTCCGTAAAAAAACTGGTCAATATTGCTTTTCGCAATTTAAATATGAACCGGGTACAGATTCGCTGCGGAATTGGAAATACCCGAAGCGCAGCCATTCCCGGAAAGCTGGGTTTCAGAATGGAAGGCATCGAACGCGACGGCGAACGGCATACCGGCAAGTACATCGATCTGGAAGTATACAGCCTGCTAAAAAAAGAGTGGATTGAATCTCTTCTCTAGCAATTTCCTCCTGCATTTTTTACTATTCCGGTATCCCGGAATTTTTTTACACTTTTTTTCGCGGATACTGCATCTTTCCTGTTTTTTTCTTGTCAGTATATCTGTATTAATAAGAATCGGGGTCGTTGGCTGATAGTTAGGAGGATAGCATTTTATTTTTTGACTTATCTGACCTAAAATTTAAAAATTAAATTTTGTATGTTTGTAATCGAAAACAGAAAAAGGGAAAACAAATTAGTTATGGAAAACAAATCAACGCAAAGAACGCTGTACCGTGTTTTGCGAAAAACCGGGGTCAGACGCGAAAATATTAGCCTGAATGCATCGTACCGCGATGATTTACGATTCGACCAGTTGGACTGGACATTATATGTGTACTATTTGGAGAGTTTTTTCAAAATACGCTTAACCGACCGGGAGATTTCAAAAATGAGAGTGGTAAATGATACGTTGGCGTTACTCAACAAAAAGGTATACGTTGAATATTGATTTGGTAAAACTTTTTCTCAAAAAAGGCATTCGTCACGCGGCGAATGCCTTTTTTTGTTAAACAGAAAGGCCGTTTTTGAGCCATTTTTGCCCTTTTTTCAAAATCGTTCAGCACGAAAAAAGGGGCCTTCATATACCCACGATGTCATTTCGTCCAAAAAAAGGGGGGGTTCATGAATTTTAGGGTTTTTGATGATGCAAGAAAAAAATGAATCTATAAATTTGATATCAACGATCATAATCAAACACGTTCACCCACCCCTTCCGTTTAATTTTTCTCTATTCCGAAGCGCCCCGAATAAAAAAATGCTTCACAAAAGTCGGTAAAGTCTTGCCGACTTTTTTTATTTTATCACGATGGTCTGTCCGAAGATGTTTATTGTGTCGCCAGCACGAAGTTTTGCTCTTTTCCGGTATTCTGTTCTGCCGTTCAGTTTCACTAACCCATCGTCAACCATCATTTTGGCCTGTCCGCCCGATTCGCTGATTCGCAGAATTTTCAGCAGTTTAATCAATTCTATATATTCGCCTTCCAGTACGTATTCTTTCATGGCCTTTCGATTTTATTCATAATCGACTGAGGAACTGCATTTTTATGTACCAATATGGCAATGGTTTTCAGTTTCACATAGGGTACCGACATATACAAATACCCTTCATATTCACTCTTGTCCGTTCCCCATGAGTTTTTTGTACGGTAAAACTGTTCACCATTCTCATCTTCCGCAATTCCGGTGATGTGCATTAAATGGTCATCCGTCATTTCACGGCTGAGAAAAGTATTTTGCCGGGCGGTCGGATAATCGGCAACTCCACTATCCAATGTTGCAATCCCGGAACGATGGTTGAAACTTTTTTCACTTGTGTCGCCGTCCCAGCAAACAGTATACCCGCGGTACAATGAGCTGTCAATAATTTCCACCAATTCTTTTATCGGAACGTTGATGTACTTGTCGTGTGACCAGTTATCAGGTATTTCCAAGTCAATCCGTTCGTAAAACGAATGATGTGTAAACGAAGTAAACTCCAGGTAATCATCAGGATTAATCGCCAGAAAAGCGGTAAAACCTAACGGAGAGTAAGTCTGTCCTTTGATCCCGAATTCCTGCGGAAGTTTGCCCAGATAGGTGTCCAGAATCTGGTTAAACTGTTCTTCCCATTCTTCCGCTCTCTTCTTATTAAAACCATTATTGGTTTTTGCAATAAATCGGATCAACTCCTCCTCCATCTTGCCGTGATCGTGAATTTCAGTATTTATTGGCTTCCCGGTGTATTCCGACTCCGGCATAATACCAAATTCACGGATCACGTTCATCACATCGTGAGCCTGTCCCCCCTCTCCAAAATTGGCATGACCGTGATACAAAAGGTATTTTTTTGCTTTTTGCAAATATGCCTGCCGCACAAAAAACATTTCGGATAAATCGTATTCGCCTTTCCCTTTCCGTAATATTTCTGATTCAAGAAAAGAGCTTGTTGCAAAACTCCAGCAGGTACCGGTTTTTTGTTGGTTTTCTACCGGGTTCGCCGAAATCTGAATAATGTTCTTGAACTTTTCGTCTTTCTTCTGTCCATGAGCCAGTTGAAGAAAAACAAAAAGTACAAATAATACAAGAATAGCTTTCTTCATAAACGTAGGTTCGTTACCAGTAAAGTTAAAATTTTGCCAGTTCAATTTGTACTTTTCGCGGCAATTTATCAACAACCAGATCATAGGAGTGGTCAATTAACTGACAAATAAAGGTTTTGCTGAGCGAACCATCAACCAGTACCGTGTTCCAATGGTTTTTGCTCATGTGGTACCCCGGTAAAATTGCAGGATATTGTTCCCGTAATTCGATGGCCCGGCCCGGATCGCATTTCAGGGTCAGGCTTAAATCGCCGACCAGATCGGTAAGAGCAAACATTTTGTCCATGACTTTAAAAACCAGTGTTGTTTCGTCGAACGGGAAACACTCTGTTACTCCTTTTTTTGAAAGACAATATTCCCTGATTTCTTCAATATTCATATTTTCAACAAATAGAGGATTAAAAACAAACTTACGTATAAAAATACCATTGAACCCCGGACTTTTACTGACACTGTAAAAGTAATTCTTTCTTAAAGCTTCTTTAAAAGAAATGTAACATTACAGACATTCTTTTGTTGGGTGTGCTATTGTGGTTCTTTATAACTTTTTTCAGGTCCCGTGGTAGGGATTTTCATTTTTTTCGTGTATCGGTAATGAAAGCACATCAATATGGAAAAGAAAATTCAACAGTACCTCGAAGGGGAATTATCCAATGAAGAACAACGTGAATTACTTCATTGGCTCCAAACAGGCAATAATCAATCGGTTTTCGATTCAGTAAAAACCGACTGGTGGGCGAAAAATGCTGACCCTTCCGATCACAACCTTGCACAAATCAGGCTTGGTAAAAGGATCAGGGAGAAACAACAATCGGCAAACTATTTCAAACTGATGCAGTTGTACAAGTACGCTGCAATTGCCTTGCTTATAATCGGATTGGGCGGAATTCTGACGGTTATGTCCTTGTCGTACCCCGAAACGGAACTAAAGTATACAGAAGCACACACGGACTACGGACAGGTTTCCGGGATGACTTTACCCGATGGTTCAGAAGTATGGATCAATGCAGGAACAAAACTGAGGTACAACAATCAGTACGGCATCAGTAACAGGGACATAAAAGTAGAAGGCGAAGCTTTTTTCTCGGTTACGAAAGATAAAAAAACTCCGTTTATCGTCGATATGGGTTCCCTAAAAGTAGAAGTTACCGGAACCCGGTTTGGAGTTTCCAATTACAATGATTCGGGGACGATGGAAGTGGTGCTGGAAGAAGGTTCAGTAAATATCCGTTCAGAAAATAACAAACTTTTGGAACAACTGGCGCCCGAAGAAATGGCCCGGTTCAACAAAAAAGAAATGACCATTGAAAAACTAAAAGTCAATCCCGTACATTATACATCGTGGCGCAACGGGACAATGCACATTTTCGAACTGCCGCTGGAGCAGTTAATTCTGAAATTTGAAAAGAGGTTCAATCAGAAATTTGAAGCCGATCAGCAGGTGAAAAGTATTCCGTTTACTTTCAGTATTGAAGGAGAATCGCTTTCGGAAGTGCTTCATCTGATGGAAAAAATTGCACCGGTAAATGCAGTACAGGAAGGAGAAACAATACAATTTAAATACGACTCACTGAAAAGAGCAAATTAAAAAAACAGGAAAGTGCGGCAACACTTTCCTGAGGTTAAATGTCATCGGCAAATGACAATATTATCAACCCTTTAAAAACAGATCAAAATTATGAAAAAAAATTCAGGTACCCGGGGTTTATGGCCCCCTTTTGTAAAAACTAAAACAGGAAAGATCATGAGGCTTACGTTCTTCTTTCTATTACTGGGGTTTATGCAGGTTGCTGCCAGCTCGTACAGCCAAACCACCAGACTAAACATTGATATGCGGGATGCAACAGTCAGAGAAGTGTTACAGGCAATCGAGAATCAAAGCAAATTCCGGTTTGCGTACAGTTCTGAATTCATCGACCTTGACCGGAAAATCAACATTTCAATACAGGATCAGGAGATTGAAGAAATCCTGAAAACGGTATTTTCGGGTACCAGTGTGAAATATGAAATTGAGGACCGTCATATCATGCTTTTGGTTCCGGGGAAACAACCTGCCAATCAGCAGCAAAAGCCGGTAAGAGGAACGGTCTCCGATTTTTCAGGCGCTCCGCTTCCGGGTGTTTCGGTAGTGGTAAAAGGCACTACCAATGGGATGATTACCGATGCTGACGGAAACTATTCGCTCATTAATGTCCCTGAAAATGCGACGTTGCAATTTTCGTTTGTGGGAATGAAAGGACAAGAAATTTTGGTTACCGGGAAAGACAATATAAATGTGGTTTTGGAAGAAGATGCTATCGGGATTGAAGAAGTGGTTGCAATCGGTTACGGGACACAGAAAAAAGTAAATCTTACGGGCTCTGTGTCATCAATTGGAGCGCAGCGACTGGAACGGCGTCCGATTATTTCAACATCAGCCACATTGCAGGGAATTGCTCCGGGTGTGACTGTTACTTCTCAATCGGGTTCACCGGGTGGCGATGGAGGTCAGATACGTATCCGCGGGATCAACTCATTTGGCGGATCCGATTGTTCTCCGCTCATTTTGGTTGACGGAATTGCGTATGGTTCACTCGATATGGTTGATGCCAACCTGATTGAGTCGATTTCAGTATTGAAGGATGCAGCTTCTGCCGCAATCTATGGTTCTCGTGCGGCCAATGGCGTTATTTTGGTTACTACCAAAAGGGCATCAAAAGATAAATTTTCCGTTAATTACAGGGGTTACATCGGAACCCAGCAACCAACCGATATTCCAAAGGTTACAGATGGAGAAACATTCATGAATGTTTTTAACGTGGCAAACATGAATGACAACGGCTACAATTTGTACAGTGATGCAGAAATTACTGAATTCAGGGAAAATTTTGCAGCCGATCCTTCCAACTACGATTGGCAGGAAGCAATCCTCAGTGGTTCGGGCTTCACCCATAACCATTTTATTTCCCTGATGGCAAATTCCGATAAAATACACGTAATGCCATCCTTTAGTTACAGCAGTCAGGACGGTATTATAAAAAACACAGGATTTGAACGTTTCGTTTTCCGTAATAACATGGACATCAAGCCAAGCGATAAATTATCGATAAAAGTTGACTTATCATTCAGTAACAGCGACCGGTTGCAAATTGCAACGGAAGGCGATGTTTGGAATTATCTCGGGCGTATGCCTACCAATATCCCGATCAGACGGAATGGACTTTGGTCAGAAGGTTGGGTTAAAATTAACCCGATTGGTTTAATCGAAGATGGAGGAAACAGGAAAACAAACAACCTCGAATTTCTTGGCAATCTTTCGGTTGATTTAAAACCTGCTAAATGGTTAACCCTCACCGGCGTAATTGCACCCCGGTACAGAACAAGAAACGTACACACGTTTTCCAAAAGTGTAATGACATACAATGATGACGGTAGCGAAGCCGGTGCAGCATATACATATACAGACTTGACAGAAACAGCTTATCGTTATTTTTTCGGTAACTATCAGTTTTTTGCAAATGCGGTTAAAGAGTATAAAGATCATTCTTTCGGAATGATGGTTGGTACATCAAGAGAAACGTATGATGAGAAATACCTGATGGGTTACCGGCGCGATTATACGTATGACACGTATGAGGTGCTTGCTGCCGGCGCTGATAACGAAACAAAAGATAATAATGGTACTCATGCCCAATGGATACTGGTTTCCGGCTTTGGCCGGTTCAATTACGACTACAAAGACCGTTACCTTTTTGAGGCCAATTTAAGGTATGATGGTTCTTCACGGTTTAGCAGCGATAACCGATGGGCAACATTCCCTTCTTTTTCGGCAGGGTGGCGTATCTCTGAAGAACCATTTATGGAAAAAACCAAAAGTTATATCGATCATCTGAAATTACGCGCATCATGGGGTAAGCTCGGAAATCAAAATATTGGCAGCTCCTATTATCCGTATATATCCCAACTTTCTGTTGGAAGCGTTTCAATGGGAAAACAGATTTATCAATTGGTGGCTTTAAACGATATGGCAAATCCTGATCTGAGATGGGAAGAAACCCAAATGACAGGTGTCGGAATCGATCTCAATTTATTCAACCATTTCACTTTTACCGGCGATTGGTACAGAAAGGACACCGATGGGATTTTGTTGACTTTATACACCTCTCAGTTGACGGGGCTAAATGCACCGTATCAGAATGCTGCAAAAGTTCGCAATACCGGATGGGATTTTGGTGCAACATACGATAACCAGTGGGGCGATTTTAAACTGGGAGTAGAACTCAACTTTTCGGATGTTAAAAACGAGATTACCGATATGCGCGGACAAACTTCCGGCACACTGCTTCGTCAGCAGGAAGGTTATGCAGTTAATTCCATCTATGGTTATATTTCTGAAGGGCTCTATCAATCGCCGGAAGAAATTAATGCCGGACCTGTGCAATTCGGAACATTGCACCCGGGAGACATAAAATACAAAGATATTGCCGGGGCATTCGACGAAAATAACAACCCTATTGCCGACGGAAAGATTACAGATGAAGATAAAACCATTATTGGAAACACAATTCCGCGCTATACGTATGGAATGAACCTGAACCTGGCGTGGAAAGGCATCAAACTGAATGCCTTTTTCCAGGGTGTTGGTAAGGTTGATGGTTATCTGAACTCACATTATGTGGTTCCTTGTGCAAACTCAAGCGCAATAAAAACATGGCAACTCGATTACTGGACTGAGGAAAACACGGATGCAGCATTTCCGCGGCCATCAATTACATCGACGAACAATACACAAAATTCAGATTACTGGATGAAGAGCGCTGCATACATGCGATTAAAAAACCTGCAATTGGGTTATGATTTACCGAAGAATTTGCTTAAAAATTTAAGGATCAGCAATATGTATGTATATGTAAACGCACAGAACCTGTTTACGTCTACTAACTTCTGGAAAGGATATGACCCTGAAATTAATTATAATGCAGGTGCAGAAGATGGAGTATCGTTGGGAAGTGGTGCATATTATCCTCAAGTCAAAGTGTTTTCATTTGGTGTTGATTTAAAATTTTAAAAGACTAAAACTATTATGAAAAGAAAAATATTTTTAGGAATAACTTTAATTAGTTTGTTTCTCACAGGATGTGATCTTGATCGCCTTCCTTTAAACGGACCGACCACCGGAACTTTCCCGGCATCGGAAGAAGAAGCAACAATGGGGCTATATTCTGCTTATAAGGGGCTCACCTTACTTGACGCCTCAAGTACTCCGATATTACATGTGATGGATAATATTACAGATATCGGTTATGCACGGCCGGGGACTAATTATACCTCACCAATTACAAGTTCTTTAACAACGGATAATGCCCTGTCCATTAAACCCTGGGAGTATCATTACAAAACAATTGCCCGGTGCCATGCTGTACTCGATAATCTGGAAAATATTAAATCGGACATACCAGAAGATACATATAATCAGATTGATGCAGAGTTGCGTGTGGTACGTGCATATTGTTACTCACAGTTAATTGAATCATACGGAGACGTTCCTTTGGTTCTTCATTCTTTGGGTTTGGACGACAGTGATTTACCCCGTACAGCCAAAAGTGAAATTCAACAATGGATTATTGATGAAATGACAGCTGTGGCCGATTATTTGCCGACTTCCCAAACAGCTTATGGCAATGTGCGGGCCGGAAGTGTGGCTGCATATATGCTCAAGGCCCGTGTTGCATTGTACAGCGGACAATATACGGTTGCCGCTGTCGCCGCTGCAAAAGCGATCGAGTTATCAAAAGGAATTTACCAATTGACCCCTTTTGATAATTCACTGGGCTATTGTAATAAAACCTATGATGTTGGAGAGCCCGAATGTTCAAATATATTTGGATATGAAGGATATGCAAACAGTAAGGAATGGATTTGGGTCATTGAATACAACCAGACAATTTCCGGTAATGTTCATAATCAGGGCTATTACATGGGGTCTCGTTTAGGCAAAGGTTGTGCTTACTGGGGGCCGACCCAAAATTTAATAGACTCATATCAATGTCTTGACGGGCTTCCTATTGATCAGTCGCCATTGTATGACGCAGCAAAACCGTTTATCAACCGGGATCCTCGTCTCGACATGTATTGTGCCCGCCCACACTCACGCTTAATGGGCTTCCAATTTGAGCCAAATGCCACGTATAAAAAAGTAAATAATTACTGGCCGGTTATCAATGGCGAAAGCGCTACTCCGTCATCGGTAAGCAATACGGATGCATCCAATGCATATCGCACATTTAGCGGGTATTATTGGCGGAAACATACAGACAATGTCGATTATCTTACAAATTCATCGAGAGGAGTTTCTGACCTGAATGTGGGAATATTCCGCTATGCCGAATTATTACTCCTTTATGCTGAAGCAAAAATTGAGGCAAACAGCATTGATGCAACGGTATATGATGCTATCGATCAAATACGCCAGAGGGCAGGTATGCCGGTACTTACAAGAAACATGACACAGGCTCAGTTACGTACAGCCTTACGCTATGAACGTAAAATAGAATTGTGTAATGATGGATTACGTTGGTATGATATCCGCAGATGGAATATTGCTCCACAGATTATGAATGGATATATCTATTTAAACCGGGCTGGCAATGTTTGGACAAAGGGTGTGCTGACCGACATTGATGAAAACTATTCTCCGGTCTATAATTATGATGTTGCAGTGAAATATTTTACCACACAGGAAGTTGTATACAAAACCAATAAAGATGAGTTGTGGCCTATACCTCAACAGGAACGTGATACGAACCCAAATCTGGTTCAAAATCCGGGTTATTAAGAGTTTGGGTCTGTTTTGAGAGTTACATGTTCATTAGACCCTGTCACCCCGGACTTGTTTCGGGGTGACTTGACTTGAAATATCCCGGACAGACCGTTTGGAAAATATGTATACAAAATCTCTTATTTTACAGGAACGAGCGGAATAAAAATTAACGGATACAAACTGAAACTAAAATCAATCAATAAGATATGTCAACATTTTTAAGTCCTGAAAGAAGGCGATGGTTTATTGTAGCTGTAATTTTTATCATTACTGTTTTTAGCTATGTGGACAGGCAGGTCGTTTCGATTTTAAAACCCATCCTGAAAGAAGAGTTTTCGCTCGATGATATCGGGTACGCTTTGATTATTAATGTTTTCACTATCTGTTATGCATTGATGTATCCGGTTTCGGGTTGGCTGGTCGACAAGTTTGGCGCCCGAAAAATCATGTTTTGGGGCGTGATCACATGGTCGCTGAGTTCAATCGGGAGTGGTCTTGTACGGAATTTGCTTCCATTTACTTTTTTCAGGAGCGTTCTGGGTTTGGCCGAACCAACAACCTATCCGGCACAAATTAAAGTAGTTACTAAATGGTTTTCCGGAAGGTTGCGTGCAACGGCCAACAGCATTTCAGTGGCAGGGGGTACCATTGGTTCTGTTATTGCCCCGCCTTTAATTGCCTGGCTGGTTATATCTTTTTCCTGGCATGCAGCATTTATTATTCCGGGGATGGTCGGCATTATTGTAGCATTGGTCTGGTTCCTGATATACAAAGAACCACCTCGCGGATATGTTCAGGATACAATTTCTTCGGAAAGTGATTCGGCAAAATCACCCGCCTTTACCTGGGGGCAACTCTGGAGTAAAAGAAGTTTATGGGGAATTTTGCTGATCCGTTTTACCACCGATCCGGTCTGGTATTTTATTCTATTCTGGCTTCCCGGATTTCTCATGGAAGAATCGGGCCTGAGCCTTTCACAGTTGGGCATGGTCGGCTGGATTCCATTTATGGCTGCAAGTTTGGGCGGAATTGCTTCTTCTGCATGGTCCGACTGGATGGTCCGGCGCGGAAAACCTGCCCTGCGTTCCCGCAAAGTCATGTTAAGTTATGTGGCTTTTCTGGCCCCGGTGATCTTAATTCCTGACAGTTTGGGTGTTGCCGTAACCATCATCAAATTTAGTATTCTGGCAGCCGTAGCTTTGAGCTGGATATATACCGGAAGCGTGTTGATTGCCGAAACGTTCCCGGTAAATAATGTAGCAAGCGTACTGGGCATTGCCGGAGGGTTTGGTGCCGGAGGAGCTGTTATCTTTAATTATTTGATCGGACAATATATGACAAGCGTGGGAACCACTTGGATTTTTATGGCCATGGCCGTCCTTCATCCCCTTGCTTTATTTATCCTGTGGAAGATGATACGGCCTGAAATTCCCAAAGAATCAGCCGTTCATTAATAACTTAAAAACGATATGAATAAATTACAAATACAATTAAAACCGCTGGTATTTTTCTTTTTTTTGCTGATCAATGGAACTGTCCTGGCACAGAAAGATACCCTGTCGTTCCTGCATATTACCGACCTGCATGTGATTTTCAACCAGAATGTGTATATTCCTGAAATGATGGAATACCGCAAACAAAAACAATACGATCAGGGAGAAAACCGGCTGAGGCAGTTTCTACAGGCCATGCCCGGAAAAACAAACAGCGATATGGTGATTGCCACCGGCGACCTGGTTGATTTTTTTGAAGCAAACACAGCGGATAACCAGATATTGAATATACAAACCAGACAGTTTGCCCGTTTGCTTGGCGATTATCATATTCCTGTATTTCTGACGCTGGGGAACCACGATATGTTTTCCTTCAACTGGGAAAACAACAAGCTGAAACATCACCAGAATAACTCCGGACAGGCCCGTGGTGACTGGGTACGGAATATACCCTGTTTTCGTGACGGGACTTTTTACAGCGAATTGTTCCAGGTAGGGCAAACAACCTATCGTTTAATCTTTCTGGACAACGGTTTCTACCAGTTTCTCCCGGAAGATAAAACCAATGTACCTTACATTGACAAATCGCAGATGTACTGGCTGAATGCCCAGTTGGATGAATCGGCAACCGATATTGAAATCATATTTATGCACATTCCTTTCAAAAATGAGGATACCTTGCCGGAATCACTCAGTGAACTGTATTCGGTTTTAACAAAAAATCTTTCTGCAAAACTGATTTTTTCCGGCCATAATCATAAAAATGCCATTGCAAATTTATCTTCCGGAGAAAATGAAAAAATAGTACAGGTACAAACCGGTTCGCTGGTACAGGGCACTGATAACTGGCGGCTGGTCCGGCTGACCGAAAACAATATTTTGGTTTCCGCTCCGGGCAAAACCGAAAATGAACTGGTAATACCGGTAAAATAAGTGATTAAAAAAATGAAGTCTATAACCATTAAATCCAATACACATGAAACACATTAAAATCTATTCAATCCTGATAGCACTTTTCGTCGCGGGCACATCCTGGCAAGCAGGCGCACAGGTACAAAATGCGGATGTTCATGAATTCCCGGGGTTCAAACAGATGAAGCTGATGAGTTACCGTTACAACATCAATATCCCGGATATCGATGGTTTCCAAACGCTGAAATGCGATTTTCACATGCACACTATTTTTTCTGATGGGCAGGTTTTACCAACGATGAGGGTAATTGAAGCATGGAACGATGGACTGGATGCCATCGCTATTACCGATCACGTTGAACGTCAGAGGTATGAAGATATCGTCAAGATTGACCTAAACAAATCGGGATTAATGGCGCAGAAAATGGGTGATGAAATGGGAATGCTTATTATCAGGGGAGCCGAAATAACCCGCAAAAAACCATTGGGACACATCAATGCACTTTTTGTTCAGGATGTTGAAAAACTGAAAGTGGAAAATGAACTGGATGCGATTAATGAAGCAGTAAAACAAGGGGCCTATCTCCAGTGGAACCATCCGGGATGGCCAAATGACACCAGTACTTTTTATCCCATTCATAAAGAGCTGATCGCGCAAAAGAAAATACGCGGGGTGGAAGTGTTCAACGGTTCGGAATTATATCCCAAAGTACTCGACTGGTGCGACGAGAACGGACTGGCTTATTTGGCCAACACCGATCTTCATTATGCAAGCGCAAATTCGTACCGCGAAAAGCTCCAGCGCCCGATGACCCTGGTTTTTGCAAAAGAACGAACAGAGGAAGGTATCCGCGAAGCATTGTTCGCAGGACGGACACTCGCTTATTTTTACAATAATCTGGCAGGAAAAGAAGAGTACTTGAAAGAGATTGTACAAAAATCGCTTTCGGTAAAGGTAATCGATCCCGGCAAAGGAATTATTGAAATCAGCAACCATTCGGATATCAAATATGATATCCGGTTTGGAAGTTATATGTATTCCGTTCCGCTGTATGCCAACCAAACCCTGCGCATCGATATTCCTTCGGGAACCAATGTAACATTTACCAATTGCCTGATCCGTCAGGATAAACAACTGGTAATGAAACTTTGGTAATGAGAATTTAGTTTTGACAGATAAAAGAAAAGAGAGAAATGGAAAGAGAGATGAAAAGTATCATTGAGCCGGAAAGAAAACTACCGGTACGAATGAGTGTTGATGTTTTAGTTGTCGGCGGCGGCCCATCAGGAATTATTGCCGCACAAGCTGCTGCTGAAGACGGGCTGAATGTTGCCCTGATTGAAAGCCGGAGTTTTCTGGGCGGCAACCTCACCATTGGCCTGCCTATACTGGGGTTCCTCGGACAAAAAGGGAACCAGATCATCAAAGGGCTTCCGCAGAAATTTATCGACCGGTTGGCCGCACAGGATGCTGCAAGCGAACATCGTCCGTGCCCGCTTCACATGGGTATCACCCTCGTTGAGCCGGAAGCTGTAAAAGCTGTGGCATTCGAGATGTTAAAAGAGAGCGGCGTTGAAGTACTCCTGTATGCAAGTTTTGCCGGAGTAGTTATGGACGGCAATCGTTTAGAAGGTATCATCATTGAAAGTAAATCCGGAAGGGAAGCGGTCCTTGCAAAAGTAATTATCGACTGCACCGGAGATGCCGATGTTGCTTTTCGGTCGGGCGCTCCGTGCGAACAAGGCAACGAGAATGGCGGTGTACAACCGCCAACCCTGATGTTCAGTCTTGGAAATGTTGACACGGATAAGTTACGGATGAGCATTGCCGAAGAACCCCGTACGTATCTGACAGATTTCATCCCCAATGAATATTTCGGGCAAAACCATCAGTTTATAGTAGTTGGCTTGCGAAGTCTTATACAGAAGGCCAAAGAAGATGGATTGTCATTACCTACCGAGCGGACCATTGTAATCACCGGACTGAAAAAAGGTGAAGCATGGATTAACATGACCCGGGTAAACGGAGTTGACGGTACCGATCCGGCCAGCCTCACCCGGGGTGAGTTTGTTGCACGGCAGCAGATCGGGGATATTTTTAAATACCTTGTCAAGTATGTACCGGGCTTCGAAAATGCCCGCATGTTGCGCACTGCACCGTTCCTTGGAATCCGCGAAACAAGGCGCATTGTCGGCAAATACATTATGAACCGCGATGATATTTTAAGCCGTACCCGGTTTGATGATGCCATCGCCGTAGCCAGTTATCCGCTCGACATCCATCATCCGGTGGGCGGAGGCTGTACCCTGGAATGGAGCGGCGACTGTTACGACATCCCTTTCCGTTCGCTGGTTCCGCTAAAAGTGGAAAACCTGCTGGTTGCCGGGCGCAGTATCTCGACTACCCATGAGGCCATGTCGGCTATCCGGGTTATGGCACCCTGCATGGCCATGGGTGAAGCCGCCGGTCGGGCAGCAAAAATGGCCGTCAGAAATGGCGTAGCCCCTTCCGAAATCAATGTTGCAAAATTACAGGAAGAATTATTGGCAAAAGGCGCTTACCTGCGTCCTTGATTTTTACATGGAATGGTCAAAAAGAAAGATTTTATTATAGGAACAGTCCGGCAGATACTGCGACTGTTCCTATATTTATAATGAAGACTTCAGTAAAACTATATCGATTTTAAAAACCCAGATATCCGCTCAGCAACCTTGCCGTCAATCCGGTACGAATAGCTATCGGTAAAGGAAGCGTAAGCATGTTGATTAATCGTCAGTTGTCCGTTTTTTAAACCTGAAATAATTTCGGAAAGTTGCTGCGCATTGATTGCCCGGAACGCAACCCCTTCCTTGTAATACCCCTGGATATCCTGCATCAGATGGTCGAGAATGATCAGCGGTTTGCTGAAATAAACAGTTTCGGTGCCCACCGTTGAAAAGCAGGTGATCAGTGCATCGCAGGAAGCAATCAGTTCATACAGGTCGGTTGACTTGTCAATGCGGTAATTGATGCAGGCAGCATCGGCGGCAATTGCCCGGTAGTAGGTCTCATCATCGTATTCGCGCGGGTGCAGTTTTACAATGAGTTCAATTTCCGGGAAAAGTCTGGTTGCAGAAAACACATCGAAGGCGGCCTGCCTGCGCAATACGGGGTCGCGCTGCGGTTGTGAGGCAAAAACCAGCCGGAAGTCTGTATTCTTTTCTTGTTGCTGCGAAAGCAGTTTCGGGATGATGTCAGTACGTAAATGACCAACTGAAATCACTGAATCAGCCGGATAGTTGCCCTTTTCAATCAAAAACTGTTCCCAGTAAGTTCCCCAAACCAAGGTGAAATCAGGAATTATTTCCGCAGCAATGTCATTTTTTGTGTACAGGTATGCCGGGTGCAGGTCGTGCATGGTCCCGTGCTGCATGCCAACAGTTTTTATTCCGTGAAATTTGGCGGCATCGAGTACCGATTTGGTAAGCGGACTGTTTTCGTCGGTTGCCAGTACCACCCTAAATTTATTTTTACTGAAGAACCGTTTGGAAGCGAAATATCTCGTGAGATAATAAATACTCGACGAATGCAGCGATTGGATAAAACGTATCGCCAGTTTTTCGTTTGCCGAAAGCGAGCCGGAAAGCAGTTCAGGATATTTGGCAATCAGTTTTTTACCAGCCCCTTTTGCCTCGCGATAGGCTGGTAATCCGAAACGTACCAGAATACTTTCCATATTTTTCTTTGGATGCCCCGATTCGCGAACCTTAAAATAACCACGGTGAAAAGGAAAAGCAGTCTTCGATTTCAGCTTCGGAACAGGCACTTCTCCCAACAGGTTCAGTGGTGATTTTGCCTGTGTGAAAAGATAGTCGAGCAGAAAATTACCTTCCTTTTGTTGCAGGCTTTCAAGGTCAAGCAACGGGTTGTAGCGCTCGGGATAATAAATCAGGATGCCGGATTTTTCGCAACCAACAAACCACGATGAAATGATACGCAGTTTTAGAAAAAACAGGTATTTCAGCGACAGTTGGATATTGAGCTTTTCTTTCTTTCTCACCGGAAAAATAAATTTCAGTTGCGGAAATTCATCTTGCAGAAGACGAAACTCCGCCGGGCAATAAAAGCTGATTTGCCCGTTTCCCGGAAATGATATTTTTGCCAGCTTCGCCCGCTCGTAACTCAGGTTTCGCACAAAAAAATACGTTCTGAATTTATGATAATGCCAGATGCTGCTTTTCTCAGTTTGCAAATGCTGAACAACAGAATAACCATTGATCAGCTTGTCACCCAGATTTTTTATTTCATCAAGCACCGAATAGTTGATGTCCCTTTTTTCTTCTGCTGAAAGAGCAATTGTTTTGGACGCGAACGGAAATTTGTACTCGTCCAGACAGATGATTTCTGTTTCTTCCTGAAGCCTGATTTGATCTGTTTCTGCAACAGAAAGTTCCCTCCCGATGATAATCTGTTTCTTCATTTTCCGGCTGAAATAATGATTCGACTTAGTTTTTCAGTCAGACCTTTTCGCGAGTAATCTGCAATATTTTTGGGTTCTGTTTTCAGTTCCGAATTAAAAATCCCGTCGATAAAGTTGCTGATACCTTTTGCGTCGGAATAGTCAAAAATTTGTCCGCAGCCGGTTTGCTGAATAATTTCAGCCAAATCGCCGTTGACAGGGCCAATTGCCAGTACCGGTTTACGCGAAGCCATGTATTCAAAAAATTTGCCGGTGAGAATTCCTGCATTGTTTTCAACCTTCGGAATAACCAGCAGCAAAAGCGATGAACGAAGCAAATAGTCAATCGACTGCAGATGATCGACATAGCCGGTCAGTTCCATTTCCATCTCCGGAAATTCATCTTTTATGCGATTTGAAATTGCCGACGGGACTTTTCCCACAAAACGGATTTTCAGTTTACGAAGAACTGGTTTTTCAATTCTTTTCAGAGCCTCCATAAAGCCCGAAATATCGTATGTTTCAGAAATTGTACCCGTGTAGGTGATCGTAAATTTTTCTTCCTGCCCGTATGTTCTGCCGGCAAAATCATCTTCGTCGAACCCATTGGGCAGAATGCTCGTTTTCCGGCAGAGATCAGCCGTCGTTTTTTGGGAGAACAGTCGCAGCAAATCGTTGCTCACTGTAATCAGATAATCTGCTTTTTCAAGCACCTGCCGTTCCATCCGGCGATCCATCCGGCGGGCAAGCGCAGTGTGGTAAAACTGTTTGTAATAATAAATATCCGTCCACGGATCGCGTAAATCGGCAATCCACCGAATACCGGTTTTCCTCTGAAGTTTCAGTCCAATCAGATGGGTTGAATGCGGCGGTCCGGTAGTAATAACTGTATCAATTTGATGGGACACAATCAATTCAATGGCCTTCCGGTATGCGTATTTGTTCCAGCCTTTTCTCGGGTCGGGCAGTAAAAAATTACCCCGAACAAACCGACTTATTTTCTGAAAAAATGAAGGTTTGGTTTCATTGGCAAAACCGCCATACGGAATTTCCTTTTTTTTCGACAAACGGCTATATAATTGGTACAGTTCAAAGCTTTTGGTGGAATAAACTTTCGTTTCAGAAGCCACTTCTTTCAGCAGGCTTTCATCGGTCTGCGCATAACTGGCAAAATCAGGATCAACAGTCAGCACAACAGGCTGAATCCCGAATTGCGGCAAGTATTTTACAAATTTCAGCCAGCGCTGAACTCCTGCCCCACCTGAAGGAGGCCAGTAATATGTAATAATCAGTACTTTTTTCACTATTGAACTTCATCCGTTTCCGGGAAGTAAAGATAATGGAATTAATCAGGCTGAACGAAACAGGCAATTCCATAAATGAAAAAACCGCCCTTTTCAGAACGGTTTTTATCGTCTACCTTAACCTATTTAGTCTAGAAATATTACTTGCACTTTTAAGCTGCAAGCTTATGAAATTAGTAAAGTGTTGTCCTTTTATTTCGTCGGCAAATGAAGCCTATTCCCGGGTTTCAAAACCTGAATTAAATCAGGTTTTCGGGGGTAAAAAACAGGCTGGAAACAGATTAAAAGAAGATGTAACTGATAACTGTTAGTTCATCGGATTTTGTCCGGAAAATAGTTCATTTATTTTCTGAAACTACACTACAGGTTATAATTTGAAATACACATTTTTTACAACATATTTTTGCAAACTTTTATCTGAATTTTTTCATCACTCACATATTAACAATATTTTTAGTTAAATTTGCTTCCCTGTGTAATTATAATGGCATTTAACAGCTTTACATATGATTGGTCCGACAAAGTCATTCTCCTGGTAGAGGACGAACCAATTTGTTGTTTATTTTTCCAGTCTGTTTTTCGCGAGACAGAATCAGTGTTGCTTTTTGCTTATAATGGAGAAGAGGCTGTTTCTATGATTAAAAACCATTCCAAAATCGATTTAGTGCTGATGGACATTAAGCTACCGTTAATGGACGGACTGGAAGCAAGCCGTCAGATTAAAAAAATCAGGCCTGAGTTGCCGATCATTGTACAAACCGCGTACGCATTAAACAATGAACGGCAAAAAGCAATGGAAGCAGGATGTGACGATTATTTTACGAAGCCTATCCAAATTGAAGTCCTGATGGAAAAAATTGAAAAAATCTTTATGACTAGCTGATCGTGGGATAAAATGCATTTTTAAAATGCTCCAGCTTAAAATCGGTTTTACTGAAGAAAATCACAGACACAACATCAAAGCGGGTTTCAATATCAAGATCATGTTCCGTGATATACGCATCGGCTGCGTTTATCAGAAAGCGAATTTTCTTGTTCGACATGGCTTCCAGCGGATGTTCGTACGATTTGCTGCTCCTCGATTTCACTTCCACAATGACCAGCTCGTCTCCATCACGGGCTACAATATCAAGTTCAAGATGATAGGACCGCCAGTTCACGTCCCGAATTTCATAACCCAGCGATCGCAGATGGGCAATTGCCAATTCCTCGCCCTTTCTTCCCAAATCGTGCTTCTCAGCCATTATGTTGCATTTCGAGTTTACAAGACGATGCTGCCAAAAGCGAATAACCGGCTCCCAGAATAACCGGCATGTTCCGATCGATGTGCCCGGCAGGAAAACCGAAACAAACCGGAAAATCATAATCTCTCACGGCATCGAGAATGATCTCTTCTACCGATTTTCCAAAAGGGCTTTCATTATCTTTCGTTTCCGTAAAGCTTCCAACAAGCAACCCGGCCAGTTTTTCAAGTTTTCCCGAAAGCCGAAGGTTCATCATCATCCGGTCGAGGTGGTACAGGTATTCCGAAACATCTTCAATAAATAAAATTTTGCCTCTCGTTACCAGATCATAGGGTGTTCCGCTCAAACTGTAAAGCAGCGACAGGTTGCCACCAACCAGTTCGCCGCGGGCCTCTCCGTTTCGATTTTGCGGATGTGCGTCAAAATTGTATATCGTCGGATTGCCGGTCAGGGTGGCGAGCAAATTCCGGAAACTTTCAGAAGGCTGCCCGTTTTGTATGAAAAATCCGGGCATGGCCCCGTGAATACTTGCAAGTTCAAGTTTATTAAACACCGAATGCAAAATGGTAATATCGCTGAATCCGACCATCCATTTTGGGTTCTTTTTTATTGCGGAAAAATTGAGATATTCTAAAATACGAATTGAACCATAGCCTCCGCGTGCGCAAATAATCGCTTTTGTTTTCGGGTCATCGAGTGCAAGCTGAAGGTCGTCAACCCGTTGAAGATCAGTTCCTGCATATTGAAAATGTTCAGCAAAAACGTGTTCGCCAATCACCACTTCAAGACCTTGTTCGCGAAGCAGTTCTATGCCCGGCATCACTTTTTCAGCCCTAATTTTACCGGCCGGGGAAACAACCCGGATACGGTCACCTGATTTTAAAAACGGGGGAATGTGCATTCTTCAAAAATTTATCATGAAGATACAATTCTTCAGCAAAAAACGAAGCCGGAAATTTTATTGAGCCGAAGTAAAGTTCAGTTTTTTTCCTCGCACCACATTCAGTTTCTGAGGAATAATTTCGATTTCGAAACTGTGGTTGCCTAAAATTTCTCCATCGGCTTCACCGGCAATACTGCAATCCGAATTAATTTTTATATGTTTTGCCGAATGGGTTGAAACACGGCGGTCTTTCACAAACGTTCCGTCGTACAACCCGACAATGTTGCGTAGGATTCCCCAAATCCCGATTTTGCGGATGACCGTTACCTGGAATTCACCGTTGTCGGGAACTGCACCCGGAGCCTGCATCATACCGCCGCCATTGTATTTCCCGATGCCGATGCTGGTTGAAAAAATCAGTTCGTTGATTTCTTCCTGATCAATTTGCATGCGGGTTTTGGAAATCTGAAATTGAATAAAACTGGCTGTCAGGCTTTGTAAATAGACAAGGATGCCGCTGCGTCCCTTATTTTTCAGGGCATTTGCTTTTTCTGCCACCATTGCATCGAAGCCAAAACCGGCCATGTTGGCGAAAAAATTCGCCACCGGTTTTCCGTTTTCTTCATACGTGATTTTACCAACGTCCTGCCGGATGGTTTTTTCTTTAACAATCCGCTTAATGGCTTTTTTGTAATCGTTGGGAACGCCGAATGTTTTGATCCAGTCGTTGCCGGTTCCCACGGGAATCATGCCCACCGTAATTTCTTCAGGAGAAACTTTGCTTTGGCTGAAAATACCGTTGACCACTTCGTTGAGGCTGCCATCGCCTCCGGCAATGATGATTTTGCGATGTCCGTTTGCTATTAAACCAGCCGTCAGAGAAATGATATGTTTGGGATATTCTGAAATGAACAGTTCTGTTTCAAAACCATTCTTTTCAAGCAAACTGATTATTTTGTCTTTATCCTTTGCTCCTTTCCCGGCTCCCGCATGCGGGTTCAGAATAAGTACCCAGTCGTTGATTTTTTGCTTTTCCATCCAATTTAAAACAAAAAGCTGAAGATACGGAAATAGAAAATACCAAAAACCAATCCTTTTCTAAAACAGTTTTATAGAATTGCAGAGATAAGAAATCAGGCCCATATACGTTTTTCGCTTTTGGTGAATGCATTCCCTTTTTGATCAAGAAGTTCGTACTTTTCTTTATTTTCCCGCAGAAAATGCTCATACGCTTCTTCGGAATCCCAGAAATCGATGGTGATGTACGACAACTCTGATTCATCATCCAAAAGCAATTCCGTTCCCTGATACGATTTTGATTGTTTAAAAAACTTAACCCACTCACCTTTGTGTCCATATAATTCTTCAAACTTTGAAACAGCTTTTGGTTTCACTTTATATTCCCAAATTACCCGGTACATTTTCTTCAGATTAAAATTTCGTATAGCTCATCCACATCTTCAGCGAAAAAATCAGGGTTCATGGCCAGTAAGTCTTCTTTTTTACCAAAACCATACCCCACCGCAATTACTGAAATCCCTGTTTCCCGAGCTCCTTCAATATCGAAACCTGTGTCGCCGATCATCACAACACGATCGCCTGGTTGAATCCGGTTCCGGTCCATCAACGACTGAATCAGACTGGCTTTTGAGTGATTGCCCCCGTAATCGGCTCCCTGCATGTCGGTGAGATAATTATAAAGTTCGAACTTCTGCAAAATCATCCGGGCAAATTTTTCGAGTTTTGAAGTCGCTACGAAAATCTGTTTTCCTGAAAAATGGAGTTCTTCAAGCAATTCGCGGACTCCGGCATAAGGCGTATTGTCCGACCAGCCTTTTTCTCCGTAGTATTCCCGGAAATAATCGACCGCCATCTCTATATTTTTTTCATTCAGCCCAAAATGTGTTTTGAACCCGTGTTGTAGCGGAGGACCAATGAATTTTTTCAGAAGCTCGTCGGAATAACCATCCAACTGCATTTTTCTCAATGCATATTGCAGCGATTTCCCGATCCCCGGAGTGTTGTCGGTGAGTGTACCATCGAGGTCAAATATGATATGCGAAAACTGCGACATAAAAAATTTTAAACCCCGAAGGTACACCAATTCGACATTACAGCAAAACAGTTGTTCGGTATGCTTTTTATTACGCTTTATTTTTCAGCAAGTCGCGAATTTCAGCCAATAATTCTTCTTCGCGGGTAGGGGCTGGCGGTTCCGGCGCCGGAGCAGGTATTGCTTCCTCTTTGCGTTTCAGCTTGTTCATCATTTTAATAGCCATAAAAATGGCAAATGCAATGATCAGAAAATCGAATGTAGTTTGAATAAACATCCCGTAGTTGAGCGATGCCCCTTTTTTTACTACTTCACCGGCTGCATTAAGCACATCATCAGTCATCACCACTTTCAGGTCTTTAAAATCGATACCACCAACCAGAAGCCCGATGGGAGGCATGATCACATCATTTACAAGGGAGGCGATAATTTTTCCGAAAGCCCCGCCAATAATGATACCCACCGCCATATCGACCACGTTGCCGCGCATGGCAAAATCCTTAAATTCCTTTGCTAGTTTCATTTCATTCGGTTTTAAGTTTTATGAATGACAATTTACGGGAAAAAAAGTTAACCATAGCATTCTCATGCGAATGATTTCAGTATTGCAAACAAAAGCAGGATGAAACACCAGGCAGGCGCTTCCTTCTTTCTAAATTTCGCTTATCTTTGTAGCCCGAATAAAAATTTGATATTTAACGCTTTTCAAAAAACTGAAATGACTGATTATAAACGTACCCTGATTACTTCTGCGCTTCCGTATGCCAACGGACCGGTACACATTGGCCACCTCGCCGGAGTGTATGTTCCGGCCGATATTTATGCACGTTATCTCCGACTGAAAGGCGAGGAAGTGGCTTTTATCGGCGGTTCTGATGAACATGGCGTACCGATTACTTTAAAAGCGAAAAAAGAAGGTGTTACTCCGCAGGATGTAGTCGATAAATACCACGGAATGATCAAGGATTCGTTTCAGCGTTTTGGAATTTCGTTCGATGTATATTCACGCACCAGCGCAAAAGTGCATCACGAAACAGCTTCTGAATTTTTCAAAAAATTATACGACGACGGAAAGTTCATTGAGAAAACTTCGGAACAATATTACGACGAAGAAGCCAACCAATTTCTGGCCGACCGCTATATTACCGGAACCTGTCCGAAATGTGGCAACGAAAAAGCGTATGGAGACCAGTGCGAAAGTTGCGGAACTTCGCTGAACGCTACCGACCTGATCAATCCGAAGTCGGTACTTAGCGGAAATATACCCGTAATGAAGGAAACCAAACACTGGTACCTGCCGCTCGACCAGTACGAACCCTGGTTGAAAGAATGGATTTTGGAAGGCCACAAGGAATGGAAGACCAACGTGTACGGACAGTGCAAATCGTGGATCGACAGTGGTTTGCAGCCCCGTGCCGTTACCCGCGACCTCGACTGGGGCGTACCTGTTCCGTTGGATGAAGCTAAAGGGAAAGTGCTGTATGTGTGGTTCGATGCGCCCATCGGGTATATTTCGGCAACTAAAGAGCTGACTCCCGAATGGGAAAAATGGTGGAAAGACCCCGAAACCAAAATGGTTCACTTCATTGGAAAAGACAATATTGTATTTCATTGCATCATTTTCCCGGCCATGCTGAAAGCCGAAGGAACTTACATTTTACCCGACAATGTTCCGGCCAATGAATTTCTGAACCTCGAAGGCGATAAGATTTCCACATCGCGCAACTGGGCAGTGTGGTTGCACGAATACCTGGATGAATTTCCGGGTAAGGAAGATGTGCTGAAATATACGCTCACAGCCAATGCACCGGAAACTAAAGACAACGATTTTACTTGGAAAGACTACCAGGCGCGAAACAACAACGAGTTGGTAGCCGTGCTGGGCAACTTTGTAAACCGCGCACTGGTACTTACCCAAAAATATTACGAAGGGGTTATTCCGGAAGCTGGCGAACTGAATACAACCGACCGCACAACCCTTTTGGAAATCAGGAATATTAAAGCTGAAGTTGAAAAAAGCCTCGACAATTACCGTTTTCGCGAAGCGCTGAAACTGGCAATGGATCTGGCACGCCTGGGCAACAAATACCTGGCCGATGAGGAACCATGGAAAGTAGTAAAAACCGATCCGGAACGGGTAAAAACAGTGATGAACACCTGCCTGCAAATTACGGCCAACCTGACCATCATGCTGCAACCATTTTTGCCTTTCAGCATGGATAAGCTGCGTGGTTTTATCAATCTTGAAGAACTGAATTGGGCGAATCTTGGACGTACTGATTTATTACCTGCCGGACACAAAGTGAACACGCCGGAATTGCTTTTCGAGAAGATCGAAGACGCAACCATTGAAGCGCAGGTACAAAAACTGCTCGACACCAAAAAGGCGAATGAAGCCGCCAATGCCGTTGCAAAACCAGCAAAAGAAAATTGCACATACGACGATTTCCAGAAAATGGACATCCGCACCGGAACCATCATTGAAGCCGAGAAAGTGGCCAAAACAAAAAAGCTGATGAAACTGAAAATCGACACCGGTATCGACCAGCGTACTGTAGTTTCCGGCATTGCCGAATATTACGAACCGGAACAGGTTATTGGCCGACAGGTTTCCATTTTGGTAAACCTCGAACCGAGAGAACTGCGCGGAATCATGTCGCAGGGGATGATCCTGATGGCTGAAGATGCCGATGGCTCTTTGAAATTTGTTTCTCCTGTTCAAACGGTGAAAAATGGGTCGGAGATAAAATAGAGAACGACCCCCTCTAACTCCCCCAAAGGGGGAGAACCGGGAAAACCGGATAAGACATTTGCCTTTGCTCCCTCTCCTTTGGAGAGGGTTGAGGAGAGGCTTCTTCACAACGGCGCCAACTATTGTTGGTGCGGTTTTTTGTAAACAACAGTACCGTTCTGCGGATCGGTTGTTTACCCTACATATTTCGAAACCGCTTTTCTACGGAAGGGCGGTTTTATTTTGCAGAGATATCATATTCGAAAATAAAATTGCCCTAACTTTGTGACACAATTATGCGAAAATTGCCCTAACTTTGTGACACAATTATGCGAAAATTGCCCTAACTTTGTGACATGTTTAAGCGAATCATCATAGAAGAACTTGAAAAATGGCTAACACAAATCAACCGTAAGCCATTGGTTTTGAGAGGTGCAAGACAGGTTGGCAAAACTACACTGGTCAGACAGCTTGCTTCCCAGTTTGAGCAATTCATTTATTTGAATCTCGAACTACAAGAAGACAGGCAACCTTTCGAGCAGTTTTCCGATATTGAAACGCTGGTGCAAGCCCTATTTTATATAAAAAATTGTTCGCTGGAAAAGAAAAAACAAACGCTTCTGTTTATTGATGAAATTCAGGAAGTTCCTTTAGCATTAAACACCTTGCGCTATTTCTATGAAAAGGTACCCGATCTAGCTGTAATTGCAGCCGGAAGTATGCTGGAATCGCTGTTTAGTAAAGATATTAGTTTTCCAGTGGGGAGAGTAGAGTATAAAGTAGTCAGGCCTGCTTCTTTCCCCGAGTTTTTAGAAGCGATGGGAGAAACCGCAGCATTGAATCAGTTACAACAAGTCCCATTGGCTGGCTTTGCTCATTCCAAATTACTTCAGTTATTTCATACTTACGCGCTAATTGGCGGAATGCCCGAAATTGTACAAACGTATAGTCAGAAAAAGGATTTATTGGCACTTTCTCCGATTTATGATTCACTGATCGCTTCCTATTTGGACGACGTTGAAAAATATGCTTCAGGGGAAGTGCAGGTTCTACATATTCGCCATGCTATCCGATCCTCTTTTCTGGAAGCAGGAAAACGAATTAAGTTTGAAGGTTTTGGTAATTCGCCATATCGCTCACGGGATATGAGTGAAGCATTGCGAATTCTGGAGAAAGCACTCCTGTTACAACTGCTATTCCCATGTACATCAACGACACTGCCGTTATTGCCTGATCTCAGAAAATCTCCCCGGCTGCAAATTCTTGATACCGGATTGCTAAATTATTCGGGTAGTATTCAAAAAGATATTCTGAGAACCCCTGATTTGCATTCGGTTTATCAGGGAACAATCATTGAACACCTTGTCGGTCAGGAAATACTTTCTACCCAACATTCAGCTTTAGACAGACTGAATTTTTGGGTTAGAGAAAAGAAAACATCCAATGCAGAAGTCGACTATATTTTCCCTTTTGAAGGAAAACTAATTCCCATAGAAGTAAAATCAGGGAAAGAAGGAACACTGAGGTCACTTCATCAGTATATGGAAGAAGTGCCACATTCATACGCTGTGCGGTTTTATTCCGGTGAATTAATAATTTCCCAGGCAACAACGCCGCAAGGCAAACAATACCAATTATTAAACCTACCCTACTTTCTGGCAACCCAGTTGAAAAAATATCTAAAATGGTTTACACTGGAAGCAAAGTAATCTATGGAATTCCTCAATAAAAAACCCCTCAGAAATTCTGAAGGGTTTCACATATTATTGTTTGATGTGTATCCAGACTCCTGATTTCGGGTCCCCGCCCCGAAGTTCATTCAGCTTGTCTTTTGCCTCCTGAAAACTGGAGAAACTCTGAATCGAGATGCGGTGAAGCCCGTTGAAAACCCCGAGATCTTCCGGTTGATAACCCTCTTTTTTCATCATTTCAATAAATATCACAGCATTTTCTTCCTGCCTGAAACTTCCGCCAATCAGAAAGTATTTGTCGTTATTTATCACGGGGGCAACTTCCGGTTCTTTAACTGTGGTTTGCTCCGCAACAATCTCCTGCGCCGGAGCGACCATCTCAGTCAATTGTGAAAAAATATTGAGATCCGAGTGGTTTATAATATCCTTATTTTTCACCGGGATCAACGCCAGCGCCAGCAAAAGCGGAACGCCGATGAGTACCTTTTTTACATTCCGGTTGCTGAAAATAACCTGAACAGCTTCCGGTTGCTGTATTTTCATAGCCGGTTTGGGCATCATCTTTTCGTACAGTTTCTCGTACGAAAAACTTTCAAGGCCAAATGAATCAACCAAAAGGTTTTGATTGGCAACCGGTTCAAACAGCAGATTTTCCATGCGGTCGTAATACAGTTGCCCGACGTCTTCGAATGTCAGCCTTTCGTAATTTTCAAGTTTCAGCAACGATTCGTCAACAAAAGTTTCTACTTTCAGCTTGGCTTCGAAATATTCAAGTCCTTCTTTTTCAGAAATATAATTGATCAGTAGTCCATCGTTTTTCTGAAGTTTCGGGTTGAAAGCGATTTCTTTTGAAGGAGGCATAAACCGGTTGTGCTTGATCTGCGCAGGTTTGTAGTTCGAAACAAAGCCGCCAAAATCGGGAATTACAACACAATCGTTCAGCAACAACAATTCTTTTATATAACTAGCTATTTCCACAGTCATGATGAATTAGATTTCAAAATTAAGGAAAAATTAACTGCCCGGCAACCCTTCCGTTCATGTAATTTTGCCGGGTGAATTGTGTCGCTTAAAAAGCACACTGAAAACTACCTTTTTAACCCGCTGTCTAAAATTCGATAATTTCTTTGGGTTTGAGATTATTTTCCATAGTCCAGAAGTGCGCCTGCCCGTGAGCTATCCTGAAAAGGAATAGTCGGGGACTGTCAATTGTTATTCCGAAACTTTTCAGGAAAGGCCTGTCTTCAAACGCTTTTTCCCTGAATTTTAGGTCGTTGATGATTTCTACTTTACCAGCAATCCGGAGCATTGTACCAATCGGCACCTCGTGGCGATAGAAACACACTTCCGTGTTTGGATTTCTTTTGAGCTGACTGCTGAATTCCTTCACCGTACTTGTCTGGAAATAGAAACCGGTTTCATCGGCAAACCAAAAACCCAGAGCACGTACCCGCGGTTGGTCGTCTTCGGCTGTGGCCAAATAGCAAACCGGATTTTCATTGGCAAATCGAATACAATCGTGTATGTTCATTGTTTGAATAATTAGTTTTTACAGAAACGAGTTTAAAGATTAATGGCAGGTATGTTTCCTGCAAAAACAAAATTATGTCATTAACAGAAGTCTGCAAAATTATTCACCGGTAATATAATCCCGCTCCGCAATAAATATATTTCCTAAATTTACCCCGAAAATAAATTATCAACACCCATGACACAAATTTTAGTTACAGGCGGAACCGGCTACATTGGTTCACACACCGTTGTTGAACTGCAAAATGCAGGTTACGAAGTGGTTATTGTCGACGACCTGTCGAATTCGAATATTGATGTATTGGACAATATCACCAAAATAACCGGGAAAAAACTGGCATTCGAACAGTTTAACCTGGCCGATGCCGCCAAAACCGATGAATTTTTCAGCCGCAATAAAAATATAGCCGCAATCATTCACTTTGCAGCATCGAAAGCAGTCGGAGAATCGGTGCAAATTCCGTTGCACTATTACCGCAACAACCTTGTTTCGCTGATGAACCTGCTCGACTGTCAGTTGAAATACGGGGTTGCCAATATTGTTTTTTCATCGTCGTGTACGGTTTACGGCCAACCCGACAAACTCCCTGTAACCGAAAGCACACCCCGCAAAGATGCCGAATCGCCCTATGGAAATACCAAACGGGTGAACGAAGATATTCTGCATGATACCATTCATGCCAATCCGCAATTGAAGGGAATTGCGTTACGCT
Organism: Prolixibacteraceae bacterium; assembly: GCA_003506435.1. Classification (GTDB taxonomy): domain Bacteria; phylum Bacteroidota; class Bacteroidia; order Bacteroidales; family Prolixibacteraceae; genus GWE2-42-39. The sequence goes on from DOAQ01000016.1 coordinate 53,290, forward strand.
ATTTTAATCCGATTGGCGCCCATCCGTCGGCATTGATCGGCGAGTTGCCACTGGGAGTTCCGCAAAATCTGGTGCCTTTCATCACTCAAACGGCTGCCGGCCTGCGTAAAGAACTAAGCATTTTTGGCAACGATTATGATACTGTTGACGGCTCTGCTGTCCGCGATTATATTAACGTGGTTGACCTGGCTAAAGCGCATGTAATTGCTATTGAACGGTTATTGAAAGGGAAAAACAAAGCAGGTTATGAAGTTTTCAACCTGGGAACCGGCAATGGTTCGTCGGTACTGGAAATTGTAAATGCTTTTGAAAAAGTAACCGGGGTAAAACTGAATTATATAATTGTACCACGTCGCGCCGGTGATATTGAAAAAATATGGGCCGACACCACTTATGCCAACAACGAACTGGGATGGAAAGCTGAAAAAGGACTGGAAGAAACCCTGCTCTCGGCCTGGAACTGGGAAAAACGGGTGCGGAGGATTCAGTAAGCAGTGAACAGTCGCAGTTTTCAGTTCCAACGTAGTTTTTAGTTCCAGAAATGATTTAATGTCGTATTGGAATCTGTATAAGATACTGGTTTTTAATGTAGAATACAATAATCAATAGTCAATTATAAATCATCAATTACTTAACTCCTTGATCTCTGTGGTGAAAATAAATAACTGAACCATAGAGCAACAAAAAGCATTTTCATATTGTTTCTGAAAGGACTATTTTTGGTCAAACTAAAACACCTCCATTGTATGAAGAAAATATTAGTCACCGGGGGAGCCGGGTTCATAGGCTCGCATGTTGTACGGCTTTTTGTAACCAAATACCCTGAATATAAAGTTGTCAATCTCGATAAACTGACTTACGCAGGAAACCTGGCCAACCTGAAAGATATTGAGAACCGCCCGAACTACGAGTTTGTAAAAGGCGACATTGTAGACGGTGATTTTATCCTGAAACTTTTTGAGCAGGAACAATTCGACGGGGTAATCCATCTGGCTGCCGAATCGCATGTTGACCGTTCGATTTCGAACCCGACCGAGTTTGTATTCACCAACGTGATCGGAACGGTGAACCTGCTGAATGCGGCCAAACATATTTGGAAAGATAAGCCGGAAGGCAAACGTTTTTATCATATCTCGACCGATGAAGTATACGGAAGTTTGGGAAACAAAGGTATGTTTACCGAAGAAACCGGCTACGATCCACACAGTCCGTATTCGGCGTCGAAAGCCAGTTCCGACCATTTTGTACGTGCATATCACGATACATTCGGGTTACTGTCTGTGGTTTCCAACTGTTCCAATAATTACGGTTCGTTCCAGTTTCCGGAAAAGCTGATCCCGCTTTTCATCAACAACATTCGGAATAACAAACCGTTGCCGGTTTACGGGAAAGGCGAAAATATTCGCGACTGGTTGTGGGTAGAAGATCATGCACGGGCCATTGATGTGATTTTTCATAGAGGAAAAACCGGCGAAACATACAATATTGGCGGACATAATGAGTGGACAAACATCAACCTGATCCGGCTGATGTGCAAGATAATGGATCGCAAACTAAACCGCCCGGATGGAGAATCGGAAAAACTGATTACCTACGTAAAAGACCGGGCCGGACATGATCTTCGGTATGCCATTGATTCCACCAAGTTGCAACATGAATTGGGCTGGGTGCCGAGCCTTCAGTTTGAAGAAGGACTGGAGAAAACCATCGACTGGTACCTGGCGAACGAAGAATGGCTGCAAAATGTGACCAGTGGTGATTATCAGAAATACTACGAACAGCAGTACGTGAAAAGATAGATTTCGCCGACTTTTCCTGATGGATTTCCGGAATTGGCTGATTTGAAAGCTCCGTTAGCAATGTGTTTTTTAAAATTAAAGGATTGCACGTTCAGTGGTTTTCGCTGAATGATTATCTTTGCATCTCATTTTGAATGACAGAACAATGATCGAAAAAATAAAAGCGCTAAAAACTGAAATTGAAAATATTACTGTTTCAGCAAAGGAAGAAGTTGAAGAATTGCGGATCAAATACATCAGCAAAAAAGGGCAGGTTAGCCAGCTTTTTGAAGAGTTTAAAAATGTTTCGCCCGAACAGAAAAAGGAAATCGGCGCAGCAATTAACGATCTGAAGAACTTTGCGCTTGATACCATCAACCGCATTAAGGAAAGTTTTGAAACCGGCGACCAGAGCGCTTCCGGCCTTGATTTGACGATGCCTGGCGAAGCGATCAAACTGGGAACCCGCCATCCGCTTTCAATCGTAAAAAATGAGATTATTGAAATTTTTGCACGCCTCGGCTTTGTAGTTGCCGAAGGACCGGAAATTGAAGACGACTGGCATGTGTTTTCGGCGTTGAATTTCCCTCCGGAACACCCGGCGCGCGACATGCAGGACACGTTTTTCATTGAAAAGAACCCCGATATTTTGCTGCGTACCCATACTTCCAGTGTTCAGGTACGGGTTATGGAAAAAACACAACCGCCCATCCGCGCTATTTTCCCCGGAAGGGTATTCCGCAACGAAGCTATCTCAGCGCGTTCGCATTGTATGTTCCATCAAATTGAAGGTTTGTATGTTGACGAGAACGTATCGTTTGCCGATCTGAAACAAACCCTGCTTTATTTTGCCCGCGAATTTTTCGGTGAGAAAACCGAAATCCGTATGCGCCCTTCGTATTTCCCGTTCACCGAGCCATCGGCTGAAGTGGATGTAAGTTGTTCAATTTGTGGAGGTAAGGGTTGCAATGTATGTAAATATTCCGGCTGGCTCGAAATTCTGGGCTGTGGCATGGTCGATCCCAATGTACTTGATTTGTGTGGCATCGACAATAAAAAATACACCGGTTTTGCCTTCGGAATGGGTATCGAACGTATCACCATGTTGAAATTCGGGATCAAAGACATACGTCATTTCTTTGAAAATGATGTCCGTTTCCTGAACCAGTTCGAGGCGGCACATTGACGAGTTGCACCGGATTATTTAAGCAAAAAAACAATAAGGACGGCAAATTCCGGGAAGCGGGATTGTAAAATCTCACGCAGTTGATTTTTCGATTTCGCCAGGCTTTTTTCAACCGCTTTTAACGAAATGCCCAGTTCATCGGCGACTTCTTTTTGCTTTCTGCCTTCAACCTTGCATTTAATCAGGATTTGGCTTTGCCGTTCGGGGAGATTGGCAATCGCCGATTTGAGGGTTTCAAACAACTGCTCTTCAAGAGTTTTTTCCTCGCTGCCAGAAAAGTCGATTTGGTACAAATGCTGAAGATCGCTCCAAGGGTTTTCGTCAATTGAAAAGCTTTCGAAAGCCAGTTTCCGGTCGCGTAAATAGTTGAGGCATTGATTGCGGATAATCGTAAATAATAAACTTTCGACCGACTTTTCCGGATGAATTAATTTCCGTTTTTCCCACAGACGGATATACGCATTTTGCACCATATCTTCAACCAACGCATCGTCTTTCAAAAATAGTTTGCAGTAATTTTTAAGGCGGGCCGAAGTGAGGGAATACAGCTTTTCATAGCCGTTTGGACTTCCGTTCCGTAATTCAATATTTAATACCTCATCAACCATTTTCCCCTTTCTTCAGGATGTGAAATTATGAAAAAATCAAGTATTCCTAAAGAAAAGGGAAAATAAGGTTTTCGTTTTTATTCTCTGCACCTGTCCGGAAGCTATTTGAAGATCAAATATAAAGTGGCAGCAATAGCAGCTCCGACTATTGGCGCACAAACCGGTATCCAGGAATAAGCCCAGTCGCTCGGCCCTTTGTGGCGAATCGGAACCAACGAGTGGATGATCCGCGGTGACAAATCGCGGGCAGGGTTGATTGCATAACCGGTTGTACCTCCCAGCGACAAGCCGAGAGCGGTAACCAAAAGTGCAACCGGCAAAGCGCCAACACTTCCCAGACCAATCTTCACCTCGGGCAGTTCACTGCAGGCAATACTCGCCCCCTCGATATAAAAAATGGCAAAAATAAGCACAAAGGTACCCAGCACTTCGCTGAAAAAATTATTGGGCAATTTACGGATTGCAGGGCCGGTGGCGAAAGTTGCCAAAATACCTCCCTGATCCTCCGTTTCATTATAATGATGCCGGTAAAACAGCCACACCAGAAAAGCTCCTGTGGCAGCGCCAAGCATTTGCGCGGCAATGAATGTCCCGGCTTTGATCCATGCAAATTTCCCTGCAATGGCCAATCCAACTGTAACAGCGGGATTCAGGTGTGCCCCTGAATACGGTCCGGCGATTATCACTCCCACAAATACTCCCAACCCCCAGCCGAGGGTTATTACGATCCATCCTCCGTTATTCCCTTTTGTACCTTTCAGTACAACATTGGCCACCACTCCGTTTCCAAAAAGGATCAGAATCATGGTGCCAATAAATTCTGCACAAAACTCACTCATACTATTGATAATTAGTTTTATTTGGTTTATTCATCTTCTTCCCAACTCATCGCCCTCGATAGCGCTTTTCCCCATCTTTTCAGAAGTTTCTGAACTTTCTCAGCTTCCATTTCACGGGTAAAACACCGATCGACCGACCACTGCTGTTTGATTTCATCGATATTTTTCCAGAAGCCGGTTGCAAGACCTGCCAGATAAGCTGCTCCCAAAGCAGTAGTTTCCATTACTACAGGACGGTACACCGGGGCGCCAAGCACGTCGGCCTGAAACTGCATCAACAGGTTGTTTGCCACTGCGCCGCCATCAACGCGAAGTTCTTTTATTGACTTGCCCAGGTCGGCTTCCATCGATTTCAACACATCGCAGGTTTGAAAGGCAATGCTCTCCAGCGCTGCCCGGGCAATGTGCCCTGCATTCGATCCGCGTGTCAGGCCGATGATGGTTCCGCGTGCATACTGATCCCAGTGAGGGGCACCCAGACCGGTAAGAGCAGGTATCAGATAAACGCCGCCATTGTCGGGAACGCGGCTGGCCAGTTCTTCAACTTCTGCGGAAGAGGAAATAATGCCCAGTTCGTCGCGCAGCCATTGCACGATAGCCCCGCCAATGAAAATGCTGCCTTCGAGCGCATAGGTAGTTTTTCCGTCGATCTGCCAGGCAATGGTGGTGAGCATGTTGTTATTCGATTTCACCGCTTCGCTGCCGGTATTACACAGCATGAAACATCCGGTCCCGTATGTATTTTTTACACTGCCAACTTCCACGCACATCTGTCCGAAAGTAGCTGCCTGCTGATCTCCTGCAATACCGGCAATCGGAATTTCGACCCCGAATAATTCTTTCGAAGTGTACCCGTAAATTTCGGATGAAGATTTTACTTCCGGCAATATTTCTTTTGGAATCCCGAGCAGGTTGAGCAATTCCTCGTCCCACGAAAGTGTACGGATATTATAAATCATGGTGCGGCTGGCATTGCTCACATCGGTGATATGCAGTCTGCCGTCTGTCAGTTTCCAGATGAGCCAACTATCGATGGTACCAAAAGCCAGTTTTCCGGCTTTGGCTTTTTCCATAGCGCCTTCCACATTGTTCAGTATCCAGCGGATTTTGGTCGCCGAAAAATACGAATCGATTACCAGCCCGGTTTTGTACTGAATTTTTTCCGCCCAGCCTTCTTCCTTCAGTTCATCACAATATTTTGAGGTTCTCCGGTCCTGCCATACAATGGCATTGTAAACTGGAACTCCGGTTTCACGATCCCATACAACGGTTGTTTCGCGCTGGTTGGTAATCCCGATACCGGCAATTTCTGCCATCGGGTTTTGGCCTTTTACGGCGCGCGCAGTTTCCAACTGGGTGTTCCAGATTGCAAGCGGATCATGTTCGACCCATCCCGGTTTGGGATAAATTTGTTCAAATTCTTTTTGGCTTGTTGAAACGATTTTCCCCATCGTATCAAATAGAATGGACCTCGAACTTGTTGTTCCCTGATCGAGGGCCAGGATAAGTTTGTCCGACATAGTTTTGTTTGTTCGTTTAGTTAAAACCGGGGTTCCCGGATTGGGCTGTTAAGTTATAAATTTTTTGTATTTATCTGGAAAGTTGTTCCAAAACCTGTTTCCCTTGTGCCATTAATTCTTCCAGATTATCCGGTTTTTCAGTACTATTGAACAAGGCCACAGTCTGATTGAGCAGCTCCAGTTTTTCTTTCGCTTCAGCCGATGTATCGTTTTGCAGTTCTTCTCTGAGCATTCTGATTTTTTCAGCATCCTGTATTCCTTCCCTCAGTCGTTCGAAACGTATGGAACTGCGGGCATCGGGATACACAACGTAGGTATCACCGGCCGGCCAAGTGCGAAAACGGGAATCAAGCAGCGGTTCTTTCACCCAACTGTTGTATGCCCAGCGCAGGAATCCATCGAACCCGGCTGCCGAAGTGTACCAACCAATGAAAGCTGCCTCTTCGGGCTGGGAAAAGGTAAAAATATTGGGAAATACATCCGCACAGCAGACATACCAGGTTGTGACATAGCCTTTCGATTTGCGGTATTGCCTGTCGTCCGGTTCTACTACCGATCCGTGTGCAACGCATAAATCGACCAACTGGTCGGGATAAAGTTTATAGCTTTTATGGTTATCGGCCAGGGCCACACCCAATCCGGGCGCTGTTTCACTGAGCAATTTCAGCATGGCCTGCATTTCCGCGGGAGCACGTTCGTCCATCGCAATACGGGTGATTTCCTTCCATCCTTTTTGTTCCAGATGCAGGGTAAAGTCATGGAGGAAGGGAACCCACATAGCAGCATATTCTTTCGTTCCCGGATCGGCCTTGATTTTTATTTCGCCTCCGGTTTTTTCATCGAAATAATATAGTTCATTTCCCCACGGTACCATTGAATAGCAATTGATTTGCGACTTGATGCCCAAATCCATCATAAACTGCACCCATTTATCGAAAATAGTATAATCGTACTGCCAGTTTCCGTCGGCCTTTTTTGTCCAGCCGATCATCGAGCCATACGCATCTTCGGTTTGTCCGCCCCACGGACGGTTGTTCAATGTTGCTGTGATCACTTTCTGCCCGGCCTCTGCCAGCATTTTCATCAACGGGTGCAAGGCGTTCCAATGTGCTTCCGACCATGGTTCAACGCCGTGTACACGGGCTACGGCATACGGATTTTGCCACAGGTCGAGATGAAAACTCCATTCTGAAGCAGGCGGAAGTATGCGGGGAAGAACTTCAACGTTAAATGTGAAGGAACTATGTTTCTTTCCGGCAGCAAATAATTGCATGGTGGAAGTATAGGTTCCGGGAGCGGTTCCCAATGGGATGTCGATGGTTACCCAGACAGGCCTTGCGGTTTGCGGTTCCATATCGAAACATTCCAGGGGGTCAAGAACATCCGGGCTAAGCGAGGCTGCAAAATTCTCGGGTTGGCGTTTTCCACAGCCATCGGCAAACTCATCGGTCAGTACGTATCGTACAAATCGTGCCTGTGCAACAGATGCCGGCAGGGTTTCTCCTCCGGAAGATTTAAAATCGGAAAACACACATTCGACCTGATCGGTTGCCTCTTTGTTCCAAAGCACCAACTGCGCCGAAACACGTTCGCCCTGCCATGCAGAGCCTTCCCAATTGTTTTTTGTTTCGGCAGAAGGAATTGAACTCTTTGTATACAAGTGGTCAATTGACCCGATTGAAGCGTGAAGCCCGGATTCTACTGCATTCCAGCCGGCCAGGCTATCCGGCGAAGGGTCTGCCGCTTCGGCGTAGGTTGGACAATCTTTAACGGGTCGTTGCGGGGCGCATGCTGCTATCACTACGATAGCGAAAAGGATAATAAAAGTTTGTTTCATAATTTGGTTTGGTTTACAATGTGTGTATTTCATTTGCCCTCTAAAGGCTGTTCAAAAAGTAGAATTACTTTACTATTCAACTCTGTGTGACTCTGTGAATAACTCCATTTAACTCTGTGGTTTAATTACTTATTACCACAGAGTGGCACAGAGTAAAAGACACAGAGTTTCACTGAGTTTCTGAACAGCCTATTAAGGGCTTGTGTACTTATTGTTGGTTCATACTTCTTTGAGCAAAGATTCTAAATTTTCAGAACAAACGAGATTTACAATGTCATTTTCTTCAATATAAAATGTCGTATTGGTCGAATGATTCGGTGCGCCATGCCAAATGGCGTGTTGACGGAGATATCCAGAACAAAGGGGAAAAGGTATGTACCTTTATCGTTTTCTGATCGGGCAGAAATTCAAGTATACGGAGCCATCCGTCGCCGCCGTTGCCATGCCAGCCCCCGCCTTCGCGCTGGGCATTGAAAAGCATCTGATGTACTTTCTTTCCAGCCTGGTTGTCGTCTTCCCGGTAACTGACCATTCCTTCGTGCGATTCGCTGTCGGCAATGTGACCGCAGAAAACAAACCTCATGTTTGCCGATGGCTGAATAAAATCCTTCCAGATCACAGCTCCGTAATTTGCATCGACTAACGCATATTTTTCCTTATCAGTCCTCTGCCCTTTTGAATCCTGATAACTGTGCGTCAGCAGAACACCCATGTGATCTTTGTATTCGGGTCTTGCGGCCACCTGTTTTGCCCATTGCAGCATTTCTGCCCGAGGGGCAAATTCAAGCGAAAAGATCAGAAAATTCTGTCCGAAGGGAGATTTCCATTGGTAGCAGGCATTTTCAAGTGTTTTCACGCCCATTGCATTTGTGCCCATTTCAACTAACAGGGATTGTGTGAGCGGGTTCCCCTGCGGAGGGAAATAGCTGTTGAACTGGGAGTACCGGTTTTCGGCGCTTTTTATCCCGTAATCGTGGTTGCCCGTGCACAGGATGTAAGGTACCCTATTGTTTAATTTGCTGAAGGCCGATCTGACTGCTTCCCACTGTTCAACGCTGGTCCGGTCGCCATTGGTTCCTGCCGGGACAAGGATGTTGTTCTGTTCAACCAGATCACCAACACAAAGTACCATCTGAATATTCAATTCGTCTTTCTGATCGGCAATCCAACTGGTAACCAACTGAAACAGGGGCTGGTTGCGTTCAAATTTGTTGTAGGTCGGGGGGTCGGGTAATAAGATCCAGGTGTACGAACCGGGATCGGAAAGTTTTGGCGCATTAACCTGTGGCTGTGAAAACAGTTGGAAACAGGATACCAGAAGAATAATGGCTAATACTATTTGCTTCTTCATAATCATAGTTGTTGGAGTTTAATAAAATCTGTTTTTGCATTACTGCCTGATAAAAATACAAGAAAGTAGCTTCGCTGATTGCAAAACGAACTACAAATCGAAGGAAGGAACAAAATAAACCTCGTAAATGTTGTCGAAATGGAGCAGGAAAAATTGTTTTTTATGTTTTAATGTATTTGCTTACAGAAGTATGCGATGGCCGCACTATACGCGCTTTCTTTTCCTTCCTTTTTTGCCATTTCTTCGAACTTCCGACGTTCTGATTCATCGTTTAAAGCCTGTTTTGTTAAAGCTACTGCTTCTGCAAAACGCTGTTGCGCCTGTTTTTGTTTTTCGCTTAAAGGCGCTTTCCGGGGTGACTGGATATAGACCGTTGTTTTGTTTCCCCGCCTGCGGAATACCAGGTTGCCCACTTTCCCCGACAGGCCGAGGGTTATTATGTTGTTGGTTACTGTTGCCATAGTATTTAATTTCTATTTGTTCGTTTATCTTACGTTTACCCTACGTATTTTTTACGTTTCTTATAAGTTTTCATTTCTTCTACTTTTAGATAAAGATAAAATATAGTCAGGAAAAAGTCAATATCTGAAGGGTGTAATTTGGGGATTGAGTTTATGGTTTTGGTTGTGAATTTGGATGTTGGCAAGGTGGAAGGGAGATGTACTTCTTCTTTTTAATTGTCCCCATCCCTTCCCCAACCCGGGAAGGGGGTTGGCCTGCGGGTTTAACAGCTTCTAACTCTGTAACGAAATGGCTCCGAAGCCTCGGAGTACATGATTGAAAATATTCATTATTGTTGGTATTTCTTCGGGTTATGCTCGTTCCACTGTATGATTTTTACTATCCTCAAGCCGGATGGGCTCTTCCTTTTCCAATCGATGAAAAGGAAGCAAAAATCTTGTCCCAACGAACCCTCACCCGGGCGTTGGGACGGCCTGCCCACCTTTCTGAAGATGGGTTAACCGGGTATGAAAACTTATTTGTACTTTTTTTTAACCCCAATCCTTCCCCGATCGGGGAAGGGGGTTGGCCTGTGAATTTGACAGCTTCAGTTTTGATCAATTCCGTTTTCTGTAAGAATGTATAAAAGTTACCCGGGATATTCCGATTCGTGGAATTATCCCGGGTTTTCAATTTGGGTACATTGGTTACTAATACGTTTTGAATCTGATGGTCTAACTGACGTTACCTTGGTATGGTTCCGATCTGCTGGTCTTTTTGTGTGAGGTTGCCGGGTATATCGAATGCCCGGATAATGATCTTATCTCCGTCCAGCGATTCGTTGGTTGCGGTTGCTATATACTGCCACCAGCCGCTGCCGGGTTCTATTACGGCATTTCCATTTTCGACTTCCGACCCGTCGGCATTGAGGATGGTTACAGTCACGCTGTCGACATTGAAGTCATCGGTTGCGTAAATCCGGATATAACTCCCGGGTTGACCGGTGTACGAGCTTAAATCAATTTCTCTGATTTTAGGAGCATTGAGGAAATCGGCTACTGCCACATTGAACCCGGACTGGCCTTCTTCTGCTGACGCATCGTAGGCTTCTTTCTTTTGTGAATCGGACATGGAAGCCTTGCCATAAATAATGGCTTCCTGGAAACGCAGGTGGTGTTGCTGCTGCGCTTCGCTTGGTTCCTGCTCCTTCTTTTTAGGAGCTTTCGATACAATGGTTTTTCCGCCTCGATTGCGGAACACGATCAGGTTCCCCAGCTTCCCGCTGAGGCCTGTTGTTACGATGTTGTCTCCAACTTTAGCCATAATTTTTGATTTTTAAATAATACTAGTTAAACATTAAACAAGAATACTATTCCCATCAAATTACAATGTATTAGTTCATCTGTAAAACTTATTAATAAAGTCATATAAAAGTTAATCAGAAAAAAATTACCTGCATTCCATAATATTGGGAAATTCATGAAACCCCCTGTTTTTTGGACGAAATGACATCGTGGGTATATGAAGGCCCCATTTTTATGTATTTAACATTTTGTGATTTTGGGCAAAAACAGCCAAAATGAGGGTGCATTTTGGCTGTTTGGAAGGGGGAGGACGTCAGATTTTTTGGAGAAATCAATCTTAGGTTGAGGTTTTTCTTTACGCAAAATAAACATGTCTCAGTCCTTTCAATTTATGAATGGAGGGCTGATTGTACAAATGCTGTTGCTGGTTCAACCCGCTCTTCTGCCACAACTTTTTGTCTAGGTACATCTCTTCTTTGCTGTATTTGTGGTTCTCTTGCATTGGTATAGATAATCCCCCATTGGTCATACAAAAAGACGCGGTTGGTAGAATGGATACTATATTAAAGATATCTACGATGTAGAATATTCAAGGCACAAGGGCTGAATATATTAGCAGACATGTTGGTATATTCGTTCCTTGATTATAAACAATCAGTTAAAAACAGTGACAAAAGCATTTGAAATTATTTATCCTTTGAATAATTTACCGCTGCCCGCTCAATCCAAGACTTAAGTCATAATATGCTTTTACAGGTTCGATTTTCCTTCTTTAGTCAATATCTTTAATCCAGTAATATCTGATTTGAGAGATGGTCAAACAAGTTAAATATAAGGTTTTCAACAAAGACTGTCTTTATGGCCGTTTGTTTTTCCACAACTCAAAATCGTCCCAGTAAATTTGCAACGTTTTCCCCTGACTTCTCATATAGTCAATCAATGTTTTCGAAGTATACAGTTTTATCGGATTGAAATCGGTTACCCCGTCGGGATTGGGGTCTTTGGTGTTATGGGTAATGCGGGTCAAGTCAAAGATCACTTCCTTCTGTCCTCCATCGGGTTGAATGGCCATCCAAAACTTCCCGTTTTCGGCATTGCCTTCCTTGTAATAATATTCCAGGGTGAACCACTTTTCGATAGGAACTTTTACCTTGTTTTTGGTATCAGACCAAAGCGTGGTGTATTTCTGGCTGTCGTCGGCTAATAACTGGCAATCTTCCCCGTCAATGATAAAATAGAGGTCGCTTTCCTGTTTTACCGGTTTGCCAATACCAAGCGTAATCCGGAAACCATAAGGCACCGACTGGCTCCAAGTGATGTTATTCCAGAATTCGGCGATGGTTAGCCAGTCAATTTTATTGGGATACATACGGACGGCATTGAAATCGCTTGTCAGAAAAACACGTTCCGACTGATAAAATTCCTTCATCCCTTTGTTGCCGTAAAGGTTCGCCTGAACACGGCCTTTTATGCCTTCCACATTGGCTTCGTTGAGCCATAAATGCAGAACGTGGTTGGCAGGGTTTCCTGGTTCGGAAATAATTTTTGCAAAACGTTGGCTGTCATCACCCCCTTGGTATTGCAGGTTGAAACTCCCGATGTCGGGGTGGTTATCCAGGTCATTGATCCAGTCGTTATGATCTGTAAATGAAAGGTCAATTCCTGAAATGTCGGCATCCGAACCCCTTGCAATTATTTTTGAATCAGGCTCGAAACCTGACTGAAAAATCAGTTCGCCTTCGTATTTTTCGATATCTTCATTCTGCGCACAGGCAGAAAAGAGCAACATTTGGAGGACAAATATCAGGTAAACATTCTTCATTTTGTCTTGATATCCAATTTCATCATTTCGACACCGGCTAATATGATAGCTCCCAAACCATGAATATCATTCAATTCTTTTTTCCTGTTGTAATAGTATTGAATATCGTCTTTTATTCCGGTGCCAACACAAATATTTTCTACCAGTCCTTCTTCTGTAATTTTTTTCCCCAAACCACTCCAACCGCTAAAGGCTATACTTGCATAAGATTGGTTTATCCATCCTTCATTCACAGCCTTTGCTACACCATAAATAAACATTGCCGTTGCCGAACTTTCGAGATAAGAGTCAGGTTTATCAATTAACTGATGCCACATCCCTGATATATCCTGATGACGTGAAATTCCGATAATATGTTTTTCCAGAATATTGATTAAAGCATTCCTTTCAGGGTGGTTTTCGGGAAGTAGGTTAATCAATTCAACTTCGGACATGATCACCCAACCGTTGCACCGTCCCCAATGCGCCACACCATTTTGTTTGTTATCGCTGTAGTAGCAATGATAATACAATCCATTGTTTTGGTTAAAGAGATATTTATTGAAATTCTTAACCTGAACGATAGCATCATCCAGATATTTACTATCACCCGTTTTTAGAGCCATCCTGGCTAAAAAAGGAACGCCCATATACAGGTCATCAGCCCAAAGAGTCATTTCCCTTGGCTTCTTTCTTACAAATGTCCCATCTTCCAAACGGATTTCCTTATTGGCTACATAATTTATTGCCCGATCTAAATACGTATCGTACTCTTTTTTGGCATCAAATTTAGATACGTCATATAACCCGGATGACATGGCACCGCAATGATCCAATAATCCCATTTCAAAGTATTGATAAATGGAAATATCATGTATGCCTGCATTGTATTGTTTCCCAAAATAATCCAGGTTGTCAAAGATGAAATCGTAATTTTTCAGAGCATATTCTTTATATTTTTCATTCCCTGAGATTTCGCTCAATTGTATCATACCAATTGCCAATACCCCATTCCAGTAATGCCACATATTGTATGGACTTTCTATCCGATAGTTTTTTGAAACAGGAAGCCCTTCTGTGCAATCATATAACTTTTTAGTCTCTGTATCTATTATTTTGAATGAAGTATTCTCTATAATATTATCGGCAACTTTAAATATTTTATCATAGTTGCTTTGAGCAAGAGTAATGTTTCCACAAAGGATAGAAAGAAACAGTGGGAAGAAAAATTTCAATGTATTATTCATTTTTAGTTTATTTATTCAATCAATCAACAATTACTATCAATTAAAATATCACCATTTTGCTAACGTACGTATTTTTTTAATTTTCTTGCCCAAGGTACATAACCTGCTTTTGTCATGTGCAGATTATCGTCCATATAGAATTCTTTAGCTGGCATTCCATTCTTGTCGAGCATAATGCCCCATATATCAACCACTTTTACATACGGGTATTTTTTAAGCTCCTTTTTTAGTAAGGCATTGTATTCAATGAATTCATCTTTAAATCCGGCATCCCATCTTCTTTTACTCGGTTTTGGCGTGATAAAAACAATTTTTGCTTTGGGCAACTTAGAATGTATCAAAGAAATGAGTTCATGGGTATCTTTTATAACTTTATTGGGTGCTTTACCTGATGCGAGGTCATTATCTCCTTCATAAATTATAACCGTCACCGGGTTATATCTAATAATTGCTTCATTGGCAAAATAGATCAGGTCGCTGGTTTGAGAACCTCCGAATCCACAGTTTAATACATTTTTATCCGGAAACGATTTATTCAGGTGCTTCCAGTTTGTAAACGTTGAACTTCCGGCAAAAACAGTAAGGTTTTCCAGGTTAACTTCCGACACCGGTTTAAATTTTTCAATGGCATCTTTAAAGCGAAGCGGGTCTTGCCCCTGTACATCAGAAAGCCCAATCAAATTTGTTATTAACTGAATAATAACGACAACTGTTAGTAATTTAAATGTATTCATGTGTTTATTTTTTCAAAATTGATTGTGCAATTTTCGTATTAACTATTTTTTTCAATCAAGTATCCAACGCATGGAATAGCCATAAATAATCATTTTCGGTTTGTATGAGCTTTAGCTCTTATGGCTATTTCATCCTTGATGATATGAGTTTGTGTTTTATTTGTTTTTAAAATTCAAAATTGTTAGTCAACCATCTTTATCGTTTTCAACCAACAGTGGAACAAATCGGGCCATTGATCAACTGGCATATTCATTTTTGTAATCCCAAATCCATGGCCTCCTTTCTGAAAAATGTGCATCTCCGCAGGAATATTATATTTCTTCAAAGACATGTAAAACTCGATTGAATGAATTGGGAGAACAACCTTGTCATCGTCGGCAAGGACGAGAAAAGTCGGAGGGGTTAGTTCTGTTACATTTAATTGTGACGAGTACATTTGTGCTGTTTCCCAATTGTTATCGTCGCCAAAAAATATCTTCTTATTTGCAGCCTGCATATCCTCTTCTTGATGGAAAATGAACGGGTAAAGCAATAACATGAAATCGGGGCGTGAACTGAACCTTTCGACAGGATCATTTGAGTTTATATTTCCGGATGAAAAACGGGTGCCCAACGTTGATGCCAGGTGGCCTCCGGCAGATGCGCCGCCAACTCCGACTTTATCCGGATTTATTCCCCATTCTTTGGCAAAATATCTGGTAAGCTGAATTGCACGGGTCGCATCTTCTAATGGAATTTGATGATGCCCGTTGGGTAACCTGTATTTCAATACAATCCCGGTAATCCCGTTCTTTTTCAACCATTCAGCAATTTCATATCCTTCATGCGACATGGCTTCCCTAATATATGCACCTCCGGGACAAATGATTACAGCAGCCCCTGTATTCATTTTTTCATCGGGAAAATAGACATACATTTTTGCCACAGAGATGTTCGCTACACGGTTATTTTCCAATTCTTCTTCAGGGCCGGATAGCCCATTACCGGTTGGAGCTCCGTGAGGCCAAACATCCAAAACCAAATCCTGAGCCATAACGGATACTGAAAACGCCAAACATAGAGTTAGGAGTACAAATTTCATAATACTTGTTTTTATTGTTCCTTATTATTTAGTTTTAATGAAGGCGATATGGGCACAGGTTGGCACCAACTATGCTCTCCTGTGTAAACGGCAGTGAGTAGTCCAATAATCTTACCTTCTTCAATAACCAGTTGAGGCCGTTCCCTTCTTACACAATGGAGAATTGAACCATCGGTGTATTGTATGTCGTGATTATAAGCAATAACTTCTTTATAGGTTTTCCAATCTTTGATGCCATTTTCTGACCAAAGGTGTACGCCCCAGCGTTCATGGCCTGATATTTTACCCATATTATCTTCACAAATAAAATGATAGGCATCATCCATTTTGAACATGAAAAAGTCTTCAATTCTATTATTTGGCCATACATTGTTATTGCGGATAGTATACGGGCTCGAATAATGTTCGGCTGTTGCCAATGATACTTTCAATTCTTCGTCACGAAAAAGCATCCTGATTTTACCTCCTTCTGCAAGAACAGCCGGGTTATTCGATTCACCATCAATGATTGGATTATCTGACCTTTTCCATAGACCTTCAATATTTTTTGCTGTGGCATAACCAATTCTTCTTAAATAAGGATATTTTCCAACTCCTTTTGTTGTAAAATCGGAACCTATATAAAACAGCACATATTCATCACCAATCTTTGTTATAGTCGGGTTATGCGCCATATTTGAGTCCCAAAATACGGAATCTCTTTCGCCAATAACCACTTCCCTAAATTGATAAGGGCCAACCAAAGTTTTTGAAGTAGCGTGGACTATCTCAGAATGTTCAATATACCCGGAAGGAAATTTTCCTGTCTTTTTCCAGCGCGAAGCAAACATGTGGTAAACCGAATCAACTTTTATTGCCGAACCACCCCAAACCCAATAACCATCCATACGAAATCCTGTTTGAGGGGGAACAGCCTGTAAGCGTTTTGCAATAGGGTTCTTAAATTGTTTACTACAACCTGAGGATAAGAATAAAAGACTTACCAGCATTACCTTAATGACCCAAAACGGATGGTATTTTTTAACCCAAATTGATTGTCTGTTATTCATATTTGAACTATTTAAATTGTCTTTGTTGTCAGTGAAGTATAAAAGTCTCCTGGCTCTCAAATTTTTGTTTATTTTCCAACGCATCAGTAGCTTCGATAATTAATCCGTATTTATTGAACCTGCTTTGTGGAATTTGTTTGCTAAAAACATTGTCCCCCGCAGCACCGTCGCCTTCCATTCCCTTATCGTTTAAGGAAACGACAACATATTTTGTGGAATCTCTTGTCAGAAAAAACCTTGCTTTTACATCATTGATTTTTGAACCATCCCAGAGGTTGGCAACAATAGTATTATCGCCGTCAACCTTTACCCACCTTACTATTGGAGGGGTGCTATCGTTCCCACTTACCTCGATAGTAAGCTTTCCCCTTTTTATTGTATGAAGCGGGTAATCGGGCAACCAATATTCACATTGCATTTCAACCTTGTGACCTTGGGGGCATCCGGAAGAAATCAGGGGAATGGAATATTTAAACGATGCACCTACTTTATCGTAGGCGAACCAACTATCTTCTTCCCGTTGATTAATACCGGAAGGATTTAGATAATTATCCGAAAAAAATAATTTCGTCCTTCTCCACAATCCATTGTCTTTAACCAGAATAACAAACGACTCTCCGGGATTTGCAATACCATCCCCATTGCCTTTTCCCAGGATCATTGTTACGGTATCTACACCTGCCGAAGCCACTGTAACATATCTGCCATCAGCAATCATAAAGTCTTTTACTTCCGGAGCTTCCTTCCTTACGGGGACTTCAATCTTTTGTGAACTGATACTTTTATTACCTTCTTTTATGATTATTTCGAATTGTACAATTTCAACACTATCAGAAATTACACTGAATTCAAATGGAAGAATACTGTTTCGTATATTGTTTACCGGGATATCGGGGAAGCGAATTTCTGAAGTTTTCATTTTTGTCCCGTCCCTGGTTGGAGTAATTATGGCGCTTACGTTTTTTGCCCCTGACAATCCTTTGTTTAACAGTTTCACAGACAGTCGTGTATCATTGCCTGGTATTATCCAACCCGCATTAATCGTTTCAAAAGAAGCAATGACTAAATTTGATTTTGCACCCGCTTCATTAATGCCAATTTCATTGAGTCCCCCATCTGTAACAATTCTGAGTCTTCCTTCATCATCGCTTTTAGTTTCACTTTGGGTTATCTCAGAAGTGACCAAATTAATTTTATTAATGAAATAAACTGAATTTTCTTCATAGATTGGCGGTGTCGTCAATGTAACGTTTACAAATGGCAACAACTGCCCGTCAGGAAGAAATTCCCTGACAGAGCTCCTCCATCCTCTGGTATCAACATTTTCAAGAATAGTGAACCCGGGGGTGTCCCGATCAGAATTTACATGGTAATACCAAACTGTGAATTCAGGATAAACATCAATATGGTTCCATTTCGAAGAGGGTTTGGAATTAGGAACATCATGAAAAGCATCCATAAAAAAATCAAACATTTCACCTAATCCACAGGTAGAATGCTCTGCATCGTATATAAATTTTTTATAATCATCTAAAACCTGTGTCCATATTCTGCTAAAATCTTCCTGATAAGCTCGAATAAAGTCCTTATCCCCATAATTGAGCCGAACTTTCGTGTCAGTGAAATTTTTAAACATATCAATATGACGATATTCTACAGGCATACTTCGCGACCCGGCATAAAATTCTACTGCCCCACAAAAGCTCCCGATAGTAGAAAACAGATGAGGATATTTTCCACCAATCAAAAATGCCATAAACCCGCCCATTGACAAACCCGATATGGCCCGATGGTTCCTGTTGGCAATGGTGTGATAGTTCTCATCAATAAAACTGATTAATTCAGGATAATAAACCGGGAATTGACGATGTGTGTCAACTTGGTTTATATTCCCGACATTATAAGGTCTTCTGTCATATTCCTCGCCCGGACTTTTATTGTATCCATCCGATTTCACAACAATAACATCGTGGGTCGCTACGAAATTGGCAATATTATCTCCATGATTTTCTTCTCCCATATCGTAAGAAGCATATTCCCATTGCCCGCTCCCAAAATATCGTTGGTCCCATCCGTGCAGGAAATAAATTACCGGAAATCTTTTTTTGGGATTTTTCTCATCATACCCCGGAGGCAAAAATATACGGTAGTTGCGCATTTCTGCAAAAACATGGCTATAATGCCTGGCATCAATTATTTTCACATTGCCCGTCTGGCATGAGTAGGCTTTACCTGGCAAAAAAGTAAACCCGATAATGATTAGCCATATTATAAAATTCAGATAATTTTTAAAAATTAAACTTAATCTTAATTGATTACTTACCATCTTCTAATTCCCTCTTTAGAAAGTTATGTTTGTATAAGAATTCATCAGCTTGTTTCAAAATATCTTCGTTGAAATATTGGGAGTATTCTTCACTCCCCTCTGCCAGTAAATGCCTTTTCCCTTCACAGGTAATCAATTCATAAAGATTCCCCTTGTTTTCCATATCGCGTTTAAAATATCTGACTGACCAGAACGGAACAATATGATCTTCACTTCCGTGAAAATGGATCATAGGTGGTAATCCTTCTTTTATATGATGGGCAGGAGAAATGCTCCATATTTTATCTCTTCTTTTGGCGAGCAAATAATCGCACCATTCTTGTACCGTGTTTACTGCCGCTGAGAATAATACAACAGTATTGGGGTAACAACTTATACTTAAATCGTCAGATTCGTCATTGTATTCGTCAATCATCGCGGTTGAAATTGCCAAATGCCCCCCGGCTGACTGCCCTGAAACAACAATTTTATTAATATCTATCCCAAATTTGTCTGCATTACTACGAACCCAGCGGACAACCGATTTTGCATCCATTAATGATTCGATGGGGCTAATGTCTTTATGCGGTATTTTACCTCCTTCATTTGACAAACGATAATTTACCGCAAAAGCAACTACTCCCTTCCGGGCATAACGCTCACAGGCTGTGAAGAATTTTTCAGAACTGCCTGAAGCCCAACCTCCACCATGGAAAAACAAAATAGCAGTATTATCGTTGTTTTTTATTATTTCTTCCGAGTAAAAAATATCAACTGCCAGTTTGATTGTATCTATTGCTTTGTAAATTTCCCTAACATGCACAATTTGATTGTTTATTACATGTGCTGGCGCACCGTAAGTTAAGGAAAAAAACAGAACGAAAACGATTAAGAATTTCATGCGTTTCTGTGTGTTATAGTGATTATATCGTATAAACGGTGAAAGAGAGCCAAAAGGCTTTTCTTTTGGCTCTCTTTATAATACAATGGTTTCTTATTGCTTAATGAACTTGGATGAATATGCCTTCCCCTTTCTTTCTACTTTAATCAGATAGATGCCTGGTTTAGAATCCAGAAGGTTCAATTTCACACTACTTCCGTTAGCTACGGTTTTTGAAATTACCTGCCCAACAGAATTATAAACATTTAGCCTGTCACCAAGGTCTAACCCATTTATTGTTACATAATCGTTGACCGGATTAGGATAAATAATAAACTCACGGGATAGTTTATCAACAGATATCTCTGTAACTATTGAAGCTGATTTAAGTGTATTAGTATAGTACGAGATTGGAACCTCGATATATAATCCCATCATTCTGCGAATCTCAGCATAATAAGCCGCCTGTCCGTCATTGCTCAACGTAAATGAATCAGTTCCAGTATTGAAAGGGAAAATAGTACGGTCGCTTTGTGGTGTTTTAGCCCCAACTCCATCATTGTACGGCACATCTTCTTCAAACCTTACAATTGCAATTGTACTGCCGACCGAACCAATAATACTTCCGTTATGAGTTCCAACAGGCGTTATAACACCGTAAGTACCATTGGAATATGTAAATGAATTGCTGGCCACATGGGAACTCGCAAATATGGGATCGCTGGTAACGGTTATACTTGTTTGTGCAGTCCCGGCTACTGTAGCATCCTTAAACCATAATTTTGGAACGCCATACCTTGCACCATAAGGATTATTTATTATTACGGGTGCCGTGATACTGTCAATTACATCCTGCCCGGTACCATCATATTTATTTGAATTCGCGTCACGACCAACAAGAACCAAATCTGCTGCATTAAACTTGTCAATAATTGCCTGGGGCGGATCGGTCATGTCAATATAATTGCCAATATCAAGCTTTTCGACATTGAATTTATTAGCGATTAACCACTCGTATTGTGCCACATCGCCGCCATTGTTTGCAGTATCAGTTAATAGTACAATTTTTTTAAGTGAATTATCGTAAAAATAATGCTGTGGTGCAGTAATTGGTAATTTTAACATTCTGCATATTTCGCTATAATATGCAGCCTGCCCGGCAGGAGCCAGCGAAAACGAACAGGTATCATTATCATTATTAAGAGAAAAGATAGTGCGGTCGCTACGGGGTGTTTTTGCAGTTATTGAATCATTGTAAGGTATATTCTTCGCAAACCTTACAATCCCAATTCTATTGCCAACTGAACCTATAACAGTCCCGTTATGTGTACCATCAGGGGAAATAAGCCCTATTACACTGTTTGAATAATCAATTGAATCGCCTACTATATTGGAATTTGCGAATATGGTATCATTGGTAACATGTAACCAGGTATCCCTTCCCGATGCAGAGGTCGACATTGTAGCATCCTTAAACCATAATTTTGGAACGCCATACCGGGCGCCATAAGGATTGGTTATAATTACAGGTGCAGTGATATTATCAATTACATCCTGCCCCGTACCATCATATTTATTTGAATTCGCATCACGTCCAATAATAACCAAACCCGCTGCGTTTAACTGGTTAACAACCGACTGGGAAGGCGCTGTCAGATCAATATCATTGCCAATATCAAGTTTGTCAACAGTGAAGCCATTTGCGACTAACCAATTGTATTGGGCCACATCTCCACCATTAACTGCGGTATCAGTTAACAGGACGATATTTGTACCATGTGAAGTATCTGTCATATTATAAACCCATACTTCAAGATTTGTATATCCATTACCCGAATCAGTATGTGGAGAAGCAGGAATATTTAATGTTGTTGTATTTTGGGCCAATGTTGGATAATATGCGTCTGCATGGGTATTAATCCGGGCACCAGTCAGATTTACCATATCATTTAATGCTAAAATATCAACTGAATCCCTGTCCCAAGGTCTGGCTCCAGCGTTAGCTATTAAATTATCATTCAATAAGGTATGTGAATAATAATCTGTTTCATAACCAGCAAAAGAAGTGGCAGATTTAAAATCAGTTGAATCTTTGGTCGCATCCTCAAAATAAACAACCCCATTCCATTCAGATGAACCGACCCTGGCAGGGGAATAATTATCGTGCAAATAAAATCTGGCATCTGGATCCATATCAGTACGGATGCGAACTACCTGTCTTTGACCTGAAGAATTAGGGCCGTGTCTCCATTCGTTACCTATAATACTTATATTTGTCGCGTTACCACCAGAATAAGATTGACCATAATAAGCAGCATTATATGTAAGAGTATTCACTGTTTCAAAAGCTGCATATTCGGTTGAGTTTGGAAATGGTGTCCTATCAGCACAATGGATAAAAGCGCTTCGTAATAGAGATACATTATTAACAGAGTTAGAAGCTATTAACATACCTTTACTTGAAGTAAAATGTAGAGGCCATGCAAAAATACAATTCTGAACAGTTACATTACTCCCAAAAGTACCACCAATTCCAAGACATTCATCTTCAGAATAACTGAAAGAGCAATGGTCAATAAATACGTTAGAACCAGAGTATAATGTTAACCCATCTATCTGATATATGCCATCATAGCTGGACCGGAACCGTAAATGTTGCATTACAACATAGTTGCACCTAAAATCAACAACATTTACTCCTGAAATTGTAATGCCGGGGCTGGGGGCAGTCTGCCCGTAAATAGAAACATAGTTGCTTGTAACCCTGATATAGTTTGTCAAATTTATATAGCCCGAGACTTCAAAAAGGATAATGCGCGGATAAGTACGCGTCAGGCACCAACGGAAAGAACCTTTGTTACTTCCATTATTCCCCAAATCATCGGTCAGCCTGTCAACGGTCAGTACCATTGGGCTTGAGCTGCCTGCGTAGGCACCCCTCACATTCTTCGCAAATCCTAAAGCTCCCGGAATAGCATAAGGTTGTGAATAGCCAGGAGAGCAAATAAATAATACTAATCCCAATAATATGATTTTAAAAAAATTCATGATTTCTGATTTTTAATAACATAAAACTTTTGTGTTTTTCCACAATCTGATTCCCTATCTTCCTGATAACTTTTATCGGGATGATAGAATATCCGACGAATGTCGGAGAAGTTAAAGATTGCTCTTATGAGAATTTGCCCCTCTTTCATTTGAATCTATGCTATGGGAGTATGTTTTTCACATACATATTCGTAATTATATTTCCATACATCCCTCCTTTCTTTATTATATTAGCAATAATACACCTTCAATTGATTACACATAGTTATTATTGTAAAAAACCAATTTCTATTCTTTGATAATCTTAAAAACTTCGGTCATTGAACAAGTATTTATCCTGACAAAATAAATTCCCGGATTGAGGCTAATTAAATCCATTTGGATTATTTTCTGATCCTCAAATTGTTTCTCTAATACAAATTGCCCATTTATACCGGAAATGGTTATTAAACTATTTTCCATAATACGACCCAAAACAATGGTAATATTTCCTTCGGTAGGATTTGGATATATCTTAAATTCTTTAGTATTAATACTAGCCGGATTTTTTATGGAAGTATTAGTTGTTTTTTTTGTCATTTTATAAACCCACATTTCAAGGTTGGTATAGCCGTTTCCTGAATCAGCATGTGGAGATGCAGGTACATTTAATGTTGTTGTATTTTCGGCTAATGCGGGATAATATGCTTCCGATTGGTTTGTAATCCAGCTACCAGTTCCCTTTACCATATCTTCCAATGCTGTAACATCTACCAAGTCCCGGTCCCAGGGCCTGGCCCCTGCGTTTGCCACCAAGCTATCTTCTAACACCTTATATGAATAATAATTAGTTTCTGCCCAACTAAATCGTTTTTTGACTTTATAAGCTGTGGAATCCCTTGTGTCTTCATACACAGCTACACCATTCCATTCGGAACTACCTACCCTTTTGGGTGAATAGTTGTTGTATAAATAAATACTGTCCCCTGCATTGAGCACGGTTCTTAACCGTACAACCTGTCGTTGCCCAGATGTACGCGGGCCTGCTTTCCATACATTGCCAATTATACTTATTTCTGCATGATTCCCTCCACCACATTCCTGTCCCCAATATGCCGGGTTGTAACACAACGTGTTAACGTTTTCCCATCGGGTATAGTTTGCCCCATTCGGATAAGGCGATCTGGTGCCACAATGGATGAATGCACTTCTCAAAATAGAAGCATTAATTACATTATCGCCTGCCAATAACCCTTTCCCGTTGTTATAATTAAGTGGCCATGAAAAAATACAATTCTGAACAGTAACATTACTGGTCATATCATCCGAAGACCCACTCATGCCAAAGCATTCATCCTCTGCATAGCTAAAGGAACAATGGTCAATAAAAATATTATCGGCATTATATAACGACATGGCATCTATTGCTGCAGTTCCATTATAGCTGGGCCGGAAGCGTAAATGTTGCATTACCACATAGTCGCACCTGATATCAACATAATCTACACCTGAAACAGTAATGCCTGGACTGGGGGCAGTCTGTCCGTAAACAGATACATAATCCGTGTAAACCCGAATAACTGATGTCAAATTTATATAGCCCGATACTTCAAAAAGAATAATACGCGGGAAAGTCTGTGTTAAGCACCAGCGAAAAGAACCTTTGTTGCTACCGTTATTTCCCATATCATCCGTGAGCCGGTCTACTGTCAGGATTGTCGGGGTTGAACTGCCGGCATAGGCTCCCCTCACGTTCTTTGCAAACCCTAAAGCTCCCGGGATAGCGAAAGGTTGTGAATAGCTATTTATACAGGCCAATAATATAACGCTAAATAAAATTGTCTTTATTTTGTACATATTTGAAAATTTAAAGAAAGGTTTAACTGTCCTCCATTTGTCAAAGAGCCAGTTTAAAACAGGCAAAGCCTATCCATCATATCTGACAGAAAAAGCTTGATTGCCCTGATATATTTGGAATTTTCTGAACGGTAAAAAAGGTTTCTGCCTGATTGGGCAGAAACCTATAAAAAGACGTTACTTCACTTGCAGCCTTTTAATACTCAAAGTCATTTCCTTTTTTGTATCGTCAACTTTGTTTACAAAGATGTACGCCCGGTATTTTCCATCGGTAGTTTCAACCCAAAGTCCTGATTCTGCTTTCATATTAATTGCATAATTCGGGGCATTGGTAAAATCTATTTGCTGAAAATCTACATCATCAATAAAAATACCATATTGCAAACGAGCTAATTGCTGATCCCTTAAATTCCAGGCTTTTATTTCTTTCGAACTATTACTGACCCCCGAAGGTAGGGTAATACCCGGAAGATATTCCGTATTGGCCGGTGAAACAAGCGCATGACTGAACGTAATCCCGGATATTAAACGATGCAGGTATACCAAATCAATCTTTGCAGCATTGGCGGCAGCGCCCGCAGCATCGTAAACAGCCATATCAGTAATGGAAATATAACACGCAGCGCCATCTTTAGCCAGCAAATCGAGTTTCATATCCATTTTTGCAATGTTATATGATCCCATTTCATACGATACAGTTTGTCCGTTGCTGGCTTTCGCCGAGAAAATGAAATCCACCGATTTACCACGTGCTTCTTCCGGAATACGGTAATAATAACGTAAAGTGGCAGCACAGGTATCTTTTGTGAAGGTTACAACTGTTTTCGTACCGGTTGTAACTGATGCATCACCGATGGCAATACCCACATCCTGCCCTGAACTGTTGGTGTAGTATGATTTGTTTTCAAGATACGTTCCGGTAGCGCCTGCAATAGTCGCTTCAACCTGAGCCGAAACGATTTTCCCTTCAGAAGGGAGCAACGCCATTGCATAAGCAAATTCAATGTTCATCCCGACCATATTAGGTCCCAGGGTGCGTTTAATGCAGTCGTTCTGCAAACCCGACTCTGCTGTCGGGAGGCTGTATTCTTCTTCCTGGCAGGCAGTTATAAATACAGCCAGAAGCAAAACTAATATCAAACTATAATATTTATGTAGCATGGTTATTCAGTTTAAGGTTTTTGTTGAACAGTTACAAACACGGTATAGGTTTTTCTCACCTTTCGGTTTCCTGAAATCACAGTCCATTGTTTTGGATTTGCCAAATCAGAGAAATCGGTGAAACTGGTAATTTTGGGGTCAAGTTTGGCATCGGTAACCAGACTGAACTGCGGCCACAGATTCTTCAGGTCAGTACCGTAGAACACATTCACATTAATGGTCTGTGCTGTAGTGTCTATTACTGCTGAAGCAGTCCTGACTGTCTGATAATCAACTCCCAATAATTCAAAGTTGCTCACATAGCATTGAGCCCTGGTAGTGATCAGGAGACCATCTTCATCAATCGGAAAATCGGTACAACCCACCCATGACAGGATGGAAATGATGATGACTGTTGGTATGATAAAATATTTTTTCATATTTCTGTATTTTATTTTTTTCATAAGCATTATAACCACGGAGTGTTTTGTGTCAGGTTCGGGTTCCGGTCTCTTTCCGAAGGCGGGATCCTGAAAATATAACACTGCTGATAACTTAACTCTGAAGCGTTTTGGAAGTAACGGGTTTGATTTGCCCCTTGTGTGTCAATTCTCCAAACCCCTGCACCATAAGGTGGGCACCATACCCGATCAATAGCCCTCCAGCGACGTAAGTCGAATCCCCGGTGGCCTTCAGCCAACAATTCAACGATACGTTCCTGCTCGATGGCAGCAAAGAATGAAGCCTTATCAGCCGTTTTACTGGCAGCCAGCGGTGGCAGATTGCCCCTGTGACGGATGCGGTTGACTAATGCAATTGCATCGGTTTGTGGGCCATACGCTTCGTTGGTTGCTTCAGCATACATCAGGAACACATCGGCCAGGCGCATCACCGGCCAGTTGTAGTCGCCTTCGCTACGGCCCTGACCTGCATAGTTACGCAGAAATTTACGGAACACATAACCTGAATTGCAACCATCGGTGTTGTACGAAGTGTATTTCACTCCATCAATTGTAACTGAAGCATTCCATGTTTTATATATAAAGGGTATCCATCCGGTTTCCTTCAACGACAACATACTCATACACTTTTCGTAATCCCACATAATGGATGCTTTCATCCGGTAGTCGCGGTTGGCATAACTGGCCGGATTGACAGCCGAGTTCAGTTTGGTACGCGCCCCTGAAGTAGAAGGGTTGGTTGGGATCAGTTTGGCAGCAAAGTCACCGGTAATGGTTGATTGATAACGGTCGGCAATTTCGTAACGCGGAGTAACCCAGCATTGCGAGCCTTCGTGTAAACGGCCTGCTACATCGCGCATCAGTTCCTCGCCCTGATCTGTACCAGTTCCTCCATGCGTGAATACCATAATCATTTCGCCATCTGCATTCGGGTTGCCGGTTGATGGGATAAACATGTAATAATAGTTAGGCAACACGTCTGCATTCCCCATGGTTCCCCAACTGCCGGGGTCCCCGTTACGGAAAAGGTTCAATCCGTAATCTTCAATCACACTTTTAAAATCGGCTGCCGCCGCTTTGTAGGCAGCATCGGCTTCCGTAACGCTGGGAGTGAACGTACTCAGTTCAGTCCAGCCAAATTTATTCCAGCTTGCCCAGTACAATTGCAATTTACCACGGAAGGCAAGGGCAGCCGGTTTTGAAGCACGCCCTATTTGTGAAGCTTTTAATGGAAGTTTTTCGAAAGCATACGTAAAGTCAGCCATAATTGAATCTTTGATCATCGATACCGGCATCCTTTCTATGTTTTCGACTTCCGAATTACTGTTAATAACATGACCGATATAAGGCACATCTCCCCACATAGATATTAACCGGAAGTAAACCATTCCCCTTAGCAGGCGGGCTTCCCCAATGATGGTTTCAAGTCCCGACAACGATGTGGCACTTGCCGAAGGAAGCATCTTTTCCACATTTTCAATAACGTAATTGGCATTGTTTACACCTCCGTACAAATAACGAAAATATTTATCGAATGCAGAACCATAACCTGAAGGGTTATAGTTGCCCCCATTGTACGCATCGCCTTTCTGCAGGTTCCCGCTGGTGGTACTGTTACCACGGGTGCGAACGTATTCTCCCTGCCCGTCGAAATAATAATCACGGTCGAACAGCGGGCGTACAGATGAATAAAGGCCGTACAGGGCAGTTGTTGCATCCGCTTCTGTCTGCCAAAATGCCGATGCGCCCATCTCGGTAGTAGGTTGTTGTTCCAAAAGGTCTTCAGTACAGGATACCGGGAAAAGCGTTAATCCTGCCAAGACAGATATTATTAATATTTTTGAACTTATTTTTTTCATAACTACAAGTTTTTTTAGATGCCGATGTTAATACCTAAAGAGAATGATTTATTGAGCGGATATGCATCACTTGCATGAGAAGCTTTTTCAGGGTCAAGTCCCCGGTATTTGGTTATTGTAAACACGTTTTCTGTTGAACCATAGATGCGAATGCTCTCTATTCCGAACCGCTTCAATACGTTTTTTGGCAGCGTATAACCCAACTGGAGGTTTTTAAAACGAAGGTAGCTCAGGTCATCGAGCCAGAACGTTGTTTCTTCCCTGTTGGAAGTACTACCACCAAGCCGTGGCCATTCCCCATCGCGGTTTTCAACCGACCATGGATTGTTCCAATGATCCCACGTTGAAGCGTATCGCTGGGTCCCAAAATTCACATTATTATAGATATTGATCCAGAAATCCTTTCTTCCTGCAGCTCCCTGCAAAAGAACAACCAGGTCAAACCCTTTCCATTCAGCATTAAAGTTCAGTCCAAAGTTAGCAACAGGCCGGTCTCTCTGAATATTTGGATATGCTTTCCTGTCGTTTGCGTCAATTCTCCCATCACCGTTCAAATCTTCTCGTAGAATATCACCAGGAGATGCCCCTTGCGGAGTTGCATTATAAACATCTTGCCAGGTTTGGGCAATACCTGCATCAACGTAGGTATAAACGTAGTTGTAAGGCATATCAACAAAAACATAATTTCCACTACTTGTTGAACCTCGCCCAAGATATTCGCTCCATTTGGTTAAAATAGCTTGGTTGTAGGATGCATTCAGATTTACGGAATACGTTAGATTGCCGACCTTGTCCCTCCAAGTGAAATTTCCTTCCAGACCTTGATTTTGCATCTCCCCGATATTTTGCTTCGGAGCATCATAAGTGCCTGTCAACAATACTGACAAATCAGATGGGCGCAACATATCAGTTGTTGTTCTGTTATAATAATCCAGTTCGGCAGTAAGTTGAGAGCCAAAAAAAGATAAGTCTAACCCTACATTTAATACATTCGTTGATTCCCACGAAAGATTCGTATTAACCATCTTTTTATATAATAACCCTTTGACAATACCTCCGGCAATCATATAGTTACTGGCGTTCAGAGTTTCCTGTTGCTCGTACCGACCAATCCCACTGTTGTTACCTAAACCACCATACGATATACGAAATTTACCACTAGTAAGCCACCCTTCAGTAAACGATTTAACAAATTCTTCCTCTGTAAAACGCCAGCCCAATGCTGCTGACGGGAAAAATCCGAACCGGCTGCCTTCCAGAAATTTGGAAGAACCATCGTATCGGAAGTTTGCTTCGAATAAATACTTATCGAAAGCTGAATAATTGATACGGCCAATGTATGATCGGAGTCCTTCTGTACTTGAGTTACCTCCAGAGGTCATTGTGCCTTGTAATGCAGCATCCAATTCATGAAGCGACGGGTGCAAACGATCGAGCCTGGTGCCGGCCTGATAGCGATCATACCAGTATTCTTCACTATAAACAAACAAGGCGCTGAAATCATGTTTGTCAGCAATGGTCAAATCATAGTTTAAACGCGCATTCATCTGGGTTTTATACCCGGTGTTCGTATAATTGGCAACTCCTATATTATCGCCCACGTAAACTCTCGACCCGAAAGTATTGGTCTGAAAGTTATACGAACGGTTTGGTGTATTGGCAGTGTAACGGAACTGGTTGTAATAGTTCAGGGCATAGTCAATCCGGGCGGTCAGGCCTTTTACCGGGGTCCAGTCCCAGTATGCGCTTACATTTGCTTCCTGACGGTTCTGCCGGTTAAGGTTATTAACATAGACGGTATATGGATTATATGCTTGTGGGTCTTCGTTATAAGCCATTACCCCTCCATAATAACCGCTTACCGGGTCGTAGGGGGTAATACCTGCAATAGCGAATTGCATATCGAACCCACCAGTGCTTGCAATTTCATCATCAGTAAAACCATCTTCCATCGCATACGTGTATTTCGACCAGTTGCCAGCAAATTTGACCCCGACATTCATATTTGAACGAACCTTGTAATCGTAGTTAAAACGGGCATTGTAACGCGAAAAATCGTTGTTGATCTGAAGCCCTTTTTCATCCATTATTCCAACAGAGATGAAAAAATTTGATTTCTCGGTTCCTCCCGAAGCAGAAACATTATGGTTTTGAATACTGCCCGTTCTCATTATAACATCCCACCAGTCGGTATTCGGGTATGCAAGCGGGTCAATCATGCCGAGGGCCATCCACTGGTCAATAGTCCCGTTTTTAAACAAGAAGTTGGAAGGAAGGGTATTTGCTGCCGCGTTACGTTGGTGAAGGGTCAGCGCCCGGGGATAGTCAGCCATAAATTCATACGATTTTGTTGGGTGTTCAACAGCATACGAACTGGAAATATTGATTTTCGTTTTCGCCTGTCCTTTTCCCGAACGGGTAGTGATCAGAATAACGCCGTTTGCAGCACGCGAACCATATACTGCCGATGAAGCTGCATCTTTCAGGACCGAAACACTTTCTATGTCATTTATATTCAATCTATTAATATCCACATCAGGCATCCCGTCGACCACGACCAATGGTTTTGAGTTATTTACCGTCCCGACCCCGCGGATCAGAATAGAAAAGTCGTTTTTACCAGCCATACCGCTGTTTTGATTGATGGCCAGGCCAGGTACCAGACCCTGCATCCCCGAAGACAGGTTGGTCAACGAACGGCTGGTTATTTTTTCATCAACCTTTACCGCTGAAACGGCTCCTGTGAGGTTTGCCTTTTTCTGGGTCCCGTAACCAATGGCAACCACTTCCTCAATCCCGATGGTTTCTTCTTCTAACACCACATTGATTTCCCGTTTCCCGGAAACGGGAATTTCCTGACTTTTCATTCCTACAAAAGAAAACATCAGAGTAGCATCAGCCGGAACATTGAGAAGCGAATAGTTTCCGTTAAAATCGGTAATGGTTCCATTGGTTGTGCCTTTTACAACTACTGAAACGCCGGGTAAAGGCTGGCTGGACGAATCGGTGACTTTACCTTTGACATTCATTTGTTGAATTTGGTTTTGGCTGTACGATTCGGTAGTCAGAACAATCTGACGGTCGGACACAACAAACTTCACATTTGTTCCGGCAAAAAGGTTGTCCAAAACTTCTTCAATCTTTTTTTGATTTGCGGACACAGACACTTCCCTGTTAACATTGACCAAGTCCTTGTTAAAAAGGAAATAATAGTTGGTTACATTTTCAATTTCATTTAATACGTCCAACAATTTTACGTTTTTCAGATTAAGAGTAACATGGGCTTGTTGTGAATAAGACGAAGAAGCCCAGGTCTGAAAAACAAAAAACAATAAGAAAAATGCACTTAGTCGCATAATTTTCAACACTTTAAGGAAGTTGGACATGCCAACCCCGTTTTGTAACTTTTTTTTCATAAATTTGAATCGTTAAGTAGTTAATTATTCAAGAGATTACGCTGCTTTTCGTTCAGGAAGATGTTCGTAGCATCTTCCTTTTTTAATTAAAATTTTTTAACCTGTTTCCATCTAATTTGAATTTTATTTTACGTTTTGTGAAACTTCCGTCGGGAGCTTTTGTTCTGCCCATTTCCTGATATTGTATTGGCGCTGTAATGGTGATAAGCCGAAGCACTTCATCAAGAGGTTCGCTCTCAAAGGTTGCATAGTACTTAAAGTCTTTCAGTTTCTGACCTTCAAGTTCAATGTCAACGTCGTACCACCTGCTAAGCCTTTTCGCAACTTCTTCAAATGCCTCATCCTGAATGATCATTTTACCCGATATCCAGGAAGAATAATTTTGCGCCTTTACGTCTTTCAGTAAAAATTTATTTCCTTTTTTGTACAAAGTGAATTGTTGACCGGGAACTAAACCAGATAAAGTTTCATCGTTTTTCCCAAAAATATTAACCTTACCGGTTTGCAGTGTAATTACTTCATCGCGACTGTCGGAATAAGCCGAAACGTTAAAACTGGTACCCAGTACTTCAACTTTTAATGATGGTGTATTTACACTGAACTTTTTACCGTTTTTCTTAACGACATTAAAGAAAGCCTCGCCTTCAAGATAAACATTCCTGGTTTTACCAAACTCAACAGGGTATTTGAGTTTCGATTTGCTATTTAAAAATCCCGTTGAACCATCGGGCAAGTGAAATTCGGTTCGCACTCCGGAAGGACAGCTAATTTCAGCCCAGGCATTTGAATCAACGGTTTTTTTCGATTGAAAATATAATATACCTGTGACAAGCAAAAGAGGGACAAACAGGATAGCTGCCGTATTCCGAACAAAACGATAAATATTAAATACAGGCCTGAATTCATAATCCTGGACAAACAGTTGCTGTTTAATATTTGTCCAGGCCCGGTTTTTATTAAAATCGGACGACTGGCTCAAATCGGTTTCATCCCATTGCTTTTCCAACTGTCCATAAAAATCTTTGTCATTCTCCCCGCTTTCAAATCCTTTTAAGACAGAATAATAATCACGTCGTGAATATTTCCCTTTTAAATATTTTTTTATTGATTCCATATCACTCAGATCAAGATTTGATGTCCTTTATACAGTAATATGGAATCTGCAAAAAAACTACGTAGTTGAAATCCGCTTTTTTTAGATTTTATTTTGGTTCAGGAATAAACTGAAGAAAAGAAGTCCGGCGATATGTTCTTCCGAAAGTGCCTGTTTTAAATGTTTCAGAGCTTCGGATAAATGTTTTTCTACGGTTCTCGGGGAGATTTCCAACATGATAGAAATATCTTTCACCAGAATTCCCTGCTTTTTGTGGAGAACGATGATTTCCTTTTGCCGTGGTGGCAGCTTATCGATCATTTTATCAACCAACTCCAGTAATGAATGATAATCAATCTGCTCTTCCGTTCGATTATCGAAATCAACGGAAGAACCAAGAATCTCATGCTTATAGTTATTTTCCTTTGCCTTTTTCAGAAAAAGCTCACGTATGTAATTGAAGGTTATTTTAAACAAATACGACTTAAACGAAAGTTCAGTGTTTATTGAAGTCCTGGCATTCCATACTTTAATAAACACTTCCTGAACCACCTCTTCTGCTTCTTCATTTGATTTTAAATATCCTTTGGCAAAAACAAAAATACGCCTGGCATATTCTTCAAAAATATTCCGGAATGCATCTTTATTTCCCTTTTTCAGGTTGACAACCCATTCCTTTTCATTATTTAATTGATTTGCCAAATTATATTTCAGATAGAAATGTTTTTAAATAGTTTCTTTCAAGCAAAATATCAAGATTGAAATGACAAGCTAATAATACATACAAATGTTGAAAAAAATAAGGAATAAAAAAAAGTGACCAGCATAACCGCAATTGTGTAGAACTACATTTACAGCGAATGGGCTATCTCTGTCCCGCCTGGGCCAGAGATGTGTGCCGGAGAGCTTTGCTGTTTTCTTTGGCACGAAACCAAGGTAACAACGATCAAAATCGAAAATAAAATTCACATACCTCTATTGCTTCCGTGGAATTTTACGCTCTATTTACAGGACAATGCATCGGAATAAACGATTGCGTCAACAAAATTGACCATTGCATCGCTATTTGCATTCAGCCAATTAAAGGTAACCGTATGTTTTCCTTTTGGCAATTGATATTTCCAAAATAAATCAGTCCGCCGGGCATTCGATGATGAAACAGGCAAACTGGCCGTTTCGACAGATACTCCATCGACCGACATTTCGACCCGGGCCACGTAACCTGCATCGGAACTTTGAACGTACCCTCTGAAAACTACGCCAATTCCCAAAAACGAAAATTCTCCTATTTGAAAAATATGCTTGTTGATAGCAACCCGATCTATCGGAAAATGTCCGGGAAATGATTGTTCAAGTTTTACCGGTTGAGGCTGCTGGCAGACAATAGTGATTTCATCGTCGTTTACCTGACCTCCATTTTTAGCGACAACCTGAAGCGCATGTTTTAGTCCCAGTTCGTAAACATTATTTAGCGAAAGACTTGTATAAGCAAAATTCCGGTCTTCGACTTCGTAGAGATTCTTTTTCCAGTATTCAGAAACATTGCTGTACCCCAACATCGTCCCCAAAATTCCAGCCGCCGTTGACGGATTGCAATCAGCATCCTGACCGCAACGGGTTGCAATATCAATGGTTTTGGAAAAATCGCCCTGTCCGTATAGCAAGCCGATAGCCACATACGCGCTGTTTATTTTCGCATCAATATCGAAAGAAGCATATACTCCATCGGGACATCCGTAATCCTGAGTCCACTTTTTTTGACACTCGAACCATGTTTGTTTCCAGTCGGCAGGATATTGTTTATGCCACCCGATAACATCACTGATGCATTGGTGAAAAGAACTTTCCGCAGGAATAGTTTTGAGGGCTTCGCTCACAATAAAATTCACATCGTTGGAAATAAACGCGAGAGAATACATGGCAGCAACAAAAACACCTCCATACCATCCGTCGCCACAACAGATCATGTGACCAATTTTATCTGAAAAAGCGCTGGCCGTATTGGGCATTCCGGGAGACATTAATCCCGCATAATCGGCTTCAATCTGAAAGTCAATATCATCAGCATGAGGGTTATTTATCCAATCGCCGGAAGCTGAAGGCATGATTCCATGAAGGATATTGTACCGGGCTGCCTGGTTCGCATGCCACAGCGGATACTCTGATCGAGCAAATATTTGGGCAATCGAATCCAAAGGAGCATCCAACCCAAATCGTTCAAATGCACGGACAAAGGTCAAATCCATGTACACATCATCATACAAACCGGGGAATGTATCGTAGTATTTTTTGATTGCCCCGTCAGGCCAGGGAATCGGGGTATAATCCTGAATCATCGTCCCGTTAAATAAAAATTCGACAGGCCCGCCATACGTACAGCCGATGGTTTGTCCGGCCCAACCTCCTTTTATTTTATCAGCCAATATCGTTTTCGATAGCTTGAATGTTTCGGGGAATAAACTATTTTTTGGTTTTTGCTCCGAACAAGAAAAACTTATCCACAACAAAAGTCCAATTGTAAACAGACATGGTTTGCATTTCATCGTTTTACTTTTTGATTGTTTTGTGAATCTTACACAAGGTTTATTCCCATACAACACTTTCTTTTGTTGATGTTATTCCAGAACAGGTATACGAACAAACTTCATATTGACACTTTACTTTTACTTCTGAACTCTTATCCTGAAAACCTGTGATGTATTGATCTTCGTTTTTATACTGAAGGTTTCCGATTAACTGATTGTCTTTAAAAATGTAATATCCAGCCAGATTTTTCTTGTTTTTGGGTTCTTTCCAGCTCAGGTTTAGTTTTCCTTCCGAATTAGCATACGCAATCAGGTTTTCAACCGGTTCAGGGATGGCATTCATCGGAAGGGTACCTGTTTTTACATATTCAAGATAAGTCTCATGAAAACCTTTTGTGGTCTGGAAAGGACTATAATAGTGGCTATACGCAAATGAGATAATATTACTGACATAGGGTTTTACTGTTTCCATTTGTTCAACAAAACGATCGAGTGTTGCTGAAGTCCAGAAACGTTGGTCGAATGTTTCGGCATCGGACCAAAACAGCAACCCCGGCTTCGATTTTACGGCTTCCTTCATGTCGCTAAACCATTTGTCAACCATGCCAAGTTCAAGGCCGCCTGCCCCAACGCAATCCTGTGGTGCAAAAATATCGCCTTCCCGAAAATGTGTTCCGGAAAATACATATTGCCACATATCGCGGTTATCCTGCGAGTTTCCAATCCGGTAATTCACAAATGGACAAAGCATAAATGGCATGTCCGGGGTAATTTTGTCCAGGTGGTCTATATTTATATTCAATGCCTGAATTAATGTATTCTGCCTTTCAGTGGTTTGGTGGTTCAGATTATCGACTTCCCATACCCAGTACCAGCCATACATGGTATCTTCATAACGATTTTTATACCGTCGGGTCAAATCATCAGCCAGTTGGTTTCCAAGCTCCATTTCACCATACAACCATTCCGAATCCCAACTGGCGCGTTGCCACCATTTTTCATTGAAATTCAATCCAAGGAAAACTTTGAACCCTGCTTTTTTTGCATTGCGCAAACAATTTTCCACCAGGTCAACCTGATATTTTACTCTTGTGCCGGGCAGGTTTCCCGGATATATGATGCGGTTAATTCCATCGTTCCCGGTATTCAATGTAGGTGCAAAAACGATGTAATGCATTCCAGCCTCTTTTAAATATCCAAGCTCTTTTTGCCATCGGGTGTCATCCCATTGAGCAACAAGATAGTCCTGAATAAAGGTGCCATCAGCAATGGGATATGAATCCGGCAATGAGCCATCATCATTTTTTACGCAAGCTGAACCCATGTTGATTGTTAGCAATATCCACAGAAATATGTATGTTGAAACTGAGTTACGCATCGATGATAATTATTTTTTGACAAATGAATAATTGAGATATGTCCCGGTCATGGTTCGAATGTGTGTGTCAAACTTTTTTTCGTTTTCATACAGTTCGATGATCCTTGCCCCCCGTTCCAATATCTCGTGGTAAGCCGATGTATAGCCTGTTTTCCGGCCAAAACCCAGGCAAATATCAGCCACCGTTCCAACGTAATCGTTATTGTGGTCGTGACCAACAAAAATGCCTATTACATTACCTATCTCCACAAAAGATGAAAATAAGCCGCTATTTATTCCGGGCGAACAAACCTGTTCTTCAATACTGCCAAAAGCAGCTTCTTTGGTTCTGACCTGTTCAAACTCCGGAAGCGGAATATGGAAAAAGGCCAATGCCTGAATTGGTTTTCCTTCTTTGTCGGCATACTCCGCACTTTGTTCCCGGTACCATTGTATCTGGTCGTTTTTAATCCAGTCGTAAGTACCCCGTTTGGGGTCGTTGGGGTAGGCATGAGAGTCGAACAAATAAATTGTCCAGGGCATCGATTTTCCTTCTGACGATAAAACGGGAAGCGAACAGTTTCCCACTCCGGAAAGCTTTTTGTCAGCGCTGGATGTGAGGTTGAACTTATTTTGCTGAAGAAGTCTGAGAATGTTGGGTTTTGACATATCCGTTTCCGTATCGTGATTACCAAATGTTACCGCAAAGGGAACTTTCGCTTCGGTCATTGGCTGAATGACTTCTCTCCATAGTTGAGCAGCTCCGCCCGAAACAACAATATCGCCTGTAAGCACTACCAAATCGGGATTCTCCTCTTTAATCACATGACGCATCAGCATGTACGTACTGTCATTCCGTTCAGCAAAATCTTTGCCGCTGATCAGGTGCAAATCGGTAAACTGAACGATTTTGAATTGGTGGTTTTTAAACCGTAAAACCGGTTGTTTCGAATAGGCGTTTAGTACAAAAAAAACAGCCAATATGGTGTATATATGTCTCATTATCTTTTATAATTACATTTTTACTCTTAAAAACTATTTTTACCAGTTGTCGGTCCGAAACGGCAACAAGGGTAAATTATTTGAATCGAACAGGTTTGGTGTTGCATCGTTGGTAAAACAGTAACGAACGGCAACCGGATTCTTTACATTTGGCGAAGTCACCTGAATGCTTCCATCCTTTTTCAGGATTGCCAATGCCGGATAAAATTGCTGGTCGGCTCCTGACAGTTGAAAGTTCGTGATTTTCGTTCCGGTACAACTCAGATTTCCGACAGAGATAACAGAAACAATAGCTTTGTCTCCTTTAATTGTAAGCTGGTCAAAATGTGGCGAATACGGCTGCAAGTCGCTCCTGTCATACTGTTCTTTCAGCGCCAGATCAGACAATCGTTCGCCAACGGCACGCTTTTTTACAGGATGAATATTGGCGACATCGGCAACCAAATCGGCAACCGAAATCATTCCTGTACCGGGTGTCCTCAACCCAAATTCCTGCTGTTCACGCAGGTAAGCGCTTTTTATTCCTTCGTAATAATTACACGGAGCAATCTGGACGAAGTACACCGGAAAATCGTTGTGAAATGCTGTTCTCCAACCGTCGATCATTCCGGTAAACAGCTTACTGTATTCGCAGTATTCACTGGCCACATTCGCTTCGCCCTGATACCAGATTGATCCTGCAATACGATAAGGCGAAAAAGGAAAAATCATGGCATTGTAGATAATATTGGCACCTTTAGGCGCCCAGTCCCATGGTTCAATGTTTTCTTTCATTTTCCGGAGTTCCGGATTTTTATCGAAGGCTTCGGCAGGCATCCAGGATTGAATACAGGTTCCGCCCCAATAGGACCCGATTAAGCCAACCGGTACTTTTAGCTGATCGTTTAACCGATGACCAAAGAAATATCCAACAGCGCTGAAAGCCGGCATCGTGTTTTCGTCACAGACTTCCCATTTTCCGGTGCAGTTCGTCTGCGGAAATTTGTCGTACGATTGCCCAACTTTAAAAAACCGAATTTCATTGTTTTTACAGTTGGACAAAGCATCACCGGCATCAGTAACTCCACCTTTTAGATTAAACTCCATATTCGACTGACCCGAACACAACCAAACTTCGCCCAGCACAAT
Source organism: Prolixibacteraceae bacterium (assembly GCA_003506435.1). Lineage (GTDB taxonomy): Bacteria > Bacteroidota > Bacteroidia > Bacteroidales > Prolixibacteraceae > GWE2-42-39. Next base: position 92,117 of record DOAQ01000016.1, read on the forward strand.
GTCTTCGATGGTTATCTTCTGTGTCCCGCAAGTAAACCCGATCGAATGTGTGCCACCAGCGGCAGGAGTATTTATGGTAGTTTCCCAGTCGCAATCGGCGCCAATCGATGCAAACACAGTATCCGACTTATTCCAGCTACAAACAATGGCAACCCTTACCGAACCCGGGCCCCATCCCCAAACCCTAACCTTCGCGTTTTGCTGCAAAACTGCATGATCGCTAAGGATTGAAGGCAACCGAAGCGGCAATTGGGCGCTTGAATAAACGGCAATCGGGAATAAAAAAACTAAAAACAATATTCTCATTTATTCTTTATATGAGTTATCTAACCAGTTTTTGTATTGTTTGTATAACCTTACCGATTCCTGATTTTCGTGTCCGGCATAGGCTTTTGAGCCCGGTTTATTCATACACCCGATGTATTGATAAACCAGAATTTTATCGACAAAAGGAGAAATATCTTCCATCTGCTTCAAAATTCGGGTATCGAAATCGGCAGGCAAAAGATTTCCCTTGGTGCCATCTTCAAAATAGAACAACTCCATGTCGGCCCAAATCCTCGCCCGCGAAGCTTTCTGATGTGCTTTATACAGGTTCTCGAAATAGCGTGCAGGTTCACCCAGCTTGGTTGAATTTACTCCCACCCCATCCTGGTATGCAATGATTTCAATGTTCATTCGCTCCAGTTGCTTCACAAACTTATCGTCCGACTTCTCGGCTTTAATGTTGTAGGGGGCAATCAGGTTTACGCTGGCAGGCATCAACATTTTTGCAGTTCTGGCACAATCGTTCATGTATTCGATGAAGGCTTCATCAAAATAAGGCATCAGATACGATTCGTTCGGGAAATACCAGCCATAAAAACAGGGATGATGACCGTATTTTTCAGTAACTTCTTCCATTGCTTTTGCTCGGAATTTGCGGATTCCGGGATCTTTCATCAGGAAATCGCCTTTCTGGCAATCGTACCAAAAATCGTTGCTGACAAAGAATTTGATTCCACACTCATCGGCTGCTGAAAGCACAGCTTCGAGCGGATCTTCGCAACCTAATTCGTACTTCGGCGCCAGTTTCGAAGGATAGATCGCCTTTCCATCCAAGGCAATTTCCTGCAATACCAGGTACTCAAATCCCAGCTCACCGATTTCCTTTACTTTCTCTTTCCACTGCTCAGCCGTAAAGCTGGCTAATGCAGGGTCCCAATACCGGCCTTCAGATGGCAAAAGATGCTGAAATTCGAACCAGGAACCCGAAATGGATTTTATTTTTTTATTATCAGGATTGATTATGGGTTGCGCGGCAAGGCTACCCGACATCAGCAGCCCGGCAGAACCGGTACCCGCAACTTTAAAAAAATTTCTCCTTTCCATTGTCTGATTATTTTAAGTTTATTTATCGGGGGTTAGCTTGACAAAAGTTACTCCGTGATATGCTACTTCGGTTGTAAACTGATTTTCAAATGTCCCGATATCTTTTTGCCTCCATAAATCACGGACTTTGTATTTTCCTTTCAATTGTAAATCCGCAAAATCCAGGGTCATGTTGTATTTCGCTTTCTGAATTTTTTCATTATCCACCTGATCCCACAAAATGAAATACGGATTGACATTGAAAAAACCAACAGCGATTGAACCATCTTCCAAATACTTGTACCATATCTGCCCGTTTTCTTTCTGTATTTTGCTGGCTGGCATTACGGCAGCATCCTGATCAACTGCGATCACCTCATCGTTGGTCAGTAAGTTCAGGGTAAAGTCGTCCATATCCGACATATCGCAACCGATAAGCAACGGAGCCGACAAAATACTCCATAAACTGATGTGCGAATATTGTTCGTCGGCAGTGAGGTACGAATCGTGTACTTTGCTTCCCCAACCAAGTCCGAGTTTTCCGACCACCAGCATATCCGGATCGTTGTATTTCCCGGGACGGGTAACCGGCGCACACACATCCTGAAAAAAGCCTATACTGCGTACGATATTCCAGTCGTCGGTTATATCGCGGGTTGTTCTCCACAAATCGCCACCGGCTTCCTGTGCCCAGTTCCACACATTCGGAGCGCCATAACCCACGCAATAAACCATGTCGCGTTTCACTTTATCCAGCGATTTTCGCATTACCATGTATGGTTCTTTTATCAGTTCTTCTGTTGGATTTGGCACCACATCGCAATAGAAGCAATAATCGTATTTCAGGTAATCGACACCCCAGTCGGCCCAGGTTTGGGCATCGCGGTCTTCGTACTGATAACTTCCCGGGTGACCGCCACAGGTAAGGGGGCCGGGCGATGAATAAATGCCGAATTTTAACCCCTGATCGTGAACAAAATCACAAAGACGTTTGAAATCAGGAAATTTCTCATTCCCCAGTAATTCACCGTCTTTTGTCCGTTCTTTTGCTTCCCATCCATCGTCAATGTTGATATATGTCCAGCCGTGGTTCATCAGGTTGTCGTGCATGAAACGGGCCGCATCTTTCACCTTTTCTTCATTTACTTTCAATCCCCAGCAGTTCCAGCTATTCCAGCCCATCGGCGGAGTCAGGCAAATTTCATCGCCAACTTCAATGCGAAGAATCCGCGAGTCTTTACCAACACTATTTTCAGCCTGAAGAACAACTGTGTAAATTCCTCTTTGATTAACGATTCCATCAATGATACCTGTTTTTGTATCCAATTTTAATCCGGAAGGTACATTAAGGGCAGAGAACGACATTGGCCGTTTCCCGGTGGCTGCAATGGTCAATAAAAATGGATTACCCGGACGCACGCCAAATACTTTTGCATTGTTGATCTTCGGACTGTCGCCAGGTTTTGGGGTCAGAATATATTTTTCGACTACAATGGGAATGGGTTTTACCGGTTCAGGAACGACCGTCCCTGAAGTTTCAAATCTGGCATCCAACCAATCGGCATGATCGTACATGATCCCGTCACCGCCTTCAAGAACCAACAATGCCAGCTTCTGAACATTTTTTAAATCGACGCTGAAAGCTTTGGCCGGCATGCCTTTATGTATAATTCCACTTTGCCAGATAATTTTTTGATCGGCAAGAATCTGAAACTCCATATTCCCGGAATAATCATTCCGGTCGTCGGCTCCAACCAATCCTGAAAAAGACCTGGCTTTTCCTCCCAGATTGACCAAATACCGACTAATGGAATGAGTTCCGATTCCTCTTTTGTAGTTTACGCCAGCCACCTGAAGCGGCGTTCCAAGTATTGATTTATTTACCTGAGCATCGCCCCAATCCTGATACATCGTTTGAACACTTAATTCGTCGAGCCAGATAACTTTTGAAAATACCGAAACCGGTAAAATGAGCATTAAAAAAACATATATTATTTTTCTCATCGTTCTTTTTTTGAGTAGTTGGGTTTTAAAATTTTCTGATATTATTCAAATACTGATATTCCTTTACTTGTCCCGAGGTAAACCTTTTTGTTCCAATCCGTGATGGTTTGTACCCGGTTATCAATCAATTTACTATTGCTGATCGAATAGGTTTCCCAGTTCGATCCGTCGAAAACAGATACTCCTTTATTGGTTCCTACCCAAATGTTTCCGAATGAATCTTCAGCGATGGAAAGGATCAGGTTATCAACCAAACCGCAATTTTCTTTCTTAAAAATTGTCCATGTTTCTCCTGAAAGTCTGGCTAGGCCATTACAGGTTCCGATCCAAATGTTTCCCTTTGAATCAGGAGCTAACGAATAAACATCGTTGTCGGGCAATGGGCTGTTCTGCTTGTTGAATAAAGTCCATGTCCCATTTTCCTTTTTCGAAAGTCCGTGGAAGGTTCCAAACCACATGCGCCCATTTGTATCGCAGGCAATTGATGTTACTGAGTTATCGCCCAGGTTTACTTGTTCTGTTTTATAGGAAATCCACCGTTTCCCGTTGTAACTGGCAGCGCCGCCATTTTTGGTATTCACATCAATTTCTCCATTTCCGTCCAGGTTAACGGCACCGCCGCCCCAGTCGCCAACCCAAATGTTTCCTTTGTTGTCGGCAGAAATTACATTTACCGAATTGGTTGGTGATGCTTCTTTTACATTATCCCATATTTCTCCGGCTTCGCATTTATAAACTCCGCCACCCCACAGTCCGACCCATTTGGTATTGTCGGGGGCAATGAACAGCGTTTCGACATAGCTTTCAGGTCCCTGAGCAAGCCAATTATTTTCGGTGTTCTTAAAAATGCCGCCCCATGTTCCAACCCACATTTCACCTTCCTGGCCGAAGCAAATTGAGCGAATGTCGTTTTTCGGAGAATCTGCGTTTTCTATCCTGATATTCTCCCAGTTCCCTTTGTACGGCGAACATGCAACAAGAAAAAGGGACAAGATGGTTGTGTATATCAATAACTTCTTCATAGTTTCTGTTTTATGGTCACTTTTGAGAATTGTACCAGTTCAAATAATCGTTATACAGTTTGCCTGAGTTTGGATGTCCGACAGAAGCAATTGATCCGGGTTTGTCCATAATTCCCAGATATTGATATACCAGAATGTTTTCGACAAAAGGAGAAATGTCTTCCATTTGTTTCAGTACCCGTTCGAAATCGGCTGGAACCAAAGCGCTTTTGTAAACATCACCTTCAAACTCGAAGATTTCCATGTCGGCCCAAAGTTTTGAACGCCCTGCTCTTGCATGAACCTTGCTAAGCGCTTCATAATATTTACCTGCAGTGCCAACTTTCGTTTTCTTCACCCCAATTTCATCCTGATAGGCAATAATATCAATATCCAGTTTTTCAAGCTGACCGACATATTTGTCGTCAGCCCGCACTGATTTTGTACCATACGGAGCAATCAGATTGATCGAATTGGGAGTTAGTTCTTTTGCTTTTTTATTACACCGGTTCACGTAGTTGATGGTCGTTTCGTCGATGGTGTTCCACAATCCCGACTCATTGGGGTAGTACCATCCATAAAAACTTTTGTGATGTGCGTATTTTTCGGCAACCTCTTCCATCCCTTTTTCACGCAGTGCGGCAACTTCAGAGCTGGTCATCATTTTTGTACCTTCACGCCAGTCGGCCCAAAAGTCGTTGCTTACAAAAAATTTCATGCCACACTCATCAGCCGCAGAGAGAATCGCTTCAAGCGGATCAGGACAAGCATAATCATAGCGTGGCTGAAGTTTCGAAGGATAAAATGTTTTTCCTTCGTTGGCAATTGCCATCAAAACCAGGTACTCCATGCCGGTTTCGCGAATCTCTTTGACTTTGGCTTTCCATTGTTCAGTTGTGAATTGTGGTAAAACCAGATTCCAGTATTTTCCTTCGGGAGCAAACCCGTGTGTAAACTCGAACCACGAACCGGAAATTGGCTTAATTGCCGGATTCTTAACCTGTACGGATAACACAGATGCAAATAGTTGATTCTGCAACAGCAATGATGCAGATGCCAAACCAGATGCGTGTAAAAAATTTCGTCTATCCATAATACGTTTTTTATATGAAATGAGAATGACTACCTATCGACAACAACTTTCAAAAAATTGTATATCAACAGATATTTGTTTTGTAATTAAATACCTTTTTGAAAAAGCAAGGCTGTCAAAAAAGCTTGGAATAGGTCATCCCGAACTTGTTTCGGGATCTCATCTTTCTGATCGTCAGACCCTGAAATACCCCGATACTTCGGGGCAGGGTGACGCGAATTGCCGACTTTAGAATTTTTTGGACAGCTTATTTTCATCCAGTCATTTTTACCGGGAGAAAAATATCCCCAACTCCTGAGTTTCTCAATTAATCGGGAAAGAACAAGAATTGGGGAAATTTATTTGTTACTAATAAAAGGATTTTTTAATCTTTCAACGAAACCCTGAAATTATCCCATCCCATTGATACCGGCTCACCGGCAGGTGATTGAATGCGAATATTAAATGAGCCTATATAACCCTTGTTGCCCGTAAAGTTCAGCGGAATGATCCGTTCCAATGGGATTTTAACCGTTTGCCAGGTACCCAGATTTTGAACAACGAGATCGGCGGCTGTAATTTTAGCAGGATTATGATTCCAATAGTTATAAATATAGAATTCCGTTTTCATGATTGGAATAAGCATATTCAGTTCAAACTTGACTTCATATTTATCCGGATGATCTTTCATATCGCTGGTGTAAGGAGCACTTGCACTCATCAGGTACGACCAGCCACTTCCTTCGTTCCCAACATTGAGGAATATATATTTCCCCGAGATTGGTTTTGGATTCGTCCAGGCTCCGACATATTTTGCCCCATCGCTGCCAGTGTATGCTTTATCGTCGAAATTTGTAATTAAAAATTGACGGTCCTGGTAATAGCCCGGACATGCTGCCGATACATTGTATTTTTTGTTGATCACTGTAAGCTTAAGATTTTGCTCAACATTTACGGGGACTTTTACTGTTAAGAAGTTATTGCCAGCCTGAATTACAGGTTGCTCAACTCCGTTAAACGAAACAACCGTATTGGTTTTATCAACCTCATATAGCTTGAAAAAATCGCCATACATTTTTAAGGTGTCGCCTGCTTGTGTATATTCGTTAAACATGCCTGTTAGCTTAAGATTAGGAATATTCACACTGAAATTAAATTCAATTTCACCTGATTCAGTGACAAGTTTTACCTTGTTTGAAACTTCTTTTGGCATTACAACGGGAATTTGCATATAAAGCACGTTGTTCTCATAATAAACCTCTTGCATATCAACAGAGACATCATTAAACATGATCGTTTGAACTGTCTCAAGATTCTCGCCCTGAATAGCTACCCAGTCACCCATGTCTCCGTCAGAGATCGTTGCACCCAATTCTTTTAGAGGTGAAATTTTTGAAAACGTTGGAGGTCCTGACAGATTATCATCCTCATTACATGAGGTTGCCAGGAACATTGCAGCTATAAATAAAAAGGCTACAATTTTTCTAATTTGTATATTTTTCATAGTCGTAATAGTATTAATCTGAATCTATTAAATTACCAACCAGGATTATTCATTTCGATGAATGGATTCGTATTTACCTCATTGGCAGGTAACGGTAAAAGCAGGTGTCTTTCTTCGCGCCGTTTGATTACGTCTTTTTCATCTACACCAATAGCATTCATTGTTTGGAGGTAAATGCCCCAGCGGAGCAGGTCGAACCTTCGGAGGCCTTCGCCGGCAAATTCTTTTACCCGTTCTTCCAGAATGTATGACCTGAATGATTCCAATGTCCAGGGAGTTGTTTTTGCAATATCTCCAACTTTGGTGCTGTTATTCCGGATATTTAACTTCTCTACCTGAGCAATAGCATCAGCGGAGGGGCCGTTATTTACTTCGTTTGCAGCTTCGGCATAGACCAAAATAACTTCAGCATACCGGATAAAAGGCCAGTTAAAATCGCTTCGGCTCCCATCTACCGGGGTAGTATAATCGCGGAACTTCATCAGTTTCGAGCCATATAAATGTGCATCATACCGAAGAATGTCGGTTGGTTTATAACCATCCTGTCCTAAACGAACTTTAACGCTGTCTTTTGCCGGATAATAACAATAAAGTAATTTGCCTCCTGAAATAGTAAAAGGATGTCGATGGATTACTCCCCATTTTGCACGACCATCATTTTCATCAAAAAGCTGGTACCAGTGATCACGCTGGACATAGTAACCAGAAGAAAGAGTTCCATCGGGTTTATAATACCCCGTATAATCGGAAGCAACATAATTGCTCATTGAATTATCTCCGGCTAAAGTTTGAAGTGAGAAAATAAATTCACCTTTATTCCGGTTTGTAACCGACCACAATGCTTCCTGGCTTGGGTAGAGGTAAAAATCACCTGATTCAATTACTTCTTTTGCTTTATCCATTGCCAGCTTATAGTATTCTTTCGAATCGAAATCCTCATATCCGGCAACCTGCGACTTCTGAAATGTCAGTTTTGCGGGAACTGGCAAATAAATTTTAGTTCCATTGTCATCTTTTATTGCCCCTGGGCCGCCCATTACTGAAACAGAACCCGATTTCATTGAAGCAGACCCAATTGTGGCATACACTTTAGCTAATACAGCTTTCGCTGCACCACTTGAAACGTGGCCAATTTTATATTCAGGATCCTTGGTTGAATACATCGCTGTTTCGGCAAACTTTAATTCCTCAATAATGTGTTCATAAACTTCTTTGATCGGAGAACGCGGTTTGTAAATATCAGCGCCTTCAGAAATGGATGTTTTATACAGAACTATATCGCCATAAAACTGGACAAGGTTGAAATAGCTCCATGCCTTCAGGAACGCGAGTTCCCCCATTGCATTGGCTTTTACTTTTTCATCGATGTCCATTTTTGAAATCAGGTATTTATGATAGTTCGCACGATGTATTGATTTGTAGTAATTATTATAGAAGTTGAGGTTCGATCCGTCTTCATAAAAATTACCGGCGCCTAGTGAACCAAATGCCCAAGCAGGACCACTCTGATAGTCACAATCGAAATTTACCACGTTGTGATAATTTCCCCATTCGAAAGAGTAGTGAAGTGTGTTGTAGGCGCCTGCCACCAGTTGGTCGTAATTTTTGTTGGCAACAAGGTCTTCCCCCGCAATAAATGTATAGGTTTTCTCATCCAGCAGATCGGAACAGGATGTTGTAAACAGGAAACAAGCAATGATTAATATGCTTCTAAATATCGTTGGCTTCATCTTTTTGCTTTTTATCGTTGAATTCATCAGAATTAAAATATTAATTGCAGTCCCAGACTAATTGTTCGTGCACTTGGATAGGATGCCATGTCAACGCCACGACGTGCAGGATCTCCTCCGAATGTGTTCACATCAGGATCATACCATTTATATTTCGTTATTGTAAATAAGTTGGTAACACTTGCTGACACATTTAAAGACTGGACAAATTGGAACGGATTTTTAAACATGTACCCTACATTCAGGTTTTTCATGCGCAAATACGAACCATTATCCACATACCTGTCTGATGCTTTCATGCTCCGGGTATATGTTCCATCCGGACGTGGCGCAGTTGCATTTTCCCTGTTGGTTTCAGTCCAGCGGTTGTCATATATAAAACGAGGAATATTTCCTGTGCCGGCTAAATCATATCTTTTGATATTTACATTCAAAATATCGTTGCCGGAAGTCCCTTGCAGAAAGAAGTTAACCGATATGTTTTTTATTTGGAAAGAATTGGTAACCCCATAGGTGAAATTCGGATTTGTATTGCCAATAATTGCTTTGTCTCTATCGTCAATTACTCCGTTTTTATCATTATCCTTGTATTTTACCTGGCCAATCATGCTCTTGATCTTTGCATCCGACTCGTTTTTGTAAAGTGGATTTGATCTCACTTCAGCTTCATTGTCGAAGAACCCATCTTCCTGGTAACCATAGATTAACCCAATCGGCTCTCCATTCCTGCGCAAAAACATACTTTCCATGCCCCACGCTACATCTGAAAACTGGTCAGCTTCAAGTCCGCTGACCTTATTCCGGTTAAACGAGATGTTGGCGTCAATCTTCCAACTAAAATTTGCCTGGGATGCAACAATAAAATTACCTGCTATTTCCAATCCTTTATTTTCTATGTTCCCATAATTGGAGGCCATAGAAGAGAAACCGGTACTGGATGGAATAAACATATTCTGTAGCAAATCATCTGTTTTTTTGTAATAAAGATCGACTACTAAATTTATCCGGTTTTTCAGTATTGATACATCCAAACCGACATCTCCCTGCGTTGTTGTTTCCCATTTCAACTTCGGATTGGCTGGCCCTCCCCAACGATCTTCGGCAAAACCACTATTCAAATTACCATTAAACGGGTAGTTTTGTGCAGTCATTCTTGAACGGGTAGCATACGCACTGATTCCCTGGTTCCCGGTTTGACCATAACTAGCCCGTAGTTTCAAAGCATCAAAAAAGTTAAGGTTTTTAATGAATGGTTCATCAGACAAACGCCATGCTAATGCAAAAGACGAAAAGTTTGACCAACGGTTCGTTTCAGAAAACCGGCTTGAGCCATCCCGACGAAAAGAAGCAGTGAACATGTATTTTTCCAACAGCACATAGTTTACCCGTCCCAGGTATGACATCAGAGAACTCATTCCTTTACTACTGGTGTTTCTATCCTGGTTAAGGGCGGCATTCATATCGTTTTCTTCCGTCAGATCATTTGGAAATCCTTTAGCGCTCATTGATTTACCGCCATAGTTTACTTTTTCATGAGTCCATGCTACAACTGCATCAATTTGGTGAATCTCAGCTATCTTTTTATTAAATTTCAGCATTGATTCCAAAGTCATACTTTCGTAATGATTATCAGCCTGCACCCCGTACCCATTGGTTGGTGCAATACCTTCGGCAACCCACCGGTTGTAATATTCATTTCGGGTATTGCTATTGTATCCGTATCCCAGGTTTTGCCGGAATTTCAAATAATCGGTAAACTTAATTTCAGCAAATGCAGAAGTAAAAATATTTAATGAGCCAACTTGATTTTTTGCAGTTCGTGTATATAAATAGGGATTTGCAAGTCCGGTTGAAGTATCTTCTGTATATCCGGAATCTTTTGTTGGATCAAATACTTCACGGGTTGGATTAAAAGCAATTGCTGAAGGTATCACCCCATAACTTTCGCTATTTGTCCGGGCTAAACGATTAATCGATTTAGTAAAACTTAAATTGTTGCCGACTTCAATCCGATCAGAAATCTTTCTGGAAATATTTGACCTGACAGTATATCGTTTATAATACGAATTAAAAATAACTCCCTGTTGATCTAAATAACTCCCTGAGAACATATAATGCCCCTTTTCATCTCCTCCCGATAAACTAAGATTATAATCCGATGTTACAGCCGTTTGATATATCTGATCCTGCCAGTTGGTACCTCCTCCCATATAACCATTTCTATAATCATCCGGACTTGGTAAATAGGTGCTGTCAGCAATTGTTTCCAACCCTGTGGTCCCATCTTTTATTTTTGTATATGACCAGCGGCCTGGAATAGGATAGGGTAGGTTATTATCAGCAACATAGTCTTTCCCATCATACGTGTAACCGTTAATGACCATTTCATTCCGATACTCGGCATACGACGCTGCATCAAGTACCTCAATCTGTTTGACAATTTGGGATACCCCAAAATTTGTATTAAACTCAATGTGAGCTTTCGACCTTCCTCCTTTTGTTGTGATCAATACAACGCCATTTGCAGCACGTGAACCATAGATGGCCGTTGCCGACGCATCTTTCAATACCTCAATAGATGCAATATCCTTTGTGTTAATGAGGCTTAAGGGGTTATTTCGTTGTTTGTCCCCGAAAGCTGACGGAGCAGGAGCTTCACCTGCACTAAATGGAATACCATCAACAACATAAAGAGGTTCGGTGCTGGTTGTAAATGAGTTTGCTCCACGAATCAGGATATTAACCCCGGCTCCCGGAGCACCATCTGCCTGCTGAACCTGCACCCCTGCCAATTTGCCTTGCAATGCCTGATTAACACCTACCGGATTGGTCTTTTGTATATCTTCAACCCGAATAGAAGAAACAGATCCGGTAAGATCTCTTTTCTTAATGCTCCCATAACCAATCGCTACAACTTCATCAATTCCGAACGTTTCTTCTTCTAATTTGACATCTATCGTAGTTCTTCCTGAAACTTCTATTTCTTTTGCCCTCATTCCCACAAATGAGAAAATCAGTGTGCCTTCAGAAGGAACATTAGAAAGTAAATATTTCCCATCAAAATTAGTGACAATCCCCTGGGATGTTCCCTTCACCAGCACCGTAACTCCCGGCAACGAAGCGCCTGATGAGTCGGTGACTTTCCCTGCTACGGTTATTTTCTTCTGTTCCTGAGGTACATCGTTTACCAGTACGATCTGCCTGCCATGAATTTTATACGAAACGTCTGTTCCTTTAAATAATATACCCAGTAGTTCTTCCAAAGACTTGTCTTTCATATTAACGCTTACTATTCGGTCAACATTAATATCTTCATTTTTGTATAAGAAGAAGAACTCACTTTGATCCTCAATATCCCGCAATACTTCCCTGACAGAGATGTTATTCGCGGAAATACTGAGCCGCGTTTGCTGCGAATAGACACTTGCACTAACGTGTACAAGGGTGATCAGTAAAACAAACAAGGTTAGTTTCATAATACGTAACCATTTAAGCAAGGGATTGTAGTATCCCCCGGCGTTTAACCATTTTTTTTTCATAAATTTGCAATTAATAAGTGTTATACAAATCCCGTTAGGGGTTATTTAACCTGATCTCATGTTTGCGCATGAGGTTCTAAAGGAAAGTGTTACCGCACTTTCCTTTTTTTATCAGGGTTTGCTAATTTCTACTACGTCTTCGTTGATTTCATATTTCATATCTGATGTTAATGATAATACTTGCAGCATTTCGCGTAAACTTTCGGTTTTTATAGTGGTGGTGTAGCGTTCGCTGGTATCCAGGTTCCCGTCAACCATAATTTTGACATCGTACCAGCGTTCCATTTTCTTCAGTATTTCAGAAAGCGGAACATTTTCGAAGCGAAGGATGTTTTCCTTCCACGAGGTATATAATTCGGTATCGACTTTAAACAATTTTGGTATTTTCGATTGTTTTGAGAACTCGAATTGTTCTCCGGGACTCAACTTAAATTTCTTATTGAGACCCGAAAGTAAAATATTTACAGAACCTTCTTCCAGTGTTGTGTACAATAAATCATCATCAGGATAGGAATACACATTGAATTTTGTTCCCAGCACCAAAACCTCTATTTCCCCGGCATGTACAATGAATGGTTTTTTCTTGTTTTTTGCTACTTCGAAATAGGCTTCGCCTTCGACAAAAACATTTCGTTGCCGGGCATTAAATGCTACCGGATATTTAAATGTTGTGCCTGAATTAAGCCAGACTTTGGTCCCGTCATACAAAGTAATAGTCGACTTTTCGCCGTTGGGTACCTTTATTTCGTTGTACACTTCGGAAAGCTGGCTGATTTGTTTTTGCCCAATGAAGTAGAGGGCCCCGGCCCCAATCAGAAAAGCAAAAACAAAGACGGCTGCATATTTCAGGAATGAATGCAAAGGCCAAACCTGTGACTGTTTTGCAGAAACCTTGTTTGCAAAGAATTTTCGGGAATATTGCGGTTTCACTTCTTTTAAACCGGTAAGTACCCAGAGGTTTTTTAGCTCATTGTACTTTCCCTGGTTCGCTTCCGAAGCTTCGATCCAATCCAGGATTTCGCGCACTTCAATGTCCGAAGTGATTTTCCCTTTGATGTACTGAATTAATTTTTCTTCCATAAACTGAAAGCTTTTGATAGTAGAACCGGATGAATGTATTTTACCCTAACGCGAAAGGTAAATTATTTTAGAAAAAATAAAATATAAAGAAGCGGAAGGTATTCTTTCAGTTCCTTCCGAAGATGTTGAAGCGCTTTTGAAATATGGGCTTCCACAGTTTTTATGCTAATCCCGAGTTCGTCGGCAATCTCCCTGTTTTTTTTGTCCTCGTAACGGCTTTTCTCAAAAACAGTACGTACCGGCAGCGATAATTTTGAAAGGGCTTCATCAACTTTCTGCTGCAACTCTTCAAAAACAAAGTTACTGGTATCGAAACCGGAAAGTGATTTGTAATTGATGTCCAATTCGCGGGTTCTCAAATAGTCGTCGTACCGTTGTTTCGACCGTTCTTTGCTGATTTGTTTCAGCGATTTGTTTTTTGTAACCGTAAACAACCATGCCTGAAGGTTGGTGTCATCCTGAAGGTTCTGCCGGTGTTCCCAGAGTTCGGTAAAAACATCCTGAACAACGCTGTTGGCGGCCTCGGAGTCCATTAAATACTGGTTGGAAAAATACGCCAGTTTGGGATAGAAAAAGCTGTATAAACCTTCAAATGCAGGTTCATCGCCCGATTTAATTTTCTGCACTATTTCCGATCCCTTGTAATTCACCTGTCTTCGATTTATGAAACCATTTGTGAGACGGATCAAAAATAAGCAGAAAAATCTTCAGGAACGAAAATTAATTAAGACTGATCGTTATACTCACTTATTGATGTCCATTTTTTGACAACTTCGGTAGCCCTGCCAATCTCCCGAATAATATGCCTTCCTGATTTTTTCAACACAATCAGTACATTCTTTCCGCGTGTACAAATTAATAAGATCGTTGAACAGGTAAAACTGAAGCCAATATCCATGATGATATTTTTGCCTGACTGATTTCGGGTGCATCAGTAACGAGTACCAGCTTTCATTAATTCCTTCTTTTTTAGCCAGTTCAACCGCTCCCAGGGCATTCTTCCAAATATCTTCTGCAACGGATTTTTTTAGCTTTATAAAATCGGAGTAATCCATTGATGCTGTGTTTATTATTTCACATCGGTCATCAATTCCGAGTGAATGAAGCGAAACGGCCTGTTCGAAAATAGTATCTCCGTCCAAATCATATTCAATCTGGTCGAAGAAACCGTTGTTATCGGTGTCGGCGTATTGGATGGTTGCAAACAACGGGGGTTGTTTTTGCAGGCGTTCCGGCCCATAGCCGTCGTAAAGGCCACCCATTCCCTGAAATGACCAGGCATTTTGGTCGATCCTCCAGGTTCCTTTTTCCGCGCCATAAAGGTGTATGCGGCCATCGAACCGACTGATGTATAGCTGCCCATTTCCTGAATTGTCGGCATCCCATTCGCCACGGTCGCCCGAAGCATCGGCCTGCGGGTTATTGTCGATACCCTCGTTTCTTTTCCCAATTTTGAAAGGGTTTCTCTGCTCATAAAATTCAACCCGTTCCCATCGGGCACAATCGTCGTCTTCGTCGTAAACCAGTTGCGCCTGATCCCATTTGCCCCGTTCAAAAATCAGGTTCCATGCTGTTTCATGCCCGGGATAAATGAGTTCTGAAATTTGTCTCCATTTTGGGTCAGCAAAAAACTGATCGGCCTCAGGCAGTCCGCGCATGTTATTAAACCGGTGTACCTGGTCGAGGTAATCAAACCCTTTCTCTCCGGCAAATCCGATGGTCATGTCAAAATCAAATTCATTGCCGGGATTGTTGTCGTTATCCAGATCGAAGGCCATGGAAGCCCAGGTTATTTTTCCTGAAAAAAGCTGCAATGATCCGGTTTCCGATTCTTTTCTTTCAGGAATGTCGAGCAGACGAATTGCCATTTCTGTTAATCCGTCGTTATCGGGATCGTAAAACAGAAACGGATTTTCCCAATTCAACCGGGGATCATTGATACGGTCAGGCGAACAATGCGCTTTCAGAAATAAACTTTTTCCGTGGTAATCTTCATAAAAATCTGAATTTCCATCGTGCAGCCAGCAACGTAATTTCAACTGCTCCCAGTCTATATTATTGAAAATATTGTCTTTATCGGTATCAATTACCCACATGTAATGCCCTCCCGATCTGCCTTCAGGAATGTCAATGAACACCTGCATATCGGCTTTTTTATCCCCGTTGGTATCGTTCCAGTCGATCATCAAATCAGTAGCAGAACTGTATTTCCCATCCTTGTTCCAGTCGATCATCAGACAATCGTTGTCGTTGTCGCCTTCCCAATCACCGGATTTCATATCATCGTCGTCGTCGATCCATTGCACCGGAATATCACGAATTGTGAACGTCTTCAAAACATCGGGATCACCATCGTTATCCAAATCCAGATATTCTGTCTTTTTATCGGAAGAAGGAGGCGGAAGCCGGTATGAGTTGATCTGTAATCCGATATTCCAGTACGATGTTTGTTTTTTCAGGGGTTGCGTTTCCTGTGAGAATGAAAACAAATTGAGAAATAACAAAATAAGAGCAAAAAGAATATTCTTCATGGTTCGTTGGTATGTTTATTTATTCGGACAAATATAAATGAATCCTTTCTATCAGATTACGTTATACGTAAAAGTTTAGACTTCTTCTGACAGCAGGAATATTTTTGCCCTACCCGGGCAAAGAGTTTTATACTCTTGGGATGTTCGTTAAAAAGTGGGAGCTTTTTGCGCCCCCAGACCATTCCAGCCGGACAGGATATTCCTGGCAGGTTGATCTCCACCAGAGCCTGTTTCCGCATCACCTGTCAGAAGCGAAGATACATTTTTTTGATACAGAGTATCGGAAGCGTTCACAAATGCCGTTTGTCTGCGGATGTTTTGCTTTGGTGCGTGTATGGTCAATGTCTTCAATAGCCAGATACAACTGGTATTCATGATGCTCTCTGGCTCCGCAATATTCGGTTCCCCGGTCAGTTAATATTCTGAACAGTGGAATATTACTCTGTTCGTACAAAGGCAAAACCCGGTCATTGAGCATATCGGCTGCAACCAGCGCATTTTTAAGGTCATAGAGTTTAACCTGGGTAACTTTGGCAAAGGTATCGATATAGGTTTGTTGACAGATACTTCCAACTCCTTTGATTGTGCCAACGTAATAAGTGTCCTGAGCCCCGAGATAACCCGGATGGTAGGTCTCTATCACCCTGTGCCTGCTTTTCCTCCTTGGCTTTTTCAAGTGCAACAACTTGCGTTTCAGTCAACACCAACCCTTCCTGAGCCGCCCGTTTTTCAAGCAGTTTCAGACGTTTGGAGTAAGTTTCCATATCGTTGCAAAGCCAGACACAACAAATGCCAGCCGGGGAAATGAAAACACCTTTTTTCAACTCATTCCATGCACGAACTTGCCTGAAAGCCGGAAAATCAAGAGCAATTTGTTTGGCTTGTTCTTCTATTGCCTCTTCAATCCAGTTTTTGAAATTGGGCTTTCTTCGGGAAACTTCCCGGGGGGCTAACCCGCTTCCTTGCTCATACAACTCTTTGAAACGATAAAAACTATCCCGGCTGTAGCCAAATATCTTGCATGCCTGGGAAACATTTCCTAATTGCTCCGATAAATTGAGTAGTCCTAACTTGGTTTTAATTAATTTTACTTCAGTATTCATTTCTGACAGTTTTTTGTGGATTAAACTTCTTTTGTTTTGCAATCTCAAATTTAGTTTAATCCCTAACTGTCAGATTAAGTTGTGACTAATGCATATTATAAGGTAAAATCATTTTAGTAAAGCAGATTATGGAAAACTTCACTATTCATGACGACAAATGGCAGGACGTACAAGACCTGAAATTAATGGATGATGGTTTATTCAATCATCGGCTTCCGGAGGATTTTCCATTATCTGCTATTTATCTGAGTTTTCCGGAAAACTTTCAGTCAATACCCAACTATCACCACTTTTTTGAAATATGTTACATTTATGAAGGAAAAGGTATTTTTATACATGAGGATAAGCAATATCCGGTAGAAAAAGGAGATATTTTTATTGTAAGTACTTCACGTTTTCATAGCATGAAATCAGGCTCCACAGGCATATTAAAAACAATTTGTCTGACTTTTTTCCCGGAAGTAATTTATCAGTCAGGTACATACGATACTGATTATTTGTTTCTGCTTCCTTTTTATTACAATTACGAAGAAATCAATCATCGCATAGGAAGTAAGAACCCCAATATTAAGATGCTCACAAAATACTTTCTGGAGCTTGTATTGAGCATGAAACAACCTTCTATTTTTCAGAAACAGGCCATGAAGGTGGGTTTATACAACCTGCTGCTTCAGGTTTTGATATGTTACGAGGAAACGTTTTTAAATCAGCCTGTTATTCTGAAAGATCAATACCACCTTGACCGCTTAAAAAAGGTCTTGGATTTCATTCAGGAAAACTACCAGAGACAGATTCAGTTGGATGAGATTGCAGAACTCTCGGGATTTTCCAAAACCTATCTGTGCAAATATTTCAAGCGGATTACAGGTCGGTCCATCAACGAATATATTATCAGGTGCCGGTTAAATGAAGCAAGGCGCCTACTCATATACACCGATACCCCAATTTCCCAGATTGCATACGGTGCGGGATTTAATAGTCACAGCTATTTCAATCGTACTTTCACCAGGATATTTCATCAGAACCCTTCTGAATTTCGTAATGTCAACAGAAGCTAAGATTGTTCAAGCTTTAGATTAAGAATGTGAAATGCTAATTCTCTTTACAGAATTACCTTTGATAGTGTACTATGCGAGAGTATGCTGAAAAGGAATTTTGTGAACAGAGATAATTCTCAGGTTGAAGAGATTCTCAAATATCAAAAAGAATGAAACCGTCATCATTAAGGCTTGAAGAACTTACATGGCTGGAAATCCGGGGTTTGTTATCAAATGGGTGGACGAATGTAATCATCCCTTTAGGAGCTACTGAACAGCACGGACCCGGTTTACCGCAGGGAGTAGATACCTGGCACGGATTGGAGACAGCGCTCCGGGCTGCCACAAAGCTTGGGAAGACGTTGGTCGGCCCGGCGATACCAATTGGTTATTCACAAGAGCACATGGCTTTTCCCGGATCGCTTTCCCTGAGAAAAGAAACCTTATCATTATTGCTTGAAGATATTGCCGAAAGCCTCGCGAAGGGAGGATTTACTTTTATTTATTTCTGGTTTGGACATGGAGGTGACTGGGCAATTGCGCAACGGTGCCTGCCTGCTTTACGCAAACGATGGGAGGGTTGTACAGTTACCTATACGGAAGATATTGGTAGTTACATTGCAACGACCTGGGACTGTTACCCTTTACAGGAAGGTATATCCCTGGAAATTTCAGGGTCGCACGCGGGTGAATTTGAAGCCTCCATGCTTGCTGCAATCAGGCCGGAATTACTAAGAAAAGATAAACTGGAAATTGGAGACCCACGCCCTCTAAGTGAAATTATGGATCAGATGATGGAAGAAGGAATACAATCCGTATCAAAAA
Source organism: Prolixibacteraceae bacterium (assembly GCA_003506435.1). Taxonomy (GTDB): domain Bacteria; phylum Bacteroidota; class Bacteroidia; order Bacteroidales; family Prolixibacteraceae; genus GWE2-42-39. Next base: position 110,893 of record DOAQ01000016.1, read on the forward strand.
ACGGAGTTTTGGGTGATCAGCGTTTTGCCGATGCCGATCGTGGCAATCGTTATCTGGATTGTCTTGCCGATTGGTTGGTTGCCGATTTTAAAAAACAACTTGCAAATGATGAATAAGAGATATTTAAAGATTGGTTTTATCGGCGCTGGTCGTGTAGCTGATGTTCATTACAATGCCTTACAGGAATGTGGCGAAGTGGCTCAATTGGCAGCATTTTGTGACCTCAGGCCAGAGGCTGTTTATTCCCGCCAAAAAGAATGGGGAGTTCCCGGATTTGCTTCCATTGCTACAATGCTTGATTCCGTACAGCTTGATGCAGTTGTAGCTCTTGTACCCCATAATATTCATCTGGATGTGATGAAGAAATGTCTCGAAAGAAAATTACCGGTATTGCTCGAAAAGCCTATCGCAGCGAAGATGGAAGAGGCTTTAGAAATTACCCGGCTAAGTGATGAAGCGGGCGTTCCTGTTTTAGTGGGTCACAACGGACTTTTCCATCCGTCACTGGACAGAATTGTGAAGTTTGTTTCGGAAGGTTGGATAGGCAAGCCGTTGATGGCTTCTGCAAAGTCGTTACAGTGGCTTGATTTCAGGCCATGGGATTTCAGAAAAAGTCTTGAGCAAACTGGAGGCGGAGCATGGATGGATTGCGCCGGACATCTGATTTACAGATTAAATGCGATACTTGGCGAGGTTCAGGATGTTACCGGATTTGTTTCCCACCAGGCGCGTGATGAGATGGAAGGAGAAGATACGGCCATAGCAGTATTACGGTTTGCAAGCGGTGTTATTGGTCATGCAGTAGTGAGTTACGGTTGTAAGTTACCCGGATATGAAAAAGACTGGCCCTCCGGTTGTGAACAGATGTTGATGGTGTCAGGTGACAAAGGAATGGTAGAATACCACATTTGTCCGGATCCGCATATCCGGTATTATACAGAATTGGAAGGTTGTGAAATTGCCAAACCAGGAGTATGGGAAGAAGTAGCCGTTGACGAACCTTTTGAGACGAGCTTCACTGAACAAATGCGTCACTTTCTGGAATGTGTAAACGGAAAACAAAAATGCAAGGTGACTCCCATGGATGCAACCCGCCTTCTCAAAACATTATTGAAGCTTTATGAAAATCAGGAAAATTGAACCTTATATTATGCACATCCCGGTAACAGGTGATGGCATTGCCGACAGCACGCATACCATCACCCATTGGGGGATTGTTGGTGCAAGAATTGAAACGGAAAGTGGAATAACCGGATGGGGGTTCACTGGTACCCATGCATTTTTACCTGGTGATCGTTTGATTGCCAGTTGTATCAGGGATTGTTATGCTCCACTTCTTATTGGAGAGGAAGCAGACCGAACAGAAGAATTAGTAAAGAAAATATTGTATTACCCTGCTATGCAGTGGATTGGTCGTGCCGGAATAACTCAATTGGCTATTGCTGCTATTGATACGGCATTGTGGGATATTAAAGCAAAAAAATACAATATGCCTCTTTGGGAATTGCTTGGTGGGGCCACAAAAGATGTGCTTCCTGCCTATAATACAGATATAGGGTGGTTATCCATTCCCTTAGATAAACTGGCGGATGGTGCAAAACGTGCCGTAGAATCAGAGGGCTTTCCGGGAGTGAAGATTAAAGTTGGTTCATCTGATTCCACCATTGATTTAAAAAGACTTCAGGCAGTGCGTAAAGCAATAGGGCCTGAACCCATGCTGGCCATTGATGCAAATGGTCGGTGGGATTTACAAACCTGCCTGCAATTTTGTAAAGAAGCGGAGGCTTTTGATATTTATTGGTTTGAGGAACCCATGTGGTATGACGATGTGAAGATACATGCCGAATTGGCAAGACAAACCCGGATACCAATTGCCCTTGGTGAACAACTTTATACGCCGGATGCATTTAAGAATTTCATCAATGCCGGTGCTGTTCATTATGTCCAGCCCGATATAACACGTCTGGCCGGGATAACCCAATTTCTGGAAGTTGCAGAAATCATACATGAAAATCATTTACCACTTGCTCCGCATGTTGGGGATATGGGGCAGGTTCACGTGCATCTCGCTTTTAGCCACAAAGCATGTTCTATGCTTGAATATATTCCATGGATCAAAGATGCGTTTATTGAACCGATATGTGTCGAATCCGGATATTATAAAAAACCTGTGCTTCCTGGAGTGGGTACTACTCCAACAAAAAAAGCGCTGGAAAAGTACGTTGTAGGTTGATTTTCAGGGTTCTCTATAAAAGAGAAAAAACCTAATTAAAAGACAGATATCGAAATGGACATTAAAATTAATGAAACAGAGTACAAAGGTCAGAAAGCGTTGACTATTGAGTCGGATGTATTGAAAATTCAGTTTCTTCCGGAAAACGGTGCGAAAATATCGTCATTGTTTTACAAACCTTTGGAGAAAGAGTGTTTTGTTCAACGGGAAGGCGATCAGTTCAGGAAACAGCCGTACGATGGGGTTTACCTGAAAGCTGACGGAGCAGGTTTCGATGACATGTTTCCCAATATTGATGAGTACTATTACGACAAATATCCATGGAAAGGTACGCGTCTTCCTGATCATGGAGAAGTATGGTTCCTGCCTTGGGACGTTGAGGTTCAGAAAGAAAAATTATATTTTAAAGTGAATGGAATAAGGTTGCCATACATTTTGGAAAAATGGGTTAGCATGCCCCATAAAAATACTCTTCGAATCGAATACAAAGCAACCAACCCAACTCCATTTGATATGGATTTTAGCTGGGCAGGGCATGTTATGCTGAATACGGAGGAAGGAGCTCAAATATATTTGCCCGATGACCTTAAGAATGCATATTGTACGTATGCCAAGAGTGGCTTTCTTGCCAACTATGGCGATGAATTTTCGTGGCCGGAGGCAGTTGCAAAGGACGGCTCTGTTTTTCATGCTGACAGGATCAGAAGCCGTTCCACGGATGACGTACTTAAATACTATTTTAAGAATCAGTTGAAAGAGGGCTGGGGCGCCATGCGATGTCCTTCCGACAATAGCATTGTTGGAATATCCTTTCCGCCTTCTCAAGTGCCGTATATGGCTTTGCTGCATAACGAAGGAGGAAGCCATGACATTTGGGGTATTGATGACTATTGTTTCTATTTCGAGCCTTGTACATCGGCATTTGACAGGCCGGATATTGCCAGACTACATGGAATGGATAGTGTTCTTAAAGCGCGTTCATCCTATTCCTGGTACCTGAATATTTCAGTAACAGAAGGTGAAAATGTCAGGAAAGTGACTGAAGACGGAATTATAATGATATAATATGGAACAGTTGACAGGATTTCTTTTGGTAATTATGGCAGGGACTTTTCAGGGACTTTTTATGCTTCCATCTACAATGACAAAGAACTGGAAATGGGAACATTACTGGATGCTTTTTGCCATGTTAGGAATGTTTGTTATCAATGTTTTGATCGGGCTATTGCTTATGCCACAAATTCTTGATATTTATCGGTCAGTGCCATTGGGAAATATATTTTTCCTGATGGCTTTTGGAATGTTGTGTGGAGCTGGTTCAGTATTGTTTGGCCTGGCAATGGCCAGACTTGGTATGGCCCTGGGATATCCTATTATTATGGGGGTTAATGCCGGAGCGGGAGCCTTATTGCCTATGTTGATTTTCAACCCTCTGTCTGCTATCTCTTTAAAAGGAATATTGGTCTTTACAGGAGTTTTAATGATAGTTGGAGGGGTTATATTTTGTGGAAAAGCAAATGCGTTAAAAGAGAACAGTTCCGATACACGGAGAACATCTAAGAAATATGTGTCAGGTATTGCCATGGCTATTGTAGCTGGTGTCCTTTCAAGCGCTCCAAACCTGGCAATGGTGTTAAGTGGTAATTTGATTCAGACGGCGGTCTCTTTCGGAGTTTCAGAATCCAGTGCCGGAAACATTGTATGGCCCTTGTTTTTCACTTTTGGAGCAATCGTCAACGTTGGATATTGTGTCTTTCTGATCATTAAAAATAAAAATGTAAAAGATTTCTTTGTGAATTTCAGCCTTCGAAATGCAGCATTGATTTTTGCCATGTCATTGTTATGGATATTGAGTCTTTATTTATATGGAATGAGCGCTGGAAAGCTGGGTAATTGGGGAACTATTATTGGATGGGCTTTGTTTGTTTCTCTTTCAATTATAATAGGAACCCTGGCGGGAATATGGAGAGGAGAATGGCCTGACAACCTGGTAAAGCAAAAGAGATATTTAAATATTGGCCTGGGTATTTTGGTGCTTGCGGTTTTTGTTATTTCGCTTAGTAACATGGTATAGTTATCTTTATGAGGATAGAATATTCTAATCACTATATTTATTTGACTTATAAGCGTCCGGATAAAAACAATACAGTATTGAAGATTGAATAGAAATAGTTTAAAAATTCACCTTATGAACAGGAAATACCAATCTGAATCATTGCAAAGATATTGTGGTTTTAAGTATTCAGAATTATACGTGTTCGTTTTGTTAACCCTGATGCTGATTGGTGCAGGTTGTGCAGTGAAAAAAGATAAAAGCATTTTACTGAGCGATATTCCATTTGGTAATATATACGATGATTTTGGCGCTCCCAGAACCAATACCTCGTATCATTTCAATCCGATCAATATCAATGGTAAAACATTTGAAAAAGGACTTGGTATTCATGCGCCGAGCAGGTTGTCAATAAATTTAAAAGGAAAAGCAGTTTTGCTGGAAGCATCAATCGGACTTGATAGGGAATCGACTCGTTACAGGAAAGGTAAAGGATCTGTCATATTTGCTGTTATTGCAGACGGAGACACCGTATTGAATTCAGACGTTTTTTATGAAGATACGCCTGCTCAGAGGATAGAAATTGATCTGAAAGGAGTCAAACAGCTAACACTTGTTTGTGATACAACTAAAGACGGCTATATTGCTGATTTTGCAGCTTGGGCCGATGCCAGGCTGATTGTTCATGGAAATTGTGATGCCGGTGATTTTCAGATATCACATTATAGAGAGGCGGTATTGGTCAATCATTCAGGCTATTTGCCTGAGAGTCCTAAATATTGTACCGTTCATACAAATCAAAAAGAAAAATTTGAAGTGATCAATTATGAGACAGATAAGCTTATTTTTTCGGGAGTATTAGAACCACATAATTTTGATACCGGAATATGGTCAAAAGGAGACTTCTCCGAATTAAATGAAGAAGGCCGCTATTTTATCCGGGTTGGGGGATTGGTTTCTCAGGTATTTGAAATAAGCCAATCGCTCTATTCCCGTGATATTGAAAAGCATTTAAATTTCATTATGGCTCAGCGAAGTGGAGATCCGGATCATGGCAGATCGAAAGGACAACACATGGATGACGGGATCCGGCCCGATACTGGCGAATTGATTGATGCAGTTGGTGGGTGGTACGATGCGGCCGATCTCAGGAAAGCCACTTTTATTGACATTATCAACTTGTACTCATTGGCTGAGATATACGGGTCAGAGAAGATTTCAAATTTGAATGAAGCAATATTGGATGAGATAAAATGGGGCAATGCTTTGTTCCTGAAACTTCAGGATAAATCGGGATATATGATGTATTCCATTGGTTTCAACGGGGTAGGACAGGCAAATCCAGGAAAGAAACAACGCAATTACAATACCTATACGGATAATATCCGGGGAACCTGGGATGACCGGCCCATCCAAATCGATCCTTCCATGATTGTCGCCCAAATGGTTTTTGTCGTTGCAGAGTTAGAGGTGGCAAAAATATTTGATTCGATAAACAGCTCTTATGCTAATGAATGCAGAAATGCTGCTATTCGTTGTTTTAAATGGTCTCAGGAAAATCAGAAGTGCATTGTTTCATATGATTATGGAGCTGGTATTTCAGCGGCCATCAAACTTTTTGAGGCTACATCTGATTCATTGTATTTCAATGTTGCAAAAGCATATGTGCTTAAGTTGCTGAGCCTTCAGGAAAAAGAAAATCAACCAGTGAATGGGTGGTTTAATACCTGGCATGACAATCCTGAATTGGCTGTTCCCTTGAATTATCTGAACTGGCAATTGTTTGGACTCTACGACTTTGTAAAAGCTTTCCCAAATCATTTACTTGTACCTGAAGTTAAAAGCGCGATTCAGTTTTATTCAGAGAATTACCTGCTAAAGATAGCATCCATGAATCCATTTAACCTATTACCTTATGGTGTATTTATGCAGGATGAGGGCGGAAACCGAAAGATTGGCGATTATTATTTCAGGTATGGGGTTCAGAATAATTATGACAAAGAATGGTGGAACGGCATCAACTCGGTTATTGCTGCACAGGGATACGGCCTTGCTTTAGCGGCTGAGATACTTGATAAGCCTCAATACATTGCTGTGGCACAAAGTCAGCTTGACTGGATCTATGGTTGCAATCCTTTTGATGCATCTACTGTAACTGGCATTGGCTATAATCAGCCAGACTGGTTTAAGACCATCGAATTTTTTCCTCCCGTTCCGAAAATAACCGGTGCGGTAATGGCCGGAATTGGTACCGACCAGATGGACCGATTTGTCCTGGACCCGGGAAGCTGGCATACCGCAGAATATTGGTTGCCGCCTACAGCATACCTTATGTTGTTGTTGGATGCTTTGAACCATGTTTCACAGAATTAGTATATGAGATGAACTACCACATGAAGGTACCCGGAAGCATTGAATTTAATTTTGGTAAATCCGGGGTTGTCAAACATGTCACATTACAGAAATATATCCGTTTTGGACAGCGGGTTCGGAAATTTAATATCAAAGTATGGAAAGATAATTCCTATCAGGATATTGCCCGACCACTACCATTTGTCACAAGCGGATTATCAGACTGGATCAACCAGTTGAAACACAAAAGATAAGGATCAATATTTTAGATTCTAAAGCAAGTCCTGTTATATCCAATGTTAAAATTTATTGATAATGACTATTAATTGTCGCTGAATAGCAATTAATTATGGAGATTACCTAATTAAGCGTGAAAAACCCTCATTTTTCCATAAAGCGAAAAACTAAGTTTTCTGCTGAGAAGAAAAATTAAGTTTTCAAATAACTCAAAAATATTTTTTGCTTCGGATTTTAACTTCCGGAGCATTTTTCTCAGGTTAAAACCAACCGCCGCCAAAATTGAGTTCATATTGTCCCCAACTGATCGGGCAGGTAATTTCTAAGCATCCGGCGATCGTGTTTTACGTGGCCAATGATGGATTCTATTCCAGCCCTGACTCTGAAGCATTGCTGCATTTTTTGCCGTTGATATTTGTTGTTGCTTTTAAGTGGTTTCCCAGGACAAATAATTTGTGCGCCATTTATTTGCTTTCTGCCCTATAACCTTGTTCCATGCCTCCCGGTTTTTGTAGGAACATCCATACGCCAGAGGTTTTCCGGGCAACATTTTTTCAATCTCTTTTATCCGGGGTTCATTTATTTCACGGAATGAAATCTAGGCAAAAACAGCCGTTGTAAATAAACAAAATCCTGAAATCAAAAAAATCTGCGTTTTTCGAATTTTAAAAATCATTGTTTCTGAATGTATTTGTGTATAAAATTCCATGCGCCCTGCTTGTAATACCGATGGCCTTCGCTTCCTTCGTATAATTCGCAGTTTTCGGGAACGCCAGCCGCCTTATATATTTCCTGAAGATTCTTGAATGCAATGCGGGTTTGGTCAATGGGAAAACTTTTATCTTTTATGCCATGAATAGCGCAGAAATAGCGGGGGGCAGTCAGTCCGGCCACGTCCCACATTTCGCCCAGATCCAGGATACCGGGTACGTAGTTGCAGTCGCAATGGCGGAATGTTCCGAGGCTACCGGAGAATGTATTGAAATAGGAAGACGGGGCAGATGCTGCAATGCGGGTATCGCAGGCCCCGGCAAAAAGGGTGGCTGTGCCGCCTCCCGAGTTTCCCGAAACAATAATTTTTGTTTCATCAACCGCCAGGTTTTCCAGCGCCCAGTCGATCAGTTTTGAGATATCCCAAACCCTGTCGCCAATGGGTGTACGGCCAGCCAGCAGATCATGCAATAATAAGGTGTGGTCGGAACGCATTTCATCCGAAGCAATATCCTGTTTTGACCGGGTAGTTCCAAATCCCCTTGCGGTGGGGGCAATGGCAATAAATCCTTCCTGTGCAGCCTGTACCGCCACATTCCGTTCGCCTTCCTCTCCCGAAATGCGGTCTTCTTCATTCAGATAGATACCCGCATAGCTTTCTGTGTTTTTTGAATGCCCGTGAGGGGTGATCATCAACGGCGCTTTCCCTTTTTGCCCTTTGGGCAGCATCAGCACAAAAGGCAACGGAACTGTCGGTTCGGTCCATATTATCCACCTTTGGCGCAGGGCATAACCAATATCTTCCGAATCGATCTGAACAGCTTTGGGTTTGTAGCCTTTCAACTGACGCTCAATTTTCGACAACCCTATTTTTTCTTTCAGTTCAGCACGAAACTCTGTTTGCCATTTCTGAAAATTCATGTTCCCTTTTTTGCTGAACGTGTATTTCATCTCAGCCTGACCATACATTGTGTACGAATGTTGCTGAAAATCGAAGCTGTCGACACAGGCAAAAGGGGACTGTTTACGGGCTTCTGTTTGAATATTTGTCCGGCAGCCAGCCATTAAAAGACACAAGAAAACTGCCGGAAGAAAAAAATGGAACTTCATTTGTTTTGTTTTTATATCATTCATCCTGACTGATTTAATTAGAATTCACAATCCGGAACGTGTATAAATTTGCATTCCGGATATAAAACCGGATGTAAACAGGCTTGCCCCGCAAACCGGAAAAATCGGATTTTCCGTTCGATTAGAAATTACCGGAAAGAGGATTTGCCAAAAAAGCCACCTGCATTTCAGCTATCCGGGTATATCCTTTTTCCGTAAGATGCTTTAAATCTTCCCTGTAAAAATATGGGGCATTCCACTGGTTAAATCCGCAAGTATAAAATTGATCCAACACCGGGATATGCAAATCGGCACAAACTGCTTTCTGCCCTTTCACATATTCGTCCAGCGTATTCTCTGTTTTGAACATCGGAAGGCTCGTGAAAAAGTAAATTTTTGCATCGGGATTTTTGGTCTGCAATATTTCCACGCTTTTCCGGATGCCGCCGGCTTGGGTATTTAAGTCGTTTGACCGAACTTCGCCAACCGGGATTTTCTTTGAATGGTCGTTCGTTGAAGCCCAAAGAATATAAATATCGTGAACATCCGCACCTTCTGCCTGAACAACCATGTTGTTTTGGGGATTGGCTTCCTGTATGCCAAACCCTGCCCCTCCTCTTCCGTAGGTAAACACCTTCAAATTGAGCTTCTCAGACCAAATATTCTTGGCTGTTTTTGAGGCTTCCATTGCGGATAATGAACCGCCAAAAACACCGACTGATTTTCCGAAGTTCGGAGAAATGTGTTTGAATATTTGTTGTTCCGGAGATAAATTATCTTCGGTTGAGGCAGAAATATCCATGTTCGATAAAAAGATTGCCCCGGCAGTAGTTAATGCTGCTTTTGAAAAAAAGTTGCGTCGTGATGAACTATTTGTCATTTCCATAGTATGTTGTCATTTAAAATTTTTCCTGTAATCTTTCAGCTTCACATGAAATCATACCCGTTTATATTCCTTTTTTACTTCCGGTTTTAACGTCGTAAGGTCGGCAATCTTCACCACATTACCGGTTGCAATGCTTTGACGGGCTGCAATACCGATCAAGCAGGCAAAAGCACCGTCGCGGCTTCCTGCACATTGCTGGTTCGGATCGGGAATATTCGGCAGGAAAACCTGGTCTTTCAACGGCCTGTCGGCCCCCCAGTGACCGGATGTACCAAACGGAATTTGTACATATTTCCTTTTTCCGAAATTATTGCAAATAACGATTTCGTCATAATCAACATCGCTGGTACGGTTTGAAGATTGTACCCATGTGTCAATTTTTCCGTTGGTACCATTGAATGAAACCCGGAATCCTTCATAAGGTGAATAGGTTGTCAGCGAATAAGCGACCCTCACACCATTTGCGTATTTGATGGTCGCTGCCATTGTATCGTCGATATTGACATCGTCTTTAAACACACATCCATCACGCAAATAACCGTCGTATTTTTCATTGTCAACATACATTCTTTTCAGGTCTTCTTTTTTCGTTATATCCATATAGAATTTACATTGCTCTATATGGTTGCAGGTTCGGCAATTTGTTGCATGAAAAGGCCCGCTTTTTCCGTAATGTTCCAATCCGCCCAGAGCGAAAACCTCTTCCGGGTCACTGTCGATCCACCAGTTCAGCAGGTCGAAATGGTGGCTTGCCTTGTGGACCCACAATGAACCGCTTTTTTCGACCAAGCGGTGCCAGCGACGGAAATATTCAGCTCCATGGGAAGTATCCAAATACCAGTGCAGGTCAACAGAGGTTAGTTTCCCAATTGCATTTTCGCGCAATAACTGCCATATTTTTATGCAGAGAGGGGCATATCTCAGGTTGAATGTAACCCGGCAATTTCCTCCGGTCTGCTTTTCGGCGTCCAGTATTTGCTGAATTTTTGCTGCATCGGTGCTCATCGGTTTCTCCGAAATGGGGTAAACTCCCAGTTCCAACGCGCGGACAATATAATCGTGGTGTGTTGAATCAACCGTTGTCACGATCAATGCATCGGGTTTGGTTTCATGCATCATTTTTTCGAAATCAGTGTAACCCGGGCAATCGGTTTTAATGATTTCTTTTGCCAGTTTTACACGGCCTTCATTGATGTCGCAAAGGCCAACAAATTCGACATGATCGGAATATGTAGCCAAAACATCTTTCCCCCACATGGACGTTCCCCGCGCCCCTGTCCCGACCATGGCCAACCGCCATTTTTTTACATTTTTTGATTGATTGAGGATTTGAGCATTTACTCCGGTCGTAGCTCCCAGAAGAGCTGATCCTGTTATGAGACCGGAAGCGGAAAGAAAATTTCTTCTATTCATATCTTATATTTTTGCGTGATAGCTCACCCAAATTACAGATTAATATTGGGCAATTGAATAATGTTATACATGAAAAGATAATGATATCTATTGTTTTATGATCTGATAGTTACATCGAATTTTATAGTTCCACACGGTTTTTCCCATCGAAGTCCACTGCCATCAGGTAGTACTTTCGCTTTTGATTCCCGGTTAACCGATTTTATTTTCAGCCCTTCAGTCAAACGAATGTATAAATTAGCCCATGCTGCTGAAGGGCTTTCGTCGAAGCTTATTTCTCCCGTCACTTTCGATCCGGTGGAATCATATTGCATGTGGTACGAAACTTTTCCAAAATGTGTGCAGGCACCGGAAATGCCAACTTTTTCACCTGAAGCAAGCCATTCGCGGGCTGTTCCCAGTGCAAGCTTCAACCCGTCATTGCTTTCCATAACAAACATGTCGCGTAAAAGTCTGACTACGGCAACCGGGGTCCAAAGATGTTGGCGGTCGCCCGAAGTTTTGGTAGTTCCCGGTTCCAGACCCCTTTCTTCGCACCAGGAGAGAAGAGGTGTTCCGTGATTAAGCGATGAATAAAGATACCTGACAGCAGCATCGCCATCGCCTTGTACGAGTTTTACTTCAGCCACATTGTCGAGAGTAGCGGCCACCCACGATCCATCGGTCATCCAGCCATTATGAATGGGTTGGCCTCCTTTGCTTATATTTGTTTCTATTCGTTTCAATGTCCCGGCAATCAGTTCATCGTCCGGTTTCATGATCTGGCATGGGAACACGGCATACAGCATACCCCACGAACTCCCGGTGGTTTTTCCCGGTACACCCGAAATCCAGCGGTAATCTTTTCCCTGGATTGCCCCGCGATCCATGGCCGTTAATAAATCTTTTTGTGCTATTTCGAATAGTTCCTTTAACTCCTGAATATCATTGATTTTACCCAGTATTTCGGCGGCTTCCAGTGTACAGCGGTCGGCATACACAGAGTAGATGTTATGCGGGATAAAAACACCGTAATTGTCGTCGTCGTTCATCAGCCCGCAATCGCCAAAGCCGCGGGGCATCAACCCGTATGTCATGGATTTTTCACCGGCGGCATTACGCGAACGGGCACGCTGTTTCTCCTGAAAACGTGAACTGGCCAGCATCCGGGGATAAACTTCAGCCAAAAAAGATTTGTCGCCCGTGATCCGGTAGTGGTTCATGATAAACCAGGATTTAAAACCCGGAACGACCCAGCCAGTATGCCCCCAGCCTCTTGCGTCTGCCCAATTTCCGTCGGGTTCCTGCATTTCAATCGAGACGGAAGCCCCGTTTAGCGCTTCATCAGGCAACCCGTTCTGGTCGAGGGCTATTGCGGTAAGAAGTGGTTCTCCGGAATTTCCGGCACGATAGCCTTCCGTTCCGGGTACTGCAATCATCCGGCCATCGGACAATGGTTCACGCATGATGAACAGGTCGGCAAAGCATGCCTTATAGGCAGTTGATACTCCTGAATCAGGAATCATCATTCGCGTGGCACGGTTGATCAGATCAAGCCATTCCTTTTTTCCTTTTTCCAATTCCTGGCCCCAGTCGGTATTTCTGAGTGTTTGCAGGTCAGTTGTATATCTGTGATGAGGCCGGATGATCCACCCCTGGCGTTTTTCGCCCGGTGCCAGGTTCCAGACCATCACCATGCTGTTTTTGGCCGGGGCCAGGCCATCAGGATGTATTGAATATTTTTCGGCACCAATCCCCATGACTAATACCCGGTCGGCGCGATCGTTCCATCCGGCCAAAATGTGGTCGCCAATATATTGTGTCGGATCAATCCAGGCTGGCGTTTCTCCCCATTTTTCCGAATTTAAGCGAATCACAAATTGATGCGGACGCGTGTCGGTATTTTTCAAGCTGACACGGATCAAGGCAGCGTCCATCCCGTTAAGCGCTTCCAGTTTTACTTCGCCAAAAGGATTTGTACCTGTTTTTTCGAATCCGGGTAAAAACTTTTCAAAGCGGTTCCAGGAACTTTGTTCCATCGGTTTTTCATCAATTTGGGGGATGATTTTGATTTTCCACATCGTTTGCGGAATCCGCAGGGCTAGCGGGGGAAAATTAGGTAACGCCAAGTTGTCGTACGTCCACGACATACGAACGAATTCCGGCTCAAGGTCCATCAGTGTCCGGTCGCTCGCATCCGGTCGTCCTATTGTAATTCGGTGCGGTGTCGAAAAGGCGTATGAGAAATCAACCTTTAGTTCTCCATTTTCCGGTAAAAAGCCAAAATTTTGAATGTTTTGGTTTTGATTTACTGAAGGAATTGGTTCAGAAGCCAGCGCGCCAGCCCGTCCAAATGTCGCTACCCCAACAACAGCTCCCGCACCAAGTTTTAAAGCCTCACGTCGGGTCAACCCTTTTGATATTTGATTTTTATTCATATTAAGTAGTTCTTTAAAATCTAATTTAAATCCTTTATCGAATGCCAAATCTGCTGTTCAATCATCCGCATCCCTTTGTCCGACGGGTGCGCGGCGACACCTTTATGCTCAAACCTGTCAATGGCCATGTTTGTTGTATCTTTTGACAAATCGCATATTGATACAAAAGGATATTTCATTTCAAAAGCATACTCTTTAATCAACCTGTTAACATTATCTTTCTTCCAAAAACCATCAACGATTATTTTCTCAGATTGCCGGCCTGGAGCAATGTACTTAACAAGTTTATCGTAATAGCTGATAAAATTGCCATCGCAGGCTTTCTTATCGTCCACATTTTCTGAAATTTTCAATATTAGGATATCAGGATTTCTTAATGAATCAAGGTTCGACAAGCGATAAGTATCGAAATTCCGCTCGAAGTCAGCAATATTCGTGAATTTAACCACTGCAGAAGGTTCAACCCGATGGATGTCGCGGATAAGGAGATGAACAAAATCGCTGTCTTTCACCGATGCTGCCATTCCCCAGTCGCCATACCAACCAATATCGGATTTGGGTCCGTGGCGCACAATACTGTTACCAAGTATAAGAACTGTTCTTTTCTTGCCGTTAGTGGCTTTACTCTTATTCTTTACAACTTCTTTTTTTATGAAACCATCCCCTCTCGTTTGAATAAAATTTCCATCTCCACTGGTTGGTTTATTTCCGGTATAATTGGTTAAAACTATATCCGGTATTGCTATTTGTCCGGTAGCTTTAAATGTCCCTTCACCCGGTGCTGCATCTGTATGAATAATATTGGAAGCCGAAATATGGGATATGGGCCCCTGGGCATCCACAAGATTATTAATTCCTTTACAATAGATATTATCCATTTGCAGGTAATCAACCGAACCTCCATCTTTTACACAAAGCAAAGGCAAATTGTTGGCCGGATAATCCCTGGTTACTGTGCTGTTGATAATTGCCAGATAATTTACTTTCGCCCCGCTAATTTCAATGTGATTGGTTATTTTTGGTATTGCATCGGTGTTTTCAGAAGAATTGTACCCATCAATAATCAGTTTTTTTATGGTTTTATTTTTCCCGGCTATCAATATTGAAGGGAAGTTGTCTTCGGCAAATTTGTTGCGGTTTATGTTCTTAAAAACAATAAGCTCAGCATTTGCGTCAATGTTGGCATAACTATGATGTACTGAGAATCGAATTTTTCCCACTGATTCAACATTTATGTTCTCAATGAATACTTTTCCAACATTCCCATCTCCGGGATTATTTATAGGGAATGAGTTTTTCCAGTAATTGTCGATAATAAGCCAGTATTCCTTAGTTATTCCATGTATATTCCTGATTGTTACATTATCGATGCGGCTTTTACAGCTTAAAAGACGAATTCCGAACAATCCACCTTCAAATGTTACATTATCAACCGTAATATTGGTAATGTCGCCATAAAATTTTCGGTACAGGTTATTTATGTTATCCCATTTTAATTCCAAGGGAATATCTGCATTAAATGCGATATGATCATCTTTTGCCAGAATAACACAATCCCTGATTGTAACATTCTTACCTGGCCCTACGAAACTAAATCCGTCGCAATTTATCGGGGCCTCTTTCCCCACATCTATTCTAACATTTTGAATAAAGACGTTTTCCACATTCTGTGCGTGAAAGCTGAATGTCCTCGGTTTATAAATAGTAGCATCTTTAAACGTCAGATTTTTTACATTAATGAAGCGGAAAGCGCATATCCATCCATCCCCGGCATTATCATGAACTTGTGCAGGAGTTAATGCATCATTGAATCCATTGCCATTCCAAATTCCACCCTGGATTGAAATATTAGAATCGAGCGAAGTAGCCGAAGAAGCCCAGCTTACATTACTAAAAAGGCATTTGTCTGAATTATTGCGAAGTATTGCCCCGCAACCTTCAAAGGCTATAATTTTGGTATTGGAATAGATGGTAAGGCCTGTTACCGAATACCTCCCATCCCAATAAATAAGGATTGAATTGGTTTTAGCCTTATCCAATACCGCTTGGATTACGGCTGTATTATCGGTTCCAAATGTTGTACTGTTTTTTTCAATATCAGCATCAGATACTGCCCCACAAACAGAAAGATAATATACATTTGGCGTTTTAACCGATTCGTTTGGTATTTGAGAATGACCAAAATAAGTCATAAAAAATACCGATAGGATATATGCAAATAGTCGTTTCATTTGTAAATAAGTTGTTTTTCGCCAAGATATATTGATTGTTTTTTTGTATTTATATTTGTCTGTAATAACTTGAATATAAGCAATAACATCACTTTGTTGCCTTTCTATTTTAGATTTTTAAGTTATCTGCTTTTATTGAAAAGAAAAAGAATGGGAAGTAAGTCAGCAAGCAGGGTGCTTTTTGATTCACTTCCCATTTATTTTAGTTTAAAATGAACAATCAATATTTTCCCGGCGAAATGTTGCCGTTTTTATTGACATCCCACCACAACGGGGTATTCTCCAGGTCGGAATTGCCTCCGAAATCTTCGTTTGAAGAACGTGCCACCTCGTCGGGTTGGGTATTTCTTTCAACGTCGGGGAATACATGCCTTGTTATGATTTGGCCAATTGACGGATCGACATTGGCGTTTAATGATGTCTTTTTAGCATATAATTTAGGCAGTCTTGTTCTCCGTACTTCGGCATACGCTTCCACGCTTATTGGGAACAGGGCAAGCCATTTCTGAATCATAATCTGTTCATATTGCAGCGTTTTGTCGGTGCCAAATTTCACGGGAGCTGTCGAAACAGGAGGATCGTTATACGGAGCATTACCCGGGCCAATCGGCACATTTGTACTGTTAATATAACCCGTCACAGCACCCGCGCTAATCGATGGTGTCCATTGTTTCAGCGAAACCTCAATCCCTTTTTCATAGAATGTTTTGGCGTCTCCGCCCATGTTCCAGCCTCTCCATGCCCCTTCAGCTTTTAAGAACCAGGTTTCAGCCGCATTTACAACATTGATAGGCGTTTTTCGTTGATTACCGTCGGCAAACCGCGGCCCGTACATTGAATGGGCCCGTAAAATACCTGTAACTCCCATCGAAGAAGGGGCACCACTGGTTGCGCCATGATATCCACCAATATTGCTTTTGTACTCAGCAAAAATATCACTGCGGTTTTGTACCGGATTCCAAAATTCAGCCATACGGGGGTCGTTATATCCTTTCATATAACTTTCCATGCTGGTACTCATAAAATCGTGCAGGTATTGCACCATTTGGCACATCCCATGTCCGTAACCGGAAGAACCTGTAAGGCTATTCGTTTTGTACAGGCCATCATCGGCGTTTGTTTCCAACATAATTCCTTTCACTGCATCTTCTGCTTCCTTTTTGGCCTTTTCAGGTTCAATATTTGAAATGCGACAGGCAAAACGCAGACGCATGGTGTTACAGAAACGCAACCATTTTTCAACTTTCCCGTCCCAGATCATATCGCCCAATCCGTATGCATTGGAATTGGGGTTTTTCTGTAACTCGGCTTCCAAAATAGCTGCCGCCGAGCGTAATTCATCAAACATCTGATAATAAATATCCTTCTGTTTGTCGAAGCGTACCACATCCTGAGATGCACCTGCTTCAGAATAAGGAACAGGCCCCCAAATGTCGGTCTGGCGATGGAATACATGCACTTTCCATATCATAGCAATTGCATAGTATACAGGCATTTCATCTTTTGTCTTACTTAGAATAACCTCAAGGTGTTTATACATGTATGTGTACGCCCGTGTATAAGTTTGGTCATGTGCTGCAGCCGAAGCAATAATATTCAACTCCCTGTTGTAATCTCCACAAACAGTATAACCGCTCAAATGCATCGGGGTTGTGGCATAAAACTTTTGCGCCAACCCTGCCATTTGCCAATGGCTGCCTTCGGTAAGTGATTGCGAAAAAAGGCCTGCCAGTTCCTTTGTTCCGACCTCCATCATTTGGGTTTTATCCGTATTGTATTCGTCGAATTGATCGGTACAGGAGAATGTGCCGGCAAATAAAAAGAGGGCCAAAAAACAAACCACCCGGCTTATTTTAAAAGCTGATATATGTATTTTTAGTTTCATTATGATTTGATTTTAAGTTTATAATGTTACTTTGAGATTAAAGCCTAGTGTCCTGGAATAAGGCAAGAAAGAGTTTTCGCCACCTTGTCCGTTGATGGTCGGATCAGAAGTTACATCAGGATCGAACCATTTACAGCCATTATAAAAGAAGAATAAGTTGCGTCCGACAAGTGATAAACGGATATCTTTTACAAACCTGTTGAACTTGAAGTTGTACCCCACGCTAAGTTCCCTCAGCCGGGAATTTGTGGCGTCGTGATTAAATAATTCACCGACAGCAGCAGAGCCTCTATTCGCGATCACAACGGCATATTGCTGGGCAGTAATCGTAATATCATTTTTTGTCCCGTCTTCTTTTACCCCATCGAATATAAAACCTTCGCGACCATAAAGTGACGATTCGCTGTTTCCGTAAAGCAACAAGTTAGCTTCTGTCCCTGATTGTCGTACACCTCCGTAGTTCAGGTCAATCAGAAAGTTCAGGCTCCAATTTCTGTACGTAAATGTATTGGTCAACCCGCTTCTCCAGTCATAGTTCATATTTCCCAAATAATCGGCATCCGGTTCTGCCGTAACTTTAGGGATACCATTCGTGGCAACAACAACACGCCCTTGTTCGTCTTTCTCGAAACCTCTGGCATATACTTCTCCATACGGTTGGCCTTCAATCACTTTTACTGTACCTACAACATTTTTAGGTGTTCCCAGATCGTATTCTTTCAAGGTCTTTGCCAATTCAATTACCTTGTTGTCATTTTTGGAAAAGTGCCCGTAAATATCCCAGGTAAAATCACCCGTTTTAACGGGAGTTCCTGAAAGCATCAATTCAAAACCGGTATTCTGTATGTTTCCGCAATTAATAAGCGCCGATGAATAACCTGTTCCGGAAGGGGTTGTAACTTTCAATAATTGGTTAAAAGTATTTGATTTGTAGTAGGTAAAATCCAGGCCAAACCTATTTTCGAAGAATTTCAATTCAGCTCCGGCTTCCCACGATTTTGTTTTTTCAGGGATCAGCTCTGTTGCAACTTTACTTGACCCAAGTTTAATCATTCCGACAGGACCGCTGGCTACTGCACTGAATGTTTGATAGATTTGTGCAAAACTGGCATCGTTTCCTACTTCGGCATACGAAGCCCTTACTTTGGCGAACGAAATTGCTTCCGGCAATTTAAACATATCGGAAACAACGCCCGTCAAACCGATTGAAGGATAGAAATAACGATACGGTGCCGGGAGTGTCGAACTCCAGTCGTTACGGGCGGTTACATCCAGGTAAAGCATATTGCGGTAAACCAGTTGTCCTGTTCCGTACACTGCTTGTTTTTGAATTCTGTATTCGCCATCGCTGGTGGTAGGTGTGATCCCGTAAACCAGTGAGAATTTATTTTCAGTTTTTAAGCCGTCGCCCCCTGTAGATGAAAACACGCTCCTGCCGTAGGAATCATTTATTTCGGCTCCCAGATTAATACCAAAACGAAAATCTTTGTTGATTTCTTTATCGATTCCCAGTAAAACATCCCCTACTTTTTTACGGCTTCTACCAAATTCCGTATCGTAACCACCTTTCCCGTAACGGATAAAAGCCGTGTCCCACCATAGCTTTTCTTCCGAATCGTAGCTGTATGTATTTAAATTGCCTCGTAATTGCAAATATATCCAGTTTGTAAAATCGTAACGCAACGTGAGAATGGAACTCATATTGCTGCTGTTGTATGGATTTTCACGGGCGTGGATTGACCAGTATGGATTAATCACTTTCGTTGAACCGGGAACCCAGGTAGTCTGTTTTTTCGAAAAATTTGCATCGTAATAATAATAGTCTTCAATATCCTGCGTACGGATTGTACGGGGCATACGGATCAATTGTGACATCGGGCTGAACATATCATCTCCCGTAGTCGGAGAGTTTTCCGAACGAAGGTAATGATAGGTCATTTTGAAGTCAATCTTCAGGTTTTTGATGACTTCCGAACTCAGGCGCATATTAAAATTGTCGCGGTTTATCTTATTGTTTTCAACAACCCCTTTTGCCGTTGTGTTGCTGTATGAAAAATAACCTGTAAGTTTTTCGTTCCCTGCACTGTACGAAATTGAGTTTGTTGCGTTGTACCCGGTTACAAAAACGTCTTTAAAATTATCGGGCTGTGCGGTTAACTTAATGTCTTCGCCTGTCCAGTTTGTTACGGTTTGTCCGGAAATGCGGGGTCCCCAACTGTCCATATCCGAACCGGCATTGTATACTCCATTTATTCCTTGTGCGTATTCATTCTGTAACTCAGGGTAAAGATAGGGCATATCCACACTTGTGACCGAATTAAATTCAATCTGGCTGGTACCTGCTTTCCCTTTCTTTGTAGTAATAACGATCACCCCGTTGTTGGCGCTTGAACCGTAAAGGGCGGCTGCCGAAGGGCCTTTCAGCACGTTGATACTTTCAACATCGTCGCTGTTAATAGAGGAAAGCCCACCTCCTGAATTGGAATAGGGTACACCATCAACCACAATTAATGGCTGGTTATTTCTTGCGATGGAACGGTCGCCCCTGATAATGATACGGGTGTCGCCGCCAACGCCTGTTGTTCCTGAAGAAGATGTAATTTGGACCCCGGCGATTTTGCCAGCCAGTGATTCTCCCAGGTTCACACTTTTAACAGTATTAACCGCGTCCATCCTTACTTGCTCTGTGGCATACGACAAGCTTCGTTTTTGTTTGCCAATACCCAAAGCGGTGACCACTACTTCGTCAACACCAATGGTTTCTTCAACCAACATAACATTGACAGTGGATTTTCCTAAAACGGATACTTCCTGACTTTTCATCCCAACAAACGAGAAAACCAATACGGCATCGCCGGAAACATTGGCAAGCGAGTATTTGCCATCGAAATCGGTTATAGTTCCCGTCGTTGTGCCTTTTACGGCTACCGTTGTTCCGGGGATTGGCTCGCCCAACGAGTTGGTTACTTTCCCGGAAATAGTTTTTTGCTGACCCGACGACAGCATTGAATTTTCCGATTCATCAACGAACAAGGCAATTTGCCTTCCCATGAGCCGGTATTTCACGTCGGTACCTAAAAACAGATCATCCATAATCTCGGTGATAACCTTCTCTTTTTTCGAGATCGATGCTTTCTTGTCCACATCAACATCACCGCTGTAAAAGAAGCGGTATTCACTCTGTTCTTCAATCTGATTCAAAATCTGCTTGATTGATGTGTTTTCGAAATTCACTGTCAAGCGGGTGGTTTGAGAGTACGACTCGACGGCCCAACTTCCCAAAACCGAAATACATAAAAGCAATACCGTTAGTTTCATCTTTTTAAAAATTACAAATACCAATGACTTGTCGTCGTGGTATAACCACAATTTTTTCATAATTTTGTTCTTTTGGTTTAATAACTCTAGTTAAATCAATTTCCAAGGAGGTAGAAAGGGCTAATTTCTGCCTCTTTTTTTTCGCATGTAAAAATTTATTTCCTCATAGGCAAATCAGTTCAAATATATTTTAATTGTCCTATTTCTTTGTTATTCTGATTGTTCGTGTAATTTCATCAAACGTATAGTTGATTGACGCAGTCGTTTTCAACAGTTCCATAACTTCGGGAAACGATTCCATTTCGACGGTTCCTGAAAAATAGATTCCGGACAACTGCGGATCGTTCGCCAGTTCGATATGTACATTGTACCAGCGTTCAAGACTTTTTGTGACTTCCGGCAAATATTCATTTCTGAAAATCAGTTTGCCTTCTTTCCACGATGTAAAGAGTTCGGTTTCAACTTCGCTGACTACCAGCCTGCCTCTTTCCTGTTTCGCCTGAAAACCCGGCTGGAGCAGAATTTCTTCGCCGGTTTCATTCCCTTTGATCTGAACCAATCCGGTTACCAGCGTTGTTTCGAATGCTTCATCCTGAAAAGCTTTTACATTGAATGAAGTCCCTTTAACCCGAATGTCTCCATACGAAGTTGAAACAATGAAAGGCCTCCCTTTTTTCACTTCGAAAAATGCTTCGCCTTCCAGCGTGATGCGCCGGGTTTTCGAAAATTGGGCCGGATACGATAATTTGGACCCCGAGTTCAGCCATACCGTTGAACCATCGGGCAACTGAAACTGGGTACGCGCCCCGTAGGGAGTTGCCACATTCCGGACTGTTTGTGCATCTTCAGACGAAGGCCAGTTTGTAATCACAACCGAACTAATAATAACTCCAAAAACAAATGCTGCCGCTATTGCCAACACTTTTCGAAGTTGTGCGTTCTGCAATCGAAATACGGGTTTTTGTTTTGTATACGGAGCGATTTTAGCTTGCAGCCGGTTCCAGCTTTCGCTGCTTTGCCGGTCTTTATTTTGAATGAGTTCCTGCTCAAACAAGGCTTGTTGTTTCAGGAAAAAATCTTTGTTCGATTGAGTTTCCTTTACCCATTTCAACAACTGCATTTCTTCGGCCAAATTCAATTTTCCGCTTAAAAAGTCCGTTATTAATTTACTTATTTTCTGTGTTTCCATCGTAGTAATCCAAGCGCGTTTATAATTAGTACAATGTAGAGACTGTTTTTACCAACCTCTGTATGGAAAATATTTTTAAGGCTTACTGATTACGCGGAGAAAAAATCAAAACTGATATTTTAGGAAGTATAGGTTACTCCATTTTTTACTTAGAGGCTTAGCGACTTTGCGAGAAATCTTATTCCCTTGTTAAAATCAGGAAAAGCAACAGATCAGGGTTCAGCTTTTTCCGGGCAAATTCAAGGCCACGGGCCAGATGTTTATCAACCATCGTTGTCGATATGTTCATGATTTCAGCAATTTCCCTGATTTTTTTGCCTTCGAGCCATTTCAGGGAAAAAGCCTGTCCGCATTTTTCAGGCATCTCCGAAATCAGCGTATTCAATTCCCGGCTGAGTTGCTCGTGCATGTTCACAAACTCACCCGAATCGTTGAAACTGATGTGATACAGTTCTTCCGATTCCAGATAGGCCTGCTGATGAATAAATTTCTCTTCGATAACTTTTCGTTTCAGGTTGTTTAAACACCGGTTTCGCACCTGCACAAAAATGAATGAAGCTGCATTCTTTTCACGGTTCAGATGGTCGCGGTTTTTCCATAGCTGGAAAAATACATCCTGAACCAAATCTTCAGCCTCATCAGCATCTTTTAAAAACCATGCAGCATAATTTTTAAGGCGGGGATAATAGCGCCGAAAAAGGTTTTCGAACGAAAGCAATTCTGTTCCGCTGGTTTGATTCTCTATGTTGATGTATTTCCCCATCCGATTTTATTATCAGCAAAGTTTTCCCGGAAAATATTTTCCCCCGCTAAAACAAAGAAAAGAAATACGAATGTAGAAAAATAGGAGAACAGAAAAAAACAAACAGAAACTTTTGGAAATACATATCTCCGTACAAGACAATATCAAGAATCCCCTTTTTACCGGCCTGTTTTATCTATGGAATTTTTTATCGTCAACGCTTGTAAACAGCGAAAATTCCCTTTATGTCCCCGATTGTTCGGGGTAGGGATAAATCGAGAAAAAATACGACATTTGTTCATTCTTAGAACTTAAAAATATGAACCCAACTAAATCATTAACCGGATTAGTAATTCTGGCAACTTTATTTAGCCATTCGCTGGTCTTTGCTCAAATGCCAACATATAACGAAAAAGAGTATTTAACGCCATTTTGGTCTACCGATACGATGTACAATGAATCTGTTCTCATGGTATCACCGGACAGTGTCAGCCCGGCAGAAGCATCGCTGCTGTTCCCGCCTTTGTCAATTATTTCAGTAAAAGATGCTTCGCTGGAAACCAATTATATTGAAAATATCGACTGGATTTATACCAATGGGAAACTCCGGCTTTTGCCAGGATCAAAGGCCGTCTTTATGACAAACAGCCAATTGTATCCAATCACAAAAGGAGCAACAATGGACAAGATTGGCGGCGGATATGTTTTGTTTCATGAAGGCCATTTCTTTCATGATAAACAATTAGCCATTACATACACCCATGAAAAAAATGTCTGGAAGGGTCCGGTTCCAAAATATGCCGGTATCAATTTGCCAAATACTACAAAAAAACTGATTCAGGGAGAACCGCTGAAAATTGTTTTTTATGGGAATAGTATTACTGTTGGCGGGAATGCCAGCGGAGTTAACAGAGTTGCACCCTATATGCCCAATTATGCAGGTCTTGTGGTAAATAAACTGAAAAGCACCTACTCATCGGCAATAACCATGAAGAATTCAGCCGTTGGCGGGAAAGACGCTGCCTGGGGGCTGGCAAATGTTCATTCCCTGGTAACACTGGAGAACCCTGATTTAGTTGTACTTTCTTTTGGCATGAACGACGGTACAGGAAAAGTGAGTCCTGCCGTCTTTAAAAGCCGAATAGAATCCATTATAAATGATGTGAGAGCAACCAATCCTAATTCAGAATTTATACTGGTTGCAACAACACTTGCCAACCCTGAGACATTTTTCGCCGGACAACAAGTAAACTATAAACCCGTACTTCAGGAATTAGCAGGCTCGGGTACCGAATTGGCAGATATGACCGGAGTACACCAGGAACTGTTGAAAAACAAATTATTCAGGGATATGACCGGGAATAACATCAATCATTCAAATGATTTTTTGCACCGTTGGTATGCCCAGCAAATATGTGGCCTTTTAATCCCGTCATCCGCCACAACAAATGAATAGTTTAGATACAAACCTTGCCCCCCGGAAATGTATTTATCCGGGTTGAAAGCTGTATGAAAACAGAAACTCAATGTAAAATTTGCTGAAAGCAAATCAACATCAATTTGTATATTTACAACTTCACAGATAAAAACCAAAAGAAAATAACTTATGATGGCAGGAAGAATTACAAAATCGCTGATGACATTTTCGTTAATAGCGTTTCTAATCGCGTTAAACAGTTGCAGTAAAAGAGAGAAAATAACTGAATTTGATCAGTTGAAAGGGAAAGAGTTTGCAGTTCCTACTGGTACCGTTGCCGATGCCTTGGTTTTATCGACCTTTCCGGATGCAAAATTCAGGTATTTCAACAGCGTGCTCGACGCATGTTTAGCGGTGAAAGGTGGCAAAGCAGATGCGGCTGCATACGATGAACCAATATTAAAAAACATTGCCGCCAAAAATCCCGGTCTGATAGTCCTACCCAAAATGATCACAACCGATAATTACGGGTTTGCGGTACGACAGGAGGATGCTGATCTGAAAAATGTTATCGATAGTGTAATCAGCGATCTGAGATCGAACGGCGATTACGATGTAATGCTGAAACGCTGGCTGCCTGACGAAGGAGCGCCCAGCCCAATGCCCGAAATAGAAGCGGGAACCGACGGAGTATTGAAATTTGGCACATCCGCAGTTACCGAACCGTTTTCTTTTGTCGATGGGTCGCAGGAAATCGTTGGCCTCGATATCGAAATAGCTTCACTGGTAGCCAAAAGGCTCAATAAAAAACTTGAAATTGTAAATATGGATTTCGGCGCAATGATCCCCGCATTAATAGCAACTAAAGTTGATATGATCGGGGCATGTATTACCATAACCGAAGAACGCGCACAAAAAGTTCTTTTTTCCGAATCGTATTATACCGGTGGAATTGCAGCGCTGATTAAAGAATAGCACGAACAAAAATGAAAAACTATTTTATTTCCATACTCCTGTTTTCGCTGGTAATAGTATTTTTTGTGGGGTGCAGCAATCCCAAAAAGTCGTTTAATACGTTGGACGACCTGCAAAATGCTTCCATCGGCGCAATGACCGGCACCACAGGCGAACAGCTTGTGTTCAAACGATTCCCTGATGCCAAGGTAAAAAGTTTTGATGATATTATGGATGCCATTACTGCATTGAAATCGAATCAGCTTGATGCAGTCATTACCGGTTTCCCTGCCGCCATGAATGTCTGCAAGCATAATTCTGATCTTCAGATGTTGTCAGAACCCGTCGATTACGAGAACACTTGCATTGCTATACGAAAAGGCAACGATGAATTATTGGCCGCATTAAATGCTGTTATAACCGAACTGAAGAATGATGGCACGCTGAAAGATATGAGGCGGCGGTGGTTCAAAAAAGACTCCGGCCCGTATGAACTGGCAGATATAAAACTGCCGGAAACCGGCGAATTATTAAAGATCGGGACCAGCGCCACACGCGAACCTTTTTGTTTTGTCGATGAAAATAAAAATGTGACCGGCCACGACGGCGAATTAGCCCGCCGGATCAGTGCAAAACTGGGACGGCCCATCGAATTCTCGGACATGAAATTTTCGGCGCTCATTCCCGCGCTTCAGTCAAAAAAAATTGACCTTATTGTTGCAGGAATGACGGCAACCAAAGAACGAAGCAAATCGGTTGATTTCACCGAATCCTATTTTGAAAACTCGCAGGTGATACTTGTAAAAAAGCCAACCGGAACTGAATCGGCTAAGGAAAGCCCGGCCAATGAGGAACAATCGGTTAACGGGAATAAAATGAAAACGCTCGACGATATTGCAGACAAAGTGGTGGGCGTATATGAAGGAACCATTCACGACGCATTTGTTGCCAACAAGTATCCGAAAGCAGTGATTAAAAGGTACAACAGCTCCGCCGATATGGTCCTGTCGTTGAAAACCCAAAAATCTGATGTTGCTTTACTTGACTTTATTTCAGCAAACGTATTGTTGAAATCAAACCCTGATCTGGGCATCCTTACCAATGAAGTGCTGTCCATGCCGCTTGGCATCGGGTTCAATAAAAATAATCCTGAACTCCGGGAAAAATTCAACCGTTTTCTGGCTGCGTCCAAAGCCAACGGCGTGTACGATGAAATGTATCAACGCTGGTGTGTCGACGACCCTGAAAAAGCACAAATGCCGGAACCCAATTATTCAGCAAACAGTGTTGAATTAAAATTTGCTGTGGCTGTGGCGGATTTGCCTTACGTAGCCTATTTGAACGGCCGGTATGTTGGTTTTGATATCGAATTATTGCAGAAGTTTGCCGAAAGTGAAGGGTACAGGATGAAAACTACTACCATGGAATTCTCTTCACTGATCGCTGCGATGGCTTCAGGAAAAGCAGATATTATTGCCGACGGCATTGCAATCACAGAGGAAAGACAGAAACAAGTTGCTTTTTCCGACCCGTACATGGATTTTAAAACCGCAGCGATTGCCCTCAAAACAAATATTGAAGTCGACACAAATACAGGTAAACTGGAAAAGCTGGACGACATCGCAAATAAATCGGTTGGCGTGTACGCGGGCACTATTCACGATACCTTTGTTGAAGAGCATTATCCGAATGCCGATATACAACGTTTCAATTCTCCCGCAGATATTATTTTATCACTGAAAACAGGCAAAACGGATGCAGTTTTTTTCGACCTGGTTTCTGCGAAAGTAATACTGAAGTCGAATCCCGATATTGGAATCTTATCGGAAGATGCGCTGACCCTACCCGTAGCCGCCGGGTTCAATAAGAACAATGCAAAGTTGCGCCACGAGTTCAACAAGTATCTGAAAGAAATTAAATCGGACGGAACATACGATACAATGCACAAACGCTGGTTTATCGATGATCCCGAAAAAGCGGAGATGCCAAAAATTGAATTCGATAAAAACGGACCGGCAATTACCTTGGCCGTAGCGGTCGGCGATTTACCGAATTCGGCTATTGTTAATGGCGAGCATGTTGGTTTCGACATCGAACTGGTAAAAACATTTGCCCAACGCAAAGGGTATAATCTGAAGATCAACACGATGGAATTCCCTTCGCTGATCGCAGCTCTGTCTTCGGGCAAAGCCGATATCATTGCCGATGGAATTTCCATAACTGAAGAGCGCCAAAAGCGGATCGATTTTTCCGACAGTTACAACATGTTCAAAACAGCCGTGTTGGTATTAAATACAAATCTTCATGCCGCCGGAGACAAAAAGACGGAAGAAACTGAAAAGAAAAAAGCAGCAGTGATTGAAAATACTTTTTTGCAGGATGTCTCCGAAAGTTTCCACAGCAACATTATTCAGGAAAAACGTTATTTGCTGATCCTTGGCGGCTTGAAAATAACCATGATCATATCCATCCTGTCAACCTTATTCGGGACTTTACTGGGGGGATTGGTTTGTTTTATGAGAATGTCGCGTCGGAAAGCTTTACGCATACCCGCAGAAATATATATATCCATTTTAAGGGGAACTCCCGTGCTGGTTGTGCTGATGATCATCTTTTATGTGGTCTTTGCTTCAATCGATATCGACCCGGTACTGGTTGCTGTAATTGCATTCGGGTTAAACTTCGCAGCCTATGTTTCTGAAATGTTCCGGACCGGTATTGAAGGCGTTGACAGAGGCCAGACCGAAGCGGGAATCGCGATCGGGTTTTCGAAGGTAAAAACATTTATTTACATCGTGATGCCCCAGGCAGTCCGGCGGATATTACCGGTTTACAAAGGCGAAATGATCTCGCTGGTGAAAATGACTTCAATCGTGGGATATATCGCAGTGCAGGACCTGACCAAGGCAAGCGACATCATCCGCAGCCGCACCTTCGATGCGTTTTTCCCGCTGATCATGGTCGCGGTACTTTATTTCCTGATCTCCTGGCTGCTCATGGTATTACTGGGATACGTGGAACGAAAAACCAATCCAAAACTTAAAACAAGCAGGGCATAACAATGATACGAGTTGAACATCTGGAAAAGAAATTTGGCAATCTCACGGTTCTGAAAGATATAAACGTTGAGATTAAAAAGGGGGAGGTCATTTCGATTATAGGCCCTTCAGGCACCGGAAAAAGTACTTTTCTTCGCTGCCTCAATCTGCTTGAAACGCCGACCGGCGGCAAGATATTTATCGACGAAACAGATATACTGGATAAAAAAACCGACGTCCCGAAGATGCGCCAAAAAATGGGAATGGTTTTTCAATCATTCAATCTGTTCAATCATCTTTCCGTACTCGACAACTTAACGATCGGGCCGGTAAAACTGCTCGGCAAAGAAAAGACAGAAGCTGAAAAACGAGGGATGGAACTGCTGAAAATGGTTGGTCTGGCTGAAAAGGCAGAAAGCTTTGCCGACGAATTATCGGGCGGCCAGAAACAACGTGTAGCGATTGCGCGGTGCCTGTCGATGGATCCCGAAATAATTCTTTTCGATGAACCAACTTCGGCGCTTGATCCGACCATGGTGAGCGAAGTGCTTGCCGTGATCCGCCGTCTGGCCCGCGAAGGAATGACCCTGGCAATTGTTACCCATGAAATGGATTTTGCCAAGGACGTTTCGAACCGTGTTTTTTATATGGATGAAGGACTGATATACGAAGACGGCTCGCCGGAACAAATTTTCGAAAATCCAAAGAAAGAAAAAACGAGGGCTTTTATCAACCGGATACGCAGTTTCAACTATCACATCGACAGTCCAGACTACGACTTGTATAAAATGAATGCCGAGATCGAGCAGTTCTGCGAAAAACATGTTTTCCCGTTGAAAATGGTCAACGATATTTTGCTGATTATTGAAGAATTGCTGGTTTTGTACCAATCTCAGTCAAAAACAATCAATGTTGATTTGAGAGTCGCCTACTCTGAAAAGCAGGATAGCGTGGAAATAATTTTCGAAAGCGCCGGAGAAGAAGGGAACCTGCTCGAAAAAGCCGAACCCGACGATATCGGGGTAATGATTATTAAAAATAAAGCTGAAAGAATAGAGTTTCAATATGTTGACGATAGAAATAAATTGAGCATGTTTTTAAAAAGAAAGTGAGGTCACAATGAATAAAAGAGTATGCCTGTTATCAGTCGTATTGTTTTTTATCTCATGTTCTCAAAAGAATGAGAAAATCACAGATTTATCTCAATTAAATGATAACCGGATTTGTGTCCTAACCGGGTCAGCGGGAGATTTAGCTGCAAGGAAAGCTTTTCCCGATGCGGAATTTTTAACCATGATTACGGCGCCCGACGCCGCATACAATATCAAGATAGGCAAAGCTGCCGCATTCGTCCATAACAAAAGCGTATTACTGAACATCGTAAAAAAAGATTCGGGCCTGACAATAATCGATTCGCCTGTTTCCAGCGTTGAGATTGCCGCTGCATTCAGCAAAGAGAACCCGGAATTGCTTTCAGAAATAAACAATGCTTTAGCCGAACTGATCACCGACGGCACATTAAAAAAAATGAAAGAAAAATGGATTGATTCGGAATATCAAACGGTTCCGGAGCTACCCAACATCGGAAATGATTTTCAAAACGGAACACTTAAAATGGGTACCTGCGCCCTGGCTGAACCGCTGACTTTTTTATACAATAATAAAATCACCGGATTTGATATTGAATTGTCATTACGCATAGGTAAACTGCTCGGAAAGAAAATTGAAATCGTTGATATGAATTTTGAAAGTCTGATTCCGGCATTGAAATCGGGAAAGATTGATTTTGCCTTTTCCAATTTTAACGTAACCGACGAACGCAAAAAATTTGTTGCCTTTTCAACTTCGTATCTTGTTCAGGATATATCAGCTTTGGTGAAAAAATGAACATAGAACAACCAAAAACATCCTCTGCATCGTCTCTTGAAAAATAAAAACCTCTGAAGTTATTGAATTTCAGAGGTTAAATCTTGCTTTAAGTAGTCTCACCGGGAATCAATATATCTTTCTTGTCTTTATCTTGCTTTGCCTTTCTATTTTGACATTCAGAAGAATAAAGCTTTTTGTTTGCCGTCGGTTTTTGTAGTTTTTTGCCGTTTTTTGCAAAATCCGTTCCCCATTGTCGTTCCCCTTTCTTATATTTGTAGATAAACTTCAGCTTCAAATATATGCCTAAAATAGCTTTTCATCTCAACATGAACAAACAGGACAAGAATGATTTTGTTCCAATTCGCGCCAAAATTTGTGTTCAATCCAAAGCAGTTGTAAAAAACCTGCCTTTCAAAGTTAAGATAAGGCTGAATGAAAAAGAAAATAAACATGAACCTGTAAAATGGGATATTGAAAAGCAAAGGTTTACAGGATACCGAAAGGAAGAGAAAAACAGTGATTATTACAATAAAACTAATTCGTTCTTAGATGAATACACGGCTAAAGCCAATAAACTTTTTAATGATTGTATATTAAATGATATTCCTTTAACTGTTGACCTGGTTAAAAATTTCTTCAATGGTATTCAGCCAAATTTTAAGCCGGGTAAAAAGGACTTCTGGGCAGCTTATGAAGAGTTCTTAATAGTGGGTGAAATTGATTTGGAGCCGAATACGATCCGAAGCCGGAAATCTAAAAAAAAGAAGATTGAAGAGTTTCAGAATGAGACCGGGTATAAAATCACTTTTGAAAGTATAAACCTTGATTTTTTTGATAAGCTAAAGGAATACATGCTATTTGCCAAAGGACACGGATATAATTATATACCGGCAATAATCCGTCAATTAAAGGCTTTTATGAATTGGAGCTTTGAAAGAGGTTACCATAAAAACAGAATCTATAAAAAATTTACGGCTCAAGAGAAAGAAGGTAGCATCATACATTTGACTTTCCAGGAGCTCCAACAGTTAATTAATTTCCCCTTTGAAAACAAGAAATTGAGCCGGATCCGTGATTTCTATTGTTTTGGTTGTTTGACCGGGGCCAGGTATAGCGACTTAAAACGACTGACAAAAGACAATATTTCTGATGAAATGTTAAAATTTACGACTGAAAAAACAAATGTTGAAATTACTATTCCTTTATTTCAGGGGCTTAAAACCATTATCGATCGTTATCCGGAACAGTATTCATTACTCCCGAAATATAGCGGACAAAATGCCTGTGATTACATAAAAGAAGCTTGTGAGCAGGCCGGAATAAATACGCCAACCGAGTACAAAACATTTCTAAAGAATGAAACCATTAAGGAATTTTTGCCAAAGTACAAACTTATCGGGACACACACGGCTCGTAAAACTTTTGTTTGTCTGGCTCACAGCAGCGGCATGGATACAAAAACGATAATGGACATTACGGGTATTAAAGACGAAAAAACACTCCGACGATACCTTAATGTTTCGATTGATACCAAACGGGAAAAATTAATAAAAGTTTTTGGAGATTTATCTCAAGAAAAATCGTAATGTACCATCATTTGCGCATGTCAAATAAAGTAC
This sequence comes from Prolixibacteraceae bacterium, assembly GCA_003506435.1. Taxonomy (GTDB): domain Bacteria; phylum Bacteroidota; class Bacteroidia; order Bacteroidales; family Prolixibacteraceae; genus GWE2-42-39. The sequence continues at coordinate 142,567 of DOAQ01000016.1, forward strand.
CTAATTTTGTACTCAATAAAATACGGAATTATGAAAGCAGTTAATTATTCAGAATTAAGGCAAAATTTAAAATCGAACTTAGATGCGGTTACCGACAATGAAGAAATGTTGGTTGTTCACCGGTCAAAGGGCAAAAGTATCGTTATGATGTCGCTGGCCGAATACAACGCCTTGCAGGAAACGTTACACCTGAACCGGAGCAAAGCAAACCGGCAGCGGCTTGAAAATGCAGTTGAAAATATCAATGCAAAACGCAATTTACTGAGCCATTCCATTATTGAAGAATAACATGGATATTTTCTGGGATAAAACAGCATGGGAAGATTATCAACACTGGATTGATACCGACCGGAAAGTATTACGGAAAATCAATGCGCTGATTAAGGAATGCCAACGGACACCATTTGCAGGAATCGGGAAGCCGGAAGCTCTGAAGCAAAACCTTTCCGGGTTTTGGTCCCGCCGGATCACAGGCGAACACAGATTAGTGTATAAGGTTGAAAACGATGTTTTGTACATTGCTCAATGCCGTTATCACTATTAATGAGTAGCGGCAGGTCTGAAAGTTCATACTTGTTCCTGAAATGTTTTCTACATTTACAAAAAAAGTACAACGTGGCAACAGTGATTATCAATGAAAAAACGAAAGCCGGAAAAACACTAATCGAGTATCTGAAGAATTTGGAATATGCCACGGTTATTGAAAATTCAAAGGCCATTGATAGCGTTTCAAAAGGGCTTTCGGAACTGGATTTAGCAAAAAAAGGAAAACTGAAAGGAAAACCGGCCAAAAAGTTTTTGTCTGAATTATGACTGAAGTAATTGTTTTACCTGGTTGACATTTACGACAAAAGCGATCTATCGACAATGGAGGCTAGGCAAATAACCAGAATTCTGAAAAGCTACAACCTTTAACCCTGTATATTTTAAATCCGGTTAACCAGACCGGCAGTATATTTTCTTTGAAATGCCCAAGCCCGCGAAGTTGTTCCGGGCTTTTTTATTGTAGGGATATATGATTTGATTAAACTCCAGTACCAAAATATTTCACGGTTCCGGATCTGTACCTAGTTGCCCGGATGTACCCATAAAAAATACCGTTGCTGGCCAGAAAAGAAAAAACCCGGCATGACTACCAAGTAAAACGATGTTTTGGCGGGTATCTTGATTTTTTCACCAGTCCCTTACATCCGGAAATGTCTCCAAAACCATCAATACAAAAATATATGATCCTGAAACAATAAGCAATAAAAGCCTGGCTAATGATCCGGGGCCACTACTGGAAAGTTGGACGATCCGGTGCGACATAGCCAGGTCATTATTGTGTATTATCTTTACTCTCTATACTCTCTATCATTTTTTTTAGCTCATTCGTTAGTTCATTAGATGCAGGAATAAATCTTACGACAAAGCCTTCTTTTTGTTTGTTTACGGTAATGCCGACATACCCTTTTTCTTTTTGAATTAAATCTTGAACTGATTCAAATAACTCTAAGGCTGAAATATTAATGTTCTCAGAAAGTTTTACGAAACTATATTTACGAAACAGAGCAAGATATTCCATTGTATCCTCATAGTAATCTATAATTTTCCTTTTGTCGTTGAGAGTTTCTTCTAATTCCTCTACTCTTTTCTTTGCCTCCTCGTATTCCTTTCCGAGCTGTTTAACAATCTCAACTGTATCATCTATGGAATCAATTTCAAAAAGTTCATTAAAGCCTACATCCAAAGCTTTAGCAATTTTTTTGCCTAATTCAATGCTTATAGTTTTTGTTCTGCCAGCTTCAATACTTGCAAATGACGGCTGAGTTATTCCAATTTGTGCACAAATGTCAACTTGATTTAAGCCCTTTGACTTTCTTATTCGTTTTATTTTTTCATAGTAAGTTTCCATAAACACAAAGATAAGAATATCACACAATTACAAATATTTCACTATCATATTTTTATATTTTATTTGCTTTATTGTGTTTTATATTTGTTTTATCTATATTTACACCATGTATTACAAATATTTAAAACTACTAAGATGGAAAATGACAGAGTAATTATTGCAACAGACAAAAAAACTTTAAAAGAAGTTTTAAGTGAAATGTTCAGTCAAAAAACAGAAATGAAGGAACTCCCAGAATTTGAGGGAGATAGAATTTCAAAACCACAGGCTGCAAAGTTAGCCGGAATCTCAATTCCAACGTTTGACAGACAAATCAAACTCGGCAAATTCAAACAGTACAATGTAGGTAAAAGGTGTTTCTTTTTTAAAAGCGAAATAATTGAATCTCTGAAAAATAATTCTTAATGGAATTTACCCAGGAACAACTAAAAACGCTTATAGGTCAATCGGCATTAAAGGCAGATCATGAATTTGTGGCTCCACCTATTTGCCTTGAAATAAATGGCGAATACGGCAACCAAATATTTGCCACTTTGGGAAACTTTTCGACAATTCTAGCACGTCCTAAAGTGGGGAAAACAACTTTTACAGCTATACTTATTTGCACTCTACTTACTGGCAATCCAATATTGAAATTTATTCCAAGATTGTCAGATAAAAGAAAAATATTATGGATAGACAATGAGCAAGGAAAGCCGGAATGTGTTCGGATCATAAGGTTTATTTCAAAAAAAGTAACAGGTAACGAAAAAGATCATCCCAATAATCTAATATTTCTGTCACTCAGACAATTCAATTATAAGCAACGAATTGCAATAGCCGAATTTGCTATTAATAATGTCCCCGATCTGTTTTTCGTAGTGATTGACGGCATACGGGATTTTGTTTCGTCCATAAATGATGAAAAAGAAGCCACATTCATTTCTGACAAACTACTCAAATGGACAGAACAGAAAAACATCCATATTTTAACAATTCTACATCAAAATAAAGGAGATTCAAACGCACGCGGCCACTTGGGAACTGAATTGATAAATAAAGCTGAAACAGTGGCAAAACTAACCAGGGATGAAAGTAGTAATACCCGCTTAACGATTGTAGAACCAGAATTCACGAGACATAAAGATTTTGAATCTTTTGCCTATTCAATTGATGACGAAGGAAATTTATCGGATGAAGAAAAAACACAAGGTTACCAGCCGCAAAGCCCAAAGGCTATTGAGCTTACACACATTGAAATAGTTGACATACTAAAACAGATTTACACAAATGGGGAAAGCTATTCATTTGGGAAACTTCAAGATCGAATCTATCAAGTTTGCCATAAAAACATGTTTGAATCGTTTGGGAAAAACAAATGTTCAGACCTAATTAAACGAATGAAAGAAGACAGATTTATAACTCAAAAAAAGGATTCAGTTGAATATGAATGTAACATACCAAAGTAAAAGCACTTTATCACTTTACTTTATCACTTTATTTAAAGTAAAGCGGCTTATGTGTTTGACTATAAGAATATTAGCAAAATAGAATATTAAAGCACTTTACTTTAAGCTAATATATATAGAGAACATCTAAAGTAAAGTAGTAAAGTAGTTGAAAATCAGAATAATAACCACTTTAAGCAAAATTGCTAATCAGAAAAAAGAAAAAATGAATTGCGAACAAGCCAAAAAAATACAAATAGCTGACTTTTTAAGCAACCAGGGACATAAGCCGATCCGGGTGTACGGTAACAATGATGCCTGGTATAATTCGCCCGTCCGGACGGATAAAAACCCCAGCTTTAAAGTCAATCTTTCGAAAAACCAGTGGTACGATGCCGGGACCGGTTCCGGGGGAAATATTCTCGATCTGGTAATATTGATGTACAATACTGATATAACCGGCGCTCTCTTAATTTTACAAAAGCCCGGATTATCGAAACCGTCTTTTTCTTTTTCTGAAAAGCAAAAAACTGCGGGTATCGAAATAAAGCACGTTCAACCAATTCAAAACCGGGCATTGTTACAATATCTCAATGAAAGGAGTATCCCCTTTGAAATCGCTTGTATTTATGTAATGGAAGCCTATTACGTAGCAGGCCGAAGCCGGTATTTCGCCCTGGCATTTAAAAACGACAAAGGCGGGTATGAACTCCGAAATGGTTTTAAAACAGATAAATTCCCTGAAGGATTTAAGGGTGCAGCAAGCCCCAAATACATAACAACCATTCCGGGGAACAACAGCACAATCAATGTTTTTGAGGGTTTTATGGATTTTCTTTCGGCTATGGTGTATTACAAAACCCGGAAGCCCGGAAATAAAACAATTATACTGAATACCGTTGAAAACCTGAAATACATTGAGCCGCTTTTAATATCTGCCCGAAACATCAATTTATTTCTGGACAATGACGATGCCGGAAACCGGACAGTCCAAAAAATAAAGGCACTAAATCCGAATGTAACTAATTATTCATCAATAATATATCCTAAAAACAAAGATTTTAATGACTTTTTAAATGTACAAAACTATGGAAACACAACTACACGAAACAGCCGTATTGAGCAATGATGCACTGGATTACATCGCATTTTTACAAGAAAGTAATAATGCAGGCCTTAATGAAAATATTGATTTTTTTCAAGATGTTTTAATCGAACTAATTTTTGATTCTACTATTGGAGAGGACAAAAACGGGGAATATATTGAATACGTGGCCAGTTCAATATTTCTTTTAAAATTACTGAAAAACAAATAATTAAACTTCAAATGTACGAAACGATGGAAGCACAAGAAACATTCGTATTGAGCGATGAAGCTAAGGAATTCATCAATGAGATGAGAGAAGATGAAGGATTTGACACCCTTATCAAAATAATGTATGACATTATGAAAGAATTGATTCAGGACAAATACCTTTTTGAAGAAAATAACAGATTGTATTTAAATCACATAGTTGATGTGATTGACCTTGCAAAAATGCTAAAACAATGAAAGTTAAATCAAAATCCGGGGGAATGCCATTTCCTCCGGATTTTAATCATTTATGCCTATGACGCTACCTTTTTATAAAGCTATGTTAAAAAATGAGTATGCAAGAAAGATTGGTGTTTCTGGAAGGACCTTGCGTAGGTATCTAAATGAACGATATTTTGAAGAACTAAAAGAAATGAATTACTTTCCGGAACAAAAATTCTTGACTCCAAGGCAAATAGGTTTTCTTAATAAAAAACTGGTTTTTGTCGATGATCCATATATCAGTTAATCATAGTTGCTTGCATTAAGCGGCCACCATGCCACGCCATATTCGTATATTTATACTTAGTTCTTTGTATATGGCACGTATATTTAATACCTGTAAACAGTTGTATGGTCTGTATATGGTTCCTATATATAACAACTGTAACCATGTGTATTTTTTGTATATGGTTGCTATATGGCAAGTATATGGTTGATGTATTTTAAATGAATGACTGGTAAATATTAGTTAAAAACAAAAATTAAACAACATGAGTTATAGTCGCAACACATACGGAGGGAATTATATTCCCCCACTAACAATCATAGATGACCACGTAATATTGGGAGCCGGATATGAATTTAAAAATCACCGAAGTAGTTTTACTGATGAAGTGTGGGCTCAAATTCCGGGAGCAACTACAATCCCTTCAAGTGAAGTTACTGAGGATATGTTTGCTCCAATAGGGAGCAAAGATTATTTGCATTGGGGAGATTCAAATACACCCACGTCGGGACAGTTGAATACAAATCCTCAGGATACATTATCAAAGGTATTTGAAACTCTAAAAAAACAATTATCACCTATTTTATCCCCGGAGGTTGGGTCCTCACAAAAATCCAATTATTGGATATTTATATTGGGTGGGATCATTCTTGTTTTATTAATCTTCAAAAAATAGAAAGTATGGCAAACCGTATAGGATTTAAGAACATACAAATACAGGCAAAAAGTGATCTGGCTGCTTTATTTGAGGACACTTACGAACAGTCTGGCACAAACTCAAAAGCCGAATTCATAGGGGTTTTGGTTGACAATTATCTTAATCCGGATTCAACTATTTCATTAAAGGCTGCAACAATTGAAAGACAAAAGGATGAACTGTCCGGGAAGTTACAGACCATTGAGAATGAAAATAATGATTTGAGTTCTGAAAATGCCCTTCTGAAAGAAAGAATAAAACATTATGAAAATGACATTCTTACTAAGCTGTTTTTGAAGCATAAAGGAAAAAAACTCAAATTCAGGAATCCGGTAGGCAAACTTGTGAATATTGAGGTCAACGACATTAAAGATGCTTACACCGCAGTGATCAACTCAATTGAAATTTAATGCCATGGAAATACAACAAATTTTTAACCCATTCGATCATACTGTCAGTAAAGGCGGTTCAAACTGGATTGTAATTGTCATTGTACTAACAATTATCGGAATGCTTGGGTATTTTGTCTACAAAAATAAGTTTGCAGATGGAAAATCGGCTCTCAGCTAAAACATACAATTACATTCTCATTTTCACCTGGATTACACTAACGCTTTTAAAAATGAACAGAAACTTTAAAATTTTACTGACAATTGCAATCCTGATTGCTGTTTATGGAATTACATCTCTGGGATTTTCCTATAAAATCAATAAAAAGCTGGCTCTTATGACCGAAAATCAGAACCCGGCAGGACGACAGATCACAGATAAAGAATCACTTAAAAATGAATAAGATATTAAAAAAACAAATGGCTTTTGTTAGTTCTTTTCGGTTGCTATAACCGTTAATGGTTACGTTTTGTACATTGATGTTGCCCGCTACTCTTGGCGGGCAATTTTTTTGCAAAAACAAGATTCGTTCCCCATTTGTTCCCTCACAAAACAAAAACCCATTAAAATCAATGTATTAAGAGATTTTTAAGTAGTCTCACCGGGAATCGAACCCGGATTTACAGTTTAGGAAACTGTCGTTCTATCCGTTGAACTATGAAACCAAAATTACTTTATCGTGCTTTTAAACAAAGTCTTAAATCTATTGTCTAATATCTGTTGTCTTTTTAAAAGCCCTGCAAAAATATTGAAATTGAGCATTCAAACAAAATGTAGCCTGTCTTTTTACTTAAATATGTGCTAACTTCATAGGAATAAGCTCAATGGCTATGAAAACCAAACTTCTGATCTTTTTATTATTCATCGCCTTGGGAACATCCGTTACCACTTGCCAGGATACTTCTCAAACCCGGGAACTTTACGCGGCAGGACGTTTTTTGACCCTAACCGGAAAATCGACTATATTTTCATCATCGGGCCGAGCCATACAACTCCTTTTCCGGGAGCCTCGGTGATTACCTGAAGAAGGTGTCTGGCTCGAAATTACCAATTTGGTCGTTCCCGGCTGAACCGACGATCTGGATACGATCAAACGCATGTGCGATTGGCTGGCCGGAAACGGGGCATGTAAAAATTGTGGTGAAGAAATTCCCGGAAGATGAAAACTATAATTTCTTTCTCTTGTTTAATTTTTTGGTCAAATAGTTAAAAATTCGGAATAAACAGAATTCGGAACGAATCTAAATTAGTTATTTTCGGGCGCCTTTTTTTGCAGGTGAAGATGGTTCATCTACATTTGTATGATTTTTCTGGAAAATTAATTAAAAACAAAAACTAATATTCTATGAGCAATTTTCTGACTGCCTCTATTGGAAGAAAATTTTTGATGAGCATTACCGGATTGTTCCTGATGATGTTCATTTTGGTTCACCTTTGTATTAACCTGTTGTTGATTTTTGACGACAGTGGTGAACTTTTCAACCTGGGCGCAAACTTTATGGCCACCAACCCTGCCATTAAAATCATGGAACCGGTACTTGGTTTAGGTTTTGTCGTGCACATCATCTGGTCGCTTATTATCAGCATTCAGAACATGAAAGCGCGTCCGGTTGCTTACAAAGTATCGCAACAAACAAATTCCAGTTCATGGGCATCGCGCAATATGCTGGTACTGGGTGCACTGATCCTGGTCTTCCTGGTCATGCACATCATCAACTTTTTTTGGATAATTAAATTCGATCCGCATTCTTTGTCAAAAGTACTGATCGATGGAGTGGAGATGGAAGATACCTACACCTTGGTAGCCGGTTTGTTTAAAGCCAGTGTTGTTTACGATCTTATGTATGTAGCGGGCGGGTTGCTGCTTGGGTTTCATCTGGCACACGGGTTCTGGTCAGCGTTTCAAACCATTGGACTTTCAAACAAAGTTTGGATCAAACGCCTTCAGTTTGTTGCAACAATTTATGCAATCCTTGTAGCTGTTGGTTTCTCCGTTATTCCGTTGTATTTCCTGATTAAATTTTAATCGAAAAGATTTGAACTATGAGCGTAATAAATTCAAGAATACCTGAAGGGCCATTGGCCCAGAAGTGGACAAACTATAAAGATCACCAGAAACTGGTAAATCCGTCCAACAAACGTAAACTGGATGTGATCATTGTTGGTACCGGTTTGGCCGGCGCTTCGGCTGCCGCCTCATTGGGTGAAATGGGTTTCAATGTAAAAAGCTTTACCATCCAGGATTCTCCCCGCCGTGCACACTCGATTGCTGCACAGGGTGGTATCAATGCTGCAAAAAACTATCCGAACGACGGCGACTCGGTTTTCCGTTTGTTCTACGATACCATCAAAGGGGGCGACTATCGTGCCCGCGAAGCCAATGTTTATCGTTTGGCCGAAGTGAGCAACAGCATCATCGACCAGTGTGTGGCACAAGGCGTTCCGTTTGCACGCGAATACGGCGGCTTGCTCGATAACCGTTCATTTGGCGGCGCCCAGGTGAGCCGTACCTTTTATGCAAAAGGACAAACCGGTCAGCAGTTATTACTGGGCGCTTACCAGGCGTTGATGCGTCAAGTGAATGCCGGAACCGTAAAATTGTATACCCGCACTGAATTAGTCGATATTGTTATTGTGAATGGGAAAGCCCGCGGCATTATTGCCCGCGACCTTGTTACCGGCGAACTGAAACGTCATTTTGGTCACGCAGTGGTACTGGCAACCGGTGGTTACGGAAATACATTCTTCCTCTCAACCAATGCGATGGGATCGAACGGATCGGCTGCCATTAAGGCTTTCCATAAAGGAGCTATGTTTGCAAACCCGTGTTATGCCCAGATTCATCCAACCTGTATCCCGGTTCACGGTGAATTCCAAAGTAAGCTGACCCTGATGTCGGAATCGTTGCGTAACGATGGCCGTATCTGGGTTCCTGCAAAAAAAGAAGATGCAGAAGCTATTCGTGCCGGAAAATTAAAACCAACCCAAATTGCTGAAGAAAACCGCGACTACTATCTGGAACGCCGTTATCCTGCATTTGGTAACCTGGTTCCGCGCGACGTTGCTTCGCGTGCGGCCAAAGAACGTTGCGATGCCGGCTTCGGCGTTGGTGCAACCGGTTTGGCTGTTTACCTCGATTTCAAATCGTCAATTGATCGTCTGGGCAAAAATGTGATTGAATCCCGTTACGGGAACCTGTTCCAGATGTACGAAAAAATTGTTGACGAAAATCCATACGAAACACCGATGATGATTTACCCGGCTATCCACTACACCATGGGCGGTATCTGGGTCGATTACGAATTACAAACCAATATTCCCGGTTTATTTGCTGCCGGTGAAGCTAACTTCTCCGACCACGGTGCCAACCGTTTGGGCGCTTCGGCCCTGATGCAGGGATTGGCCGACGGTTATTTCGTATTGCCCTATACTATTCAGAATTACCTGGCCGACGACATTCGCACACCACGCATGACAACGAATGAACCGGAATTCATTGAAACAGAGAAAGCGGTTAAAACACGTTTCGAAAAACTGATGAGCATCAAGGGAAAACGTTCGGTTGACAGCATTCACAAAGAACTTGGTTTGGCAATGTGGGATTTCGTTGGAATGGGCCGTAACAAGGAAGGTTTGCAACATGCTATTCAACGAATTGCTGAAATCAAAAAAGAATTCTGGAGCAACGTTCGTATTCCGGGCGATATGAAAGGAATGAATATTGAACTGGAAAAAGCCAGCCGTTTGGCCGACTTCATTGAAATTGGCGACCTGATGGCACGCGACGCACTGAATCGTGAAGAAAGTTGCGGCGGACACTTCCGCGAAGAATATCAGACGGAAGAAGGCGAAGCTCTCCGTCAGGATGACAAATTCGCTTATGTTTCCTGCTGGGAATTTAAAGGACAAGATTCAGAACCCGCTCTTCACAAGGAAGAACTGGTTTACGAGAGTGTGAAAATGGTTCAGCGTAATTACAAGTAATGGCTTTTAAAAAAGGAGATCAATCATGGAAAAAACAATAAATCTCACGCTTAAAGTTTGGCGTCAGAACGGTCCCAAAGAGAAAGGCCGTTTCGAAACCTTCAAAGTAAGCAACATCTCGACTGACAGCTCGTTCCTCGAAATGATGGACATCCTGAACGAACAACTGATCAGCGAAAACAAGGAACCGGTTGCCTTCGACCACGACTGCCGCGAAGGTATCTGCGGAATGTGCTCGTTGTACATCAATGGCCGCCCGCACGGACCGGATGACGATGTAACCACCTGCCAGTTGCACATGCGCAAATTCAAAGATGGCGAAACAGTTACCATCGAACCCTGGCGCGCTGCTGCTTTCCCGATCATCAAAGACCTCATTGTCGACCGTTCGGCATTTGATAAGATCATTGCTGCCGGTGGTTATGTATCGGTGAATACCGGTGGCGTACCCGATGCCAATGCCATTCCGATCCCGAAGCCGGATGCCGACGACGCAATGGATGCTGCATCGTGTATCGGTTGCGGAGCCTGCGTGGCCGCCTGCAAAAACTCATCGGCCATGTTGTTTGTTTCGGCCAAAGTCAGTCACCTGGCTTTGTTGCCGCAAGGACGTGTTGAAGCTGCCCGCCGTGCAAAAGCAATGGTTGCCAAAATGGATGAACTGGGCTTTGGCGGTTGTACCAATACCGGCGCCTGCGAAGTGGAATGCCCAAAAAATATTTCGATTGCCAACATTGCCCGATTAAACCGCGAGTATTTGGTGGCACGATTGGGAGAATAATCTATGTAACCTGAAATATAAAAGAGGCTGTCCAATTACTTTTGGTCAGCCTCTTTCGTTTTGTATCTTCTTTTTCTGAAGTTTTTATGCTGTTCCCTTTTTATCAAAATCGATTATTTCTTTGAAGAAAGAGCAGCGCGGCAATATTGAACACATTTACTTACTTCTTTAACAGCGTCTGAACCATCGGGTATATTGTATTCCAGTTCAATATCGCAATTGATTGGCCATTTGTTTTCCTGTACCAACCGGAAAATCTCATTTACCGGAGTTTGCCCTTTCCCAAATTCCTGATTTTTATTTGGTTCTTCTGCTTTCGGCCCGGTTTTGTCCTTTATATGGATGCTTGCAATCCTTCCATGAAGCCGGTTAATCAAATCGCAAGGATTTAAGCCTGTTGCCCCGACGTAATGACCTGCATCAAAATTCAGCATAAGCATAGGCCCATAGGATAAAATTTTATCAAAACTAAAGTTTGGATCTCCCGGCTGAAGATGATTGTGGAAAATCGCATACAATTTGTGTTTTTCGGCAAATGGTCCCATTCGTTTGGCAGCATCTTCCGACACTTCCATTGTAATACCTTTTGCCCCCAAAACCTTACAAACATTAAAAGCATAATCAATTTCACCGTCCGACCAGGTGTGGCTACCCAGCTTCAGAATATGAATCTTTACTCCCTTTTTATCGAACATTTTACGGATTTCCTTGAATTTGTCCATCGAGACCGATGTGCGCCACTTTTTTAACACTTCAGTATCCTTACTGTCAGGAATTCCTGCATATTGTTCTACCGGTGATCCCATCAATTCAACAGAACTTAAACCTGCCTGTACAGCATAGCCGAGAATAGCTGGTAATGACTGATCCTGCATACTGCGAAAACTATACGTGATTACGCCAATCTGAACACCTCCAAATTTAGAGTTTGGGTTATCACCTGCAATAGCTGATTGCACACAAATGACAATTAATAACATTGCCAATCCCTTTAAAACAGAGGACATGATTCTTTTAAATTCTTTTTTCATTTAATCTATAGGTTGTTTGTTAATTTTTTAAAAACGTATTTGATTCTAATAAAATGTGAGTTTTGAGCGGGTACTGATTTTTAATGCGACTCGTCGTAATCTTTTATTTTTCTGACTACAACCGCTTCGGCATTATCATACATTTCTTTAATGAACGGATCATTAAAATTCATGGTTCGCTGTTCAAAGGGCATCTCTCCCGCCCTGTCGAAAAGTAATTCTTTTGCGGTCTGAATATCTTTCCCGTAGATATGGTATGAATCGGCCTGCCAGTTCATTCGTCCCAGTTTCACTGTTTTTCCTGTTTCCTCAGCAACTCCGGCGGCAATAACTTCTTTATTAAATTGAATAAACCCGAACATATTCATAAAACTTGCTCCCCATGCGTCGTTGCTGCGAAAACGCACATTGCAGTTCAGCCAATAAATACCTTCTTCATCTTCTAAAATACGGTACCACAGCGACTGAAGGCAAGGCGGGTCGTAACAATCGTTATCGATATTGGGCATCCAGGTGATCATTTGCGCCTGGCGGGTAAACGGTTGTTTCGACAATTTAGTAATAACCGACTGTATCTGATCAATTTTAAACCCTCCGGCTTCGAGCTGTTTCCCGCTGTGAATTTCCTTCCATACGCCGTAGTTTTGTAACCGCCCATGGTAGGTATATTCCCAGCGGGTGTCTGCTTCATCGTTCATGTTTTTTACCCAGTGATCTTTAATACCTTTCAACTCCAGCACATACTCTCTCAGGTCATCAATTCCTCCCGGAAAAGCCATGTGGATCATCGGGTCCGTTTCCGGTTCAAGGATCGTCATATTCATTGTACAATCTATACTTAACGGATCGCCGGGTTTATCGTACTGGGTTTTGAAACGGGTACCCTTCTCATACAGGGAAATTAATGCGGTTTCGTACGTTTCGGCCAGTGATTTCCCGGAAGCAATAAGTACTGGAATGCTTTTCATGTGTTTATTTTTTCAAAATTGATTGTGCAATTTTCGTATTAACTATTGTTTTTCAATCAAAATCCCAATCCCGAAGCCTCGGGAGAATAGCCATTCATTCATTTTCTGTTGGTATGAGCTTTAGCTCTTATGGCTATTTCATCAGATTAGAATTATTCAGGTTTTCAGTAAAAATACAATAAACTATTTTTCAATCTCTTCAAACTCAAGCCTGAAGTTTTCAACCAATGTTAAAAACCTGCAAACCGGCGTCTTTTTGCTTTGTCGGCAGATACAAAACAATAGGAAAACATCTTTGTTTTGAAGAAACTTAAATCGTTCCCATTAATAAATACTGTATTTTTGTCTCCTGCCAACAAGATAATTTCGATGAAGAAAAAGGATAACAGACAAACTAAAATATCATCAAACACGAATAAAGGAACCGTCTTTCAAGTTAAAGAAAACGGCCAGCTTCTTGCATTTCTGCTGACGCAGATGCCATCTACAAGCCGGACTAAAATCAAATCATTTTTAGGCGCAAAAAGGGTTCTGGTTGACGGGCAGGCAATATCACAGTTTGACCATGTTCTTATTCCCGGTCAGAAAGTTGAAATCAGCAACGAAAAATTTTCGACAGAAAAAAAGATTCGGGATTATGAAATTGTCTATGAAGATCAGGATATAATTGTTATCGACAAGCAAGCCGGATTACTTTCCATTGCAACGGAAAATGAAAAACGGGCCACAGCATACAGTATGTTGAGCGATCATGTAAAAAAACAGAATAAAGCGAATAAAATATTTATTGTCCACCGCCTCGACCGCGAAACTTCCGGGCTGATGTTGTTTGCAAAAAATGAGCCTGTAAAGCGCAAATTACAGGATTCGTGGAACGACACAATTATCGACCGAAGCTATATTGCGGTTGTTGAAGGAACCGTTGAAAAGCAGAAGGGAGTCGTTGTTTCGTACCTTTTTGAAGACAACTCGTTTAAGATGCATTCGTCGCCAACCCCCGGGAAAGGACAAAGAGCGGTTACACATTACTCCACACTGAAAAAAAATAAAAACTATTCGCTGCTGAAAGTCAACCTTGAAACCGGTCGGAAAAATCAGATACGGATTCACATGCAGGAAATGGGGCACAGTGTTGCGGGCGATAAAAAATACGGAGCAGTTACGAATCCCCTCCGGCGTTTGGGGCTTCATGCCCTGCAACTTTCTTTCATTCATCCAACAACAGGCAAGACGCTGAATTTTGAAACGGCGATTCCTGCGGCTTTTTTGCGGCTTTTTTGAGTTTTCTGTACTATTATTTTTCCGGTTGGATTATCATCGAATCGACAATCCCTCCCTGCAAATTCAGCACTTTTATATTCATTCCGTTTTCTTCAGCAACCGCTTTTACAACGGTGTTGTTTGCATTTACAACAATCGGAAACCTGATGCCGGGCTGTGGTCCTTTTTTAATGTATTGGTGCAGGTGCCCGCAAAACATTACATCAACACCTGCTTTGTCGAGAAGGGGAACAAACTTTTGGGCCACTTCGTCTTCTCCGTGCCAGCCGCCAAACGGAGGCATGTGGACGACAGCTACTTTATAAAGGGCATCGGTAAATTCCTTGCTTTTGAACGCTTCTTCCAACCACGCCTTCTCGGCATCACGATACTGGTCGAAGGCAACAATCCCGCTGTATTCAATATCCGAATCAGGCTTATCCTCACCGCAATCGAGTACTACAAAACAGATTGGTCCCTGACGTAGCAGATAATATAATTTCCCGGAAGGCGACGGAAAATAATACGGAAAAGCATTGGCAAAAATACCACGTGTTTCGTGGTTGCCACGGGCATAATACATTGGTTTTTCTCTGGCAAAAAGCTTGATTGCCGTATCCATGAAATCGCCAAACAGTTGTTCTTCACTTTTAAAATCGCTCACCATATCGCCGTTGAAAATGATAAAATCGGATTTTTGATAATCCCCCTGTTTCAGAAGGGTTTCCATCATTTCGTTATTGCCGTGAATATCATTAATGATCAGGAATGAAAGATTTTTCTTTGCCTGGTCAATGGTTGTAAATTCCAGCGGGTCCTGCTTATATACTTTTGTTGCGGCAACGGTTCCGTATTGCACTTTCGTACCTTCGTGTTTCAGCACTTCCTGCGAATACACCCGGTAACGGTAGGTGGTAGCAGGCAAAAGGTTTTCCAGCCTCACGGCATGTAGTTTTCCCACATCTTTGAAACCATACACTGCCGAATAGTATTTTGGCCGTTCTGTCAGGTAAAAATGAGTACTGTCGTCGGGGGCAAGCTCGACCCACGAAACCGCGTTTTTATTGGTTGTCCACACGATGATAACACCATTATCTGTTAAATGCTGAAGATACGGGCCATGGGTGATTGAGAACGGCGCTTCTTCCTGAGAAAATCCATTCAGGAATGTGAATACAAAAAAGATAAGGATAAGGATTGGGTTACAATTTTTCATGCGTATAAATTCTTTACTAATTGAGCGAATAAAGCTACTAAAAAAGAATTTGTCTCAAAACGAGATCAAGCTCTTTCCCTGTTTGAACATGGAGAATCAAAAAATTATTGAAGAACTTACAATAGAAAATGTAGGAACATTGACTGAGGCACAAATTGACAAAGTCATGTGCAGAATCGAACAGGAATCGGACAAAGAGAAACGTTCGCAGTTTATGAAAATAATAGAAACAGCTTTTGAGTTTCGGACCATTTCTGCAAAAAGCAGAGACTTAAAAGCAGATTTGGCATTCTTCGGATATCGGTTCTTCCCGGTAAAAAACAATAAATTCTTTATTAGGGGAATTCGGAGAAAGACAACCAAATGGAATTAAAAATAGCGGGTTGAATAAAAAATGAAATAACATATACAGAAAATTAACCCGTCTCAAATAATTTTTGGTAAGGATTTTGTTTTATCCCATTCGTAAAGCTTTTGATTGTACAGATTACCTTTTCAGTATTGGACACTGGCAGATACCATTGAACACGGTTCTTGAATACTAACTGAATTTTTAACGTTAATCTTAAAAACAAAAGCCATGAAAACTAAAAAAACCGAAAAAGCCGATCTTGAGAACAAACGTTCTTTGTTTTTTTCAATTGGATTGCTGCTCAGTCTTTCTGCCGTATTAGTTGCTTTCGGATGGAAAACGCCTGTCCCGGAAACAGAAAGCTTTGGCACATTGAAACTGGAACCGCCGATTGAAGAAATGATACCAATAACCCATGAAGAGAAAAAAGAAGTTGCCCCGCCGGTCAGGGAAATAACTGTTTTTGAAATTGTGGAGGATGATCAGGGGATAGAAGATGACCAATTCGAAATCTTCAATTCCGAAATTACAGAGGGAGACATAATCACGGTTCAGAATTACCTTGTGAAAAATATCAGAGAAGAAGAAGATGTCCCGCCGGTATGGATTACCGACGAGATGCCCGAATTTCCCGGAGGTATTCCATCCCTTCTGAAGTTCATCAATTCCTCGATTAAATATCCGGTTATTGCTCAGGAAAATGGTATTCATGGAAAGGTAATCATCACGTTCGTAATTGATAAAACAGGAGAAGTAACCAATGTTCGGGTTTTCCGGGGAATTGATCAGGCCCTGGATGCCGAAGCTCTCAGGGTGGTAAAAAATCTACCCAAATGGAAACCCGGAAAACAAAACGGGAAACCAGTAAAAGTGAATTACAATGTTCCGATAAATTTTGTATTACAGTAACTTTTCAGGTGCGTTGTTTTAATTCTTTTCGAATCTTAAAAATTGAAATATGATTTTATTGCTTTTGAAGATTATTTTTTATCTTTAAGCCCTCAAAAGAAAAATAATTTCTGATTCAGAATAACTTATAAAAATTAACTATGGAACTAAAGAAATCGCCAAAAGCTGATCTGGAGAACAAAAGGAATATTTTTATCCAGCTTGGATTAGTGATCGCTCTGGGGATTACTCTTTTTGCTTTCGAATGGAACACAAAAGTGGAACAGGCCAGTTCTCTGGGCTCGATAGCAGAACAAGAAGTCGAAGATGAGATCATTCCTATAACGCGTCAGGAAGAAGTAAAACCGCCGCCACCACCTCCTCCTCCAAAAACAATTGAGGTGTTGACCATTGTGGATGACGATACTGAAATCAACGAAGAACTTGAAATTGATGACTCTGAAGCCGATAATGAAACAGTCGTTGATGTTGCCCCTGTTGTTATGCAGAAAGCGGAAGAAGAAGAAGAAGCTCAGGTGTTCTTTATCGTTGAAGAAATGCCGGAATTTCCCGGTGGTGAATTGGCATTGCGTAAGTTTATAGCTCAGTCAATTAAATATCCGGTTATTGCCCAGGAAAACGGTATTCAGGGAAAAGTTTACGTAAACTTCGTTGTTGACAGAGACGGCAGTGTTACCGCAGCAAAAGTTGCCAGGGGTGTCGACCCGTCACTCGATAAGGAAGCCTTGCGTGTGGTAAATAGCCTTCCCAAGTGGAAACCCGGAAAACAAAGGGGTAAAGCAGTGAAGGTTTCATATACAGTTCCAATTAATTTCGTACTTCAGTAGAAAATTTCCAGAAATAAAAATATGAATTCCTGGTTCTGCATTGGGTGGAACCAGGTTTTTTTATTACAAGTAATACCAATTTATGATCGATACAAGACCGGAAACAGAAGTTGCAATTTTAGTGGGACTGATCAATGAAGATCAGGACGAGAAACAGGCAAAGGAATATTTGGACGAGTTGGAGTTTCTGGCTGATACAGCCGGAGCTGAAGTGAAAAAACAATTTTTACAGAGGCTAGCCATGCCCCATCCGGTGACCTTTGTTGGCTCCGGAAAGCTCGAAGAAATAAGCGAATATGTCAAAGCTCACGAGATCGACACTGTGATTTTCGACGATGAGTTAAGTCCGATCCAGTTGCGAAACCTGGAACGTTCGCTTGAATGTAAAGTCCTTGATCGTACCAACCTGATTCTCGATATCTTTGCCAAACGGGCGCAAACCGCCCATGCAAAAACACAGGTAGAGCTGGCCCAATACCAGTACCTGCTTCCGCGGCTGACCCGCATGTGGACTCACCTCGAACGCCAGCGTGGTGGTATCGGGATGCGCGGACCGGGTGAAGCTCAAATTGAAACCGACCGCCGGATCATTCTCGATAAGATTTCTCATCTGAAAGAGCAACTCAAAAAGATCGACAAACAGAAAGCCACCCAACGCAAAAACCGGGGAAAACTGGTTCGTGTTGCTTTGGTTGGATACACCAATGTAGGCAAATCGACCCTGATGAACATGCTTAGTAAATCGGAAGTTTTTGCTGAAAACAAGCTTTTTGCAACACTCGACACGACCGTCCGGAAAGTAGTGGTTGGCAACCTTCCTTTTCTGCTGGCCGATACGGTTGGTTTTATCCGGAAACTTCCCCACGGGCTGGTCGAGTCATTCAAATCAACACTCGACGAGGTTCGTGAGTCTGATATTCTGGTTCATGTGGTCGATATTTCCCATTCTGGATTCGAAGAACAAATCGACATTGTGAATTCCACCTTGCAGGAAATTGATGCCGGCGACAAGCCTATCATTTATGTTTTCAATAAAATTGATGCCTTCACTTTTGTTGAAAAAGAAGATGATGATCTGAGTGAAACCACCAAGGCAAACTATTCGCTTGACGACTGGAAGAAAAGTTGGATGGCCCGTAACAACACACCTTCCCTGTTTATTTCAGCCCTCGAAAAAACCAATTTTGACGAACTGAAGGATCTGCTTTATCAGGAAATAAAAAAGATACATGTGACCCGTTTTCCGTACAATGATTTTCTGTACGATGTGAGCATAGATTCAGAAGAAGAATAAATACGAGGGTATCCAAAAAGTTTTT